>CAVWYB010000037.1:0-257737 GCA_963759145.1 uncultured Solirubrobacterales bacterium
TTTGCCCGGCTCGCATCGAAGCGCGCAGCATTCGCCCACGCATACGCATAGGTCTCGCAAACGATTTCCTCGGTATCCTCGGCGCTGCGCAGAATCGCCAACGCGAGCGCGTAGAGCTTGCCGACGGTGGCGTCGTACAACTCTTCGAGCGCCCGCTCCTGGCCGCTGCGCATACGCTCGACCAGGGCGGCCAGATCGCGCACTACCGCCGCCTCGGACTGCAAGCCATCGTTTACTGCCACTTTCACGACCGCGGATCCTAGCCCAAAGCCGCGATCGCACGCCATCGTCAGAACGTTACACACCTGTGCCGGCACAACCGCTCCATGAAATAGTCTGCGAAGTTCGCGTCAGTCGTACCGCTACGGATCGCGCGAGGCTGCGGATGTACTCACACCGAATATTTTTCGCGAGCAACAGCCGCGACACCGTATATTTCAGTTCGCAATACAAGAGACTTGCAGGAGCAACAGGATGACAGAGTTCAGTCGACGTTCACTGATCGCGGGCTCTCTTGGAGCCGGTCTCGCCTTGCCATCGATGGCGCGCGCCATCGAAGGATGCGGCGAACAGCCCAACACGGCGCCGGCGCTGCAGCCGCCGCGTCTGCTGACAGATTGGGCTTGGCTCGGCAGATATCGTCAAGCCAACGTAGAGCTCATATCTCGTGGTGCAAACGTCGACGCGGTATTTCTAGGCGACTCCATCACCGAAGGATGGGCCAGTACAGATCCGGGCTTTTTCGCGGGAGCCAATATAGGCCGCGGCATCAGTGCGCAGACCACGCCACAGCTGCTCGTGCGCATGCATGCTGACGTCATTGCATTGAAGCCGCGCGTAGTGCACATCATGGCCGGCACCAATGACATTGCTCAGAACACCGGACCGATGTCGCCAGAGGATTCGAAGAAAAACTTCATGGCGATGTGCGAAATCGCACGCGCTCACGGGATCCGCGTCGTACTCGGTTCCGTACCGCCGGCATCAAAGTACTGGTGGCGGCCAGACCTCCAGCCCAAGGCGGTTGCCATCGTGCTGAACGAATGGATGCGCACCTATGCAAAGGAGATCGGCGCGACGTACGCCGACTACGCCGCCGCGCTGACGGACGCCAACGGGAATGTGAAGCTGGGCCTTGCAAAGGACGAGGTGCACCCGACGGCTGAAGGTTATGCCGCGATGCGCCCGATCGCCGAGGCGGCGATCAGTGGAAAGCGATGACGCATGGAGGCGGGAAAGTATCGCGTCGCCTCGCACCAGCGGCCGAGCGATGCTCCAAACGTCCGCTATTTGTTGCCCGCATAGGGCATGTCGAGAATGAACCGCCCCACCTGCGCGGGCTCATCCATCTGGACGAAGTGTCGAGCACCAGGCACAAGAAACAGCTCAGACGTTGGAAAGATCTCATGGAAGCGGCGGGCGACGCCGGTATTCAAGTACGGATCGGCATCGCCAAAAATGATCCGGACCGGCCGTTTGAACTCTGCAAGCCTCGGGAGCGCTTTGGTGCGTGACCTTACAGTGGACAACAGGTCCTCATTCAACCGAAAGAAGGCAGGACGAGCGCTGGGTGTGGCATCGAACTGTTGATACAGCAGCGGTACGAACCGTTCTCTGATCTCCGCATCTCTGAAGAATCTTCCTACCTGCCACTGATACATGCGGCGGAAGATCCAATCGCCGAACAATCGCGACACCGGCCGCGCGATGTTCCTGACCACTGGTGTCGAGAACAACCAGATTGCCTCCGGGGACCGCAGCGTAGGCATGGCGCAGTAGTACGTGTTCAGCAACACCAGCCCGGCAACACGCTCGGAGTGGTCGACCGCCCAGTCGATGGCCGGTGGGCCAGATGCGTCGTGCGCGACGAGAATGACCCGCTGAAGCTGCAGACCAGTGACCACGGCATCGAGGTCATCGACTTGGTTGGTCGCGGTGTATGGGTAGCGAGAGGGTTTATCCGACGCCCCCCACCCGAGAAAATCAAAGGCAACGACTCGACGCGGTGGCGAAAGATACTCAAACAGGCGGTCGTAGAGGTGCAGGTTGTCCGGGAAACCATGCATCAGGATGATCGCCGGTTCCTCTCCCGGGTACTCCCTGACGTGGATCCGGTATTGCTGCCGCTGCACGTAGGTCGTGTGGTATGCCATCACGCTCTCCGAAGTTTCGGTAGTCCTGCTGGGTTTGGCGTGATCGCACGCCCGCTCCCCGTATGTCAGATAACTACGACTGAGAGGTATACGTTTCACACGCAACATCATTTTGCCGTGCGCCGCGGAGAAGCTCAGCGAACATGGAAAATTACTACACGCGCATGAACCTGCCGCAGCCGGTGGTCCCGGCCGTGCAGGCGCTCACCTTGCTCAAAGGCCAGACCGCGCTGGTGACGGGTGCCAATTCCGGTATCGGTCTCGCCATTGCGATCTCACTCGCCAGAGCCGGTGCCAACGTGATCGTGAACTATGTGACCAAAGAGGAAGATGCAGAGGCGGTTGCCGAAGAAGTTCGCCGTTCCGGGCAACGCGCCCTGATCGCGCATGCCGATGTGTCGGACGAAGCGCAGGTGCAAGCCATGTTCGCCGCAGCCGTGCGCGAGTTTGGCACGATCGACATCCTCGTTAGCAATGCCGGCGTGGAGCGTAATGCGCCCTTCCACGAGATGACCATCGCGCAGTGGGATGCCGTGATGGACGTCAACTTGCGCGGCGCCTTTCTGTGCGCGCGCGAGGCGGTGCGCGAGTTTCTGCGCCGTGGCGTGCGGCCGGAAATCTCGGTGGCGGCCGGCAAGATCATCTTCATCAGCTCGGTCCACGAAGTCATTCCATGGGCCGGCCATGTGAACTATGCCGCATCGAAGGGAGGGCTAATGTTGTTGATGAAGAGCCTGGCGCAGGAGGTTGCCGAAAAGCGCATCCGCGTGAACTCCATCGCTCCGGGGGCGATCCGTACGCCAATCAATGCGGCGGCGTGGTCGACTACGCAGGCGTATGCCGAGCTGATGAAACTGGTGCCCTACAAGCGCATCGGAGAGGTGGAAGAGATCGGCCGTGCGGCGGTTTGGCTGGCGTCGGACTTCACGGACTATCTCGTCGGCACGACACTCTTCATCGACGGGGGGATGACGCTTTATCCAGGATTCGAGACCGGCGGCTGAAGTTCAGTTGTCCAGAGACGTCCGGCAAACGGCTACGAGCCGTGGCCGGTCGAGGGCGCGTGCGGCTGGGCGGCCAGTTTGCGAGCTCGTGGGATATGGGCGCGGCGCTCCATCGCGCGCTGCAAGAGCAGTGTCGCCATTTGATCGCGAGCGTCGGCTTTGCTCGTGCCCGGCGGAAACGTGAATTTCTCGGTCGCATCGAACGGGTTCGTGAGCACGACCGGTTCAGGCGGCGCCAACTCCGCGGATTGCACCAATGGCGGAGGTACCGAGACAGGAACGACAGCAGGGGGCGGCGGAGGCAAAGCAGCCCGCTTGTCGGATTCGCTCAGAACCCCGGCGGCGATCACGCCGGCGACTGCGACCGAACAAAGAACGACAAGCGATGAACGCAATATCCTCGCGCGCGGGGCGGACCGCGCGTTGAAGGCAGCTGGGGACGCCGTTGCCGGGTGCCGGCCGGACGCAGTCGGCTCCGTCGGTTTGCCGAGGAATTCATCAGTCAATCTGCGCAAATCGCGCGCGTCCATCTCAGCCTCGACCACGGGCATCGTATCCAGCCCGCTATACAGCTTGTCGAGGAGCGCCTTGCCGCTCATTTCCCGCTCTGCCATTGAGAATCACCTCTCACCCCGAAGCGTACATGGTGTGAGCAATCGGCTCAGCGTGCGGCCGTCTCGCTGGGGCGCGCACGGGCCGAAACTGCGGGCGCGATCACGCTTCGCATCTCACATAAGCTGCGCGTGCAATTGGCACCGACGCGGCCCGGCATTCACTTCCGCTTGCTGCCCGACTTGTCGCGCAGCGCCTTGAACTCGCTGCCGGCCTTCCACTCGGGCCACTTTTCCGAGTTCGCGAGTGAGCGCCCAACGTCGTAGATCAGTGCGACGTCGTTCGCCGTACCGGTGAAGTCCAGACTCTCGCTCCATTCATCCTTCGGCTGATGATATTTCTTCGCCGTGAAATCCTCCCGCAGGGCGCGGCCTTTTTCCTTGCCGCCATTCACGAGGTCCTCGCCCGATGAGAATGACACCGCCGGTACGCCCGCCTTCGAGAACGGGAAGTGGTCGGACCGGTAGAACGAACCTGCTTCCGGCCGCGGATCCGGTGCGAGCGTGCGTTTTCGCTCGTGAGCCGCTGCCACGAACTCGTCAACGAGGGTGTTCGCGCCCATGGTGCCGAAGTCGCGCGTGGGTCCGCGCGTGCCGAGCGAATCCATGTTGATGTCGGCGACTGTCGTCTCGAGCGGATAGAGCGGGTTGCTGGCATAGTACTCGGTGCCAAGCAATCCCTTCTCCTCAGCCGTCACCGCGAGGAAGAGAACGGAGCGCTCCGGCTTTGGGGCAGCGCCAAAGAGACGCGCGAGCTCGAGCAACGCAGCCAGGCCGGTGCCATTGTCGACGGCGCCATTGAAGATGCGATCGCCCGTGTCGTCTGGCTTGCCAACGCCGAGGTGATCCCAATGAGCGCTGTAGACGACCGTTTCGTTCGACCGCTTCGTGCCCGGTAACAGGCCGGCTACATTCTTCGAAACCACCGTCTCACGCGCGATTCTGTAGTTGGCGGACATCGTCACGCCTTTGAGTGGAACGGCGCGGAACGATTTCGACTGCGCCTGCTTCTTGAATGCCTCGAAATCGAGACCTGCCTGTTTGAACAGTTCCACGGCAACATCGCGCTGGATCCACGCCTCGACATCGACGTGCTCGTCGCGCGGATTCGCACGCAGGATGTCGAAGATCGTATTCGTGTTGGAATTCTCGACCGTCGCCCAGCCATACGACGCGGGCTTGGTCTCGTGAACGATCAGGATGCCGAGCGCGCCGTGCCGCGCGCCCTCCTCGTACTTGTAGGTCCAGCGGCCGTAGTACGTCATGGCGCGCCCGCCGAACTCACCCGACTCCGTTTCGAAGTCAGGGTCGTTCACGAGCACGATGCCGAGCTTTCCCCGCATGTCGACGCCTCGGTAGTCATCCCAACTACGTTCCGGCGCGGTCACGCCGTACCCGAGGAACACCACGGGCGCATCGCTGAATTGCACGCGGTCGATGCTGGTCGCTGCCGCGCGGATCGCGACGTCCTTCCCTTGCGCCAGTGGGCGGCGCTGGCCCTGCGCCGTCGCGCTCACATCCACTGACCCGCTGATGTTGAACTGCGCGAGCGGGACGTCCTGCGTCCAAGCCCGCTTGCCATCCTTCAAATCGCCACCCGGCTGAAGTCCAGCCGCCTTCATCTGCTCGACCAGGTAAGCAACCGTTTTCTGCTCGCCTGCCGTAGCAGGCCGCGCCCTTCGAACGCATCGGAGGACAGAGTCTTCACGTGCTGGGAGAGACGAGCCGGATCGACCGTGACATCGGCAATGGCTGCAGAAGGCAAGTGCCCTGCGAGACCCAGCACGAGTGCGGCAAGAACAGTAGGGGTATGCATGGTTGGGCTCACTTCTTGAAGATGCTCTTCGGCATCTTCACGTGCACGCCGATGATTCGGCAGGTCGACGAGCTGCGTGATCGCGACGTTGCCGGCGATGCTCGACGAGCTGATACGCCTGATGCTTGGTCAGGCCCTTCGTCGCCGACGAGAAAATCGATCATTTCCTGGATCGCGGCCTTCGTCGCGATCGTCAGATCCGGGATCGGTCGCCATGCTGATGTAGTCGGTCGCCGTTTCCGCGCGCGGCCACGTCAGCTTCATGTCCTTGCGGACCGTCAGCTGCAAGCCGGCCGCGCAGCGACGTCTCGATCGCGGTCTGATCGACTTCGCCGTCGCCCTGCGCGGCATGGCCGTCGCCGACCTCGAACAGCGCGCCCGGCACGAACACCGGAATGTAGAGCGTCGATGCCGGCGACCAGCTCGCGGTTGTCGAGATTGCCGGCGTGGCGGCCCGGCGGGTTGCTGCTGACGCGGCCGAGCTCCGGCGCCGGCGCGACGCCCATGCTGCCGAAGAACGGGCTTCAGCGGAATCACGATGCCCGGCAGGAACTCCGACGTCATCGTCTTGCGATCGAGCGTGAATGATCTTCGCCGGCGCGTCGGTCGCAGTTCTCGCGGCAGGAAACCGCTGCAGCCGTTGTAGCCGTAGTCGATCGGCAGATCGATCGACAGGACCTTCACCTCGAGCACGTCGCCCGGCTCGGCGCCTTCGACGTAGACCGGGCCCGGTCAGGATGTGGCCGCCGGGGCCGCGGCCGGATCGCCGGTGACGCTCGGCGACGATCGCCTTGAGCGACGCCTGGATCTTCGTCGTCGGGCACGCCGGCGCGCGCGAGCCCGCGCGGCGTGTTCGTCAGCAGCGTGTCGACGTCGATGATGTCGCCCGACGCGATGCGCAGCACCGGCTTCGCCTCGGACCAGTAGTAGCCGTACGCGACCGTCTCCGGCGTGGCCTCGAGCCGATGCGTCTTCGGGAGCCTGCAGGGAATGTGCTGCAAGCAGAGCGATACTTCCGGCGAGAAAAGCGCGGCTTGCTTTCATGTGCGGAGTGCCTGTTGGGTCCGTATGCGTGCCTGCCGCAATCTTTGCACGGAACCAAGCGGCTCCCCAAACCGTTGAGCCGGGAACTTCGAAAGGGAGCAACAATGGACGAGATCAAAGGAATCGCACGGGTCAAATTTCATCCCGGCAAGGTCGAGGAATGGAAGCGCCTGACGGAAGAGGCCATGGAGATCGTGCGGACCAAGGACAGCGGCACGCTCCAGTACGAAATCTTCTTCAACGAGGATGAGAGCGAGGCGGTGGTGTTCGAGCGCTACCGCGACGCCGACGCCGCGATCGAGCACTTTTCCAACATCAGCCATTTGATGGAGCCGATCATGGCCACCGCCTCCGTCACGGGCGAAGTGCTGGGAACGCCGAACGCGAAGATGAAGGAGCAGCTCGGAAAGGGCGGCCCGAAGCTGTTCACGCCGTGGATGGCGATGCAGGATCAGTAATTCGAGCGAAACCCACGATGGTGCCATCAAGAACCGCGACAATCGCGCGCTGTGAATTTGCAACGAGCTGTCGGAACGCATCTGGGTCCGCAACGCGGTGCCCAGCCATTGTTCGCCAGGAGACCCAGCCGCCTCGATCTCCGAGGTCTGTATCTCGCGAACGTCCATCTGACACCTAACGCCTGCCACTGTGCCGCGAGCAAAGGCGCTTCGCCGTTGCGAGTCGGAACCAGCGCATTGTTAGGCGGTCGATGAAGCAGTTCATAAACCTTCATGCGCGATTTTACCTCACTGGGCACTGTGGACGCAATGCCCTA
This sequence comes from uncultured Solirubrobacterales bacterium, assembly GCA_963759145.1. Taxonomy (GTDB): domain Bacteria; phylum Actinomycetota; class Thermoleophilia; order Solirubrobacterales; family JBBDJG01; genus JBBQKG01. The sequence goes on from CAVWYB010000037.1 coordinate 7,404, forward strand.
ATTTGATTGCGATGCTGTGCGAACGCGGCGACACCGAGACTGCTGCAGTAACATATGACTCGATAACGGACGGCATCTCCGAAAACGCTGACGGTGACATACGGGCGCGATTTGACGGAGGGCAACTTCCTTTAACGTCCGCCATGAATTCAGAGGTATCAACGAATGCTGACGGATGAAGCAACACGCCCATCTCGGCCGCTTGCCGCTTCGTACCGAGACCGGGCCCGAAGAGCCGTCGACACGAGGCTCACTGCTGAACGTCACCAGAACGCGATTTGCCGCTGTGCCACGAGCACAGGCGCCATCGATTGATGTGAGTCCGCGAGACGTGAAGCGCTTGTGGCGTCGCCGATGTAATCTCAGTGAGTACGGAAGATGCTCGATGCGCAGTGCACGGCTGCGCAAGCTATCGACGGCCGCTGCTAGCTCAGATATTGTATGTTGTGGTCGAAGAATGACAGCGCTAGCCGCATGAATGGCACTGAGGCCCGCGATGCTTCGCGTGACGAGTCGAGATACGATCTTGTCGTTCTGAAGCTGCGGCGGCTATGCGATGCGCGGTGACGAATGGCACTCCGATCGCTCTGTGCGTGCGGGATTCGAGGCCTCATTTAAGGCTTGCCGCCGCAATGAGTCGAACTCGGTTATCGCGACATAACGTGGCTGGCAAGCCGCGAACAAAGTGCGCAGCACTTCAGGAGTACACAGCTGCGCACTGCCCCCACGGACGTGACCCCTTGTTACCGATGGCGATTCGTACAAACGACTTTGTGAGCGATGCAAGTTGCTGACGCTGGACACGAATGCAAACGGTCTGAAAGGCTGGATCGGTGATGTCCAGAAGCGTCCTTGGCGGTCAGCCTCGCCGAGCTCTCGAACGCGGCCACGAATGGCAGAATTTCGTGATGATTCCAGGTCCAGCCCAGCTCATGAACGACTGTGCTCGTCTCCGAAGTGTCGCGGGGTTACGCAGCTGACAGATGCCGGACGGTGATGCACCTGCTTCCGAATAGTGGCACGATGCGTCTTTAGTTGTGCGCTGCAACGCTTCGCATTCTTATCGCGACATAACGCCGCGAATCACGCGCCGGCGCTGCGCAAGCGCAGCGCGAACCCAAAGGCGCATGCCTTTGGGCGGTCGCGTGCATTCGCTTGGTAGGCACTTGCAGCAGCTTCAGCGTGGCAGCTCAAGGATAAAGTGTTCCTCGGCCACGTATTCGGCTGCTATCTTGGCCGAGCGAGGCTGTATTCCCCAACTCGTGAAACCGCACCTTGGATACAAGGCACGTGCCGGCGGAGCCGAGAGGAACACGGAAGTGCACAACAACTCAATGCCAGGCAGTGTAGCGGCTTCGCGGATAGCGGCCTCAACCAACCTCTTGGCGACACCGCACCCGCGGTGAGGAGGAGAGACATACATGCCCCACAGAAACGCCTTGTGCGCATGCTTAGCGGGCGCCTGCCGATACACGCGCGGACGATTCCGACTAGATCGCCAGTACTGTCAAACGTTCCAGACAAATGGGTTCGAGCGATGGAGCAATTCGCTTACCAAGAGAGTCGATGTCGAACTTCGCGTGCTCCTCTGGGCTGGACGAGAACGACATCGGCTCTTCGCTCAGTGCCCTCAGGCGCAGCCGCGAGAACAAAGAAGCGTCATCAGGGTTGAGGCGGCGGATATCCATTGCTGCACGCCTAACGACATTGTTGAGCCGCGTGCGTCTTAGCACGTCGGCTCGAATAATTTGTTAGAAGGCTACATGGCATTGAGCATATCCACGAAACCACCGTAGATACCGACAATCGTGCCACCAGTGGCCAATCCAAACTGTTCGATCCTCGGCTCAAACACTATGGAATAGCCGTCGGACTGTCGCAGCACGATCCAGACTGCGCTCATGCTGCCGTCGTGTTCCTTCAGTTGAACCAGCTCCGGCACATTAAGCAAAAATGGCCTGAACTTCCAGCCGAACGCACTCAAGTCGATGCCCTCGATCTCCGAATCAACACGCTCCTTGATGGCTGCTGCCGACATCTCTTCGCCCACTCCTTCAGATGCGCAACTCGACCCACGCGCCCCACGCGCGTGAGCAACGCAATCGATCCTGCCTTCGCGTAGATCCGATCTCCATCATTCCTCGCGCGGCTGAATCATCCAGACCCTTCCGGACTGACCACAACGCCCTTGCGCGTGCTCGTCAGCATGCCGCGGGTGATCATCAGTTGCGCGAGCGCGTACGTAATCCACACCAGCGGTCCGACCCACGCGGCTTGCCACAAGAACTTCTCGAGGGAGATCAGGCTGTCCGAAACCATGAACAGCACCGCGCCGAGTGGCACCTCGATCGGTCGAACGCGCAACGACAGCATCGCCATCACGACGATCGCCGCGATGTAGAGCATGACCGGGATCGCCAACGCGCCGAGGTTCGGCCACAGCACCGCGCTGTACGCAGCCGCGAAAGTCGGGATGACGGCGAACATCACCTTGCGTCCAGCGCTCATCGGCGTCGCTGCGCCCTTCGTCGCAAGCACGAAGACGACGGCATACAGCACGTGCGTCGCGAGAAAGCTCGCCAGGCCGGGGACAAAAAGTCGTTCGCCGTCGTAGGCGAGGAACGCATCGCCTGCGGCCGAGAAAAGCAACGCCAGCGCGAAGAGCTTCAGCTTGCCGCGAAACGCCGCGATCGCGAGCAACACGCACATCGACGTCTTGAGCGCAACGTCGCCTGCATACGGACGCTGCAGCACCAGATACGCCAGGCCACGGCCGCGGCAACCCAGAGGATCCAGACCTCAACAGAGGTGCTTCTTGTGGCCAGACTCGGCTCGGCAGTCCTCGGGGACGCTGACATTCTAGAGTTCCTTACGCTCCCATTGCATGAGCAGGAGATCCAGTCCATCCGGCTCACAAACGCCGAGTACCGTCAAAATCGCGTGTGCCTGGCCACGATGATGTGTCTGGTGATTGAACAAATGCGCAAGAATCTCTCGGCGGCGTTGTTTCTGAGGAGTTCCATTCAGCGTCCGATAGGCCCACGTCTCTTCCAACTGCGCGTCAGAGAGGCTTTCGACGTAGGCGATGATCCGCTGATCCTCTTGTTGTCTTGCAGCCGACAACGACGGGAGGTCATCAAAAACAATTGCATCTAGATTCGTCGGATGATCTCCAGCGCCAGTCAGCCGACGCATCCAAATGAGGTCGGCGCACATGATGTGATTGAGCGTGCCATGCAAGCTCTTGAAGTATGCACAAACGTCTCGTCGATACTGCTCGTCTGGCAGTCGGCTCGCCATCCTATATAGCCGCCCATTCGCCCACGCGTTGTAGTCGGCCATCGGATTGCGAAGTAGCGACTTCATGGCACCACCCGCACAAAGTGGATCTCTCCGTTCGGCAGCTCCCCGAGCCGGGTCCATCCTGCTGCAGCGTAAAGCCGCTCGGCGCGAGTGCCACGTTCGGTCGACAGGTGAATTGTCCCGGGGCCAGCCGCCTCGAGGCTCTGCGTGACCTGCTGCAGCAGGGAGCGGCCGATCCCGCGCCCTTCGAAACCGGGTTCACAAAAAGCGCCCAAACGCTGCGCGAAGGAAAGTCGGCAATGGCAAAGCCAGCGATGCTGCCGTTCACCTCCGCTACCCAGCTCGCCCCGGGTTAGCAAGGCGGCGCTCGTAGTCCGCCTGCGTCACCCTTGAGGGATCACTGAGCCTGTTCTCGCGCACCGCGAGGCGCAGCGCATGCATTGCGGGGATGTCTTCGAGCAAGGCGGGCCGCAGCATCACGGTGCTGTCTAACGGTTGAGCTGAGCGCGGCGCGCTGTCGTCTGAGCTTCGCGGCACGCTGAGGTGAGCTTGTGCAGGGTTATCCGTGCAGCGGGCCCTCATCGACCGCGAGGGCCGGCATTCCAGAAGGGCACGAAATCGCACGCCATCTCAGCTGCGTCATTGAACGCCAATGTCCCTTGCGTCGTGAAGCCGTCAGAAGCGAAGCGCCTGGCGGTCACCGATCCTGACTTATGGGCTGTTTGAACGCGCAAATGCGAATAACTACCACGGCGCAACCCGACGATCTCATGATAAGGGACGAGGAACTAATATGAGTTACTGCCGGAACTCCAAGACGCCTTTCAAATTTCAAGTAGGCGAAATAATCACGACAAAGGATTCTAATGTCCTGCAACGAGGTTTAGATACAAGGCGAGCGGCTTCATGAAAGGATCACCTACGAGCCAATATGCCGGGTTACTGCTATCATTGGCAGATGAGCGCACTTTGGTGATCGCAGCGAATCCGAGCGCCCAAAGCCGAGCCGCCGCGAGTCCGTGAAGATGAGGAGATCGCGATGCGTCGACATGGACATTTCAATGGACATCGCCGGGCGCTGCTGCTTGCCCTGATCGCGTCCGTTGCGGCTGCGGCCCAGGCCGACGATCCTTCGCTGCAAGGGACGTTCCTCAATGAGCAACAGAGCGCCCAGACGATCGAGACCGCAATCGAGGCGGCCGTCGCGAAGATGAACTTCATCAAGCGTCCGATCGCGCGCAGCCGGCTGAAGAAGACGAACGAGGCGCATCGGCGCGTCGAGATCGGAATCGGCCGCGGCGAGATCAGCGTCGCATTCGACGGTCGAAAGCCCGTGCAGATGCCGGCCGACGGCAGCACGATCCGCTGGACTCGCGAGGACGGCGAGATATTCGACGTCAACGCCACGTGGGACGGCGACCGGCTGGTGCAGACGTTCAAGGCGGACGACGGCACGCGAGCCAACGCTTTCAGCGTCGGCGCCGATGGGCGCTTGAACATGCTGGTGACGCTGACCAGCCCGCAGCTCGATCAGCCTCTCGTCTACACGCTCACGTTCTCCCGCACGGGCACGTAGGAGCGCACTTGAACCACAAGGCTCTGCGTCTGCTCTTGTCGCTGTGCTTCGCTGCCGCCGCACCGGCCATGGCCACGAATACCGAAACCATCGGTTCGATGACGCTCAGCTTCCCGGCCGAGTGGCAGCGGCAAGCGCGTCCGGATGGCACGGTGAGCTACGTTGCCGGCGCGGATCGCGGCGAGGTGCAGTTATTCAACGTAGCCGTGCCCAACCCAACCACGCCGGCCATCCTTCACAACGCGCTCTGGGGCGAAGTGCTGCGCATGGTGAATGCGCCGAGCCGCCTGCAATCCGGCATCAACGGACGCTTCCATTGGACGGAGGCCCAGGGACTCGACGCAACCAGCCAGCAGCGCTTCTGGTATCGGCTCTATACGACCCCTGAGGCGGCCCGATGCTTGGGCATCGTCGTCGTGTCGCCCTCCGCTGAAGGCTACCGTGCGCAGATCACCGCGCTCGAATCCATATTGGGCAAAGCTCAACTGGGCGACGCGGCGCCGACGCCGAGCAGTCGATGACATACGCATTGTCGAATCGTTGATCTACCACGAGATGAACTCGTTCGCGCTGACGTCGAGCCGGCTCACCGAGCACATTCTTTTCTTTGCCAATGGCGTCGTCGTACGCAGCTCAGTCATCAACGGTCCGATTGCATGCTATGCCGCGCTGCCGGTGACTAACCTGCAAACACTGCCGGCGGGCTACGGCAGTTGGCGCGAGAACCAATCGACCCGCGGCATCGACATCACCTGGAAGGAAGGGGCCGCGTGGCAGCTGCAACGTGAAGGCGGACGGTTCATCCTGGACGGGCGGGTGCTACCGCAGCTCCGTCCCATCGATGGCGCCAAACTCAATGGCCTCTACGCGTATCGACCGGTCGGTGACGAGCCGAGCATTCTCAAGTTCAACACCGCCGGCAGGTTCGAAGCCGCCAATCTCAACGAGAACATGATCTGCAAGACCGGCGGGCCGCTGATGCACAACGGCAGCGGCAACTATGAATTGCGCAAATGGACGCTGATCCTGCGGTTCGAGAATGGCGTCACGCACATGATCCCGCTCAAGATCGCTGAGGATCAGGACACCGTGCGCAGCTTCATCGTCAAGAGCTATGAGTTCGAGTTGGTGCGGTAATAGCGCTTCGACTCGATGTCAGCACCTGTTGTCGCATTGCACGGGCGTCTTGCTGACGACTTGCCCGGTGAAGGTGTTTACAGTCTCGTCGTAGCACTGGCCGCCCTGACGGATGCGGCGTACCAGGATGCCCTTCGCCTGATCCAGCCAGTGTTGGCAAGCCTGGGCCAAGCGGATGGGCGTATGGGTGACTTCCTGTGCCACTGCGGTGGAGATCCCGAAGAGCGCTGCCAGTTTGCTGTCTTTGGACTTCGCCTCTTCAAGAGGAACCCAGCGATACGATTCACTCGCACCGTGACGCGCCTCACCTTGACCAGCACATCACCGGACGGGCGCGCTCGCGCAACGACCCGGGTATTGTCGGCAAGGGGTGAATCCGGCAGACCCTGCCGCCGCCACAGTCGATATTCTTCACCCAGAGGTTGTGGTCGCGTTCGGCAGAATTTACCGAATTGACGGGCACGTCCCACTGCATGGCCTTGAATACCTGAATGTACTGCGGTATCGCACCGATGGCCGCGATTGCCAGCGCCGGGTAGAGCAGGATCAGCTTGAAGAACGATCGCGCGGCGGTCTTGAATCCGGGACAGGCGCGTCCATGACTTCATCTCCACATCATTGAGGGGTTCACACGTGAACACAGGTGACTCCTTATCCACGTGCACCGCTAGTGCCAATAAGGGCTAAGCAGCAAGAACAAATGTCCTTACTCAATAGCTGTCGGCAATGATCGGATTCTCGCAGTCCGAAGGCAAAGGCGGAAGCATTCGCTTCCGCCTTCGCCACGCGCCCAGTGACTCAATCGATCGGTGTGAGCAGATAGTGAATGTCGGCGGGAGCGCGAAGTGATCGAAGTCCCGCAGGTCGATGCCCCTGGCGACGATCTCGCCACGATCGTTCAGTACGTGCAAAGAGCAATCGCACGTGCGCTTTGAGTGGATCGTTCGCCGCACGAGCGCGTTCAGTCGGCGGCCCGCACGCCATCCCAGACAGTGGCTGTCGGCCCAGCTACGGATTCATCTGAGCTGCTCCCGACCACTACGCCGCTGTTGTTGATTGCGGATGCGCGGGTCCACTCCCGTCCGGGCAGACCAGGCAGTGCGATGTATTCGCCCTCGTGCCATAGATAAGCAGCGGATCGTCCCGCGATGGTCGCATTGACGACGAGGGTGTTGTGATCGTTGATGTCACGACCGGATGCGGTCATCGCGCCCTCAGGCGGATCGAGCAACATCGCTGCACCGTCCTGCCACAGGAGCGGTACTGACGTGCCGCCATCGCCGCTGAATTGGCCGACTACGACGCCCCGATCGTTGATCCGATATGCCTCGAAACCGCGATTGGCTACGCGCTCGAGCGGTGTCACCTCACCGCGCTGCCAGATGAAGTATTGAGCGCCGGTCTCAGGGTGCCGCGACAGGACTACGACCTGGCGGCGATTGTTCAGATGGACCGCGCTCAGGTCGCTTTCGCCTGGCACCGCTGCGATCTCCGTCAACCGTCCGCCTCGCCAGAAAAATCCGTGCGTTCGATCCGGAGGAAACGTTCCATAGATACCCGCCAGTTCCGACCAATCGTTGATGCCGAGCGCCCGTGCACTGAAGCCGCCGCTGGGCGGCAACACGATCCGGAACTGGCCGCTGCGCCAGATGAATGCGCCATCCTGCGTCGCATCGCTGATCCTCCAGCCCGACACTTGCCCTTTGTCGTTGATATCAGTGACCTCGAACTCGTGATTCTCGTGATCCGGATCGAGAATTCGCTTCCAGATGAGCGTCACCTTGTAACTCGACGCGACTTGCGCGGCAGCGGTGAAGCTGACAGCGCAGAGCATGACCCCTGCGATCAAACCTAAACGGATTGGTCCTTTCATACCGCTTCCCTTCCTTTGCCCTGGAGTGTTGATGCGGCCAGGACGCGCGGCCAATCGCGACGCGCCACCTGACGGCGAATAGGGATGCGCGGTTGCTTGGCCATGTTCCCTGGCCGGGAAGTGACCCGGTCCGATCAGGAGCCGCGTAGTGCGGTCACGCAAAGCTGCTCAGAGACTCCCCCCTACAAGTGCAGCCGTGCTGTTGGCTGCGCTCTCTCTGGGTTCTCACAGCGCTCGGGCGATGGACGGCATGGAAGTCGAACATCTCGCGCGAACGCAGTGGCGTCAGTAGAGATAGCCCTGCGCGAACTGCACGCCGGCCGCATGCAGCGAACGCGCTTGAAAGTCTGTTTCCACACCTTCGGCGACCACCGTCAGCGAAGAGCTTGCAGGAGCGACCGCAGGCCATTCAGCCCCCCGGCCGGGCACGCCCAACCTGATCTCGCCGGTGAGCTCGCAGAAAGCTTCACCTGCTGAAGTGGCAACGAGTCGGGGGCGCCAGGTTCGTGCCGCTCAGCATGACGTCGTCGAGCGCGACGCGCACGCCGCGCGCAGCCATGGACTGCAGTGCCGTGAGACCGAGGCGATCAGGTATTCCGTGCTCGGTGATCTCCAGCACGATCTGCCCGACGTGCGCATTCAGCCCCGATCGTTGGGCCGCGTATTCCAGCCCGCCGCGGCCGAGGATCTCCGCGGGCACGTTGATGCCGATCTGAACGTCCGGGTTGGCGCCGAGCCATTCGCCCAGCTCCGCAGCCGCGGTGTCGATGACCCAGTACGTGAGCGTGCCCGACAGCGGCGTGTTCTCGACCATCGGCATGAACTCGCTCGCCGTCAGGATCACTTCGCCGCGTCGCCAGCGCACCAGGGCTTCCGCGCCGACGCACGCACCGTTGGCGAGGTCCATGGTCGGCAGATATTCCACGAACAGCTCGCCGCGATTCAGCCCGGCACGGATGTTGTCGAGGATGGACATGACCCGAGTATCTCCGCAGCAACCGCCCGCACGACCGGCTTCCACGGGCAGCCGGCCAAACCCCTTGTGCGTATGGCGATGCGCGCGCAGACCGCGGCTGATTTTTTTCAGCGGCACCCTGCTTGAAGGCTATGCTGGGAGAGTATGAACGAGTGGGTTCTCTACGTGATGACCTGGGCGTCCCAGCTGTCCGGGTATCCATTCCCAGACACACTGCCCGAGGTGCAGTTGAAATCGGAAGGTTGGTTCAGCCATCGGGTGTGCGAGGACCACCTGCCCTGTCCGATTTTCGGGCTGTATGAAGACGCAGACATCATCTTCCTCAGGGAAGACCTGACCGATTCCGCCAAGGACCACGTCGCCGTCCACGAGTTCGTTCACTACTTGCAGCACCGCAGTGGCCGGTTCGACCTGAAGAGTTGCCTCGACTCCGACAAGCGTGAGCAGGAGGCCTTCCGTGTGCAGAGCCGCTTCGTCGCGGAGGTGCAGAACGGGTTCACGAAGTTCCTGTTCCATCACCCGGCTTGCAAGCCTGAACCATAGCCTCGTTGCGCGGCTGGCGAGATGACGATCGCGGAGCGGTGCCGCACACACTCACGGCACCGCTCCGATATCACGCTACGGTCATGCCGCCGACATGATCTTGCCGGTCTCGATGAGGCTCTTGAGGTCGCTGAGAATCCAGTTCCAGCCACCCCCGCCTTGCAAGTTGAACTTGCTCTTCACGGCCTGCGGCCATGGTCGGCGCGCCTTCCAGGTCGTGAATGACGGTCAGCCGGGAAAAGCCTGCGGGCGTTTGTTCGATTTCGTACGTGACCTTCGTGAAGCCTTCTCGCTTGCTCTCTTCGGTGAACAGCCATCGATACGTGTGCACGAGGCGCCGCGGCGGTACGGATTCGAGGACCTCGCCGTCGATGATCACTTCCGGCAACCCCATGCGCTGCATGTCCGCATTCGCGCGCGTCTGAAACTTGCCGCCGGGGCGCAGCTCAAAGTGCATCGGTCCCTGGTAGCCGTATTTCGCATTCCATTCGGGGCTCGTGATCGCTTCCCAAATGGCTTGGGGCGAAGCCTTGATATAGATCTCGAACACCTGAGTGTTCATGCTCGCTTGCGGCTCGGTCGGCATTTCCTTTCCTCCAGATCGGTTTTCAGTTCGACGAGTGCCGAGACGAACGGCTCGGCGTACTTGCGTGTCCAGCGGTCATAGATTCCGCGGATGGGTACCGGATTCAGGAAGTGCAGCTTTTCCCTCCCTGATTTCCGGGTAACCACGAGCCCCGCGCGTTCCAGCACGCGCAGATGTTTCATCACGCCGAAGCGCGACATCTCGAGCTCTGATTCCAACTCCGTCAATGTGCGGCCGTCACGAGCGAACAGCAGGTCGAGCAGAAATCGCCGCGTCGTATCGGCAAGCGCCTTGAAGGTGAGGTCGTCGTCGTTGGACACGGCGCTACAATATGTGACCATATGGTCACATGTCAATCGCCCGGTCCCCGCCACCAGGAGACCGCCATGAGAATTCTTAGCCTCTGCGCCAGCGCCACGATCCTCGGCCTTGCCGTGCTGAATGCCGCTCACGCGACCGACGCTGTACCGAAGTCGCGCACAGTTCAGTTCGCAGATCTCGATCTGAACAAGGCCGCGGGCGCTGCGACATTGTTCAACCGTATCAAAGGTGCCGCGCAGGCAGTGTGCGAAAGCCACCGCGGCGGTATGACACTGCGCGACCAGGAGCGTCACGCCGACTGCATGACGATCGCCGTGTCGAATGCCGTGGCCCGAGTCGACGAACCGATGCTGACGCAATACGTCGTGAACCGCCGGCGGTTTCAGGACGGCAGGCCAGGTCCACGATCGCCAGCAGCCGTTGAGCTCGCTCGCGACACCCCATTGAACGAGCATGCGGCGGGTGCTCGCGCATCCGCCGCAGCGACCTGAATGCCCGCGCTCGCAGTAGGTCAAAAGGTCGATTGAGTCACGAGCGCTGCGGTCGCACTCTTGAACTTCCGTTCGGTAGGGAGTCGAAAATGCATAACAATCGTCCGACGGCACGCATGGCTGGCGCAATCGCAATCGCCCTCGCGTCCGGCACTGTCCAGTGCAGCCGATTTGCAAAATTTCGTGATCGACCTTTACGGTGGCGACGGCATCACGCTCTCGTCGCAGGGAGGGCCGTTTGCAGCCGCGCACGCGGCGCATTTCACGGACGAGTCGCTCGAAGCATTCACGTTGCTGAATTCGGCAATCGCCTCGTCGGCGGGGACGTTCGCCTTCAATTCGACGTTCACCGGTATCACGTTCGACGTCGCGACGGGTGTGCCGGTCGAAACGCAGGACAGCCTCGGACCGCTGCTCGCGGAGAGCGCCACGACACTCGGCAAGGGCAAGATCAATCTGGCTTTCGGCGCCTCACGCTTCAAATACGACCGCATCGATGGCCAGGAACTCGACAACATCGTCCTCGACTTTCCGCACGAGGATTGCTGTTCGTTCCAGGGCGGCATCCAGAGACCGCCGCCGGATGGCGTCATTAGTGGGTTCGAAACCGACCTGGTCCGCGTCACTCTCGATATCGATCTGGAGTACGACGTCTTTGCCTTTTTCGCCAACTACGGCCTGACCGATCGATGGGACGTCGGCATCGTCGTGCCGGTGATCTCCGTGGACGCCAGCGCGACGCGCTCACGCGGAAGTCGTGCCGGTCTCCGGCGCCACCGGCATTCATTCGTTCTTCGGTCAGGACGAGTTGCAGAACTCAGCCACCGGCGGTAGCGAGACCGGCATCGGCGATGTCGTGGTGCGCACCAAGTACAACTTCCTTCGCGATGCGGAGCGCGCTCCCGACCTGTCACTCCTCGCGCAGGTCACGGCGGCGACCGGCGATGAAAAAAACCTCCTGGGTACAGGCGAGACGCGCTACAAGGCTGGATTGATCGCTTCAAAACGCTACGGTGCGTTCGGGCCGCACTTGAACGTTGCCTACGAGACCTCGACTGGCGAGGACTATCTGGACAACCTCTCGTATGCGGCAGGTTTCGATGTGCGGATGTCGCCGAAATTTACCGCTGGCCTGGACTTGCTGGGTCGCTACAACCCGGATCAAGAGGCGGTCGATACCACCGTGCTGGATGCGGCGCTGTCCGCGAAATGGAACCCGTTCAAGGCCGCCAACGCACCGCTCAACGCCTATGTCATCGTCCCGGTGAATGGCGACCATGGCTTGCGGTCGGATGTCGTCTACGGCATTGGAATCGATATCGTTCTTTGATCGAGATTTCCGGCAGCCGGCGCTATTTGCAGCGCCGGAACCGTCGGTTGTACGTCTGCCACTGGGCGCTCGCCGCGGTCTTGCCGCGCAAGTGAACCATGCTCTGACCATCGGCGGAGAACTCACCAAATTCGGTCACCATCGGACCGAGATTCTTGTCTGTCCATGACATCGTGATGACATTGCCGGCGCGCTGGTAGCGAACGACGGGGTACTTGATGGTGCGTCCGCCGCCGAGTTCGAAGGAGTACTCGTTCGCCGCGAACGCAAGGCCGACGCCCTCGCCGCACCAATTGCCCAACAGATTAGGCTCTGCAGCGGGCGCCGCGGCTGCCGGCGGCTGCACTGCCGGCGCAACCGCAGTCGATCCATTCGAAGGCAGAGCTTGTTGAAGTAGTGGATGTCGATGTCGGCGCGGGCGCGCTCTCTGCAACCTGTGGGCTCGGCGTCGATGGCAACCGGTTTTGGATCGACCGGACGCAGCGATTGCAACGCCGGGAAATCCACAAGCGCACCTTGTACGGCAGCGAGATAAGCGTTGTGTGCAGCGGGGTCAGATGCGAGATCGGCCAGGCGCCGTTTGATCGTGGCAAGCCAGGCGGGATTTCGCGACCGATAACTCTCGGGTGCCGCCGCGCGATACGTCTCGACCAACGACGACAGTGCGGCGCGATCGATTGCTTCCGGCGAGCTCAGCAGAGCGTCGATGCGGCGGCTCGCAGCGGTGTCGATGTCGGTCAGGAGCTGTTTGAAGCGAGGATCGTCCCTTTGCATTGCCGAGCCGCTGCGAGCGAGTTGCCACGCGGCTGCGATGTCGCCGGACTTCAGCCTCGCTTGCGCCGACGCCGCCAGAGCATCGGCAAGCATGGCCGGAGCGTCGCGCACTAAACACATCGTCCTTCGCCGCGATCGTCTGCAGCTCCGCCAACGTGCTGCGGGCACGATCGAATCGACCCGCTTTGATCTCATTGCCGAAGCGCTGTTTTGCCGCATCGACCCTGGCTGCCAACTCCTCGGCGGCGCGTTCGACCTTGTTCCGTTCGGACGCCTGCGTCCATTGCGCTCGCTTCGTTTGCAGCGCAGCTGACTTCGGAGTGAGTTGTTCCGCCTTGTCCAGCAGCTGCGCCGCCACCGTGAAACGCTTTTCGTCGATGAGCCGGCCGGCTGCATCGAGATACGTCGCGGCCAATTGCTCTCGCGCCACTGCCGCCGCATTTTCGCTTCCAGCAGTCCTGCGCAGCGCTGCGAGCGCAGCGTCCGCTTCGCGTTGCCAAGCTCCTTCGGCTGGCTGTGCCCGATCGATGACGGCTCGAAATGCTTCTCGTGCCGCGGTGAGCGCGCGATCCTGCGCCTGGCGAGCGGCCTCGAGCTGAAGCGCTTCGACCTGTGAGCGGGCGGCGGGGATGTCGGCAACGCCGGGCAGATGAACCGCCGCTTCTGCAAGCAACGCCAGTGCAGCGTCGAACTTGCCCGCCTTTGCCGTGCCAGTCGCGCTTGCAGCGATTCGTTGTGCTGCGCCCGCCCGGGCGGATTGAATCAATGGATTTCCCGGGTCGAGCGCAGCAAGGGCCGAGATGCGTGTGCCCAGCGATTTCAATCCCGCTGATGTCGGTGCGAACGAATTGAGAGCAGCGCGCAATTGCGCTTCGGCGGCGGCGATTTTCTCTCGCTCCGCAGCCCGCGCGGCTTCGCGCTCCGCCGCCAGGCTTTCACGTGCGCTGTCTCGTTCCCGCTGCTCGATACGGGCCATGTCCTGGGCGATGAGACCTTTCGACTCTTCGGCGCCGTCGAGGGCAAGCGCTGCATTAAGGGCCGCACGCGCTTCGTCCCACTTGCGTTCGCCGCTCAGTCGTTGTGCTTCGCGCCGTTGCTCGGACACGGCGGCGCCGGCTGAACATCGGCACCAGCAGCAGCAGGAAGAAGAGGAGGAAGACGATCGACCCGAGGTCGGGCACGGCGGAAGCATAAACGCGGGCGTCCGAAACAATCCTGCGTCGATCCGCGCGGCCTCGCGACCGCTCCGCGACAGGCGGCGCAAATCGGCCCGGCGCGATCCGATCCCACCGGTACGTTCGGACGGCAATCGCAAATCGACGGCAAGGAGGCTCGATGAGAGTCCCATCACGGAGGGCGAAACGCGCGGCGACCGCGGTCGCGTTCGGAGTTCTGTTCGTCGCATCGACCACGGGTGAGGCACGGGGCGCCCCGGCGTGGAGCTGGCCGGTCGAAGGCGGCGTCATCACCCACTACTCCAACGACGACGCCAACGCGTACGCCGGCGGCATGCACCGCGGGATCGACATCGCCGCTCGCGGCCGGAACCGAGGTGCGCGCCGCCCGTGAGGGCGAGGTGACCTACGCGGGTGCACTCGGCTACTCCGGTCTCACCGTGGCGGTCCGCACGGTGGACGGATACGTGACCAGCTACCTGCACCTCGCGGCGGTTGCCGTGCGGCGCGGGGAAAAGCTCTCAGGCGGAGCCCGTGTCGGCGAGGTGGGGACGACGGGGCGGCGCTCGAGGCCCGAGCCGCATCTGCACTTCGGCGTCCGCGTCGCGGATCAGGAGCACCGCTACGTCGACCCGCTCACGCTTGCTGCCGCCGCTCCCCGGTGCGAGGCCGGCGGCCCCGGTCACGCCTGCGCCTGCCGCCGTCCCGGTGGCGCCGCAGCCCGCGCCGGTACGTGCCGTGGTCGCGCCGCGGCGGGTCCCGGGGACGCACAGCGCGGCGCCGAGCCCCGGTCGCGTGCCGGTCGGGGTGCCCGTCCGGACGCCGGCTCGTGCTCCGCACCCGGCCGCGGCCGCGACAGCCCCGCAAGGGGCGCGGGCCATCCGCGCACGCCCCGCGCCGGTCGCGCCGGGGTCGGTGCCGCGGACGCGCGCCGCAGGCGGCGCCGCTCGCCGCTCAGCACCGGCTCGCGCTGGTGCCGGTGCCTCGCACGTCGGCGGCCGCGTCGGACTGGGGTCGCCCGCTCGCGCTCGCGGGCCTCGGGCTGCTGGTGCTGGCGCTGTGCGGCCGGCAGGCGCTGCGCGCCGCGCGCGATGCGAACCGGGCGGTGTCGGCCCGCGCCTACGAGGCGATCGCCCGGGCCCTTCGCCCGGCGCGGGCGTACCTCCCTCGCTGGCGGTGATACGCCGGCGTGGCTAGGCGATTCGCCGCCGGGCGGCGTCCGCCCCCTTGGCGACCGCCTTCGCCGCACTCGTGGCGGTGCTGCCGGCGGCCTTGGCGAGGCCGGTGACGCTCTTGCCGGTGCCGCTGGCTGAGCTCTTGACTTCCTTGGCGCTCCTTGCCGACTTGCTTGGCGCTCCGCTTGACTTGCTGAGCGTTCTTCTTGGCGGCGTTGCGCTTGCGCGTGGCGGCGGCCTTCTTCGCTGCGGCACTGCGCTGAGCCTTGGTCTGAGCCACGTGGTCCTTCCTCTCCTCGGAAACGACG
Organism: uncultured Solirubrobacterales bacterium; assembly: GCA_963759145.1. Classification (GTDB taxonomy): domain Bacteria; phylum Actinomycetota; class Thermoleophilia; order Solirubrobacterales; family JBBDJG01; genus JBBQKG01. The sequence continues at coordinate 22,972 of CAVWYB010000037.1, forward strand.
AACCCGCAGTATCGCCGACCGGGACTTGGTCGGCGTCTAGCCGAGTACCGCCTCGGCCTCGATCTCCACATGCCAAGCGAGGATCCAGCAGGCCTGAGATCACGACCATGGTCGAGACCGGCCGCACGTCGCCGAACACCTCGCCGTGGACGCGACCGACCGCGTCGCCCACAGAGGCGCTCGTCACGAACATCCGCGTGCGCACCACATGCTCACGGCCTCCCCCCGCCTCGCCGATCGCGGTCAGGATGATCTCCAGGCACCGCCGCGCCTGGGCGGCGGGGTCCGGGTCGCAGGAGCCGTCGGGCCAGATCGGCGCGGTGCCCGACACCAGCACGCGGTCGCCGACGCGCACCGCCCGGCAGTAACCGAACCGGTCCTCCCACGGAGAGCCCGAGCTGAAGTGCTGACGCTCGGTCATGAGCGGCGGATCCTACGGCGTCCGCAACGGGCCGCAGCAGGCGGTCGCCTATATTCACCTTCCCGTGGCCTTCTACATCACCACCCCGATCTATTACGTCAACGCCAAGCCTCACCTCGGCCACGCGTACACGACGCTCGCCGCCGACGTGCTCGCGCGGCACATGCGCCAGCGCGGCGAGGACGTGTTCTTCCTCACCGGCACCGACGAGCACGGCGAGCCGGTCGCGCAGGTGGCCGAGCGCGAGGGCATCTCTCCGCGCGAGCTGGCCGACCGCAACGTCGTCCACTTCAAGGAGATGGTCGAGCGCCTCGACTGCACGAACGACTTCTTCATCCGCACGACCGACCCCGAGCACGAGGCCGAGGTCCAGCGCTTCATGCAGCGGATCTACGACAACGGGGACATCTACGAGGGGGTCTACGAGGGCTGGTACTGCCCGAACTGCGCCGACTTCAAGACCGAGCAGGAGCTGCTCGACGGCAACCGCTGCCCGATCCACAAGATCGTGCTCGAGAAGGTGCGCGAGCAGAACTAGTTCTTCCGGCTCTCGACGCTACCAGGAGCGGCTCGAGCAGCTCTACGCCGAGCAGCCCGATTTCGTGATGCCGCGCATCCGCTACAACGAGGCGCTCTCGTTCATCAAGAGCGGCCTCGAGGACGTGTCGGTGAGCCGGCCGAAGCTGCAGTGGGGCGTGCGCGTGCCGTGGGACACCGAGCAGGTCTTCTACGTCTGGTTCGACGCGCTCCTCAACTACTGGACGGCGCTCAAGTACGCGCGCGACGAGGACCTGACCGAGCGCTTCTGGCCGCCCGACGTTCCAGCTGATCGGCAAGGACATCCTCAAGTTCCACGCCGTGTTCTGGCCGGCGATGCTGATGGCGGGCGAGGTCGAGCTGCCGCGCCACCTCTTCATCCACGGCTACCTGCTGATGCAGGGCGAGAAGATGTCGAAGACGCTCGGCAACGTGCTCGATCCGTTCCAGGTGATCGACATGTACGGCGCCGACGCGCTGCGCTACTACTGCTTCCGCGAGGTGAGCTTCGGCCAGGACGGGTCGATCTCCACCGAGGGCTTCGAGGCCCGCTACACGACCGAGCTCGCGAACGAGTACGGGAACCTGGCCAGCCGCACGCTCGCGATGATCGAGCGCTATCGCGACGGGCGCGTGCCGGAGGCCCGGCCGCCGAGCGCGCTCGCGGCCGACTTCGACGGCCTCGCGGAGACGGTTCAGGAACGGCTCGACCGGGCTGAGCTGACGCTCGCGCTGGAGGAGATCTGGACGCGCGTGCGCCGCCTCAACCGCTACGTGGAGGAGGAGGCGCCGTGGAACGCTCGCCAAGGACCCGGCGCAGGCGGACCGCCTCGACGAGGTGCTGTACGCGCTGGCGGAGGGGATGCGCGTCGTGACGGTGCTGCTCCACCCGTACCTGCCCGCGGCGACCACCCAGCTGCTCGACGCGCTCGGGCAGGGTGGCGAGGACGTGCCCGCGCTCGCAGATGCCCGGTTCGGCGGCCGCGGCGGGGGCGCCGAGACCCAGAAGCCGCCACCACTCTTCCCGAAGGTCGAGCCTGTCGAAGCGGCATGAGCGAGATCGTCGACGTCGTGCGGCGATCCAACGACGCGTTCAACCGGCGGGACGTGGAGGCGATGATCGCGCTCTCCGATCCCGAGATCGAGATCGAGGACATCCCCGCGCTGCCCGACGCCCAGGTCTTCCGCGGCCACGACGGGCTCCGGGACCTGCTCGCGCTCAACTGGGAGCCGTGGGAAGCGGTCGTGGTCGAGGCGGAACGGCTGATCGAAGTGGACGAGGAAACGGTGCTGCTCCTGTCCCGGAACCGCTGGCAGGTGCGCGAGAGCAGCTTCGAGATCATGCAGGCACGCGGGTCGATCTACACCGTCCGGAACGGGCGGGTCGTCCGGGCACGGTTCTACGCGAACCAGGCGCTGGCGCTAGAGGCTGCCGGGATCGAGCTTTGAGAGCCGCAGGGGTTTGACGCCCCGGCAGCTCGCAATGTTCTTGAGCCTGTCCGCGATCTGGGGCGGCTCCTACCTGCTGATCAAGATCGCGCTCGACGGCTTCGAGGCGCCGATGATCGTCTGGGCCCGGGTCACGCTGGCCGCGCTGATCCTCTACTTCGCGGTCCGCGCCCGCAAGGACAGCGGCCGCGCGTTCCGGTTCATGAGGGAATACCCGGGGCGGGTCGCGGCGCTCGGGACGCTCAGCATCGCGATCCCGTTCATGCTGATCAGCTACGGCGAGACGCAGATCAGCTCGGGTCTCACCGGCATCCTGGTCGCGCCGGGGCCGCTGTTCGTGGCGCTCTTCGCGCCGTTCCTCGACCCGACCGAGCGCGTCGATCGCCGCGGGGCGGTGGGCCTGCTGGTGGGATTCGCGGGCGTGATCGTGCTGGTGGGTGGCGACACGATTCACGACCGCGGCGAGTTCTTCGGCTCGCTTGCCGTGCTCGGCGCGGCGCTCAGCTACGGGCTCGGCGCGATGTACGCGAAGAACCGCCTCTCGCATGCGGGCGTGCCCCCGATCGTGATGAGCTTCTTCTCGTGCGCGGCGGCCGCGATCATCACGCTGCCGCTCGCGTTCGCCACCGTGGGCCGCAACGATCCCGACCTCGGCGAGATCGCGGCGGTCGTGAGCCTCGGCGTGATCGGCACCGCGCTCGCCTTCGTCCTCTACTACTCGCTGATCACCGAGACCGGCGCTGGGCGCGCGTCGCTGGTCGGGTACGCGATCCCGCCGATCGCGCTCCTCTACGGCGCGACGCTGCTCGACGAGCGGATCACGGTCGCGTCGGTCGTGGGGCTGGTCCTGATCCTGCTGGGCGTCGGGATGGCCGGCGTCAAGCGCAGCCCCGAGGCGCCTCCCGAGCCGGCCTGACGGGCCCGGAACTACAGCCCGGCCACGGCCGCGCTGAACCGTTCCAGCAGGCCCGGATCGAGCGTGAAGCGATCGTCGCGCACGCCGGTGCACACGTCCACGGCGAACGGGGCCACCGTGGTGATCGCGCCGGCCACGTTGTCCGGGTTGAGGCCGCCGGCGAGGATGACGGGGATGTCGAGCCGCTCGCGGATCGCCTCGCTGATCCGCCAGTCGTGCAGCCTCCCCGTGCCGCCCAGGCGGCCCTCGGCCTCCACACCCGAGTCGAGCAACACGGCGTGCGCCCACTCGGCGGCGGTAGCGGCCGTCTCGAGCGCGGCATCCCCTTCCACCTGCACCACCTGCACGAGCCGCACTCCCGGCAGCGCCTCGCGCAGCCGCACGCCGGCCTGTCCGGAGAGCCTGGCGACCAGCTGCAGGGTGGTCGTCGGCGCGGCCCGGTGCTGCTCGACGATCGCGTCCGGTTCCTGCAGCGGCGTGAGCAGGAACGTCTCCACCATCGGCGGAACGTCCTTGGCGATCTCCGCGATCAGCGCATCCGGGATCTCCCCCGGGCCGCTCGGCATGGCGGACACGAGTCCGAGCGCCGAGGCGCCCGCCTCGATCGCGAGCCGCGCCTCCTCGGGCGTCTGGATGCAGCAGATCTTGAAGCGCGTCTGGACGGGCGGTCTGATGCGGCGAACCGTACCGGCCGACAAACCCCACCTACACTTCCCCGCGATGGTCGACACCCACTGCCACCTCGATCACTGCGAGACACCCGTCGCGCACCTCGTTTCGCGCGCCCGGCAGGCCGGCGTGGAGCGCGTGATGGCGATCGGCATGAACGGCGAGTCGTGCCGCCATGCGCTCGCCGCGGCCGACGGTCACGAGGAGGTGTTCGCGTGCATCGGTCGCCACCCGCACGAGTCCGAGGGCTTCGACGAGGCCGGGCTGGCCGAGCTCGAGGAGCTTTCGGGACACGAGAAGGCGCGTGCCGTGGGGGAAACCGGCCTCGACTACAAGCGTGACTACGCCCCTCGCGACGATCAGCAGCGCGCGTTCGTCGCACAGATGGAGCTGGCGCGGGCGCTCGGCAGGCCGCTCGTGATCCACACGCGCTCCGCCGCGGACGACACGCTCGAGCTGCTCGCCCGCCACGCCGACGGGCAGCCCGTGATCATCCACTGCTTCTCGCTGACCGATCGGGTCGAGCAGTGCGTCGAGCGCGGCTATTACTGCTCGTTCGCCGGCAACGTCACCTATCCGAAGGCGACCGACCTGCAGCGTGCGGCGGCGAGCGTGCCCGACGAGCTGCTGCTGGTGGAGACCGATGCGCCCTTTCTCTCACCGCAGGCCCGGCGCGGCAAGCCGAACGAGCCCGCGTTCGTCACCAAGACGGCCGAGTTCGTGGCCGAGCTGCGCGGCACCACCTATGAGGCGATCGAACAGATCGTGAGCGCGAACTCCGCCCGGCTTTTCGGGTGGTGAGCGCAACCGCCGCCAATATGAGCGAGGCGCGCGCAAGCCTCGAGCGCCTCTCGCGCTTCGGCATCCGGCCCAACCGGGAGCTGGGCCAGAACTTCCTGGTCGACGACAACATGCTGGGCGTGATCGGGCGCCTCGCGGAGCTCGACGAGCGCGACGTGGTGCTCGAGATCGGCGGCGGCCTCGGCGTCCTGAGCGCGTACCTCGCGCCGCGCACGGCCCACGTGCACGTGGTCGAGACCGACCGGCGCCTCGAGCCCGTGCTCGATGAGGCGCTCGACCCGTACGACAACACGCGAGCTGCTGATCGCGGACGTGATGGACGTCGACCTCGGCGGCCTCGAGCCGCGCCCCACCAAGGTCGTCGCCAACCTCCCCTACGGCGTGGCGGTGCCGGCGCTCCTGAAGACGATCGAGGAGCTTCCCGAGGTGGCCCTGTGGTGCGTGATGGTCCAGCGCGAGGTGGGCGATCGGCTCGCCGCCTCGCCGGGCACGAAGGCCTACGGAATTCCGTCGGTGCTCGCCCAGCTCGCCTGCGACGTGAAGCTCGCCCGCCCGGTCTCGAGAAACGTGTTCCAGCCGCCGCCGCACGTCGACTCCGCGCTGCTCGTCCTGCGGCGCACCGGCCCGGCCGCCTCGCCGGAAGTCGCGGCCTTCGTCCACGACGTGTTCGCTCACCGCCGCAAGGCGCTGCCACGCTCGCTCGAGCTCGCCACCGGCGAGCGCGCGGACCGAGACGCGGCGCGCACCGCGCTCGTGGAGCTGGGCCACCCGGCCGATGCGCGCGCCGAGAGCCTCACGCCGGAGGAACTGGCGGCGCTGGCGAAGCGGCTCGGGGAGCTGCGCTCGTGAGGCTCGACAGCGCTTGCGCCCGCAAAGCTCAACCTCTGCCTCTACGTCGGTCCGCGACGCGCGCGACGGTCTGCACGAGATCTGCTCGCTCTTCCAGGCGGTCACGCTCGCCGACGTGGTCACGATGGAGCTGTCGTCGAGCGGCGAGGACGAGGTCGTCTGCCCGGCGTCGAAGGCCCGAACCTCGCGGCGCTCGCGCTCGCGCGCTTTCGTGAGCGGTTCGATTGGCCCCGGCCGGCCGGTGCGGGTCATGATCGAAAAGCACATCCCGGTCGGCGCCGGTCTCGGCGGCGGCTCGGCCGACGCCGGCGCGGTGCTTCGCCTCGCCACCAAGGGGTCCGGCGTGGCCGCGACGGTCGAGGACCTTCAGGAGCTCGCGATGTCGATCGGCGCCGACGTCCCCTCGCAGGTGGAGCCCGGCTCGCACCTCGTGCTGGGAGCCGGTGAGGTGGTCGAGCGGCTGCCGAAGACCTGGCACATCGCAGCGGTGCTGCTGACGAGCGACCGCGGGCTCAGCACCGCCGAGGTGTACGCCCTGCACGACACGCTCGGGCACGGCCGCCGCCGGTTCGAGCCACGACTGCGAGCTCCTCGCAGGAGGCGGTGACGACCTCCGGCTACAGCCCCCTCGAGTTCAGCACCATCCTGCGAGAACGACCTCGAGCCGGCCGCGCTCGAGCTCAGCCCGGAGGCCGAGCGGGCGCTCGCGCTGCTTCACGACGCCGGCGCGCACATCGCCCGGCTCAGCGGCTCGGGGCCGACCGCCTTCGGGCTCTTCGACGAGCCGGGAGCGAGGCCGAGGCCGCGCAGCGCGGCGATCGCCCACCGCTGGAGCGGCGATGCGATCGTCGTCCGGCAGGCGCCGAGCGACTACGCGGTCGTCCGCGCCGCCGACTGACCTCGCTGCGCCGCGCAGCGGCCGCGACTGCGTCGGGCACCGGGCAGAACATGCCCTCCGAGAAGCCCGACGGCTCGATCTCGAGCGCGTTGTTGAAGCGCGCGCGGAAGTTCTCGATCGCGATCGCCGCCGTCAGCTCCACGATCTGCGCCTCGTCGAAGTGCTCGCGCAGGCGCGCGAAGAGCTCGTCCGGGACCTGGACCTGCTCGGCGGTGATCTCCTCCGCGTACTCCATCACGACCCGCTCCTCGGCGCGAGAAAGCGGGGCTCGTGCGGTACTGGTGGAAGTCGCGCAGCTGCTCCTCGGTGACGCCCGCCTTGCGGCCGAGCGCCGAGCCGATGTCGATGCAGAACTGGCAGCCGACCCTGGTCGCGACGCGCGTCGCGGCGAGGTCCTTGAGCCGCTCGTCCACGCGGTGCGCGTGCTCGTGCCACCACTCGAACGCGCCCCAGCCGATCATGGTCGGGCGGCTGTGCGCGATCACCGGCGTGATCGTCATCTCCCGCCCGTACTTCAGCTTCGAGTAGAGCTGCGCGGCGCGGACCATCAGCCCGCCCCTGTCCTCAACGCGTGCCATAGCCGATTCCTCCTTCGACGGTCTTGGGTTCAGCAGCGGTTCGGGGTTCCTCTCGCATCGACATTCCGAGCAGCACCAAGGTGACCAGCAGCCCGACCGCCAGCAGCACCAGGTTGACCGCGTTGTTGGCCGCCGAGAAGGGCTCCGTGTTCGCCGCATGGAAGATCAGGTGCGGCACCTGGAACACCAGCGATGCGCCCAGCACCGCCTGGACCAGCAGGCGGTCGAGCACGACTCCCGCGAACACGAGCAGCAGCCCGAGTGCGAGGTAGAGCGAGCCGAAGTCGCGCACCAGGTGCTCCTGGTAGGCGCCCAGCGACGAGATCCAGTCCGCGCTGCCGATGGGAAAGTTGTCGTACCAGCTACGCGGCGCGATCAGCGCCCACCCGCCGATCACGATCACCGGCGCGGCGAGGCTCACGAGGCCGGCGCGGATCTCCTTCCGGTACGTCGTGATCGGCTTTCCAGCTTCAATCATGTGAATCACCCCACTTCGCTTGTCGTCGCGGCTTGCACGATGCCCTTGTGCTCCGCGTAGGTCACCAGCAGATCGACCCAGGCCGCGAGGTAGTCGTCCTCGCTCACCGGCCGCGGGCCGAACATCGTCTCCTCGATCCGGTAGCCGACCAGCGACCCGAGCGCGACGGAGGCGAGCGCCGCGATCTGACGCTCGTCGAGCACGTCGCCGAACAACCGGCCGACCACCGCCACGCCCTGGCGGTGGCCGCGCGCGATGATCCGATCGCGGACCTTCGCCACGAGCTCCGGAAAGCGGTCGCCGTCCTTCTGGACCACCTTCATGAGCGGCATCTCGCTGCCGAGCTCGTCGAGCGTCCAGCGGCCGATCAGCGTCAGCTCGGCGCGCGGGATCGCCCAGCGGCAGCGTCGCGAGCGCGGGCTCGATCAGGTCGATGCCGCTCACGTGACGCTCGATCCCGGCCTCGAGCACCTCCTCCTTGCTGCGGAAGTGCTTGTAGAGACCGCCCGCCCGCGGCGCCAGCCCGGCAGCCTCCTCGATGTCGCCGACGGTCGTGCCGCGAAAGCCGCGCTCGGCGAAGAGCCGCATCGCCTCGGTCACGATCCGCTCCCGGGTGTGGGTAATCACCTGTTTACCCAAGGTAAGCGAATGATTACCACCTGGGGCCGGATCACGCAAGTGCAAAACTGGCCGATCTCATGTTGGAACACCTGATCGAGGACCTCGCGAAGGGCCTGGGCAGGTGGGCTTACCTGCTCGTCGGCGGGCTCGCGCTGGCCGAAACGGCCGCCTTCCTGGGCTTCATCGCGCCCGGCGAGTTCACGGTCATCCTCGGCGGCGTGCTGGCCGGCGAGGGCGAGCTCTCGATCGAGCTCCTGATCGGGATCGTGTGGGCCTGCGCGGTGGCCGGCGACTCGATCGGGTTCATGATCGGGCACCGGTTCGGGCGCGAGTTCGCGCTCAAGTACGGGCCCCGCGTGCGGCTCACCGAGGATCGCCTCAAAAGGGTCGAGGAGTACTTCGCCAGGCACGGCGGCAAGACCATCATCCTGGGCCGGTGGCTCGGCTTCGTGCGGCCGCTGATGCCGTTCACGGCCGGCAGCTCGGGCATGCCGTACCGGCGCTTCCTGCCCTACGACGTCGTGAGCGCGGGCGTGTGGACGGCCACCTTCTGCCTGCTCGGCTACATCTTCTGGCACAGCTTCACGACGATCACGAGCATCGCCAGCCGCGGCGCGCTCGTGTTCGGAGTGCTGGTCGTGCTGGCGTTCGTGATCTATCAGGCGGTCAAGCGCCTGCGCACGCCCGAGCAGCGCCGGCAGTTCGCGGCCTGGGTCGAAAAGCAGTCGCGAAAGCCCGTGCTGCGGCCGTTCGCGGCGGTCGGGCGAGCGCTGTGGATGGTGCTGCTACGCCCGCTCTGGCGCTTCGTGCTCCGGCCCGCGTGGCTCGTGATCGCGCCGCCGATCCGGTTCACGATCGCGCGGCTCACACCCGGCGAGCTCGGGATCGAGTTCACGACGCTGCTCGCGGTCGCGGCCGTCTCGATCTACACGATCGTGCTGCAGATCAACCTGATCGAGACGGGGGACCCGCTCATCACGGGCGACCGGTGGGCGTGGGACCTGGCCCGCGACATCGAGATGGGAGCGCTCACCGCGCTCGCGAAGGTGCTGTCGTTCCTCGGCTCCTTCTGGGTCGTGCTGGTGGCCGTGCTCGGCCACGGCGGGATTCCTGCTGTCCCGCCGGCGCGTGGCCGAGACGGTCGCGCTGGCGGCCGGGTTCGTCATCAACGACATCGCCTTCCACGTCCTGAAGGCATCGGTCGACCGGGCGCGCCCGCCGGACGCGCTGGTGGACTCGGCCGGTTCGGCCTACCCGTCCGGTCACGCGGCGCTGGCGGTCACCTATCTCGCGATCGCGGTGCTGCTGGCGCGCTCGGGGCCGGCCGCCCGGCGGATCGCGATCTTGCTGACCGGCCTGGTCCTGGGCGTGCTGATCGGGCTCTCGCGCGTCTACCTGCGGGTCCACTGGCTGAGCGACGTGGGCGGCGGCTGGGCCGCTGGGCCTGGCCGTCTTCTCGGTCTGCGGATGCATCGCGCTGTTCGTTCAGTATGTGCGCCACAACCTGAGCGGCAGCCCCGCCCCCGACCCTTCGCGGTGAGGACAGCCTTCCGTCGGCCTTTCCCAATGGACCCCCTGACGGTCACCTACATCATCCTCGCGGCGGCCGGCCTGGTCGGCTTCTCGTTCTTCGCGATCTGGATCCTCGCTCCCGCCTGGACGTCATACGGGCGCACCTGGGAGCGGTTCGCGGCGGCGGCGCTGAGCGTGTTCGTGCTGGCGGCGTTCGTCGGCACGGGAATCCTGATCGGGCTGATCGTCCTGTACTACTGGGATCAGATCCTGAATTTCCTCGGAATCGCCGCGATCGGCTTTTGATGCCGTCGCACTCGCGCTCGTAGACCTCAACTCGGTGGCCGAAGCACGCCAGAAATCCCGCGGGGGAAGACGCGCCGCCGCTTTCGGGCCGGCGCTCGATGCGCTGTCGGAGGCCGTGCAGTCGGGCGCCGGCCTGCCCGAGACCGCCGCGCCGCGCGGCCACCGCGCTCGGCGCGATCGTGGCTCTGATCGACTCGCGCGGCGCGGTGCTGGCGGTCGCCGCGGGATCTCCGAACGAGGAGCGCGAGCTGCTCTCCAAGGAGGACAGCGTGACGGTGATCGACCTGCGCGTCTCGGAGGCGATCGTCGGGCAGCTCCGGTTCAGGGCGCGCGGCGACGTGCCGGAGCCCTCGCTGCTGCGCCTGGTGACGACGCTGCTGGCGCTCGAGGTCGAGCGCACGCGCGCGCCCGAACGGGCGGGCGAGGCCGCCGTCGGAAGCTTCGTGAACGCCGTGCTCGACAGCGAGATCCCGGACCGCCGCGACCTGATCGCGCGGGGCAAGGAGCTCGGCACGGACCTCGAGAACGGCGGCGGCGTGCTGATCGTCCAGCTGCACGCGCGGCAGCCCGCGGAGGGCGACTGGCAGGCGCGTGCCCTCACGCTGGTCGGGCGCGCGGCACGCGGAATCGCGCCGGGCGCACTCGCCTCGCTGCGGCGCGATCACGTGGCGGTGATCGTCCCCGGACCGGATGAGGCGATCAGCCGCCGCGCGGCGGAGTCAGTGCTCAGGTCGATCGACGACGCGATGCCGGGCTTCGCGGTCGTCGTGGGGCGCAGCCGCATCGCGATCGACCCGCTCGACCTCCACCGTGCCGCGGGCGAAGCCCAGCTCGCGGCCAACGTCGCGTCGCCCGATGCGGAGGCCACCGACCGCCTGCTCTCGTTCGAGGACACGGGCGCGTACCGGCTCCTGCTGCCGGCGATGAGCGACGACCCGGCCGAGCTCGAGCGCTTCTACACGGACACGGTGGCGCCGCTGATCGCCTACGACGAGCAGTACGGCACCGAGCTCGTGACGACGCTCGAATGCTTCCTCGCCAACGACGGCTCGATGGTCGCCACCAACAAGCAGCTCTTCACCCACCGGCACACGATCCGCTACCGCCTCGAACGGGTCAAGGAGCTGACCGGCCTCGACGTCAACTCGACCGACGGCCGCGAGCGCCTCGGGCTGGGGCTCAAGGCGATGCGGGTGCTGGGCGTGCGCGCGCCGAGCGCACCGGTGTTCGAGCCCGGCGCCGAGAGCGGCCGCGTGCCCAAGCGCCCCACGGACGTGATGAACGCGCGCCGCGCGCACACCCGCTCGGACGACTCGCATTAGAGTGCAGCGGCCTTTCTGGCCGCATGTACGAGATTTCAGTTGCGGCGGTCGCCCGTTTGCCACTACCTTGGTCCGCGTTGGATTCGTAGCGGCGGCCAGCCGCGCCCCCAAGGAAGGGACCCCCCGCAATGGCCACTCTTCGTCTCCCCGACGCCCGCTGCGCGTGGGCGGTTCGGGTCATCCTCGCAACCCTGTTCGTCGTCCTGCTGACGTGTGCCTCGAGCGCTTCGAGCGCCCGTGCGCAAACCGTCGTGTCGCTCACGTTCGACGACGGCACCGCCGGCCAGGTGAACGCCGCTGCGCAACTTCAGGCGCGCGGTCTGCGTGGGACCTTCTACATCAACAGCGCCAACATCAGCAGCCCCGACCCGTACTTCATGACCTGGGCGCAGCTCGACACGATCGCGGCCGCCGGTCACGAGGTCGCCGGGCACACGCTCGACCACAAGCGGCTCACCGACCTCACGGCGGCCCAGCAGCGCAGCGAGATCTGCGACGACGCCGCGGCGCTCCGTGCGCGTGGGTACGCGATCACGAGCTTCGCCTATCCGTTCGGCGCGGGGAGCACGCAGCCCGCGGTGCTGTCGGCGCTGCAGGACTGCGGATACGTCAACGCCCGGAAGGTCGGCGAGCTGCGGGACCCCGCCTCGTGCCCTGACGCCAGCTGCCCGTACGCCGAGACGCTCCCCCCGGCGAACCCTTACGGAATCCGTACCAGCCCCCTCCCCGCCGGGGCGATCTCCCTGCAGAACCTGAAGGACTGGGTCACGCAGGTCGAGAACAACGGCGGCGGATGGCTGCCGATCGTTTTCCATGACTTCTGCAACGGCTGCGCCGATTCGTCCGTAAGCACTTCGGACTTCACGGCGTTCCTCGACTGGCTGACCGCCCGAGCCGCCCAGGGCACGGTCGTCAAGACCATGCGTCAGGCGCTCGCCGAGGGTCCGCAGTTCCCGCCGCCCACGACCACGATCGCCTGTAACGGCGGCGTGTGCGGGACCAGCAACTTCAAGTCGCCCGTGTCGATCAGCTTCGCCCGCACCGACTCCGGCGGCGGGCTGGGCGCGACGCGGTACACGCTCGACGGCACCGACCCGATTCCGAGCTCGCCGGAGTACACCGCTCCGTTCACCCTGACGCAGACCAAGACCGTGAAGTTCCGCACGTGGGACCTCGGCGGCAACCCTGAGTCCGTGCGCACACAGGTCGTGAACGTGGACGGCACCGCGCCGACGGCGTCGGTCAGCTCGCCGGCCAACGGCTCGCGCGTGCTCACCTCCGGCGGCCCCGTGACCGTCAGCGTCACCGCGGCCGACGTTGGCTCGAGCGTCGCCGACGTCCAGCTGCTTCTCGACGGTGACTGGTTCGGCTCTTCGAGCAGCACCAGCTCGCCCTACCAGTTCACGCTGCCGGGCTCACTCGCGCTCGGCACCCACAGGCTGAAGGCGATCGCGACGGACGCGGCCGGCAACCAGACCACGTCCGCGGAGACCACCTTCACCCTCTCGGACGGCACGCCGACGACCAGCATCGCCTGCAACGGCGCAGCCTGCCCGGACACCTTCGTCAAGGGCCCGCTGTCCGTCTCGCTCGCGGCGACGGACGGCGGCGGCGGTGTCGGCGCCACGCGCTACACGCTCGACGGCACCGACCCGACGCACCGGCTCGACCCAGTACACCGCCCCGTTCTCGGTGACCAGCACCAAGACGGTCAAGTTCCGCACCTGGAACACCGCGGGCCAGCCCGAGGCCGTGCGCACGCAGCTCCTGAAGGTGGACGCCGTCGCGCCGACGGCGAGCGTGACGCAGCCCGCCGAGGGCGCGAGCATCCAGACCGGCGGCAGCGTGACCGTGAAGGTCGACGCCGCCGACCCGGGCTCGGGCATCGGCGACGTGCAGCTCTTCCTCGACGGCGACAACGTCGGCTCCTCGAGCAGCACCAGCTCGCCCTACCAGTTCACGGTGCCGGCGAGCTCGCTACCGCTCGGCACCCACAGGGTCAAGGCGCTCGCGATCGACCTGGCGGGCAACCAGACCATGTCCGCTCAGACCACGTTCACGATCAAGGACGGCCTGCCGGTCACCTCGATCGCGTGCAACGGCGCCGCCTGCTCGCCCGACTTCGTCAAGGGCCCGGTGTCGGTCACGCTCTCGCGCGGCCGACGGCGGCACCGGCCTGGGCGTCACGCGCTACACGCTCGACGGCTCCGACCCCACCACCAGCTCGACCCAGTACACGGGCGCGTTCACCCTCACCACCTCGAAGACCGTCAAGTTCCGCACCTGGAACTCGTCGGGCCAGCCCGAGACGGTCAGGAGCCAGGTGCTCAAGATCGACGCGGTCGCTCCGACGGCCTCGATCACCTCACCGGTGGACGGAGCGAACATGAAGGGCGACGTCACGGTCAACGTGGACGCCACCGACGCCGGCTCCGGCATGAGCGACGTCGAGCTGCTGCTGGACGGCGACTGGAAGGCCTACACGGCCACGGCGCCCTACAAGTTCACGCTGCCTGCCGGCGAGCTGGCGCTCGGCGCGCACAGGATCAAGGTGATCGCAACCGACAACCTCGGGAACCGCACCACCACGCCCAGGTCAACTTCCACCTGAAGGACGGCCTGCCCGAGACCACGATCGCCTGTGGCGGCGCGGCCTGCACCACGGACTGGGTCAAGGGCCCGGTGTCCGTCTCGCTGTCCGCCACCGACGGCGGCGCCGGACTCGGCGCCACGCGCTACACGCTCGACGGCACCGACCCGACGACCAGCTCGCCGCAGTACACGGGTCCCTTCACGCTCACCGAGCTCCAAGACGGTCAAGTTCCGCACGTGGGACTCGACCGGGCCGCGGAGACCGTGAAGACCCAGCTGCTCAGGATCGACGCGGTCGCTCCGACAGCCTCGATCACCTCGCCGGCCGACGGCGCGGACGTGAAGGGCAACGTCACGATCACCGTGAACGCCAGCGACGCGGGCTCCGGCATGAGTGAGGCCGAGCTCTACCTGGACGGCGACTGGAAGGCCTACTCGGCCACGGCGCCGTACACGTTCACGCTGCCGGCGGCCGAGCTGACGCTCGGGGCGCACCGGATCAAGGTGATCGCCTACGACAACCTCGGCAACAGGACCCCCACGGCCCAGGTGAACTTCAAGCTGAAGGACGGACTGCCCGAGACGACGATCGCCTGTGGCGGCGCGGCCTGCACGAACGACTGGGTCAAGGGCCCGGTGTCCGTCTCGCTCGCCGCGACTGACGGCGGCGGCGGGCTCGGCGCCACCCGCTACACGCTCGACGGCACCGACCCGAGCCCGAGCTCGCCTCAGTACACCGGTCCCTTCACGCTCACCACGACGACCACGGTCAAGTTCCGCACGTGGGACCTCGCGGGCCAGCCCGAGACGGTCAAGAGCCAGCTGCTCAAGATCGACGCGGTCGCGCCGACGGCTTCGATCACCTCTCCCGCAGACGGCTCGAACCTCCAGGGCGACGTCACGATCAACGTGGACGCCACGGATGCAGGCTCGGGCATCAGCGAGGCGGAGCTCTACCTGGACGGCGACTGGAAGGCCTACACGGCCACGGTGCCGCTCAAGTTCACGCTGCCCGCGAGCGAGCTCGCACTCGGGCCGCACCGGATCAAGGTGATCGCCTACGACAACCTCGGGAACAGCACTCCCAGCTCGCAGGTGAACTTCAACTTCAAGGACGGCCTGCCCGAGACCGCGATCGCCTGTGACGGCGCGCCGTGCTCGCCCGACTGGCAGAAGGGCCCGGTGTCGGTCTCGCTGTCCGCGACCAACGGCGGCGGCGGCCTCGGCGCCACGCGCTACACGCTCGACGGCACCGACCCGACGACCACCTCCACCGAGTACACCGGTCCGTTCACGCTCAGCGAGGCGACCACCGTCAAGTTCCGCACCTGGGACTCGACCGGCGCCGCGGAGATCGTGAAGTCGCAGGCGATCAAGCTCGACGCCGTCGCTCCGACGGCCTCGATCACCTCGCCGGCGGACGGCTCGAACCTGCAGGGCGACGTCACGATCACCGTGAACGCCGCCGACGCGGGCTCCGGCATGAGTGAGGCCGAGCTCTACCTGGACGGCGACTGGAAGGCCTACTCGGCCACCGCGCCGTACACGTTCACGCTGCCCGCGGCCGAGCTCTCGCTCGGCGCGCACCGGATCAAGGTGGTCGCGTACGACAACCTCGGCAACAAGACCCCGACGGCGCAGGTCAACTTCAGCCTGAAGGACGGCCTGCCCGAGACCACGATCGCGTGCAACGGCGCAGCCTGCTCGCCCGACTGGCAGAAGGGCCCGGTCCAGGTCTCGCTGTCCGCCACCCACAGCGGCGGCGGCGGCCTCGGCGCCACGCGCTACACGCTCGACGGCTCCGACCCGACCCGAGCTCGCCGCTGTACACGGCTCCGTTCACGCTCACCGACGCGACCACCGTGAAGTTCCGCACCTGGGACCTCGCCGGCAACGCGGAGCTCGTGCGGACCCAGGCGATCAAGCTCGACGCGGTCGCGCCGACGGCGGCGATCACCTCGCCCACGGACGGCTCGAACCTGCAGGGCGACGTCACGATCGACGTGAACGCCGCCGATGCCGGCTCCGGCATGAGCGAGGCTGAGCTGTACCTGGACGGCGACTGGAAGGCCTACACGGCCACCGCGCCGTACAAGTTCACGCTGCCGGCCGAGCGAGCTCACGCTCGGCGCGCACCGGATCAAGGTGGTCGCCTACGACAACCTCGGCAACAAGACCCCGACCGCGCAGGTCAACTTCAACCTCAAGGACGGCCTGCCCGAGACGGCGATCGCCTGCAACGGCGCGGCCTGCTCGGCGGACTGGCAGAAGGGTCCCGTGGAGGTATCGCTGTCCGCGACCAACAGCGGCACGGGCGGGCTCGGCGCGACGCGCTACACGCTCGACGGCTCCGACCCGACGACCAGCTCCGCCGAGTACACGGGTCCGTTCACGCTCACCGAGTCCAAGACGGTCAAGTTCCGCACGTGGGACACGACCGGCGCCGCCGAGTCGGTGAAGACACAGGAGCTGAAGCTGGACGCGGTCGCGCCTGCCGGTGCGATCACCTCGCCGGCGGACAACGCGAACCTGCTGAGGGCTCAGGCCACGACCGTGAAGGTCGACGCCTCTGACGCCGGCTCGGGTGTGACGGACGTCGAGCTGCTGATCGACGGCGACTGGTTCGCGGCCTCGGCCTCGACGAGCTCGCCCTACGACATCACGATCCCCGCCGACGCGCTCGCGCTCGGCCAGCACAAGCTCAAGGCCGTGATCACGGACGCGCTCGGCAACCGCTCGAGCTCGGCCATCACGACCATCAACGCCAAGGACGGACTGCCCGAGACGGCGATCGCCTGCGACGGCGCTGCCTGCCCGGCCGACTTCGTCAAGGGCCCGGTGTCGGTCTCCCTGACGGCGACCGACGGCGGCGGCGGCCTCGGCGCCACGCGCTACACGCTCGACGGCTCCGACCCGGACACGAGCTCGCAGGAGTACACGGGTCCGTTCACGCTCACCGACACGACGACCGTCAAGTTCCGGACCTTCGACACGAGCGGCGCGGCCGAGTCCGTCAAGTCCCACACGATCAAGCTCGACGCGACCGCCCCCACGGCGCAGCTCACCTCGCCCACCGAGGGCGGCAATCTGCGTCGGCGACGTGCACGTGAGCGCGAATGCGTCCGACGCGGGCGTCGGCCTCGCGGACGTCGAGCTGTTCCTCGACGGCGACTTCGCGGCGATCTCGCGGCGCGACCAGCTCGCCCTACGAGTTCACGCTCGCCGCGGGCACGATCCCGCTCGGCACGCACCGGGTGAAGATCATCGCCACGGACAAGCTCGGCAACCGCACCAGCTCCGACACGGTCACTTCACGCTCAAGAACGGCCTGCCGACGACCACGATCGCGTGTGACGGCGTGGCCTGCCCGAGCGACTGGCAGAAGGGCCCGGTCGAGGTCACGCTGCGCCGCGACCGAGAGCGGCAGCGGCGTCGGCGCGACCCGCTACACGCTCGACGGCTCCGACCCGGACACCGAGCTCTCACCGTACAGCGGTCCGTTCACGCTCACCGACACGACCACGGTCAAGTTCCGCTCGTGGGACGCGAGCGGCAACGCGGAGCAGGTCACGCTCCCAGGAGATCAAGCTCGACGCGGTCGCGCCCACGGCGGCGATCACCTCGCCGGCCGACGGCTCGCGACCAGGTTGGCTCGGTGAACGTCGATGTGGACGCGGCCGACGCCGGCTCGGGCATCGCCGACGTGCAGCTCTTCGTCGACGGCGACTACCTCGCCACGTCGAGCAGCACCGCTTCGCCCTACTCGTTCACGCTTGCCGCGGGCTCGCTGCGCCTTCGGCACGCACAAGCTCAAGGCGATCGCGACCGACAAGCTCGGCAACAGCGCGGGCTCGGCGCTCGTCACGATCACGCTGAAGGACGGCGTGCCCGCGACCACGATCGCCTGCGACGGCGGCGCCTGCCCGGCCGGCTTCGTCAAGGACCCCGTGTCCGTCACGCTCGTCCGCGGGCGACGGCGGCTCTGGCGTGGACGCCACGCGCTACACGCTCGACGGCTCGGACCCCGGCGAGACCTCGGCGCAGTACACGGGCCCGTTCACGGTCTCCGAGACGACCACGGTCAAGTTCCGCTCCTGGAGCTCGACCGGTGACGCCGAGCCCGTTCGCGAGCAGACGATCAAGATCGACGCGACCGCGCCGACGGCGCAGATCACCGCGCCCGCCGAGGGCGCGAACGTGGTCGGCGACGTGCACGTGTCGGCCGACGCGGCCGACGCCGGCGTCGGGCCTCGCGGACGTCGAGCTGTTCCTCGACGGCGACTTCGTGGCGATCTCCGGCGCGACCAGCTCGCCCTACGAGTTCACGCTCGCCGCCGGCACGATCCCGCTCGGCACGCACCGGGTGAAGATCATCGCCACGGACAAGCTCGGCAACCGCGCGAGCTCCGACACGGTCACGTTCACGCTCACGAACGGGCTGCCGACGACCACGATCGCCTGTGACGGCCTGGCCTGCTCGAGCAACTGGCAGAAGGGCCCGGTCGAGGTCTCGCTGTCCGCGATCGAGAGCGGCAACGGCGTCGGCGCCACCCGCTACACGCTCGACGGCTCCGACCCGGACACCGGCTCCACCGAGTACACCGGTCCGTTCACGCTCACCGAGGCGACGACGGTCAAGTTCCGCTCGTACGACTCGGACGGCAACGCGGAGCAGGTCCGCTCGCAGGAGATCAAGCTCGACGCGGTCGCGCCCACGGCGGCGATCTCCTCGCCGGCCGACGGCTCCGACCAGGTCGGCGCCGTGAACGTCGACGGTGGACGCGTCGGACGCGGGCTCCGGCATCGCCGACGTGCAGCTCTTCGTCGACGGCGACTACGTCGACACCTCGAGCAGCACGGCTTCGCCGTACTCGTTCACGCTCGCCGCCGGGCTCGCTTTCCTTCGGGACGCACAAGCTCAAGGCGATCGCGACCGACAAGCTCGGCAACACGCACGGCTCGGCGCTCGTGACGATCACGCTCAAGGACGGCGTGCCGATGACCACGATCGCGTGTGACGGCGGCACCTGCCCGGCCGGCTTCGTCAAGGACCCGGTGTCGGTCACGCTCGCCGCGATCGACGGCGGCTCCGGCGTGGGCGCGACGCGCTACACGCTCGACGGCACCGACCCGGACGAGACCTCGCCCGAGTACACCGGCCCGTTCACCGTCTCCGAGACGACCACGGTCAAGTTCCGCTCCTGGAGCTCGGCCGGCGACGTGGAGCCCGTCCACGAGCAGACGATCAAGATCGACGCGACCGCCCCGACGGCGCAGCTCACCTCGCCCGCCGAGGGCGCCGAGGTCGAGGGCGACGTGACCGTGAACGTGGACGCCTCGGACGCCGGCTCCGGCATCGGCGAGGTCAGCCTGTTCATCGACGGCGACTACGTCGACTCGTCGGCGAGCACCAGCTCTCCCTACACCTTCACGTGGCACACCGGCGACTACCTGCCCGGCGCCCACAGGATCAAGGCGATCGTCGCCGACAAGCTCGACAACCGGACCACGACCGCGACCGTCAACGTCACGATCAAGACGCCGCCGCCGCCTCCGGGACCGCCGACGACGACGATCTCCTGTGACGGCCTCGGCTGCCCGGCCGGCTTCGTCAAGGACCCGATCTCGGTCACGCTGGGCACGATCGACGGCGGTGCCGGCGTCGGGCCGACGCGCTACACGCTCGACGGCTCGGACCCGGACGAGAGCTCGACCGCAGTACACCGGCCCGTTCACGGTCTCCGAGACGACGACGGTCAAGTTCCGCTCCTGGAGCCTGAGCGGCGACATCGAGGAGATCCGCTCCGAGACGATCAAGATCGACTCGACGGCGCCCACG
The DNA here is from genome assembly GCA_963759145.1 of uncultured Solirubrobacterales bacterium. GTDB lineage: Bacteria > Actinomycetota > Thermoleophilia > Solirubrobacterales > JBBDJG01 > JBBQKG01. The sequence continues at coordinate 42,760 of CAVWYB010000037.1, forward strand.
GCGCAGATCCTCTCCCCGACCGAGGGCGAGACGATCACCGGCGATCTGGTCGTGACGGCCGAGGCGGCCGACGCGGGCATCGGAATCGCGAGCGTCGACCTCTACGTCGACGGCGACTACGCCGGCTTCTCGAGCTCGCCTGTCTCGCCCTACGAGATCACGCTGCCGGCCGGCACGCTCGCCCCGGGCACGCACCGGATCAAGGTCGAGGCGACCGACAAGCTCGGGAACTCGTTCCGCACCGAGCAGGTGATCGTCGAGGTCGCAGACCCGGCGATCTAGGGCTCGTCGCCAAAGACTAAGCTTGGCCAGCGGGGCCGCTGCGGAGTTGTCTAACGGTAGGACGCCGGGTTTTGGTCCCGGAGGTGGAGGTTCTTTTACTCCTCCCTCCGCAGCCTAGTTCCAGAGCCGAAGTCCGGCGCTTCGCTGGCACGCGGGTCGACCAGGTCCGCGCAGATCGCGATGTCGAGGCAGCCAACTGCCCGGCGAGCCTGCTCGACGATGCGCACACAGCCCGCGAGGTAGGACTCGTGCTGCTGCGGCTCAATGGTGATGTCCCACAACGATGACCATGGGTGCGCTCCTGTTCCGTCGCCTTCTCTCTGTTTTCTGTTCTGTGGTCGAGTTTCCGGGGGGTCGAGGCCGTCCGTCAAATCTGCGAGGCCTGGAACCGAAACGACGCGGCTTACGCCATTAGCTGTGGCGAAATCGGCCGATCGCGTGTAGCGTGGTCCGAGAGCAAGCTACCCCGGACTCGAGGAGACAAGGATGTCCAACCGAACTCGTCGCAAGGCGCTGCCCGCACTGCTCCTCGTGACCATCGCGGCCTCGCCGCGATCGCATAACGGCCAGCGCTGACCAGGAGACACTCGACGACGGCCAGGCCGACTGGGAACCCGGCGTGCGCCAGCTGCTCGATGCTCGCCCCATTCGACATCAAGCGGGTGACTGTCGCGCGCGACGCTGGGACGCTGCGATTCACGTTCGAGTATCGGCAGCCGGTCGCAGGAAGATATTCCCGGGGACGCGCGCGGGATAGGACGAAACCAATTTGGGGGATCCCGATTCTAACGAGGCTTGCCTTCGGTCCCACCCGCAAGGCGCTCTTCCGCCGCGGGCACCAGGTGATGGACGTCGTCGTAGACGATGCCGAACGGCACGACCCATGTGCTCGAGGTGCCGCTCTCGTCGATCGGCGACCCGGCCGGTTTCAGTTTTCATCGCGTTCCTTCCTGGCGAGAACAACCCGAGCGGGCCCTACCTAGAAATGGACAAGCTAGACCTCGTCCCGAACGTCGGCTTCGGGGAGATCGGCACCCCACCATCTCCGGCATGTTCCGACGGCATCGACAACGACGCTGACAGCAGGATCGACTTCCCCGCCGACCCTGGCTGTACGTCCGGTACGGACAACGACGAGACCGATTCCACCCCGGGCGGCATCGGGGACCCCGGGCGGCGGCGGCCCCGGCGGCATGGGCACGACCGACACGGTGGCGCCCAAGCTGAACCGGGGCGCAGGAAGACGAAGACCTCACAATTTCTGGCTGACTCTGCTGCTTGACGAGATCGCTGACGTGACCTTGACAGGCTCGGTGGGCATACCGGGCGCATCGAAGGTCTACAGCATCAAGAAGGTGACCAAGCGGGTTGCCGCCGGCAAGCGCACGCGCATCGGCCTGAAGCTTTCGACGAAGGCGCGCAAGGCGATCAAGAAGGTGTCTAAGCGCGGGAGAAGCTGAACGCCAAGCTCAGGGTCACGGCGCAGGATCTGGCGGGTCAGCGGACCATCAAGCGCGCAAGCATCAAGCTAAAGCGCTAGCGCCGAAAGCGCCCGATTCGGTCACCTCGAACTGGGCAGCGCCCCGGAGTGTCGGGACCGAGCCGCGGCTCGGACGCTTGCGCTGCCCGCGCACGAATATCGCTACCGTGCAGTGGTTGCCTCGGATTCGCAACGCGCAGCTCAGGTAGGTGCCTGCGCGGCGGCAGTAGCCGCCCCACCGGTAGAAGGTCCACTGCTTGTCGTTGACCCCCCAAAAAACCGCGTTCGAGCGGGGGTCGGAAGTGACCGGTGCACACGCCGGCAGCGCAGGCGGTGGCCGCTCGTCTCCGACTCGCGCCCCGATCGCCGGCTTGCCCGAGCCTCGCTGAACCAGGCGAAAGGTCAACTTGCGGGTAGGCCTCACAGAAAGGCCTGGCGAGCGCGAGCCTCACGTTCAACACCCCCGAGTCCAGCCGAGCGGCGGGATATCGCCGCAGGAGTCCGGGTCAGCCTGCTTACGCAGCCTGACTCGGCGATCAACGGCCTGCAGGTGCAGCCGACCCGCGCGGCGGCTGGGTGATCGGCACGCGAGAGTTCCTCCCTAAGAACGGCACGAGCCAGAGCACCTACGGCCTGCGGGCACTGTCGCTCTCACCGGGCGGGCCGCCCGCTCGGCCCCGGTCCAGAATCTCGGGGCGGGGTCAGTTTGGTAGATTTCTTGAGTCGCTCGTCCCACCCAAGCACTCGCAGTCGATCCGGACGGCCGCGCCGTCTTCACGTTCACTCGTCAGACCCCCGCTCGTTCGGTGAGGGCACGGTGGTGGTACTCAAAAAAAAAAAAAAACCCGCGGTCATTGCAGTGGCGCGGACGGAGTCGTGCGCGGAGTCGGCCTGCTTCGGGCTCCAGGGGGTGGCACTCCTCGCTGCAGCCAGCCCGCCCAGCACCCCGTTCGGTCCGTCGTTGCCTCAACCGGGACGAGCCTTCTCGCCGATCGCCGCGCTGACGGCGGGTGACGCCGGGGTGCTCGTCTTCCAGCTCAAGACGAAACCCTCCCCTTTGAAGGAGGCCCGGTTCGCGCGGTGGCGTTCGGCGCCGATGGAGTGTTCGCTCGCTGCAGACCCTCACGCCGCGCTCGCGAACGAGCCCGCTCGTTGTGCCGCCTCTCACCGGCGGCCGGGTGCTGGCTCTCTCCGGCCACAAGCACCCGCCTCGCCCCCGCACTCGCAGGGCCGAAGGGACGCTTCCGGACAGCGGCGCGGGCCGGACCACCGCCGGAGAGCGGCCACGCTAACCAGACAAACCGCGACCTGCGCACAGCAGGCCGCTATGCGATCCTCGCGTGGGAAGGGCAACGGCCGCGTGCGGATCAGCGCCCGCCGCTCTGACCTCGCTGACAGGTGACGACAGAGTTGATCGAGTCAGCCTGCTCGAGTAACAACCCGAATAACAACTTGAGCCACACTGATGGGCACTCAGAGACCCTGAACGTGCTTGAGAGGCGCTGAGCGATACCCAGCGCTCAAGCATGCGCGGGGTTTTGGTCCCGGAAGTCGGGGTTCGAGTCCCTGCTCCGCACCCTTATTCCAACACCGCCTCGACCAGATAACGAAGAATCGCCGTTCTAGTAGCGTCGTCAGAACCATCATTCTGATTGAGCGAAAGGGCGGGAGCGCCGGGGGGGGAGGAGATTCACCATGTCCGCATCGGTCAGCCTGGCGATGCAGTTCGCGGGACAAGGCCGCCTGGAGGCTCAACCCCCAGGGGATCAGGACGGCGCGCGGTTCGAGGGCCGGGTTCGTCAGCTGGGGGATCAAGCCGCCAGACGGCCCGCTGTTCGGGGAGGACGTCTCGCTCTTCGACGCCGAGCAGGTCGCGGCCGTCGGGCGGGGGTGCCGCAGAGCGCCCACCTCGTGGCCATGCGCAGCGGGTTCGCCCTGGAACGTTGGGGGGGGGGGGGGGGGGGGGGGGGGGGGGGGGGGGGGGGGGGGGGGGGGGGGGGGGGGGGGGGGGGGGGGGGGGGGGGGGGGGGGGGGGGGGGGGGGGGGGGGGGGGGGGGGGGGGGGGGGGGGGGGGGGGGGGGGGGGGGGGGGGGGGGGGGGGGGGGGGGGGGGGGGGGGGGGGGGGGGGGGGGGGGGGGGGGGGGGGGGGGGGGGGGGGGGGGGGGGGGGGGGGGGGGGGGGGGGGGGGGGGGGGGGGGGGGGGGGGGGGGGCCTTTTACGAAGAGCCCTTTGCCAACCGCGGCCCCGGGACCTTCGTCGAGCGATTCGCCGTGCGGGCGGCACCGTGATCGCCGCTGGGTCAACGGGGGGCCGTGAAATGAAGATCCACCACCTGCGAAACGCCACGATCGTCCTGGAAGCCGGCGGCAAGCGCATCCTGGTCGACCCCATGCTGGGGCCCGAGGGCTCGCTGCCGCCGTTGGCGGTCATCCGCCACAAGGCCCGACGCAACCCGACGGTTGAGCTGCCCGACAACACCGAGCAGATCCTCGCCGAGCTCGACGCAGCGCTGATCACCCACTGCCGCTTCGGCCACCAGGACCACTTCGACAAGGCCGGCAACGCCCTCCTGAGAGACCGGAGCCTGCCCGTCTACTGCCATTCCAAGGACGTCAAGTTCCTGCAGAAGAAGGGCCTGCGGACCGAGCCGATCACCCCACACCAATCCCGCGACTTCTTCGACGGCGAGATCACCGCCTTCCACGCCGTCCACGGTTACGGGATCATCGGCAAGCTCATGGGCCCCGGCGTCGGCTACCTCATCAAGCTGCCCAGCGAGCCGAGCATCTACCTGTCCGGCGACACCGTCCTCACCAACGAGGTCAAGAACGTGCTCACCGAACACAAGCCCGACATCGCCCTCGTCCACGCCGGCAGCGCCAGTCTCGACGTCGGCCGGCCCATCCTCATGCCCATGCACGAGCTGCTGGAGTTCATGCGCCTCGCTCCCGGCCAGGTCGTCGCCAACCACATGGAAGCCGTCAACCACTGCCCCACCACCCGCGTCCAGCTACGGGAAGAAGCGGAGAAGGCAGGGTTCGACGACAAGCTCATCACGCCCAAGAACGGCCAGACCGTCGAGCTGAGCCGCTAGAGGGACCGAGACCTATACGACTCCCGGCCCCATGGCGAGCTCGTCGGCAAGGCGTTCAACGCGGGCACCAAAACGGGCACCGAACTGAGCAACAGTCAGCGAACCTCAGAGACCTTCAACCCGCATGAGAGCACGTAGCCGAACCTGAGCGCCTAAGCATGTGCCGGGTTTTGCTCCCGGAGGTGGAGGTTCGATTCCTCCCTCCGCAGCCTCATCGCAAAGCCAAATCGCGACACGCCCGCGCCGGGCGGGTACCAATTCGGGCATCAATTGCGGGGATGGGAATCGCGTCCCAGGCCGCGGATAGTGGAAGGGCTTGCCAACCCCATCAGAGTTGTACGCGGAACTGATCGGCCCAATTCCGATTGAAAGACCGGCTGACCGGCGATCAGCGAGCGGTTGACCTTGGTCTACTTCAACGTGGCGCAGCTGCTGCGCGAGCCGATCAGGGTCGGCGTCGCATGGGTCGCCGCTCGCGTTTCGACTGCCGCTTTTCGCGCGAAGCGGAAGCGACGTCACGATCGCCCGGTAGGCGCCAGCGGCCCTTGTCATCGCGGGCTCTATCCACTCATCGGCTCATCCCGCCCGCCGGTAGCGAATGTGTGTGGCTAGCGGCGAATGCAGAACCTCAATGGGCTCAAACCCGAACGACTCGACGCCGTCTAAGATTCGCTCGCCGGAGCCGAGCAGGACCCGCGCGACGTCCAGCGTGACCTCGTCGACGACCCCGGCAATGAGGGCCTGGCGCACAGTCGAGGCGCCGCCCGCGATGTCTACGCCGCCCTCCCCGGCCGTCTCGCGCGCTTGTGCGTAAGCGGCGTCAAAGCCGCCGGGTGACTGAAGTGGAAGGTCGTCCCGCCTTCCATCTCGAGCCGCTCGTGAGCATGATGGGCGAGCACAAACACCGGCGCGTGGGAAGGCGGTTCTCGACTGGACCGCTGCGCCAGTCCTCATCCCATTCGCCGCGGATCGGCCCGAACATGTTCCGCCCCGATGATGTACGCACCGCGCGGGCGCATGAGCCAGTCGGTCGCCGTCGCGTCGGCGTCGTTGGCGCGCTCGTCGCCGAGGTGCCAGGCATGGAGCTCGCGCCCACGCTTACCGAGTGGATTATCGCGGCTCTGGTCGGGCCCAGCGACGAAACCGTCGAGCGAGATCGACAATGCCCGGCAGGTGGTGTTTTGCATCGGTGTCCTTTCGGGTTAGTTTGCGTCTTGCAAGTGGCGACAGCACCCCTGGAACCGCCGCCAAGCCACCGTATTGTGAAGCCGCCTGGGCCTGCGACGCCTGGGTTTCGCGCAAGGGAGGAGCGCCCGGCCGGGGCCTCCCCGACCGCACATCGGTTCAGCTGAGCTGCTCGGACAGCCCGATGATGATGCCCTCAGGGCCGCGCACGAAGCAGAGCCGGTAGATGTCCTCGTACTGCGCGATCTCGCCCACGAGTTCGGCACCGTGGCTGCGCAGGCGGGTGACGACGTCGTCGACGTCGTCGACCATGAACATGATGCGGCGCATGCCCAGCGCGTTCGCCGGCGCGCTTTCCGGCTCGGCTCTGACCGCCGGCGGCCTGTGGAACCTCGACAGCTCGACCCGGCCGTGGCCGTCCGGGGTTCGCATCATGGTGATGTCGGCACGGACGTCGTTGAGCCCGACGGTCTGGTCCACCCAAGGCCCCTCGACCGTCGTCTCGCCTTCCAGCTCCATACCGAGCTCGGCGAAGAACGCTTTGGCAGCCTCGAGGTCCTCGACGACGATGAGCACGTTGTCCATTCGCTGAATCATGTTGTCCTCCTGGCGTCGTGGGCCGTGTCTGTCGCGGCCCTTTACCTGGTGAGCGGAGCCCGTCACAGCTTGTCGACATAGGGCTACTCCAGGGAATCGAACGGCGACACGCGCTGCTCTACCATGAGCCGCAGCATGGACCTGGAAACTTGAAGTCGTTCCCATTCCCGTTTCCGACGTCGACGCCGCGAAGGCTTTCTACACCGAGAAGGTCGGCTTCAATCTCGACCACGACGTCCGCCCAAATGAGGGCATGCGAGTCGTCCAGATGACTCCGCCCGGCTCGGCCTGTTCGGTCGTGATTGGCGAAGGTCTGCCGCTCGGTGACCCCGGTTCGGTCAAGGGCGTCCAGCTGGTGGTCGACGACCTCGACGCCGTGCGCCAAGGACTGGCGGACCGGGGGGTCGCCGTCAGCGACGTCCAACAGCTCGGGCCCGAGGGTTCTCCTGGCTCACGGTTCTGTTTCTTCGAGGACCTCGACGGCAACGGTTGGGCGGTTCAGGAACTGAAGCGCTCCTGAGCGCGGCAGCCGCAAAGCGCGAAAAGCGACGGCCGCTCGCCCGGAACCAACGGGTATCGTGGCATGCGGCCATGCCTCCGGAGACCCGCTACGCGAAGAGCGGTGAGATCAACATCGCCTACCAGGTCGTCGGCGACGGTCCGCTCGACCTCGTATTCGTGCCCGGCTTCATCTCGCACCTGGACCTGCAGTGGGCCGACCCGCGGATCGCCCGCTTCCTCGACAAGCTGGCGTCGTTCTCGCGGCTGATCCTGTTCGACAAGCGTGGCACGGGGCTTCCGACCCGGTCGCCGCGCCGGCGCCGCTCGAGGACCGAATGGACGACGTGCGCGCGGTGATGGACGCTGCCGGCTCGGAGCGCGCCGCGCTGTTCGGACTGTCGGAGGGCGGGGCGATGAGCGTCCTGTTCGCGGCCACCTATCCGGAGCGGACGCGCGCACTGATCCTCTGCGGCACCTTCGCGACCGGAACTCTCGATCCCGACGACAACCCGGGCGGGCAGCGCTGGGTCGACGAATTCCAGCGCGTGATCGATTTGGCCGAGCACTGGGGCGAGGGCCGCACGCTCGCGATGTTCGCGCCGAGCGCTGACAGCGAGCGCGATCGCATCGGGCGCGGGATCTTCGAGCGCTCGGCCGCCACTCCCCAGATGACCCGCACCCTGCTCGACATGGTCGTCGAGACCGACGTCCGGGAAGTCTTGCCCAGCATCCGCGTGCCGACGTTGGTGCTTCACCGCGAGGAGGAGTTCGTGCCGGTCGAGCACGCTCGCTACCTCGCGGAGCACATTCCCGGCGCGCGGCTGGTCGTGCTTCCGGGAGCGGATCACATCCCCTTCTACGGTGACGGGGAGGGTTATGCCGAGGAGATCGAGGAGTTCCTCACGGGCGCCCGCCATGCGCCTCCGTCCGATCGCATCCTCACGACCGTGATGTTCACGGACATCGTCGGCTCCACGGAGCGTGCGGCGGCGCTCGGCGATGCGCGCTGGCGTGAGCTCATGGCCGGCCACGACGAGCTGGTTCGCTCGGAGCTCGAGCGCCACCGGGGCCGCGAGGTGAAGACGATGGGCGACGGCTTCCTCGCCACGTTCGACGGGCCCGCGCGCGGGATCCGCTGTGCCCGCGCGATCGCCGACCAGGTGGGAACGCTCGACATCGAAGTGCGGGCCGGCCTGCACACCGGCGAGTGCGAGCTCATCGGCGACGACATCGGCGGAATGGCCGTCAACATCGGCGCGCGGATCGGCGCGCTCGCCGGCGCGGACGAGGTGCTCGTGTCGAGCACCGTCAAGGACCTCGTCGTCGGCTCGGGCATCTCGTTCGCGATCGCGGCGCCCGGGAGCTCAAGGGCGTGCCGGGTGAGTGGCGCCTTTCGCCGTGGACAAAGTGGAGATGCCGGCCAGCAGCCAGCTCGTGCCGGACACTCGCGAGCGCCTGCTCTCCTTCACGACTCCTGAAAAGCCCCGCCTACTGCGCCTGCACGGATGCCACCCGCGTCGCTGTGATCGTGCGGGACCTGGCCAGCGCACCCAGATCGGGGTTGCAGGTCATGGTCACCGCGCCCCCGTCAGATGCCCCGGTGAGCGTCACGGTTTCCATATAAGCGGCGGCGTTAACAAAGCCGGACCCCGTCGTAAGGACAGCGCCGTCGTCGCGCAGGTCGCGGCCAGGATGTTGTTGTCCCCTATCCCGGCACCGCCCAGCGCGGTTGCTGCCGTCACGATGAAGCTGCCCGGCGGCAGGTTGAGCGTTGCGACCGTGGCGACGGTGCTGCTGGGCAGGGAAAGCGGGTCGGGTCGGTTGGAAACGAAGCCCTCGCCGCGCTCGCCTGGGGTGAGCTTGGTCCCGGTAACGGCGCCGTCGCCGATCTTCGTGGTGCCCACCGCGCCGTCGCGGATCTTCGCCGCGGTCACGGCCCCATCGCCCAGCCTGGAGGTTGGTTACGGCCCTGCTCTTGATCTTCTTGCCGGTCACCGCGCCGTTCTTGATCTTCTTGGTGGTGACTGCGTTGCTGCGCAAGTTCTTGGAACCGATCTTCTTGGCGGCATAGGCGCCGCCTGAGAGCGCTGCGAACAGCGCGATGAATGCCACCACCATCGCTGGTGACGGCGACTGCGGATGCGGTTCATGTTTGGTTCCTCCTGTGGAAATCGCCCCGCGGTCGCGCGGGAACGCGTAGCTTTGGATGCGAGCTTGCCAGACGCCTCACGCTGGTGGCCTGTTGTGTCGTCAGGAGGGCTGCACTTCGCGCAGGCTGCCGTCGGTCACGTCGTAGACGAACCCGCGCACGTTCTTGTGCGGGATGAACGGGCTCTCGGTGATGCGCCGGATCGATTCGCGCACGTTCTCGTCCAGGTCCGCGAACGCCTCGCAGTCCCATGTCGGCTCCTGGCCGGTCGCCTCGCGCAGCTGCGACTTGAACTCTTCGTCGGTGAACATCAACATCCCACAGTCCGTGTGGTGGATCAGGATGATCTCGTCGGTGCCGAGCAGATTCTGAGAGATCGCCAATGACCGGATCTCGTCATCCGTGATCACGCCGCCCGCATTGCGGATCGCGTGCTCGTCTCCCTCGTCGAGGCCGAGGAACGCGCGTCGGGATCAGCCGGGCGTCCATGCACGCGACGACCGCGACCTTCTTGTCAGGCGGCATCGGCAGGTCGCCTTTGTCAAAGCTCTCCGCGTAGCGCTTCGAGTTCTCCAGAAGTTGGTCGGTTGTGCTCATGCGGTTCTCCATTCCGGTCGGGGGCTCGTCGGTCCGACCATCACGCTACACCGCGACGATCGCCGGCGGGGCCGTCTCGTGTTCGGCAGCGACCTCGTCTTCGGCGGCCGCCCGCCGGCGCGTCTTACGCTCCTCCACCGCCAGGATCACGGCTGGGATGAGCGCCGCCACGGAGAGGGCGAGCGCGTACCAGAACGTGTGCGCAAAGGCCTCGGCGAGCGGCTCGGCCACGCGGCTACGCGCGGCCTCGGACAAAGCGCCGCCGGTCACCCCGCCCTGCACGCCCTCGCCGAGCGAGGAGATGATCCGGTTCTGCAGGATCACGATCAGCAGCGCGGCGCCGATCGACCCTCCGACGCGCTGGAGCACATTCAGCGCCGGGGTCGCCCGCGGCACCTGATCGCGCTTCAGGGTCGCGTAGGCCGCGGCCATCGCCGGCATCATCGCGCCGGCCAGGCCGATGCCGCGCAGCACCAGCGCCGCGCTGACCAGCCAGTAGGACGTGGTCGCGCCGACCTGGGCGAAGATCGCGGTGCCGGCGATCAGGAAGAGCAGGCCCACGATCACCACCCTGCCCCCGCCGTAGCGGTCGGTCGCGCGACCGCCCAGGTTCATCCCGATCACGGCGCCCAGACCCTGTGGCGCGACCAGCAGCCCGGCGATCAGAGGCGATTCGCCGCGCGCGATCTGGTAGTAGAGCGGCAGCAGGATCATCGAGCCGAAGAGGGCGATGCCCGTCAGGAAGACCGTCGCCGCCGCGGCCGCGAAGCCGCCCGACCGGAACAGGCGGACGTCGACGATCGGGTAGCGGGTGCGCAGGCCGTGCACGACGAACGCGAGGACCGCGAGCAGGCCCAGGGCGAGGGGCAGCCAGGCGCTCACGGTGGCAAACGTGCGATGTGCTCCGTACTCCGAGATGCCGAACACGATCGCGCCGACTCCGGGAGAGAGCAGCGCCAGCCCGCGCCAGTCGAGCACCGGGTGCTCGTGTCCGTCTGCCGAAGCCCGGCCGGCCGCGCGACCGGACGGAAGCAGGCGGCGTGCCAGCAGCAGCCCGACGATCCCGACCGGCAGGTTCACGAAGAAGATCCAGCGCCACGACAGGCTCTCCACGATCGCGCCACCGATGACCGGGCCGAGCACCGGGGCGAGCAGCATGGGAACGCCGACGACGCTCATCACGCGACCCATGCTGCCCGGGCCGGCGGCCTGGGCCAGCGTGATCATCCCGATCGGCATGATCATGCCGCCGGCGAAGCCCTGGAGCACGCGGAAGCCGATCAGCGACTCCACGCTCCACGCCACACCGCACAGGCCGCTGGTCACGACAAACGCCGCGACGACGGACATCCATACCCGCTTGGGGCCGAAGCGCTCGGCCGCCCACCCGGTGAGCGGGATCGCGGTCGCGAGCGCGAGCAGGTAGCCGGTGCTGACCCACTGGATCGTCGACAGCGACGCCCCCAGCTCGATCCGCAGGGTCTCGAGCGCCACGTTCACGATCGTCGTATCGAGGATCGACATGACGGCGCCGATGATCACCACCACCGCAATGCGGCGGACGTCGCGGGGAAGAGCGCGGCCATCAGGCCTCGGAGCCGAGCGGCCTCGGCACAGGAGCACGGTGGGGCGTGTGCTCTTGCTCGGCGCCGGCCTCGGCCCGCCGGGGCGGCCGCGGGATGAGTGAGGTCGCCAGGAGCGCGATCACGGCCGCGACCGCGCTCATCAGGAAGGCGTCCGTGAAGCCGCTCTCGGCCATAGCCCACCACCCCGCACGCGGGCGACCTCCGTGCCGGGCGGCGAGCTCACGGGTGCAGGTCGTCGATCGCGGCGGCGAGAGAGTGCAGCAGGCGGGCGGCGGCGCGGCGCTCGCTCGCGGAAAGGCGGTGGAAGACCTGCTCCCGGGCCCGCGCGATATGCGCGCGCTTGGCGGCGACGAGCTTGCGGCCCTCGGCGGTGAGCGTCACCTCGACGCGGCGGCGATCACCATCCTCGGCTCGGGTGCGCTCCGCGATACCGCGCGTCACGAGGCTGTCGAGCATGCGACTGGCCGTCGGCGGGGCGACGTCGGCGGCTTCTGCCAGGGCGCACATCGGCAGCGGCCCGGGACTCGCGGCCAGCGGCTCGAGCAGGTGGAACTGCGACGCGCTCAGCTCGGGCACGAGCGGGGCACGGTTGAACCGGCCACGCGCGGTGCGCAGGGCGCGCAGGAAGTCGTCGAGGCCGGCGTTGAAGGCCTGGACTTCAGTGCCGTCGAGCTTGGATGAGGAAACAGCCATTAGTTAGCAGGCTAACAAACGGCCGGAGCAAGCGCCGGGAGCTGGCTGTTCGACTGCTCGCTTCACACACATGACGAGGTGCGGCCAATCCACTCAAGCGCCGCCCAGGGTGAGCCGATAGCCGCGGCGAGCGGAAGGATTTACCTTGTTGAACAACAGTGCCGGCCGCGAGCTGCTGGTCATGCGCTCGCTCTTGGGTGCGGCACTCACAGGCATCGGCGCGCATGCGCTCACACAGTCGGCTGGCTCGGCGGGAGCCCTCTCGGTTGGCTGCTCGAGAGCTGGGCTTACACCTCCCTGCTGGTCGCGGGGCTGGTGCTCATGTACCGCAAGAACCAAAGCCTTTACGCCGGAGGCCGCTCCGAGGCCCGCACCGACCCCCTCACGGGACTGGCCAACCGCCGTCAGCTCATGGAGGACCTCGCGGAGCTCACCGAGGCGGAGTCCAACCCACGCGTGTTCGCGCTCTTCGACCTCGACGGCTTCAAGTCGTACAACGACAGCTTCGGCCATCCGGCCGGTGACGCGCTCCTGGCCGAGCTCGCCGAGCGCCTCCAGACCGCGGTCGCGCCCGACGGTCGCGCCTACCGTCTGGGCGGAGACGAGTTCTGCATAGTCGCGCCGCGCAGGCACCAGGCCCGAGAGCCGATCGCCGCCGCATCCGCGGCGCTCTCCGCGCACGGCGAGGGCTTCACGATCGGGAGCTCATGCGGCGTCGTCTTCCTGCCCCAGGAGGCCGGCGATGCGGGAACCGCGCTGCGCCTCACGGACCGCAGGATGTATGCGGCGAAGAGCCGCCGTCCCCGTTCTGCAGAGCGTCAGATGAGAAACGTGCTCCTCCGTGTGCTCCGCGAGCGGGAGCCGGAGCTCGACCAGCACCTGCGGAGCGTCGCCCAACTCGCGATCGAGCTCGGACAGGCGATCCATCTCGACGCCGAGCAGCTCGACGAGGTGGCTCGCGCTGCGGAGCTACACGACATCGGCAAGATCGCCGTGCCCGACGCGATCCTGCACAAGCGCGCGCCGCTGGACTCCGGCGAATGGCAGATCATGCGCAATCACCCGGTGGTCGGCGAGCGGATCCTCTCCTCGGCCCCCGCCATGACGCCAGTCGCAAAGCTGGTCCGATCGACGCACGAACGCTGGGACGGAGGCGGGTATCCGGACGGGCTCACCGAAGAGCAGATCCCGCTCGGAGCGCGCCTGATCGCGGTCTGCGACGCATTCGTCGCGATGACGGAGTCTCGGCCGTGGCGGAGGACACTCGAGTTCGAGGCGGCGGTGTCGGAGCTGCAACGCTGCGCCGGCACGCAGTTCGATCCCGCGCTGGTGGCGTCGTTCTGCGCCTTCGTTTACCCGGACCTACTGGCCGACGCGGACGCGAGTGACCTCTCGAGGAGCGCTGACTCAGGAGACCCAGACGGGATCGCGCCAGCGCACGTCTTCGCCCTCGGTGGCCATCGGCGTGTAGTACTTGCAGCCCTCGAAGAAGTAGTGCGTGACCTGGCTGAGGCGCGTTCGCTCCGGGTCGTTCTGGTTCGCTCCCCCGTGGATGAGGTTGGCCGCCCACAGGATCGCCTGGCCCTTGCCGATCGTGCCGTAGGCCGGCTCGAGCCCCTCGCGCTCGATCACGTCCGCGACGTAGGCCTCGTAGTTCGGATAGTTGTCCCACTTCGCCTCCGCGCCGAAGTCGGCGGGCGTCGCGTACTTCAGCCGGTGCGAGCCGGGGTAATAGATGAGCGGGCCGTTGTCCATGTCCATGTCCTCGAGCGCGACCCACACTCCGCACATGTATCCCTCGGGCATCGTGTTGAAGTGGATGGCATCCGAGTGTGCAGCCTGCTGCGTGCCCTTGAGGAAGTTGATCGTCTGGAAGGGAAGCGGCTTGCGGCCGTAGAGATCCTCGAGCAGGGCGAGCACGCCGGGTGCGAGCGCGAGCGCTTTGATGTTCGCGCTGATGTGCCAGGCGTCCTGGATGCGCCTGCGGAAGTACCGCACCCCGCCCTCCTCGTAAGGCGGCTTTCCCCAGAGCCCGTCCAGATCGGCCACGATCGCGTCGAGCGTGTCGTCCGGTGCGACCGCGTCGAGCACCAGCAGACCGTCCCGATCAAAGGCCTCACGTTGCGCCGCCGACGCGACTGTACGAGTGTTCGCCTCGGCGCTCATCCCCTGCCGGCGCGACCTTACCACGGCGTCCTTGCGACCTCTTGCGGCCTTTTGTAATCTCAGCCGCCTTGGGTGAACCGGAGGATCTCATCCTTGGGCTGTACAGCGCCTACCGTCGCGACGATCTCGACGAGCTGATCGACGGCATGCATCCCGACGCGCAGTTCAGGCCGGTGCCGAGCGCCCGCGTCTACAACGGGCGCGACGACATCCGCCTGCTCTTCGAACACGACATCTACCGGCTCGCGGAGTTCGACTTCAGGGTGCTCGCCGTCCAGGAGCACGGCGACCGCGTGCTGCTGCACGGCAAGAACCGCATCCGCGAAGGTGGCGACGTGCGCGACGCGCCCATCTACTGGGTGGGCGAGTTCCGTGAACGCATGCTGCACCGGTTCGAGCCGTACGACCGGATGGAGGACGCCGGCGCGGCATTCGGAGGCGAGCCGACCGCCGGCTGAAAAGGAAGGCGGCGGCCTGAACTACCGGCCGGCCAGGCTGCGATCCGGGTACAGCGCGTGCACCCAGATCGGCATGAGGGAGTCGACCACCTCGCGCTGGCTGCGCCCCTCGAGCAGCAGCATCGCGTGGTTGCAGCGCTCGGCCATCCAGACCAGCGCCTCCGCGACCGGCTCGGGGTCGAGTCGGCGCAGCCGGCCGGCATCCAGCTCCCGCCCGATGTGCTCGGCCGTCGCCCTCACGAAGCGCTGGATCAGGGAGTCGTAGAAGGCGCGGAACTCGGCGTCATATGTGGTGGCCTCGACGGCGGCGCGCATGCACGTCCGCGTTGTCGCAGTACACCGACGGCGATGCCCTCGAGCGCCTCCCGCACCAGCGTCTCGGGCGGCCCTGCGCCGTGCCACCAGCGATCCGCCTCGGCGTAGACCTCGGCGGCGGCCGCATTCGCTGCTTCCTTCAGGACCTCGTTCTTGTCCGGGTAGTAGAAGTAGAACGCGGTTCGCGACAGCCCGCCGCGCCGCGCGAGCTCGTCCACCGTGACGTCCTTGAAGGGGCGGTCGGCGAGCAGCTCGACGAGCGCCTCCCGGACGGCGTGCTGAACCTCTTCACGGGTACGACGGCGCGAAGCATGCTGTGGCGGCGCCTGCTGTGGCAAAACCTCCATCCCTCCGCCGCAAAACCTATCGCTCTTTAGGGGTTATTCCCAGCGACTCGTCGCAGACGGGCCGCCGATACCGCGTCCGCGCCTACTACCATCAAAGCGCCGTGAAGATCCCCTCGGTGCTGATCATGGCCGCAGGTCGCGGCACGCGCATGCGCTCGCAGCTCCCCAAGGTGCTGCATCCGCTCTGCGGGCGTCCGCTGATCCTCTGGCCGGTCGAGGCGGCGCGCGAGGCCGGCGCCGAGCGAGTGGTCGTGGTCGTCGGCCGCGAGGGCGAGGAGGTCAGGCGCGTGCTGCCGCCCGACGTGGAGGTCGCGATTCAGGATCCGCCTGCCGGCACCGGTGACGCGGTGCTGAGCGCCCGCGAGGCGCTCGGCGATGCGCGAGCGACGTGATCGTGCTTTCCGGGGATCACCCGCTGCTCGACGCCGGTTTCGTGACGGCGCTGGCCGAGCGGCACGCAGCCTCCGGGGCCGCCGCCACGGTCACCACGCGGATGCTCGAGGATCCCGGCCAGTACGGGCGGGTGGTGCGGGCGCCCAGCGGCGACGTCGAGCGGATCGTCGAGACCAAGCATCCGGGGGACGCCAGCGCGGAGGAGCTCGCGATCAAGGAGATCAACGCCGGCACCTACGCATTTGCCGTCCAGCCCCTGTTCGACGCCCTCACCCATGTCGGGACGGACAACGCTCAGGGCGAGGTCTACCTGGGCGACGTGATCCCGCTGCTCCGCAAGGCGGGCCACAGGGTGGCCGCGTTCCTGACCGACGACGCGCTGATCAGCATGGGCATCAACACGCGCGCCGACCTCGCCGACGTCCAGGAGGAGGCCCGCCGCCACATCCTGCGGCAGCACATGCTCGCGGGAGTCTCGATCAGCGACCCCTCCTCCACGTTCATCGACGTCGACGTCCGGATCGGCGAGGACACGACGGTCGAGCCCTTCAGCTTTCTCAAGGGACAGGTCGAGATCGGGTCGCAATGCACGATCGGCCCGATGACGACGCTGATCGACTGCGTGCTCGGCGACGAAGTGTCCGTGATCCACTCGCACCTCGATGCCTGCGAGGTGCTCGACGGCTGCACGGTCGGGCCGTTCACGCGGATCAGGCCGGGGACCAAGCTTCACGAGGGGGCGAAGGCCGGCTCGTTCGTCGAGATCAAGAACTCCGAGATCGGCGAGGGCACCAAGGTTCCGCATCTGTCCTACATCGGCGACGCCGACGTCGGCGCAGGGCTCCAACCTCGGGGCCAGCACGATCACGGCCAACTACGACGGGCGGGAAAAGCACCGGACCGTGATCGGCAAGAACGTCAGCACCGGCATCCACACGTCGCTGGTCGCGCCGTTGACCGTCGGAGACGACTCTTACACTGGTGCGGGCTCGGTGTTGACCGACGACGTACCGCGCGGCGCGCTTGGAATCGCGCGCGCGCGCCAGACGAATGTCGAGGGCTACACCGACCGGGACGCCGCCACCGAAGGGGACAAGAAGCCATGAACGCCGGAAGGACAATCTCGTGAGCAGCGGGGCGCCGATGGAGCTGCTGGAAGCCGAGCCGATGCTGACATCGGCGGAGGCGCCGACGCACACGAGCGTTCCCTCCCCCTACGACAAGCGCCTGATGGTGTTCGCCGGGCGCGGCAGCCAGGCGCTCGGCGCAAGGATCGCGGGCAAGCTCGGCATCCAGCTCGGCTCCGTGGAGCTCACGACATTCTCCAACGGCGAGGTGTACTGCCGCTACCTCGAGTCGATCAGGGGCGCGGACGTGTTCATCGTGCAGTCGACGCACGCGCCGGTGAACCGGAACCTGATGGAGCTGCTGCTGATGATCGACGCGGCGAAGGGCGCCTCGGCTCACCGCATCATCGCCGTCATGCCCTGGTACGGCTACTCCCGCCAGGACAAGAAGTCGGCGCCGCGCGAGCCCATTTCGGCGCGGCTCGTGGCCCGCATGATCGAGACCGCCGGGGCGGACCGGGCGCTCACGATGCATCTCCACGCCGGACAGGTCCAGGGCTTCTTCCAGGTGCCCGTGGACCACCTGATCGCGCGCCCGATGCTGACGCAGTACTTCCTCGACAAGGTCGTGGAGGACGAATACGTGGCGGTCTCACCGGACGCCGGCCGTGCGAAGCTCGCGGAGAAGTTCGCCGGTGAGCTGGGCGTGCGGCCCGCCTTCCTGACCAAGAACCGGCCGGAGCACAACGTGGCCGAGGCCGGCTACGTGGTCGGCGACGTCGCCGGCAAGGCGGCGATCCTCGTCGACGACATGATCGACACCGCGGGCACGCTGATCGAGGCGGCCCGCGTGGTCCGCGAGGCCGGCGCCACCCACGTGTTCGCGGCCGCCACCCACGGCGTGTTCTCCGGTCCCGCGTTCGACCGCCTGGGCGGCCCGGAGATCGAGGAGATCGTGGTCACGGACACGATCCCGCTCGGGCCGGAGGCGCCGGACAAGATCAAGGTCCTGAGCGTGGCCGACATCCTCGCGCGCTCGATCCGCTCGATCTTCACCGACGGCTCCGTATCGGAGCTGTTCGCGGGCGACAACCAGCTTTTCTAGTCGACCAAGGCGTCCGCCAGGGATCGGATGGGCCCGGCGGGTGGGCCACCGGTCTTGCCGATCCGCCCGCCCCGCCGAGCCAGGCCTGGGCATGAGGCCTGTGGGGATGACCATGGCCGTGACCAGCTCTGCTCCGAGGAGAGGTGGAGCAGGGAGTCAAGGTAGCCGGCCTATTGGCCTCGGTCAGGAGAAATCTTCTCTCGGCAGCCGCCGGCACTGGTTACCAGGTCGTAAAAAAAGCGAGGAAGTCAGGCATCGCCTACTCCGACAGGCCGGCGGCTTCGAGGGCTTCATCGCGGTCCATGTACTCGACCACCTTCGCTGCCTTGCCGTCACGGATCGTGTAGAGGTGGGCCAGTTCCATGTCGATCGGGATTCCGCTTGTCGCTCCACGCCCGACAAAGCGGACCCACAAGAGGACCTGGTCTCCGTTCGCTCGAGCATCCAGGATCTCGACTCTCAGGTCAGGGATACGCCTCGTGCCAGTTGGCAAACTGCTGCCTGATCGCGTCGATCCCGCGACGCACAGTCGAGTCGGGGTCCTCGCTTGCTACGTGGTACTCGGCGTCGGGGTGCCAGAACCAAAGTTCTGGCCTACGCTCGCCCGCGTTGTAGCGAGCGTAGCCGTCAAGCACAAAGGCCACGTTCTCCTGCGACATCGCCCGCGGAGTATCCCGCAGGGCTCAGGAGTCGGCGATACGGGCGCCATAGCCGGTCAAGCCGCCGCGCGGGATGCCCAGAACTCGTGTTCCTGCCGCCCCAGCTCCGTCGAGGGCTCGTCGCCGAACCACCACTCGCGCGCGATCCGGTGCCAGTTCCGGCGCGCGCGCAGCTGTCCCAGCACGGCGAGCACGCCAATCTCCATGCGCCGGCCCATCAGCTCGTTCGCGGGCACGTTCTCGCGCCGCATGAGCGCATAGAAGTCCGAGCGCGGGTCGGACATCGCGGCGATCACGGCCATCACGTACTCGGGAGTGATTTCGCGCTCGCCGTCCTCCAGGTACCAGCCGCTGACCGCGTCGACGTGCTGCATCAAGCGCTCGGCGTCGATCCGGCTGGGGTCGCGTAGGAAGCCGAGCTCGTGGAGCTTCTGGCGTAGACGTTCCGGGTCATGGTCGATCCGGGCCTTGACCACCTCCTCCTCGAGGCGGATCTGCTCGAGATCGAGCCGCTTGGTCATGCCGAAGTCGAGGAAGGCCACGCGGCCGTCGTCGAGCAGCAAGTAGTTGCCCGGGTGGGCGTCCGCGTTGAAGTGCTGCAGCTGGTAGATCGAGCCGATGTAGAAGCGGAACACGATCTCGCCGAAGCGACAGCGCTGCTCGGCGTCGAGGCGCTTCACCTCGTCGAAGCCGACGCCCTCCACGTACTCCGTGACCATCACGCGATTGCGCGACAGCCGCGTGATCACGTCGGGGACATATATGAACGGGTGCCCGCGGTAGGCGCGCGAGAAGGAACGCTGGTTCTGGGCCTCGTGCTCGTAATCGAGCTCCTCGAGCACCCGCTCCTTGAGCTCCTCCGCGACCGCCTTCGCGTCGAGCCCAGGCGCGATCGCCTTCGCGAGGCGCAGGATCATGCTCGCGTTGGAGAGGTCCGCCCGCAGCGCGGCGTCGACCCCCGGGTACTGGACCTTCAGCGCCACCTTGCGGCCGTCGTACAGAGTCGCCCGGTGAACCTGGCCGATGGAGGCGGCCGCGAACGCCTCGTGCTCGATCGACTGGAACAGGCCGGTGCACGGCTCGTCGTACTCCTCGTCGATCACCTTCTGCACCTTCTCCCACGGCATCGGCGGCGAGGAGGTGCGGAGCTTGCCCAGCTTCTCCTGGTAGAGCTCGCGGTACTCGTCGGGGAGGAAGTCGGTGTCGATGAAGGAGGCGAGCTGGCCCATCTTCATCGCCGCTCCCTTCATCGTGCCGAGCGTCTCGACCATCCGCTCGGCGGAATCGAGCGCGACCTCGTCCATGTGTTCGCGTTGCCGGTCGCCTCGCCGCACCAGGCCACCGGCCTTGGCACCCGCGAAGCGCGCGCCCTCCAAGCCGACGCGCATGCCTATGCGCGCCGAGCGGTTGAGCCGGTTCTTGGGGATGCTGCGATCTTCGGAGTCGCTCATGGAGCCATTCAAGTTACCTTCCGTAGCCGTGCCCGCGGCGCGCGACAGCTTCGATGCCCGGGCCATCCGGCCTAGGCTCCGGCCCTGAGTACAATCCGCCACCGTGGCACAGGGTGAGAGAACAGTGTTGACCGTCGAGCCCCGCGACGAGCGCGGGTCGCGGGCCAGCCGCCGGCTGCGGCGGCAGGGCCTCGTGCCCGGGGTCGTCTACGGCATCGACGGCAACTCCGTGTCGTTCAAGGTCGACAGCCGGCGCCTGCGCGCCGTGCTGGCCGAGGGGCACGCGCTCTTCGACCTCGAGGTCGATGGCGGCGGCCGTCAGCCCGTGATCATCAAGGACCAGCAGCACGACCCGGTGCGCGGGACGGTCAAGCACCTCGACCTCCTCAAGGTCCGCCTCGACGAGAAGATCCAGGCGACCGTGCCGCTCGAGCTCGAGGGCGCCGAGGACGCGCCCGGCGTGCGTGAGGGCGGCGTGCTCGAGCACGTCACCCGTGAGGTCACGATCGAGGCGCTGCCAACCGACATCCCGGATCGGATCACCGCGAACGTGGCCGAGATGGGGATCGCCGAGACGATGACGCTGGACTCTGTCAGCGCGCTGGCCGGCGTCGAGATCATGGGTGACCTCGAGGAGATCGTGGTCGCGACCATCACCGCTCCCTCCGAGGTCGAGGTCGAAGAGGAGATCGAGGAAGAGGCCGAGCTCGTCGGCGAGGAGGGTGCCGTGCCGGAGGGCGAGGAGGCGCCCGCCGCCGAGGGCGAGGGCGAGGGAGGCGGGTCCGCCGAGTCCGGCGAGGAGTAAGGCGCAGCGCCATGCGCCTGTTTCGCGGCCGGGGCAAGCGCCCCGCCGTTCCTGTCGACTTTCTGATCGTGGGGCTCGGCAACCCGGGCTCGAAGTACGCCGGCACACGGCACAACATCGGCTTCGAGGTCGCGAACGAGCTCGCCGCGCGCTGGGAGCTGCCGAGGGCGCGTAAGGCCTTCGGCGGCCTCGTCGCCGAAGGCCGGACTGGGCCCGGCGGCCCGCGCGTCGCGGTGCTGCTGCCCCAGACCTACATGAACGAGTCGGGGCAGGCGGCGGGGCCCGCCCGCGGCCAGTACGGCGTGCCGCTCGACCACGTGGTGGCGATCCACGACGAGATCGACCTGCCGTTCGGCGAGATCCAGGTCCGGGTGGGCGGCGGACTCGCCGGGCACAACGGCCTGAAGTCGCTGAAGCAGCATCTCGGCGGCGCCGACTTCACCCGCGTGCGGGTTGGGGTCGGGCGCCCCGACACGACCGATCCGGAGATCGTCTCGCGGCACGTGCTCTCGCGCTTCGACGAGCCGGCCGCCGAGGTCAGGACGCTGATCGAGCGCGCCGCTGACGCGACCGAGCGCCTCGTCAGCAGTCCGGCCGCGGCCGACAAGACGGGATGAGCGTCCATCCAGCCGAACGAGGCGGCATGCGCCGCTATCAGGCCGTGCTCGCGAAGCCGCACATGGCATCGCTCCTCGCGGCCGCATTCGTGGGGCGGCTGCCCGTCGGCATGTTCTCGCTCGCGACGGTGCTGTTCGTGAGCAAGGAGACCGGCTCGTTCGCCGTGGCCGGCGCCGCGACGGGCGCGTTCGCGATCGCGGCGGGGGTCTCGGCGCCGATCATCGGCCGGATCGTCGATCGCGTGGGCCAGACGCGGGTGCTGGCGGTCTGCGCGGCGGGCTTCCCCGCCTCCGTGGCGGCTTTGATCGTGGTTGGGGAGGCCACGCCGCGGACGGTCCCGATACTCGCCTGTGCGGTCGCATGCGGCCTCACGTTCCCCCCTCTCTTCGCCACGCTCCGCACGCTCATCAGCGGGCTGGCGGGTGGGCTCATCGAGACGGCGTTCGCGCTCGAAGCGATGCTCCAGGAGCTGTTCTTCATCATCGGGCCGCTGCTGGTGGCGCTGATCATGGTGTTCGCCAACGCGCAGACCGCGCTCGTCGTCGCGGCCGCCATGGTGGCGGGCGGCACCCTCGCGTTCGCGGCCACGACGCCGTCGCGGACGCTGGCGGCGTGACAGCGGCGAGGAAGGGCGCCGGGGCGCGCTCGTCTCGGCGGGGATCAGGACGATCGTGCTGATGAGCGTCGTCGACGGCATGACATTCGGCTCGCTCGAGGTGGCCCTGCCCGCCTTTGCCCAGGAGCAGGGCTCGGCCGGCACGGCCGGTTTGATGCTCGGGACCCTCGCGTTCGGCAGCCTGGTGGGAGGGTTCTGGTACGGAGCTCGCGAGTGGTCGCGCGATCCCGCCGAGCTGCTGATCCTGTTCGCCTGGCCGCTCGCAGCCGGCCTCGCGACGCTGTCGCTCGCAGGCACGGTGCCCGTGATGATGGTGCTGCTGCTCGTCGGCCGGGATCTTCATCGCCCCCTCGGCGGCCGCGAGCTTCTCGCTGGTCCGGCGCCTCGCGCCGCCGGGCGCACTGACGGAGGCGTTCACGTGGCTCAGCACCGGCGTGACCGCCGGCTTCGCCTTCGGCGGGCTGGTCGGCGGAGTGCTGGTCGAGCACGTGAGCGTGGACGCGGCGCTGCTGACCACGGCGGGCTGCGCGCTGGCGGCCGCAGTGGTGCTTTACCTCCGGCGGGGGACGCTGCGGGTGGGCCTGGGGCGACTGCGACCTCGGCTCCCTAGCGCCCCTCGGCTCCCAAAAAAAGCGGCAGTAAAGGGAGCGTTTCAACGGATCTTCGTGCCGGGTTGGTCAATTAAGCGCCGAAGAGCCCTAATACGCATTGTAACTACCAGGATTTCATCGGCATATCCCACCAAATCCGAGTGGGCTCGGCTGGGCGCGCAGGTTGCCGGAAAGGGGCTCTTTCTGACCGAATGCGCAATTGCAGCTTATCGCAGCACGCCGGAGCGCCCCGAACCCGATCCCCTTACCAGCCCGGTTTTGTTGTTGAAGAGGCGGAGGCGGCCGGCGAGCTACTGCTGCAGCAACCAGTAACCGAACACCGCAAAACCGGCGGCGGTCGCGGTCACCAGCCCGGCGGCCGCGGGCGGGAGCGTGCCCCGCGCGCCGGCGATCGCGCCCGCCGCGACGTCGGCTACGTCGCAGGCGAGGCCGGCCGTCAGCCAGGCGTCCTTCTGCTTGCGCGAGCTGCGCAGCACGCCCGCTCCGAGCGCCACGTCGCGCGCGCCGAAGAGCCGGCCGATGTAGGAGAGCTGCGGGTTGCCCTCGGGGTCCAGGCCGAACATCCGGCCCGAGAGGTTCGGCATCAGCCATGCGCCGGCTCCGACCGCGATCCGGCTGATCGCGACTGCGTCCGTCGCCTTGTCCCGCTGTTTCCTGCTCATCGGCGGCGAAAGCCTATCCTAAGAATCGAGATGAAGGAATGAAAATGAAGGCCGGGCGCCCAGCCCGGTCCTTCGTCGTGGCCGAATGACCCTTACGCGACTGATCGAAAAGGCAAACGAGAGCCCCGAGCTCGAGCGGCTCGCCCGTGAGGCGGCCGCGTCGCCTCAGGCTGCCTTCGTGTCGGCGTCGCTGCGCCCGTTCGTGGTCGCGGCGCTGCTCCAATCGGACGAGTTCACGGGCCGGCCCGCGCTCGTGGTCGCCGGCGACGATCGCGGCGCACGGGATCTGGCCGCCGACCTCCGCGCGTTCCTCGGGCCGCGGGTCCGCTTCTATCCGGCGCGCGGCGTCCGGTACGAGTCGCATCTCGCGCCTCCGCCCCACCTCGTCGGGCCTCCGGGTCGCGGCGCTCGACGCGCTCACCGAGGACGCGCCCGCGGTGGTCGTGGCGAGCGCCGTGGCGCTCATGGAGCGCGTGCCCGACCCCGAGCTTCGCCCACACGGGTTCACGCTGCGCGTCGGCGAGGAGATCGACCTCGAGGAGACGCTCGAGCGCCTGGTCGAGCTGGGCTACGAGCGCGAGGAGCAGGTCTTCGAGCGCGGCCAGTTCGCCGTGCGCGGCGGGATCCTCGACATCTACCCGGCGACCGAGGAGCGGGCGGTGCGGATCGAGCTCTTCGGCGACGAGGTCGAGTCGCTGCGCTGGTTCTCGACCTTCACCCAGCGCTCGCTGAGCGAGGCCGAGGAGGTCGAGATCGCGCCCGCCGCCGAGCTCGGCGTCGAGTACCGCGAGCTGGCCGAGATCGCCGCGAGCGAGGACGCGGCCGAACGCCCCGACGTCGCCGAGATCCTGCCCGTGGACCGGTTCCGCTCGTTCCTCGACCTGGTTCCGGACGAGGCGGCGGTGGTGGTCGCGGCGGCCGAGGAGCTTCGGCCCGGGCTCGCCGACCACTGGCACGACGTCACCACCAGCCTTCACTCCGCCGACGCCCATCACCTGTACGTGCCGCCGGCCGACGTCGAGCAGTCGCTCGAGCGCCGGGCCTCGGTGAGCTTCTCGACCGTCTCCCAGGATCAGCCCCACCAGTTCCGCGCGCAGGCCGCCGACGGCGCCGCTCGGTCGATCCGCGAGGCCGAGCCGGAGCTGGAGAAGCTGGTCCGCGGGGGCTACGCGACCGTGGTCGCCTGGAGCCGCCGTGGCGAGGCCGACCGCGCCGCCTACAACATGGCCCGCCTCCGGCCGGCCTTCGTCAACGGCAACGCTGCCCGCACGATGGATGGCGACGGCGCCCTCTGGTTCGCCGTGGCCCGCCTTCGCGAGGGCTTCATCGCACCGCAGCTGAAGCTCGCGGTGATCCCGGAGCACCGCCTGCTCCGACGGCGCCGGGCGGAGCGGCCGGACACCCGGCCGGGGCGCGCGCTGGCGGCCTTCACCGACCTGCGCAAGGACGACATCGTCGTGCACGTCGACCACGGGATCGGGCGGTTCACCGGTTTCGACACCAAGACCGTGGCGAACGTCACGCGCGACTATCTGGAGCTCGAGTACCGCGACGGCGATCGCGTCTTCGTGCCGACGGACCAGCTCGACAAGCTGAGCCGTTACGTGGGCGCGGACGGACACGCGCCGCCGCTCTCGAAGCTCGGCTCCAAGACCTGGGACAACATGAAGGCCCGCGCCCGGCGCGCGGCGGAGGAGCTCGCGGGCGAGCTGCTCACGATCTATGCCGAGCGCAAGCGCCGCACCGGCCACGGCTTCGACGAGGACTCCGAGTGGCAGCTCGAGTTCGAGCGCGCGTTCCCTTACCGCGAGACCGACGACCAGCTGGAGGCGATCGAGCAGACGAAGGCCGACATGGAGGCCGAGCGCCCGATGGACCGCCTGATCTGCGGCGACGTCGGCTACGGCAAGACGGAGGTCGCGCTGCGCGCCGCCTTCAAGGCCGCCAGCGACGGCAGGCAGACGATGGTGCTGGCACCCACGACGCTGCTGGCGCAGCAGCATTTCGGCACGTTCGCGGAGCGGCTCGGCGACTACCCGTTCCGGATCGAGCTGCTGTCGCGCTTTCGCTCGGCGAAGGAGCAGCGCGCCGTGATCCGCGACTTCGCCGAGGGCAAGGTCGACATCCTGATCGGCACGCACCGGCTGCTCTCGCGCGACATCGAGCCGAAGGACCTCGGTCTCGTGATCGTCGACGAGGAGCAGCGCTTCGGCGTCAAGCAGAAGGAGCGCCTCCGCCAGCTGCGGCTGAGCGTCGACGTGCTGGCGCTGTCGGCGACGCCGATCCCGCGCACGCTGCAGATGTCGCTGGCCGGCCTCCGTGACATCTCGGTGATCGAGACTCCGCCGGAGGGGCGGCGGCCGATCCACACGTACGTCGGCGACTACGACGACGACCTCGTGCGGGGAGCGATCGAGCGCGAGCTCGCACGCGGCGGCCAGGTCTTCTACCTGCACGACCGCGTGGAGACGATCGACGAGGCGGCCGAGCACATCCGGGCGCTCGTGCCGGCGGCGCGGGTGGCCGTCGCGCATGGGCAGATGGAGGCCGCCGCGCTGGAGCGTGCGATGCTCGACTTCCTGCGTGGCTCGGACCAGGTGCTGGTCTCGACCACGATCATCGAATCCGGGCTCGACATCCCCAGCGCCAACACGCTGATCGTCGAGCGCGCGGACCGGCTCGGGCTGGCTCAGCTCTACCAGATCCGGGGACGCGTCGGACGCTCGCGCGAGCGCGCCTACGCGTACCTGCTCTACCCGTCCGCGGACGCGCTCACCCACGAGGCCGCGGCGCGGCTCTCGACCCTTTCCGACTACACGGAGCTGGGCTCCGGATTCAAGATCGCGATGCGCGATCTGGAGATCCGCGGCGCCGGGAACCTGCTCGGCAGCGAGCAGTCGGGCCACGTCGCAGCGGTCGGCTTCGAGCTGTACTGCCGCATGCTCGACGAGGCGGTGCAGGCCGCCGGCGCCGGAGGACACGGAGTCCGTATGGGAGCCGGTCCGCCTCGACGTGCCGGTCGATGCCTACGTGCCTGCGGAGTACATCCCCTACGAGGTCGCCAAGATCGACCTCCACCGGCGGATCGCCGCCGCGCGCGAGCCCGCGGACGTCGAGGCGCTCGCAGAGGAGCTCGAGGACCGCTTCGGGCCGCTGCCGGAGCCGGTGGACGCGCTCCTGAAGCTCCAGGCCGCCCGCATCAAGCTCGGGCGTGCGGGCGCGCGGACCGCCGAGTTGCGGGGTGACCGGCTGGTGATCGCCCCGGTCGAGCTCGACTCGTCTCAGTCGAGGACGCTCCGTGAGGAGCTCGACGAGGTCGTGTACGAGTCGCTCAAGCGCACGCTTCGGATCGGCATGCCAGAGGAGGATCCAGAGCGCCTGCAGGCGGTCCTGCGCGCCGCCGAGGCCCTCGAGCGCGTAAAGTCCGCGCTCGCGGAAGCGGCATGAAGACGCATCCCCCATCGCTATAGTTCTCCGCCGCGGGGGGCCCACTCACCCCGAGGTCTTCACATGTTCGACAGGCTCACAACCACCAGAGTGCTCGCGATCGTCGGTGTGGTCGCCGGCGTGTTCCTGATCGCCGGCGTGCTGTCGTCCTTCGGCGGCGTCGACGAGAGCAAGGACACCGCCAAGATCGACGGCGTCGGGCTCGATCTCCAAGGACGACGTTCAACCACTGGTACGTGGTGGTCTCCAAGCAGCCACAGCCCGGCCAGAAGAAGCCGAAGCCGCCGCCCCCGCTCGACAGCAAGCAGGGCGAGGCGCTGAAGCAGCAGGTGATGCAGTTCCTGATCTCCTCCGAATGGATCGCCGGCGAGGCCCAGGAGCGCGGCGTATCGGCGTCCGCTCAGGAGATCCAGCGCCAGTTCGCGCAGACCAAGAAGCAGTCCTTCCCGAACGACAAGGCTTACAAGAAGTTCCTGGCGACCTCCGGCCAGACCGTCGAAGACCTGCTCTTCCGGGTGAGGCTCGACGTGCTCTCGAACAAGATCCGCGAGAACGTCACCAAGGGCACCGACAACGTGTGCACAGAGCCAGGTCGAGGACTACTACAAGGAGAACGCGCAGCAGTTCTCGCAGCCCGAGCGCCGTGACCTCGAGGTGATCCTCAACAAGAGCCAGGCGAAGGCCAACCAGGCCAAGAGCGAGGTCGACGTCCGGCGCCAAGTGGGGCACGCGTCGCAAAGGAGCTGTCGACCGACCCGGCCTCCAAGGACCAGGGCGGCAAGCTGCTCGGGGTCACCAAGGGCCAGCAGGACCCGGCCTTCGACGCGGCCATCTTCTCGGCCGTGAAGGGCAAGGTCGCGGGACCGGTCAAGACCGGCGCGGGCTACTACGTCTTCCGCGTGACGAAGATCACGCCGGCCACGAAGCAGAGCCTGCAGGCCTCGGCCGCCGGGATCCGGCAGCTGCTTGATCTCCCAGAACCAGCAGAAGAAGCTCGACGCGTTCGCGACCGGCTTCCGTGCCGACTGGCGCACGAAGACCGACTGCGCGACCGACTACGTGATCCCCGACTGCCGCAACGGCCGCGAGGAGGCCCAGACCACCCCGCCGCCGACGGTCCCCGGCCAGAAGAAGCCGCTCCCAGGCGCCAACGGCGCGGCACCGCCCGCGCTCGACGGCACCGGCGGCACGCTCGCGACCGGCAGCCAGGCCGGCGGCGACACCGTGATCGGCGGCGCCCGAGCAGCCCGAGCCTCGGCGCGGCGGCCTCGGTGGCCTCCAGGGCGGCAGCGCAGGCGCCACAGGCCGCGCTCGCCCTCGGCGGCGCGCCCCAGGAAGGGCGCACGGCGGGCCCCGACAGGCATCCCGCCGGAGCGATTCCGGGCGGTCAGGGCGGCGCGGCCCGCAGGGCGCCCAGCAGGGTGGCGCCCCGCAGGGTGGCGCCCAGCAGGGCGGCGGCGCCCCCTAGCCGCCAGCCGATGGCCGAGCCGCTGCGCGAGGCCCTCCTCGAGCTGGACGCGGTCACGCGGCGCCTGCGCCGCGATTGCCCCTGGGACCGTGAGCAGGACGAGCAGAGCATCGTCCCGCACACGGTCGAGGAGGCCTACGAGCTGGCGGACGCCGCGCACGCCGGCGACGACGCGAAGCTGCTGGACGAGCTCGGCGACGTGCTGTTCCAGGTCTACTTCCTGTCGCTGCTGCTCGAGGAACGGGGCGCGGGCGACCTCGGCGCGGTCGCGCGGGGAACCACCGAGAAGCTCGTCCGCCGGCATCCGCACGTCTTCGGCGACGACGGCGAACGGGCTGGAGTCGCTTCCGACCGAGGCTCGCACGGCCGTCCGAGGTGCGCGAGAACTGGGATGCGATCAAGCGCACGCGAGCCGGGCGCCGACCCGCTCGGCGGCATTCCGGAGAACCTGCCCGCGCTGCTCTACGCGCGGCAAGCTGCAGCGGCGCGCCGGCCAGCCCAAGACCACGGAACGGCAGCGCGTCCCGGATGCGCTCGCCGGCGTCGACGCAGGCCCTCGCGGACTCCGAGCGAGGCCTCGGCGCGGAGGCGCCCGAGCGCGAGGCGCTCTACGAGCGGATCGGCGAGCTGCTCTTCTCCTGCGTGGCGCTCGCGCGGGCCGTCGACGTCGACCCCGAGATCGCGCTGCGCCGGGCTGCCGAGCGCTTTCGCGAGCGTGCCGGGAGCTCTGCGTGAGCGCGATCCGCGCCGTCCGCGGGCGGCAGATCCTCGACTCGCGCGGGAACCCGACCGTCGAGGTCGATCTGTGGCTCGCGCTCGGGGAGCCACGGCCGTGCGGCGGTGCCGTCCGGCGCCTCGACCGGCGAGTTCGAGGCGGTCGAGCTGCGCGACGGCGGCAAGGAGTGGGGCGGCAAGGGCGTCGCGCGCGCGGTCGGCAACGTCAACGGCGAGATCGCGGAGGCGGTCACGGGCGTCGACGCCGAGCGACCAGAGCGGGCTCGACCGCCTGCTGATCGAGCTGGACGGGACGCCCAACAAGGGCCGGCTCGGGGCCAACGCGATCCTCGGGCGTGTCACTCGCCGCCGCGAAGGCCTCCGCGAACGAGGAAGGCGTGCCGCTCTACCGCTATCTCGGCGGCGAGCAGGCCCACGTGCTGCCGGTGCCGATGATGAACGTGCTGAACGGCGGCGCGCACGCCGACAACCGCGTCGACTTCCAGGAGTTCATGGTGGTGCCGGTGGGCGCGGAGCGCTACGACGAGGCGCTCCGGATGGGGACCGAGGTGTACCACGCGCTGAAGGGCTGGCTGCACGAGCAGGGGCTCGGCACGGCGGTCGGCGACGAGGGCGGCTTCGCGCCCGACCTCGGCTCCAACGAGGAGGCGCTCGAGGCGCTGGTGGCAGGGCATCCGAGGCGGCCGGCTACGAGCCGGGCACCGACCTCGCGATCGCGCTCGACCCGGCCACCAGCGAGCTCTACCGGGACGGCGCCTACCACCTGGAGCACGAGGGCCGCGTGCTGAGCTCCGAGGACCTGGCCGCCTACTGGACCTCGCTCTGCGACCGCTTCGACGTGATCTCGATCGAAGACGGCATGGACGAGGAGGACTGGCACGGCTGGAAGCTGCTGACCGAGGCGCTCGGCGACCGCGTGCAGCTGGTCGGGGACGACCTGTTCGTCACGAACCCGGAGCGGCTGCAGGCGGGGGATCGAGCAGGGGGTCGCGAACGCGATCCTCGTGAAGGTGAACCAGATCGGGACCCTGAGCGAGACCCTCGAGGCGATCCGGGTCGCGCATGAGGCGGGCTACGCCGCCGTGATGTCGCACCGCTCGGGCGAGACCGAGGACGTGACGATCGCCGACCTCGCGGTCGCGACCGGCTGCGGCCAGATCAAGACCGGCGCACCGTGCCGGACCGATCGCGTCGCCAAGTACAACCAGCTCCTGCGCATCGAGGAGGAGCTGGGCAGCGACGCGGCGTATCCCGGCTGGAGCGCGTTTCCGCGCGCCCGGCGCGCCTGAGGAAGGAGGATTCGCGGCGGCGGCGGCGAAATCGCGCCCGCGATGGCCACGGCAAGAGCTGCCGCCGCGCGCTCCCGAGCCGCGCGCGAAGAGCCGCCGGCGCGCGCAGGTCCCCGAGGGCCGTCCGGCGTCCGCGCGCAGGGGATCCGCTGGGACCGCGTCGCGCGCACCATGCTGCTGGTCGTGCTGCTGGCCGTGCTGGTGTCGTTCCTCGGCCCGGCGACCAAGTACGTGCGGACCTGGCAGCTCGCGCGCGAGACCCGCGCCGAGGTCAGCGAGCTGCGCGACGACAACGCCCGCCTGCGCCAGAAGGCCAAGCTCCTGAAGGAGCCGCAGCAGATCGAGCTCGAGCGCCCGCCAGCTCGGGATGGCGCGTCCGGGCGAGCGGGCCTACGTCGTGAGGGGCCTGCCCAAGGGCAAATAGCGCTTCCGGCCGCCGTGCTAGCTTCGCTGGCCGTGAGCGGCCGCGCGACCAAGCCCGGAGGTGGAGAACGCCATCTTCCAGTGGGAGGAGGGCTACCGGCGCCTTCAGGACACCCGCTCGGAGCCACAGCTCCACCGGGCGCTCGCGCGCATCGTGGTCGCCGTTCAGGACGAGCTCCGCAAGCGCCTCGGCTCTGCCTTCTCGGTCGCGGAGCTGGCCGCCCTGTACCGGGAGGGGACCGACTGGACGCTCGACTCGCGATGCGCGCGCCGGCCCGAGGACGCTCTCCGGATGGGATCCGGGCGTGGCCGCCGACGCGGCCTTCTACCTCTACATGCGCGAGGCGGCCGACTTCGCCGGCGGCCGGGCGCGACCCTAGCCCTACAGGTCCTCGTCCTCCGCTGCCTCTCCGTTGGATTCTCCGGGCTCCGTGGCATCTCCGGCAACGTCGCCGGTGGGCTCGTCGGTGCCCGCGCGGCGGATCGTGATCGCGTCCGCCTCGAACGTGACCTGCACCGCGCGGTGTCCCGCCCAGTGCTGCGAGTAGACGGGGTTGTCGACCACGGCCGGATCGAGCCACAGCCCGTACCCATCCTCGCCGTGGTCGAAGGTCGCCTCGAACGAGCTCGGCCGGCGCCGTCTACGGCCGCCGCGCCGCCCACGGCGGCGCTTGCGTGGCGGAGCTCCCTCTTCGGCCTCGTCGCCGTCCATGGGGTGCGATCACGAGCGCGGGCACGGTCGGCGTCCGGGTCCCGCTCCTCGTCGTCCCGATCGGAGTCGCGATCGCGATCGCGCTCGGGCCGGCTGCTGCGGGAGCGGTCACGGCTGCGGGAGCGGTCGCGGCTGCGAGACCGCGTGGGCGCCGGCGCCTCCTCTTCGGCGTCGGGCTCGGGCTCGACCTCCTCGATCAGCGCTTCGGCCGGCTCGTCCTCCTCGGGTTCCAGCTCTTCGTAGAGGTCGAGCTCGGGCGGCGGAACCGAAAAGGAGTCCGCCGGCCGTCCGGGCGCTGCCTCTTCGCCCTCCAGGTCGTGATCGCGCTTGAACCGCTCCAGCTGCTCGATGGAGACATCGAGCTTGTGCGCTATCCAGGCGTCAGTGCGCCCCTGGCGCACCCACAGGCGGATCTGGTTCAGCTGTGAGCGCAGGGTTGGCTGGCGTCTCAAATCTCGTTGGCTGCTCGGTCAGGAATTGCGAAATCGGGGTAAGCCGGACATTGGATAGACACAACATAGGACAGACCTGCCCTGTTGCCCGCCGGGCCGATCCCCCGGGAATGACCGATTCTACGTGCTCGCCCCCGGGGAAAAAGGATCCAGCGCCCAATCCGCGAAAGATCAGGTGCGTTCGGGCCTGGTTTGTTGATTCGGTCTCGGTTAGCTGGTTTAGTTAGCCTCTCGGGGTCAAGGCTCGGCACGGAGGCGTCTAAGGACTTGCTCGTACTCACTAGAAAATCGAACCAGAGCATCATGATCGGTGACGACATCGAGGTCTCGGTGCTTTCGATCATGGGCGAAAAGGTCCGCATCGGGATCCAGGCACCGCGAAACATCCCGGTCTTTCGCAAAGAGGTCTATCTGGAGATCCAGCAGGAGAAGGCGGCGGGAAGCCGCGGCGAAGTAGAAAAAGCCCTGGAAAACCTGGGGACCGAAGAAAAGTAGTGCTCACGGGTGCCGCTAGCGCGGCATCCGATCGCCTCTGCCGTTAGCCCATCAACCAGGCCAGGGTCTGGAACATGGCCCAGGTGACGGCCACCACCGTCAGGGCGATCGAGCCCAGGAGCAGCAGGAAGCGCAGTTTCTGGTGCTTCTCGATCCGCTCTTTCCGGCGGACGCGGGTCCGCCGCACCGCGGTACGGCGCAATTCCTCGCGGCGGGTTCGCTCGAGGACTGCTTCGTGCTCGAACTCGCGCTCGATCTGCGCGAGGCTCTGACGCATTCGCATCTCGACCTCCCAAGGGGACGGTGGCCTGGGGGACGCTACCAGAACCTACCCCGGCCGCAGAACGTGTTCGTCGCCCCGGCGGCGGGTCAGCCGCGGCGGCGTCGAAATGCTCCAGCAGCGCCTGGGCGTACTTGCGGCTGGTGCCGAGCTCGTCTCGCAGCCGCGCGATCGTGACCGCGCCGTCGCGCCGGCACAGCTCCACGACGCGGCCGCGCGCTGCCTCGAGCCCGCGCCGGTGGTAGTAGAGGGCGGGCGCGACCCGCACGACGCCGTCCTCCAGCGCGAGCCGCTCGAGGGCTGCCTTGACAGCATCGGGATCGACGTCGAGCGCCGCGGCGAGCGCATCCGGTGCGCGCGGCTCGAGCCCGTCCTCGTCGAGGGCCGCCAGCAGCCGGGCGCCGATCGGATCCTCGCGAGCGGGCGTATGCGCCGCCGCGACGAATCCCGGGCCCGAGCGGCCGCGCCATCCCTTCCTCGACCAGCGTGTCGAGGATTGCGCGTCGCCGCCTCCTCGTCCAGGCCCGGCGGCGCGCGCGAGCGCGCCGCGGCTCGCCGGGCGCCCCCCTGCCCGCTCGTAGAGACTCGGCGATGTGGCCGCGCGCCTCGGCCAGCCGCGGCGGGCTGAACCAGCGTTCGGATCGCGCGCCCACCGGCGTCGCACGGCCCTCTGTGCGCAGCCGCTCGAGCAGCGCCGCGCTCACCATCGGCCGGCGCGGAGCCCGGACCGTGCCTCATCCAGCACGGCCGCGAGCCGCTCGAGCGGGTCGGCGCTCGCGAGGGCGGTCAGGCGCTTCGCGTGCTCGACGCCGGGCCCGTGCCTGCGGGGGCGCGGCGTCGACCACCCGCCGCCGCCGATCGTGTCCGGCGGCGCGACCCGGCGGATGACGAAGCGATCGCCCCGCGGCCGGCACGACCGGCCGCTCCAGCCGCAGCTGCGCAAACGCCGGCACCCGGGCTCGAGCGTCTCGCCCTCGAGCGGCGCGACGCGCGCCGGAGTCTCGCGCGTGCCGTGGTGGAACTGAACGCGTGTGCCCCGGCGGAGCGCGCTCGGCGCCACCGTCCAGCCGCACCACGCGCATCGACCAGGAAGGTCGGCGTGAGCGCTGGCGTCGTCGGTGACGACGTCGCCGCGCTGCACCTCTTCGCGTCCGACGCCCGCCAGGTTCAGCGCGACTCGCTGGCCGGCGACCCGCCCGGTCGCACGGCGCGGTCGTGCACCTGGACGCTCCGGACACGCGCGCTCAGCTCCCCCGGCTCGAAGCCGCACCTCTTGCCCCGCCTGGAGCTCGCCCGACCACAGCGTGCCGGTCACGACCGTGCCGATCCCCTTCAGCGTGAAGCTGCGGTCGACGTGCAGGCGCGCGGGTCCGTCGACCCGGGCGCGGTCGCCGGCGCGGGCGCTCAGGCGATCGAGCGCGGCGCGCAGGTCGTCGAGCCCCGCCCCCGTCAGGCCGCTCACGGCGATCATCTCGGCATCCCGCATAGGGACCGTCGCGCAGCAGGTCCGCGACGTCGCCACGCGCGAGCTCGAGCTCCTCGGGCTCGACGACATCGGCCTTGGTCACCGCGACGACGCCCGCCGGCACCTCGAGCGCTTCCAGGACAGCGAGGTGCTCGCGGGTCTGCGGCATCACGCCGTCGTCGGCGGCGACCACCAGCAGGAACAGGTCGATGCCGGTCGCACCGGCCACCATCGTCCGCACGAAGCGCTCGTGCCCGGGCACGTCGATCACGCTGAGCGCGCGGCCCGAGGGCAGCTCGAGGCGAGCGAAGCCGAGCTCGATCGAGATTCCGCGTCGCTGCTCCTCGGGCAGCCGGTCGGTGTCGACGCCCGTCAGCGCGCGGACCAGCACGGTCTTGCCGTGATCGATGTGGCCCGCCGTCCCGAGCGTCAGCGGCGGCTGGCTCAGTAATCGCTCCGAGCGCCTCGCCGACGCCCTTCACCACGAAGTCGACCTCGACCTCCGAGATCGTGCGCGGGTCCAGCAGGACGGCGTCGTCCCGCACCCGCGCGACGATCGGCGGGTCGCCCGTGCGAAGCCGTGCGCTCAGCTGCTCCACGCTTCCCGCTGCAGGTGTGAGAGCCACCACCGGGCCCTCGAGCTCGAGCAGCGGTAGCGCTCCCCCGCCCACGCGCCCGGTCGCCCGCACCACCCGGACCGCCGCGGCGCCGGCCCGTTCCGCGAGCGCGCGCGCGAAGGCGCTCGGCGCGCCCGGCGAGCTCCTCCTCGGTGGCGGCGAGCATCCTCAGCACCGGGACTTCGCGCGCGGCGCGGCCGGGGTCGCGGTGCAGCCGCAGCGTTGCGTCGAGCGCCGCGAGCGCGAGCTTGTCGATCCGCACCGCGCGCGCGAGTGGATGCGAGCGCAGCAGGGCGATCGCTTCCGCGGTGCCCACCACGAGGCCCGCCTGCGGGCCCCCGAGCAGCTTGTCACCGGAGAAGCAGACCACGTCGGCGCCCGCCACGACGCTGTCGCGCGCGGCGGGCTCGTCGGCCAGCAGCGCGCCGAGCGCGTCGGCCCGCTGCGACAGGACCCCCGAGCCGAGATCGTCGATCACGGGCACCCTGCGCCGGCGGCCGAGACCGCAGAGCTCTCCGATCGCGACCTCCTCCGTGAACCCCACCGTGCGGAAGTTGGAGGCGTGTACGCGCATCAGCGCGGCGGTCTCCGGGCCGAGCGCCTGCTCGTAGTCCGCGAGCCGTGTGCGGTTCGTCGTCCCGACCTCGACCAGCCGCGCCCCCGACTGCGCGAGGATCTCGGGGATCCGGAACGAGCCGCCGATCTCGATCAGCTGGCCGCGCGAGATCACCACCTCGCGGCCGTGCGCGAGCGCAGCCAGCGCAAGCAGCACGGCCGCGGCGTTGTTGTTCACCGCGACCGCAGCCTCTGCGCCGGTCAGCTCGCAGAGCAACGCTTCGACGTGCGCCTGCCGTCCGCCGCGGGTCCCCTTCTCCAACTCGTACTCGAGGTTCGAGTATCCGCTCGCGACCGAGTCGATCGCCTCCAGCGCCTCGAACGCGAGCGGGGCCCGGCCGAGATTCGTGTGCACGACGACTCCGGTCGCATTGATCACCGGGACCAGCGTGGTGCGCTCCGCGTCCTCGAGCGCCGCGACCGCGTCCTCGGCGAGCTCCCCCGCGTCGGGCGAGGCGCCGTTGCCGCTCAGGATCTCGTCGCGGCGATGCTCGATCGCGCGCCGGGCGGCGTCGACCGCCAGGGCCCGTGATCCATGCAGGGCGGCGGACCGAAGCGGCTCGGTCTGCAGCAGCTGCTCCACGGATGGCAGCGCGCGAAGCCCCGCGCGCTCAAGCTCGTCGGTCATCACCCCCGGCGCGGGTGCCCTCGACCCAGCGCTCCTTCCCGCCCTCTATCTCCTTCTTCCAGATCGGCGCCTCTTCCTTGATGCGGTCGATTATCTCGCGTGCGCCCGCGAACGCCTCTCCGCGATGCGCGGCCGACACCGCGACCGCCACGCTTGCCTCGCTCAGGGCCACGGTCCCGAGGCGGTGCTCGGCCGCGGCCGCCTCGAGCGCGTGCCGCTCGATCGCCTCGCTCACGATCGTCGTGATCCGTTCCTCGGCCATCTCCCGGTAGGCCTCGTACTCGAGCTCGTCGACATCGCGGGTCGTGCCCTGGAAGGTGACGATCGCGCCCGCCGCCGGCCGCGCGACCCGGCGCGCCAGCGCGTCCACCGAGAGCGGCTCTTCGGTGACGCGCACGTGCACGAGCGCGGTGCTCATCCGGCCTCCCGCCGCTCACGGGCGGGATCAGCGCCAGCTCGTCGCCCGCGCTGAGCGCGTCGTCCGCGGCGGCGTACTCGCGGTTGACCGCCATCACGACCGGCATCTGCGCGATCAGCTCGCCGAGCCCATGCTCGCGCGCCGACCGCCGCGAGCGCCTCCGCGACCGTCGCGCCATCGGCGACCTCGACGCGTGACACGGTCGGTGCCCGCGTGCTCACGCAGCATCGCGAACAGACGCACCTCGACCTCCATGCCGACAGATGCTATCCGCGCGCCGGTTCGGCCTCGACTACTGGTCGAACGAGTCGTAGCTCGGCGGCGCCGAGTCGACGGCCGGGCGGTGCTTGTGACCGCGTACCTCGACCGTCGCCACGCCGGAGCAGCTGTCCCGGCTGTCCGACACCGTGAACGAGATCCGGTAGACGCGCCCATCTCGCCCCGGGAGGCGCTCGGCGCGGAGCCGCACCTGGTCGTCGGTGGCCCCGGGCCGCGCGTCCGGCGCTCGGGCCAACCCGCTCGTCCTGGGTCACGCCATCGATCGTGACCTCCAGCGGATCGGCGTCTGGATCAACGGCGCCCGACAACGCGACCGTCTGGAATTGGCGGTTCGGAGGCCAGAGCGACCGCGGCACGGCGCGCACGCCGGAGCAGTCGGGCGGTCGGTTGCGAATCGGCTGCCAGCTGGGAGCACCGAGGTCGACCTCGCCGAAGGTGACGCTGCATAACGCCGCTGCCGTCGCGATTCATCGTGGAGATCTGCTGGTTGGAGCCGAGCGCTGGCGGCTCAGAAAAGCGATCTGGGACCCGTCGGGCGACCACGCCGGCGCCGAAGTCGTCCGCCGCCGAAGGGCCGAGTCTGGTCTGCACGGTCCCGTCGGAGCTCATGACATAGATCTCGCTGTTCCCGTCACGGTTGCTGATGAAGGCGATCGCGACTGCCATCGGGGGACCAGTCAGGGTCGAAGTCGTGTCCGCCTGACGTGGTCAGCCGCTGCACACCTGAGCCGTCCGCACTCATCGTGTAGCATCGTCGAACCCACCCGCGCGCGCGGACGTGAAGGCGATCTTGGTCCCGTCCGGCGACCACGACGGGATCGAGATCGACGCCCGGGCTTTGGGTCAAGTTCGCAACGCCGCTGCCGTCCACGTTCACGACGTAGACCTCGTAGTTGTTGTCGTTCGAGCTGGGCGCTTGGCGCAAACGCGATCCGGGTGCCGTCCGGCGACCACAGCGGGTAGCCCTTGCCCGAGCCGCTGCCCGTCACCTGCGTAAGGCTGCTCCCGTCCGCGTCCAGCGTGTAGAGGTCCTGGCCCGCGGAGGTGGCCCTCGAGAAGACCAGCTTTCGGCCATCCGCGGACCAGGCCGGGTTCGACTCGAACTGCCGGGCTGTTGTTGGTGAGGTTGGTTCGATCGAACAGGCCGGGCGTGACCGTGAAGAGGTCGCTCTGGCCTTCGATCACGCCGTCGTTCGGGTTCGGGTCCACAAGCGACCGAGTAGGCGATCTTGCCATTGGCCCCCGGGAACGCCGCACCAGCCGGCGACGATGCCGCCAGACCGCACAACGACTGTCACCAACAGGGCCTTGCAGACGGTGCTGCCGCATCTACCCTCCCGCGCCGGACTGTATCGAGCGGGACCCGCCCCGCAACTATCCTTCGGCGATGGCGACGACGCCCACGAGAGGCTCGGCAGCAGGCCGACGCCGACGACGGACGGGTCGACGCGAGCCATCCCGGCATCGCGCCCGACGTGGGCCCGGACGACCCGCGCCGCTTCACCGACTCCGGGATCGAGATCCAGCCGGTCTACGACGAGTCGGACGTCGCCGACCTCGACCTCGAGGAGCGCCTCGGCGAGCCGGGCGAGTACCCGTTCACGCGCGGCATCCACCCGGAGATGTACCGCTCGCGCAGGTGGACCATGCGCCAGTACGCGGGCTACGCGACGGCGCAGGAGACGAACATCCGCTATCGCTACCTGCTCGACCACGGCTCCACCGGGCTGTCGATGGCGTTCGACCTGCCCACGCAGCTCGGGCGGGACTCGGACGACCCGCTCTGCCTCGGCGAGGTGGGGCGCACGGGCGTCGCGATCGACTCGATCGACGACATGCGCACGGCGTTCGACCAGATCCCGCTCGACAAGGTCTCGACCTCGATGACGATCAACGCGCCCGCCGCGATCCTGATGCTGCTGTACGAGCTCGTCGGCGAGGAGCAGGGCGTCCCGTCGCACGTCCTGCGCGGCACGGTCCAGAACGACATCCTCAAGGAGTACGCGGCGCGCGGGAACTTCATCTACCCGCCCGAGGGCGCGATGCGCCTCACGACCGACATCTTCGACTACTGCCACAAGCACATTCCCAAGTGGAACACGATCTCGATCTCCGGCTACCACATGCGCGAGAAGGGCTGCTCGGCGGTGCAGGAGGTCGCGTTCACGCTCTCGAACGCGATCGCCTACGTGCAGGCCGCGATCGACGCGGGGCTCGAGGTGGACGAGTTCGCGGCTCAGATCGCGTTCTTCTTCAACGGCCACAACAACGTCTTCCAGGAGATCGCGAAGTTCCGCGCCGTGCG
Source organism: uncultured Solirubrobacterales bacterium (assembly GCA_963759145.1). Lineage (GTDB taxonomy): Bacteria > Actinomycetota > Thermoleophilia > Solirubrobacterales > JBBDJG01 > JBBQKG01. The sequence continues at coordinate 81,825 of CAVWYB010000037.1, forward strand.
CAAGATGTGGGCCGAGATCATGCGGGACCGCTTCGGCGCGAAGGAAGCTCGCTCGCAGATGGTGCGCTTCCACACGCAGACCGGCGGCTCGACCCTCACCGCGCAGCAGCCCGAGAACAACATCGTCCGCGTCGCGCTGCAGGGATTCGCCGCGGTCTGCGGCGGCACGCAGTCGCTGCACACGAACGGGTTCGACGAGGCGCTCGGCCTGCCCACCGAGTACTCCGCCCGGATCGCGCTGCGCACCCAGCAGGTGCTCGCCCACGAGTCCGGCGCCGCCGACACCGTCGACCCGTTCGCCGGCTCCTACTACGTGGAGCGGCTCACCGCCGACATCGAGAACGACGCCCGCGCGCTGATGGACAAGGTCGAGGAGCTCGGAGGATCGGTCGAGGCGATCGAGGCCGGCTTCATCCAGCGCGAGATCGAGGAGTCCGCGTTCGCCTATCACCGGCGGATCCAGACCAAGCAGGACATCCTCGTGGGCGTCAACGAGTACACCGAGGGAGGCGGCGAGGTCGAGGTCGACATCCTCAAGATCGACCCGCAGACCGAGCACGAGCAGGTCGAGCGGCTCAGGCTGTTCAAGGAGAACCGCGACCAGGAGCAGGTCGACAAGCGGCTCGCGGACCTGCGCCAGGTGGCGAGTGGCGAGGGCAACCTGCTCTACCCGATCAAGGACGCCCTCCGCGACCGCGCCACGCTCGGCGAGGTCTGCAACGTGATGCGCGAAGTGTTCGGCGAGTACAAGCCGCCGGTGTGAAGGTCAGGCTTTAAACAGTTCGTTAAGAGATTCATAGGGCTGAAGGATTCCGGGCTTCGCCGCCAAAGAACCGGGCGTGCCGACGATCGAGCTGGAACGGACGCTGGTCAAGTCGCCCCCGGAGCTGTGGGAGGAGATCGCCTCGGAAGAGGCGCTTCGCCAGTGGCTCGGCGAGGTGCGCGTGAGCGCGCTCGACCCTCCGACCCGCATCGAATGGAACGCGGAGGGCGCCCACGGGGTGATCGAGCTCGAGGCCTCCGGCTGGGGGACCCGCATCCGGGCACAGGTGGAGACCGAAGCGAGCGGACGGATTCTGGGAGCGCTTCAAGGCGCCCCGCGACGAAGGTCAGTTCGAGCGTGAGCTCGAGGCGCTGCTCGACGGTCTCGGCACCAGCACTTTGAAGAAAACTGAGGTCGACCGGCAAACAGCACCGGCCGACCACTCTGCCTAAGGACGCCTACAGGGCGACTGCGCCGCGTGCTGGTCGGTCGAGCCGTCTCGGTAGGTGAGGGTCACGTTCGTGGTCCAGGCTCCGCTCGGTGGACACGTGGGCGGGGTCGTGAAATAGACCCTTCGCTTCTTGCCCTGCTTGCGGACGTGCGGGGGCACATGGGCCTGGAACCTGATCAGCGAGATCCCTTTCCCAACCTTCAGCTTGACCGTGATCGTGCTCCGCTCGACATCGTCTCGGAATGTCGTCAGCAATCTCCCCTTGGCGTTGTCGAGCGTCACCACCACGATGATCTGGCGCTTGGCGTTGAAGAGCGTCGCATACGTGTTGAACGGTGCGGTGCTGCCCGCATAGACGCCCTGGCCCCGGACCTCACCGAGCTTCGTCTTCGCGGGGCACGCACGCACCGCCAGGTTCGCGATGTCCTCGGCGGATGCGTTGCAGGTCGGCAGGGCCCGCGTGTCGAGCTTGGTGCCGGGCGCAAAGTCCACCTTGATCCTCTGGACCTCCTTCGGCTTACCGCTCGGCTCGCCGGGGTCGGTCCAGGTCGCCAGTGCATCGAGGCCCGATGAAGTGCTCGGGGTCTGCGCCGTGTATGTGCCGGCAAACGTCGAGCCGAACTGCGGGCTTGCGAGAGCGGCGGTCGAAGCCACAAGCCCGACAGCGCCGGCGAGCAAGATCACCCTAGCGCTGGGCACGCGACCGACCCTACTACTATTTCCAGCCGCCACCAATGCGCCAGAAGACGCCCGAAACATTTGAGGAGAAGCTCGCGCAGCTCGAGGAGCTGCGCTATCAGGCGATCCACTCCGCCTCCGACGAGGCCGTCGAGAAGCAGCACGCGAAGGGCAAGCTGACCGCGCGCGAGCGCGTCGAGAAGCTGCTCGACCCAGGCTCCTTCCGCGAGCTGGACACCTTCGTCAGGCACCGCACCTACGAGTTCGACATGGACAAGAAGCGGCCGTGGGGCGACGCCGTCGTGACCGGTCACGGCACGATCGACGGCCGCACGGTATGCGTGTTCAGCCAGGACTTCACCGTCTTCGGCGGGTCGCTCGGCGAGGTGATGGCGGAGAAGATGTGCAAGATCCAGGACCTGGCCGCGAAGATCGGCTGCCCGGTGATCGGCATCAACGATTCCGGCGGAGCACGCATCCAGGAGGGCGTCGTATCGCTCGGCGCCTACGGGGACGTGTTCGTCCGCAACGTCCAGTGCTCCGGCGTGATCCCCCAGATCAGCATCATCATGGGCCCCTGCGCCGGGGGCGCCGTCTACTCACCCGCGATGACGGACTTCATCTTCATGGTGAAGAACACGTCGCACATGTTCATCACCGGTCCCGATGTGATCAAGACCGTCACCGGTGAGGAGCCCACCTTCGAGGAGCTCGGTGGTGCGATGACGCACAACACCAAATCCGGTGTCGCGCACTTCGCCGCCGAGAGCGAGGAAGAGTGCCTCGAGGACGTTCGCTACCTGATGAGCTTCCTGCCGCTCAACAACCTCGAGAAGCCGCCGCACTTCGAACCCGCGGACGACCCCGAGCGGATGGACATCGAGCTCGACAGCGTCGTGCCCGCGGATCCACAGCGGCCCTACGACATGCGCGACGTCGTCGCCCACATCGTGGACGACGGCGAGTTCTTCGAGGTGCACAAGCACTACGCCCAGAACATCATCGTCGGCTTCTCGCGGCTGAACGGCCATCCCGATCGGCGTGGTCGGCAATCAGCCCAAGGCGCTCGCTGGCGTGCTCGACATCGACTCATCGGTCAAGGGCGCCCGGTTCGTGCGCTTCTGCGACGCCTTCAACATCCCGCTGCTGACGTTCTGTGACGTGCCCGGCTTCCTCCCCGGCACGAACCAGGAGTGGGGCGGGATCATCCGCCATGGCGCGAAGCTTCTGTACGCCTTCACCGAGGCGACCGTCCCCAAGCTCACGGTCGTGACCCGCAAGGCCTACGGCGGCGCCTACGACGTCATGAACTCCAAGCACATGCTGGCCGACTTCAACTTCGCCTGGCCCACCGCGGAGGTCGCCGTGATGGGTCCCGAGGGCGCCGTCAACATCATCTTCCGGCGCGACCTCGAGAAGTCTCCGACGCCGGACGAGCGCCGCGAGAAGCTGATCTCGGACTACAAGGCCCGGTTCGCAAACCCGTACACGGCGGCCGAGCGCGGCTACATCGACGACGTGATCGTGCCGCACGAGACCCGCCCGCGGCTGATCAACGCGCTCGAGACGCTCCAGACGAAGCGCGTCGACAGGCCGAAGCGCAAGCACGGCAACATCCCGCTGTAGCGCCCTGCACCCAGCAGCGAGAAGGCCCGCACTTCGCGGGCCTTCCCATTCGATCCGAGTCCAGCCTAGAGCCGGATCAGATCAGTGCACATTGATCGCCCGCGACCCGGGCGAAGCCCGCGTTGGGGGCGCCGGTGAACGGCAGCTCGTTGCCGCGGCACTCGAGCTTGTCGCCGCCGATGTTGTCCTGAACGAACTTGTCCACGGCGGAACCCGAGTTGTGGGTGACCTCGAGATCGTCCGTGACGGTGTTGCCCCGAACGATCAGGTAGCCGAAGTCCGAGGTGTTGTTCCCCTTGACCTCGATGTCGTCGCCGACGGTGTTCGCGCCGCATGCGTTTACGGGATCGCCGACCTGGACTTCGGGACCACTGCTCGTGACCTCGATGTCGTCCCCGACCGTGTTGCCGCAGATGTGGAGCGCGACCGACCGGCTGACCTCGATGTCGTCGACCACGTCAGAGTCGAACACGTCGAGCGTGAAGCTGCCCTTGGTCTCGACCGTCGCCACCGACGGTCGTCTGGGAGTGGATGATAGACACCCGCAGACGATCTCGCCTTGACGTCCCCGGCGATCTGGCTGGCGGCCGCCTCGAAGTAGGCATTCTTGCCCACGTAGACGTCGCCACCGACCGTCGAGCCGGTGATTACGCAGACCCCGTTTTCGGGCACGATCAGGTCGCCCGGGGCGTTCACAACAGCCGGCGTGTCACCGCTGTTGCATTCCGTCGGCGGGATCTCGCACTGGCCTTCGGTCTCGTTCCAGCCGGTGTTGCCCGAAGCGTTGAAGGGCTCGTTCGTTGCCCCAGCACTCGAGCTCGTCGCCGCCGGTGTTGTCCTCGACGTTCTTCTCCGCCGGGCCCTTGTTGTGGTTGACCTCGAGGTCGTCGGCGATCGTGTTCCCGCGGACGATCAGCTCCACGTCCACGAAGTTCCGCTCGATCTCGACGTCGCCTCCGACCGTGTTGCCGGCGCAGCCCACCGCCAGAGGATCGCCGACCAGGATGTCGTTGGCGCTGTCCTTGACGAGGACGTCGTCACCGACCGTCATGCCGCAGATGTTCACCTGAGCGGGCTGCTCCTTACTGGCCGACTTCCTGACCTCGATGTCTCCGCCGACCGTGCTGTCGAAGAGGAACACCTGCACGGTCTTGCTCGTGCGGATGTCGCCCCCGACGGTGCTTCCCAACTCGAGAAGTATTCCCTGGGCGTTCTTGGCCTCGACGTCATCGCCGATGTCGCTGTTGGTCGCCGTGAAAAACGCGTTCCTGCCGACCCTCACGTCATCCACGACGGTCGAGTCGACGATCGTGCAGCTCGCATCCTCTGGAACGACTAGATCGTCTGGGATCGTCACCCCTGTCAGAGTGCTGTTGCACGTGGTGCTGCTGGCCGCCGCGGGTGACGACAGCACCAGCAGCGCCGTCAAAGCCACGCCGGCCAAGACGAACAGCTTCCTCATAGCTCCCTCCCTGTCTCGTTGTGCCCTGCCTGCCGCGGCGTCTTGCGCGGCCAAGGAGCCGTCGGAGCGCACGCGACCCCGTCGCGAACCATAACGGACCCAACACCGCGAGTGTGGGCCGTCAGCCTGGGGAAAAGCGCCCGCGTGAGAGATGGACGGTCGGCCATAATCGATGGTGTCCTTGCCGAAGCCGCTGGTGAACAAACGGTCAGTAGTCGCACATGCCGGAGCGCCCGCCGGAGCCGATCTCACGACCGGCTGACAGGCGGCGTTCCATGGCAGTGGAGATGCCGCCCTTCCAGGCGCTGCTCGACGAGTACCGCGCCGACGTCTACCGGTTTCTCGTGGCGGCCGCTGGGCCGAACGAGGCCGACGACTGCTTCCAGGAGACCTTCGTGGCGGCGCTGCGCGCATACCCGCGTCTGCGGGATGCATCCAACCTGCGGTCGTGGCTCTTGACGATCGCCCACCGCAAAGCGATCGACGCCCACCGGTCCAGAGGCCGCCGGGCGGTCCCCGTCGAGGCCGTCGCGGAGCGTCCCACGCCGAGGCCGCCGGACGGCGAGCCCGAGCTGTGGGAGGCGGTCGGCGAGCTGCCTCCGAAGCAGCGGGCCGCGGTCCTGCACCGTTACGTGAACGACTTGCCCTACGCGGACATCGGGCGCATCGTCGGCTGCTCGGAGGCGGCCGCCAGGCAGAACGTCCGCGCCGGGCTGGCGTCCTTGAGAGGAGCATGGGAGCGATGACCGATTTCGAGCGTGCGCTGCGGCGCACGGGCAACCACCGCGACCGCGCGGCGGCCGCAGCCGAGGCATTCGTCGAGCGGGCCGGTCGAGAGGGATTGATCGACGTCGCTTACACGACGATCGACGGACCGGTCGGCAAGCTGCTCGTCGCCGGCACGAAGCGCGGCCTCGTGCGGGTCGCCTACAGCGGGCACCTGCCTCACGACAAGGTGCTGCTGGAGCTCGCCGAGGACCTCTCGCCGCGCATGCTCGAGGCGCCCGGGCAGCTCGACTCGGTCCGCCGCCAGCTCGAGGAGTACTTCGAGGGGCGCCGGACCAGCTTCGACCTGAAGCTCGACTGGCGGCTGAGCCACGGCTTCGGGCAGCGGGTGCTGAGGCACACCGCGCGGATCCCATACGGCCACGTCTCCACATACAAGACCGTCGCCGCGGCGGCCGGCAGCCCGCGCGGCGGCCCGGGCCGCAGGCAACGCACTCGGCGCGAACCCGCTTCCGATCGTGGTTCCCTGCCACCGCGTGCTGCACAGCGGTGGGGGAATCGGCGGCTACGGCGGGGGCCTCGAGCGCAAGGAGTTCCTGCTCAGCCTCGAGGGCGTGGCGGGGAGGTGGTCGGCCGCAGGCGGGCGGCACCACCCGCCGATTTGCGCTGATATCGCCGGCAATATCACCCGCAATATCGCCCCCGATATCACCAGCGATATCACGGGCGCATATCAACGCAGAAAGATGGGTGGGTCGGCCCTAGCGCGCATGATTCGTTCGAGACGACATAGAGAAGACACGCGCATTGGTGCGCCGTGGGCACGATCGGCCGCCCAGGGCACCATCCCCCGGCCCGGGCACCGATCCCGCCCAGGGCCACCATCCCCGCCCCGGGGACACCATCCCCCTTACCCAGCTGGTTTTTGACTTTTCCGAGCGAGCCCTGAGCGGTCGCTCAGAGCGAGATCGTCTGCGGCTTGACCGCGCCGGCGCGCAGCGACTCGAGCGCGCCGATCGCGATTGCGAGGTCCTGGATCGCGAGCCCGGTCGAGTCGAACAGCGTGATCTCGCGGTCGCCGTTGCGGCCGGGAGCCAGGCCGGCGCACACCGCACCCAGCTCGGTCACGTCCTCCGGGCCCACGAGCCCCGCCGCGACCGCGCCGGTGAGCTCGCCACCGTGGCTGGCCTGTCCCCACTCGTCGCAGAAGAGCCGGCCCTCGGCCCGCACCCTCTCCACCGCGGCGACCTCCGCCTCGGCCTTGCCCGGGCCATCCGCGCCCAGCAGGTTCAGGTGGCGGCCGGCAGCGAGCGCCTCGGCACGCACGACCGGCTCGTGCCCGGGCGTCACCGTGCACACGATGTCGCATGCGAGGGCCTCCGCCAGGTCACCGACCTCCCAGCCGAGCTCCGCGGCGACCCCGCCCGCCGCATCGGGATCAGGATCGAAGCAGACGCCCGGCCCGTACTCGCTGTCCGCCAGGCAGCGACCGACCCAGGCGCCGTGCAGCCCGCAACCGATGAGCCCGACGCTGGTGGCGTTCTCGCGGGCCAACTCCTGTGTCGCGACTGCCGCGACCGCCCCGGTCCTGAGGGCGGTCACCGCCCGCGCGTCGAGGAGCGCGACCGGCTCGCCGGTGACGGCGTCGGAGATCATCACGATGCCCGTCACGGTCGGGAGCCCCCGGCGCGGGTTGCCGGGGAACGAGGTGATCCACTTGAGCATCGCCAGCCCCTCGCCCCGGACCGGCATCGCGCGAAAGTCGCCGTTCGGCGGACTGGGCAGATACAGCTTCGCGGGCATCTGCCACTCCCCGCGCGCGAAGTTGACGAACCCCTCGCGGACGCGCTCGATCGCCTCGCCGGTGGAGACGGCCGTCAGCACGGCATCGTGGTCCAGCACGGGTATCTTGGTCATCGCACGCGCCCTATATATGACCACTAACGGAAAGCGACGCCCACCCCGGCCATCGATCGAGCTGGTCGCGCCCAACGCCTCTGCGGAGGAGACGGCCGCAATCGCGGCCGCGCTCGAGCGCTTCCTCCACGATACCGCGCCGGCGCCGGGCGCGCCGCGGCGGACGACGAGCCCGTGGGCGCGGGCAGCGCTGTCGGAGGGCGTCGGCCTATGTGCGCCGTCGCCTTGGGGCGACACGCCCGGTTGGGAATAGGCTCGCGGGCGCAGGGGACTCGCCGCGATCGAGCGGCACCAGCAGCTTCGCGAGCAGTGCGTCGAGCTCGTCCCGCTCGCGCGCGTCGAGGGCCCCGAGCAGGCGCTTGCTGAGGCCCCGGTGCGCGTCGACGGCCGAGTCCACGAGCTCGAACCCTTCCTCGGTGAGCTCCACCAGCACGCCACGCCGGTCGTCCGGGTCAGGCAGCCGCTCGATCAGGCCGGCCTGCTCCAGGCGGTCGAGACGATTCGTCATCCCGGCCGTCGAGATCAGCGCCTCCTCCGAGAGCCTCGTGGGCGTCAGCCGATAGGGCGCACCCGCGCGCCGCAGCGCGGCGAGGACGTCGAGCCACCCTGGCTTCAGCCCGAGCGCCGAGAAGAACTCGCCCTGCGCTTCGTCGAACCGGTGCGCGACGCGCAGGAGCCGCGCGACGACCGCCATTCCGGAGAGGTCGAGCCCCGGCCGCTCACGCCGCCAGGCGGCGATCATCCCCTCTATGTAGTCGCCGTCCGGTTGCGTGCGGCGTGCCATGCTCGTCCCGCCTCCTCGATGCCATCGTTGTTCACGGTCAAGTATCTAGGCATCTAACAACATAAACGACCGAGGCCGGGCGGGACGTGCGTTCCGCCTGCGGCTCGCAACCGGCGCTGCGCCTATGCGCCCCCGCTCGGCTTGACGTTCTGGTTCCGGCTGAACAGGTTGTCCGGGTCGTACCGGTCCTTGAGCGCCACCAGCCGGGCGTACTTCTCCGGGCCGAAGGCCGACTGCACCCGTTCGGTGCCCTCGTCCATCACGAAGTTGAGCGCGATGTCCTTGCCCGAATGCGGCTCCATCGCCTCCCCGAACTCCCGCGCCCAGCGCATGTGGTCCTCGGCCTGCCCGGGCTCCTCCCACTGGGCGATGCCGTAGAAGGCGAAGGCGGGCTTCGCGGCCGATCAGCGCCATCGAGTCCTCCGGCACGCGCGGGATCGCGCCGCCCTTGGCCTCGAGCACGATCGCGGTGGTGGGCGACGGGATCCTGTTCGCGTGCTCGACGAGCGTCTCGACCGCGTCGTCGGTCATCTCCCGGAGCGTGTCCGACTTCCAGTACTGCGGCCGGCCGGGCGGGTTCCCGCGCGTCGAGCAGCTGCTGCACGACCAGGTAGGGCATCGGCATCACGAGGTCCATCGCGGGCGGTCCGAGCGCGTCGCGGAGACCCTGCACGCACCGCCTCGCCCTCCTCCACCGGCCCGGCATAGAGCACCACGACCCCGCAGACCGGCTGCCCCCGCACCTCCTCGGGCACGAACTCCTCGGGCGGCGCGGTGATGAAGGCGAAGCCGCTGCCGAGCTCGTCCGGCGCGTCCCGCATGTGGTCGGCCCAGGCCCGCAGCAGCTCGGGCGCGCTGCTCGCGCGGGTAGCCCAGGAGCCCGCCCACCACGATCGGCCCGAGCGGGTGCAGCCGGTATTCGAACGAGGTCGACGATCCCGAAGTTGCCGCCACCGCCGCGCAGGCCCCAGAAGAGCTCGGGGTTCTCGGTCTCGCTGGCCGTCACGACCTCGCCCGCAGCCGTCACGAGTCTGGACGGAGAGCAGGTTGTCGACCGTGAAGCCGAACTTGCGCTCGAGCCAGCCACTGCCGCTGCCGAGCGTGAGCCCGGCCGAGGCCGGTGGTGGTGATCCGCCCGCCGGTGGTGGCGAGGCCGAAGGCCTGCGTCTCGCGGTCGAACTCGCCCCAGGTCACGCCGCCGGCAGCGCGTGCGGTGCGCGCCTCGGGATCGACGAAGACGCCCTTCATCGGCGAGACGTCGATCACGATCCCGTCGTCGCACGATGGCGTAGCCGGGCACGCCGTGGCCGCCCGCCTTGACCGCCACCTCGAGCCCGCTGTCGCGGGCGAAGCCGACCGCCGCGATCACGTCCGCGACGCCGCCGCAGCGCGCGATCAGCGCGGGGCGGTGGTCGTACATGCCGTTGAAGATCTCGCGTGCGGAGTCGTAGCTCGGCGTCGCCCGGCCGGAGCAGCGGACCACCGAAGCGCCATGCCGAGCTGCTGCACGGCCGCGTCGTCGACAAGCACCTGCGTCTGCTGCATCGCCAGCCTCCTCTGGTCGCCTGCCCTGCCCCAGAGACTCTGGACTCTAGCTCCCGCTTGGTAGAACACAGGTACTTCGACGCCTAGGAACAGGAGGGACATGGCCGCCGTAAAGATCATCGAGTTGATCGGCACGTCCGGGACCAGCTCGGACGATGCCGTGCAGCAGGCCCTCAAGGAGGCGCGCACCTCGCTGCGCAACATCAAGGCCGTGGACGTGGTGTCCACCGGCCTGCGGGGCGACAACCTCGACGAGTGGCGCGCGCACGTGCGGATCGCGTTCCTGGTCGAGCGCGTGAACGAATAGAGCGACTTCGAAGGCCCGCTAACGTTGGGCGGGCCTTCGGTTCTCCGGCTCCCTAAAGGTCCCCCGGCTGTGCGCCGATGGTCACGGAAGACCGAATCAGGCTAAATCCGGTCGGGATTGTGTTATTTTGTCTGCTCCGAGCGGGAACCTCGGCAAGGCAGTCGAAAGGACCTTTGTGAAGATGCCCACAGCCACCAAGACCTGGACACCAGACGAGCTCGACTTCGTCGCCCTGGAGCTCGAGGACCAAGGGCCCGAGGCGACGCTGAAGTGGATGGTGGACCAGTTCCACCCGAGCCTGTACGTCGCGTGCTCCTTCCAGCAGGAGGAGTCGGTGCTGCTCGACATGCTGCACCGGATCCAGCCCGACGTCCGCATCTTCTACCTGGACACCGACGTGCTGTTCGCAGAGACCTACAAGACGCGTGACCGCTTCACCGAGCGGTACGGCTTCCAGTTCGAGCGCTACCACAACATCAGCCTCGAGGAGCAGGCGCGCCTGCACGGCGACGAGCTGTGGAAGAGCGCACCCGACCAGTGCTGCGCGATCCGCAAGGTGGAGCCGCTGCAGCGCGCTCTGGGTTCGGTCGATGCCTGGATCACCGGCGTGCGCCGCGACCAGGCCCCGACGCGGGCCAACTCGAAGAAGGTGGAGTGGGACGCCAAGTTCGGGCTCGTGAAGGCCAACCCGCTGGCGGACTGGAGCCTCGAGGACGTCTGGGCCCACATCCGCGAGCACGAGGTGCCCTACAACCCGCTGCACGATCAGAACTACCCGTCGATCGGGTGCACGCACTGCACCCGGCAGGTGATGCCGGGCGAGGACCCCCGGGCCGGCCGCTGGGCCGGCCAGGAGAAGGTCGAGTGCGGACTGCACCCGGCCGAGGCGAAGTAACCTCGCCGGGCGCGACGTTGATCGACCCCCACGGTGGCGAGCTCGTCGACCTGCTGGTGCCGGCCGGTGAGCGCGAGGAGCTTTCCGCGCGCGCGGCCGGTCTCCCGACCGTTCGGCTGAGCGCCGCGGCAGACCGCCGACCTCGAGCTGCTCGCGGTCGGCGGCTTCAGCCCGCTGCGCGGGTTCCAGGGCTCCGACGGACTGGCGTGCGCGTCGTGGAGGAGATGCACCTCGGCGACGGCCTGCCGTGGAGCATCCCCGTGACGCTCGCGAGCGACGTGGACGCGGCCGTCGGCGACGAGCTCGCGCTCGAGGCGCCCGACGGCCGGCTGCTGGGCCTCCTGAGCCTCGAGGAGATCTTCCAACGCGACTCGCAGCGGGAGGCGGCGCAGGTCTACCTCACGACCGACACCGCCCACCCCGGCGTCGCTGCGCTGATGGCGGAGGGCGATCGCTGCCTCGCCGGCCCGGTGCGCGTGGTCGCCCTGCCGGAGCACCCGGCCGTGTTCGAGCCCTACATCCTGCCGCCCGCCGCCTCACGTGCCGCGTTCGCCGAGCGCGGCTGGAAGACCGTGGTCGGCTTCCAGACCCGCAACCCGATCCACCGGGCCCACGAGTACATCACGAAGGCGGCGCTCGAGTGCGTCGACGGGCTCTTCATCCACCCGCTCGTCGGGCGAGACCAAGTCCGACGACATCCCGCCGGACGTGCGCATGCGGTGCTACGAGACCCTGATCGCGAACTACTACCAGCGCGACCACGTGCTGCTCGCGATCAACCCGGCCGCGATGCGCTACGCGGGACCGCGCGAGGCGATCTTCCACGCGCTGATCCGCAAGAACTACGGCTGCACGCACTTCATCGTGGGCCGCGACCACGCCGGCGTCGGCGACTACTACGGCACCTACGACGCACAGAAGATCTTCGACAAGTTCGATCCCGAACAACTAGGCATCGAACCACTTATGTTCGACCACGCCTTCTACTGCAAGATCACGAAGGGCATGGCGACCAGCAAGACCAGCCCCGCCGGACCGGAGGACCGGATCTTCCTGTCGGGCACCAAGGTCCGCGAGATGCTGCGCGCGGGCGAGCGGCCGCCGGAGGAGTTCACGCGTCCCGAGGTGGCGGACGTGCTGATCGAGGCCGAGCGCCGCGCCGCCGATCCCGTCGGCGCCTAGCCCGCTCGGACACTGAGGACGGGGCGCCCCGGCCGGGGCATGCTGCCCGGCCGGGGACCCTGTATAGCTGTTCCTGCCTGGAGCTTTCCTTGCTCTGGGAGCTAGTCCCTGCTCTGCCTTCCGTGCTTCTTCTCCGACTTGGGCGGCTTGCGCAGGATCACCTGGATCGTGGTCTGCTTGACCTCGACCGCGTTCTTGACCTTGGCGCTGCCGCCGGTGGCCTTGCCGGCCGAGGACTTCGGCGTTGCCGCCCTTGACCCGGCCGCCGTTTGCGCTGGCGGTCCCGCCGTTGCCGTCGATGCCCACGTTGCCCGTGGTGCTGGAGGACGTGCCGCCGGTCGCCGCAGCGGCGTTGCCGGCGGTCGCGGCGGCGTTCCCGGCGGTCGGGGTCGCCGCTCCGCCCTGCGTGGCGCCGCTCGTGGCGCTCCCACCGCTGGTGGCGGCGCCCGTGACGGCTCCGGAGTTTCCGCCGCCGCCCGTGCCGCCCGTGGCGCTCGTGGTGCCCGTGCTCACGGGACCGCCGTTGTTGCCGCAGACCGCCCCACCGATTCCCGCGGCGCGTGCAGGTCTGGGTGTTCGACCCGCCGGTGGCGCGCTCCGCCGGTGGCGTTGCCGCTGCCGCCGGCGCCGCCGGTCGCGTTGCCGCTACCGAGCGTGGCGTTCGCGGACCCGCCGGTGGCCGATCCGGTGGCGTTCCCGCCGGTGGCGGTGGCGGACCACCGGTCGTGGCGGCGGTGCTGCCGCCCGTGGACGTGGCGGCTCCGCCGCTCGTGGTGGTGGTGCCGCCTGCAGCGGTCTGCGGGCTCTCCGCCGTGCCGCCGTTGGCGTTCAGGGTCCCGCCCGTGGCCGGACCGCCGTTTGCGTTGGCCTCGCCCGGCGGTGGCGGTCGCCGGTCTGGTTGATCGTCGATCGTCTGGGTCGACGTCTGGGTGGCGTCGGGAGCGTTCCCGACGATCACCTGCACCGTCGCCTGGCCTTCGACCTCGGCTTCGTTGGTGACCCCGGCGTCCCCGCCGGTGGCCCTGCCGCCCTCGGCATCCGCGTTGCCACCCGTGGCGCTGCCCCCGTTTGCGCTGGCGCTGCCGCCATCGCCTTCGATCGTCGACGTCGCCCGACTGGGCCGTGGCCCCGCCCCCGGTGGCCGTGCTGCCCGCCCCGGCGGTCGCCGTGGCGGATCCGGCCGTGCCGGCCGCCGCGCCGCCGGTGGCGGCACCGCTGGTGGCGCCTCCGCCGGTGGTCGGTGCGCCCGTGACGGCGCCCGAGGTCGCCGGTGCCGCCGTTGCCCCCGCCGGAGGTGGTTCCGCCGGCCGTCACTGCTCCCCCGTTGCTTGCCGCAGCTAACGGCTCCCAGGCCCGCGGCGCTGCAGGTCTGGGTGTTCGTGCCCCCGTTTGCCGCGCCGCCGTTGGCGGTGGACGTTCCGCCCGCGCCGCCGTTGGCCGTGCCGCTGGTGCCCGCCGAGGTGGCGTCTCCGCCGTCGGCGGTCGAGCTGGCCGACCCGCCCGTGGCGGTCGAGTCTCCACCCGTGGTGGCGCCGGTGCTGCCGCCGGTCGAGGTGGCCCCTCCGCCGGTGGCGGCCGTGTTGCCGCCGGTCGCGGACTGGCCGCTGTTGGCGGTGCCGCCGTTGGCGCTGAGCGAGCCGCCGTTGGCGGTGCCGCCGTTGGCGTTCGCGGTGCCGCCGGTGGCGGTGCCGGTTTGAGTGATGGTCACGCCGTTGGTCGCGGTCTGGCTCGGCTGGGCAAGAGCCCCAGCCGGAAATCCGAGTGCCAGGATGGCCGCTCCCGAGGCGATCAACTTGGAATTCATCTGCTGATCCCTTCGTTTTCGAGTTCGTCTGCAGGCCGGAAGGCGCACGCCCTCCGGCAGCGAGCTTGAGAATCGAGGGGAGCTAGCCGGGGCGCTCGAGCAGCGCTACGAAGGGCGCCGGCACCAATGCGGCCGACGGGGAGGCGGCTCGCCTGGTGGGCGCCCGGAAAGCTTGGCGCAGCATGAGCCCGATCAGCGCGGCCACGAAGGCGCCGACCGAGCAGGCTCGAAGAGGACCCCAATGCCGCTGAGAACGCGCCGCCGGGGGCGCTGGGGGGCGCCGGTGCCGGGTCACGAGGAACTGGCGGCGTCGAATGGCTCGGTCGTGAGGGTTTCGCCGGGGGGTCCATTGCGATGCCGGCCGGCCGCTCGGGAGACGAGCCCGCCGGACGGCCCGGTGAACGCCTTGGGCCCGAGGCCCTGCCGTGCTCCTGCACGGCCCCGCCGCTCCTGTCCCAGGCCGCATGTCCGGAGGATTGGCTCGGACGTGGGTCGGCGAACGCCGACGAGGCGAGAGGGCCGAGCTCGGCCGCGTCCTGCGCCGGAGCGTCGAGCGGCTCGGGCACCCGGCGATCCTCGACGATCCCCGGCGCCGCCCGGTGGAATGGTCGCCGCGGATTCATCCCCGGGTGCGTCTGCGCTCTGCTGCGAGACGACGGGGGCCGCGGTGCGGCTCACGCCCCGTGGACTGCGGAGGAACTCTTCGCCATCTCCAGCTGCTTCGAAGCCGGCAGCTCGGTGCTGCGCTCGAGCGACAGGGAGGGCGTCGAGGGCTCATGCACCGTCCGGACCTGGTCGGGGGCCGGCACGGCTGGTGCATCGGGGACGGAGGCGTTCGCCGTCCCGGCCGCAAGGCCGAAGAACAACGCGACCGTCGATACCAAAGCCGACGCCTGCACCTGCCTGGGTCCTCCACTCGACTAGCGATTGAGTCGGTGCGTCCGTGCCCGAGGGACCCAGCGCCCTCGCAGACGCGAAGCTAGCGGCGGGCGCGCGCCGTCGCCAACCAAAACGAATTTCGCGCAATTTGCATTGCAAAAAAACGAATGGGGGTTTACATCCATCCGAGGCGGCGGCTACTTTCCCGTTTGCGAGAGCTCTGGGTCTCTCGGGCAAGGATGTCCCCACGTAACCGCTAGGTCGCTGGAGGTTCTCAGCAGGTGTCGTCGGTTCAAGGCCCAGGGCCCGCAAGGGCAGGGAAGGCTGCATCCTCTAGAAGTCTGATTCGCGCGCTGGTGGTCGCCGCGTTGCTGCTCGTCGCAGCGCTCGCAGCCTCGCCGGCGAACGCGCAGGATGCCGGCGGAGGTGTCGCGGTGAACCCACCCGAGTCACCTCCCGCCCCGCTGGATACGGGTGGAGCGACGACCGTGCCGGGTGACCCTCCCTCGACGCCCCCGCTGGATACGGGTGGGTCGACGACCGTGCCGGGTGACCCGCCGGCCACACCGCCGACGGACCCACCGGCGACGGACCCGCCACCGACGCCCACACCCGACCCGGGTTCCGGCGAGGCCAATCCAGGCCCGTCCGACAGCGGCGCCGGGACGGGCACCGATCACAGGCAACCCGTGCAGGACGAGTTCACGAGCTCGACCTCAGGCCCCGGAGCCGCGGCTACCGCTCCCTCGAGCAACACGGGATCGGACGCCGAGTTCGGTGGATCGGGGCCCGGCGACGACACCTGGCTCGGACAGGACACGTTCGTCGTGAGCGATGAGACGGGAGGCGACAGCTCCGTCGGTGCGCCGGCGATCCGCGCTCGGTTCGGCGGATTCTTCCTGGTCGGTACGACGAGCCACGCCAAGCGGATCGAGGCGGAGGCCCGGCAGAACCACCAGACAGCGCAGGCCTCGGCGTTCGGCTCGGGCCCACCAGGGCCCGGAAACCCGTTGCCTGGCAACAACCCATTCTTCAACCTGCTTAGCGGTCCCGGCGGGATCGCCGCCGGCATGATGCTGGCCGGCATGCTCGCCGTGCTCGGAGCAGCTTTCCTGCTCCCCCGCGACCGCTTGAGAGCTTTTCGTATGCCGACGGTTACGTGGAGTCCGTTGGCCTACGTCCCACCGATCGAGTTGCCCGGCTAGCTGACAGCAGGCTGGCATTGGGCCGCGCCGGGGGCCGGAATCGCCCGGCGGCTAATTCAGAACACTCGATAGGAGGGACCTGTGAGATACAGGCTCGCGCTTGTGCTCAGCGTCCTCGCCCTCGCCTTCGGAGTGGGACCGGCAGTCGGGTACGCCCAGACTTCCGGAGCCGGCTCCGGGGACGACGTGGCGCAGGAGCAGACCGCAAGCAACGAAAACAGCACGGAGCAGGACGCCAACGCCGAGGCGACCACGGAGCAGGAGAACAGCTCCGAGGTCGCGGACGTGGACTGCGAGCGGTGCCTGAACGGCAACGGCGACCAGTCGAACACGGCCGACACGGCGGCCCTTGCCGACAACGGCAACGGCACCGAGCAGACCAACACCCAGGACCAGGCCGCCGGTGGAAGCACCGAGGGCGCTGGCTCTGGCAACGACATCGAGCAGGACCAGGACGCAAGCAACGAAAACTCCACTGACCAGGACGCCAACGCCGAGGCCACCACGGACCAGGACAACAGCTCCGAGGTGTCCGACGTCGACGCCGAGCGGGCCCTGAACGGGGACTCGTCGGGCCAGTCGAACGACGCCCTGACGGCAGCCGACGCCACCAACGGCAACGGCTCCACGCAGACGAACGACCAAACGCAGAACGCTGGTGACGGCAGCAACACTGGCGCCGGCTCGGGCAACGACGTCGAGCAGGACCAGGAAGCCAGCAACGAAAACTCCACCGAGCAGGACGCTGACGCCGACGCCACCACGGAGCAGGAGAACAGCTCCGAGGTGTCCGACGTGGACTGCGAGCGTTGCCTCAACGGCAACAACGAGCAGTCGAACAGCGCGCTGACGCGGCGCCCTCGCCGGAAACGGCAACGGCACGGAGCAGACCAACACCCAGGACCAGGGCGCCGGTGGCGGAAGCACCGACGGCGCCGGGTCCGGTCACGACATCAGCCAGGACCAGGACGCGAGCAACGAGAACACGACGGAGCAGGACGCCGACGCTGACGCCTCCACGGAGCAGGAGAACAGCATCGACGTGTCCGACGTGGACTGCGAGCGGTGCCTGAACGGCGATGTCAGCCAGACCAACGACGGCACGACGCTCGCCGACGCCACCAACGGCAACGGCACCACGCAGACCAACGACCAGACCCAGAACGCCGGTGAGGGAAGCACCACCGGTGGGGGCTCAGGTCACGACGTCGAGCAGGAGCAGGAGGCCAGCAACGAGAACTCCACGGATCAGGACGCCTCGGCTGACGCCACGACCGACCAGGACAACAGCCTGGAGGTCAACGACGTCGACTGCGAGCGGTGCTTCAACGGCAACGTCGACCAGTCGAACACTGGCGTGACCGGTGCCCTCGCCGAGAACGGCAACGGCACCGAGCAGACGACGACCCAGAACCAGGCCGCCGGCGGAGACGCCAACGGGCCCGGCTCGGGCAACGACGTCAGCCAGGACCAGGACGCCAGCAACGAGAACAGCACGGAGCAGAACGCTGACGCGGACGCCTCGACGGAGCAGGAGAACACCATCGAGATCCGCGACATCGACTGCAAGCGCTGCTTCAACGGCGACGTCAGCCAGTGGAACGACGGCACGACCCTCGCGGGCGCCAGCAACGGAAACGGCACCACGCAGGGCAACGACCAGAACCAGGCGGCGGGCGGCAGCACGTCCGGCGCGGGTTCGGGCAACGACGTCGAGCAGAGCCAGGAAGCCAGCAACGAGAACAGCACCGAGCAGGACGCTGACGCTGACGCGACCACGAATCAGGGCAACACGATCGTGATCACGAACGTCACCTGCCGGCGTTGCTTCAACGGCAACATCGACCAGTCGAACACGGCGAACACGAGTTCGTCGGCGACGAACGGCAACGGCACGACGCAGGCGAACTGCCAGTCGCAGAACGCCGGCGGCACGGCTGCCGCCTGTGGTGGTACAACCCCACCGCCGGTCGTAACCACGCCGCCGACCGTGACCGTGGTCTACTACGTCTACAACACGACCACCACGCAGGCAGCGCCGGCGTCCAAGGCGACGGCGAAGGCCAAGAAGGCCAAGAAGAAGAAGTCCAAGAAGGCGAAGAAGCGGTCGAAGAAGGCGAAGGGCAAGGTCAAGGCAAAAAGCCAGTTCGACCCCTGCCTGGGGTGCTGATCAGGCTGACGATTGCTACGAGATTGGGCGTCTGTGGATGACGCACAGGGAAGAAACCGCTAAGGAGTGATGTCTATAGAGCAGCAGATGAACTGACGGGACCGGGCGAGGCACTGACGCCGATCCGCCCGTCCCAGGTCATCGCAAGGGAGGCGCCAGTTACCCAGACGGAGCGTCTCAGAGATTCGGGGCCCGCCCAACGGCGGGCCCCAGTCGTTCCAGGGCCCGATCACCCTCCCAAAAAAGCAAAACCGGCTGGTAAGGGGGTGGAGTTGTGTGACGGAGCCGTACATCCGCGAAGCGGAAGCGCACTCCCCGGGCGCAGTCAGATAGCGGCCACTCGGATTTGCTGCATATATGCCATCAAATCCGAGTGATCACCGGGCGGCGGGGATCAACCGCGAGTTCGGGTGCCTCTAGCGCGACTTTCCCGCAGTTGGACGAAATCACCGAGGGAAGACGCCCGAAAGGCACCCCGGGAGCGCCGAAAGGCACACAGGAAGCCCCCCGAATCACACCCTCAATGCCGGTTTTGTTGGGGTCCCTCCCAGGCTCCCACCAACGCCTCCCACTGGCCGCGGCGCGCCGACCGGCCCATGCACACGCCGGCCGGCCCCTGCCCGCGCCAGTCTCGGCCGGGGGCGCTCCGTCTAACATCCGCGCCGATGTTCGGCAAGGTCCTGGTCGCGAACCGCGGCGAGATCGCGGTGCGCGTGATACGCGCCCTGAAGGAGTTGGGCACCGCGTCGGTGGCGGTCTACTCGGAGGTGGACCGCGAGACGCCACACGTTCGCATGGCGGACGAGTCCTACCTGCTCGGCCCGGGGCCGGCGCCGCAGAGCTACCTGAACGTGGAGAAGCTGCTCGAGGTCGCGGGCCAGGCGGGTGCGGAGGCGATCCACCCCGGCTATGGGTTCCTGGCCGAGAACGCGGCATTTGCGAAGGCCTGCGAAAAGGCGGGGCTGGTCTTCATCGGCCCCCCGCCGAAGGCGATCGACGCGATGGGCTCGAAGACCCGTGCGCGAGAGCTCATGAAGGCGGCCGGGGTCCCGATCGTGCCCGGCACCACCGAGCCGGTCGGGTCATTGAAGGAGGCCAAGCCGATCGCCAAGGAGATCGGCTATCCGGTTGCGGTGAAGGCAGCCGGCGGAGGCGGCGGGAAGGGCTTCCGCGTGGCGATGTCCGAGGACGAGCTCGAGAACGCCCTCGAGGGCGCCGCCCGGGAGGGCGAGAAGTTCTTCTCCGACCCGACGGTCTATCTGGAGCGCTACCTCGAGGACCCGCGCCACGTGGAAGTCCAGGTGCTCGCGGACGGGCATGGCAACGTCGTGCACCTCGGAGAGCGCGACTGCTCGGTCCAGCGGCGCCATCAGAAGCTCGTCGAGGAGACCCCGGCCCCGGGCGTGGACCAGGAGTTCCGGGAGCGGATCGGCAAGATCGCGACGGACGCCGCGCGCGCGATCAGCTACCGGTCGGCCGGCACGATCGAGGGCCTGCTGGCCCGGGACGGCGGCGGCGAGCCCGAGTACTTCTTCCTCGAGATGAACACCCGGATCCAGGTCGAGCACACGGTCACGGAGATGGCGACCGGCATCGACCTGGTACGCGAGCAGGTCCGGATCGCGGCCGGCGAGACCCTCTCCTTCAGCCAGGAGGACGTCCAGATCCGCGGTTCGTCGATCGAGTGCCGGATCAACGCGGAGGCCGCGCACAAGAAGTTCGCGCCCGCCCCGGGGAGCATCACCACCTACCGGGAACCCGCGGGACCGGGGGTGCGGGTCGACTCGGGCGTGGAGGCCGGCGGCGAGATCACGCCCCTCTACGACCCGATGGTCGCGAAGCTCGTGGTCTGGGACCGAGACCGGGAGGCCGCCACCGCCCGCATGCTGCGGGCGCTCGACGAGTTCGAGATCGGTGGCGTAACCACTCTGATTCCGTTCCACAAGGCGCTCCTGCGCTCGGAGCAGTGGCAGCGGGGCGAGACCTGCCGCGACCTCGTCGAGGATCCGAAGTGGCTCAAGTCGCTGGCGCCCGAGCCGCCACCCGCGCCGCCGGAGGGCGAGGAGGATGGCGAAAAGCTGGAACGCGACTACACGGTCGAGGTGAACGACCGCCGCTTCTCGGTGAAGGTGATCGGCCCGCCGCCTGCCGGCGGCACGGCGGCCGCCGCCGGCGGGAACTCGACCGGCGCGCGGCGAGCGTCACGTCCGGACCGTGCGGCATCCGGCGCCCAGGCCGGGAGCGGCACGCTGGTGTCGCCCCTCCAGGGCACCGTGCTGAAGGTCGCGCGTGAGCAAGGGCCAGGAAGTGGAGGCAGGTGCCGTGATCTGCGTGATCGAGGCAATGAAGATGGAGAACGAGATCACCGCCGCGGTCGCGGGCAAGGTCGAGGAGCTGAGCGTCAGCGAGGGCACCTCGATCGGCGCAGGCGACCCGATCGCCGTCATCAAGTAGCGCCCAGACCCGTTTGGAGCGCCTCTACCCCGGTGGTAGGGTCGGTTTGGGGGTGACGGTTCAGGTGGTCAGAGCAAACCGCGGCGCAGCCGCCACGTGCACGATCGTGCTCGTGGCAGTGCTCGTCCTGCTTGGCTACGGCAAGGAGGCTCAGGCCGCCTACCCGGGCGCAAACGGCAAGATCGCGTTTTCCCGGCTCGTATGCGACACGCAGTGCGGTAGCGCCATCTACACGGTCGAGGCGGACGGCTCGGGCCTCACTCGGCTCAGCGGCCCCGACGTGATGGACGAGGACCCAGTTTGGTCTCCCGACGGCCAGAAAATCGCGTTCACGCACCGGAACATTCCCGACCCGCAGCAACCCACCCTGGTCGACGGCGCGATCTACGTGATGGACGCGGACGGCGGCAACATGACCGCGGTGACGCCGTTCGACGACGGCATCATCGACTTCGATCCAACCTGGTCGCCGGACGGGCAGAGGCTCGCCTTCGCGCGCGCCGACAACGTCGCCGCCAGCTCATGCAGCGCGATCTACACGATCGACGCGGACGGCACGGCGTTGGCGCCGCTCCTGCCCTCGAGCTCGACGGCCTGTAAGAAGGACGATCCGGCTTGGTCGCCCGAGGGAGATCTCGTCGCCTTCGACGGCGGCCCTCCTGGAAACCAGACCACCTACACCGTGAAGCTGGACGGCAGTGAGGTCACGATCGTGTTCGTCGGAGGAGCGAGCCCCGACTGGGCGCTGTCCGGCGATCGCGTCGCGTTTTCCTACGACGGGGGTTTCGGCTGGAGAGAGCTCGGCACCGC
Organism: uncultured Solirubrobacterales bacterium; assembly: GCA_963759145.1. Taxonomy (GTDB): domain Bacteria; phylum Actinomycetota; class Thermoleophilia; order Solirubrobacterales; family JBBDJG01; genus JBBQKG01. The sequence goes on from CAVWYB010000037.1 coordinate 103,483, forward strand.
CACGGGCGTTGGTTTCGACTCAGCCGCCACCGGCCTCGAGGCGACCCAGCCGGTGTGGTCCCCGGACGGCTCCAGATTCGCGGTCGCTCAGACCGCCTGTTGCGACGACTGGGGCATCTACACGATGAACGACTCAGGTCGGGACGTGCAGCGCGTGACCTCCACCGAGATCCACACGGATTACGACCCGAACTGGCAGCCGCTGCCGCCGCTGCCGCCGCAGCCAGGCTACGCGAGGCCCAGGGGCGCCGGTCCATTGACCGTCCCGCTCGTGCCTGCCTACGCGGTCTGCGCCTCTCCGAACAACGCGCACGGGGCGCCGCTCAGCTTCGGGTCCTGTAGCCCACCGCGACAGTCCTCGACGCCGCTCACCTTCGGCACCCCGGACGCGAACGGGGCGGCGGCGAACGCGGTCGGCCGCGTCAAATTCAAGGTCAGAACCGGCAATCCCGCCACCCCGGCGAACGAGGCCGACGTCTCCGTCGACATCTCGCTGACCGACGTACGCTGCAAGTTCAACGCGTTCGGCCAGCACTGCCCCGGCGGTGCGATGTCGGACTACGCCGGCGAACTCCGCCTGCACTTCACCGGGAACGTCCGGGTCACGGACAGATACAGCGGTGGGACGGAGGGTGACTCGGCGACGCTCGCGCAACAGTCGGGGCCGGATTGGTCCGGGCCGGTCATCAGCGCTCCATGCGCCGCGACCGTCGACGAGTCGATCGGATCGAGCTGCGGGGTCCAGACGAGCCTCAACGCGATCATCCCGGACTCGGTTCACGAAGGCCGGCGCGCGATCTGGGCCCTTCCCAAGATCGCCGTGTACGACGAGGGACTCGCGGCCCAGAGTGGCCAGCCCGCGGCGCTGCTCGCCGTGCAGGGCCTGTTCGTGCCCTGAGCGGAAACCCGCTAGGCGCCTAGCAACTTCACGGCAGACCGCACGTCCTTGACGATCTCGGTCGGCTTGCCCCGCTGTCCCTGCGGCCAGCCCTCCTTGTGGCGGTCGACCCAGATCACCGGCACCTTCAGCTTCACGCACGGGATCACGTCGGTCTCGAGCCCGGTCGCGACGTGGATCCACCGCGTCTTCGACCCGATGCGCCGCTTGCACTCCTTGAAGTGGGCCGGGTCCGGCTTGTAGCTGCGGACCTGCTGCGCCGTCACGACGAGGTCGAAATCGACGCGGAAGTGCCGCCTGGTGGCGCCGAGCAGCTTGTCGTCGATGTTCGCGATCAGCCCGATCTGGTACTTCTTCTTCATCCGCTCCAGCAGGGCATTCGTGTCACGGAACGGCGGCCACGAGGGGATGCTGTTCGGAAGAAAGCTCGACCGGACGGGCTCGAGCTCCCAGCCGAGCTGCTCGGCCACGCGCACGGCGGTGCGCCGCAGTACCTCGGCATACAGCTCGTAAGACCCCGACATGATCTCCCGCTGGGTCTCCATGAACAGTGGGATCAACTGGTCGCGATCGATCGTGAAGCCATCCTTCTCGGCTTCACGTTGAAACGCATCGTAGATCCCGGACTCCCAGTCGATCAGGGTGCCGTAGACCTCGAAACTCACAAATGTCAGATTCTTGGGTAGAGCCACGCGCCTCCGCTTCGCTTTGCTGATAGCCTGCCGCGCCGGTCGGACATCCTAGTCTGGCCGGCGATCGTGGATCTTCTCGAATACCAGGGAAAACAGCTTTTCGCGAAGTACGGGATACCCGTACCGGAGGGAAACAGGGCCGTTACGCCGCAGGAAGCGCGCCAGGCGGCAGAGGCGCTGGGCTTCCCGGTGGTGATCAAGGCCCAGGTCCAGATCGGCGGCCGCGGCAAGGCGGGCGGCATCAAATTGGCGCAGGATGCCGACGAGGCCGAGGCCCACGCGGACGCGATCCTCGGGATGGACATCAAGGGTCTCACGGTGCACGAGATCTGGGTCGAGCGGGCGTCCGACATCGCCGCCGAGTACTACGCCGCGGTGGTCTTCGACCGCGGCGAGAAGAAGCCGCTCGTGATGCTGTCCTCGATGGGCGGCATGGACGTGGAGCAGATCGCCGACGAGCACCCCGAGGCGATCGCGCGCCTGCACGTCGACCCGCTCGTCGGCTTCCTGCCCTTCCACGGCCGGCGGCTCGCCTACGAGAGCGGCATCGACGCGGACGTGATCCGCCCGGTGGGGGCGATGCTCGCCAAGCTCTACGACGCCTTCGTGAAGCTCGACGCGATGCTGGTCGAAGTCAACCCGCTGATCGTCACCTCGGACCGCGAGGTGGTCGCGCTCGACGCCAAGGTGTCCGTCGACGACAACGCGCTCGGCCGGCACCCGGAGATCGCGGAGATGCGCAATCCCTCGGCCGAGGACCCGCAGGAGCAGATGGCGAAGGAGCGCGGCATCACATATGTGAAGCTGGGGGGCGACATCGGCATCCTCGGCAACGGCGCCGGTCTGGTGATGTCGACGCTCGACGTGGTCGCGCAGGCCGGCGGGAAGCCGGCGAACTTCCTCGACGTGGGCGGCGGCGCGAAGGCGGAGGAGATCGTGCAGGCGCTCGAGGTACTGCTGTCGGACGACAACGTGAAGGCCGTGCTGTTCAACATCTTCGGCGGCATCACGCGCTGCGACGAGGTCGCGAACGGGATCCTCCAGGCGCTCGACCAGATCGACGTGAAGGTGCCGATCGTGGTCCGGCTCGACGGCACCAACGACGAGGAGGGCCGGCGGATCCTGGCCGAGGCCGACGCCCCGCAGCTTCATCCCGCGAGGACGATGCTGGAGGCGGCCGCCCGGGTGGTCGAGCTGGCGAAGTCCGGGGCACCGGTATAGATGGCGATCCTGGTCGACCGGGACACGAAGCTCGTCGTCCAGGGACTCACCGGCCGCGAAGGGTCCTTCCACGGACTGCGCAACCGCGAATACGGGACCAACCTGGTCGCCGGCGTCACGCCGGGCAAGGGCGGGCAGGACGTCGAGGGCGTCCCGATCTTCGACACGGTCCACGAGGCGGTCGCCGCGACCGGGGCCAACACGGACATGGTGTTCGTGCCGCCTCCCTTTGCGGCGGACGCGATCTTCGAAGCGGCCGACGCGGGCATCGCGACGATCATCTGCATCACCGAAGGCATCCCCGCCCAGGACATGCTGCGCGTCTACAACCACCTGCGCGGTACGGACTCCAGGCTGATCGGCCCCAACTGTCCCGGCGTGCTCTCGCCGGGCAAGGCGAACGTGGGAATCATCCCCGCGCACTTCTTCTCCGAGGGCGGCGTCGGCCTGCTCTCGCGTTCGGGGACGCTGACCTACCAGATCGGGAACGAGCTGGCCCAGCTCGGAGTCGGCAATTCGACGATCGTCGGGATCGGGGGCGACCCGGTGATCGGCAGCTCGTTCATCGACGTGATCGAGCAGTTCGAGGGCGACGACGAGACCGAGCTGATCGTGATGGTCGGCGAGATCGGCGGCGACGAGGAGGAGAAGACCGCCGAGTACATCGCCGAGCACGTCTCCAAGCCGGTGGTCGCGTACATCGCCGGCTTCACGGCGCCGCCCGGCAAGCGCATGGGACACGCGGGCGCGATCATCTCCGGGTCGTCCGGGACGGCCCAGGCGAAGGCCGACGCGCTCGAGGCAAAGGGCGTGCGGGTGGGCAAGAACCCCACCGAGGTAGCGCGGATCGCCGCCGACATGGCGGGCTCCCGCGCCTAGGGCAAGCAGCCTTATATCCTGCAATCGATGCCCGCCCTCGAGCCGATCAGCTTCGCGCGCGGCGCGCCGAGCGCCGACATCATGCCGGCCGAGGACCTGCGCGCGGCCGCGCAGGAGATCTTGGCCACTGACCCCGCCGGCGCCCTCGGGTACGGCGTGGGTTCGGGCTACGCCCCGCTTCGCCAGTGGATCGCCGAGCGGCACGGGGTCGAGCTGGAGCGCGTGCTCGTCACCAACGGATCGCTCCAGGGGGGCGTGATGCTGTTCGACCAGCTCGTGGAGCCCGGCGAGCCGGTGGTCGTCGAGGCGCCCTCCTATGACCGAACGCTGCTGGCCCTCGAGGAGCGGGGTGCCGAGCTGATCGCGCTTCCGCTTCAGGAGGACGGGCTGGACGTGGGCGCGCTCGAGGAGACGCTCGAGGCCGGCGCACGGCCGAGCTTCGTGCACACGATCCCGAACTTCCACAACCCCGCCGGCTGCACGCTCTCGCTCCAGAAGCGCCACCGCCTGCTCGAGCTCGCGGCCGAGCACGACTTCCTGATCTTCGAGGACGACCCGTACGCGGAGCTGCGCTTCCAGGGCGAGGACCTGCCGCGGATGCTCGACCTCGACACCTCCGACCGTATCGTCTATGCGTCTTCGTTCTCCAAGACGATCTCTCCGGGCGTGCGAGTCGGCTACCTGATCGGCCCGCCGGACCTGATCGCGGTGATCACGCGCGCAGCCGTCAACACCTACATCTCGCCCAACATGCTCTCGGAGGCGATCGTCTTGCAGTTCTGCCGGTCCGGGGCGATCGACCGGTCGATCGCGACCGTCAAGGAAGCACTCCGCGCCCGGCGCGACGCGCTCGCGGAGGGCCTGCGTGGCTACGTAGGAGAGGACGCGCGGTTCGTGCTCCCGGAGGGTGGCTACTTCCTCTGGGTCGAGCTGCCGGACGAGGTCGACACCTCCGAGCTCCACACGCTCGCCGCTGAACGCGGAGTCACGTTCGTGGTCGGCCGCGACTTCATGCTCGAGGGTGGCACGAGCGCGCTGCGTCTCGCATATTCGGCCGTCACCCCGGAGCAGGCGGACGAGGGTGTGAAGCGGCTCGCGGAAGCGCTCGCGGCACTGCGCGAAGGCGCTGCCGCCGTCTGAATCCCCTGCAAAACCGCAGGGTTACAGGCTGGTAACCCTTTCATAACACTCGCTTTACAGCGATCAGCAGGCGGGCCACTACCTTGGAAGTGCATCAAGCCGGCGCATTCGTCGGCCGATAGCGCTAAACAAGGGGCATATGCAGATGAGCTCGCAGGTCTCGATCACAGCCACTCACCGTGGCCCTTCGCGCAGGATCCTCGTCGAGCCTCTCCGGATCTCCCGCCGCAAGCCCAGGCCCGCCGCGCCCCCGAAGGGCCCGGCCGTCGGAGATAAGACCACGAAGCCGCGTTCATGAACGATCGGCTCGACACTCCGTTCCTGGCGCCGGCCGACGTCAGCGAGGCGCCGGACCTGATCGAGCCGGTGGTGGCCTTCCGGAAGTGGAGGGTGGTGGACGGGCGGCTGCGGTCCCTGTACGAGCCGATCTTCTGGCTGGACGCGATGCAGCAGGCCGAGTGCCACGCCCACCACCGGGGCAACCCGCCGCACGAAGCCCCGCAGTCGGGCTGCACGTGCGGGATCTATGCCTCCTTCAAGCCGGACTACGACTTTCCGACCGTCGACTATCGCGGCGTGTCCGGCATCGTGACCGCGTGGGGCAACGTCGAGGTCCACGCCGACGGGCTTCGCGCCCAGTGGGTCCAGGTGGAGGCGCTCTCCTCGTATGAGCGCTGGAGCTCGCGGCAGGCCGAGGCGGTCCGCACGGTCGCCGACGAGCTCGGGCTGGACGTGGTCGATCTCTTCGATCTCGAGGCCGCGGCGGGGCGGTATGGCGTCCGGCTGGACCCTCGCATGGTCGAGATCGACCGCTCGCAGGCTCGCTGAGACGTCGCGCGCGCGTCGGCGTCGGAGGGAGTTGCTCCCGTCCGCGGTGGCCGTCGCTGGGCGGCAGCTGAGTCTGTCGAAAAGCGGGCTGGGTAAGTGGTTCGTGTTGTGTAACGGAGTCGTGCGTCCGCGAGGCGAAAGCTCGCTCGCTGGGAGCAGGCAAATCGAGGCCACTCGGATTTAGTGGATATATGCCATCAAATCCGAGTGATCACCGGGCGGCCGCGCGACCGCCGGGCGCTGCCGCCGAGCGGCATCTTGCCGCCGGCCTCAGCGGCGGCGGACCTTGACCCTGGTTCTCACCTCGCCCCGGCGCTCGCCTTTCTGGACGCTCGCCGTGAGCGAGTAGATACCGGGTAGCTCGAGCGCCGCCATGTTGAAGTAGGCATCGCCGAGCTGGTTCGTCTCCCGCTGCTGGATCCGCATGGTTTGCACTCGACCCCCGAGCGAGCGCAGCACGAGCGAGACCGGCGCGCGTGACACCAGCGAGCTGCGGCTGCGGTCCTTCTGGACATGGACGACCACCGGCAGCGCGGAGCCGACCGGCGTCTGCTTCGGCACCTTGAGCGTCACCTGGAGGCGCTGCTCCGGTCTTACCGCCGGCGTCGGCTCAGGCGCCCGCGCCGGCAGGGTGGCGCCCTGCGCGGGCTGCGCCGTCGGAGACGACACTGCCATCTTGCCCGAGCGCGTGAGTCCCGTCCCCGAGGCGACGTTCCCGGCGTCGTCGATCGCGTTCAGCCAGTACCGCGAGTGCACTCTGTAGGGGAACGGGAACCTGGCCGTGAGCAAGCCGTTGGCGTCCGCCTTGAAGGAGCCACGCGGCACCCGGTGGTAATAGAGCTTCACACGGGAGTTGAACCGGAAGCCCTCGCCCTTGACGACCACCTGGTCGCCTTGACGCGCGATAGGAGACGCGCGGTTGCGCCAGCAACTCCGTGATGCGGTAGATCCAGGCGCGACCCTCGTGGTCGCGGCGAATCGTGTGGACGAGCTTGCCGCCGTAGGTCTCGATGAAGCTCCTGAACGCCGCCTGCTGCTCCGACGCGACGATCGGCGCCTCCGGCGGATCGTCGCCCTCGTCGGTGTAGTAGACGAGGTACGACACCTGGCGTCCCTTGATCAGGCGGGGCGGCCAGTAGTCGATCCAGTCGCGAGACGGGGCGCCGGACGGATCGGGCGTGGGGCTTCGCACATTCGGCCCCGGAAACACCGTCGCGATCCGGAAGCGGCCGAACGGATACGCGTCGCGGCGTGCGTAGAACGAGAGCGCGTACTGCGCGGATCCCTTCGAAAGCGTCATCACGCCGGCGTTCTCGGGCGTATTGCGCTGGAGCCACTTGGCCGCCTCGCGAAGTCCGAAATACGAATCCGAATGGGCCGCATCCACAGCCGGCCCGACCGAGACCGCGAACAGGGTCAGGGCTGCGGCGACCGGCGCGAATCTGGGTGTGATGAGCCTCAGCTTCCCGTTGCGCAGATGGCGGTCCGACGTCGGCGGGTACAGCCGGAGCGCCAGGGCGCACAGCCCGCGTGCGCCGAGAATCGAGAGGATCGGAATCGCGGGCAACAGGTAGTTGAACGCCTTCAGCGGATACATCTGGAAGAAGACTGCGATCACGCCCACGGACACGAGCATCAGGCGATCGGCGGCGCCGTCGCGCCTTGATGGCGACGGCGATCCCAAACGCCCAGACGAACAGAATCGGATAGCCGTTGAACTGACCGAGCTTGTCCAGGTAGTAGTGCCACGGCGCCTTGGTCACCCGTCTGGCTGTGTCGCTGCAGGAACTGGAAGAACTGGTCCGAGTTGACGATCGCCTGCACGAAGACGGGCGTCATGAACACGGTGAACACGAGCGCGCCGAGCAGGAAATCGCGCAGCTTGAGCTTCGACAGCTCGCGTGACACCAGAGGTAGAGCCCGCGCGATCACCAGCACCAGCACGCCGGTGACCTTCGCCTGCATCGTGAGCGACACGGCCGCCGCGAAGGCCAGGAACCACCCTCTCGATCCCGTCTTCGAGCCATTTCGCGAAAGCGAGCAGGGAGAGCGTGAAGAGGAAGGTGAGCGTCGAATCGAGCAGCGCGATCCTCCCGAGCATCACCGAGTACCCGCTGAACGCCACGCCGAGCGCTGCGGCGTAGGCGACTCTGCGGTCGTAGAGCGTTCGCGCGAACTCGAAGGTCACGACCACGGTGGCGAGGCTGAAGGCCACGGACACCAGCCGCGCCGCGACGTCGCTGACGCCGAAGAAGAAGTAGACCATCGCGACGAGCTCCTGGTACAGGAGGAAGTTGGAATTGCCGCGGGAGGTGAGGACGAAGTACCTGGAGAGGTCGCCGTCACCGGAGAGGATGCCGGCCTGGCCCGCGTACACGGCCTCGTCCCCGCGGAAGCCCGCCGACATCAGGTGCCAGACGCGTGGGAACGCCGCGATCAACAGGATCGTCGCCATGACCCACAGCACGTGCGACCGCCCGCCTCCACCTCCGGCGCCGTTTGCCTGCTCGAGCGGAGTGCGCACGACCTTCGTGCTGAGCTGCGCCGCCGTCTCGTTCAGCGACGGAGCGTCCGCGGTCGCGGCGCCGCGCCTGCCCAGCGGCCCCGTGCGAATCCGCGTACCCCAAGTCATCTGCCCAGCCTCCTGCCCGGAATTCCATGTACGAGCGCCCGCCCTCTCCAGCGAGCGCCCGTGACCTCTATGAGACTAGTTGAGCCTGGACCCGAGTGCTCGGGTTTCCGTGTGGCCGAACCGGGCGTCACGCCCGGACGTTGACGCTCCCGAGCGGCGGAAGCTTTCGCCACCAGTCCATCGTGCTGCTGCCGATCACCTTTGCCTCGACAGTGGCGAAAGCGCTCTCGACGACAGCGCGCTCCGCGTGCTTCAGGTTGCCGCCGTTGAGCCCCTGCAGGAACTCCTCGATGTGCGAGTACGGTGGGAATCCGAACGCGTCCTCGCAGTTCTCCATCAGCACCGCGACCGCCTCGTGCGGCTCGAGCGGGTCCTCACGGTCGTGACCACGCTCGATCACGACCATCGACTGCAGCTGCGCCTCCGGCGCCACCCGCGCGGACGGCACCAGCTTGTCGATCTGGTACTTCGGCGGCGGAATCATCCGCTGGACGAGCGCGTTGACGGTCGCCGCCGGGATCTTCATGCCCGCGATCTTGAACGCGAACCTCCGCCCGGTCCGCGAGTGGATCCGGCTCTGCAGCACGAGCCCCCAGCGCTGCCGCCGCGAGAGCAGCGGAGCGTTGACGGCGTGCAGCGTGTGCCTGCTGATCGTCAGCGGCTTCGGGTAACCGAGCACCCGGCCGTCGGCGCACAGGATCGTGAGATCGTCCGACAGGAACGAGTACGGCTGACGGTCGAGCAGCTTCAGACACGTCGTCGTCTTGCCCGTGTCGGTCCTCGCCGTCACCATCATGGCCTCACCGTCGTTGGCGAAGCATGCACCGTGCACGAGCGCGTACCCCTTGCTCGCCAGCATCCACCGCAGGATCGGCTCCACCACGTTCGTGTAGAGCACGTGCGGCGAGCGCTCGAGCAGCGGCGTGGCGAGCACTTCGATCTGCTCGCCCATCTGCTCGATCGCGATCCCGAAGCCCAGCCCCCGGCGGCCTTCGACGTAGCGCAGGCAGCGCTTGTGGCCGTTGCCGTTCAGCTCGATCGCAGGCACATGGCCGCTCGCCGTTGCCGTTCACCTCTATCGACGGTGCGTCGCCGTTGATCTTGATCTCGTAGTCGTGGCCGCTGCCGTTGCCGTCCATCTCGATCGCCGGCGGTTGGCCGTGACCGTTTCCGTTCAGCTCGATTGCCGGTGCGTGGCCGTTGCCGTTGCCGTTGGCGGGCATGTCGGACCACTCCACGAGGCCCTCGACGACCGCCTTCGAGGTCCCGATGCGCACCCGGATGGACGGCGACGCGATCACGTCGTCGATCGCAAACCGGTCGAGCTCCGGGAGCCGCGTGTCGGACGTCACCGTGACGATCCCATGGATGTCGTAGGACTGCACCGTCTTCAGGCGCCCGTCCGCCTTGCCCCAGATCATCCTGTCGGCGATCGCGAAGCGCAGCACCGTGAGCGCCACGAGCGACAGCACGTTCGAGATCAGGTAGTGGATCCCGAGCCCCGACGTGAGCACGAACAGGATCGGGATCCGCAGCGGCAGCGCGACGTTGTTCATGAAGAAGAACAACCCCATGCGATGCCCGAGGCTCCGCCGATGCCGGCGGTCGGAGAACACCCACGCCTCCGTGAGGCCGAAGTTCCACAGCGTGGATCCCTGCGTGGCGAGGATCGCGGCTGCGATGTAGCCCACTCCGAGCGGTCCCGCAAGCACCGCCAACAGCAGCGTGTTGACCAGCAAGCCGGTGGCGCCGACGACGCCGAACCGGCCGAACCGGGCGAACAGCCTGCCCACGCCGAGGTGGCCGAGCTGCTTGCCGAAGCGGAAGACCTCCCGGATGGATGCCTTCGTCTCGCCGGCATGCCGCGCACCGAACTGGAACGGCACCTCGGACACGCGCAGGCCCGGCGTGCGGACCAGGATCTCGAGGAGGATCTTGAACCCGTGAGGGTGCAGGCGATCGAGGTCGAGCGCGTCGCGCCGGACCAGGAAGAACCCGCTCATGGGGTCGGTGACGTGCCTCAGGCCCGGGAACAGCGTGAGCGCCGTCCGCGACGAGACCCGCGACATCGCCTTCCGCGCCGCCCGGAACGGTCCCACGCCCCCGCCGGCGCAGAACCGGCTGGCGACAACGACCTGAGCGGCCGTCGCCTCGGCCTGAGCGAGCATGTCCTCGAGTGTCTCGGGCGGGTGTTGAAGGTCTGCGTCCATCACGCACACCCATTCACCGCGCGCCATCTGGATGCCCTCGACGACCGCGCCGCCGAGGCCCCCCCAGCGCTTCTCCGCGGGTCGGTGCAGCAGTCGCACCGGTCGCGTCGAGCGGATCCGCCCGATCGCCTCCGGGGTATCGTCGTCGCTGTCGTCGACGAAGATGATCTCCAGCGGCATGCCGGGGAGAACGTCGGCGAGCCGCGCCGCGATCGCCTCGACGTTACCGGCCTCTTCTCGCGTGGGAAGTACTACGGAGACGTGAGGCCGATCGAAAGCGGCCTCTCCGTTGCCGTTCTGCTTCGCCACTGGCGAAACATCAATGCTGGCGCCGGCCGCTTCCGCTCCGTGGAAGTGACCAAAATCAAGCGAACCCGTCATGTGCCCGTCCTCCTGACGGCAGCGGCACAGGTATGACCAAACCGACCTGGTCTCCCCCGGCCATGCCGCGAATCCAGAATTCCACCATCCGTGAAGCCCGTCCTTAGACGACGGGAACATAAACGCAATTGTCGGAAAGAGCAAGGGCCTTTTTAAAAACTCGCTCAAGTTGCTCTTCGACTCGAGGAAGCGCGCGAGCCATTGCGCGCGGGCTCCGGCTCGGATAGATTTTGCCTGCGCGCACGAAGCGCGCGTTCGCAGCAGAGAGGTCTGCAGGGGATGCACGTCTTGGCGCGACCGGCTCCGAGGATCGGAGGGGTCGCTCGACTCATAAGTCGCCTCACAGGGCTCATCGGCTTGATGGTTGACGTTCATGTTGCTGATGCCGATGCCGGCGTCGGCTGCCGATCCCGTGATCGCGGCGGCGGGTGACATCGCCTGCACTTCCACCACGAGGGAGACCGATCGCTGTCACCACAAGGCGACCTCGGACCTGCTCGTGAACGCCGGGCTCTCGGCGGTGCTGACCCTGGGCGACGCGCAGTACCAGAACGGCGAGCTCTCGAGGTTCATGGGCAGCTACGACCCCACCTGGGGAAGGGTGAAGTCGATCACCTATCCCTCGAGCCGGAAACCACGAGTACCAGACCTCGGGCGCATCGGGCTACTTCGACTACTTCAACGGGACCGGGCAGGCCACCGGGCGGGCGGGCGACCGCAGCAAGGGCTACTACAGCTTCAACATCGGCACCTGGCACCTGATCTCGCTGAACTCGAACGACAAGTGCACGATCGTGTCGTGCGCCACCGGCTCGGCTCAGGAGACATGGCTCAAGGCCGACCTGGCCGCGAACCAGAACTACTGCACGCTCGCCTACTGGCATCACCCGAGCTTCAACTCCGGGAACGGCGGCAACCTGACGGCCATGCGAAGCCGCTGCTCGACGCGCTCTACAACGCGAACGCGGACGTGATCCTCGGCGGTCACGCCCACCACTACGAGCGGTTCGCGCCGCAGAACCCCAGCTCGCAGGCCGACGCCGCGCAGGGGCATCCGCCAGTTCGTCGTCGGCACCGGCGGCGCCTTCTGGACCTCGATCGCGTCGCCCAAGCCCAACAGCCAGGTGCGCCAGAACACCACCTACGGCGTCCTGAAGATGACGCTTCACCCGACCAGCTACGACTGGCAGTTCGTGCCCGAGGCCGGCGGCACCTTCACCGACTCCGGCACGGGCTCATGCCATGGGACGACGCGGTCCGCCGGCCGACACCACCGATCCCGTCGACTCCGGGCAACCTGACCGCGACCGGCGGCACGGGCCAGGTGAGCCTGAACTGGCAGGGCTCCACGGACAACGTCGGCGTGACCGGCTACCGGGTGTTCCGGGGCGCGACCCAGGTCGGCAGCCCGACCGGCACGACCTACACGGACACGGGACTCGCGGCCGGCAGCTACAGCTACACGGTGCGCGCGGTCGACGCCGCGGGCAACCTGTCCAATCCGAGCAACACCGCGACGGGCACCGTGCCCGACACCACGATCCCGTCGACCCCGGGCAGCCTGACCGCGACCGCCGGCACAGGTCAGGTGAGCCTGAGCTGGCAGGCCTCGACGGACAACGTCGGCGTGACCGGCTACCGGGTGTTCCGGGGCGCGACGCAGGTCGGCAGCCCGACCGGCACGACCTACACGGACACGGGACTCGCGGCCGGCAGCTACAGCTACACGGTGCGCGCGGTCGACGCCGCGGGCAACCTTTCCAATCCGAGCAACACCGCCAGCGCGACCGTGGCCGACACGACCAAGCCGGGTGCGCCGCCCAACCTCACGGCCACCGCCGGCACCGGGCAGGTGGCGCTCGGCTGGCAGGCCGCGACGGACAACGTGGGCGTCACCGGATACCAGGTGTTCCGCGGAGCGACGCAGATCGCGACCCTCGGTGCGGCGGCCAGGTCCCACACCGACACGGGCCTCGCCCCGGGCCCCTACAGCTACACGGTGCGCGCGGTCGACGCGGCCGGGAACGTCTCGGATCCGAGCAACACCGCGAGCGCCACCGTGGCCGACACGACCAAGCCGGGTGCGCCGCCCAACCTCACGGCCACCGCCGGCACCGGGCAGGTGGCGCTCGGCTGGCAGGCCGCGACGGACAACGTGGGCGTCACCGGATACCAGGTGTTCCGCGGAGCGACGCAGATCGCGACCCTCGGTGCGGCGGCCAGGTCCCACACCGACACGGGCCTCGCCCCGGGCAACTACAGCTACACCGTGCGCGCGGTCGATGCGGCCGGGAACGTCTCGGACCCGAGCAACACCGCGAGCGCCACCGTGGCCGACACGACCAAGCCGGGTGCGCCGCCCAACCTCACGGCCACCGCCGGCACCGGGCAGGTGGCGCTCGGCTGGCAGGCCGCGACCGACAACGTGGGCGTCACCGGATACCAGGTGTTCCGCGGAGCGACGCAGATCGCGACCCTCGGTGCGGCGGCCAGGTCCCACACCGACACGGGCCTCGCCCCGGGCAACTACAGCTACACCGTGCGCGCGGTCGATGCGGCCGGGAACGTCTCGGACCCGAGCAACACGGCGAGCGCCACCGTGCTGGACACGACCAATCCGGCCGTGCCGCAGAATCTCAGCGCGAGCTCCGACGGCATCACCCGGGTCGACCTCATCTGGGACACCTCGACGGACAACGTCGCGGTGACGGGCTACAACGTCTACCGCGAGGGGACGCTGATCGCGAGCACCGGCACGAACCCGGCGTACACGGACCACGTCCTGATTCCCGGCACCTATCACTATCGGGTGCGCGCGTTCGACGCGGCCGGCAACCTCTCGGATCTCAGCAACGAGGCCACGGCGTCGATGCTCGGCCCCGACGGGGAGAACCCGACTGCGCCCGGCAACCTCACGGCGACATTGAACGGCGCCCGCGTGGACCTGGGTTGGGACGCCTCCAGCGACGACCGGGGCGTGACCGGCTACAAGATCTACCGTGACGGCGCGCTGATCAGGAGCATCAGCCCGGCCACGTCCTGGTCGGACACGAGCGTCACGCCAGGTGACCACGACTACGAGGTGCGTGCGACGGACGGCGCCGGCAACCTGTCCGACCCGAGCAACACCGCGAGCGTGTTGGTGCCCGATACGGAGCAGCCCACGGCGCCGGGCAACCTAGATGCGACCGCCGTGACCTCCACCGAGGTCGACCTCACCTGGGATGCCTCGAGCGACAACGTCGCCGTCGACGGGCTACCACATCTACCGCGAGGGAATCCTGGTCGACACCATCGGCGCGGTCACGTCGTACTCGGACACGAGCGTCACGCCCGGCGACTACAGCTACCAGGTCAACTCCTTCGACGCCGCGGGCAACATGTCGGACTTCAGCAACGGCGCCGCGGTCACCGTGCATCCACCGGACCTCGAGAAGCCGAGCGTGCCGGGCAACCTGACGCGCGGCGGCCGGCGGGCCGACCAGCATCGACCTCGGGTGGCAGGCCGCGAGCGACAACGTGGCCGTGACCGGCTATGACATCTACCGCGATGGCTCGCTGCTCGCCACCATCGCCCCGGCGACTTCGTACTCCGACGGCAGCGTCGTGCCGGGCATCACGTACCGCTACGAGCTGCGGGCGTTCGACGCGGGCGGGAACGTCTCGGATGTCAGCAACTCCGCGATGGCGATGGTGAACCCACTCGACACCGAGAAGCCGACGGCGCCAGGGAACCTCAACGCGGTGCGGAACGGCGCCAGCAACGTGGATCTCACCTGGCAGTCCTCGAGCGACAACGTGGGCGTCACGGGCTACAAGGTCTACCGCGGTGGGCAGCTGGTCGCGACGCTCGGCGTAACCAGCTCTTACACGGACGGCCCGCTCGGTGCCGGCACCTACCAGTACGAGGTGCACGCTGTGGACGGAGCGGGCAACGTCTCCGATCCGAGCAACACCGCCGGCGTCACGATCCCCGACACCGAGAAGCCGACACCGCCGGGCAACCTGACCGCCACCACGGTCAACCCCAGCCGGGTGGACCTGAGCTGGCAGGCATCGAGCGACAACGTGGGCGTCACCGGCTACCGGGTGTTCCGCGGAACGACACAGATCGGCACCGCCGGCGCGAGCGCCACCTCCTACTCGGACAACGGCCCGGCCGCCGGCAACCAGAGCTACACCGTCCGGGCGGTGGACGCGGCGGGCAACCTCTCCGACCCCAGCAATGCGGCGAGCGCGACCGTTCCCGACGCCGAGAAGCCGACGGCTCCGGGCAATCTCACAGCGACCCGTAACGGCGCCAGTCAGGTGGACCTGAGCTGGCAGGCCTCGAGCGACAACGTGGGCGTGACCGGCTACCGGGTGTTCCGCGGAACGACACAGATCGGCACCGTCGGCTCGGGCACGACTACCTACTCCGACAGCCCCGTCGGCGCGGGCACCCACCAGTACCAGGTGCGCGCAGTCGATGCGGCCGGCAACGTCTCCGATCCGAGCAACCAGGCGAGCGTGACAGTGCCGGACAGCCAGAAGCCGACCCCGCCCGGCAACCTCAGCGCGACCGGGGTGAGCGCGAGCCAGATCGACCTGAGCTGGCAAGCCTCGACGGACAACGTCGGAGTGACCGGCTACCGGGTGTTCCGCGGCCCGATCGAGATCGCGAGCCTCGGCGGGGGCGCAACCACGTACTCGGACTCGGGCCTCGCCCCTGGCACCTACAGCTACACGGTGAGCGCGGTGGACGCAGCCGGCAACCTGTCCGATCCCAGCAACTCGGCATCGGCGACCACCCAGTCGCCCGCCCAGACGCTCACGCTCTCGCCCACTGCCGATGCGCGCGTGGCGGCGGGCACAGCCACCACCAATTACGGGACGAGCTACCTGCGCGTCGACGGCGCCACCAACCCTGCCGTCGAAAGCCTTCTGAAGTTCACGGTCAGCGGCGTGCAAGCCGGCAGCGTCCGCAGCGCCAAGCTGCGCGTCCACGTCTACAGCGGCACGGTGGACGGGCCTGCCGTCTACACGACCGACACGTCCTGGACCGAGACCGCGGTCAACTGGAACACGCGGCCGGCGCGCACGAGCGCGCCCACCGACGACAAGGGCGCAATCGCGAACAACGCCTGGGTGGAATACGACGTCACGCAGTTCGTAAGCGGGAACGGCACCTACAGCTTCGGCCTCGCCACGACGTCGTCCGACGGCGCCAACATGTACTCCCGTGAGAACGCCGACGCTGCGGCCTGAGCTGGTGGTCTCGACCGGCAGTCCCGACACGACCAAGCCGACGGCACCCGGCAGCTTGAACGCGACCGCGTCCGGGCCCAACCGGGTCGACCTCACGTGGCTCGCCTCCAGCGGACAATCTGGGCGTGACCGGCTACAACGTATATCGCGGCGGCACGCTGCTGGCGGGCATCGGGCCCGCGACCTCGTACGCCGACACGACCGTGGCAGCCAACACGACCTACAGCTATCAGGTGCGCGCGGTGGACGCCGCCGCCAACATCTCCGATCCGAGCAACACGGCAACGATCACGACCCCCGCGGCGCCTCCAGGGCCCCAGGTGCTCACGCTCGCGCCAGACGCCGACGCGCGCGTTACGGAGTCCGCAACCGACGACCAACTACGCCACCACCTACCTGCGCACGGACGGGAGCACGGATCCAGACGTGGAGAGCTTCCTGCGCTTCACGGTGAACGGCGTGCCCGTCGGGGGCGTGCAGAGCGCCAAGCTTCGCGTGTACGCCTACAGCGGCTCCGCGAACGGCCCCGCCGTCTACACGACCGGTGCCTGCGTGGAGCGAGACCACCGTCAACTGGAACACACGACCCACGCCGACCAGCACGGCGATCGACGACAAGGGTGCGATCGCAACGAACAGCTGGGTCGAGTACGACGTCACGTCCTTCGTGACCGGCACCGGCACCTACAGCTTCAGGCTCGCCACGACCTCCACGGACGGAGTCGACATCTACTCACGCGAGAACGCCACGTTGCGGCCTGAGCTGGTGGTGACACTGCGCTGAACCGAATCCGCTTCACAGCCGCTGCGGCGGCGCTTCTCCTGATCGGAGTCGCGATCGCAGCATCCGCCGGAAACGGCGGTGACGGAGGTGAGTCGACCTCCGCTACCTCTACCGAGGTTCAGCTCGAGGAGGAGGAGCACGGGCACGACTCGAGCATCTACGTCGTCAACGTGGACGACCGCCGCCGGAAGCAGCTCACCGAGGGCCAGATCGCGCAGCAACCTTCCTGGGCGCCGAATGAGCACATCACGTTCAGCGCCGCGGACTGCGACGACTCGTGCTGGTCGCAGCTCTTCTACGTGGACCAGAAGGCCGCCAACCAGGTGCTGGTCAGCGGCAACGACTCATACCACCTGTTCCACCCGACCTGGTCGCCGGATGGAAGCCGCATCGCCGCGGCGGCGCTCGGAAGGGGGATCTTCTCCGTGTCCAAGGACGGCCGCACGACTCGCCGCCTCACCAAAGGCGGTTCGGACGAGGCGCCGGAGTGGTCTCCGCGCGGAGATTGGATCGCCTACGACAAGCGCGTCCGCGACACGAACTACGACATCTTCGCGGTCAACGCGGACACGCGTCAGGTCCGCCGCCTGACGAGGGATCCCGCGGCAGCAGACCAACCCGACCTGGTCCCCGGACGGGTCGCGGTTCGCCTTCGCCGAGCAGCAAACGGACGGCAAATGGGCGATCGTCACCCTGCGGACCGATGGCACCGACCGCAGACGCGTGACCGGCAAGGGCATCAGCGCCCAGGAGCCCGCCTGGTCTCCCGACGGCACCCGGATCGCGTTCGTGAAGCAGGGGCTCGACGAGGCATCGATCGCGGTCGTGCGGGAAGCGGGTGGACCCGTGCGGACGCTCACGCCCAAGAGGTTCTTCGCGTCGACGCCGGCCTGGTCTCCGGACGGCAAGAGCATCGCCTTCGCGGGACAGCCGGTCGAACGGGATAGCGGCTAGCCTCGCCCCGTCCGAAAAAGGTGCGAAAAACACGGGCTGCCGATACGCTTTCGGCGGACACGACGAGGGGACGTCGTCGAGCACACGGATGGTGCTCCGATGGGGGAACGAACAGGGAGGTTTGGATGACGCGCGGACCACGGCCCGTGGCATGAGCCGATGCGCGGCGATCGTGGCGCTGGCGCTGCTGTGCTGCGCACTCGCGCCCGCGCCGGCGCCCGCCGCGGATCCGACGGTGGTCGCCGCCGGCAACATCGCCTGCGAGGCCAACGAGTCCCTACTTCAACGGCGGCGCCGGCACCGCGACGCGCTGTCACCAGGTTGCGACCGGAAAGCTCCTCGCGGGCGCAGACGCCGTGCTTGCACTCGGCGCCAACCAGTACTGCTGCGGCTCACTGGCCTCCTATCAGGCTTCGTACGACTTGGCCTGGGGCGCGGCCAAAGCCGTGACGCACCCGGTGCCGGGGACGCGCGAGTACCAGTCGCCGAACGCGGCCGGCTACTTCGACTACTTCAACGGCCCCGGAGCGCAGGCGGGAGCGGCCGGCCCTCGAGGGCTCGGCTATTACAGCTTCGACCTCGGAGGCTGGCACATCGTCGCGCTCAACACCAACTGCCAGGTCGTGTCGTGCGCCAAGGGCTCCGAGCAGGAGCGCTGGCTGCGGGCCGACCTTGCCGCGCATCCCACTTCCTGCACGCTCGCCTTCGGGCACGCGCCGCGATTCAGCACGGGCAAACCGGCTGGATCACTCTCGGAGAAAGCGCTGTGGCAGGCGCTGTACGAAGGCGGGGCCGAGGTGGTGCTGAGTGCCTACGCACGACACTACGAGCGCTTCGTGCCGCAGGCGCCGAGCGGACGCCCGGACACGCTCTTCGGGATCAGGCAGTTCGTGGCCGGCACCGGCGGCTACGGGTTGGGCGCGCTCGGCGCCCCGAAGCCGCACAGCGAAGTGCGCCAAAACACTTCGTTCGGGGTGCTCGAGCTCACGTTGCGCCCGACCATGTACGAGTGGCGCTTCATCCCCGAGGCCGGCGGCACGTTCTCCGACTCGGGCAGCACCGGATGCCACGCGGCCCCGCCGCGGCCCACGATCGTCTCGCCGCCGAAGAAGGAGGGCGACAAGAGGAGCTGCACGATCACGGGCACGCCCAAGGGCGACGTCCTGAGGGGAACCCGCCGCCGGGACGTGATCTGCGCGCTGGGGGCAACGACCGCATCATCGCCGCCAAGGGCAACGACGTCATCTACGGCGATTCCGGCGACGACATCGTGAGAGCGGACGACGGTGCCGACCTCGTGCTGGGAGGCACCGGAAACGACAGACTCGTGGGGGGCCGGGGGAACGACCGGATGTCAGGCAACGGAGGCGACGACATCCTTCGCGCCCAGGGCGGCCGGGACCGGCTATGGGGCAATGCCGGCCGCGACCGACTGCACGGCAACGCCGGCAACGACTTGCTCGACGGCTCGGGGGATCGAACGAAGGACCGGCTCAACGGGGGCCGCGGCCGCGACCGGGCGCGGAGCGGGCCCGACGACGTGCTCCGCTCGATCGAGCGGGAGCTTCACCGCCGCCGCTGAAGCCTTCGATCCGGCCCCACAAATGACAACGTCGCCCCTTGGCCGTAGGCGACGTTGCCGATCGTGCAGGTGTTAGACACCCGCGCACGTATGTGAAATGTGGAGCCGATCCTAAGGCCCTTGCAACGGCAATGCAACTACCGGCCGTAGCGCTCTTTGCCCAGCACGAGCTGGTCGGGCAAGGCGGTGCGCGGCGGGGGTGAAGGGTTGGCGCGGACCGATACGGTCTCCGCGACGCTGCGCGTGAGCGCCAGCACCTCGCCGTTCGTGCGCACGGCCACCTCTTCGGCGTCCGAGGACGCAAGGGTGCCCTTCAGTCCCGGATGGAGACCCGCACGCTTGAGGTAGTGCAACAGGTCCTCTGCTTCGTTCTCGAAGCGCAGGACCTCGACTTCGGCGCCCACCTCGACGTCCGCGAGCGGGACGCCCGGAACGCGGTTCCCGGGCTCGATCGGATGCCCGTGCGGACAGGTCTTCGCGTCGCCGACGGCGGAGATCATCCACTGCTCGAAGGCGGGCGACATGGCGTGCTCGAGGTGCTCGGCCTCCTCGTGCACGTCGTCCCACGCGATGCCGACGACGTCGGTCAGGAAGCGCTCGATCAGCCGGTGGCGACCGACGATCGCCTCCGCCTGCTCCAGCCCGGACTCGGTGAACTGCAGCGACTTGTCCTCGGAGCGCCTCACATAGCCGTCGCTCTCGAGGCGGCCGAGCATCTCGTGCACCGTCGGCTGAGAGAGCTGCATGGCGCGCGCGATGTTCGCGCCGGAGATCGGCAGCTCCGCCTCCATCAGCCAGTAGATCGTCTGGAGGTACTCCTCCTCCGCCGGCGTCGCGTGCTCGACTGCCATGCGCTCAGCCTACTACGGGAGCGAGGCCCCACCGGTGCCACGCCGGCCGCAGATATCCTGAGCCGCTGATGGCGCGCCTCGAAGCCCGAGAAGCCGACATCACGAAGCTCGAGGTGGACGCGATCACGAATGCCGCGAACACCGAGCTTCGCCACGCCGGCGGAGTCGCAGCCGCGATCGTCCGCGCCGGCGGGCCGGAGGTTCAGGAGCAAAGCCTCGACAAGGCGCCGATCGGCCTCGGCGAGGCAATCGAGACCACGGCGGGACGCATGCCCGCCCGCTGGGTGATCCATGCCGCCACGATGGAGCTCGGCGGCCCCACCTCGGACGAGATCATCCGCCGCGCCACCGCGAGCACGCTCGCGAAGGCGGACGACCTCGGCGCGCGGTCGCTGGGGCTCGTCGCCTTCGGTACCGGCGTCGGCGGCTTCCCGGTCGACGATGCGGCGCGCATCGAGGTCGAGGAGGTGCGGCGCCACCTGGCCGCGGGCAGCGAGCTCGAGCTGGTCGTCTTCGCCGTGTTCGGCCCCGCCGCTCGCGAGGCCTTCGAGCGGGCGCTCGGCGAATGACTCGAGCAAGCAGAGGAGCAAGCAGACGAGCAAGCAAAGGCCGGATTCTCGTTGCTCCTGACAAGTTCAAAGGCACGTTCTCGGCCGAGGAGGCGGCGCTCGCGATTGGGCGCGGGCTTGCGCGCGGCGGAGTCGAGGCGGTCGAGCTCCTACCGGTCGCGGACGGCGGCGAGGGAACCATGGAGGCGCTGGTGCGGGCACTGCGAGGGCGAGTGCTCGCGACCGAGGCGCGCGACGCGCTCGGGCGCCCGGTGGAGGCCGCCTTCGGACTCGTCCACGACGGTCGCGTCGCGGTGGTCGAGATGGCGCAGGCCTCGGGTCTCTGGCGAGTGCCGGAACCCGAGCGGGATCCGGAGGCCGCGTCCACCCACGGCACCGGCGACCTGATCCTCGCGGCCGTCTCGAGTGGTGCCCGCGAGGTGATCGTGGCGGCGGGCGGCAGTGCGACCACCGACGGCGGCCGGGGCGCCCTGGAAGCGCTGGGCGCTCGGTTCAAGCGGGACGGAGCGGACCTCGAGCCGCTCCGCCGGACGCTTCGCGGCGTGCGGCTCTCGGTCGCCTGCGACGTCCGGAACCCGCTGCTCGGGCCCGAAGGCGCGGCGCGTACGTTCGCGTCGCAGAAGGGCGCCGACGCGGACGCCGTGGACGAGGCTCGAGCGGCGGCTCGGGCGCTGGGCGCGACTTGCCCGCAAGGTGACCGGTCGCGACCCGGCGGCAGAGCCGATGGCGGGGGCAGCCGGCGGCCTGGCCGGCGGGCTGTGGGCGTTCGCCGGGGCGCAGCTGCGGCCGGGCGCGGTCCTGGTGCTCGACGTGGCGGGCTTCGACGCCCGCGCCCGTGAGTCGTTCGCGGTCGTGACCGGCGAGGGACGGCTCGACGAGCAGACGCTCGCCGGCAAGGTCGTCTTCGAGGTCGCGACCCGCAGCCGCCAGGCCGGCGTGCCCTGCTACGCGGTCGTCGGCACCGACGGCCTCGACGCGTTCGAGCGCCGGCTGATGAACGTCGAGGTCGAGGCCGGGGCGCGCAACGGCGGCACCGCGTCCGCGGCGGACCTGGAGCGCGCGGCCGTGCGGGTGATGAGGCGTTTGGTGGGCTCGTGATGGGGCGTGTGGCGTTGTGGAACTCCTTCAAAACTGCGGCATTAAGGGGAAGGTGTTCGGGGGCGCCTCGAGGACATGAGTAGCCGTGCCGAGTGCACCGCGGGAAGGACGGAAGGGTCAATTAAGGGTTCCTGGGGCGTTTTCCGTATCAGGGCCCACCTCCGCTGTCCTGACTTGTCCTCCTAATAGGCGTACAGCACAGGACAGCGCCGGGGCACCATCACGAGTTTTCCAACCGGTACCGAGAAACCCGCACGACTTGCCCCTCTCGTAACAGCCACGACCGCCCGACCCTCAACCCCTTACCCAGCCGGTTTTTCGTGCCCGATGCACGGCCGCCCCTATATGTAGAGCACCCCGTCCCCCTCGAGCCGCGGGGCTCCGGGCGCCGAACCCATCCCCTCGCGGGCCCGCACCACCTGGCAGCGAAACGATGTGCGCCCCCGCCTCCGGGCACGAATCGTGAACTCGTACCGGTCACCGGGGGCGAAGACCGTGGCCGGGAGTGTCAGCACGAAGCCGCTCGCGGCGGCGTTGGCGACGCCGGAGTAGACGTCCGCGACGTCCTGGCGCTCGACCTGCTGCGCGATCCGCACCTCGCCACCCTGCGCGACTGCCTCGACGGCGTCGGCCGGCCCGTCTTCGAGGAGCAGCCAGCCCCGCACCTCGAGACGCGCGGGCAGCTCCCGGATCGCCTCGATGGTGCCGGCCGGGACGGTGCCGGCAGCGCCGTTGCGCCCCGAGCGATTGCCCTCGAAGCCGGCCGCGATCGCCTCCGCAAGTCGTTCACGACCGGCGCGAATCGCCTCCGCGATGCGTTCGAGCGACGCCGCGAATGCGCTTGCCGTGAGCTCCACCGCACGGTCGTCGTGGGCGTAGGAGGGCAGCAGCGTCCCGGTTGTCAGCACGCCGTTGCGGGCGCACTCACGCACGAACAGCGTGCGCAGCCGCCCGGCGTCGAGCGCACCGGCGTCCGCGAACTCGAAGGTCATGCGGCCGGGCGGCCCGAGCATGTCGGCCTGCACACCTTGATCGCGACAGGCCTTGCGGAAGATGTCTCTGACCCGGGAGCCGATCTCGGCGAGGTGCTCGCTCACGGGCTCCCGGCGCAGGATCCGCGTGACCGCGAGCGCCGCGGCCAGCGAAACCGTCTCGCCGCGAAACGTCATGCCCCAGGCCGTGTGCGGCAGATGCCTCATGTATTCGCGCCGCCCCACGATCGCGGACAGGGGCATGCCGTTTGCGATTCCCTTCCCCAGGCAGGCGAGGTCCGGCGTCACGCCGAAGAGCTCCTGGGCGCCGCCGTTGGCGAGGCGGAATCCCGTCACCATCTCGTCGAACACCAGCAATGCTCCGTGCTGGCGCGTGAGCTCGCGGACGCCTTCCAGATATCCGGGCTCCGGCAGCACGAGGTTCACGGGCTCCATCACGACCGCAGCGACCTCCTCCGGGTAGCGCATGAAGAGCCACTCGAGCGCGTCGAGGTCGTTGTAGGGGAACTCGTGCACGAACGCCCGCAGCGCCTTCGGGATGCCGTGCACGTTCTTGGCCCGGTACTGGCACGTGTACCAGTCGTGAAAGCCGTGGAAGCCGCATTGCAGCACGAGGTCGCGGCCCGTCGCCGCGCGCGCCACGCGCACCGCAGCGGTGGTCACGTCGGAGCCGTTCTTCCCGAACGCCACCATCTCGGCGCACGGCACCATCTCGATCAGCGTCTCCGCGAGCTCGACCTCGACGGGATGTGCCAGCGACATCATTGGACCGGCCTCGAGTTGCGTACGGACCGCCTCCTCGACCTCCGGGTGCCGGTAGCCAAGCAGCACGGGGCCCCAGGCGGCCGCCCAGTCGACGAACGTGCGCCCATCGGCGGCGGTCAGCTCATAGCCCTCGGCCGCCACCGCGAACTCGGGGAAGACGCCCTCCTCGTCCTCGTACACCGGGCGAAGGAGCATCCGGTGATGGCCGCCGTAGGCGAGCGCTTCGCGCGCGCGGCGCGTGAGGTCTGCGTCTGCGCCGGCCTTTGAGAAGTTCTCGCTCTCGCTGCGCGTGCTCACGTGGCCGTGCCGGACAGGTAGTCGTTGACGGCCGCGTCGCGCTTGCGGCCGTAGAGCGCGGGGAAACGGCCGAGTGCGAAGATCATGCATCCTTCCTCGTCGCACACGACCGGATAGTGGAACATCAGGTGCTCGGCGAACTCCGGGTACCGCTCGAGCCACCACGTCGAGGTGGACGGCATCACGAGGTAGTCGGCGCCGCACGCGCGCATCGCCTCGAGGTGCTCGATCGCCCATTCGCCGTCGACGGGATGGAAGCCGGCCCAGAAGCCGTCCTCCCCGCACGGGAAGTGCCATGCCTCGCGGCAGTCGAGGTCCAGCAGCGCGTCGTCGCCCTTGGTGATCACCAGCACCGTCGACTCCGCGGGCAGCGCCCGGTTCACGACGCTGCGCACACTGCGCACGAGCTTCGCGTACTGGGAGCGGGACATGGTTTCCGCGGGGTTCTCCTCCGCCCCGCGGTCGCGTGCCAGGCGTGACGACTCCCACGCGTCGGTGCGGCGCTCGCCCAAGCGGGGCCGTGCCTGCGGGGCGTTCCCGTCGGACCATCCCGCCTGCTTTCCGCCCCCGAGGTCCACGGGAGCGAGATGGCCGAGGTCCGGGTATCGGAGACTGCTGCCCGGAATTCTCGCGATCCGCTCGTGACGCACCAGGCAGCGGATCTGGGGCGACCGCAGAGTGCGTCCGGGGCGCACCGCGCTCGACCCGAGCACGACCCACCAGTAGCCCAGGTTCGTCCGCAGCCCCTCCCAGACCCCCTCCGGCAACTCGAGCACGAGCTCACCCTCCGCTCCGGGAACGGGCTCGACCTCGTGCAGCTCCACCTGGTCCGGCTCGCCCCCGAGCGCGAGCGCCACGAACCATTGCGCGACCGCCTCGGGCGGCGGCGCCAGTCTGAAGACCGGCGCCTGCTCGCCGCGAGTCATGTGAGCCGGGCGCGCGCACCTCGAGCGTGCAGTCCACGCTCTGCCGCATGCGCCCGAGGCGCTCGAGTGCCGCGCGCACGAACGGCAGGTACACCTCGGGGCGTGGCAGGTCGGTGAACATGCACGTCTTGCAGAGGCTCGGGAGGTCGCGCGTCAGCATCCCCCGGCGGAGGTCCTGCGCGTTCGGGCTGTTCCAGATCTCGTCGAGCTCCTGGTCGCCGAGCCGGCCGAGCACGAGATCGTCGTCGGTCGCGTACGCACAGGGCGTGATCGTGCCCTCGGCGTCGACCTGGACGCGGTTGAAGACATTGATGCAGTAGCCCGGCAGGTGCCGCTTCATGCGCTGCTCCCAGCGGTGATTCCAGTCCTTGCGAAGCTTCGGAGGCACCTTCCGCGACACGGAAGTCGTGACGCTCGTGCGCGCCGGCGTTCCAGATCAGCCGGATTCCCTTCTCCTTGGTCATCTCGATGCACTTGTGCTTGATCCACTCGACGTAGTCGCTCGAGAAGTGCAGGAGCGGATCGAGATACCCGCTGCGCCCGTTCACGTCGAGCAGCTGCAGGACGTTGACGCTCTCGATCCCGACGTCGGCGAGGTAGGCGATCGTCAGCGGAAGCTGGGGCGCGTTCTCGGTCATGAACACGACCTGTGCGAGGCACTCGAGTCCGTGTTCTCTCGAAAGGCGAGCCGCGACCGGCAGGTGCTCGAAGACCTTGTCGGGCTTGCTACCGGGCCTGATCCACTCGAACACCTCCGGGATGTGGCTGTCGATCGAGAGGAACAGCGTCTCCGTGATGTCCTTCGCCTCGTCGAACTTCTGCTCGTCAAGGAACTGCACGTTCGTGGTCAGCCGCATCTCGATGCTCTGCTGCTCGGCGAGGTCCCTGGCCTGCTCCCACGTCACGATCAGCGGCTCGCTGCCGCCGTACGGAATCATCACGGAGAGGTGCGGCGCGAGCTCCTCGGTCATCTTGTCGAGGATCTCGGGCGACATCTTCCGCACGGGCGGAAGCCATCCGTCGTAACACATGATGCAGCTCATGTTGCAGACGTTGCTGAACTGGATGTGGGCCTCGTAGGGGCGCGACTGGAAGACGAAGCTCTTCGCCAGCAGCTCGCGCTCGAGCACCGCGCGATTGCGCTTCTCGATCTGCATGCGCCGGCGCATCGAGACCTTGCGGCGCTTGGCGGGAGCCGGGGGGACGAGCTTCGGACGCGGCCGTCTCTGCGTGACGGTCATCGGCTCACGCGTATCCGAATGCCTCGAGCGCGTCGTGCAGCTCCTCGTCGCAGACACGGATCAGGTGCGGATCGAGGTCCCGGCGCCAGCGGCCGACGGAGTCCTGGGCCGAGGGGCTCGTGCGATGGAAGTCCTGCAGCTCGCCGTCGAGTCCTGCGCCCGAGTCGATCACGCCGGCCACCGTCTCGGTGCCGGAGTCGATGCCGAGGTATGAGAACAGCCCCTGCAGCGCCTGCGCCGGGCGGAGCACGAGGTCTTCGTAGCGGATCAGGAACGCTTGGTCCGCGCGTTCCGTGCCACGGACTCGAGCAAGCCCTCGGCCTCCTTCCGGAGAGGCTGCCGGATGCACTCCTCCTGCGTCAGCGCGCTCGCTGTTCGGGTACCACCGGCGGCTGCGCTTGTCGCCGAAGGCGAACATCGAACAGGCGACGTCGCGGAAATCGCGCACGAGGAAGATCTCGCGCGTGCCGGGAAACAGCTCCCGCAGCAGCTCCTGAGCGAACCAGGCCGGTGGCATCTTCTCGATCACGAAGGCCGCATCCTCCTTGCCGATCGACTGCGCAACACGCCCGAACAGCGCGTCGATGCGACCCGCGAAGAACTCGATCAGGTCCGCGACGTACTCGGTACCGAGCCACTCGTCGATCGAGTCCTGCGACGAGTACCACGCCAGCGCTTCGCTCGGGTCGCGGCCGAGCCACCAATCGCCTTCGGCGATCTCCCCCCGCATCGCCTGGAAGTAGCTCGAGGGACGGGTCAGCGCGCGCAGCGCCTCGGCGAAATAGGCCGTCACCTTGGACTCGTACTCGAACGAGCGGTAGTCCGCGATCTCCGGATGAAGACCGAGCAGGCTGGTGAGCCAGGTCGAGCCGGATCGGCCGAGTGTCGTCACGATCAGCGGCCGGTAGGCGGCACGCTCCTGGACCGGGAGCGGCCGTCGCTCCCCGGAGATCTCCCCGAACGGCACCCGCTGTCCGTCCTCGAGCACCAGCGAAAGCACGAGACGGAAGCGCCGGGGAGCTCGAGCGCGTTGAGCCGCACGGCAAAGCCGGCGTGGGCGGACCAGGGAACCTCGGGGTGCAGCGTGGCGATATCGGGACGGTCGATCGCGACCGGCAAGCGTGCGACCAGCCGCGAGCCGCAGTGCACGAGTATCTCCCGGGGAGTCGTGCGCGAGGGCACGACCCAACCCTCCAGCGGTAACGAGTAGACCGGCTCCGAGCTGCCCGGCTCCGGATACGTGATGTGCGCCTGTATGAGCGCAGGCGACTCCTGCCAGCCGACCTGTGAGGTCGCGACGAGCCACGAGCCTCCGCGCGGAGCCTCCGGGAGGAGGGGCAGCGCTTCAGGCAACGGCTGCCGCTCCTTCATACACGCGCTCCTCGATCGCCGCCCAGTGGGGGTTTCGCTCGTAGAGGCGGTCGATCTCCGGCGGCGTGAACCAGTGCGTGACGTCGCGGTCGTAGTCCATCGCGTTGACCCGGCCGACGGCGCGTACCCGCGCGCGCTCGGAGTCCGTGACGTCGCGCAGCTCGGACACGAGCCCGAGAACGTCGTCGGGCAGCGACTCGGCGCGCAGCCAGCGATCGATCTCGAGGCGTCCATCGTCCGTGAAGAGCGCCAGCCGCTCGTCGGGAAACGAGCTGTCGGCCAGCTCGGACGAGGAAGGCAGCGGGATCGGCTCGAAGTCCGGATAAACGCCGTGGCGGCTCACATACCACGCGCGGCTGATGACCCACGCGGGCAGGCGCCGGAGGTTCAGGGCCAGCAGCTTGCCCTCGATCTGCGCCGGGCGCTCGCGAAAGCTGGTGTGTGCGTCCACGTCGTCGGTGGCGTCGGCGAAGCCGACCAGCCCGTCGAAGGCCTTGAACATGGCGACCGTCGCGGTGCCCGCCGCCTTCGGCAGGTGCGCCCATGCAAAGCCCTCGCCGATCACCATCACGCGACTCCCGGAACGGCTGCTTGCACGCGCGCCCCCTCGATACCGGCTGACCCACTGCTCGGTGATCTCGTCGGCCTGCCTGCGAAGCGTGGGAGCGGCCATTTGCACGCTGCCTGGATCCTCGACGCCGATGTGACCGAGCACCGCCGCGACGGTCTCCTCCGGGCGCGGGACGAGCTCTTCGTAGGTGATCCGAAGGGGGTCCGCTCCGCGATCGGCGAAAAAGGCCTCCCAGCGGCGCTCGCGCTCCGTGATGCCGGCGATCAGGCGGTCGATCTGCTCGCGGCGGAAGACCTCGGGGTGCTCCGCGTGCACCTCCTGCTCGGACGACCACCTGTGAGTCTGGACCGCCCTTGCCCACGAGATCGCCTGGCGCAACCGGTCCTCGCGGGTGATGTACACATGCCGCAGCCGCGGAAATGCCACTTCGAGGCTCCGGCCGGGGAACGCCTCGATCAACTGGAAGAAGTGGGCCTTGAAGCCGAATGCGCCGTTGGGTCCCGTCTTCCTGGCGAGCAGGGTCCGCAGATAGTCGTCGAACGACTCGGTGCCCCAGCGCCGCCGGAACCGCTTCATCATCGCCGCGTCGAAGTACTCGCCGGGCGCGCCCGCCCGGCCGGTGCCGAAGAGCAGCTCGCACAGCAGCGAGCTGCCCGAGCGCGGCAGCGCGCAGACCACGTAGGTGACGACTGTCTCGGCTTCCCCCCGGAACTCGTGATCGAGCTTGTGTTGCGTGTACATCGGGCCTCCCGCCGCTTCGCGCCGAGGATACGGCCTGGCAGGCGGCTGGGCAACCCGGCTTCGGGCTCAGCCTCGCCGGTCTGTAAGGGATCGCACCACGGCCTCGTAGAAGCCGGCCGTCATCGGCTCCTCGGTCACGACCACGTCTGCGCCGGCCGGAATCGCCTCGCGCACGTCCGGATCCTTCGTGAGCGCGTTCGCGACGAGGTAGAAGCGGCCGACCACGGAGGCGACCTCGAGGTCCCCGCGCGAGTCGCCGATCGCGACCGTCTCCTCCGGCCGGAATCCCCTGCGGCGCATGTGCGCCCCGACCGCGTTGGCCTTCCCGGCGACACGGGGAATCAGGTGGTAGGTATGGATCACGTCCGGACGTGAGTGCCTCCGAGCGCCGCCCGGTGATGCCGTTGTCCACCAGGCGCACGTCGCCATGGCCGTTTTCGGCCAGCAGCGCATGGACCTCCTCCAGGTCGAGATTGCCGCGGAACAGGTGTGAGAAGAAGCGGTCCGTGTGCCAGGGCGAGTGGTACTCGATCCTGCCCGGATAGGTGTCGAGCAGCAGCCGAGGGGCGCCTGAGCGCTCGATCTGCTGATAGACGGTGGCGTCCTCGCGCGGCTGGAGATCTCCGGTGAGGAACACCTCCTCCGGCCCGTCCACGAGGCCGCAGCCCATCTCGTAGATGTATGCCGGCTGACCGATCAGGCGCGCGTCCTCGTAGACCTGGGCCTTGCGCCGGCCCGACTTGATGACGACCTCGACGCCTGCCCGGTGGCACGCTTCGAGCGCGCGGATCGCGAGCGTGGAGAAGTTGCCCTCGGCGTCACGAAGCAAGGACGCGCCCTGCCCGAGCATCGTGCCGTCCAGGTCGGTGTAGACGCAGCGGAGGGTCACGACCCGAGCCCGTCCGGCGATCGATCGGTCACGGGAATGAAGACGCCCTGCGTCTGGAAGAGCGTGTTGTCCGCGGTAGCCACGAGCCCGTCCGGCCCGCCGTCGAAGACCTTGACCTTCCCGATCTCCCAGATCGCGCGGTCGCCGGTCCTGGCCGAACCGGGCACGAGGCTGTTGGCGGTCGTGTTGATCGTGCATGTGGCTCCGGTCGCTGTGCTCGCGGTCGCGGAGCATGGCATGGTCAACGGGAAAGTGGTGTCGGAGCCGGTCGCCGGCGTGGTCGCGGTGGGGTCGTTGAACCGGTCCGTGATCCGCAGGTCGTAGACGCACGCTCAACTGGCCGGTGTAGTCCGGGCCGTCGCCGGCGTTGGCCGTGCCACAGGTGACGACGCCGGGCTTGCAACGAACGTCGGTGACACTCGTGGTCATCGCGATGTCGTTGGGCTGGGGTCGGCGATGGAGCCGCACCTTGAATATGGACGAACCCGCTGCCGTTCGCGCCGGCGCCGTTCGCGTCCGGCGAGCCGATCGTCAGGGAACTCGACGACTGCCCCGGCGGCGTGCACGCGGGATGGTCGAGCGGCAGCCCGTGCGTCGTGTTGGCGGACGTGCATTCCTGATAGGCGGGCACGAGCGACACCCGGAACGGCGTGGCGCCCTTGGGTCGCACGTGGTTCGGCGGCACGACCGTCGTACTCGCGCTCGCGGAGTTGTCGGACAGGTGCGGGTCGAAGACGTCAGAGGACACACTCGCGGTGTTCTGCGGCGAGCCCGAGCTCTGCGGCTGGACGATGATCTGGACGGTCGCGCCCTGACCGGAACCAATCGTGCCGAGCGCGCACGTTGACGGTCCCGCTGGTCTCCGAGCACGTGCCCTGCGAGGGGGTCGCGGAGTCGAACGCGACGCCGGGCGGCAGCGTGTCCGTGAGCTGCACGGCGGTCGCGGTGGAAGGACCGGCGTTGTTCACGGCGAGCGTGTAGTGGAGCGGTTGGCCCAGGGCCACAGGGTCCGGCGAGTCGGACTTCGTGAGCGCCAGGTCGGCCGCGAAGGTCACGGTCGTCTCGGCGCCGGCCGAGTTGTTGGCCGCGTTCGGGTCGAAGGTATCCGCCGCAAGGCTCGCGGTGTTCGTGATCGAGCCGTCGCTCTGGGGGCGCACCGCGATCTCGACCGTCGCGTTGTCGCCGCTCGCGATCGTCGCCAGGTCACAGGTCACGGTGCCGCTCGACTGCGAGCAGCTGCCCTGCGAGGGCGTCGCCGATTCGAATGTGACGCCGGCCGGCAGGTTGTCCGTGAGCTCCACGCCCGTCGGCGGCCGACGGCCCGGAATTCTGGGCCGTGAGTGTGTAGGTGAGTAGCTGCCCGACGCCCACCGGGTCCGGCGAGTCCGACTTCGAGAGCGCGAGGTCGGCGGCAGGAGTCACGGTGGTGTCGGCGCCGGCGGTGTTGTTCGAGGCACTCGGGTCGAATTCGTCCGAGGAGATGCTCGCGCTGTTCGTGATCGAGTCCTCGCCCTGGGGGCGCACCTCGATCTCGACGGTTGCGCTCTGGCCGGCGGCGATCGTGCCGAGTGCGCAGGTGACCGTCGCTCCCAGCTCCAGGCAGTCGCCCTGCGACGGCGTCGCCGAGTCGAACGTGACGCCTGCCGGGAGGTTGTCGAGCAGTTGCACGTTGGTCGCGCCGGACGGTCCGTCGTTGTCCACGGTGAGCGTGTAGGTGAGCAGGTCGCCCGCCGGGACCGGATCGGGCGCGTCGGATTTCGTGAGCGACAGGTCGGCGGCCGGGCTCACGGTCGTGGCGGCGCTCGTCGAGTTGTCCGAAGTCGCCGGGTCGAACACGTCCGAGGACACGCTGGCGTTGTTGGTGATCGAGCCCTCGCTCTGAGGACGGACCTTGATCTCGACCGTGGCGCCCTGACCGCTGGCGATCGTGCCGAGCGGGCAGCTGACCGTCCCGGCGGCCTCGGAGCAGCTTCCCTGCGACGGCGTCGCGGAGCTGTACGTGACGCCCGCGGGCAGGTCGTCGGTGAGCTGTACTCCGGTCGCGCCGGAGGGACCGGAGTTGTGGATCGTGAGCGAATACGTGAGCAGCTCACCGGCCGGGACCGGGTCCGGCGAGTCGGCTTTCGTGACCGCGAGGTCGGCCGCCGGGTTCACGGTGGTCTCCGCGCTCGTGGAGTTGTCCGACGGGTTCGGCTCGAAGATGTTCGAGGAAACGCTCGCGTTGTTCGTGACCGAGCCCGCACTCTGGGGCCGGACTCGGATCGTGACGGTCGCGTTCGCCCCCGACGCGAGCGTGCCGAGCGGGCAGGTGACCGTCCCACTGGCCTGCGAGCAGCTTCCCTGCGAGGTCGTAGCCGAGTCGAACGTGACGCCCGCGGGGAGGTCGTCCGTCAGGTTCACCCCGGTCGCGGTGGAGGGTCCGGCATTGTGGGCGGTGAGCGTGTACGTCAGGAGCCCGCCGACCGAGCACGGGATCGGGCGAGTCCGATTTCGTGAGCGAGAGGTCGGCGGCCGAATCGACGGCCGTGAAGACGCTCGCGCTGTTGTTCTGCGTGTCCGGGTCGGCGACGTCGGAGGTGACGCTCGCCTGGTTGCCGATCGAGCCCGTGGCGTGCGGCCGGATCTTGATCTCGACCGTAGCGATCTGGCCGCTCGCAATCGATCCGAGCCCGCATGTCACCGTCCCGCTCGACTGCGAGCAGGTGCCCTGCGACGGAGTCGCGGAGTCGTAGGTGACGTCCGGCGGCAGCGTGTCCGTGAGCTGCACGCCGGTCGCGCTCTGCGGGCCGGTGTTCACGACTTCGAGCGTGTAAGTCAACTGGAGGCCGGCGAGCACCGGGTCGGGCTCCCCGGTCTTCGTGAGCGCCAGATCGGCGGAGGGGGTGATGGTCGTCTCGGCGCTGGCTGCGTTGTTGGCCAGGTTCGGATCGGCGACTTCGGATGCCACGCTCGCCTCGTTGGTGATCGATCCCGTGGCGTCCCGTACCACATCGATATCGACGGTCTCTTCGGCTCCGGCGGCCAGCGTGCCAAGCGCGCAGCTGACGGTGCCCGCGTCCTCGGTGCAGCTCCCCTCGGACGAGGTCGCGGACTCGAACTCCACGCCGGCGGGCAGCGTGTCCGTGATCTGCCACACCGGTAGCGCTCGAGGGCCCGGCGTTGTACGTCGTGAGCGTGTAGGTGATCGGCTGCCCCGCCTGCACGGGATCGGGCGAGTCGAAATGCTGAAGGACGAGGTCGGCGGCCGGATCGACCATCGTGTCGGAGCTGGCGACGTTGTCGGAGGGGTCCGGGTCGAAAGTCGGCGAAGTGAGCGTCGCCTGGTTCGTGATCGAGCCGGTGGCCTGCGGCCTCACTTTGATCTCGATCGTCACGTTCTGGGCCGCGGCGAGCGTCCCCAGCGAACAGCTCACGGTCCCACTCGAATGACCGCAGGTGCCCTGGGACGAGGTCGCGGAGTCGAAGATGACGCCCGCCGGAAGCGTGTCGGTGAGCTGCACGCCGGTCGCGCTCAGCGGTCCGGAGTTGTGGGCCGTGAGCGTGTAGGTCAGGAGCTGGCCGACCAGCACCGGGTCCGGGGAGTCGTCCTTGCTGAGCGACAGCCCGGCCGCCGGATCCACGGTGGTCTCGGCGCTCGCCACGTTGTTCCCCATGCTGGGGTCGGTGACGGTGGAGCCGATCGCGGCCTGGTTCGTGAGCGAACCCGAGCTCTGCGGCCGAACTTCGATCGTGACCGTCGCGCTGCCGCCGGAGGCAATCGTGCCGAGCGCGCAGTCGACCGTGCCGCTCGCATGGCTGCAGGCGCCCTGCGACGCGCTCGCCGACTCGAAGCTGACGTCAGGCGAGAGGGCGTCGGTGACGTGCACGCCGGTGGCACTCGAGGGGCCGTCGTTCTGCGCCGTGAGCGTATAGGTGAGGAGCTGCCCGACCGGCACCGGGTCCGGGGAGCCGGACTTCGTCAGCGAGAGGTCGGCGGCAGGATTCACGGCCGTGGCGGCGCTCGCAGAGTTGTTCGAGGAGCTCGGGTCGTTGACGCCCGAGCTGACGGTGGCGGTGTTGTTAAGCGTGCCGGCGCCCTGAGGCCTGACGTTGACTTCGACGGTCGCGCTCCCGCCCGAGGCGATCGTTCCGAGCGTGCAGCTCACGACCCCCGCATTCTGCGCGCAGCTGCCCTGCGACGAGGTGGCGGACGCGAACGTGACGCCCGCCGGCAGGTTGTCTGTGAGCTGCGTGCCGATCGCGGTGGATGGGCCGTCGTTGTGGGCGGTGAGCGTGTACGTGAGGAGTTCGCCCGCGACCACCGGGTCGGGCGAATCGCCCTTCGTGAGCGAAAGGTCCGCATTGGTCGGCGGCACGTTGTACGTGACCGGGTCGAAGGTCCGTCCGAGCTCGTCGGTCGGGGTCACCGTCACCGCCGAACCGTTCACGTTCACCAGTAGGAAGTGGTGGACCTGATCCTTCGCGGTCGGGATCGGCGCGGCGCCGCAGCCGCTGCCAAGGCCCGACGAGGAGTTCCAGCCGAGCGCGTAGGCGTTCAGCGGGCTGCAACCCATGGTGCCGATCGGATCGAGACTGGCACCCCCGCCGCCGGTCGCAAAGGTCGGGATGCCGCCCGTCGGCGCGAGGAACCGCTGATAGGAGTGCGCATGCCCGCTGAACCCGAGCGTCACGTCGTAGAGCTTGAGGAGGCCCTCCAACGAGGCAGCGCCCTGCAGGAACTGATCCGAGCCCTCGCCCGCGTTGTCCGAGTACATAGGGAAATGCCAGAAGGCGAACTTGAGCTGGCGCGGGTTGGTCGCCAGGTCGTTGGCGAGCCATTCGTACTGGTCGCTCGTCGGCGTCCAGTGATTGTCGTAGTCGTTCTGCTCCACGGTGGCCGTGCCGCTGTTCGAGTCCTCCCACGCGGCGTCCAGCACATAGAAGCGCGCGTTGCCGGCATCGAACGCGTACCAGGCGCTTGGATAGGCGGTCGACTGGGTCCCGTTCAGGCAGCAGTAGGTCTCGGTCTCGTAGCGCCCGTCGGAGGTCGCCGCCGCCGTTGGCTGCGGCCAGTTCGTGAGGAGCACGGAGTTGTTGTGGTCGTGGTTACCGAGCGTCGGGAAGAGAGGCACCGACGAGCCGGGCACCTTCCAGAAGTTCGGGCCGAAGACGGCGCTCGTGTTGGACCCTGTCTGGTAGAGGTCGCCGTAGTCCTTCTGGCTCCCCACGTCGTAGGCGTTGTCGCCGGTCGTGACCGCGAAGCGCGCGCCGCTCTGCGCGATCTGGGTCATCACGTTCGCCTGGTCCGGGTTGCCCGTGGCGCCGACCTTGCCCCAGTCCCCGAAGACCGCGAACTTGTACGGCGTGGAGGCCCCGGCCGGAATCTGGGTCCGGAACGTGGGCGACGCGTCCGTGCCAAGCAGATCGGTCGTGAAGCCGGCCCCGAAGTACACGCGATAGCAGTACTCGGTATCGGGCTGCAGGCCGCTGATCGACGCTCTCCACTGGTACTGGGACACGCCGTTGACCGTGATCGCGGTGCGGGTCCCGACCGTCGTGTGGGCGGTACACGACTCGGTGCCCACCTTGCCCCACTTGACGGCGCTGTTGATGGACGACCGGTCCGTGCCCCAGTTGACGCCGACCGATGTCCCCACCAGGTCGGTCAGGTAGGGATAGCGCTTCAGCTGGGCGATGTAGCCCGAAGCTGCTGCAGGCAGGGCAAGCAGCAGCGCGGCGGCCAGCATCGCCAGCGCCAAGGTGCCAAGAATCCATCGCGCATTCCTGCGCTCCACAGACAACCCCTGCCTTCCGTTCGGGCAATCTCGATGCTACTGCGCAAAATGCCCGCTATCAAGCGCAATTCAAGCGTCAGAGAGTCGCGATCGGAGGCCGCTCCACGAGCGCCAGCGGCTCGTCGACGAGGCGCGTTCCCGCGGGTGTGCACACCGCCCTCGTGAAAAAATCGTCGAACTGGTCCGCGGCCCCCGCTCGCTCCACGACCGCACGGGCGACCGAATAGGACATCGTGCCGAGCTCGCGGAGCGCCTTCGAGCGGTTGTGGCGAGCGCCCAGGCCGACCTGCGCCATCGCGTCGAGGCCGGCTGCGCGCATGACGTCGATCAGCATCGCGATCTCGACCCCATAGTCGGTGAGGAAGGAAATCTGGCTCAACAGTTGCCGGTCGGCGACGAGCTCACCCGCCAGAGGCTGGCCGAAGCCCGACAGCTCCGGGAAGAAGATGCGCAACAACGGCTTCGCGGTCAGTTCGGTGACCCTGCCTGCGTCGTCGAGCACGTCGCCGCCGGGGCCGATCAGCGGGCGGTGGTATGTCGCCTTCGTGAACCGCACCTCGGGCTCCGTCAGCATCGGGCCGAGCATCCCCGTACACGAAGTGTCGCTCGAAGTTGGTGGTGTCCGCGTCGAGGAACATCACCACGTCGCCGGTGGCCACCGACAGCGAGCGCCACATCGCATCGCCCTTGCCGGCCGCCGGCCCCGCCTGGGGCAGCAGCTCGTCCTCCTGGTAGACCGAAAGCCCATGGCGTTCCGCGACCTCGGCGGTCCCATCGCGCGAGCGGGCGTCCACCGCGATCAGTTGGTCCACGAGCGGCGCCAGCTCGTTGAGCGCGTGGAGCTCGTCTGCGATCGCCCCGATCGTCGCCGCCACCTCGCGGCACGGCAGCACAACGGAGACCTCGACATCGAGCTCGCGCTTGCGTGTCGCCAGTGCACCGAGGTCCGAGAACTGGTCGTGCTCGTAGGAGCGCCGCGCGAACCAGTCGTGCACTCCTGTCGAACGGCCGGGCGCCAGAAATGCCGGTTCTCGAGCGGTCATCGTGCCTCTACTGTTACAGGCTCCTTGGCCCAGACCCGCCACACCGATGCAGCTTCCTGGTCGGGCGCACTGGAGCCGCTCCTCGCGGGCGAGGACGAGCGCCTGGTCGCAACCTCCCTAGAGCAACCGAGGGATGCGGAGCTGTGCCCGATCCCCGACGAACTGCACCCGGCTGTGCGGGAGGCGCTCGGGCGGGTCGGCATCGACTCCCTCTACTCGCACCAGGAGGAGGCGTGGGACAGCGTCATGCGCAGGGGCCACACGATCGTCACGACCGGCACCGCGAGCGGCAAGTCGCTCTGCTTCAACCTTCCGGTGCTGCACATGCTGTCGGTCGACCCGCGTGCGCGTGCGCTCTATCTATATCCGACGAAAGCGCTCGCGCAGGACCAGGCGCGGGGCCTCACGGAGCTGCAGGTACCCGCCCTCCGGCACTCGATCTACGACGGCGACACCCCACAGGGCGAGCGGCCCGCGATCCGCAAGCGCGCCAACCTGGTGCTGACGAACCCCGACATGCTGCACGTCGGCATCCTTCCGCACCACGACCGATGGGGCGACTTCCTCGCGAACCTCGCGCTCGTGGTGGTGGACGAGGCGCACGTCTATCGGGGCGTGTTCGGATCGCACGTCGCAAACGTGCTGCGGCGCCTGCGGCGGCTGGCGGCCGCCTACGGCACGAGCCCGCGCTTCGTGCTGACCTCGGCCACGATCGCCAACCCGGTGCAGCTGGCGCAGGAGCTGACCGGACTGGACGTGGTGCTCGTGGATCGGGACGGCGCGCCACGCGGCGAGCGCGAGATCGTGATGTGCAACCCGCCGCTCCTCGACGAGCACACGGGGCGGCGCGCCTCGAGTCTGAGCGAGGCGGCGGCGCTCTTCGCCGATCTGGTGCAGGCGGACGTGCGGACGATCTGCTTCGCGCGCTCGCGACGCGCCGCGGAGCTGATCTACCGGTTCGCCAAGGACCGGCTCCAGGACCCGGAGCGCGAGCGACAGATCGCTCCATACCGGGCCGGCTACACGTCCCCGCAGCGGCGAGAGCTCGAGCGGCGGCTGGCCGAGGGGGAGCTGCTCGGGGTGGTCGCGACCAGCGCGCTGGAGCTCGGAATCGACATCGGTCACCTGGACGCGGCGATCTCCGTGACCTTCCCGGGCACCGTCGCAAGCCTCCGGCAGCAGTGGGGCCGCGCCGGCCGGCAGCGGCGCGGCCTGGCGCTCTACGTGGCGGGCGACGACGCGCTCGACCAGTTCTTCTGCCGCCATCCCGAGGAGTTCCTCGACCGGGCCGTCGAGGGCGCGATCCTCGACCACGCCTCCGAGTTCATCTATATGCGGCATCTGGTGACGGCCGCATACGAAGGGGCGCTGGAGGCCGCCGACGCCGAGGTGCTCGGCGAGGAGATGGAGGCCTTCGCGGACCGGCTGGTGGCCGCCGGCGAGCTGCGCAAGCACGCGGGCCGCTGGCTGCCCCGGCGCGCGGGCTTTCCGGCGGGCCAGGTCTCGCTGCGCTCGGCCTCGCCGGACAGCTTCACGATCGTGGAGTCGGGCGAAGGCGAGCTGCTCGGGTTCGTGGAGGCCGAGCGGGCGTTCTCGACCGTTCATCCCGGCGCGGTCTATCTGCACCTCGGCTCGCCCTACGAGGTCGAGGAGCTCGACATCGAAGGACGCCGCGCGCTCGTCCGCCCGGCGCTCGGCGACTACTACACACAGCCGAAGATCGAGACCGAGACGTTCATCGAGGAGGAGCGCGACACTCGCACGGCGGCCGGTGTGCGCCTCAGCTTCGGTGTCGTGTCGGTGGCCGAGCAGGTCGTCGCCTACCAGCGCAAGCGGCTCTCCGATCACGAGGTGATCGACCTGAACACGCTCGACCTGCCCGAGCAGAACTTCGTCACGCAGGCGCTCTGGTACGAGCTCGGCGACGACCGCGTCGGCTTTCTGGCGCTGAACGCGCTGCTTGGAGCGCTGCACGCCGCCGAGCACTCCCAGATCGCCGTGCTGCCGCTGATCGCGATGTGCGACCGCTGGGACATCGGCGGCCTCTCCACCAACTATCACCATCAGACGGGCGTGCCGACGATCTTCATCTACGACGGCCATCCAGGCGGCGTGGGCATCACGCGGCGCGGCTTCGACGAGTTCGAGCGCCTGGTCGGCGACGCCAGCCGCCTGATCGCCGAGTGCCCGTGTGAGGCCGGTTGCCCGTCGTGCGTCCAGTCGCCCAAGTGCGGCAATCTCAACGATCCGCTGTTCAAGGCGGGCGCGCTCGACCTGATGAGAGGAATGCTTGAAGGGGTGACTCCGCGCCGGTATGCGTCGGTCGTGGGCCCGAGCGACTGCGACGAGGACACCGCGGCGCTCGCGCACGCGGTCGGCCGCGGCCTCGCCGAATCCGGGCCTCACGGTCGTGACCGGCGGCGAGGGCGGCGCCATGGAAGCGGCTTCCCGGGGAGCCCGCGAAGCCGGCGGGACGGTCGTCGGGGTGCTCCCCGGGACGGACCGCTCGCGGGCGAACGTCCATGCGGACGTGACGGTCGCGACCGGGATCGGCCACGGGCGGAACCTGGCCGTGGCGGCGTCGGCGGATGTGCTCGTCGCCGTCGGGGGTGGATGGGGCACGCTCTCCGAGATCGCGCTCGCGGGAGCGCTGGGCCGTCCGGTCGTGGTGCTGGCGGGATGGCGCCTGGAGCACGCCGGGGGCGTTCCGGGCGAGGTGCACTACGCGACGGGTGTCGAAGAGGCGGTCGAGCTGGCCGTGCGCCTCGCGCGGCCTTGACGTATGCCTTACACAGATGCCTGACACAAATGCCTGACATACCTGTCTAGGACACGCGTCCACACCTGCCGCCGAAAGCGTTCAGTCCCTCCGGAGGGGTGTCGAAACCACCTCCAGTTTGTCTGGCAGGGTCGCTGGGACAGTCGCGGGCACGGTCGCCCTTCTCTTCGCCGCTTCGGCTTCCGCCGCGGCCGATCAGGGCAGTGGCGGCGCGGGCTTCCAACCGGCGCCCGCCGAGCAGGTGCCGGCGCCGACACCCGGCACGAGCGGTGGGACGCCTTTTTCGACCGCGCCCGCAGAAGCGGAGCGCCCGCCCGGTGCTGACCGTCTTCAGCGCGACGGCGTCGGCCGTCAACGCCGGCTATCCGATCGTGCGGTTCCAGGTCACCGATCGTGCCGGCCGCGTGCGCGTACGGCTCGCATTCGTGAGCCTGTCGGGCGGAGGCACCTATCGCAAGAACCTGGGCTCACGCAGGACCGGCATCACTCACGCCTACACCTGGACGCCGCCCGCCAAGGCGAGCGGCGAGTACCGGGTCCGGATCACCGCGAGGGACCCGCAGGGCTACCGCGTCGTGCGCGCCACGACCGTGGCCGTGAGCCCGCCTGCGCCCAGCTCGGATCACCGCTTCCCGGTCGCGGGCACATACACGTTCGGCGGTCCCGAGGCACGCTTCGGCGCCAAACGGTCGGGTCACATCCACCAGGGCCAGGACATCATGGCCGCGAGCGGTACGCCGATCCTCGCCCCGCACGCCGGAACCATCACGTGGGTCGCCTATCAGGCGGCCGGCGCCGGGTACTACCTGGTCCTCGCTTCCGAAGGTGAGCCGTACAACTACGTCTTCATGCACCTGCTGAAAGGCAGCATCACGGTGAAGTCCGGCGACCACGTCGCGATCGGTCAGCAGATCGGGGCGGTCGGCGCCACCGGCAGTGCCGACGGCGCGCACCTCCACTTCGAGATCTGGGACGGGCCGTGGTACAACGGCGGTCATCCGGTGGATCCACTGCCTTTCCTCAAGCAGTGGCTCTAGGCAAGTAAAGCCTCGGAGCTTCCCGGCCCGGCGGCTACCATGCAGATCGCGCCGGGCCCATTCCGGCGCGCGGCGAGGTAGCTCAGTCGGTAGAGCACATGACTGAAAATCATGGTGTCGCCGGTTCGATTCCGGCCCTCGCCACTTCACCCTGCCGGCTCTCGGTCGTCAGCACCGCCACCAGCAGCACCACGAGCGCAACAAGCTGAGCGAACGCCGACACCTCGGTCCCAAGCGGGATCGTGGCGGGCGCCAGCACCGCTGCCAGCATGCGCCCCCCGTTGGGACCGATCCCGAGCGTGCGGCGAAACAGGACGTCTCCCACGCAGAACACGGCCACCCCGCCGGCCAGGAACAGCGCCTGGGCGGTACCCAGCGAATCGAACGCGTGACCGGTCGCCTTCTTCTCGGCGGCCGCGATCGCGATGATCCCGAGCAGGATCAGCAGATGCCAGTAGCCGAAGGCGTCGATCGCCATCCGGGGTCGCCGTTCCGGGGGCGCGGTCGCCAGCGCGCGTTCGGCGCGCTCGGGGTCGCCGCCGAAGTAGGCCCACCAAAGACACGCGCTCAAGCTCAACCCGAGCACGGCGAACGCCACCAGCGGCAGGTCGATCGCGAGACCGGCGGCACCCAGCCCGATCGCGACGATCGACTCGCCGATCGCCACGATCACCACCAGCCCGTGGCGCTCGACGAAATGGGCCGGACCGATCACGAAGGACGAGAGCTCGATCAGGCTGGGCGTGATCCACTCGAGCCCGAACGCGAGCGCCCAGAGCACGTACTGGACTCGCCGCCCACGATGCCGCCGACCAGCACAACCAGCGCGGAGAGGAGATTGAACGGTGCGAGGCGGATCAGGGCGCGCACGGTGGCCTGCGATGAAGTCCGCGTGTAGAGCCCGGCGTGGACCACCACCACGGCGACGTAGGCGAGGCCGAACGTGAGGCCGGCGCTCGAGAATGCCTGCGGGATCGCCAGGGCCAGCACGAGATAGGACGCCATCCCGCCGAGCAGCAAGAGGCGCCTGCTCACGCGATCCGGCGCGACCGCGTTGGTCAGCCACGCGTAGGCGCCGTACATCCAGAAGATCACGCCGAGCATCAGCACCACCTGCACGACGCCGTCGAGGTTGGGGTGGTCGACGAGCACCGTCGTCAGCTGCGTGATCGTGAAGACGAAGACCAGGTCGAAGAACAGCTCCAGGGTCGATACCCTGACGACCTCCTCGCGCGGCTCGCTCACGCCTGAAGAGTCCGCGCGGAGTTAGCTCAACCCGGGCTTCGTGACCATCAGATAGATCGCCGCGACGATCAGCAGGCCGGTGAGCGCGCCTGCGATGCCCTCCCGGCGCGAGCGCCGCAGGTATTCCTGGGAGAGCTCGACTTCGCCCGTCCCCGAGGCGGCGATGTCACGCTCCGCCATCGACTCGAGGCGCCGATCCTCCGGGATGAAGTAGCCGCCGATCAACGCGCTGAGGATGATCACGATCGTCAGCGAGCCGCTCAGCCAGAAGTCGCCGAACTCGAAGTCCGCATCGGACACCTGGTAGAAGCCCGTGGCGAGGATCACGAGCAGCGCGGGGCCGGCGAACCACTGGTTGATCTTCCGCTGCAGCCGGTGCACGTACGGTAGGTAGCGCTTGTTCATCGTCATCGCGACGGGGAACGTGATCGACTCCGCGAACGTCGCACCGAAACCGACGACGACCGCGGTGATGTGGAGGAACACGGAGAACTCGTATGAGGTGACGGCCAGAGGCATTCGGCGGCGAGCCTATCAACGGCGGTGATCGGATCCGCCCGCCTGGTCCGTAACCGAACGAGACCATGCGAGCGGCGATGCTCAACCCGATCACGCAGGCGAGGCGCCACGACCCCGAGGGCGAGTACGTGGGGTCTGCCGTGCCGGCCTGGCCAAGGGACGCATCCCGAAGCTGGCGAGATCTGGCCAATGGCGACACCTCGCCCGAGCTCCCCGACGGGCGGAGAGCAGGAAGCCCGCCGCGCCTCGACCGCCTGGAACCGCTCCGGGGTCGGCCGCTACGACGCCAACCACGACGACCTCGCCGGAGATGCGACCTCGCGGCTCAGCCCGTACCTGCACTTCGGCTGCATCTCGCCGCGCGAGGCGCTGGAGCGCACGCACGAGCACGACGCGCGACCGCTCGTTCGCCCGCCAGCTCTGCTGGCGCGACTTCCACCACCAGGTGACCGCCGCGTTCCCCGAGCTGCCCCGCCGCGACTACCGCCCGCGCGGCGACCGCTGGCGCGACGACGAGGACGCGCTCGCGGCCTGGAAGGAGGGCCGGACCGGCTACCCGATCGTCGACGCCGGCATGCGCCAGCTGCGCCAGGAGGGCTGGATGCACAACCGGGCCCGGCTGATCACGGCGTCGTTCCTGACCAAGGACCTGTACGTCGACTGGCGCCACGGCGCCTGGCACTTCTGGGACCTGCTGGTCGACGGCGACATCGCCAACAACGCCGGCAACTGGCAGTGGGTCGCCGGCACCGGGAACGACACCCGCCCGAACCGGATGTTCAACCCGATCACGCAGGCGAAGCGGTTCGACCCCGACGGCGACTACGTGCGCCGCTACGTCCCGGAGCTGGCCCAATCGACGGTCCGCGGTGCACGAGCCGTGGAAGCTCGGGCCCCGGGAAGGCCTCGACTACCCCGAGCCGATCGTCGAGCCGACGAGCCGCGGCCGCGAGGGAGTTCGAGCGGCCTAGGCCCGCGGCGTCGCGCTCGAGCGCGCCAGGAAGATGCCCGGCGCGACCGCGGCGCGCATTCGCGGCCGACTCTGGGCCAGCGCCGGCGAGGTCGAGCTGCGCCTCGGCGTCGACCAGTCGCGCC
This sequence comes from uncultured Solirubrobacterales bacterium, assembly GCA_963759145.1. GTDB lineage: Bacteria > Actinomycetota > Thermoleophilia > Solirubrobacterales > JBBDJG01 > JBBQKG01. The sequence goes on from CAVWYB010000037.1 coordinate 146,734, forward strand.
CGCGGGACCGCGGTCCGCTGCTTGCCGCCCGCGAACAGCGGGCAGGCGTCCTCGGCGGGCAGCTCCGAGAGCGACAGGATCCCCAGCTCGGCGGCCTTCGCCATCACCTCGCGCTTGTCCCACGTGAGCAGCGGCCGCAGAACCGGCAGCTCCGCCGCCTCCTCGACCGAGGTCATGTTCGGAAGCGTCTGCGACGAGACCTGGCCGAGCGAGTCGCCGGTGACCAGCGCCGCCGCGCGCAGCCGCTCCGCCAGCGCGCAGCCGACCCGCGCCATCTGGCGCCGGTAGAGCACGATCCGGTGCGACTCCTCGGACACCGCGGAGAGCATCCGCTGCTGGTTGGCCGAACGGCACCACCCACAGGTCGCCCGGCCGGGTCGGCCTGGAACCCGTTCAGGACCTTCGCCTGCGCCTGGGCCTTCATCGTCGCCATCGGGTCCAGGTAGGGCTCGCCGCTGAAGTGGACGAACTCGACCGACAGCCCGCGCTTCATCGCCAGCAGCGCCGCGACCGGCGAGTCGATGCCGCCGGAGAGCAGCGACAGCGCGCGGCCGCTGACCCCGACCGGCAGCCCGCCCGCGCCCTCGAGCTCGCGCATGTGCACGTAGGCGGCTCGCGGTCGAGCTCCACGCGCAGCTCGAGGTCGGGGTCGCGCAGTCGCACGGGAAGGCCGGTGCGCGCCTGGATCTCGGCGCCGATCGCTCGCTCGAGCTGCTGGGAGGTGAGCGGGAAGGACTTGTCGCGCCGCCTCACGCGCACGGCGAAGTCGCGCGGCCGGCGCCGCTCGAAGCGCGAGCATCGCGACGTCGGCGATCCGCTCGGCGTCGCGCTCGCAGCGCAGGCAGACCGAGGCGGTCACGAAGCCGAACACGCGCTCGAGCCGCGCGGCGGCCTCGTCCGCGGCGAGCTCGTCGGGCACCGCGATCACGAGCACCGAGCCGCCGCCCTCGATGCGCGCGTCGACGCCCGCCAGCGCCGCCTTCAGGTTGCGCCGCAGCGCGTCGAGGAACACGGCGGTTGCGTCCCTTCAGCGATGCCTCGCCGACCTTCGCGAGCACCCGACGGGCGGCGCCACGGAGGCGGCCGGCATCGCGGTCTCGCGTTGTCAGAAAAGCTGCGGCTCCACCACGACCTTTCTAGCAGTCGGAACGCTGCTGTCCGATGTTCAGCCTAATTTCAAATTGACCATGTCCGAGACCACTGAGAACGGAAACCACCGCCTCTTCGAGGCGAGCGCGGCGCCTGGCAAAGGCCGTCGCATCGATCTTCATCCGTGACCTGACCGACGGTCAGGCGGTCGAGGGCGTGTTCCTGGTGAGCGCCCGCTCGCTGCGGCAGAGGAAGAACGGTGAGCACTTCCTGACGCTGACGCTCCGCGACTCGCACCGGCACGCTGTCGGCGGTCTGCTGGGACGACGCCTCCTCGTTCAAGGAGATCGCCGCGCTCGGCGCCGTCGTGGGCGTCACCGGTCGCTACGAGCTGCACGAGCGCTGGGGCCCGCAGCTCACCGTGCAGGCGCTGGTCGCTGCGCAGGAGGGCCACTACGCGCTGGCCGATCTGGTCGAGGCTGCCCCGTTCGAGGCGGACCAGATGGAAGCGGACCTGCGCAGCCTGATCGAGACGATCCAGAACCCGGCGCTGCGCCGGCTGCTCGACGAGCTGTACGGCGAGCACTCGGAGACGTGGCAGCGCTTCCGCCGCGCTCCGGCCGCGAAGTTCTACCACCAGGCCTACTGCCACGGACTGCTCGAGCACACGCTTTCGGTGGCCCAGGCCGTGAACGCGATCTCGGCCTGCTTCCCGGGGATCGACCGCGACCTCGCGCTGACCGGTGCGCTGATCCACGACATCGGCAAGATCGAGGCGTACGCGCAGGACCCGACCGCGATCGACCTCACCGACACGGGCCGGCTCCAAGGCGAGATCCCGCTCGGCTACTACCTCGTGCGCAGCACGATCGAGCGCATCGGCGGCTTTCCCCCGAGCCTCGCACGCGCCCTGCTCCACATCCTGCTCTCGCATCACGGCACGCTACGAGAACGGCAGCCCGGTCACGCCCCGCACGCGCGAGGCCACGATCGTGCACGCGATCGACAACCTCGGCGGCAAGCTCGGCAGCTTCGACCGGCTCGAGAAGGGACTCCAGGACGGCGAGACCTGGACCCAGTACGACCGCGCGATCGAAGGCTCCGCGTGGTTCCCGCGCGGCGAACGGCGACGTCGAGGTGCCCCTCGCGCCCGCAGCCGAGCCGCTCAGCGCGGCTTCGGGCGAGTAGCTCCCAGCTCCCGCTCGGCGGCGCGGTCGCGCTGGACGGACGTTCTAGGGCCGCGACCCGGTTCGCCGCTCGATCGGAGAAGCCCGCCGATGTAAGAAGGCGAGCAGCTCCTTTCGCCATGTCGAGCCGCACTCACAGTCAGCGCGCAGGTGTGCTGGCGGTCGCCCTCCTCGCCGGGGTCTCCGTCCGCCTCGACGAGATCTACTACCGGAAGCCGCTCGACGACTGGCCGACCACCGACTGGATCGTCGGGGCGCTGCTGGCGATCTGCGCCGCGGTGGCCGTGATCGGCGCTCGGCGGATCATCGAGTCCCGCGCACAGGTCAGGGAGCTGGCGCGCCGCACCGGCGCGATTGCCGACGCGGCCTGGGTCGTGGCACGGGGCGGTCACATGGGCGCGGTGCTCGATCGCATCGCCGAGGAGGCATGCCACGTGACCGGCGCCGACCGCGCGACCGTCTGCGCCTTGGATCGCAGCGATCCCCGGACAGCTTCGGTGGTCGCGGGGCACCGGACCGAGGAGCTGATCGGCAAGCACTTCGCGATCGACGAGGGCATGATGCGCGACGTCTTCCTGTCGGGCGAGCCCGTCACCTGCGAGGACTGCCAGGAGTTCGGTGTGCACTACGACCGCGCCGTCGGGCGGGCCGGCGCCGCCGCGCCGATCCGCTGGGACGGCGAGGTGCGAGGCGCGCTCGCGGTCGTGGCGAAGCCCGACGCGGAGCCCTTCGGCGAGACCGAGCTGGAGCTGCTGACGCGACTGGCCGACCTCGCCGCCGTCGTGCTCGAGCAGAGCGACATGACCGAGCGCCTCGAGATCGCGAACGCATCCGGCGTGGAAGCGCTGACGGCTGCGATCGACCTCCACGACAGCTACACCTGGGAGCACTCGCAGAGCGTGATGGCACTTGCCGAGCGGGTCGCCCGGCGCCTCGAGTTCGACGAGGCCGCGCTGGCCGAGATCTCGCTCGCGGCGCGCCTGCACGACGTCGGAAAAATCGGCGTGCCCGACGCAATCCTGCTGAAGGAAGGGCCGCTCGACGAGTCGGAGTGGGAGATCATCAAGTGCTGTCCCCGCTGGGGAGCGGAGATGATCGAGCGCTTTCCGCGGCTCGGAAACGTGGCCGCGATCGTGCGCTGCCTGCACGAGCACTGGAACGGCAACGGCTATCCCGAGGGCCTCAGCGGCGAGGAGATCCCGCTTGCAAGCCGGGTCGTGCTCGCATGCGACGCCTACGACGCGATGACGCGCGACCGCCCGTGGCGAAGCGCGTTCGAGCCGTGGGTGGCCCTCCGAAAGCTCAAGCAGGGCGCCGGCTTCCAGTTCGATCCGGCCGTCGTCGAGGCACTCACGGCCACGCTGCGAGAGCAGCGCGTCTCCACCCCGTTCTCCGGTCTCGACACGACCGTGCGCGGACGGCGGACCCCCGTGCCGGTCGCGGCACGCACCTAGAGCCCCTAACAAAACACCCGCCATGCCTGACGCCGGCTGCAAATCGGCGCCGCCCGGCGTCCTCGGTCGGCCACATGCCCTACGGCATGCGGCCTCCCTGCGTCCTTGGGCGACTTGATTTTCGCCGCCTCATGCACGCCGGGCATTTCGTTAGAGGCTCTTAGCCTCTCCCCCTGCGCACGCGCGCGTTGTTCTCCCATTTTGGGAGATGTTCGCCGTGAACCCCTTGCAGGGCGCTTCAGTCCGGGAACTATCCTTGGGACGCCCTGCGCGGAAGGCGCGTCGGTACTCCCATGGCAAAAGACACCGAAAAGCTAATCCGCCAGCTCTCGCTGATCTCGTTCCTGATGGCGGAGCGACGGCCGGTGTCCGCCCTCGAGATCAAGCAGGACGTCGAGGGCTACAGCGAGATGAACGACGACGCGTTCGCGCGCCGCTTCTACGCGGACCGCGCCGAGCTCGAGGCACTCGGCATCAACCTCAAGGTGGAAAAGCCGCCCGAGGGCTACTTCGAGGCCGAGCTCTACACCCTGCCGCCGGAGAACTTCTATCTGCCGCCGATCGAGTTCGACGACTCCGAGCTCGCCGCACTGCAGACGGCCCTGGTGCTGCTCGACGGCCGCTTCGCCTACGCCGAGCCCCTGCGGCTGGCGCTCCAGCAGCTTTCCTGGGGGCGGCCGAGCCCGCTCAACTCGCCGGAGCACCGGTCGGTGGCCGTGGCGGTCACCGCTTCGGCGGGCAGCCGCGAGCTCTCCCAGCGGCTCGCCAAGGTCGAGACCGCGATCTCCCGCCGCAAGACGATCGAGTTCGACTACTACTCGATCGAGCGCGACGAGGTCTCGAAGCGCAAGGTCGACCCGTACCACCTGCTGTTCCAGGGCGGCCAGTTCTACCTCATGGGATTTGCCCACGAGCGCGGCGACATGCGCGTGTTCCGGCTTTCGCGGATCAAGGACAAGGTGTCCTACGCGACCAAGGCCGAGCACGACTTCTCCGCGCCTGACGACTTCGATCCCTGGAGCTACGCGCGCCGTGCCGACTGGCAGCTCGGCGATCCCGTCGGCACCGCCCGGGTCTGGATCTCGGAGCGCATCGCATGGCTGATCGAGCGCGACTTCGGCCGCTATGGGTCGATGGAGAAGCTCTCCAAGTCGGGCTCGCAGTGGCGGGCAGGCTCGCGCCGCGTGCCGGGGCCGGGCGTTGTCTTCACGACCGAGTACGCGCAACCGCGCCAGCTGATCGCGTGGGTGCTCGGCCTCGGCGAGAACGTGCGGATGTTGGAGCCGACGGAGGTCGTCGACGAGGCAAGCGAGCGCCTGTCCCAGATCGTCGAGCACCACGAGGGCGAGCCCGATTTCGTCGCCGAGCCGAAGCGCCGGCGAGCGCGGCCGGACGAGAGCGCGAACGGCAAGCCCGAGCGCTCGAACGGACAGGGCGACACCGTGATCCGCCCGGAGCGCTTCGCCCGCCTGGTGGCGCTCGCCGGGATCCTGATCCAGTCGGCTCGCCGCGGCATGCGGCCGCGGACGCCGGAGGTGTGCGAGCGCCTGCAGATCATCGAGCGGAGGAGCTGCGCGAGGACGTCGACGTGCTGAACGTCGTCAACTTCGGCGGCGGCAGCTACGTGCTCTACGCCGAGGTGCAGGGAGAAGAGATCGACGTCGACCCGGAGCCCTACAGCGACAATTTCGCCCGCCCGGCACGGCTGCTCCCGCTGGAGGCCAAGGCCCTGATCGCGGCGATCGACCTGCTCGGGGACCACCTGCCGGAGGGCAGCCTCGCGAGCGCGCGCCAGAAGATCGTGACCGCGCTCGGCGAGGATCCGGCCCAGGAGGGGCTCCAGATCGCCCACACCACCACCGACGACTCCGAGCTGGCCCGGCGCATCAACACCGCGATCGTCGAGTCCCGGCTGCTCTCGCTCGAGTACTACAAGGAGAACGAGGACGAGTTCACCAAGCGCACGGTGGAGCCGTACGGCCTGATCAACGGGCGCGAAGGCTGGTACGTGTTCAGCTACGACCTCGACAAGGAGGACACGCGCCATTTCCGCCTCGACCGGATCAAGCAGGCGCGGATCTCGAAGAAGACCTTCGAGCCGCGCCCCGAGGTGGACCCCAGCGCGGACATCGAGGGCTGGCCGCGCACCGGCAAGGTGCCCGCGTCACAGGTCGCGCGGGTCTGGATCGCACCTGAGCGCGCCCGCTGGGAGCGGGAGCGGCGGGTGATCGCGGAGGAGCTGACGGACGGCGCGTTGATCGCCGAGCTGCCCTTCGCCGGGACCGACTGGCTCGTCCGCGAGATCCTTCGCGAGGCGGGCGACGCGGTCGTGCTGGAGCCGGAAGAGGCGCGCACGGCCGTCCTCGAGGCCGCGCGTAAGCTCGTGGGCCGCCGTGCGCGTGCCCGCGCCGCCGCCTGACGTTTCGCGCAATCATTTGCGGTCCCTGCGGGTACTGTCGCCCCGTGAGGCCCTGATGTCGCCCGATTCCAGCCCTACAAGCTCTGCCCGGAGCAGCCCGCTCGACGGCGTACGCGCGCTCGCGGCCCTGTCGGTCGTGTTCTTCCACGCCTGGCTCTATCGCATCGACGAACCGCCGGGGCAGCGCACTGCGCTCTTCGACAAGATCCTCTTCGAGGCCAGCATCGGCCTGATCTGCTTCTTCGTCCTGTCCGGCTTCCTGCTGTACCGCTCGTTCGCGCGCGCAGCGTTGAGCGGCCGCGATCCGGTCGACCCCGGCCGCTACGCGGTGCGGCGCGCGGCGCGGATCTTGCCCGCGTACTACGTGTGCCTGCTCGGGTGCCTCTTGCTCTACTGGGTGATCGGGCCCTCCCGGTTGGTGCCGCAGGCCGAGCTACTGCCGCTGTTCGCGCTGTTCGCTCAGAACTACTCGATCGACACCGTGATGGGGATCAACCCGGTGACCTGGACGCTGTGCGTCGAGGCCTCCTTCTACGCGCTCCTGCCGCTGCTCGGAATCGCCGCCCTGCGGCTCGGTCCACGGCGCGTGGGGGCTCAGGCCGCGATGCTCGTCGGCCTCGTCGGCATCACGATCGCATCGAACCTGCTGTTGCACAGCACCGATGGAGGGAGGCTCGTATCGAAGATGCTGCCGACCTACATCGGGTTCTTCGCGATCGGGATGCTGGCGGCGCTGTGGATCGAGTGGCGGCCGCTGAGGCGCGGCCGGTCCTCGTTCGGGCCGGTGCCCACGGCAGCCCTGATGGCGGCCGGCTTCGCAGTCGTAGCCGTCCACGCCTACCGGCGCGAGACGTTGGGGAGCTTCAACTGGATGTGGACGACGTTCGGCAACCTGCCCGCGGCGGTCGGGTTCGCCCTCGTGATCGCGGCCGCCGCTGCCGGCACCGGTCCGGCCCTGCGCTGGTTGTCCACGCGGCCGCTCGCCGGCCTCGGCGTCATCTCATATGGCATCTACCTCTGGCATCTCCCCCTGCTGCTGGTGGTGCGGGAGACGGGACTCCTGCCGGCGACGTTCGCCCCGCGGCTCGCGGTCGTGCTCTCGCTGGCGATCGGCGTGGCCGCGCTCAGCTGGTTCCTGGTCGAGCGGCCGATCATGCGTTACGTGGCGTCACGGCAAAGATCCGCGCGAGCGCGGCGAGACCGGAGCAGATCTCGCTTCGGCGGCCTGGCAGAATCGCTGCGATGAACGCGCGCGTGACCAAGGCGGCGATCGGTCCGGCGGCCGTGCTCGCCGCGGTCGGGACCGGTGCCGGCCTCTGGTACCAGCTCTTCCGGCGACCGCTGCCCAAGACCTCCGGTCGGCTGCGGCTGCGCGGCCTCGACGCTCCGGTCGAGGTCCTCCGGGACCGCTTCGGCGTTCCCCACGTGCGCGCACGGAGCGCCACCGACGCGTGCTTCGCGCTCGGCCTCTGCCACGGCCAGGACCGGCTGTGGCAGCTCGAGTTCTTCCGCCGAGCGACGGCCGGTCGCCTGGCCGAGTTCGCGGGCGCGGATGCGCTGCCCGCAGACCTGCTGATGCGCACCCTGGGCATGCGCCGGGTCGCCGAGCGCGAGGAGCGCGATATATCCACGCTTCTGCGCTCGTTCCTCGACGCCTATGCGGCCGGCATCAACGCCGCGATCGACTCGGCGGCGGCGCTGCCGGTCGAGTTTCAGATGGTCCGCCTGGAGCCCGAGCCCTGGACCGCTATCGACCTCCTGGCCGCCTCGAAGCTGATGGCGTTCGGGCTCTCGACGAACTGGGAGCTGGAGCTCCTTCGCGCGCAGCTCGTGCGCGACGCGGGCGCCGAGCGGGCGGAGCGGCTCGAGCCCAGGTACCCGCGGGGCAATCCGATCGTGACGGCGCCGGGCGAGGTGTGGACCGGCGAGGGCACGGACCTCCTGGCCCAGATCGCGCGCGTGCGGGACACGCTCGGCCTGGGAGCGCATGCGGGCGGCTCCAACAACTGGGTGGTCTCGGGAGCGCGCTCCGTGACGGGCAGGCCGCTGCTCGCCTGCGACCCGCACCTCACGACCACGATTCCGGACCTGTGGTACGAGGCCGACGTCGCGTGCGACGAGTTCCGGGTGCGCGGCGCAACGCTTCCCACCAACCCCTTCCCGGTGTTCGGGCAGACGGCGACCACGGCCTGGGGATTCACGAACGTGATGGCGGATACCCAGGACCTCTTCGCCGAGCGCCTGAACGCGGACGACGCGCGCCTGTACGAGTTCGAGGGCGAATGGCGCCGGGCCGAGGTGATTCGCGAGGAGATCACGGTGAAGGGACGGGGCAACCCGGAGGCGATCGACGTCACGGTCACCCACCACGGGCCGATCGTGAACGCGGCGCTCGGCGCCGACGGGCGAGCAGCCGCTGGCGCTGTCTTGGACCGGGTTCCAGCACCCGTGCATCACGGAGTCCGGCTATCGCATCGTGCGCGCTCGCAGCGCGGACGAGATCGTGCAGGCGACCGAGGACCATTTCGTGCCGCCCCTCAACATGCTCTTCGCGGACAGCGAGGGGAACATCGGCTATCAGCTTGCCGGTCGCATCCCGATCCGGAAAGGCGATTGTCCCGATCTTCCCAAGCCCGGCTGGACGGGCGAGTTCGAATGGGACGGCGTCGATCCCCTACGACGAGCTTCCCCGGCTCATGAACCCGGACGGCGGCTACATCGTGACCGCCAACAACCGGATCGTGGACGACGACTATCCCCACCACATCACCTCCGAGTGGATGACCGGCTACCGCGCACAGCGGATCGAGGAGATGCTGGGGGAGCGCGAGCGGCACTCGCTTCGGGACTTCGAGCGGATGCAGCACGACTTCTTCTCCTTTCCGGGAGTCGAGACGGTCCACCGGCTCTCGCGCCTTCATCCGCAGAGCCAGCGCGCCGTGCGCGCGATCGAGCGGCTGAAGAGCTGGGACGGAAGGCTCGACGCCCGCACGATCGCGGGCACGATCTACCACGCGTTCACGGTCGTGTTCGCCGAGCGAGTGGTCCGCGCGGCCGTCGACGAGGACGCGCTCGTGGAGCGCTATCTGAACAAGTCAGGGCTCGAGCTCTTCGCTGTCGTGTCGTCGCCGTGGCGCTTCCAGGCCCGGATGCTCGAGCTGTGGGACGAGGGCGACCCGGCGTGGTTCGCATCCGCGGGGCGACCGGAGGGCGTGCCCTGGGACGAGGTCGCGCTGCAGGCTCTGGAGGCCGCGCTCGACGGACTCGAAGAGCCGGTTCGGCCGGGACCCGGACCGATGGCGCTGGGGCCGGGTGCACGGCGTCGAGTTCTCCCACCCCTTCGGCCAGGCGAATCCGCTTTTCCGCCGGATCTTCAACCGCTTCGTCGAGACCGGCGGGGCGAGCGAGACCGTCACGCAGAACGGCTACCTGGCGACCGCTCCCTTCAGGGGCGTCTGGGGGCCCGTCTACCGCATGCTGGCCGACCTCGGCGATCATCGGCGCTCGCGGTGGCAGCTCACCACCGGCCAGTCCGGCCACCCCGGCTCGAGCCATTACGACGACCTGCTCGAAGGCTGGCGGGACGGGCACACGAACCCGGTCTACACGGACGAGCACGAGCTTCGCGCCGCGGGCGGCGCAAAGCAGCTGCGGCTCGATCCGGACTACTGATGGCCAAGCAAACGCGATGAGATCAAGATGAGCGACGCCGAGGTGGCGGAGTTCCTCGCGCGCGAACGTGTCGTCAACGTGGCTACGAACGGCGCCGACGGATGGCCGCACGTGACGGCGCTCTGGTTCGTGATGCGGGACTCCGAACCCTGGAGCTGGACCTACCGGAAGTCGCAGAAGGTAAAGAACCTCGAGCGCGATCCGCAGGCCACGCTGCTGATCGAGTCCGGGGTGGAGTACGCGGAGCTGAAAGGAGTGATGCTCCGAACACGCGCGCACCTCGAGTACGAGACCGATCGAGTGCTTGGCGTGGGCGAGGAGCTCTTCGGCAAATACCAGGGCGCCTCGGCCGGGAACGAGCTGCGTGAGGCCCTGCGCCCACAGGCCGCCAAACGGGTCGGGATCCGCTTCGAGGTCGTCGACATCGTGACCTGGGACCACGCCAAGCTCGGCGGGGCGTACTGAAGGTGGCGATTCCGGAGGAGTTCGACAGCTACGCGGTGGTCGTGCTGCGCCGGCCCGATGACGCGCCCGAGCTCGGCGAGGAGGAGGCCGAGGCGCTCCAGCTGCGCCACCAGCGCCACATCATGTCGCTGATGCAGAGCGGCGAGGCATATGCGGGTGGGCCGTTCACCGACCACAGTGACCCGAGCCTGCGCGGGTTCGTGCTGTTCGCGGTACCGCTCGAGGAGGCTCGCGGGCTCGCAGCCGAGGATCCGGCCGTGCGTGCCGGCCAGCTCGTCGCCGAGAGCTTCACCTGGTGGATGCCGGCGGGCTCTTTGGACCTGGGCTCTGCCGAGCTCAGGGAATGAAGAGGCCCTGAGTCAGGAAGACGGCGCCGCCGGCATCCCGCACCACGAACCGGTCGAGCTGCCACACGGCGCGCTGCTGCTCCGACACCACGCCCGCCAGCACCGCGTCCGCGGTCGTGACCACGCCACATGTGGAGCCGGCGGCTGGATCCGAGGTGGTCACGCAGGGCACCGCGAAGGGGAAAGGAGTCTCGATGACCGTGCCCGGCCCCGGGCCGCCGGGGTGGGGAGTGTTGGCACGGTCGGTGATGCGCAGCACCGGGCGGGCTGCCAGGGCGCCGTCGTAGTCGGCCAGGTCATTGCTCGTGCGCACGTCGGTGACGCTCACCTGCAGCTTCACGTCCGCCTCATCCGCGGGTGTGGCGGGATTGCCGGCCTTAGTGTGCAGGACCGCGAACGCATTCGCACGCGCGGGCATGCCGTTCGCGTCCGGTGTGCCGATCGTGAGCTCCGCCGACGACTGCACGGGCGGCGCGCAGGAGCCGAACGCGAGCGGCGCACCGTGGGTGCCGTCCGGCGTGGTGCACTGCGCGTACGCCGGCACCAACGAAACGTAGAAGGGCGAGGCGCCCCTCGGCCGCGGGTATCCGGCTGCCGGGAGCGGCTGCCAGTCGGGAGCCTCGTCGGCGACGATGTTGTTCGTGATCTGCTGACGGCCGGTGCCGTCGGCGTTCATGACGTGGAGCTCGAAGTCGACGCCGTCGAGATTCGACTCGAAGGCGACGCTCGTACCGTCGGGTGACCACACCGGCCTGCGGTCATCCCTCGTGTTCGTGGTCAGCCTGGTCTCTCCGGTCCCGTTCGAGCTCGCGACCATGACCTCTTCGCCCGCGCCGGTGAACGACTTGTCGTAGACGAGCTTCGTGCCGTCCGGCGACCAGTCGGGGTGCTCACCTGTGAGCCCGAGGTTTGTCGTCCCGGTCCCGTCGGGGTTGATCGTGCGAAGGCTCCCTTGGGCCGAGTAGGCGATCTTCGTGCCGTCCGGGGACCAGGCGGGGTCGTACTCGTCGGTCGGGATCTGGCTGGCCAGGGGCGCGGGCGGGAAGGTCGAACCGTCGGCCTCGACCACGACGAGGTCCGACTGCCAGGTGCAGAAGTCGGGCTCGCTCGGGTCCGGGCAGTACACGCGGTCGTAGGTGAGGGCAATCTTGGTCCCGTCCGGCGACCACGCAGGCTCGTAGACCGCTCCCTCGCCGTTCTCGGCGACGTAGTACGAGCCCGTGCCGTCGGCGTTCATCACGCAGATCAGGAAGGAGCCCTCACACGCGGACGCGAGCCGCTTCCCATCGGGGGACCAGGCCGGCTCGGAGTCACCGGCCGGGTCGTTCGTGATCCGCGAGGCGCCGGTCCCGTCAGGATTGGCGACGTAGATCTCGAAGTTCCCGTCGCGGACGCTCGAGAAGGCGATTTTCCCGTTGGCACCCGGGAAGGCGGCCTCGGCGGGCGCCGCCGTAGCGGTCAGCACGGTGAGCAGGAAAGCGATGCGGACAATGCGATGCAAGGCAACCCCTCTTTCTGCGCCGATCCTAACCGCCCATTCAGGCGGCGCATAGGGGCCGGTCCCCGCGTGCCGCTCGATACGCTGCCGAATGATGGAGAACCTCAAGGGCCTGGTCCTCTCGGGCGGGCGCGGAACGCGCCTGCGCCCGATCACCCACACGAACGCGAAGCAGCTGGTGCCCGTCGCCAACAAGCCCGTGCTGTTCTACGGGCTGGAGGCGATGGCTGATGCGGGCATCAAGGAGGTCGGGATCATCATCGCCCCCGAGACCGGCGAGACGATCCGCGAGGCCACCGGCGACGGCGCTCGCTTCGGCCTCGAGCTGACCTACATCGAGCAGGACGAGCCGAAGGGCCTCGCCCACGCGGTGCTGACCGCCGAGGCAGTACCTCGGGTCGTCCCCATTCGTCATGTACCTGGGCGACAACCTGCTGAAGGACGGCATCACGGAGCTCGTCGAGACCTTCAAGCGCAACGAGCCCGATGCGCTGATCCTGCTCACGCACGTGCCCGATCCCGAGCACTACGGCGTCGCCGAGCTGGACGGTGAGCGCGTCAAGCGGTTGGTCGAAAAGCCCAAGGACCCGCCTTCCGACCTCGCGCTGGTCGGCGTCTACATGTTCACGCCGGTGATCTTCGAGGCTGCCCGCGCGATCGAGCCCTCCTGGCGCGACGAGCTCGAGATCACGGATGCGATCCAGCACCTGGTCGACCAGGGTCTGCGCGTCGAGCCCCACATCGTGTACGGCTGGTGGAAGGACACGGGCCAGCTGGACGACATCCTGGAGGCCAACCGGCTGATCTTGGAGGACATGGTGGAGCGGGTCGAGGGCGAGCTCGTGGACTCGCGGGTCGAGGGCCGCGTCGTGATCGAGGCCGGCGCCCGCCTCGAGCGCAGCACCGTGCGGGGGCCCACCATCATCGGCGCCGGCTCACTGATCGTCGACAGCTACATCGGCCCGTATTCGGCGATCGACGAGAACGTGACGATCGAGCGCTCCGAGATCGAGCATTCGATCGTGCTCGCGGGCTCATGCATCGCAGACCTCGAGAGCCGCATGGAGGCGAGCCTGATCGGCCGCAACGTGACGCTGGAGCGGTCCAACTCGAGGCCGAAGGCCTACCGCTTCATGGTCGGCGACAACTGCGAGATCCGCCTCCATTGAAGATCTTGATCACAGGCGGCGCCGGGATGCTCGGCCGTGACGTCGCGCTCGCCGCCCGGGCGGTGAACCACGAGCCGATCGCACTCGGGCACGACGAGCTCGACATCACCGATCGTGCGGCGGTCGAGCGTGCTGTGATCGAGAACAACCCCGGGGCGGTCGTGAACTGCGCCGCCTGGACCGATGTGGACGGGGCCGAGTCGCACCTCGAGGAGGCCACTGCGGCCAACGGGGCGGGCGCCGGGATCGTGGCGGCGGCGGCCGCTTCCCTCAACGTTCCGGTGATCTACCCGTCCAGCGATTACGTCTTCGACGGCACGCGCGAGGACGGCTACGTGGAATCGGACGAGACGGGCCCGCTGTCGGCATACGGCAAGTCGAAGCTCGCCGGCGAGGAGGAGACCGCGGGCGCCAATCCGCGTCACTTCATCGTGCGAGCGTCGTGGCTCTTCGGGGTGAACGGCCGCAACTTCGTCGACACGATGCTCGGACTCGCCGACCACCAGGAAGAGGTCGTGGTGGTGCGCGACCAGGTTGGTTGCCCCACCTATACCGGGCATCTCGCCCAAGGGCTCGTGCGCCTGCTGGACGGCGACGACTACGGCATCCACCACATGGCGGGCGGCGGGCGCTGCTCCTGGTACGAGTTCGCCGTCGAGATCTTCCGCCAGGCGGGCGTCGAGTGCAGCGTGATGTCGGCGACGAGCGACATGCTCGCCCGCCCCGCCCCGCGCCCGGCCTTCTCCGTGCTGGTCAGCGAGCGCGAGCATCCGATCGTGCTGCCCGATTGGAGCGAGGGCCTCAGCGCCTACCTCGCCGAGCGCGCGCAGGTGCGGGCGTGAAGGTGCTCGTCACCGGCGGCGCCGGCTTCATCGGCTCGAACTTCGTGCGCTACTTCCTGGCCGAGCACCCGGAGGACAGCGTCGTGGTGCTCGACAAGCTCACCTACGCGGGCCGGGTCGAGTCGCTGCAGGACCTCATGACCTACGAGCGCATGGAGTTCGTGCAGGGCGACATCGCCGACCAGGATGCCGTGAGCGCGGTGCTCGAGGGCTGCGATGCGATCGTCAACTTCGCCGCGGAGTCACACGTGGACCGCTCGATCGAGGAGCCCGGTCACTTCATCCAGACCGACGTGTACGGCACGTACGTGCTGCTGGAGGAGAGCCGGCGGGCGGGCGTCGAGCGCTACGTGCAGGTGTCCACCGACGAGGTCTACGGCTCGATCGAGGAGGGCTCGTTCACCGAGCGCAGCCCGCTCGACCCGTCGTCGCCGTACTCGGCCTCGAAGACGGGCGGCGACCTGCTGGTCGGCGCCTACTGCCACACCTACGGGATCAACGCGACCGTCTGCCGCGCCTCCAACAACTACGGCCCGTACCAGTACCCCGAGAAGCTGATCCCGCTGTGCGTCCTGAACGCGCTCCACGACGACCCGCTGCCGGTCTACGGCGACGGCATGCAGGTGCGCAACTGGCTCCACGTGAACGACCACTGCCGCGGCATCGACGTGGTCATGCGCTCCGGCAAGGCGGGCGAGGTCTACAACATCGGGGGCCCGGACGAGCTCCCGAACATCGAGGTCGTCCGCATGATCCTGGAGCTGACTGGTCGCGACGAGTCGCTGATCCAGCACGTCACCGACCGCCCAGGCCACGACCGCCGCTACTCGCTCGCCTGGGAGAAGACGGCCGAGCTCGGCTGGCGGCCGGAGATCCGCTTCCGGGAGGGAATCGCGGCGACCGTCGAGTGGTACGAGAACAACGGCTGGTGGTGGGAGCCGATCCGCTCGGGCGACTATCGCGAGTACTACCAGCGCCAGTACGGCACCGAGCTCAAGTCCAATGAGTGACCGCTTCCGGCGCATCGACACCCGGATCGACGGGGTGGTGCTGATCGAGCCGCAAGGTGATCGCCGACGACCGCGGCTTCTTCTTCGAGACGTTCCGCGCGAACGAGTACGCCGACCTGGGGATCGAGGGACCGTTCGTCCAGGACAACCACTCCCGCTCCGTGCGGGGAACGGTGCGCGCGCTCCATTTCCAGCTCCAGCCCGGCCAGGGAAAGCTGGTGCGCGCCGCGCGCGGCGCGATCTGGGACGTGGCCGTCGACCTGCGCCGCGATTCCCCCACGTACGGCCAGTACGAGGCGTTCGAGCTGAGCGACGAGAACGCCCGCCAGGTCTTCATCCCGATCGGCTTCGCGCACGGCTTCTGCGTGACCAGTGACGAGGCCGACGTGACGTACAAGGTCACGAGCTATTACGACGGGCCGACCGAGCGCGGGATCGCCTTCGACGACCCCGCGATCGGGATCCCCTGGCCGGTGGAGAGCCCGCTGGTCTCGGATCGCGACCGCAGCAACCCGACGCTCGAGGAGATCGCGCCCGAGCTGCCCTGGTGACGCCGCGCTCATTGCCTATGCAATGCTTAGGCAATGGCGGGGCGCGATGACCTGACGCTCGGCGAGGCGGCGAAGGAGATCGGCGTGAGCATGGACACGCTGCGCCGCTGGGAGCAGTCCGGCAAGCTCGAGACGAAGCGGGACGAGCGCAACCGCCGGCTCGTGGCGCCGCAAGGACGTGACCGGCTCGCCCGGCGGCCGAGCCGCCACAAGGCCGGGGACGAGCTGTCGGCGCGCAACCGGTTCCCGGGACGGGTCGTGTCGGTCGAGTCGGACGGAGTGATGGCGCTGGTCGAGATCGAGGCGGGGCCTCACCGCGTGACCGCCGCGATCACACGGGACGCGGTCGAGGAGCTGGGCCTCGCGCCAGGAGTGAAGGCGACCGCGACCGTGAAGGCCACATCGGTGATGGTGGAGCGCGGAGCGTGAGGCGTGCGCTCGTCCTCCTGGTCGCCGTCGGGCTCGCGGCCGGCGGGTGTGGCGGAGGCGACGACAACCCGACGATCAAGGTGTCCGCCGCGGCCTCGCTCAAGACTGCTTTCGAGCAGTACGCAAAGAGCTTCGACGCGGCCGACGTCAGCTTCAGTTTCGCGGGCTCGGACGAGCTCGCCGCGCAGATCAAGCAGGGCGTCAAGCCCGACGCGTACGCGGCCGCCAACACGAAGCTGCCCGACGACCTCTACGCGGACGGGCTGGTGAACGAAGCCGATCCGGTTCGCCTCGAACCAGCTCGTGATCGCGGTCCCTGACGGCTCCAACGAGATCAAGTCGATCGCCGATCTGGCCAAGCCGGGGATCACGATCGCGGCCGGGTCGCCAGCGGTCCCGATCGGCTCGTACACCCGCGAGGTGCTGGCGGGCCTGCCGAAGGACGAGGCACAGGCGATCGAGCGCAACATCCGCTCCAACGAGCCGGATGTGGCGGGCGATCGTCGGAAAGGTGTCGCAGGGCGCCGTCGACGCCGGCTTCGTGTACGTCACCGACGTGCGCGGCGCCGGGGGCAAGCTGATCGGCATCCAGCTGCCGAACCGGCTCCAACCGCGCGTCACCTACGGCGCGGCGGTGGTCAAGGGAGCACCCAACCCGACCGAGGCCCGTGAGTTCGTGGACGGGCTTCTGTCCGGCGCCGGACAGCAGGCGCTGCAGGATGCCGGCTTCGGCGCTCCCGGCACTTGATCCGCGTCCTCTTCAGATTCGGGCTGTTCGTGACGCTGGCGGTCACACTGCTGTTCCTGACGCTTCCCGTCGCGGCGATCTTCGTCGACGTCGGCCCAGGCGAGCTGTTGGCGCGGCTCGACGACCCGGCCTCCGTCGACGCGCTTCGCCTGAGCCTGGAGACCACACTGATGGCCCTGGCGGTGATCCTGGTCGTTGGGACGCCGGCGGCCTATCTGCTGGCGACCCGCTCGTTCCGCGGCCGCGCAGTCGTGCTGACGCTGATCGAGCTGCCGCTGATCCTGCCGCCGGCCGCGGCCGGGGTCGGGCCTGCTCGCCGCGCTCGGGCCCCAACGGGATCATCGGCCCGGCGCTCGACGATCTCGGCATCCGGCTGCCGCTCACGACCGCCGGCGTGGTGGTCGCGCTCGTGTTCGTGGCGAGCCCGTTCTACCTCCGGCAGGCGACGGCCGCCTTCGGCGCGCTCGATCCGACGCTGCTGGAGGCGTCGAGCACGCTCGGCGCTCCGGAGCACCGGACCTTCGCACGCGTTGCGGTTCCGCTCTCGCTGCCGTCGCTTGCGACCGGCGCGGCGCTCGCCTGGGGCCGGGCGCTCGGCGAGTTCGGCGCCACGCTGATGTTCGCCGGGAGCTTCCGCGGCGTGACGCAGACCGCGCCGCTCGCGATCTTCGAGCTGCTCGGACGGACTTCGAGGCGTCGCTGGCGCTGGCGGCCGTGCTCGTGGCCGTGAGCGCGGCGCTGCTGCTGGTCCTGAAGCTCGTGGGCCCCGCGGAGGTGCGTATTCCTGCTCTCCGTTGACGCACGCGTTCCTCTGCGCGACTTCGAGCTGGCGCTTGCGATCGAGCTGCCTGCGGGGTGCCTCGCGCTCGCCGGCCCGTCCGGCGCCGGCAAGACGACCCTTCTGCGTATCGTGCGCGGGGCTCGTCCGCCCCGAGGAGGGGCGGGTCGCGGTCGACGGCGAGGTGTGGACCGACACCGCCGCCGGCGTGTGGGTCCCTCCCGATCAGCGCCGCTGCGGCTACCTGTTCCAGGACTACGCGCTCTTCCCGCACCTGAGTGCCTGGCGGAACGTCGCCTATGCCCTGCCCGAGGTTCCCAGGCGGACCCGCCGCCGCGAGGCGGAGGCGCTGCTCGAGCGTTTCGGCGTGGCGCACCTCGCCGAGTCTCGCCCCGGCGACGCTTTCGGGCGGCGAGCGCCAGCGGGTGGCGCTGGCCCGCACGCTCGCCCGGGCCCCGAAGGCTCTGCTGCTGGACGAGCCGCTCACCGCACTCGACAGCCGCACGCGGGCCGCCGCGGCGCGGGAGCTTGGCAAGGCGCTCCGGGAGGCGGACGTGCCGGCGCTGCTGGTGACGCACGACTTCGCCGAGGCCGCGCTTTTGGGCGACGAGGTGGCGGTGATCGATCGTGGGCGCCTGGTGCAGCGAGGCGGGGCACGCGAGCTCGCTTCCCGGCCGGCGTCCGCGTTCGTGGCGGACTTCCTCGGCGCGAGCGTGCTGGAAGGAAACGCCCGTCCTGCGCAGGCGGGGCTCACGACGGTCGCACTCGACGGCGGCGGCGTGGTGACCAGCACCGACGAGGTGCGGGGGCGCGCGGCGGCCAGCGTGTTCCCCTGGGAGGTGACGCTCGAGCCGCCGGGCACGCCCACCCATGGCTCGGCCCAGAACCGCCTGCGCGGCACCGTGCTCTCCGTGACGCCGGTCGGAAACCGCTTTCGCGTGGCGCTCGCCACGCCCCAGCCGCTCGCGGCGGAGGTCACCGAGGCGGCCCTCGAGCGCCTCCCGCTGGGGGTCGGCGACTCGGTGGATGCATGCTGGAAGGCGACGGCCACGCGCCTTTCGCCGCTGTAGCACGTCGGAAATCAGCGTTTCCCGAAAGGGAAAGCCAGGAAACCCGGCGGCGTCATGGGAGGCTTCAAAGCCCCAATCGCGGCGATCGCGGCCGCTCTCTTCGCGCTCGCACTCGGCCCCGCCGCGGCGGCCGCCGAGGGTCCGCTCGACGCCGCTTCCGCGGTGCAGCCGGTCCAGCAGCGAGCGGCCGAGATCGCCGATCCGGTCATTCAGCAAGCGACCTCGGCAGGGCCCGGCCCAGCGAGCGCTCCGGCGCCGGGCGCCGTGCGCGAGGTGGTCGCGCCGCCCCCGGACGGTGCTACGGACGCCGTCCGGGGGCCGAGCGACGTCGAGACTCGCGTGGCGCCGGCCGTCGAGACCTCTCCGGCTCCCCAGTCGCGACCTGCGAGTCCAAGCACGAAGACCCGCTCCGAAGGCGGGCGCGGCCGTGCCCGAGACGTCGCGCGCCGCCACGGCAACCCCGCGCCCGACCGCGGTCATCTCCTCGCGCACAGCGAGCCGTGAAGCGGGCCCGGGTCGCAACAGAATCGGGCGAGCGCACCGTAGCCGCCACTCCGGCGCCGGAGCCGGCGCCCGGCGATGCGGGCACGGCGGCCGGCCCGCGCGCATTCGCCGCCCCGGGCAGCTTTGTCCTCGTCGCTTCGCTGATCGTGCTGCTGACAGCTTCGCGGCCGTTCTGTCTTCGGCCGCTCCGGACTCCGGCGAGCGACGCTGCGGCGTCTCGCCTTCGTCTCACCCGGCGTTCCGCCCGGCTAGCTGCGCCGCGGCTTCGACGAAGGCCGCGCCGGGGGCCCTATCGCCCGGCGACATTCGCAGCTATTCAAAGGAGTCACGAAATGAAGTCACGTGCAATCGCGCTCGGGGCGAGCGTCGTCGCCCTCACGCTCGCGAACGGCGGCCAGGCCGTCGCGGGCGGCATCGAGGACCTCGGGGGGAACCTCAAGGTCCAGACCGAGACCTCCGTGAGCGGCCCGGCGGGCAGCACCGAGGTCGAGGGCGGCCTAAGGTGCCTGTCAAGGTGCCCGTCAAGGTCCCGTCCAAGGGCTCGGTCGAGGACGTCACGCGGCGTCCCGCCGCACCCGAACGCGACGGTCGAGGCGAAGCAGCGGAGCGGCAACGACCGCTCCGAGGTCGTCCTCGGGCTGGACAGCAACGGCGTGTCGGCGTACGTCGACCAGCGCCGCAAGGGCCAGTTCGAGCTCGAGGCCGAGGGCCAGGCGAGCCCGCGCCGCGCCGAGTCGTCCGTGACGGGATTCTCCCGTCGCGCCGGCAAGGCAAGCGGGGAGGCCCGCGTCCACGCTCCCAAGGTGAAGCACGGGAGCACCGCGCGGTCGATCCGCAAGCACTCGCGGCCGGTCACCGGCGGCGAGGCGCTGAGCACGCCGGGTGGCGGCCACAAGTCGCCGACGCCGCTCCAGGCGATCGGTCGCGAGGTCGGCAACCCGATCGAGCTCAGCCTCGCCGGCTGGCTGATCGCGCTCACCGCCGCCGGCGGCCTCGCCGCCTCGCGGATGGTGCGCCGCCTGCAGCGCACGAGCTAGCGCGGCAAGGACCGCCGCGCGGAGAGGGGGCTGGGGCCGCAAGGTCCCGGCCCTCTTCTTTCCGGTGCACGGTCCACCCTGCGGCGCTGAGATACTTTCCCTGCAAATGGGGGTGCGCGCGCGGAGATCGCCGGCGGAAGCGACGGTCGCGCTCCTGCGCCGGGTTTCGCTGTTCTCGGAGCTGTCGGCGGAGGAGCTCGAAAAGATCGCCCGCGTCGCCGTGCCCCGGAGCTACCCGGCGGGGTCGATCATCCTGCGCGAGGGAGACCCAGGCGACACCTGCTACATCCTGCGCTCCGGCACGGCGCGGGTCGTCCGCCAGCACGCCGACGGCCGCGCGATCACGCTCACGAACCTCGGCCCGGGCGAGATCTTCGGCGAGCTTGCGATGTTCGACGGCGAGGTTCGCTCGGCGACGGTCGAGGCGGTCGACGACGTGCGGGCCGTGGCGATCCTCGCCGGCGACCTCAAGCGCCTGCTGAACGAGCATCCGGAGATCGCCGTGAAGCTGCTCGGAGCGCTGGCGGAGCGGCTCCGGGAGACCAACGCGCGGATCTCGCGGCAGTCGTTCCAGAAGGTCTCGAGCCGGGTCGCCGGCGTCCTGGTGGAGCTGGTCGAGACCGGGCACGCGTGCCGGGTCGTCGGGGCCGGGCGACCCGACCGCCGAGGTGGTGGTGCGCTCCACCCAGGCGGACCTCGCCCAGCTGGCGGGCACTTCGCGCGAGGCCGCGAGCCGGTTTCTTGCGACACTGCAGCGGGCCGGGGTGCTGACCACCAAGCGTGGACGAATAGTCGTCCACGACCCTTCTGCGCTGCATCGGTACATATACTGAGCTACCCGGGACTGCCCGCCCGCTCGCATGCCGTTCGACCCCTCCCTGCCCTTGTACGTCCTGAACTTCTACTCGCCGGTCTTCGTGGACCAGCTCAAGCGGGGCCGCAAGACCGCCACGATCAGGCTGGGCGACAAGAGCATGAAGTACCGGCGCGGCCAGCTCGTCTGGATCACGGTCGGATACCGCCACGAGCCCCGCGAGAAGGTCTTCACGGCGGTGATCGACGACGTCGAGGTCAAGCGCGTGCGCGAGCTGTCGCCGCGCGACATCGAGCACGACAACCCCGAGTTCCGCCGCGTCGAGGACACGATCCACTTCCTCGAGCAGATCTACGGCCGTGAGATCTCGCCCGAGGACTTCGTCACCGTGATCCGCTTCTCGCAGGTGATCGAGAGCACCGCTCGCCAGGGACTGCCCGGAAACGGGCACCGCCCGGCCTGATAACAGCCTCGAAGCAACACCGCTGTCAGGCGGCGGCGCATCCGTGCATCCTGGGCCGGCGCTTGGCACTCTCCCTGCTAGAGTGCCAACGAGGCTCCGCAGGTCCGCCTGGAGGAGCCGAAACCGCAAATAGACAAGTGTCCGCTCACCAGGAGGTCGGCCTATGAAACTCA
The DNA here is from genome assembly GCA_963759145.1 of uncultured Solirubrobacterales bacterium. Lineage (GTDB taxonomy): Bacteria > Actinomycetota > Thermoleophilia > Solirubrobacterales > JBBDJG01 > JBBQKG01. The sequence goes on from CAVWYB010000037.1 coordinate 168,453, forward strand.
AGCCTCTGGGCGACCGTGTGGTCGTCCGGCCGGTGGACGAGGAGGAGACGACCGCAAGCGGCATCGTCCTCCCCGACACCGCCAAGGAGAAGCCCCAGAAGGGCAAGGTGCTCGCCGTCGGAGACGGCAAGTGGGACGAGGACGGGGAGAAGCGCATCCCGCTCGACGTCTCCGAGGGCGACGAGGTCCTCTACAGCAAGTACGGCGGCACCGAGATCACCGTCGACGGCGAGGACCTGCTCGTCCTTCGCGAGTCGGATGTGCTGGCCAAGGTCGAGGGTTAAGGAGTACGAATGGCACACAAGGAACTGAAGTACAACGAGGATGCGCGCCGGTCGCTCGAGGCGGGCGTCAACGCAGTCGCTGACGCCGTGAAGGTGACGCTCGGCCCCACGGGCCGCTACGTCGTGCTCGACAAGAAGTTCGGCGCGCCCACGATCACCAACGACGGCGTCACGATCGCGCGTGAGATCGAGGTCGAGGACGTCTTCGAGAACCAGGGCGCCCAGCTCGTGCGCGAGGTCGCCACGGCGACCAACGACGTCGCGGGCGACGGCACCACCACCGCGACGGTGCTGGCCCAGGCGATGGTCCGGCAGGGCATGAAGAACGTCGCCGCCGGCGCGAACCCGATGGCGCTGAAGCGCGGCGTCGAGAACGCGGTCGAGCAGGTCGTCGAGCACCTGCGCGACAAGCAGTCGAAGGAGATCTCCGGCAAGGACCAGATCGCGCGCGTCGCGGCGATCTCGGCCGGCGACGAGGAGATCGGAAACGTGATCGCGGACGCGATCGACAAGGTCGGCAAGGACGGCGTCGTGAACGTCGAGGAGGGCCAGACCTTCGGCATGGAGCTCGAGTTCACGGAGGGCATGCAGTTCGACAAGGGCTACATCTCGCCCTACATGGTCACCGACCAGGACCGCATGGAGGCCGTCCTCGACGATCCCTACATCCTGATCGCCAACCAGAAGATCGGCGCCGTGCGCGACCTGCTGCCGGTGCTCGAGCAGGTGATGCAGTCGCGGCAAGCCGCTGCTGATCATCGCCGAGGACGTCGAGGGCGAGGCGCTCGCGACGCTCGTCGTGAACAAGCTGCGCGGCACCTTCACCAGCGTCGCGGTCAAGGCGCCCGGCTTCGGCGACCGCCGCAAGCGGATGCTCGAGGACATCGCGATCCTGACCGGCGGCGAGGTGATCACCGAGGAGATGGGCCTGAAGCTGGAGAACACCCAGCTCAGCCAGCTCGGCCAGGCCCGCAAGGTCGTGGTCGCGAAGGACACGACGACGATCATCGACGGCGCCGGCGACCCCGACGCGATCAAGGGCCGCATCAAGCAGATCAAGCAGGAGATCGAGACCACCGACTCCGACTTCGACCGCGAGAAGCTGCAGGAGCGGCTGGCGAAGCTCGCCGGCGGCGTCGCGGTCGTGAAGGTCGGCGCGGCCACCGAGACCGAGATGAAGGAGCGCAAGCACCGCGTCGAGGACGCGCTGCAGGCGACCCGGGCGGCGCTCGAGGAGGGCATCGTGCCGGGCGGCGGAGTCGCGCTCCTGAACGCCGACGGAGGCGATCGACCTCGACGGCTACGAGGACCCGGACGAGCGCACCGGCGCGCGGATCGTGCTGCGCGCGCTCGAGGAGCCGATCCGCCAGATCGCCGAGAACGCGCGGCCTCGAGGGCTCGGTCGTGGTCGCCAAGATGCGCGAGCTCGAAGAAGCCGGGCTGGGGCTTCAACGCCGCCACCGGCGAGTACACCGACCTCGTCAAGGCCGGCGTCATCGACCCCACGATGGTGACCCGCTCGGCGCTCCAGAACGCCGCCTCGATCGCGAAGAACATCCTCACGACCGAGTGCGTGGTGGCGGAGATCCCGGAGAAGGAGCCGGTCGGCATGCCCGGCGGCGGTATGCCGGACATGATGTAAGGAACGGCTCTGCGGGACGACCGCTCAGTTGTTCGAAAGGGCCCGGCGCAAGCCGGGCCCTTTTCGTACCCTGAGGTCGATCGGCGACCGAGCCGAGACATCCAGTTGCTGCGCGACGCGTACTCGGAGTGGGCACGCGGCCAGTTCACCCGTGCCGACATGTTCACTGCGAACGTCGAGTTCGTGACTGTCGGGCCCGGAGCCACGAACCTACCGGGGACCGGAGGGGGTGCGAGAAGGCTGGTTCGACTTCCTCAGCGCATGGCAGGACTTCCGCACGGAGGACGTGGAGATCCTCGATGGCGCCGCGGAGGGCGTGTATGTCGTGTTCGTGCGCCTGACGGCGCGCGGCAAGGAAAGCAGCGTGCCGATCGACGCCAAGGGAGCCAACGTGGTGGTCATGCGCGACGGCAAGATCGCGCGGTTCGAGATCCACTGGAACCGCGATGAGGCGCTCGCGGCAGCGGGCCTGACGCGACCGTAAGGCGGCGCTACTCGCCGATCACGCGCCGGTAGGCGCTCGCCATCGGGCCGAGCACGATCGACTGCGGGCCGTGCTGGCCGAACCACGCGCTGGCGCGGTTGCCGATGCCCGGGATCACGACGCGCTTGCCCTTGTCGGCGCCCTCGATCCCGGCCTTCGCGACGTCCTCGGGCGTCGACCAGACGAAGGACGGGCCCGGCGATCTCGCTTCTTGAAGCCCGCCGCCTCGACGAACTCGGTCGCGACCGGGCCGGGGCAGAGCGCCGTCATCGTCACGCCGGTGCCCTTCAGCTCCGAGGACACGGCCTCGCTGAAGCTCCGCACGAACGCCTTCGTCGCCGCATAGACGGCCTGCACCGGGATCGGCTGGAAGCTCGCGACCGAGGCGACCTGGATCACCGCGCCGCGACCGCGCTCGGTCATGCCGGGCAGCAAGGCCGACGTGAGCGCGACCAGCGCCTCGCAGTTGACGCGCACCATGCCGAGCTGCCGGTCCGGGTTCTCGTGCACGTCGCCGACGGTCGTGAAGCCCGGCGTTGTTGACGAGCACCTCGACCGTCGAGTCCGCGCTCGGCCACCTTGCCCGGAAGCGCCTCGACGGCCTGCGCGTCCTCGAGGTCGCAGGCGATCACCTCCGCGCGGATGCCGTGCAGCGCGCTCGAGCTCGTCGGCCAGCGCGCGCAGCCGGTCCTCGCGGCGCGCGACCAGGAAGACTCCGTGCCCGCGGGCGGCGAGCTGGCGCGCGAACTCCTCGCCGATGCCGCTCGAAGCGCCCGTGATGAGAGCGGTCGAGCCGGGCTGCGGAGGTGGGAGCGCCACGTCGCGCGGGAGCTTATCCGGCTCGAGCTCGCCGCGGCCTACAATCCCCTGCATGGAAGGCGAGAACCCATTCGGCGGCCTGTTCGGCGATCCCGACGACCTGCAGCGCCGGCTGGCCGAGTTCGCGGAGCAGATGCAGGGCGCCCAGCGGGTCGCCTGGGCCGACAACGCGATCAAGCTGGCGGTCGACATGACGGTCGCGGCGATCCACTCGACTCGACCTCTCCGGCAGCGCCGGACGAGCAGGCGACTCAGGTCCGCGACGCGATCCGCATGATCTTCCCCGAGGCCGTGACGCTCGTGCGCGAGGCGCGCGAGGGCCTGGCCTAGGCGGCTCCGCTCAGCCTCCCGCTTCTCCTCGCGGCCCAGCCGGACGACGCTGCGGATGCTCGAGCGTGCGCACCATCAGGAAGATCGCGACCAGCGAGCAGAGCACGTTGAAGGCCGCCAGCGCGATCTGCTGGCCGACGCTGTAGGCGAGCACGGAGCTCCTCGGGGCGACGTCCCGGAACACGTAGACCAGCAGCGCCTGCTGGGCGCCCGCGCCGCCGGGCGTGAACGGCGTGAGCGTGGAGAGCGCCTGCACGCTCATCACGAGCAGCACGTTCTGGACCGAGCCGCCGATGTTGAACGCCTCGAGGAAGAAGCAGAAGCAGGCGAACCGCAGCAGCCATCCGGCCGCCATCCAGCTCGCGACCTGCCGCAGGTAGCGGCGGAAGTCGGTGAGGATCACGACACCCTGCTTGATCCGGTTCCAGAACACCACCGCGCGCACCGACAGCACCGCGTACAGGACCAGCAGCCCGAGCGTCACGAACGTGATCGTGAAGAGGAGCGAAGCGCGGGTGGTCCGCCCAGAAGGCGAGGTCGAACGCGGGCAGGCTCGGCAGCAGGTCGAGGCTCGGCAGCGCCCCCGTGCGCGATCGCGAAGAGGAGCACCAGCAGGCCCACGGGCGTGTCGAACACCGAGTCGACGAAGAACGACGACGTGACGGCCGGATAGGTCGAGTTCGGGACGCTCTGCTTGGCGAGGTAGATCTTCGTGACGTCGCCCGGCGCGGGCGGGAAGGATGCTGTTGACGCCGACGCCCGCGACGTAGGACCCCGCGATCCGGCGCCACTGGATGCGGCTCGTTCGGGTACGCGGCGCGCAGCGTGTTGAACCAGGCCCGGCTGCGGCACAGCAGGTGGCCGAGCTGGAAGCAGGAGCGCCACCGCCAGCGCGCCCCACTGGACGGCCGCCAGGTTCGAGAAGAACGAGCTCGACCGCGTTGAAGAAGGCGTCGAGGCTCGACCCGAGCGAGGCAGGGTCCGGCCAGGCAGCGGTCAGGGAGCGCATCCTCCCTAAGCTAACCAGGCAAACTTGAAGGAGGGTGCAAATGGCCGTACGGGATGCAGTCGAAACACGGCGGGCAGGTCCCGCTCAGCGAAGATTTTGCGCGGGACTTCGCCGAACGGTGGCAGATCGCCTGGAACACGCGGCGCCCCGAGGAGGTGACCGCGCTCTGTACGGAGGACGTGCTCTGGGACGATCCCCTGACCGAGCAGCCCGAGCGGGGCAAGGCGGCCGTCAGCACCTATCTGGAGTCCGTCTGGCGGACCTTTCCCGATCTCGAGTTCACCTGGCCCGAGGGGCCGTACTGCTCCTTCGACGGCACCAAGCTCGCCTGTCACTGGCGGGTGACCGGCACCATGCTGGGGCCGGCGGACCCCGGCTTCGCTCCCACCGGGCGGCGGGTCGAGTCGGACGGAGTCGACCTGCTCGAGCTTCGCGACGGCCTCGTCTGCAACTACGCCGGCTTCTTCGACGCACGCGGGATGGCGCAGCAGATCGGCGTCCTGCCGGCGACGGGCAGCCGGGCCGAGAAGATCGCCGTGGCGCTGCAGCGCCTGCGGCTCGCGGATCGGAGAGGCGGCGCAATGAAGCTCTACGTCTGCTGGGGCACGTTCACGACCACGCCGCGCCCGGGAGGCCATCCGTGCGGCAACGCCTACAAGGCGCTGACGGAGGCCGGGTACGACCCGGAGGTCGTGAAGTCCTACGGGTGGGGCGTCCTGCCCGACTTCATGAACCCGACGAGCGGGCGCCGCGAGGTCAAGAAGCTGACCGGCAAGACGACCGTGCCGGTGCTCGTCACCGACGACGGCGAGGTCATCTCCGACTCGAAGAACATCGTCGCCTGGGCGAAGGAGCATCCCGGCCCGCGCCGCGGCCTGAGCGCGGTTAGCAGAGCACGGCTACGTGGAAGCCGTTGCCCGAGCCGGGGTCGGTGAGGTCGCCGGCTTCGATTGAAGGACCTGCACGCACGAGATCGGTCGGTTGGCCGGTACCGCTGCTGAACCGTCGCGTAGAGCGGCGGCGGATCTCTGGTTGGTGATGCTGCCGACCGTGGCGATGTAGGCACAACCAGTGATGTCTGTCGGGGCGAACGAGACATAAAAGGTGCCGTTCCCGAGCCGGCCTTGGCCCGCGGCGGTTCCACGACGAGATTCGCGCCGCTGCCGGTCGCCTCGATGACCGCCCACTGCCCAACCGTGCCCTGCGGACCGGTGGCTCCGGTCGCACCCTGAGGACCGGTCGCGCCGATGGCGCCCCCGGCTCCGTTCGACCCGGCCGCCCCGTTCGACCCGGCGGCGCCCTGCGGGCCGGCCGGCCCGGCGGGCCCGCCTTGCCGTCGGCGGCCGCCGCGCGCTTGTCGGCACGCTTGGCGATCTTGAGCGCGTTCTTCGACCTCTTGTCGGCGCTCTTGCCGAGCTTGAGCGCCTTCTTCAGGCTCGCCGCGGCGCTGGCGGCGGATTCGACAGCCGGTTTTGCCGCGCCGGTCGCGGCCATCGTGCCCGCAAGCACCATGCATGCCACGCCAGCGGCCAACCACCGAATCCGTCTACTGCGCACGATCGATCCTCCTCACTCGATTCCTGACGAACACTGACGCTTGTGCCCGACGGACCCGCGCAGCGATCCGAACATACGTCCAGTGAGAGCAGCCGGTCGCCGGCTTACGAGGCGTCAGCCGCCACGTCGCCTACGACGGCGAGCATCTCGTCCGCGAGCCGGCCGCCGTCGGCGTCCACCACCGGGGTGGCGGCGATCCGCACCACCGCGCCGTCGGCGTAGATCTGCTCGAGCGTGATGTCGGGACGATCGCGCGTGGGCGTGCTCACGTGCTGCTCCAGCAGCCGCTGCAGGTCTGACGGCTTCACGCCCTGGCGCAGCCGTGCGAGCACGTTCACGCCGGCCGGGTCGCGCAGCGGGACGACGGTGGCGCTGAGCACGGCGCTGTTCGGGACCAGCAGCTGGCCGTTGCCGCGTGCAACTGTCGTGTGGACGAGCCCGACGCTGCCGATCGTGCCTTCCACGACGGTCCCGAGCGTGCCTCCCTGGAGGCGCACGCGCTCGCCCACGCGGATCGGCCGCGAGCCGATCAGCACGAGGCCCGCGATCACGTTGCCGAGCGTGCTCTGCGCGGCGAGGCCGAGCACCACGGCCGTGAGCGCGCCACCGACCGCGATCGCGCGCGCTTCGATGTCCATGAACCGCAGCGCCACGATCACCACCACCAGCAGCGTCACGAGCTGGACGAGGAAGCTGATGGTCGAGGCCGTGCCGGGGTCGAAGCGACCGAGAAGCCGCGGGCCGAGAACGCGCCCGATGTCCCGGGCGAAGCGCCAGCCGATCGCCGCCAGCAGGATCGCGACGGCGATCCGCACCGGGGTGTCGGTGCCGAAGATGTCCTCCCGGTAGATCCAGAGCAGCACGACTCCCACCACGATCGGGATCAGCGCGACCGCCTCGCGGCGGGCGCGGCGGGCACGGCGGGTGGCCTCGGCGGTCAGCAGGCTCGCGAACGCGGAGTGCTGGTAGTACTTGATGTCGCTCGCGCTGGTGGGGTCGGGCGCTGCCCCGCCCGCCGGCTCGGTCTGCGACGCGGCCGTCTCGTCGTTCATCTGGGTGCGGGGATCGGTCATTCAGTCGAGCAGCGCCAGGTCACCGTAGAGGCGCTCCTCGACGGATGCCCACAGCGGGTTGTTGCGGTACAGGCGACGGATCTGCTCCGGCGTGAACCAGTGGGAGACGTCGTGGTCGTACTCGAGCGCATTGACCGGCCCGAGCGCCGCGATCTGCTCGCGGTCGGACTCGGAGACCTCGGTCAGCTCCGAGACGAAGGCGATGAAGTCGTCGGTCAGCCGTTCCATCCGGATCCAGCGGTCGACGTGGTAGCGCCCGTCGTCGGTGAGGATCGCGAGACGCTTGTCGGCGCGGGGCACCTCCGCCATCTGGTGCGGCGAGTTCATCGGCACCGGCTTGCCGTCCGGGTCGCGTGGCATAGCGGGCGCGGTGCTGCGCCCAGCTGAGCGTCCAATCCGGGAGCCGGCGGAAGTTGGAGGCCAGCAGCTTGCCGTCGACGTCTGCCGCGCGGGTCGCAAACGAAGCGTGCTTGGCCTCCACGTTCCTGGGATCCGAGTAGACGACCAGCTCCGGGAACAGGCGAAACAGGCCGAGCGTCGCGTCGCCGGCCGTCTTTTGCAGGTGCCCCCAGGCAAATCGCTCTCCGATCACCATCGTAATCGGTGGCCCGTCCGGGGACATTGCGCGTGAGATGGCGAGGCGCAGGCGCCGTCGGGCAAGGACGCAGGGAGGGAGCGATGGCGGTGCCATCGCCCCGACCGAGGACGCCGCCCGACGGTGAGCTGCGACCGCCATGTCGCGTGCGATGTCCCGGGCGGGCCACAACGGCAGATGGTACGGTCGCCGCGGGAGGTGGGCGTGGAGGCGACCAGCAGCGAACAAGGAAACCGAGGGGGAGCAGCGGCGCGGCAGGAGCAATTCGAGCGCGACGGCTACCTCGTGATCGAGGAGCCGGTTGCGCCCGACGCGGTGCTCGACGGGATCGTCGAAGCGCTCGCGCACCTCTACGGAAAGCCGCTGCACGAGCGCGACGGCGTCGTCTACTACCGCAACCGGATCCAGGACGCGTGGAAGATCGACGAGTGCGTCAAGGCGCTCGCGCTCGCCCCGCCGGTGCTGGCCCTGCTCGAGGATCTCTACGGCCGCCGGCCGTTGCCGTTCCAGACCATCAACTTCCGCATCGGCTCGCAACAGAAGGCGCATTCGGATGCGCTGCACTTCAACTCGAAGCCGGAGGGCTTCATGTGCGGTGTATGGGTGGCGCTCGAGGACATCGACAGCGAGAACGGCCCCGTCGTGTTCTACCCCGGAGCCACAAGCTGCCGTTCGTGACGATGGCCGACGCCGGTCTCGAGGCAAGCGAGAGCAACTACGGCGCCTACGAGCAGCACATCGACCGGCTGATCGCGGACGAGGGCCTCGAGCCCCGCTACGGGACGCTCGACAAGGGGCAGGCGCTCGTGTGGGCCGCGAACCTCCTGCACGGCGGCGCTCCTCAGCAAGACCGCTCCCGCAGCCGCCACAGCCAGGTCACGCACTACTTCTTCGAGGGCTGCCGCTATTGGGCACCGATGGTCAGCGAGGGCGACGACGTGCGGTGGCGCGAGCCACGGTGGATCGCCTGAGATCAGTCCAGAGCGCCAGGTCGCCGTACACGCGTTCCTCCAGCGCGGCCCAGACCGGATTGTTCGCGTACATCAACCGCACCTGCGCGGGCGTGAACCAGTGATCGAGCTCGTGGTCGTAGTCGAGCACGTTCACGCGCGGGTAGGCGGCGATGCTGTGCCGGTGGCCCTCCGTGAGGTCGGTGAGCTCGGATGCGAAAGCGATGAAGTCCTCGCCGATGTGCTCCATCCGGAGCCACCGGTCGATCCGAAAGCGGCCGCCGTCCGTGAAGTTGGCGAGCAGGCGATCGCCGCGCGACACCTCGGCCATCTGCTGTGGCGAGCTCATCAGGGCGGGGCGGCCGTCGGGGCGCAGGGAGCCGGAGCTGCGAGTGGTGCTGGTCCCAGCTCAGCATCCAGGCCGGGAGGCGCCGGAGGTTGCACGCGAGCAGCTTGCCCCGGATCTCCTGCTCGCGCTCTGCGAACGTCGCATGCTTGGCCTGCGTGTTGCGCGGGTCGGCGTGGACGATCAGCTCGGGGAACAGCTGGAAGAGCTGGAGCGTCACGTCGCCGCCCGTCTTCTGCATGTGGCACCACGCGAACCGCTCGCCGATCACCATTTCGCTCAATGCTATGACCGTCAGCCCGTCTCACCCGCCTGACGCCGGCTACTTCACCCCCGACGACGCGATCTGGCGCATCGGGCGCGAGCTCGCACTGTTGCTCGGGGGCGGCCGTGCCCTGCTGCTGCAGGTCGCGCATCCGCTCGTCGCGGCGGGCGTAGCCGAGCACTCCGGCTACCGCGAGGATCCCTGGAAGCGGCTGGCGGGCACGATGGACGCCGTCTGGGCGGTCGTGTTCGGGGACCGTGCGCAGGCCGACCGCGCAGCCGCCCGCGTGCGCGCGATGCACACCAAGGTGAACGGCACGCTCGCGAGCCCGATGGGCCCATTCCCAGCGGGGACCCGATACACGGCGCTCGACCCGGCGCTCCTCCTGTGGGTGCACGCGACGCTGGTGGACTCCGCCCTGCTGGTCCATTCGCAGTGGGTCGGAAGGCTGCGCGAGCAGGAGCAGCAGGCCTACTACGAGGACATGAAGACCTGCGGCGAGCTGTTCGGCACGCCGCCGGAGGTGATGCCGCCGACGCTCCGCGACTTCCGCGCCTACGTCGCGGAGATGCTCGACAGCGACGAGATCTGCGTCACCGACACGGCGCGCGAGATCGCGCGCACCGTGCTCCACCCGCCCGTGCCGCTTCCGCTTCGCCCGGCGATGGAGGCAGTCAACCTCGTCACCACGAGCCTCATGCCCCCGCGGCTGAGGCGCGAGTACGGGCTCGCCTGGGATCCGGTGCGGGCCGCGGTCCTGACCGGCTCGCGCGAGTGGGTCAGGCGAATCGCGATGCCGCTCCTGCCGGGCCGGCTGCGCCGCGTCCCCGAGGAGCGTCGCGGATATCCTGCCCCGCGATGAAGGTCGCGGTCTCGAGCGACATGGACACGCCGCTCGCGCGGAGGGTGGTCGAGGAGCTGAAGGAGCGCGGACACGAGCCGATCGTGCATGGCGCGCTGGCCGAAGGCGAACGCAGCGACTGGGCCTGGGCCTCCGAGCGCGCGGCGCGCGACGTCGTGGCCGGCGCCGCCGATCAGGGCGTCGTGTGCTGCTGGACCGGCACGGGCGCGTCGATCGCCGCGAACAAGGTGCCCGGCGTGCGTGCGGCGCTCTGCGCCGATGCGGAGACGGCGCGCGGGCGCGCGCACGTGGAACGACGCGAACGTGCTCGCGCTCAGCCTGCGCGGCACCTCGGACGCCCTGCTCGGGGAGATCCTCGACGGCTGGTTCGCGACGGCCGCCAGCGACGACCCGGAGGACCGCGCGAACATCGAACATCTCGGTGAGCTCGACCACGCGATTGACCGTCAGAACCACTGAAATCGCCGAGACCCCGGAGGAGGCGGAGCGGCTGGAGCTGCCGCCGCTGATCATCCGCGCAGAGCCTCGAGCGCTACCTCGCCGAGCACCTGCCCGGGTCACGGCGGCGAGATCGCGCTGGAGCGAATCGGCGAGGGGCACTCGAACATCACCTACCTCGTCACGCGCGGTGAGCAGCGCTTCGTCCTGCGCCGGCCGCCCCGACCGCCCGCTGCCGCCGAGCGCACACGACGTCCTGCGCGAGTGGCGGCTGCTCGACGCGATCAAGGAGACCGACGCGCGCGTGCCCCGGACGCTGCTGGCGTGCGACGACGAGAGCGTGATCGGGGCGCCCTTCTACCTCATGGAGTACTGCGTCGGCACCGTCATCACGAACGAGATCCCGGCGGATCTCGACACGCCCGAGCAGCGACGGCGGATGGGTCTCGACCTGGTCGACACGCTCGCCGAGGTCCACGAGGTCGACTGGCGCGCGTGCGGCCTCGAGGGCTACGGCAAGCCGACCGGCTATCTGGAGCGCCAGCTGCGGCGCTTCACCGGCCTCTGGGAGCACAACAAGACGCGCGAGCTGCCCCGGGTGCAGCAGGTCGGCGAGTGGCTTGCCGCGAACATGCCGGAGTCGCCCGCGGCGACGATCGTGCACGGCGACTACCGCCTGGGCAACACGATGGTCGCGAACGAGCCGCCCGCCCGGGTGATCGCGATCTTCGACTGGGAGCTGTCCACGATCGGCGACCCGCTCGCGGACGTCGGCTACCTGACCGTCACCTGGCTGCAGCCCGGGGATCCCGAGGAGACCATGTTCGCCTCGCTGTCGCCGGTCACGCGGCGCGAGGGATTCCCGACGCGCGACGAGCTGGTCGCCCACTACGAGGAGCGCACGGGACGCTCGATGTCGAGCCTGCGCTGGTACCAGACGCTCGCGCTCTGGAAAGCTGCCGTGTTCATGGAGGGCAACTACAAGCGCGTGCTCGCCGGCACGACCGACGACCCGTGGCTCAAGACCTTCGACGAAGGCGTGCCGCGGCTGGCAGAGGCCGCCTACGAGATCAGCCGGATGCCGGCACCCAGCACGTGAGCGGCCTGCAGGGGCTGCTCGTCGACTACGGCGGCGTCCTCACCACCAACGTCTGGGAGAGCTTCCGCGCCTTCTGCGACGCGGAGGGCCTCGACCGGGAGCTGGTCAAGAAGCTCTTCCGCGAGGACCCGCAGGCGCTCGCGCTGCTGCGGCGGCTCGAGACCGGGGAGCTCGACGAGGACATCGTTCTCGGCGGAGTTCGGCCCGCTGCTGGGGATCGCGCCCGACCGCTACGAAGGACTGATCGATCGCCTCTTCGGCGGCATGGAGCCCGAGGAGCCGATGTTCGAGGCGCTGCGCCGCGCCCGCCGGGCGGGCATCAAGACCGGCATGATCTCCAACTCCTGGGGACGGGGCCGCTACGACCGCTCCCTGTTCGACGAGCTCTTCGACGGCGTCGTGATCTCCGGCGAGGTCGGCCTGCACAAGCCGCAGCCGCAGATCTTCGAGCTCGGCGCCGAGCGGGTCGGCCTGGCCGCCGCGCGATGCGTGTTCGTGGACGACCTGCGCGAGAACTGCGAGGGCGCGGAGGCGGTCGGGATGGTGGCCGTGCTCCACCGCGGCGCCGACGAGACGCTCGCGCGGCTCGAGGAGCTACTCGACGTCGAGCTTCGCTAGCACCATCTCGCGGTAGGCATCCGCCAGGCGGGCCGTGATCTCGCCCGGCGCACCCATGCCCACGGGGCGCCCGTCGAGCTCCACGAGAGGCTGGACCTCGCGCGTGGACGAGGTGAGGAAGAGCTCATCGGCCTCCTGCAGCGCTGCCGCGGGAAGCTCCGTCTCGAGTGCGGGCAGCCTCAGGTCCGCGCAGAGCTCGAGCACGCAGCCACGCGTGATCCCCGCCAGGCAGCCCGAGGCAACGGACGGGGTCGCGACCCGGCCGTCGCGGACACAGAACACGTTCGCGGTGGTGGCCTCGCACACGTCCCCGCGCCGGTTCAGGAGGATCGCCTCGGCCGCGCCGCTCGCACGCGCCTCGCTCAGCGCCATCACGCTCTCCACGAGCGAGATCGTCTTCACGCCCGCCACCGGGCTGTCCTGGTCCCGGCGCAGCTTCGAGACGATCGCGCTCGCCGTCGGCGGCCATGGCGCGAGCGGCTGGGCGGTGACGAGCACCGTCGGCTCGCCGCCGCCGCGCAGCAGCCCCGGCGGTCCGGCGCCGCTCGTGAGCGTGATCCGCATGCGCGCGTCGCCGAGCACGTTCGCCTCGATCACCGCATGGGCCGCCTCCACGAGCCGCTCGCGCGCGGGAGGCTCGAGCAAGAGCGCCCTTGCGCCTTCCTCGAGCCGCTCGAGATGGTCCTCGAGCGCGAACGGCACGCCCGCGTAGCAGCGGAGCGTCTCGAACACGCCGTCGCCGACCAGCAGACCGTGGTCGGCGGGCGACACACAGGCCGCCTCGTCGTCCACGAGCTGCCCGTTGAGCCAGACCTTCACGCGGGTGCGGCCGTCGGCGCCCGCTCGGCTGCGAGCGTGCCGCCCGCGGCGTCGAGCAGCCGCGCCGCCTTGTGCATCGTCTCGCGCCACTCGTCGGCGGGATCCGAGTCCGCCGTCACCGCTCCGCCCACATGCAGGTGCAGGCGCTGCTCCGCCGCCACGAAGGTCCGGATCGCGACCGAGAGCTCGAGGTCGCCGCCCGGCTCGATCCAGCCGATCGCGCCGCAGTACGGGCCGCGCCGGACCGGCTCGAGCTCGTCGATGATCTCGAGCGCTCGCACCTTCGGCGCCCCCGTCACCGAGCCGGGCGGGAAGGTCGCCCGCACGATTTCGGCTGCGCCGATCTCCGGCCGCAGCCGCGCGCTCACGGTCGAGACGAGGTGATGCACACCGGGATGAGCCTCCAGGCCGAAGAGCTGTTCGACGGCGACGCTGCCGTAGCGCGCCACGCGGCCGAGGTCATTGCGCGCGAGGTCGACGATCATCACGTTCTCGGCGCGGTCCTTCTCGCTCGCCCGGAGCTCCGCCGCCAGCCGCGCGTCCGCCGCGGGGTCCTGGCCGCGCGGGCGCGTGCCCTTGATCGGGCGCGTCTCGATCCGGTCGCCGCGGACCGCGAGGAACCGTTCCGGCGAGGCCGAGACGATGTCGGCGCCGCCGAGCCTCACGAGCGCCATGAACGGCGCGGGGCTCGTTTCGCGCAGCCGGGCATAGAGCGCGAACGCGTCTCCGTGCCACGCGGACGCCAGCCGCTGGGACAGGTTCACCTGAAACACGTCGCCCGCGCGGATGTAGTCGATCGCCCGCTCGACCGCGCGCTCGTAGCGGGGGCGCGGCAGGGAGCTCTCCCATCGCGCGAGCGGCTGCAGCTGGGGTGCCGGCGAGCTTGCCCGGAGCGCCTGGACGAGATGCGCACCGCTGCCGTCGCCGCGCAGCGCAACCGTGCGCCGGTCGTGGTCGAACTCGAGCCAGGCGTCATAGCGGCCGAGCGCGAGGGGCGGCAGGCCGAGGTCGTCCTCGGCGAGCGAGGGCAGTTGCTCGATCTGGCGACCGAGGTCGTAGGAGAGCCATCCCGCCCACCAGCCGCCGTCGAGGCGCTCGAGGTCGGCAAGGCCGCGGGCCGCTATCTCGCCGGGCCGCACGGCGAGGAACGAGCGGTGGCCGAGCGCGCCGAAGCCGGGCCTGCTCTCGAGCAACACCAGGCCCGGTTCGTCTCTGAGATTCAGCGCAGCCGCGAAGGGCTCCGCCCACGGCAGCGGCATCGTTCGGATGCTACCGAGGGTCTTGTGCCGGGCCGACCGGCTGTTTATCCCGTAGCGCGGCGCCGCGGGCGGCGGCTCGAGCCCTGGCCTGCACGCGGAGGCCCTAACCGCGAGCCACCCCACAGCTCGCGCGCCCGGCCCCACAGGAGACCCTTGGGGTTTCCCGCCTGGAGCGCCCAGCAGTAGAGCGAGAGCTCGTCGAACTGCTCGTCCGAAAGCCTCCGGGGGCCGAGTCGGCGGTTCTTCCCCTTCAGATACGAGAGGAGCTCCGCGAGCCCGGCGCCGCCCTCCGAGCGGGCCTGTAGGTCCCGCCGCAGTGCAGCCATGATGTTTTCGCTTGCTATCTACGTGCCTTGTCCGGGGGACCTTTTGTACCGAAGCCGGCACTCGGAAAACCTAGATCGGGCTCTCAGGATCGTTTCAGTCTCGGCAAATAGCGTTTATGGTCGTTGCGATGCGAGTGCTTCTGGTCGAAGACGATGTCAAGCTGACCGGCGCTCTTCAGCGCGGTCTCCAACGTGAGGGCTACGCAGTCGACCTCGCAGCGACGGGAGACGAAGCGCTCCGGCAGGCGGATGTCTACGACTACGACGCCGTGGTGCTCGACGTGATGCTGCCCGGCCCCGACGGCTTCGCGGTCTGCGACGAGCTGCGTCACCGGGAACTCTCGATGCCGGTCCTGATGCTGACCGCGCGTGACTCCGTGAGCGACCGCATCAAGGGGCTCGACGCCGGCGCCGACGACTACCTGGTCAAGCCGTTCGATTTCGGAGAGCTGCTCGCCCGCCTGCGGGCGCTACTTCGCCGCGGTCCCTCCGAACGGCCACCGATCATCAAGGTCGGAGACCTACGGATCGATCCGGCGGCGCACCTGGTGATGCGCGACGGTCGTCAGGTCGAGCTCACGGCGCGGGAGTTCGCGGTGCTCGAGTTCCTGGCCAGCAGCGCCGGCAAGGTCGTCTCCAGGACGGCGCTGCTGGAGCACGTCTGGGACGAGAACTACTACGGGTCGACGAACGTCGTGGACGTCTACGTGGGCTATCTGCGGAAGAAGCTCGAGCAGCCGTTCGACCGCCCGCTGATCCGCACCGTGCGGGGAGTCGGGTTCGTGCTCGAGGCCCAATAGCGGCTGCTTGATTCGCGGCGCCGTTCCGGCTACGTTCGCCTCATGCGACTGGCCGTCGCCGCACTGACCCTGATCGCCGCCATGGCACTCCCGTGCGACGCACTCGGCGCGTTCCCCGGCGACAACGGAAGGCTCTCTATCACCTCGGACGTCGAGTGTGATTTCGAGGTCCTGAACATCATCACGCTGGAGCCCGACACGCACGAGTTCGAGCCCACAGGGGGCAACTACAACGTGCTCGGCTATGGAGAAAGCGCTACCTGGTCCCCGGACGGACAGCGCCTCGCGTACGAGTGGCTCGGCAACCTCATCACGCAGAACGGCGATGGCAGCGGCGACCAAACGATTTCGAACGAGGGTTACCTCCCCGCTTGGTCACCGGACGGTCAACGGATCGCATATCAAAAGCTCGATGAGGAGATCCACGTGATCAACGCCGACGGCTCCGGCGATGTGACCCTGACCTCGAACGCAGCCTCCGACAATGCTCCCGCCTGGTCGCCGGACGGCTCGAAGATCGCCTTCGCCAGCGAGCGGGACGGCAACTTCGAGATCTACACGATGAACCCCGACGGAAGCAACCAGACCCGCCTCACAACGAATCCCGGCTTCGATTACGCGCCGAACTGGTCCCCGGACGGCTCGAAGATCGCGTTCAGCCGCGACAGCCAAATCTGGGTGATGAACGCGAACGGTTCCGGACAGACCGTCCTGCCGTCCTCGGAAAAGGGGGGTGGAGACCCCGCATGGTCACCGGATAGCTCGAGGATCGCGTTCGAGGGAGCGTCGGGCATCTACGCGATGAATGCGGACGGCTCCGACCTCACACTGATCTATAGCGGGTGCGGCTACCAGCCCGACTGGCAACCCCTGCTGCGCGGCTACGTGCAGCCCCAAGGGCGCCACCCCCACGCGCGTGCCCCTGGTGCCGGCCGCCAAGCCCTGCACGAGCCCCAACTCCACCCACGGCGCCCCGCTCTCGTATGGCTCCTGCAGCCCGCCCGAGCCCGAGGCCACCGCCACCTTCCTGGGGATCGGCGACGGTAATCCGGTGCCCGCCCGCTCGATCGGCTCGGTGGCATTGAAGGCGCTGGCGTTCACGCCGGGGCCCGAGGACGACGCCGACGTGTCGATCGACGTGCGCATCACGCACGTGCTGAACGCCTCAGACCACGCCGACTACGCCGGCGAGCTGCGGCTCGAGCTGCCCTTGCGGATCACGGACCGCTTCAACCGGCCCCATCCGAACGTGACCGGCCCCGGCACCGTGGCCGACACGAGCTTCTTCGCGACCGTGCCCTGCGCCGCGACTCCCGCGGATCCCCTGACGGGGTCCACCTGCGAGCTTTCCTCCACCGCCGATGCGCTCTTGCCGGGCACTGTGCGCCAGGGCGCGCGGGCGGTGTGGGGGCTGGGCCAGGTGCGCCTGCACGACGGCGGGGCCGACGGGGACGCCGAGACGGGCGGGGACAACAGCTTGCTGGCGGTGCAGGGGGTGTTCGTGCCTTAGCCGGCGGCCTCAGCCTGCAGCCACCAGCACCACGCCGGTGAGCGCCGTCACGACGCCCACCTGCGCCAGCCGGTGCGGGCGCTCGTGCAGCACCAGGGCGGCCAGCGCGACGGTCGTGAGGGGATAGAGCGAGCCCAGCACCGAGACCACGCTCACCAGACCCTTGGTGGCGGCGACGCCAAACATCGCGTTGGCCGCGACATCCAGGATCCCGATCCCGATCAGCACCGGAACGTCAGGACGGCTCACGCGAAACGGTGGCCGCAGCACGAGCACAGCGGCGATCAGCAGACCGACGCCTGTCACGCGGTTCACCAGCATCGCCCAGGCCACGTCGCCGTCAGCGGCGCGGTCCATGGCCAGGAAGAAGAACCCGAAGCCGAGCGCCGAGACCACCGCCAGGCCGGTCCCGCGCGCGGCGCCACGACGTCGCTCCTCGCCGACGACCTCCTCCCGCGAGGCGAGCACCACACCCGCCAGCGCGAGGGTGATCCCGGCCGCCTGCACGGCCGTGGGCCGGTCCCCTGTCGCGATTCCCACGACCACCGGCACGACCGCCGCGCAGGCCGAGATCGGCGCGATCACGCCCATGTTCCCGATCGCGAGCGCGCGGTAGAAGGCCGCTAGCCCGGTGATCCCGGCGAGTGCCGACAGCGCCGCGAAGACCGCGAAGTCCCCGCCCGGCGCCTCCTCCCCGCGCACCGCGACGAAGGCCGCGATGCAGACCAGACCGGTCACCTGAGACAGCAGGAGCACGTTGAGGATCGGTAGCGCACGGCTCTTGAGGCCGCCGATGAAGTCCGCGACACCCCACGACACGCTGGAGGCGAAGGCGAGAAGGATCGCGCTCATTCCTCGCATCTTCTAGGCTTCGTCCCCCCGTGAGCCTCGTCGTAGTTGGATCAATCGCGTTCGACGCCGTGCGCACCCCCTTCGGTGAGCGCGAGCGCATGCTCGGCGGCTCGGCCGTCCACTTCTCGCTTGCCGCGAGCTTCTTCACGGACGTGCGCGTCGTGGGACCCGTCGGCGACGACTTCAGCGAGGCGGAGTACCAGGTGCTGCGCGACCGAGGTGTCAACACGGACGACATCGAGCACGTGTCCGGCGGCAAGACGTTCTTCTGGCGCGGCCACTACGACTACGACCTCAACACCGCGCACACCGACGACACGCAGCTGAACGTGTTCGGCGATTTCGAGCCGAAGCTGTCGGAGGATTCGAAGGCCTCCCAGACGCTCTTCCTCGCCAACATCCAGCCGGACCTGCAGCGCGAGGTGCGGGCGCAGTGCACCGGCGCGACGCTGGCCGGGCTCGACTCGATGAACCTCTGGATCGAGATCGCTCGCGACTCGCTCACGAGCGCCATCGCAGCCGTCGACATCGTGCTGATGAACGATGCCGAGCTGCGCATGCTGACCGAGGAGCCGAACCTCTTGCGCGCCGCGCGCGAGGTGATGGGGACCGGACCGCGCATGGTGGTCGCCAAGCAGGGCGAGTACGGCGCTGCGCTGTACAGCGCCGGCAGCGTGTTCGCGCTGCCGGCGTACCCGCTCGAGACGGTCGTCGACCCGACCGGTGCGGGAGACAGCTTCGCGGGCGGCTTCCTCGGGTACCTCGACGCGCACTCCGGCGAGCTGGACGACCAGACGCTCCGGCGCGCGATGACGTACGGCTCGGTGCTGGCGTCCTTCAACGTCGAGGAGTTCGGCACGGAGCGCGTGCGGCGCCTGACCACCGACGAGATCAACCGGCGCTTCGACGAGTTCCGGGAGATGACCCACATCGAGACGCTGCCGGTCGAGCAGGACGTGTTCCAAAGCTAGGATCACACCCGTCTCGCGATCGCGTGTCAGCTAGCCTTGGGCCGTTGAGCAACGCCCTTGAGGAATGAGAGGAAGCTGATGGCGACCGAGCAGAAGACCACACCGGTACAAGACCAGGACGGCGGCGGCGGCGCCAATGGTCGTTCCGTCCTGAGCGTCACGGATGAGCGCACGGGCGAGAGCTACGAGCTCCCGATCACCGACGGCGCAATCAGCGCCCCGGACCTGCGCCAGATCAAGGTCTCCGAGGACGATTTCGGCCTCATGTCGTACGACCCCGCGTTTCTCAACACCGCTTCCTGCCGCAGCGCCATCACGTGGATCGACGGCGACAAGGGCGAGCTCTGGTACCGCGGCATCCCGATCGACCAGCTCTGCGAGGAGAGCACATACCTGGAGGTCGCATATCTGCTCGTGTTCGGACAGCTGCCGACCCAGGACCAGCTCGATGGCTGGATCCACGACATCACGCATCACACCTACGTCCACGAGAACATCAAGAAGTTCGTGGAGGGCTTCCGCTACGACGCCCACCCGATGGGGATGCTGCTCGCCTCCGTGGGCGCGCTCTCGACCTTCTACCCGGGCGCCAAGCACATCAAGGACGCGGAGGAGCGTTACATGGCGACGATCCGGATGATCGCGAAGATGCCCACGCTGGCCGCGTTCGCGTACCGGCACAACCTCGGCCTGCCCTACGTCTATCCGGACAACGACCTCGACTACCCGGGCAACTTCCTCTCGATGATGTTCAAGATGACCGAGCTCAAGTACGAGCCGGACCCCCGGCTTGCGCGGGCGCTGGACGTGCTCTGGATCCTCCACGCCGACCACGAGCAGAACTGCTCGACCAATGCAGTGCGGGGAGTGGGCTCGTCGCAGGTCGATCCCTACTCCGCGGTCGCGGCGGGCGTCGCCGCCCTCTACGGGCCGCTCCACGGGGGCGCCAACGAGGAGGTCCTGCGAATGCTCGACCGGATCGGGTCGGTCGACAACATTCCCGGCTTCCTGGAGGGCGTGAAGGAGCGCAAGGAGCGCCTGATGGGCTTCGGCCACCGCGTGTACAAGAACTACGACCCCCGCGCGCGGCTGATCAAGAAGCACGTCGACGAGGTCTTCGAGGTCACGGGCCGCAACCCGAAGCTCGACATCGCCGTCGAGCTCGAGAAGCGGGCGCTGGACGATGAGTACTTCACGAGCCGCAAGCTCTACCCCAACGTGGACTTCTACTCAGGGCTGATCTACGAGGCGCTGCAGCTCCCGCCCTCGATGTTCACGGTGATGTTCGCGATCCCGCGGACGTCCGGCTGGATGTCACAGTGGCTCGAGATGGTCGACGACTCCGAGCAGAAGATCGCGCGACCGCGCCAGATCTACACGGGCGGCGGCCCGCGGGATTACGTTCCGATGGAGAAGCGCTCGAGTTAGATATAGCCGCGCAGCTGCGCGGTCTCGAGCACCCGCCGGATTCCGACCTCGTACGAGGCGTGGCGCAGGGTGATGCCCTTCTCCTTGGCAACGGCATCCACCTCGCGGAAGGCGCGGCGCATGATGTTGCCGAGCTTGTCGTTGATCTCCCGCTCTTCCCAGCGGAAGTGCTGCATGTTCTGCACCCACTCGAAGTAGGAGACGACCACGCCGCCGGCGTTCGCCATCACGTCGGGGATCACGAACACGCCCTTGTCGTTGAGGATCTCGTCCGCGCCGGGAGTCGTGGGGCTGTTCGCACCCTCGAGCAGCATGCGGCAATTGATCCCGTCCGCGTTGCCCTCATGGATCATGCCGCCGAGCGCAGCCGGCACCAGCACGTCGCAAGGGATCGTGAAGAGGTCCTCGGGGGGAATCGGCTCCGCCCCTTCGAACTCCGTGATGTTCCCACCCTGCGAGAGGAACTCGGAAAGCTTGGTCGCGTCGATCCCCGCATCGGAGCGGATCGCGCCGTCCGCATTCGAGACGCCGACCAGCCGGACGCCGAGCTGCGCGAGGATGCGCGCCGCCCACGAGCCGACGTTCCCGAAGCCCTGCACCACGCAGGTGGTCTCTGATGGGGTGAGCCCCACGCGCGGGGCGGCCTCGCGAAACATGTAGACGAGGCCGCGACCTGTGGCCGACTCGCGCCCGTAGGAGCCCTCGAGCGGCACCGGCTTGCCGGTCACGATCGCGGGCGTGTGCCCGGACAACTTTCCGTACTCGTCCATCAGCCAGGCCATCACCTGGGCGCTCGTGTTCACGTCCGGGGCCATGATGTCCCGGTTCGGCCCGAGCACCTTGTGGAGCTTGTCCATGAAGGAGCGGGTGATCGCCTGAAGCTCATCGGGCGGGAGTTTGTTGCCGGGGCAGTCGATGCCGCCCTTGGCGCCGCCGTACGGGATCCCGACGATCGCGGTCTTCCACGTCATCAGCATCGCGAGCGCGCGCACCTCGTCCAGATCGACTGCCGGGTGGTAGCGCAAGCCGCCCTTGTACGGGCCGCGGGCGCCGTTGTGCTGCACCCGGTAGCCCTTGTAGACGTGGATCTTGCCGTCGCCCCGGCGGACAGGGATCTGCACCGAGGTCTCGCGATAGGAGGTTCGCAGGACCTCGCGCCGGTCGTCAGGAACCTCGAGCCGGTCGCAGGCGGTGTCGAAGTAGTGCCGGACGATCTCGATGTCGCTGATTGCCGCCCGGCCACCCGCGCCGCCGTTCTGCGCCGTCCGCCCATCGGTACTTGGCGCGACCTCGCGGACCTCGGTCGCCTCCGAGGTAGCGTCGCCGCCGCCGTTCGAAGGCTGCTCTGAGATGACGCGCGAGCCCGTCCGCTCGCCTGACTGTTCGGAGTCGTGCACCTGCCCCCTTGGCCGGAGTGTCCCACAATCCGGCCTCCAAGTAACGTCGATGGAGCCAGCGGGATTCGAACCCGCGACCTCCCGGATGCAAACCGGACGCTCTCCCAGCTGAGCTATGGCCCCGCGCGGCCGATTTTAGGCGCAAGAGAAAGCTGCGCTTCCTCGACTCTCCAAGTATCATCGCCTAGTCGGCGGGTGAGGGGCCCGCGCGCGTGCCGAAGGGGAGAAGGGATGCTCCGAACGAGTCGTGGACTCGTCGTTGAATGGATTCGATTTGGCGGAGTGGTGCGATGTGCGCTGCTGCTCGTGCTTGCCACGTTGCTCGCGGCCACGGTCACCGGGTTCGCCGCGGCGCAGGCCGACGCGATCTTCAGGGCCTTCTCGCCGTCCAGCCCGTGGAACCGCACGGCCGTGCCGACCGCCGGCGGGAATCCCTACGCAAGCCAGTTCACCGACCGACCGGGCACTCCGCTCAGGCTCTCGGGCACCCCAGACAACGTCACCTACGCGGCGCCGATCTACTTCGCGCAGCGCGGCGATCCGACCGCCCCGGTTCTGGTCACGCAACGCGACTGGCTTCCGGACGGTGAGACCGGCTGGGACGGGCGCAAGGTGCCGGTGCCGATCGGCGTCACACCGGCTCCGGGCATCGACGGCCATCTGACCGTCGTGTCGGCCGACCGCCGCACTTCCTGGGATTTCCTGGGCTGCACCCAGGCGGGTCCGATGGGCTACGTGGCCAAGGTGATCGTGCAATGGGACCTGAACGGCACCGGCTACTCGCAGGAGGACAACGAGACATCCGCGCGCGGATCCGGCGCGCCCTTGATCAACACGTCCCTGCGGGCGGAGGAGGCCCTCGGCGGCATCCGGCACGCCCTCGGCTTCACGGTCCCGCGGGTGAGCTCTGACTACGTCCTGCCGGCCACGCACTCCGATGGAAAGCAGGGTCCCCATGCCGTCAAGTACGGCATGCGGTTCGTGCTCCGTCACGACTTCCCGGTTCCGGCGAACGCGAGCATCGGGGTGATCAACCTGACCTACGCGCTCAAGCTGTACGGGGCCTATCTCGTCGACCAGGGCGCCGACTTCGAGATCGATGCCGACTTCACCCATCCAGAGATCTGGCAGCAGGCAGGATTGCACTCGAAAAGCCTGGACATCCAGGCCGGCGACTTCCGTCCTGCCGAGCTCGGCAACCCACCGCCCATACCGACGATCGTCTCGCCGGTGAGCCGGTCGGTCCGCCCGGCCAGCGTCCGCCTCCGAGGGAACACGCTGCCGATCCGGGTGGGCTCCCGCCTCCACGTGAGTGGCCGGGTCCGGGGAGAGCTGCGCGGTAACGAGCGCGTCAGGATCGAGGCATTCACGCGCGGCGCATGGCGCTACGTCTTCGGCACAAGGGTAAGGAGCAACGGCCGCTTTGCGGCAGGCACGAGGCTCAAGCGCGCCGTCCGTCGCTGGCCTGCTCACCGCCTCCGCCCGCTGCTGCTGCGGCACCTGCACGTGCCCGCGGGGCGGGCGCTGCGCCTGCGCGCAACCGTCCGTTGGATCGGCCAGTCGAATGAGATCCTTGTCCGCCTGCGCCGCTGACATGAGCGAAGGCCGCACCAAAGGCCGCGTGGGAGACCCTCCGCAACGGCGGTTGCCGGTTCCAGGTTTCGCACGCTCTCTTTGCTAGCGTGGTTCGAGACGGACCCCTCCCCCCTTTGGCACGGATGCCAGGCTGTCGCTGCGCCCCCGGCCTGCGCCGTGTGGGCGCAGCGGCTTCATCTCCCTTCGACGCCGCCGGGAACCCGGTATGCGCTGGCAGAACCCGCGATATAGTTGGGCTGGTTCGGGCATCTCGCAGCAGCCCTGACGAGTGTCGCCCGGCCGGACCGATTGTCTGTGGAGGTCAGCATGTTGGGGGCTGCGCAGTACTTCTCTGCGGAGGCGAGGATGCCGTCCCGGTGAAGATCTCGCTTCTGTGCTTCGGAATGCTCGCAGCGGCGCTGATCGCGCCGGCGAGAGCGACCGCCGCGGACTTCTCCGTGACCCCGTCCGAATCCCCGGCCGGCGTGACGACCGTCAAGGCGGGGAACCTCCTCACCTTCGAGGCTCTGCCCACCCCCGAGCCCGCCGACAGCTGGGATCTCGACGGAAACGGCGTGGACGGAGACCTGTTCGGCTCCCCGGTCCAATGGGCTTACACGACTCCCGGTCCCGTCACCATCACCTTGAATGCCCCCGACGGGCAGGTGACGAGGACGATCCAGGTGCTCGGCCCGGCTGCCGACTTCCACACCTCTCCCGCCACGCCGGTGGTGGGTCAGCCGGTCAGCTTCGCGTACAGCCAGCGACAGGACGTGGCCGCGATCGAGTGGGACCTGAACGGCGACAAGACGTTCATGGACGCCTTCGGACCCGTTGCCGGCAGGACGTTCCCGGCGCCCGGCACGTATGCCGTGAGCCTGCGCGTGTCCAACCTCGACGAGCCTCCGGCGCGATCGACGTCTACTCAACTCATCAGCGTCGTGCCGCCACCGGCCTCGCGGAGCGGCGGGCCTGTCGTGCTTCGCCTGATGAGCCCGTTCCCGGTCGTCCGCATCACCGGGAAGGTGACCAAGCGCGGGGCCCGCATCAAGCGCCTGACAGTCCGCGCACCGGACCGCGCGACGGTCGCCATCCGCTGCCGCGGCCGCAGCTGCCCGTTCCGTCGCACGAACCAGACGGTCAAGCTTGCCGCCACCTCGAAGTCGCCTTCGAAGACGGTTCGGGTCAAACAGCTCGAGCGTCGTCTGCTGCGCGGTGGGACGTCGATCAAGGTCCTCGTCTCACGCCAGGGAGAGGTCGGGAAGTACACGCGGTTCAAGATCCGCCGCGGCAAGTCTCCGCTTCGCGTCGATGAATGCCTGACGCCCGGATCGACAGTGCCAAAGGAGTGTCCGAGCTCCTGATGCGCCGCGACCTCATACTGATGGGCACGATTGCCGCGATCGTCGGGGTCGGCCTGGCCGCGGGCCTGACTGCCGCGCTCGGCGTTCGCTCGGCCGGCGCTCCCGCCCCGCTGAGGACGGCTGCGACGCCCGTGGCGAAAAGCGACGAGCCGCCGGCTGTGGCGTCCCGCGTCGTCCGGAACCGCGCCCGTCCTGCCCGCAAGCGGGTCCAGAGGGTTCACCGGCGCAAGCACCGCCGGCAAAGCCGGCCTGGGGCACGGGCGCCGGCGCCTTCGCCGGCGCGCGTGGTCGCACAGGCGCAACCGGTTCCCTCAGAACCAGCTCCGCGGCCCGTCACCCCGCAGCGCGCGCAGCCGGTGGCCGCACCGGCTCCGAAACCCGCGCCCGCGCCGAAACCGCTGAGCCGGCCAAAGCCGAGCAATTCCGGGGGCGGCTCACCGACCGGCGTCTCCTTCGACGACTCCGGCTGAACCGCGCGCGGTAGCGCGCCACCGAGTCTGAAATTCGAGTTCAAGCGTCCGGGGGTCCCGGACGATGAATACCCAATGGCTGAGCCGAATCGCCCGGCGACGGAGCACTCCTCGACCCCGCGCGGGCCCGTGCCTGTCTCATTTCCCGGCGGCAAGAATGGCGCTTGGGCCGTGCTGGCGGCGGCCGCCCTGCTGCTGCTCGTTCACGCTGTCAACGCGCTCGCGGGCGGCTCTACGGGAGTGGCCACCCAGGTCTTCTGGCCGCTCGGTGTCGGGGTCGTGGTCGCCGTGGCCGCACGCGCGGTGATCTTCAAGTCCGAGCGTGAGGTGTGGATCCCCGCGGCGATCGCGTTCGCCGCCTGGTTCGCCGGCTCCGCCTACTACGCGGGTACCGACCGGAACATCGAGTCGCTCTCCGCGTTCCTGGGCGGGGACGTCGCGCTGCTCTGCTTCGGGGCCGCCGCGGTGCTCGCGGGAGGCCGGCTCGTGAAATCCCGCCTGGAGCCGTTCGCTCCCACGATCCTGCTGGACACGCTCGTCGTTGCGGTCGCGTGCTCGGCGCTCGGTGCGGCGCTGATGGCTGAGGCGCTCTCACGCCTGACGGTCGAGGCTCATCCCGGCGTGATGAAGCTCGCCTATCCGATCGGCGCGCTGCTCTTCCTCTCCGCAGCGGTGTGGATCGTCGCGCTCTCCGATTGGCGGCCGGACCGCTTCTGGACCCTCCTGATGGCCGGCCTCGGATTCCTGACGCTCGCGAGCACGGCGTTCGTGCTCGCCGCGGGTCGCGGCACGTACACGGCAGGCGGACCACTGGACACGCTGTGGCTTGCCGGCGGGGTCACGATCGCCGTCGCGGCCTGGCAGCCGGCCGGCGCGAAACTGCAGGTGAGGCTCCATGCCCTGAAGCGGATCGGCGTGACCTCGCTCGCCGCGATCACGGCGCTCTCGCTGCTGGTGCTGGCGCAGTTCGTGACCGTCACGACGCTGGCGGTGTGCTTCGCGGCGGCGGCCGTGGCGGGCGTGATCGCGCGCGCCGCGGTGTCCTTCAAGGAGAACGTCCAGATGTTCGCGGACGCACGGCTGCAGGCCCAGACGGACTCTCTCACCGGGCTGGGGAACCGCCGGAAGCTGCTGGCCGATCTGCGCAGCGAGCTCAGGCTGGCGAGCGTCGAGTCGCCACGCGTACTCGTGATCTTCGACCTCGACGGCTTCAAGCGCTACAACGACACCTTCGGCCATCCGGCCGGCGACGCGCTGCTGATGCGGCTCGGCACCAATCTCGGACGGGCGATCCATCCATACGGCAACGCGTACCGGCTCGGCGGCGACGAGTTCTGCGTGCTGGTCGTGACGGGCGCCTCCGACGCCAAGACGATCATCGCGCTCGCGGCCAGCGCGCTCTCGGAGCACGGCGAGGGCTTCGCCGTGCGCAGCTCGCACGGGGCCGTGATCCTGCCGCACGAGGCGCGCGACGCGACCCTGGCGCTGCGGATCGCCGACCAGCGCATGTACGCGCAGAAGGACGACCGCCGCTCCTCGGTCACGCGTCAGACCCGCGACATCCTGCTTCAGATCCTGCACGAGCGCGAGCCCGACCTGGGCGACCGCCTGAAGAGCGTCTCGCAGCTCGCGATGGGCGTCGGCACGCGGCTCGAGCTAGAAGGCGACGAGCTCGAGGAGGTCGTGCGAGCGGCCGAGCTGCACGACATCGGGAAGATGGCGATCCCGGACGAGGTTCTGCGCAAGCCCGGCCCGCTGAACGAGGAAGAGTGGGCCTTCGTGCGCCAGCACACGATCATCGGCGAGCGGATCCTGAGCGTCGCGCCCGCGTTGCTCCCGGTCGCGAAGCTCGTGCGCGCGAGCCACGAGCGCTTCGACGGATCCGGATACCCGGACGGGCTCGCCGGCGAGACGATCCCCGTCGGGTCGCGGATCGTCGCGGTCTGCGATGCCTTCCACGCGATGACGAGCGTCCGCCCATACCGGCCCGCGCTCGTGGTCGAGGACGCGCTCGCCGAGCTCCAGGCGTGCGCGGGCACTCAGTTCGACCCGCGGGTCGTGACCGCCTTCCGCGAGGAGCTCGCATCGCTCGGCCCGCGTTACGGCGGGCAGTTCCAGGGCGATGCCGCGGCTTCGCGGTCGGCGGCTTAGGCGCGGCGATTCGGTTCAGGGCGCGCGGCGGGGTTCAGGGCGCGCGTTGGTTCAGGCCGCCTTTACAACCAGCATGTAGGGGAGAGGGTTGTGACGGAGACGTGCGTCCGTGGTGCGGAATGGCGCTCCGGCTCGCGGATTCGGCCCGGCCAAGGCCTGCCGTCCTGACTTTTCCCCGCCTGGGGAGGAAAAGTCAGGACAGCGGCTGGATCTCCGGCCCCGTCCTGCGTGCGCTACCGGCCGGCCCGCAGCGCCTTGAACCCGCGGTCGAGCAGCTTCTGGGCCTGGTCCGCCGTGTTGTAGGAGTGCAGCAGCACGACGCCGAGCTCGACCTTTCCTCGCCGCGCGGTGGCGACGAACGAGTGCCCGGCGGCGTCGGTGTAGCCGGTCTTCAGGCCGGTCACGCCACCGTAGCCCGCGCGCATCAGCGGGTTGTTGTTGTAGAGGAAGAGCCTGTTGCCCTTGATCGGGAACTTCACGATCGCGCGCGAGCGCCGCACGATCCGGCGCAGCCGCCGTAGGTGGAGATCCGCTCGCGCCAGCGTCGCGAGGTCCGCGGCACAGGAGCGGTTGCCGGCGTCGATCAGCCCGTGCGGGGACGTGTAGTGGGTACAGGTCAGGCCGAGCTGCCGGGCCCGCTCGTTCATCATCCGGACGAACCCGCGCACGCTGCCGCCCGTGTGCTGCGCGAGCGCCACCGCGGCGTCGTTCCCGGACACGAGCAGCAGGCCGTTGAGCAGCGCCTCGAGCTGCACCTTCTTCCGCTTGGGCAGCAGGCCGATGGCGGATCCCGGGGTGTGCCGGGCCCGCGCGGTGATGCGAACGCGCTCGTGCGGGCCGCGGCGCTCGATGACCACGAGCGCGGTCATCATCTTCGTGAGGCTTGCGATCGGGAGCCGCCTGGTCGGCTCGAGCCTCCACAGCACGCGGCCGGTGCGCACGTCGAACAGGAGCCCGGCGCGCGGCCGGTGCGTGAACCGCAGCCGTACCAGGTCCGCGCCGGTCAGCTTGACGGCGAAGCGCGAGGGCTCGCCGCCGCCCGCGGCCGCCCGGCCCGGCCTCCGGACGAGGAGTGGGGGCTTCGGCTTCTGGGCGAGGCTTTCGGCGGGTGCCTTCGCCGGCCCTCGTTGGCCGTCTCCGTCTCCCGAGGAACCGAGGATGATCGCCGCGAGCGCGACACACCCGACGAGCGGCACGAGCAGCAGCACCCGGCTGAAACGCGGGCCCTGCCGTGGGGGGCGGCGCCGGGGCGGGCGGCGTCCGCGACGCCGGCGTGCTCCGCCGGACAGGAGGGGTGGAAGCTCTTCACTCATCGTCGGGGGGCGGCTTCAGGAGCCCGCCGATCACCGGCACGGCGATCACCACCAGGAAAAGCAGGGCCAACACTGACAACGGATCCAATCCCGTGCTGGCGATCACACTGATCGTCAGCGACGCGAACAGCACTATGAAGGCAAGCACGGCTACCAACGCGGCCGTCTGCACAGCTCTAGTGGAGACGGGCCACTAGTAGACCGGATACTTGGGCCCGCTGCCCACGTATGCCGCGCTGCGGCGCTCGGCGAACAGCTTGATCGCCGCCAGGCCGAACAGAAAGCCGCCGATATGGGCGAAATAGGCGACGCCGCCCTGGGACCCGACATCGGGCGAGGCAAGCTGGCCGACGGCCGGCAGGAACTGCAGGAAGATCCAGATGCCCAGCATGACCAGCGCCGGGATCTCGACGAAGAAGATGAAGAACACGAACACCGCCGTGAGAATGCGGGCGCGCGGATACAACAACGCGTAGCCGCCCAACACCCCCGCAATCGCTCCGCTCGCCCCCACGAGCGGGGTTTGCGAGTCCGGCGACACCGCCACCTGCGCCAGCGCGGCGGCGATGCCGGCAAGCAGATAGAAGATCACGTATTTGACCCTGCTCATGCTGTCCTCGATGTTGTTGCCGAACACCCATAAGAAGAGCATGTTGAAGATGATGTGGAGCCACCCGCCGTGCATGAACATCGACGAGATGATCGTCAGGAATGCCGGCGGCTGTGCTATGTCTTTCACCGGCACCCCTTCCGCGGCCGCCGCGCGGAACTCCTCTGTCCCCTCGCACACGGGCTGTTCCTGGGGGGTGCCCGGAAATGCCAGCAGGCAGTCCTTGTCGGGGTGCGTGATCCGGTACGGGATGGCGCCGTACTCGACGATCGGCTCCGACTCGACCTCCTGACCGGACGACAGCGAGAAGGATGGTCCCTGGAGGAACAGGAAGACGAAGAAGTTGATCAGGATGAGGGACAGCGTGACGACCGGGAAGCGATCGGTCGGCAGATTGTCCTTGAGCGGGAACACGGCTCGGGAAGACTAACCACCGGTCCCGCGAAAGCCGTAGTACGATCGCGCCGTGCTGGACCACCTCGGCCTCCCGGTGTCAGACTGGGGGTGAGCAACGGAGCCGACGGGAGAGGACTTGAACAACCGCGTCGTCCACTTCGAGATCCCGGCCGAGAACCCGAAGCGGCTGGCGAACTTCTACGAGGAGCTCTTCGGTTGGAAGATCAGCAAGGCGGAGGGCGTCGACTACTGGCTCGCGCAGACCGGCGAGGAGGGCGAGCCGGGCATCGACGGCGCCATCACCGGCCGCGAGGCGCCGGAGCAGGTGCCGATCAACTACGTGAGCGTGCCGTCGCTCAGCGAGTACCTCGAGAAGGCATCGAAGCTCGGCGCGCGCGTCACGGTCGGCAAGCAGGCCGTGCCCGGCATGGGCTGGTTCGCCCACATCGTCGATCTCGAGGGCAACCCGCTCGGGATCTGGCAGGCGGACGAGCGCGCGGCTTAGTTCGCGCCGGCCCGCCGCAGGGGGACCTGCTCGTCGGCGTGGTACGAGCTGCGCACCAGCGGTCCCGACGCGACCGACGCGAAGCCGAGCGCATAGGCCTCTCGCTCGAGCGCCGCGAACTCCTCCGGGGCCCAGTAGCGCACCAAGGGCAGGTGGTCCTCCGAGGGCCGTAGGTACTGGCCGACGGTCAGCACCTCGACCTCGTGCTCGCGCAGGATCGAGAACGCCTCGATCATCTCCTCGGGCTCCTCGCCCAGGCCGACCATCAGCCCGGACTTCGTGACCACGCCGGGGTCCATCCGCTTGGCGTTCAGGAGCACCCTGCAGGAGCGCAGGAAGTCCGATCCCCGGCGGGCCTTCGGGTACAGACGCGGCACGGTCTCGACGTTGTGGTTGAAGACGTCCGGGCGTGCATCGATCACGCGGGCGAGCGGCATCTCCTGTCCACGGAAATCAGGCGTCAGCACCTCCACCGCACAGCCGGGCGCGCGCGTCCTGATCGCCCGGATCGTCTCGGCGAACGCCCCCGCGCCGCCGTCGGGGAGATCGTCGCGGTCCACCGAGGTGACGACGCAATGCCGGAGCCCCATCTGGGAGACGGCATACGCGACCCGAAGCGGCTCCGCGCGGTCGACCACGCCGGGGACGCCGGTCTTGACGTTGCAGAAGCCGCACCGGCGCGTGCACGATGTCGCCGAGGATCATGAAGGTCGCGGTACCGCGCTCCCAGCACTCGCCGATGTTGGGGCAGTTCGCCTCCTCGCACACGGTGTGGAGGCCCTTGTCGCGCATGAGCGCCTGGATGCGGCGGTAGCCCGGGCCGCCCGGCGCCTTGACCTTGAGCCACGGGGGCTTGCGCTCGCGAAAGGGCAGGACGCCTTCGTCGGCGTCGAGCCGTCCGCCGGGCCGGGCGCGAGAGCGCGTCACGTGCGGCGACTCGCTCACGCGGCGACCGCCTCGAGGGCTTGGAGCCGCTCCCCTGTCACCGGCACGGGCGAGCCGCCCGTAGACGCGCCCGAACTCCGTGCACACCCGGTCGAGGAACTCCGTCATGTCCTGTTCGCGTCCGAGCTCGCGGGCGACCGACGACATGCGGCAGTGATCGATGCCGCACGGCACGATCCACTCGAACGGCTGGAGGTCGTTGTTGACGTTGATCGCGAACCCATGCGTCGTGACCCCGCGGCTGACGTGGATGCCGATCGAGCCGATCTTGCGGCGCTCGGCGGTCCAGACGCCGGTCAGGCCCTCGACCGTGCCGGCCTCGATCCCGTACGAGGCGAGCACCGCCACGACCACGCTGCTCCATGCGGCGGATGTAGTCGTGGACGTCGTCGCCGTAAGCTCGCAGGCTGACGACCGGATAGCCGACGAGCTGGCCGGGGCCGTGGTACGTCACCCGCCCACCGCGATCGGTGTCGAACATCTCGATTCCCTGCGCCCGGTACCAGTCCTCTCCCATCGGCAGCTCGTCCGCCGTGGATCGGCGCCCGCGCGTGTACGTCGGGGGATGCTCCAGCAGCAGCAGCACGTCGGGGACGCGCTCGCTCTGCCGGGCGGCCTCGAGTCGCTTCTGCAGGGCGAGCGCCTCCGGATACGGCACCAGGCCGACCCGGGCGCACCACACTTCAGGCACGTCCGAGGGCACGTTCATGCCTCCATTGTCCTAGATCGCGGTGGAATGCTCCGCGGTGATTCGTCTACCTTGGTGATCGGGTACCCGTGGGCCTCGTTCGCACATGCATGCTCTTGGCCGGAGCGCTCCTCGTGTGGGCGCTGTCGGTGGCTGCCACGGCCGGCGGCGCGATCCCGGTTGCTCCGCCCGATGGGGCCAAGGTGGGCAGCACCCCGACCTTCGCATGGGGCCCTGCGCCCGGCGAGGGCGCGAGCCAGATCGAGGTGAGCCCCGACCGCACGCTGGCCGAGGACGGGTCCTTCGCCGACCACCCGCGCGAGCACAAGGCGCAGCTCGAGGACACCCAGACGAGCTACACGGTGCCGGCCTCGGCGCCACTCCTGGAGGGCACGTGGTACTGGCACGTGGAGATGATCAACTTCGACCTCGAGCCCTGCTGCACGCGCTGGACCGAAGTGCGCCGGGTCGTGGTGGCGGACGCGCCGATCCAGCTCTCCTCCTTCAAGCTCGGCTTCATCCGCGGGCTCGACCAGCTCGTGTTGCGAATCGCGTATTCGGACAACAGCGCCGACCTCCGCGCGCGGTACCGGCTCGTCTTCAGGAAGCGCCGGCACGGGCCGAAGCGGGCGACGGTCGCCGGACGGCTGGACAAGGGCAACTTCCAGAACGGCGAGGCGTTCGACTCCACGCGGCGCCCGAAGCGCCTGAAGCGCGGCCGGCGGTATTTCGTGCGCCTCGAGCTAAGAGACGCTGCTGGACACGTCGCCCGCTCCCGCTACCTGCGCATCCGCCTGTAGCGGGCGATCCCCGGCCGGATACAGGTCCGGGTACACGTGATCGCAGAAGGTCTCGACGAGCTGAGGGTCGAACTGCGACCCGGCGCACTTGTGGAGCTCGTGCAGCGCCTCGTGGTGGCTCATCGTGGTCCGCCAGGGGCGCTGTTGAGTCATCGCCATGAACGCGTCGCAGACCGCGATCACGCGGGAGCCGAGCGGGATCTCGTCGCCCTCCAGGCCGTCCGGATAGCCCTGGCCGTCCCAGCGCTCGTGCGTCGAGCGCACCAGCCGCGCGACCGGTGCCATCGCGGGTGCCGAGGCGAGGATTCGCTCGCCGATCAGGGTGTGGTTGCGCATCAGGCTCCACTCGGCGTTGTTGAGCGGGCCCCGCTTGCGCAGAATTCCGTCCGGAACGCCGATCTTCCCGATGTCGTGGAGCTCCGACGCGCGCGCGATCTCGTCGAGCTGCTCGTGGCCCAGGTTCGCCGCCTGTCCGAGGGCCACCGCCAGCGGGGCCACTCCCTGCAGGTGGTCGCCGATCGCCGGCGAGCGCTCGTGCAGCGCGCGCAGCAGCACGTTGCGGGTCTGCCGCTCCGGAGAGCGCGGCCGCCGGCTCTTCTGTACGTACATGCGCCGGTCCGCCAGGCTGAGCGTCTCGACCGCGTCGTCGGCCTCGTTCGGGATGAAAACCGCCCCCCAGGAGCTGCGCACGGCAAATCCAGTGCCCTGCTCGGACAGCGCCGCCGACGCCGCCGCGATCGGCTCGCCGCCTCCCGCCCGGACCTGCGTGAGGATGCAGAACTCGTCGCCGCCGAGCCGGTACGCGAGGCCGTCGGGAGAGATGCCGGCGGCGAGATTCTCGGCGAACCTGCGCAGGAGCGAGTCGCCGGCGGTATGGCCGAAGCTGTCGTTGTACGCCTTGAACCCGTCGAGGTCGAAGAGCGCGAAGACGTACTGCTCCTGGCCCTCGTCGATCACGCGCGTGAGGTCCTCGATCAGCCGGCGCCGGTTGCCCAGCCCGGTCAGCGGGTCGGTCCGAGCCTCGGCGCGGCTGGCCGCGAGCAGGCGTCGATTCTCCGTGATCATCAACGCGCAGGCACCGCCGGCGCACACCACCAGGCCGTAGTACAGGGAGCGATCGAGCAGCCAGTCGAGGCTCGAGCCGCCGAGGCCGAGCACCGAGTGGGCGAAGTGGAGTATCAGGCCGACGAGCGCGGCGGTGAGCAGCGCCTTGGCGAAGGTGGAGGTCGGCGGGGTGGTGGAAGCAGACATGGCGGGGGCTCTCCTGCGAGATCCGCATGTCCCGTATCGACCGCATCGAGCCCCCGCTTGAGCACGATGGACTATGCCCGGGGCTGGCTTCTTACAGTACGTCCACCTCTGGCCCCTCGAGCAGCTGCTTCACACGCCCGAGGAAACGCGCCGCTTCGGCACCGTCAAGCGCGCGGTGGTCGAACGACAGGCAGAGATTGGCCATGTGGCGAATCGCGATCGAGTCACCGTCCGGGCCCTCGATCACGACGGGGCGCTTCACGATCGCCTCGAGATCGAGGATCGCGACCTGTGGCTGGTTGATGATCGGAGTCGCCAGCACCGTGCCGAAGCGGCCCGGGTTGGTGATCGTGAAGGTGCCGCCCTGCACGTCGCCGGCGCTCAGGCGCTTCGTGCGAGCGCGCGCCGACAGGTCGCCGATCGCGGCCGCTAGCCCCTCGAGGCTCGAGCGCTGCGCCTGGTGGATCACCGGCACGATCAAGCCGTCCTCGAGCGCCACCGCGATGCCGAGGTTCACGTCGTCGTGGTGGACCAGCTCGTCGCCGTCGAGCGAGGCGTTCAGCACCGGCTGCTCGCGGAGCGCCGAGACGGTCGCGCGTGCGACGAACGCCAGCACCGTGAGCGGTACGCCGCGCTGGAAAACGAGTCCTTGAGCTCGTGCCGGCGTGCGACCACGCGGGTCATGTCGACTTCCGCGACCGTCGTGCAGTGCGCCGCGGTCTGCCGGCTGCGGACCATGTGCTCGGCGATCTGTCGCCGCATCGGCGAGAGCGGCTCCCGGTGCTCGGCGACCTGACCGTTGCCGGTGGGCTCCGGTCGATAGGGCGATTCGGAGTGGAGCACGGGCTCCTTTTGCTCGAGCCTTGCCAATACGTCCTTCTTCCGGATACGCCCGCCGATGCCGGTGCCATGCACATCCGACAGATCGATACCGTGCTCGCCCGCGATCCTGCGGACCACCGGCGAGATCACGTGCGACCGGTCCGGTGCCCGCCATTTTCACTGTGCGCGTCCGGCGGCGACCGGCCGTTGGCTTGCAAACGGTCGGCCTTTCGATCTCCGCGAGCACCGTGCCGACCGCCACGGTCTCGTCCTCCGCCACCAGGATGCGCGCCAACCGTCCGGCGGCGGGCGAAGGCAGCTCGGTGTCGATCTTGTCGGTCGAGATCTCGCAGACCACCTCGTCGACCTCGACCGGTCGCCCGGGCGTTTGTGCCACTTGAGGATCGTGCCCTCGGCCACCGACACGCCCATCTGCGGCATCGTCACCTCGACCATGGCCGTGCTGTCAGTAGGCGAGTAGGTCACGGCACGCCTCCTTCATGTCGTCGAGGCCGGGCAGCACGTGCTGCTCCAGCGGAGGGCTGAAGGGGATCGGCACGTCGGGGGCGGTGAGGCGCACGATCGGAGCATCGAGGTCCTCGAAGGCCCTCTCGGCGATCAGCGCGGCCACCTCGGCGCCGACCCCGCACGATCGCGTGGCCTCGTGCGCGACCAGCACCTTGCCCGTCTTCCTCACGCTGGTCAGGATCGCGTCGGCGTCGATCGGGCACAGCGTCCGCAGGTCGAGCACCTCGATGTCCTCGTCGAGCTCGTCGGCCGCCTGCTGCGCCAGGACAACGGTCGAGCCGTACGCGATCACGGTGAGCTCGCCGCCCTCACGCGCGACGCGAGCCTCGCCGATCGGCACGGTGTACTCGCCCTCCGGCACCTCTCCGCGCACGCGCCTGTAGAGGTGCTTGTGCTCGAGGAACATGACCGGATTCGGATCCCGAATCGCGCTGATCAAAAGGCCCTTTGCATCGGCGGCGGTGGCGGGCGCGACGACCTTCAGGCCGGGTGACTGGAGGAACCATGCCTCCGGGTTCTGCGAATGGAACGGCCCTCCGGAGAATCCGCCGCCCGACGGCAGCCGCACCACCATCGGCACCGCGATCCCCTGGCGGTAGTGGAGCTTCGCTGCGACGTTCACGAGCTGGTCGAAGCCACAAGCGATGAAGTCCGCGAACTGCATCTCGCAGACCGGCCGCAGGCCCTCGACCGCCGCACCGACCGCCGCGCCGATGATCACGCTCTCGGCAAGCGGCGAATCGACGACCCGGTCCGCCCCGAACTCCTCGTGGAAGCCCGCCGTGACCTTGAACGCGCCGCCGAACACGCCGATGTCCTCGCCGAGGCAGAACACGGTCTCGTCCCGCCGCATCTCAGTGCGCAGACCGTCCGAGATCGCCTCCAGATAGGTGACCTCAGCCATGTGAACCGCTCCAATAGGACCACGGCGCGTGCCCGTCGCCGAGCGGCTCGAACGCGTCGGCGAAAACGTCATCGGCCGCGGTCTCGGGATCGGGCATCGGCGACTCGAGCGCCTTCTGCGCAGCTGCGTCGACCTCGCGCGTGACGGACTCGCGGATCTCCTCCAGCTCGCCGTCAGTGAACTCGTGCTCACCCGTCAGCTTCGCCGCGTAGCCGGAGATCGGGTCTCGCTCCGCCCACTCCTGCACGAGCTCTGGCGGCACATAGCTCATGTCGTCGTGCGCCCCGTGCCCGTGCATGCGCATCGTGTGGCACTCGATCAGCGTCGGGCCGGCCCCTTCCCTGGCGCGCTCGACCGCCACGCGTGCCGCATCGAACACGGCCTCGACGTCGTTGCCGTCGACGCTCACGCCCGGGAAGCCGTAGCCCTCCGCACGCCGAACCGGGTCGACGGCAAACTCGAGCTCGTTCGGCGTCGAGTAGGCGAACTGGTTGTTCTCGAGCACGAACACGACCGGCAGCCGGTGAATGCCCGCGAAGTTCATGGCTTCGTGCCACTGGCCGTTCGCCGTGGAGCCCTCGCCGAAGTACGTCATCGCGACGCGCGGCTCCCGGCGCGCCTTGAACGCGAACGCGATCCCGGTTGCGACCGGGGCCATGTCGGGAAGCATCGAGACCATCCCCACACACCCCAGCCGGCGGTCGCCGAAGTGCATGTTCCCCTCCCGTCCGCCGGTGACGCCGCCGGACCGGCCCATGAAGTTGGCGAGGTAGCGGTCCGGCGTCACGCCGCGCACGAAGTGGGCGCCGAGGTCGCGATGCAGGATGCACATGCGGTCGCGCGGCCCCAGCACGAACGACGACCCGACCGAGATCGCCTCCTGGCCGCGCCCGTCATAGAACGAGCCCGGCACCTTTCCCTGCCTGTAGAGCGTCAGGGCGCGCTCCTCGGAGGCGCGCATCAACAGCATGTACCGGTAGAGCTTTGCGCGGTCGGCGCGCGTGAGATGGTCGTCGTCGAGCGGCTCGTGCCTGCGCACCGCGTCGAACTCGCGTATCGCCATCGGCGTCCGCCTTTCGTTCCGGGCCTCTCCGGGGTCTCCGTGAGAGAGCCACTCAAAGCGGAGCCGGGATCTCCGGCACCGCCCCTACGGACGGTTCAAGGCGCGGCGATCCGCCCTCGGATCCTCGTGCCTATCCTCACATCCAAGGTACCACCCAGGGCCGGTCCGCACACCCGAAAAGCGGCCTTCAGGCCACCGCGGCGCCGGCGGGCGCCACCGCGCCGAGCTCGACGAGCTCCGGATAGACCGCTCCTGCGAAGACCTCGACGAGGTGGGGGTCGAACTGGGAGCCGGCGCATCGGCGAAGCTCGGCAAGCGCCTCCGGCGCGCTCAGGGAACTGCGCCACGGGCGGTCCTCGACCATCGCCTCGAAGGCATCGCAGACCGCGATGATGCGCGCTCCGACCGGGATCTCCTCCCCGACCAGATGGTCGGGATAGCCGCTGCCGTCCCAGCGCTCGTGACTCGACCGCACGAGCGTCGCGACGGGTGCGAGGGCGGGCGCGGCCGCCAGGATGCGCTCGCCGATCAGCGTGTGGGTCCGCATCACGTCCCACTCCTGGTCGTTCAACGGGCCCGGCTTGCGGAGGATCGCGTCGGGCACGGCCATCTTGCCGACGTCGTGCAGCTCGGCTCCCCTCGCCACCACGTCGAGGTCCTCCGCGGCGAGACCCAGGTGGCGCCCCATTGCGAGGGCCAGATGCACGACACCCTGGACGTGAGATCCCAGGCCGGGCTCACGCTCGTGCAGCGTCCGCAGCAGCACGTCGATCGTCTGGCGGCGGGGCGATCGCGGACGCGTGTTCTTCTGCGCGTACATGCGCTGGTCGGCGATCCGAATCGCTTCGGCCGGGTCGCTGGTCTCGTCCGGAAGCACGATCGCTCCCCGCGAGCTCCCGATCGAGAAGCCCTCGCCCGTCTCCCACAGGGCGGAGGTGGCGTCCACGAGCACGGAGTCGGGCGCGACGCGATCGAGCGTGGCGAGCACGCAGAACTCGTCTCCGCCGAGTCGATATGCGCGACCGTACGGGTCCGCCGCCGCCTGCAGCTTGTGGCCGAGGCGCGCGAGCAGCGCGTCCCCGGCGGGATGACCGAACGCGTCGTTGTAGCCCTTGAAGCCGTCCAGGTCGAAAAGCACCAGTATCCGTCGGAGCGGGCTGTTGCCAACCTGGTCGAGATCACGCAGCAGCCGGCGTCTGTTGCCGAGTCCCGTGAGCGGATCGACGAGCGCCTCAATCTGGCTCCGGCGCAGGAGTCCGAGGTTCTCCTCGAATGCGAGCGTCATGCGCACGAGCACGACCAGGAGCGTCGCCCCCGACAGCCAGGTGGAGAGGGTGGAGACGTGCTCGAAGTGACCGTAGAACAGAATGCCCACGCCGCCAAAGAGCGCGAACAGCGCCGGCAGCACGAGCCTCCCGCGGAGCACCCTCACGGAGGCCTCCTTCGGGGAGGCCTTCAGGTTCCAGGCGGCGCCCGCGATCGCGGTGGTCCCCACCAGCCAGAGCGTGTCGGGCCACATGCCGGCCGTGTAGCCCACCGTCGCCTCCCATTGGAGGTAGACGACGTCGGCGATCGCCGTGACGGCGAGCCGCCGCCCATCAGTGCCCATCCCCGGTCGAGGCGCCAGCCGGTGAGGCTGACCGCGCCGACCACGAAGGAGAGCAGCAGGAGGTCGGCCAGCGGATACGCGAGGTTCACCGCGACCGTCTGGACGTTTCCTTCCGTGGCACCCTGGAAGGCCGGATACACGAACGCCGATCCGATCGCGGCGACAGCCAGCCCTCCCACGAGCCCGTCCAGCCACAGGCCGGCGTCGAACCTCTTCTCCCGGGCGCGGGTGCGCGCGAGCATCGCGATCCCGACGTAGAGCGCCGGGTAGCCGGCGATGTAGAAACCGTCGGCGAGCGACGGGTACGGGATCTCCTCGAGCTGCGACAGCTTCAAGTTCCAGTAGAGGTCGCCCAGCGTCCACGAGCACAGCCCGGCGGCGATGATCAGCCATGCGGCGTGCTCCCGGCGCACGAGCAGGCCTCTGAGCAGGCAGGCGAGCGAGGCCGCGATCAACGCGCCGTGGTAGACCCAGTCGTCGAAGACGCCGCTCAGGCCGGGCTTGCCGACACCGAAGACGCTGTAGGTCGCATGCGCGGCTGTGGCCACGACCGCGAGGCCGACCAGCACGAGCGCCAGTTGGACTGGCAGCCGTGACGAGCGGGTCGCATGCGCGCCCGAGCGGGCTGTGGTGCCGCTGTGCACTCTTCTTTGATCGCCCGCGCCATCCTCGACGGAAAAGCAACATCCGTCCAGCTGAGCGGAATCGCCCGCTACAACGCCATCGACAGCGGCCGCTCGAGCAGCTCGCGCACCCGCGCGAGGAACTGGGCGCCGTCCGCGCCGTACAGGATGCGGTGATCGCAGGCCAGCGTCACGCCCATCATGTCCCGGACCACGACGCGCCTGGTGTCACGGTCGGCGACGGGCTTGGGCTGCAGCGCCCCGACCGCGAGCAGCGCCGCCTGCGGCGGGTTGATCACGGCGGAGAAGTTGGTGACGCCGAACATGCCGAGGTTGGAGACCGAGAACGTCCCGCCCGAGAGCTCGGGCGGCGTGATCGTTCCCTCGCGCACCTTCTGCGCGAGCGCGCGGGTCTCGGCCGCGATCTCGCCGAGCGACTTGCGATCGGCGTCGAAGACGGTCGGCACCACGAGCGCGTCCTGAGCCGCGACCGCGACGCCCACGTTGACGCGCGAGTACAGCTCCACGCGGCCGTCGCGGTAGGCGCCGTTGGCACGCGGGAACTGGCGAAGCGCCAGCGCGCACGCCTTCACGACCATGTCGTTGAAGGTGGGCGCGGGCGCGTCGCCGGCCAGCTCCTTGAGCTCGGCGCGCACCTTCACCGCTTCGGTCATGTCGATCTCGGTCTCGAGGTAGAAGTGCGGAACCGTCGCCTTCGACTCCGCCATCCGCCGCGCGACCGTCTGCTGCAAGCGGTTGAGCTCGACGACCTGCACCTCGCCCTTCGCGCCTTCGGGGCCGGGCGCGCCGCCGCGGGCGCGGGCGCCGGGCGTGGTTCCTCGCGGGTGGGCGCCGTGCCGGCGCTCCGCCGGCGGCAGCTTCGACATCGGCCTTCACGATCCGGCCGCCGGGGCCCGAGCCCTCGATGCGCGCCAGCTCCACGTTCAGGTCGCGCGCCATGCGCCGCGCGATCGGTGAGGCCTTGACGCGGCCGTCGCCGTCGGCCTCCGCCGGGGCTGGACGCGGTCTGCCGCGTCTCGGTCTGCGTTGCCTGGCGCGCCGGCTCCGGCTCTTCCTTCTTCGCCGGCTGCTCCTGTGCGCCCGTCGCGTGAGGCGGGCTTCTTCTCCCTCGCCCCCGATGCGCGCAATGACCTCGCCGATGGGAAGCGTGTCGCCCTCTTGGGCGACGATCTCGATCAGCATGCCCTCGTCGGTGGCCTCGTAGGTCATGTTGGCCTTGTCGGTCTCGATCTCGACCAGCTCGTCGCCGCGCTTCACCTCGTCGCCGACCGCCTTCAGCCAGTGCAGGACCGTGCCCTCCTCCATCGAGTCGGACAGGCGGGGCATGACGACGTCGGCGGCCATGCTCGTTACACGTCGCGGAACGTCGCGACCGCGGCCTTGACTACGTGCTCCTCGTGCGGCATCGCCGCCTGTTCCAGGGCCTTCGAGTACGGCATCGGCACGTCCGCTCCGGTGACGCGCTGGATGGGCGCGTCGAGGTAGTCGAAGGCCTGCTCCTGCACGAGCGCGGCCAGGTTCGCGCCCACGCCTCCGTGCGGCCAGCCCTCCTCGACGATCACGCAGCGATTCGTCTTCTGCACGGACTCGAGGATCGTGTCGAGGTCGAGCGGACGCAGCGTGCGAGGGTCGATCACCTCCGCCTCGATGTCCTCCTCGGCGGCGAGCTTCTCGGCCGCTCGCTCGGCCGTCACGGCCATGCGGGAGATCCCGACGATCGTCACGTCGTTCCCCTCGCGGCGGATCGCGGCTTCGCCGAAGTCGCATCGGGCCGCCGTTCTCGGGGACCTCGCCGCGCATCCCGTAGAGCGACTCGTGCTCGATGAAGAT
The DNA here is from genome assembly GCA_963759145.1 of uncultured Solirubrobacterales bacterium. Taxonomy (GTDB): domain Bacteria; phylum Actinomycetota; class Thermoleophilia; order Solirubrobacterales; family JBBDJG01; genus JBBQKG01. Next base: position 209,654 of record CAVWYB010000037.1, read on the forward strand.
CACGGGGTTGTCGTCGCGGATCGCCGCTTTCAGCAGGCCCTTCGCGTCGGCGGGCGTGGACGGCACGGCGACCAGCAGCCCCGGCACGTGGAGGAACATCGCCTCCAGCGTGTGCGAGTGCGTCGGCCCGAGCTGGTGACCCGCCGCCCTGCGGGAAGCGGACCACCAGCGGCACCTTCGCCTGCCCGCCGAACATGTAGTGGATGTGCGCGGCCGAGTTGATGATCTGGTCCATCGCGAGCAGCGCGAAGTTCACGGTCATGATCTCCACGATCGGCCGCAGGCCGGCCATCGCCGCGCCGACGCCCATGCCGACGATCGTGTTCTCGGAGATCGGCGTGTCGCGCACCCGCTTCTCGCCGAACTCCTCCAGCAGTCCCTCGGTGACCTTGAACGCGCCCTGGAAGACGCCCACGTCCTCGCCCATCAGGAAGACCGACTCGTCCTCGCGCATCTCCTCGCGCATCGCCTGGTTCAGCGCTTCGCGATAGCGCATCGTGGCCATCAGCTGTCCTCCGTCGTCGTCCTCCTGCGCCTTCGTCGGCCGGCGTCCGCGGCTCCCTCGCGTGCGTCGTCCCGGCGGCGCTTCTGCACCTCGCCGGCGCCGGCGTACGCGGCGCCCGCCTCGGCCAGCTCCTGCGCGACGCCGTGCGCGCCGACCTCGTGCTCGTCCTCGCCGCGGTGCACCTCGGGCGTGCGCTCGTCGACCGAGTACCAGCCCTGCACCTGGTCGCCGAGCACGTAGATGTTGTCGTACAGCGACTCGAGCGCCGGCTCCGGGCTCTCGTCGGCGAACGCGACCGCCTCGTCCACGATCTCGATCGCCGTGCCTGTCACGCTCCTCGAAGCTCGGCGTCGTCGAGCAGCCCCGCTTCCTTCAGCACGTTCGCGTAGAGCAGGATCGGGTCGCGCTCGCGCCACTGCTGCACCTCCTCCTTGGTCCGGTAGACCTCGGGGTCGGCGGCCGAGTGGCCGCGGAAACGGTAGGTGAGCGCCTCGACCATCGTGGGCTGCCGCTCCTCGCGCGCCAGGCGCACGTGCTCGGCCACGCACTCGCGCACCGCGAGCACGTCCATGCCGTCGACGCGCTCGCCGGGCACGCCGAGGCACTCCGCCTTCTTCGAGAGGTCGGTCACGGCCGAGTGGCGCGACGAGCGCCGTGCCCATCCCGTACTGGTTGTTGACGACCAGGAACACGACCGGCAGCTTCCACAGCGCCGCGAGGTTCATGGTCTCGCCGAAGGTGCCCTGGTTCGAGGCGCCGTCGCCGAACATGCAGAGCGTCACGGCGTCGTCGCCGCGGTAGTCCGAGGCGAGCGCGACGCCGGCGGCGAGCGGCAGGTTGCCGCCGACGATTCCGTAGCCGCCGAGGAAGCGCCGCTCGGCGTCGAAGAGGTGCATCGAGCCGCCGCGCCCGCGCGAGACGCCGGCCTCGCGGCCGAAGAGCTCCGCCATCACCGCCTTCGGGTCGGTGCCGCGCGCGAGCGCCTGGCCGTGCTCGCGGTAGGTCGACAGCAGGTAGTCCTGCGTCTCGAGCGCGGAGGTGGTGCCGACGACCGTCGCCTCCTCTCCGACCGCGAGGTGCAGGAAGCCGCCGATCTTGGCCTTCATGTACATCTCCTGCGCGCGCTCCTCGAAGTGGCGGATCAGCAGCATCTTGTCGAGCAGCTCGAGCGCCTCTTCACGTCGGCGGCAGCTCGTGCTTGCGGCGGGCGGCGCCGTCGGCCTGCTGGGCCTTGGACCCCTTCTTCTGAGCCGTCCTCTCCACGCGGGTCACATTAGCGCCTCGGGCCGCTTCCGAAAGGCGATCGTCGCCCCAGAAGACCTGCTCTCCGACCGCGATCGAGGGCACGCCCACGACGCCGCGGGCGAGCGGCCTCCTCGGTCGCCTCCTTCAGCGCGTCCTTGACGGTCTGCTGCTGCACCGCCTTCTCGACGCGCGTTGGGATGCAGCTCGCAGGCGGCCGCCGCGATCATCACGTTGTCGGGCTGCGGACAGATCGCGCCCGGCCACGAACGCCTGCCGGAACGCCGCGAGGGCGAACGACACGCCCTTGCCGATGCTGGTGGCGATAGGTCGCGGTGCGCATCGCGAGCAGCGTGTTGCCCGGCCACGGCTCCGGCCAGCGGACCGCGGGAAGCCCGTACTCGGCCGCGCGGCGCTCGACCTCCTGCATGCCCTCCTCACGCGCATCCGTGGTCGCCCAGGACTCACGGCCGAGCGCCTTGAACAACCCGCCGAGCAGGATCGGCCGCCAGACCGGGGACCTCGGGAAGCTCGGAGTTGACCCGCTCCGCCGCGAGCCACGAATAGGGCGATCCCAGGTCGTAGTAGAAAACGGGACTTCCGCAAGCTCGGGTTCGCTGGCTTCCACGCTCAAGCGTGGATGACCCAGCCGTCCGCCGCGCGGGCGGCCTCCATGACCGCCTCCGAGAACGTCGGGTGCGGGTGGACGGTGCGCGCGACCTCGGCGTAGCCGCCCTCGAGCTGCTTCGCGACGACCAGCTCCGCGATCATCTCGCTCGCCCGTACGCCGACCACGTGACCGCCCAGCAGCTCGCCGTACTTGCGGTCCCCCACGAGCTTGACCATCCCCTTGCGGTCGCCGTACACGGTCGCCGCTCCCACGCCGCCCATCGGGAACTTCGCCACCACCACGTCGAACTCGCCGCGCGCCGTCGCCTCGGCCTCGGTGAGCCCGAAGCTCGCGACCTGCGGGAGGCAGAAGGTGACGGCCGGAATGTCCTCGTATGAGAGCGGGTGCGTTTGCAGGCCGGCCGCGTCCTCGACCGCGATGATGCCCTCGTCGGATGCCTTGTGCGCGAGCGCCGGCCCGTGGACGAGGTCGCCGATCGCATAGACGCCGTCCGCGGAGGTGCGCATCGCGCCGTCCACCTCGATGAAGCCGCGCTCGCCGGTCTTCACGCTCAGCTCGTCGAGGCCCAGCCCGTCGGTGTCCGGCGCCCGGCCGGCCGCGATGCAGAGATAGTCGAAGCTCTCTGTGGTGCCGCCGTACGTCGACCTCGACCGCGTCCTTGCCGGCCTTCGCCTCCTCGAGCGACGTGCCGGTCGCGACCTTCACGTTCTGCTTGCGGAGCTCGCTCTGCACGACCTTCGCGATCTCGGCGTCCTCCGCGGGCAGCAACTGGTCGAGCATCTCGATCAGCACAACCTCCGTGCCGAAGCGCCCGAACGCGGACGCGATCTCGGTGCCGGACGCGCCCGCGCCCACCACCGCGAGGCGCTTCGGGCGCTCGTTCATCAGCCAGGTCGCGGCCGTGTCGAGCACGCGGCCGTCGAAGCTCGTACCGGGAACGGGGAGCGAGACGGAACCCGTCGCGAGCACCACCTTCGCGGCCTCGTACTCCGTGTCGCCGACGGTCACCTTGCCCTTGCCGGCGAGCCTGCCGGAGCCCTCGAGCAGGTCGATCTTGTGCTTCTTGAAGAGACTTCCGACCCCACCCGTGAGCGTCTTCACGACCTTGTCGCGGTGCTTTCCGGCCGCGCCCATGTCGAACGACACCTCGCCGGCCTCGACGCCGAACTCGGCGCCGTCCCTCAGCTCGGTCAGAACGTCGGCCGCACGGAGCATCGCCTTCGCGGGAATGCAGGCCACGTTGAGGCAGCGCCCGCCGACGAACTCGCGCTCGACGCAGGCGGTCTTCATGCCGAGCTGCGCGGCCCGGATCGCGGCCACGTAGCCGCCCGGGCCGGAGCCGATCACGACCATGTCGTACTGCTCAGCCACTGGCTGCTGACTTTATTGATCGCGCCGAGCGCGCGAGGCCGCCTGCTCCGGCATCTGAAGCCGGGCCAGGGCTTTCACCAGGAACCAGAACAGCGCTCCGCGCGCCGGCGGTGACCAGCAGCGCGACGGCGATCTCGCAGGGGCTCGCTCGCGCGGATCAGCAGGAAGAGGAATCCGTTGATGAGCGTCAGCGCCAGCAGGACCTGGAATCCGAGCACGGCCCAGTAGCGGCCGCGCCACATGCCCACGCCTGCGATCGCGAGCACCACCACGAACGGCACGCCCGCCGCGAGCGCTGCCACCGCCGATCGCGAACGCGAGCGAGGTAGGCGACCACCAGCACCCCCGCCACGATCGCGGCGATCGTCACGGCCAGGGGCCGCTCCCCCTCCTCGAGCGGCACGAGCTGCTCGCGCGACGATCGTCCGCCTTGCTCTTGCCGCGCTCGGCCACGGGCGCCTGCTGGACGCGTGGCGCCCGCGATCCGCCGTTTGCGGCGGCGCTTTGACTTTTCCCTGCCGGACACGAGCCGAACGCTACCGCGAGCGTGCTGTGACACCCGCCACCACGCGCGCTCGCAACGCGCGTGCCGCTCCACCCGGATCCTCGGCGTCGCGGATCGCGCGCACGACCGCGACCCGCTCCGCGCCGGCCGCCACGACCTCACCGGCGTTCCCGGGATCGATCCCGCCGATCGCGAAGAACGGGACGGCGGCGTGCTCGGCCGCGTATCGGACGAGCTCCGTCCCGACCGGCGGGTACTCGGGCTTGGTGGGCGTCGCGTACACGGGGCCGACCGCGATGTAGTCGACCTCGCGCGCAGCGTCGACCTGCTCCGGGCGAGTGGGTCGACAGGCCGATCAGCAGGTCGTCTCCGACGAGTCGCCGGCGGCCGCGACGCTCGCCGTCGTCCTGGCCGAGATGCACGCCGTCGGCGGCACACGCGATCGCCAGATCGGGGCGGTCGTTGACGATGAAGAGCGCGTCGTAGGCATCGCACAGGCGGCGGAACACGCGGCCCGCCCGCACGATCGCGTTCGCGTCGCCGCTCTTCTCCCGCAGCTGCACGACGTCGACCCCGCCCTGCAGAGCGGGCCGCAGGAAGTCCTCCGGGTCGCGGCCGCCCGGCCTGCGCCTCGACGACGAGGTAGAGCCGTGCAGCGCTGGAGCCCTCGTCAGCGCGTCCTTCGGCAAAGGCAGAAGTTGGTCATGTCGTCGAACTCGGCGGTGCCCGCCGACCGGCGTGGACGCGTCCGCGTGGAGCTTGCGCGGCATGCGGCCGGCCTCGTGGGCGAGCCGCCCGGCCTCGATCGCGGCACGCATCGCGGACGCCATCTTGACCGGGTCCCGCGCGCGGGCGACGGCGCTCGCCAGCAGCACGCCGTCGCAGCCGAGCTCCATCGCGATCGCGGCGTCGGAGGCGGTCCCGACGCCCGCGTCGCAGATCACGGGCACGCCCGCCTGCTCGACGATGATCGACAGGTTGTAGGGGTTGCGGATCCCCATGCCGCTCCCGATCGGCGCGCCCAGCGGCATCACCGCCGCGCATCCGACCTCCTCCAGCCGGCGCGCGAGGATCGGGTCGTCGTTGGTGTAGGGCAGCACGACGAAGCCGTCGCCGACCAGCGTCTCGGCGGCGTCCAGCAGCTCGGTCGGATCGGGATACAGCGTGCGGTCGTCGCCGATCACCTCGAGCTTCACCCAGTCCGTCTCGAACGCCTCGCGCGCCATGCGCGCGGTCAGCACCGCATCGTGCGCCGTGAAGCACCCGGCCGTGTTCGGCAGCAGGAAGCGGCCGGCGCGCTCGAGCGACTCGATCACCGAGCCCGACGCGTCGGCGTCCACCCGGCGCAGCGCGACCGTCACGATCTCGGCGCCCGAGGCCGCGATCGCCTCCTCCATCGATTGCAGGCTGCGAAAGCCGCCGGTGCCGATGATCAGGCGCGAGCTCCACTGCCGCCCGCCGAGCTCGAGCTCGCTCGCTCATCAGCGCACCTCCCTGCATCGCGCCGCGAGCAGCTCGACGTGCTGGCCGGCCTCGAGCGCGGTCGTCGGTCCACTCGCTGCGCGGCACCACCTCGGCGTCGACGGCCACCGCGACGCCGCGCCCGTTCGCGAGGTCCGGCGCCTCGCTCCGCCACGAGGTCCGCGACCGTGAGCGCCGTCCGGAAGCTCGCGCGCCTCGCCGTTCACGAGCACCTTCATCGCGGCCACCTCCGCGCGGCGCGAAGCGGCGCGGCGAGAACTGCCGCATCGCCGCGGGCAAGCTCGCCGCTCGGCGATCAGGCCACGATCGCGTCGGCGGTGACCGGCGCGAGCAGCACGCCGTTTCGCCAGTGGCCGGTCGCCCACACGAGCCCGGGTAGCGCTCCCTCGCCGACGACGGGCTGGTTGTCGGGCGTCGCCGGGCGGAGCCCGGCGGAGGCCTGCACGAGCTCCAGCTCCGTGATCCCGGGCAGCACCTCGTAGGCGCGCGCGCAGCAGCTCGAGCACGCCGCCCGCCGTGACGGCCGGTCGAAGCCGCGCTCCTCGACCGTCGCGCCCACGACCAGCCGGCCGTCCGCGCGCGGGACGGCGTAGACCTCGGGCGTGCGCACGATCCGCGTCGCCACGGGTCGCGCGGCGTCGCCGCCCAGCCGCAGGATCTGACCCTTCACCGGCCGGACCGGGATCTCGCGCGCCCTCCGGCAGTGCCACGAGCCGGCCCGGCGCGCGCCCCTGCGGCGACCACGACCGTGTCGCGCCTCGACGACGGCGCCCGACTCCAGCACCACCCCGGCCGCCTGCGCCAGCCTTCGACCGACAGCCCGGCCACCGCGCTCGAACGAGCGCACCGCCCCGCCGTTTCGCTCGACGCCGCGTCTGCAGCGCGCGCGCCAGCCGGCGCGGGAGAGACCTGATGGTCGCCGGGCGCCTCGATGCCCGCCGGTGACGCGCGTCGAGAGCCCCGGCTCGAGCGCGCGGCACTCGCGGGCGGAGAGCCACCGCGCGTCGAGCCCGAGCGCGCGCTGGAGCTCGTGCAGGCGCGCCAGCTCCTCGGCCTGGTCGCGGTCGACCGCGACGTTCAGCGTGCCCGGTCCGCCGGTAGCCGACGGTCTCGCCGGTCTCGGCTTCGAGCTCCGCCACGAACGACGGGTAGCGCGCGGCCGAAGCGAGGTTCAGCTGCGATCAGCGCCTCCTCGCCGAAGTCGGCCTCGGTCACCGGGGCAAGCATCCCGGCCGCGACGCCGGTGGCGCCGCCGGCCGGCTCGCCGGCGTCGAGCACGAGCGGGCGCAGGCCCCGCTGCGCCGCGCGCCAGCCGATCGCCAGGCCGATCACGCCGGCCCCGACCACCACGAGTCGTCTCGTCGGATCGCGACATCGCCACCATTCGGCTTCACGGGCGGCGGTCACGTCCACCTTCCTGCGCCGGCATTACCCGGATCAGGTTCGACGGTCGGCGGCGACCAGCCGCCCTCTCAGCCCGGTGAGCCGGGCTCCCGTTGGATCGAATACTAGTGCCGTGCCGCCAGGCCTATCCGAGCAGGAACTCCAGCAGCGCCTTCTGGGCGTGCAGGCGGTTCTCGGCCTGGTCCCAGACCGCCGAGCGCTCGCCGTAGAGCACGCCCTCGGTGATCTCCTCGCCGGGATGGGCGGGCAGGCAGTGCAGCACGACCGCGTCCGTCGCGGGCCGCCGCGAGCAGCTCCTCGTCGAGCCGGTACGGCGCGAGCAGCCGGCGCCGCCGGCTCGGCCTCCGCCTCGTCGCCCATGCTGACCCAGACGTCCGTGTAGACCGCGTGGGCGCCCGCGGCCGCCGCGCGCGGGTCGTCGCTCGAGCTCGACGAGGTCTCCCGCCTGCTCGACGATCGCCGGCGTCCGGCCGCAGCTCCGGCGGCGTCGCGACCGCGACCTCGACGCCCAGCGCCGCGCCAGCAGCATCAGCGAGTGGCACACGTTGTTGCCGTCGCCGACGTAGGCGAGGCGCAGGCCCTCGAGCGTGCCGAACCGCTCTTCGCAGCGTCAGCAGGTCGGCCAGCGCCTGGCACGGGTGATGGAGCGGCGTGAGCGCGTTGACGACCGGCACCTCGGCGTAGCGGGCCAGCTCCTCGATCGTCTCGTGGTCGCCGGGGCGCGCGACGATCGCGTCGACGTAGCGCGAGAGCACCAGCGCGGTGTCGCGCAGCGACTCGCCGCGGGCGAGCTGGAGCTCGTCGCTGCGCAGCACGCAGCGGCTGTCCCGCCGAGCTGCGGGATGCCGACCTCGAACGAGACGCGCGTGCGGGTCGACGGCTTCTCGAAGAGGAGCGCGACGCTGCGTCCGTGCAGCGGCTCGCGAGCCGTCGTCGCCGCGCGTCCTTCAGCTCGCGCGCGCGGCTCGATCAGGCCTGCAGCTCGTCGGGCCTAAGCTCCGTGCCGGTGATGAAGTGGCGCGGCTCGTTCACATAGAGATCCTAGTGGGCAGTTGAATGGCTCGACCCGGCGCCGAGCTGGCAGTCCTCACCTGGAACCTGTTCCACGGGCGCGACCACCCGCCCGACCCCGCGCCTTCACACGTGGCGGTCGCGGCTGCTGCGCGTGACGGAGCGCAACGCGACGCACGTCCAGGTGAACCGGTCGCTGCTGGACGAGTTCGCGGCGCTGCTCGCGGACGGCACGTGGTCGATCTGCCTGCTGCAGGAGGCGCCGCCGCGCGTGGGCCGAGCCGCTCGCCGAGCGCTGCGGCGCCGAGGCGCATCGCGTGCTGACGTCGCGCAACCAGCTCGCGCCGCTGCGCCGGCGGCTCGGCGCGCTGGAACCCCGACCTGATGGGCTCGTGGGAGGGCGGCTCGAACATGACGCTCGTGCGGCCGCCGTGGCGGATCGCCGAGCGCGCGCGACGCTGCTGCTGAACCCGCTTCCGCGAGCGCGGCCTGCGCGAGCGCCGCCGGATGGCGTTCGCTGCGGCTGCGCGGCCGGCGGCGCGGAGCTGTGCGTCGGCCAACCTGCACGCATCCGCGGGCAGCCGCGCCGCAGGCCGAGCAGGACGTCCGCTGCGGCGGCGGAGCGCGCGCTCGCGTGCGCCGGCCGGCGAGCCGCTCGTGCTCGGCGGGGACTTCAACCTGCGACCGCGGACGTCGCCCGTCTTCGACGAGCTCGAGCGCGCGTTTCGGGCTCGCCGCTCCGACGCGCCGATGACGCGATCGACCATCTGCTCGCGCGCGGCCTCGAGGTGCTGGAGCCGCCCGTCGCCTGGCCGCCCGAGGCGCGGGAGCTCGCGGCCGGCCGGCATCCCTGGGGCCCGGGACGGCTGCGGCTCTCCGACCACGCGCCCGTGGAAGCCGTGTTTCGCACGCCGCCACCCGTGGTTGGGCTTTTGCCATGAGCGTGCAAAACTTGGCTGCATGCCAGCGGGTAGGAGAGGCCGTCGGAGTGGCTCCGGCGGCGATGAGCGCGAGGCGTCGGCGAGACCCTCCGGCCAGGCGAAGCGCAGCAGCTCCACGCGGGCGCGTGGCGGCCGCGCGCGACCGCGTCGTGCGCGGCATGCTCAGCCCGCTGAACGTCGTGGTGGTCTCCCGCAAGGCGATCGACGAGCTGTTCGATGACGCGGTCGCACCGCGGGCGCATGACCCGCTCGGACGCGCAGGAGATGGCCCAGAGCCTGGTGTCGCGAGGCGCGCGGGCGACCGATGACTTCCTCGCCGACCTCGAGCGGTTGCTCGGCAGCCGAATCGATGCCCTCGAAGCCGACGACGCCGGGGACGGCGCCGGCGCCCCGAACCTGCCGATCGACGGCTACGACGAGCTCTCCGCGGCGCAGGTGCAGGAGCAGCTCGAAGGCCTGACGCCCGCGGAGCTTCGCAAGCTGCGCGACTACGAGCAGCGTCACGCCAACCGCAAGACCGTGCTCGACCGCATCGAGCGCCGCCTGCGCTAGAGCCGTTCCGGCAGTAAAGCGCCTGGCAGAAATCGCCCGGTGCTTGTCCTTGCTGCCATCGCCCTGAGCAGGGATGATGGTCGGCATGACCGCCGTTCCAGACCCGCGCCGCATCGTGCTCCTCGGCTTCGACCGTTTCCAGGCGCTCGACCTGGTCGGCCCGGCGGAGGTCTTCTCGATGGCCTCGCGCCTCCAGCAGGGCGCGTATTCGATCGAGGTGGTCGCGGCTCGCAACAGCGAGATCTCGAGCTCCAGCGGCCTGCGCCTCCGCCCCGACCGGTCGCTCGGCGCCTGCCGCGGCCCGATCGACACGCTCGTCGTGGTCGGCGGTGAGGGCGTTCCGGACGCCATGCAGGACCGCGGCACGCTGTCCTGGATCGCGAAGGCGGCGTCCCGCAGCCGGCGGGTGACCTCGGTCTGCAACGGCGCCTTCCTGCTCGCCCGCGCGGGCTTGCTGGACGGCCGGCGCGCCACCACGCACTGGTCGGCCTGCGAGACGCTGCAACGCCGCTACCCGGAGGTCGACGTCGAGCCGGACGCGATCTTCGTGAAGGACGGCGACGTCTACTCCTCCGCCGGGGTCACGGCCGGGATGGATCTCGAGCCTCGCGCTCGTCGAGGAGGACCTCGGCCGCCGCGCGGCGCTCGAGGTGGCGCGCTGGCTCGTGCTGTTCCTCAAACGGCCGGGCGGTCAGTCGCAGTTCAGCGCCCAGCTTTCCGCTCAGATCGCCGAGCGGGAGCCGCTGCGTGAGCTGCAGGCCTGGATCGCGGACAACCTCGACGCGGACCTCTCCGTGCCGGCGCTCGCCGAACGGGCCTGCATGAGCCCGCGCAACTTCGCGCGCGCGTTCCGCAAGGAGGTCGGGATGACGCCGGCCGTGTACGTCGAGGCCGCCCGCATCGAGGCGGCCCGCATCGCCCTGGACGGCTCGCGGGAGCCCGATCGAGTCGGTCGCCCGGCGCTGCGGCTTCGGCACCGTCGAGACGATGCGGCGCGCCTTTCACCGAAGGCTCGGGGTCGGGCCTTCCGGCTACCGAGAACGCTTTATGACGCTCGCAGAACTGCGGCAAGCCGCATAGAGAGGAGACGCAGATGGACATCGCGATACCGATCTTCGACAGGTTCACGGCACTCGACGCAATCGGGCCGTACGAGGTGCTTTCGCGCCTGCCGGACTCCCGTGTGACCTTCATCGCGAAGGAGACGGGGCCGTACAAGACCGACAACGGCATGCTGTCGATCGTGGCCGAGGCCCGGCTCGACGAGCTGCAGCATCCGGAGGTGGTCATGGTCCCGGGGGGCACGGGCACCCGCCCGCTGATGGAGGACGAGGCGACCCTCGACTGGATCCGGACCGCCCACGAGACCTCCACCTACACGACGTCTGTCTGCACCGGCTCGCTCCTGCTCGGGGCGGCTGGAGTCCTGGACGGGCTCGACGCCACGACGCACTGGCTCGAGCTCGAGACGCTCGACAAGCTCGGCGCCCGCTCGACCTCGAAGCGAGTCGTCGAGCAGGGCAAGGTGATCACGGCGGCGAGGCGTCTCGTCGGGAATCGACATGGCGCTCCTGCTGGCGAGCCGGATCGCCGGCGATCAGTTCGCGCAGGGCATCCAGCTGCTGATCGAGTACGACCCGCAGCCGCCTTTCGACGCAGGCTCCAAGGACAAGGCGCCGCCGGAGATCGTCCAGCTGATCGAGACGATGGCGCGGCAGCACATGGAGCAGCTCGCCGCGAACCCGAGCTGAGTTATTTCTAGACCTCTTCGAGCATCACCGCGAAGTCGAGCTGCTCGTCCGTCACCTGGGCGAGCAGCTCGTCCGCCGAGAGGCGCTGTCCCTCGCGCCAGATCGACCGCAGCAGGTCGCCCGCCTCGGCGCGCGTGAACCACTGCTCGCCGAAGCGCTCGCGGAGCACCCTGCGCAGGTGCGTCTCGAACGCCCAGGCCCGCAGGTAGTTGGCCGCGTAGTAGCCGGGGTCGACGTCCGACAGATAAGTGACCCGGGGCCAGTCGACGCCGACGGCGTCGCTCAAGAGGCGCGCATAGAGCGGCGGCATCTCGTCGAGCGGCCGCTCGCCCGCGTGCAGCTCGAGCTCGTAGCGGAGCTTCGACGCATAGCGGCGCAGGAAGACCAGCTTGCTGGCCCGGGCGAAGGCGAGGTACGCGTCCACGTCCTCGGCGCCCATCACGGTCCGCAGCCAGTTCGCATCCTCGGTGAGATGCTCGAGCAGGAACGCGAAGCCCTCCGTCACCGAGTTGTCGCCGAGGTGGCGGAACTCGAACGGCAGCGAGGCATCGACGTTCGCGTAATGCTCCGTGTGACCTCCCTCGTGGAAGAGCGCGGCGAAGTCGTCGCGCCCACCTGTGCGCGGGATCACGAGGTAGACCTCGCCCGGAACCTGCACCGGTGAGCAGAACGCGCGCGGGCTCTTCTGCGGGCGCTGCTCGGTGTCGAGCCGCACGTTCGGCTGGCCGTGGAGGTCGATCCCGAGTCCGGCCAGCGTCTCCTCGAAGGCCGGCAGCAGCCGCTCTGTCGGGAAGAGCGAGTCGAATGCCGGGGCGCGGAAGAAGTACGGGATATCCGAGCGGCGGAACGAGTCGAGCCCGAGTCCGATCTGCGCGCGAAGCTGCGGCTCGAGCTTGGCCGCGTAGGTGTCCGCGGTCGCGTCCAGAAAGCGGCCTGTCTGCCGCTCGAGCGCGGCCAGGTCGACCGCTTTCAGCTCCTCGCTCATCGCACGGTAGCTCTGCCACCCGAGCTCGCGCGCCAGCTCGTGGGAACGGTTCGTGACCTCGACGTGCAACGGGTTGAGCTCGGCATCGAGCACGGCCAGGCGGGCCTCCTCGATGCGCGCCCGAAGCTCGGCGTCCTGCTCGTTCGCCTGCCAGATCGAGGCCTGGCGATAGGGCTCGCGGCGGCCGTCCACCTCGATCTCGAGCGTCGCCTCGCGCTCGGCCAGCGCGGTCTCCTCGGTTTTGGTCGCCTCCCCCATGAAACCGCCGACCGCGAGCTCGAGCAGGTACCGCGCGCGCCGCTGGTCGTCTCCCGGAGAAGCGGCTCGCGAGCCGCTCCCTGAGCTCGTCGATCGCGGGTCGTGCGAAGAGCGCGCGGTGGCGATCGTAGATCGAGGCGATCTCGAGCTCGGGCTTGTGACCCGCGAAGTGCAGGTAGTACTCGCGGTCCATCGAGCCGATGAAGGTCTCGGCTTCGGCGGCGTAGGCTTGGAGGTCGAGCGACAAGGGCATGCCAGGATACGTGCCATGGCCGTGAACGCGATCAGCACCAACCGAGCCGCAGCCGCGGCGACGTGCTCGAGCTCCGCATCGACAGCGTCGCGCAGGGCGGCGCGGGCGTCGCCCGCACCGATGGCTTCGTGGTCTTCGTGGACGGTGCGTTCCCCGGCGACGTGGTGCGCGCCGAGGTCACCAAGTCCAAGCGCCACTACGCGAACGCGATCGCGCTGGAGGTCCTCCAACCGAGCGAGGACCGCGTCCCGATCCGTTGCGACCACGAGGGCGGCGACTGTCCGGGCTCCCCCTGGCAGGCGCTGCGGTACGAGGTCCAGGCCGCCCGCAAGCACGAGCTGCTCGGCGACGCGCTGCGCCGCCTCGGCGCGCTCGAGGGCTTCGAGCTCGAGCCGTTCGTGGCGGCGGAGACGCATCTGGCGCTACCGGAACAAGATGGAATATTCATTCGGGCAGGACGACGCCGGCGCGCTCGTCGTGGGCTTTCACCGCCGCGGCCGCTTCGACCGGATCGACGACGCCCGTGACTGCATGCTTGCGTCCGAGCGCTCGAACGCGGCTCGCAACCTCGTGCGGGACTGGTGCCGTGCCGAGGGTCTCGACGCGTTCGACCGGCGGGCCGGCCACGGGTTCCTGCGCAATCTCGTGGTCCGTGAGGGTCGCCGCACCGGCGACCTCCAGGTCCGGCTGGTGACGAGCGAGGGCGACTTCCGCGCGGACGCCTTCACGGAGGCGCTGCGCGAGGAATTCCCCACGGCCGGCGTGCTCTGGACGCGGACCGACGCGCTCGCCGAGGTGACCAACGCGGGCGACACGACGGTGCTGGCCGGCACCGAGCGGATCGAGGAGGAGCTCGCGGGCCTGCGCTTCCAGATCTCGCCGGAGGCCTTCTTCCAGACCAACACCGAGATGGCCGAGCGGCTCTACGGGATCGCGGCCGAATACGCCGCCCTGCGAGGAACCGAGCGGGTCTTCGACCTCTATCTGCGGCATCGGGACGCTGACGCTGGCGCTCTCGCTTCACGCAGGCGAGGTCTTCGGCGTGGACGTGGTCGAGCGGGCGATCGCGGATGCGATCGCGAACGCCCGGCTCAACGAGATCGACAACGCCCACTTCTTCGCCGGCGACGTGCGCCATGCGATCCGCCCCCTGCACGAGCGCGCGCCCCGGCCGGACGTGGTGGTCGTCGATCCACCCCGCGCGGGGCTCTCGCAGAAGGTCGTGCGGCGTCTCCTCGAGCTGCACGCGCGCCGGATCGTCTACGTCTCCTGCAACGCAACAACGCTGGCACCGAACGCGCGGCAGATGGTCGACGCCGGCTACCGGCTCGTTAAGGTCCGCGGCGTGGACATGTTCCCCCACACGCCGCACCTCGAGTGCGTGGCGCTGCTCGAACGCGCGGATGCCTGAGACCGGCCGCGGATTCGGCGTCGCGGCAGGGCTCGACCCGGATGTCGGAGCGGAGATCGCCCGCCGCTGCGAGGGCCTCGGCTACCGCTCGATGTGGTCGAACGACCATCCGGGCGCGAGCGGCCTGGAGACGGCTGCCGTCTTTCAAGGTGCGGCGCCGACACTCGACGCCGGGGTGGCGGTGCTCGCCCTCGACCGGCACGATCCGGACACGATCGCCGCCAAGGTGGCCGAGGAGGGCCTGGACGTCGCCCGCCTCTGGGTCGGAATCGGAGCCGGATTCACGAAGCGCCCGCTCGACGTCGTGAGCAACGGGCTGGCGGCGATGGGGGCCGCGCTGCCTCCGCCGGCCCGGATCGCCGTGGCCGCGATGGGCCCGAAGATGTGCGCGCTCGCAGGGGCCGCCGCGGACGGCGTGTTCCTCAACTGGATGACCCCGGAGCGGGCGGAATGGGCGCGCGACCGTGTGCTCGAAGGGGCGCGCGAGGCGGGCCGTGACGAGCCGCCCACGATCTTCGGCTACGTGCGCGTGGCGGTCGGCGACGACGCCGAGGAGCGGCTGCTCAAGGAGGAGTCGTTCTACCGCGAGCTCCATCAGGGCTACACCCGCCACTTCGAGACGCTCGCGGTCGAGCCTGGCACGGTGGGGGTCGCGGTGCGCGATCCGGCCGAGGTGAGTGAGCGGCTCGCCGCGTGGGAGAGTGCGACCGATCACGTCGTCGTGCGGGCGCTGGCGAGCGCGAACGTGGATGCCCTGAGCCGCGTGGCGGAAGCCGCCGCACCGAGCGCGCTAGCGCGTCCCGGATCGAGACTCGGCCGCTCGATGCACTACCTCACGGCTTGCGCGATCTATCTGAACGAGGCTCCTTACCTTCGGAGTGGATCGAGTTCCACCGCCACGTGGGTGTCGAGAAGTTCTATCTCTACGACCACCTGAGCACCGACGAGCACGAAGCCGTGCTGGCGCCGTACGTGGACGAGGGGATTGTGGTCGTGAAGGAGTGGCCGGACGAGCCGGGACAGGCGAGCGCCTATCGGGACTGTCTCGACCAGCACCGTGAGGATGCGCGCTGGATCGCCTTCATCGACCTCGACGAGTTTCTGTTCTCGCCCACGCTCGCTCCCCTTCCGGAAATCCTGAGGGAATATGAGCAGTGGCCGGGGGTGAGTGTGAACTGGTCGATGTCGGCCGTCCGGGCACGAGACCAAGCCGGAGGGGCTGGTCCTGGAGAACTACACGCAAAGGGCTCCCGACTACCACGGGTTCAACCGCCTGTGCAAGTGCGTGGTCGACCCGAAGCGAACGATCCGGATCGGGGCGAACGTCAGCGCCCACTGCTTCGACTACACCGAAGGCCACGCGGTCGACGAGAACTTTCAACCACGAGACAAGCCGCCGCGCGGAAAGACGGAAAAGGTCTCGTTCGCGCGCCTTCGTGTCAACCACTACTACATAAAGTCGAAAGAGCAGTGGCTGGCAAAGATCGACCAGCCGCGCGCAGACACCGGCCAGCGGCGCAAGTACAAGGCCGACGACTACGAGAGCATGGCGCAGCGCTTCTCCGAGGTTCGCGAGGAGACCATTACGGCGTACGTGCCCGCCTTGAAGGCGGCGCTTGCCGCCCGAGCGAACAAGCACGGCGACGGCGTGACCGTAGAGAAGCCGGAGTGGGCTGAAGACGCAGCTCGCCGGGCCGCCGTCCGGCGGTTTGGCAGCAGCGAACCTCCGGGTTAGAGGTTGTCGGCCTCTATCTCGTCGGCGACGGGCACCTGCTCCACCGCGCAGCGCGAGCAGAGGAACGCGTCGGCCGGACCTTCGAGCGCGGCCTGCAGCTCGGCCTCGGTGAGCCGTGCGCCGCAGGACTGGCAACGCTCGCTGATGGGCTCGACTCCCTCTCGTTCTTCGAGGTCCATGGGCGGCAGTGTAGCCCTTAGGATCCGCGTGGTGACGGAGGCGCAGGAGACGATTGCGCGCCGCCTTCGTTGGCAGGCGGAGTGGTGCGCACGCCTGGGATCGCCGCTCTACTCCGCGATCCTCGAGGTGTGCGCGGACGACGTCGAGGCCGGTGGTGCGGCCTGGCGGTTACTGGAGGGACGTGAGAGCGAGCCCGCCCGCTCGTTCCTCGCGCTCCGGCTGGCCGGAGCCGTCCATCGGCTGGTGTTGATGGGGGCGCTGCCGCGAGCTCGAGCCGCTGTATCCGTCGGTGGGCGGCGAGGCGGATCTCGAGCTCGCTCCCCGGCGCTTTCTGGATGTCCTCGAAGCCCATGCGCAGGACGTCCGCGCGCACCTCGACCGACCGGTCCAGACGAACGAGGTGGCCCGCTGCGCCGGCCTGATCGGGGGCTTCCTGCTCGTCGCGGGCGAGACGCGCCTGCCGCTGGTCGTGTACGAGGTGGGCGCGAGCTCCGGGTTGAACCTGCGCTTCGATCACTACCGCTACTCGTCCGGGAGCGCCGGCTGGGGCGACCCCGCCTCCCCGGTCCGGTTCGAGGACGTATTCGACGGCGCCGCGCCCCCGCTCGATGCGCCGCTGTCGGTGGCCGAGCGGCGCGGCTGCGACGCCAGCCCGCTCGACCCGCGCTCGGACGAGGATCGCCTCACGCTGATGTCGTACGTGTGGCCGGATCAGACGCGAGCGCTTCGGCCGGCTCCGGGCGGCCCTCGAGATGGCCGCTCGCGACCAGGTCGCGGTCGAACGTGCCGGCGCGGCGGAGTGGGCAGCGCGGATGCTCGCCGAACGCCGTCCGGGCTTTGCCACAGTGCTCTTCCACTCGGTCGTCGTGCAGTACCTGACGGCGGAGGAGGGCGCCGCCCTGCACGGCGCGATCATGGAGGCGGGTGGCCGCGCCACCAGCGACGCGCCGTTCGCATGGCTGTTCCTGGAACCGGGCGAGGAGGAGGCCGACGTGCGCCTGACCACGTGGCCGGGGGGGCAGGAGCGCCTGCTGGCCCGGGCGGGCTTCCACTCGACGCCGCGTGCGCTGGATCGCCTAGCTGAGTGGTTGCCTCACTCACTTGCTCCTGGGCTCCGCGCCTCCACGTACAGGCTCTGAAAGGCCCTGCCCTCCCCGTCGAGCGCGCCTACTTCCTCCACGGCGCTGTCGGCAAACGTGCGCTCGACGACCGCGTCCGGCTCGAATCCGGCCATGACCAGAGCGTGCTTCAGCTCCTCGAAGTCGTAGATCCAGCGGTGCTTCCAGCCGTAGAAGATGTCGTTCAGCATCCACCCGCGCCGGTCCGGCACACCGTGCTGGAACCGGCGTGTCCGCGAGAGCTGCCTCGCGGTTCACGGCAGGGAAAGGATGCTCCGGGTCCACGTAGGCCTCCGCGAAGAGCGCAAGGCTCGGCGTCGTGACGCGCACTAGCCCGCCGGGGCGGAGCAGCCGTCGCACCTCGGCGAGCCAGGCGATTCCCTCCTGGAGCTTCAGGTGCTCGATGAAGTGCTCCGAGTAGGCCCATTCGAAGGATCCATCCTCGATCGGATACGGCTCGGTCGAGTCGTGCCGGAGGAAGTAGATGTCGCCGTTCACTCGCGACATGCGGCCAAGCTCGGCCTCCCGGCCCTCCAGCTCCCCGACCTTGACCAGGTCGGTGTTGAGCCAGCCGCGCTCGAGCGTCCGCGAGGATCCGCAGTTGATGCCGCGCAGGCCGAGCTCGCGCATCAGGGCCGCCGCGAATGGCGGCTCCTCGGGCAACGTCTCGACGGTCTCGAACCAGCGCGGCACCGGCGCAGCTAAGCAGACCCGATCAATAGGGCGGCTGCTCGGCGTACCAGTCGCCGAGCAGGCGAAACGCCTTCCAGAAGTCCTGCTTGGCCTGCTGCTCGTCCAGGGACGCGTCGATGTCCGGCACGAAGAGCGCATCGATCGTGGGCGTGAACCGCTGGACCTCGCCTAGCCGTGGCTCGAGTCGGGCGGCGAGCGGAGCTCGAGGCGGTTCAGCGTCTCGAGCGCCGGGGTGCCCATGACGACCACGATTCGCGGCTGCACGACCGCGAACTCCTCGACGAGCCGGTTGACGCACTCCTCCGCCGCCTGATCGGGCTCGGCGATCGGGCATTTCACGCACAGAGTGCCGTATACCGCCAGCGGATCGATGCCGAGCCGCTTGAAGCTCTTCATCAGCGCGCTGCCGCTGCGCCCGTAGAACGCGACCCCCTCCTCGACCTCGCTCGACGTCGGCGCGTACTTCAGGAGCAGGATGTCCGCCTGCGGATGCCCGGAGCCCAACACAGGCATGAGGCTGCCGCGCGGGCAGTAGGGGCATTCCTGGAGGTCGTGCGTGAGGCGGTTGAGCTCACGGATCGCACGCTCCAGGTACTTCTCTCGTATCTCGTCGTCCGTTGCGGGCATCCGGCTGACCGGTTTAGACGAGACCGGGTCTTGTCCTTTCCGCTGCATCAAACGTTGCCCCGGCGCTGTCATGCGCGCCGCCCTGATTATGGTCTACCCACGTCGCTGCGCCGCACCCCGCGCCTATCATGAAAGCGTGCGGAATTACCTCAATGTGGGCGCGATCTACCTCGAACGAGGGGCCCCACCTGCAGGAGTGGATCGAGTTCCATCGCCTGGTCGGGGTGGAGCGATTCTTCATGTACGACAACGGCAGCACCGACGATCACCTCGAGGTTCTGGCTCCTTACGTCGACGACGGCACGGTGGTCCTCGACCAGTGGCCGATGGAGCCCGGATGCCAGCAGCTGTCCTACAGCCACTGCATCGAGACGCACCGCGACGAGTCGCGGTGGCTCGCGTTCATCGATCTCGACGAGTATCTGTTCTCGCCGAGCTATAAGCCGCTGCCTGAGCTCCTGCGCGAGTACGAGCAGCATCCGGGGCGTGGCCGTCAGCTGGGCATGTTCGGCACCTCGGGGCATCTCACGAAGCCGCCCGGCCTCACGATCGAGGAGTTCAGCCATCGCACGGAGTATCCGCCGGGCTCGAGCCGAGCTGGTCAAGTGGATCGTCGACCCCGCACGTACGGAGCGGTCGCTCAATGCGCACAGATATGCATTTCGCGAGGGCCCCGGCGTCAACGAGAACCATGACCCCAGGGAGGGCGGAGTCGAGGAGGTCACGTTCGAGCGAATCCGCCTGAACCACTACGCGCACCGGTCCAGAGAGGAGTACATCGCGAAGCTCGCCCGCCCGATGGTGGGCGGCAAGGTGAAGGACTTCCCGGCGCACACGCTCGAGCGCCGCATCAACCGGGCGAATGCGCTCCCCGACGACACGATCAAGTCGTACATCCCCGCCCTGCGTGAACGCATCGCGGCCGTCGAGCAACTCGGCGTCGAGACGCCTTAGGCGGTCCGCCGGCGGGGACGCACCTTCGTCTGCACGAACTTGAGCGACTGCAGATAGATCAGGCTCTTGCGCTTGCGCAGGATGTCCGCGTCGCGGAGGCTCTCGAGGAACTCCGCCGGGCCGTCGAAGTCGCGCATCCGGATCTTCACGGTGCCGAGGCCCTGCGTGACGTGGCTGTCCGATCCGGCGCCTGCGACGACTTGGTACTTGGCCGCGAAGCGCCGCGCCTCCTCGTTGAAGCCGGGCACCGCCACGCGTGCGTTGAACACCTCGAGCACGTCGATGTCCTCGACCACCTTCAGGAGGTGCTCGTAGTCGGGGACCGAGTGGAGCCGGTCGAAGGGGTGGGGCACATAGGCGAGACCGCCCTGCGCGTGGATCGCGTCGATCGTCTCCCGCATCGACATGCCGCGCGGGATCTTCTCCTCGATGAACAGCCCGATCACCTCGCCCTCGTGGGCGGTCTTGACCTCCTCGGAGACGATCACCTTGATCCCGTTTGCGCGCGCCCGAGCCTCGTGCGCGCCTGAGATCTCGTTGTGATCGGTGACGGCGATCGCCCCGAGCCCGGCGCGCTTCGCGGTGTCGAGCAGGACGTCCACCGGCGTGGCGCAGTCGGGCGAATGATCGGTGTGCATGTGCAGGTCGCAATGGATGAACCCTCTGCGGCTCAACCGGCGCGCGATCGCCTCGCGACCGGCCGGCGGCCGGTGACGGCGCGCGACCACGGAGGCGTAGACGGCTTCGACCCGATCCGCGACCCGGTCCCATCCGAGCTCGTCGCGCCTGGCGATACAGCGGGCTCGAAACGATGTGCGCAGCGACTCGTCCGCGATCAGGCGGCGAAGCTGGGCACCAAGCACCTCGGCGTCGCCAGGCTCGAACAGCAGCCCGTCCTCGCCATCACGGAGCGTCTCCTCGTAGACCGGTATCCGCGAGGCGACCGGGACCGCGCCGGCCGCGATCGCCTTGAGGACCAATCCCGACGCGGGTGCCAGCCCAGCCGAAGCGGCGCAGAACACGTCTGTGCGCGCAAGCAGCTCCTCGAGCTTCAGTCCGCGCTCGTTCACGAATTGGATGCGATCGCGCATCGCGCGCGCGATGCGCGGCGGCGGCTCGGCGGGCCGCGGCGACCACACCGTCGCCCTCCAGTCGAGGTCGACCGGGAGCTGGTCGGAGAGGCCGCGCAGCGCGCGCAGGAACAGGCGCAGCGACTGACGCTCCTCCTCCATTGCGAAAGCGATCTCGACCGTCCTGCCACGGCGCTCGCGAGGCGCATAGCGGGCGAGGTCTACGCCCCGCCCGATCAGCTCGTAGTGGCCGGGGAAGAATCCCGACACCAGCGCCCGAGTCACGTCGAACGTGGCCGTGCGCGCATCGAGCCGGCCGAAGAAGAGCTCGATGAAGCGGCGCGCGACCTGGGTCGACAGCACGCGCTCGGTCGGGGTGTGGAACGTTCCGACGTTGAGCGCGTGCGAGTGGCGCAGCGCGGTTGCGGATGCGCTCGGCGCGAACGGCTCGTGCACGTGCAGGATGTCGAGCGGCAGGTCTGCGAGCAGGTTCTCGATCGTGCGCGCGCCGTCCAATGGCAGCGACACGATCCCGCCGCGGCGGGCGGGCGGCACGGGCACGCTCTGGCCGACCGCGATCACGCGCGCGGAGCCGTCGAGGAAGAGCGAGTCGGGCTTGCCGGCCGCGGCTCGAATGAGGCGGCGCGACTCGCGCACGAGCGTACGCGAGCTGGAAGGAGCCATCACGAGCACGCGGTGGCCGCGCTCCGCGAGCTCGTGGGAGAGCCGCTCGACGTACTCGTTGACCTCGCGCCGCGACTCCCAGGGAAAGGGAGTGACCTGCGCGACCGTCAGTGGTCGCCCGTCGTTCGTCACGCGGGCAACCTACACAGCACCGCTACTTCGTGGCGGCCTTTGCCTCGGCCTTTGCCTTGGCTTCGGCCTTGCTGTCGCGCTTCGTCTTCTTCAGGGCGTGCTCCGCGATGAACGCCTCCGTGTTGTCGTGCGCCACCGGGTCCGGCACCTGCTTCGGAGGAGACTTCATCAGGTAGGAGCTCGGCGCCGTAAGCGCGCCGCCGACGCCCTTGTTGAGCGCGAGCTTGCACATCCTGACCGCGTCGATCACGATGCCGGCCGAGTTCGGGGAGTCCCAGACCTCGAGCTTCAGCTCCATGTTCAGGGGCACGCCGCCGAACGACTCGCCCTCGATGCGGATGTGCGCCCACTTGCGGTCCGTGAGCCACGGGACGTAGTCCGACGGCCCGATGTAGACGTCGTCCTTGGGAAGCTCGTAGTCGAGCATCGAGGTGACCGCGTTGGTCTTCGAGATCTTCTTCGACTCGAGCCGCTCCCGCTCGAGCATGTTGTAGAAGTCCATGTTGCCGCCGACGTTGAGCTGGCTCGTGCGCTCGAGCCGCACGCCCCGCTCCGGAACAGCCGCGCGAGCGTGCGGTGCACGATCGTCGCGCCGACCTGGGACTTGATGTCGTCTCCGATGATCGGCAGGCCCGCCTTCTTGAACCGCTTCTGCCAGTACGGCTCGCGCGCGATGAAGACCGGGATGCAGTTGACGAAACCACAGCCCGCCGCGAGAGCCTGCTCGACGTACCACTTGGTCGCGTCCTCGGCGCCGACGGGCAGGTAGGAGACGACCACGTCGGTCTGGGTCTCGCGCAGGATCCCCACGATGTCGGAGGTCTCGCCCGGCGCCTTCTTGATCTTCTCCTTGAGGTACTTGCCGAGCCCGTCGTGGGTCATCCCCCGCTCGACCTTCACACCGTGCTCGGGTACGTCGGCGAACTTGATCGTGTTGTTCTGGCCCGACCAGATCGCCTGCGAGAGGTCCTTGCCCACCTTGTCCGAATCGATGTCGAAGGCGGCCGACGAACTTGACGTCCCCGACGTGATAGCCGCCGAGGTCGACGTGCATCAGGCCCGGCACGAAATCGGCCGGGTTTGCGTCCTTGTAGTACTCCACCCCCTGGACGAAGGACGAGGCGCAGTTGCCGACGCCGACGATCGCGACCCTGACTTCGTCGCGCTGTCGCAGCGCGCCGTTGGCTGACCCGTTCTTCGTGCTCATAAATCCTCCTGTGCGGTAATCCCGCCCAGCGGGGGCCGGGGGGAGAAGATCAGTTCGACGTACCCTGCGTCGGCTCCGCGGTTACTTCCACGGCGGCCGGTTGGAGCTTCATGAGCTCTTGGCGGACATGCCAGATCCGCTGCACGACCGTGAAGACCGTGAGCGCAGCCAGCACGTAGATGGACGCCTCCAGCAGCTCGAAGTCGCCGAGGCCGGCCCCCTTCGCGAAGACCAGGCCGATCGACAGCACGACCACCCTGACGGGACGGGTGGCCAACCCGACCTTGCACTCGACGCCGAGCGCCTCGGCGCGCGCCCGCGTGTAGCTCACCATCAGCGAGCCGAGCACGGCCACCACGACCGCGGCGACCGCGAGCTCGTCGCCGCGAGAGGCGAAGTAAGCCCCGACGGCCACGAGCACGATGCCCTCCTCGATCCGGTCGAGCGTCGAGTCGAGGAACGCGCCGAAGAGCGTGCCCTTCCCCGACATGCGCGAGTAGCGCCCGTCGAGCGTGTCCATGAGGCTGCCGACGATGAATGCGAGGCCGGCAAGGAAGAAGAGCCGCTGTGTCACGAGCACGGCCGCCGCGACGTTGAGGACCAGGCCGGTGATCGAGATCGAGTTCGGTGTCAGGCGGGACTCGATCAGGCGCTCGCGCACGTTCTCGCGCAGCTCCGCCCCATCGGGGCGCGACCGTTCTGCCGCCATGCCGGCCGGCTCCGGGCCTGACGCGTTCGCCGCGTGCGCTCGGAAGGATCGACTGCCATCTAGATGGCCGGTTCGCGGCCGCGTGCGTGTCGTGGAATCGGCCATCTCAGGCTGGCGCTTCGCGGGTGCCCGGTGTCCAGGACCAGGCTTTCGGCCAGGCGCGTGAGAGCACCCGCGCTGCCACGATCGCGGCCGTCGCGGCGACGGCGGCACCGGCCAGCGCGTCCATCACCCAGTGGTTGCCGGTCACGATCACGACGAACGTGACCATCAGCGGGTAGAGCGCCCAGAGCACCTTCGAGACCTTGTGCTTCACGATCAGCATCGCCGGCACCGCGATCAACAAGGAGAAGGCGACGTGCATGCTGGGCACAGCCGCGTACGGGTTGAAGAACAGCGTCACCAGGCCGGAGTCGTGCTTGCACGTTCACGTAGTAGGCGATCGTGTCCACGAAGCCAAGCTCCGGGAAGAACCGCGGCGGCGCGGTCGGCAGCACGAGGTAGCCGATGAGGGCCAGCCCCATCGCGACCACGAACATGTTCCGCACGAAGTAGAAGCGCTCGTTGTGGCGGAGGTAGAGCCACACGAGCGCCGTCGTGGTGATCACGAAGTGCGAGTTCACGTACATGAAGTTGGCGAAATCGATCAGGAACCGGTGGTTCATCGCCCACGCCTGCAGGCCCTGCTCGAAGAAGATGTGGAGGCTCTTCTCGGTGGCGACGATCGTGCGCGCGTTCTCGAACGGGATCGCCTCGTTGCTCTCGGCGACGCCGCGCACGGTTTCGTACAGCAGGTCGGCGGCCACGAAGATGCCGAGCTGCGCGATCGCGTCAGCACCCCCTTTGGGCAGCCAGGAAATCGTGTGCTTCCTGCCGGTTCGCCGTGAGTACAGGCGAACGCTCAGGTAGAGGGCCGACAGGATCGCGAGAGGAACCGCGAGCCGGAACACCCCAGAATCCTAACTGAAGCCGCTGGCGAGGTTAATAAGCCGTAACCGGGCTGACGGCGCACTTGCCCGCGCTGCCGGTCGCCGCACGCCACGCGCGGGCCGGAGAAAACCGCGTGATCACGCGGAAGTTGCCGGGATGCGCGGCACGCACCAGGGTCCAGTCGCCCGCACGTCCGAGACAGCCACCGCCCTCCTTGAGACGCCAGTAGGGCGTCGCCCGGACACGCACCACGAAGTCTCCCGGCTTCGTCACGTGCAGCGTGAAGGACTCCGGGCCCAGCGACGTCAACTCGCCGCTGCCGCCGGCGCCCACCTGGAGCATCGGCCCAGCATCGCGCACGGCATACACGCGCCAGTTCCCGGGCGTCGCCTTCAGGCGAAGGTAAGGCGGCTCGCTGCGCACGATCGCGGCCTCCTGCTCGGCCGAGTAGTCGAGCCGGGAGTCCGGCAGCGCGACCCAGCGCACGCCGTTCTCCAGCAGCCAGCGGCGGTAGCGCTCGCTGGTCAGCCGATCGTCGTAGAAGAGCCGGTTGCGAGACACGTCCGCCTGCCGCAGCCAGCCACGGGCGAGCGAGAACTTCGGCGCGAGGTAGGCGGTCTCCCAATGGTTGAAGGTGTAGGGGACCTCGAGCCGCTCGCGCTCGGCGCCGTGGTCGGAGAGCCAGCGCTCGAGCGGCTGGTAGTACGACTTCGCCGTCGACGGGTCGCCGAGGCTCTGGAACGTGTCCGGGATCGGCGGCACGACCTGCCAGCCCAGCGCCAGCGCGAACGTGGCCAACAGCACCGGCCGAGGCGCCTTGACGCGCCGGCTCATCACGACGGCGAGCAGCACCGGACCGGTGAAGAGCGACCCGAGGCGAATCACGTTTCCACCCACCGGGTTGGGGATGAGCCAGAGGAGCGTCCCGAACACCAGGTAGGCGAGCAGCACCGCGCGAAGCTCGCGCTCCTCCTCGACTCCACGGAGCACCCACAGCGCGGCCGTGCACGTGAGCGCGAGCGGCCAGTAGGCGGAGAACCAGAACGGGAACCGGCCGCCCTCCGGGAAGCACGATCGCGAGCAGCAGCACGGGTCCCATCGCCGCCAGCGAGACGAGCACGCACCGGGCGCAGCGAAGCGCGCCCGCGGGCCAGTCCGCCCGCACAGACGACCAGCGCCAGGAGCAGCGCCGCCACCGGGCTGGCGAGCGCGCTGCCGAGCGCCGCCGTGGCCGCGAGCGCGAAGCGCCGCATCTGGAGGGCGTGCACCGCGGCGAGCGCGAATGCGGCACCGAGCGCGAACGGCAGCCAGCCGTTGGCGATCAGCGCGAGCGAGCCCAGCGCGGCGAACCACAGGCTGGCGAGTCGCGCCTCCGCCCCCCACCGCGTGCGCACGATGCGGTCGAAGAGGTACGCACACGCGATCGCGGAGAGCAGCCCCGCGAGCTCCGGCGAGAGCAGGGCCGCGAGCGGCGGGAAGAGGATCGAGTACGTGAGCATGTACTCGCCGCCGTACCAGCTGCCGTTCCAGAGCGCGAGGCCGTAGTCCGAGAAGTAGTCGGCGCGGAAGGTGTGGGCGGCGAGGTCGCGCAACGGCGGGTTCCAGAGCGCGAACGCGCCCGCGAAGGCCGCGCTCAGAGCAAGCGCCGCGGCAGCCCCGTAGAGGCGGCCGGGCGATCGTTGGGAAAGCTGTGGCGTTGCCGCTACGGAGGGGCCCATATCGAGGAAGCGCTCGCGCGTATTCGCGCGGATAGCCTTGTGGCGTGGCAGGGGCGAAAACCAGGCGCGCGACACGGAAGTCTGGAGCAGGGACCGGTCGGGCCTCTTCGCAGAATACCCTTGGCGCCCCCCTGACAAGCGTCGTGTGCGCGCGATCCGCGACCGGCTGCGGGCTTTCTACGGGCATCCGCGCAACGAGCCGCACCACGCTCCGCTCGACGAGCTCGTGCTGACGGTGCTCTCGCAGAACACGAACGACCGCAACCGGGACGTGGCCTATGCGCGCCTGCGCGCCCGGTTCCACCAGCCCGGCAGCCCGAGCTCGCCCGACTGGGAAAGCGTGGCCGAGGCGCCGGTCGAGGAGGTCGAGGAGGCGATCCGGCCGGGAGGCATCTCGCGCGTCAAGTCGCGGCGCATCCAGGCCATGCTCGGAGCGATCGCCGCGGAGCGCGGCACGCTGGATCTCGAGCCCCTCGCCACCGCGCCGCGCGAGGACGCGATCGAGTTCCTCGAGCGGCTCCCCGGCGTCGGCCGCAAGACCGCGGCCTGCGTGCTGCTCTTCTCCTTCGACCGGCCGGAGCTGCCCGTCGACACCCACGTCTACCGGGTGTCTTCGCGGCTTGGATTGATCAGGCCGAAGGCGTCGTTCGAGGAGGCTCATGACACGCTGCTCGCGCTCACCGACCCCGAGGACGTGTACGAGTTACACGTCAACCTGATCCGCCACGGCCGCCGGATCTGCACCGCGCGCAATCCGCGTTGCAAGGAATGTCCGCTCCTGAGCCTGTGCCCATACGGCCGCGAGCGAGTGCGCTCGAGCTGACGCCATGGAAGCGGCCGGCACGGTCAAGGTCCGCCTCCAGCCCCGCGCCTCACGGGACGAGATCGTCGGCGAGCGCGACGGCGCACTGCTCGTCCGCCTCACCGCCCCGCCGGTCGAAGGCCGCGCCAACGAGGCCCTCTGCCGGTTGCTCGCGCGGCACCTGGGCGTGGCGCCCACGCGGGTGTCGTTGCTTCGAGGCGCCAAATCGCGCGACAAGGTGGTCCAGGTGGAGGGGCTGTCGAGCGCCGAGGTGGCCCTGGGGTTGGGGCTGGGGCGTGTTTCAGGGTCCGAAAGATCGGCTGGGTAGGAGTGCGCTCGAGGGGCTTTCCGCCGCTTTTACTGGCCGGCTGTTTCGGAGCCGTCCTGCCACGCGTTACTGCCGCTATTCCAGCCTTTTCCGCGTCGCGCCCGGAATCCCTCCGCGGACCTCGCCCTCAATCCTGCTATAACCACACTTAGATTTTTTGTAACACCGGAGCGGCGCCCCCGTCGCTCCGGCTTTTTGTTCTTCTCTTCGGAGGTATCTGAAACATGGCCAAGACAATTGGAATCGACCTCGGCACCACCAACTCCTGCATGGCGGTGCTCGAGGGCGGGGAGCCGACCGTCATCCCGAACCGGGAAGGGGGTCGCACCACTCCGTCGGTCGTGGCCTTCACCCAGGGCGGCGAGCGACTCGTGGGAGTCCCCGCCAAGCGACAGCAGGTGACCAACCCGGAGAACACGATCTTCTCCATCAAGCGCTTCATGGGACGCAAGTTCGGCGAGGTCTCCGAGGAGATGACGATCGTGCCCTACAAGGTCGTGCGGGGACCGAACGACGACGTTCGCGTCGAGGCAGGCGGCAAGGAGTACTCGCCGCCGGAGGTCTCGGCGATGATCCTCCAGAAGCTGAAGTCCGACGCCGAGGACTACCTCGGCACGACCGTCACCGATGCGGTCGTGACCGTGCCGGCGTACTTCAACGACTCTCAGCGCCAGGCCACCAAGGACGCCGGCAAGGTCGCCGGCCTCAACGTCAAGCGCATCATCAACGAGCCGACCGCGGCCGCGCTCGCCTACGGGCTCGAGAAGGAGTCCGACCAGACGATCCTCGTCTGGGACCTCGGTGGCGGCACGTTCGACGTCTCGATCCTGGAGATGGGCGACGGCGTGTTCGAGGTGAAGGCGACGTCGGGTGACAACCACCTCGGCGGCGACAACTTCGACAAGGCGATCGTGGACTGGCTCGTGGCCGAGTTCAAGAAGTCGCAGGGCATCGACCTGTCCCAGGACCGCATGGCGCTCCAGCGCCTGTACGAGGCGGCCGAGAAGGCCAAGGTCGAGCTCTCGACCACGCAGGAGACCCAGATCAACCTGCCGTTCGTGACGGCCGACCAGTCGGGCCCGAAGCACCTCGACATGCGGCTGTCGCGCGCCAAGCTCGTGGAGCTCACCTCGGACCTGCTGGACCGCACCGTCGGGCCCGACCAAGCAGGCGATGGAGGACGCCGGCATGACCGGCGCCGACATCGACCACGTCGTGATGGTCGGGGGCATGACCCGCATGCCCGCCGTGCAGGGGAAGGTGAAGGAGCTCGTCGGCAAGGAGCCCCACCTCGGCGTCAACCCCGACGAGGTCGTGGCGGTCGGCGCAGCGATTCAGGCCGGCGTGCTCGCCGGTGACGTCAAGGACGTGCTGCTCCTCGACGTGACGCCGCTGTCGCTCGGCATCGAGACGAAGGGCGGCGTGTTCACGCGGCTGATCGAGCGCAACACCACGATCCCGACGCGCAAGTCGGAGATCTTCTCGACGGCCGAGGACAACCAGCCCTCGGTCGAGGTCCACGTGCTCCAGGGCGAGCGCGAGATGGCCGGCTACAACAAGTCGCTCGGCAAGTTCCAGCTCACCGGCATTCCGCCGGCGCCGCGTGGGATCCCGCAGATCGAGGTCGGATTCGACATCGACGCGGACGGCATCCTGCACGTCGGGGCCAAGGACCTCGGCACGGGCACCGAGCAGAAGATCGAGATCAAGGCGGGCTCGGGGCTGTCGGACTCGGACATCGAGTCGATGGTCAAGGACGCCGAGTCGCACGCGGCCGACGACCGGCGCCAGCGCGAGCTGGCGGAGGCGCGGAACACGGGCGACAACGCGGCCTACCAGGCCGAGAAGCAGCTCGGCGAGCTGGGCGACCAGGTCGACAGCGCGTCCAAGGAGCAGATCGAGCAGGCGATCAAGGACGTGCGCGCGGCGCTCGAGACCGAGGACGTGGAGGCGATCAAGGCCAAGACGGAGGCGCTGCAGCAGGCGTTCCACGGGGTTTCGGAGCGGATGTACCAGCAGGCTGCGCAGGCTCAGGCGCAGTCCGGGAATGGCGCGGAGACGGGCTGACGGTGCTGCGGCGCCGACGAGGAGGTCGTGGACGCCGAGGTCGTGGACGAAGGGAACAAGTAAATGACGGGCCGCAAGACTCCGGGGGAGGATTCCGTTCCTGCCAGCCGAGCTGAGGGCGTCGCGGAACCCTCCCCCTCCGTCTCCCCTACTTCGGTGCCTGATTCCGTCCCCCAGCAGGGGGGAGAAGAGGAGAAGCTCGAGGCCGAGCTGAAGGATCTGGTGGCTGGGCTCGAGCGGGAGCGGGATGAGTATCTCGAGCTGGCGCGGCGCACCAAGGCGGACTTCGAGAACTATCGGAAGCGGGTCGATCGTGAGGCTGCTCAGGCGGCGGCTCGGGGGCGGGCGGCGCTTGCCTCGCGATCTGCTCTCGGTGGTCGACAACCTCGAGCGGGCGCTGGCGGCGGCTTCGCCGCGCAACGACGACGGGGTCGACAACCACATTGCCGAGGGGATTCGGCTGGTCTACGAGGAGCTTTCCGGGGTGCTCGCCAATGCCGGCGTGGAGAGCTACTCGCCCACCGGGGAGCAGTTCGATCCCGACCTGCACGAAGCGATGCTGGCCCGGCCCGGCAACCCCGGCGAGATCCTCGAGGTCTTTCAGAAGGGATACCGCCTGAACGGGCAGGTGCTCCGTCCCGCGCGTGTCGTGGTCGGTGCGCGAGGAGTCATAAGTGGCGGACTTCTACGACACGCTGGGCGTCAAGAAAGGGGCCTCCGAGGAGGAGATCAAGAAGGCCTACCGCAAGCTTGCGCGCCAGTACCACCCGGACGCGAATCCCGGCGACGACGAGCGCGGAGGAGCGCTTCAAGCAGATCCAGGAGGCGTATTCGGTGCTGTCGGATGCCGAGAAGCGCAAGCAGTACGACGCCGGCGGCATGCTCGGCGGCGGCGGGCTTTCGCTTCGACCCTTCGGCGTTCCGCACGAACGTCGGCTCCTTCGGCGACATCATCTCCGATCTGTTCGGGCGCGGCGGCGGCGCCGGGATCGGCCGCCGGGCGCCAGCGCGGACGCGATCTCGAGACCGAGGTACGCCTGTCGTTCGGGCAGGCGATCGACGGCACCGAGATCTCCGTCAACGTGCCGGTCGAGGCCGACTGCCCCACCTGCAACGGCTCGGGCGCCAAGCCCGGGACGAGCCCGAAGACCTGTGCCGAGTTGCGGCGGCCGCGGCATCGAGACGGAGGGCCAGGGGATGTTCTCGATCGCGCAGCCGTGCTCCGTCTGCGGCGGGCGCGGGATCGTGATCGACGACCCGTGCCCGACCTGCCGCGGAGCGGGCCGCACGCAGCAGACCAAGCGCTACCGCGTGAAGGTGCCGGCCGGCGTGCGCGAGGGCAGCCGGATCAAGCTCGCCGGCAAGGGCGAGCCGGGCATGGGCGGCGGGCCGGCCGGCGACCTGTACGTCGTGACGCACGTGGCCCCTTCGCCGATCTACAAGCGCAAGGGCGACAACGTCGAGGTGGACGTGCCGATCACGATCGTGGAGGCCGTCACGGGCGGCACCGTCGAGGTGCCGACGCTGGACGGCACCAAGAAGATCCGCGTGCCCGCAGGCACGAAGGACGGGAGCGTGCAGCGACTGCGCGGCGAGGGGCCCGAGAAGCTCTCCGGCACGCGGGCGCGGCGACATCCACTATCGGTTCCACATCGAGGTCCCGACGTCGCTCACCGAGGAGCAGCAAGAGGCCGTCGAGCAGCTCTCGAAGGTGATGAACGGCAACCCGCGCGCGGACCTCCTGGCCCGTGCCCGCAGGGAGAGCTGATGGCAAGCAAGGACGACCTCTTCGCCGACGACCAGGGCGTGTTCATGATCTCGGTAGCGGCCGAGCTGGCCGGCATGCACCCGCAGACGCTTCGCATCTACGAGTCGCGCGGCCTGATCAAGCCGAAGCGCTCGCCCAAGCAGACCCGGCTCTATTCGCAGCGCGACGTCGAGCGGCTGCGGCGGATCCAGGAGCTCACGACCGAAGTCGGTCTGAACCTCGCCGGCGTCGAGCGCGTGCTCGAGCTCGAGCGGGCCATGGACACGATGCAGCGCGAGCTCGACCGCGATGCGCGCCCAGGCCGAGCAGCTGGAGCGCGAGATGCTCCAGCGGATCCAGGAGGTCCACCGCTCCTACAAGCGCGAGATGGTCCGGTGGGAGCCCCCCGGCGGACTGCAGCGAACCAGAGACTTCGAGCAAGGCCGCAAGCCCCCCGTACGCATCCGAGTAGAGAGACCCAGCCATGCAACCTGACAAGTTCACGATCAAGTCCCAGGAGGCGATTCAGGCCGCGCAGCGGCTCGCGCACGAGCGCGGCAATCCGGAGATCACGCCCGAGCACCTGCTCGCGGTGCTGCTCGAGCAGGAGGGCGGGATCGTCCCGTCGCTGCTCGGCAAGCTGGGCGCGCCGATCGATTCGGTGCGCGCCGAGCTGAACGCGTGGCTCGACAAGCTTCCTTCCGTGACGGGCGCGGCCGCCTCCGAGGCGCGCCCCGCCGGCGAGCTCGTGCGCGTCTTCCAGTCGGCAGAGCGCGAGGCCGCGGCGCTGAAGGACGAGTTCATCTCGACGGAGCATCTGCTGCTGGCGCTCGCCGCCTCGCAGGGAGAAGCCGCGGCGATCCTCCAGCGAGCCGGCGCCACGCACGAAGCGGTGCTCGCGGCGCTGGAGCAGGTGCGCGGCCCGCACCGGGTGACCGACCCGAATCCCGAGGACAAGTACCAGGCGCTCGAGCGCTTCGGCCGGGACCTGACCGAGCTCGCCGAGCAGGGCAAGCTCGACCCCGTGATCGGCCGCGACGAGGAGATCCGGCGCGTGATCCAGGTGCTGTCGAGGCGCACCAAGAACAACCCGGTCCTGATCGGTGAGCCGGGCGTCGGCAAGACCGCGATCGTCGAGGGCCTCGCGCAGCGAATCGTGTCCGGCGACATCCCAGAGTCGCTGCGCGACCGCCGCGTGGTCGCGCTCGACATCGGCGCACTGATCGCCGGCGCGAAGTACCGCGGCGAGTTCGAGGACCGGCTCAAGGCAGTCCTCAAGGAGATTCAGGAGGCGGAGGGCCGGATCATCGTGTTCATGGACGAGCTGCACACGATCGTCGGAGCGGGTGCGGCCGAGGGCGCCGTCGACGCGGCGAACCTGCTGAAGCCGATGCTGGCCCGCGGCGAGCTGCGCGCGGTCGGCGCGACCACGCTCGACGAGTACCGCAAGCACATCGAGAAGGACGCGGCGCTGGAGCGCCGCTTTCAGCCGGTGCTCGTGGGCGAGCCGTCCGTCGAGGACACGATCGCGATCCTGCGCGGCCTGAAGGAGCGCTACGAGGTGCACCACGGCGTGCGGATCCAGGACTCCGCGATCGTGGCGGCGGCGATCCTGTCCGCGCGGTACATCTCCGACCGCTTCCTCCCCGACAAGGCGATCGACCTGATCGACGAGGCGGCCTCGCGGCTGCGGATCGAGATCGACTCGATGCCGACCGAGATCGACGAGGTCGAGCGGCGCATCCAGCAGCTCGAGATCGAGCACCACGCGCTCGAGAAGGAGAAGGACGACGAACATAACGACCGCCGGAAGTCGGCTGTCGGCGCCGATGCGGAAGGCGATCGAGCGCGAGCTCGCCGACCTGCGCGAGCAGTCCGGCGAGATGAAGGCGCGCTGGCAGTCCGAGAAGGATGCGATCACCGCGATCCGCGACGCGAAGGAGCGACTGGAGCAGGCGCACCGCGAGGCCGAGCGAGCCGAGCGCGAGGCGGACCTCCAGCGCGCCGCCGAGCTTCGCTACGGGGAGATCCCCGACCTCGAGAGCGAGCTCGCCGAGCAGGAGACCCGCCTCGCCGAGCTGCACGCCCGGCAGGGCAGCCTGCTCGTCGAGGAGGTCACCGACGAAGAGGTCGCCGAGGTGGTCGCGAAGTGGACCGGAATTCCGGTCTCACGCCTGGTGGAGGGCGAGGTCGAGAAGCTGATCCACATGGAGGAGCGCCTCCACGAGCGGGTGATCGGCCAGGACGAAGCGGTCTCGGCGGTCGCGAACGCGCTCCGCCGCTCGCGTGCCGGGCTGCAGGACCCAGACCGCCCGATCGGCTCGTTCCTGTTCCTGGGTCCCACGGGCGTGGGCAAGACCGAGCTGGCGCGCGCGCTCGCCGAGTTCATGTTCGACACCGAGCAGGCGATCATCCGCATCGACATGTCGGAGTACATGGAGAAGCACACGGTCGCGCGCCTGATCGGGGCGCCGCCCGGATACGTCGGCTACGAGGAGGGCGGCCAGCTCACCGAGGCCGTGCGGCGGCGGCCGTACTCGGTCGTGCTGCTGGACGAAATCGAGAAGGCGCACAGCGACGTCTTCAACGTGCTGCTGCAGGTGATGGACGACGGCCGCCTCACCGACGGGCAGGGCCGGACGGTCGACTTCAAGAACACGGTGCTGATCATGACCTCGAACGTCGGCTCGCAGTTCATCGTGGCGGAGGCCGACGAGGAGCGGATGCGCAAGCAGGTGGAGGAGGCGCTCACGTCGCACTTCAAGCCCGAGTTCCTCAACCGGATCGACGACGTCGTGATCTTCCAGCGGCTCACGAAGGACCAGATCAAGCGGATCGTCGACCTCCAGGTCGATCAGCTGGTGCACCGGGTGCGCGAGCGCGGCATCGAGGTCCAGCTCACCGACACTGCGCGCGAGCTGCTCGCCAACCTCGGCTACGACCCGACCTACGGCGCGCGCCCGCTGAAGCGCGTGATCCAGAAGCGCCTCGTGGACCGGCTCGCGCTCGCGATGCTGGAGGGCGAGTTCGCCGACGGCGACACCGTGGAGGTCGACGTGGCCGATGGAGACCTGGTTTTC
This sequence comes from uncultured Solirubrobacterales bacterium, assembly GCA_963759145.1. Taxonomy (GTDB): domain Bacteria; phylum Actinomycetota; class Thermoleophilia; order Solirubrobacterales; family JBBDJG01; genus JBBQKG01. The sequence continues at coordinate 243,737 of CAVWYB010000037.1, forward strand.
CGCAAAATCGGCGTTGCAGAACCGGTAGCCGCTTGACGCGCACGTATTGATCCGGGGCCTCCGGAGCCATATGCTGCTTGCCTTGTCCTCGACGAGGATGAGGCAGGTACGAAATGGCCGCCCGGGAGCTCGATCGCGCCAGCCTCGGCGATCACATCGACCGCCTGTATCGGGCAGCCTGGGCTTTGTGCGGGTCCCGCCAGGAAGCCGAGGACCTTGTGCAGGAGACCTTCGTCCGGGTGATGGCGCGCCCGCGCATGCTGCGCAACGACGACGACCTCGGGTACCTGCTGCGGACGCTCCGCAACACGTTCCTGACCGGGCTGCGGACGGCTGACCGGCGCCCCGCGACGGAGCCGCTCGACCTGCGGCTCGAGCTCCTGGAGGACAACGGGTCGCGTGCGCCCCACGGGGCGGCGGAGACCCGCGAGGTATACGAGGCGATCGCGGCTCTGCCACCGAAGTGCCGGGACGCACTCGTCGCGGTGGACGTGATCGGCCTGTCCTATCGCGAGGCGGCGCGCGCGCTGGGCGTGCGCGCGGAGACGATCACCAGCCGGCTCTACCGTGCGCCGCCGCCTGGTCGCCGGCCGGCTCCGGGACGTCGAGGCGCCGCGGTCACTGAGTGATCAGCTCGACCAGCCGGCGGCCGCGCAGACCGTCCGCTGACACCACGCACATGTGGCCCTTTCGCTCCCAGGCCACGACCGTGCGCCCCTGCTGCTCGAACGCGTACCAGAGGCTTCCGTGCCGGCGCCACGACCTCGTAGACCCGGTGTCCCGCACCGCCCCGGTTGCGAGGATCGTGTAGGCGATGCGGTGGCCGTCCTTCGTGTAGAAGACCGTGCGCGCGGTCCGCTCGCCCAGCCGGTCGGTACGCGCACCGGCCATGCGCCAGCCGTGCTTGGCGCGCAGGTCCGGGTAATCGATGCCCCAAGCCTCGATTTGGCCCGACGGCACCGCGGAAGTGGGCGACTTCGCGGCGATCGCGGCGGCCTCGGCGAGGGTCGGGGTGCCGCGGCTCGTCGGCGGGCAGTACGAGTAGCACGAGAGCCGCAATCGCAGCGGCCGCGGCAGCACCCAGCGCGACCCGCCTGCGAAGCCGGCGCCGTGGCGCCTTTTCGCGGATCGTCGCAATCGACTGCCGGAGGCGGTCGGGCGCCGGCTCGTCGAGCCTGTTGATCGCCTCCCGGACCTCCTGCTGCTCGCGGAGCAGCGCCTGGAGCCGCGGCGAGGCCGCCACACGTCGCTCCAGCTCGGCTCGCCGGCGTGGCGGCAATGAGCCGTCCGCAAGTGCGGCCAGCTCGGCGAGCTCGCGCTCTCTCCTCTTCTCATCCGCGGGCATCGCAACCGCTCCAGGAAGCAATTCCACTCTATCCGCACTCCTCCCAGGCTCGCCGGGCATCGGGAGCCGACGGGTCGTTCGCTCCGCCGGCTCCCTTTGTCCCGCTCCAGAGGTCCCCTGCTCGTCTACGTCCCTGACCCCCGGAGCCCCGCCCTGCCGCACCAGTCAAATGCGACCTGCACGACGACGGTCTCCTGTCTCCCGACGTTTCAATTGGAGGCGTCTCCCTGCAAGCAAGGACTCCGCGAAGGCACCTTTTCTTCTATAACGCGTCGGGGAATCGAGTTCAGCAACGCCGCGAGGGAGGAACGATGCCGACTTACATCATGATCTCGACGCTCACCGCCGAGGGCGTCCAGACCGTCAAGAACAACCCGAACAGGATCAAAGAGGTGAACCGCGAGCTGGAGCAGATCGGCGCCAAGGTCGTGGCCCAATGGGCGACGCTCGGCCGGTTCGACTTCGTGAACGTGGTGGAGGCGCCCGACGAGCGCACGATGGCGAAGGTATCGCTCGAGCTGGGATCCCGGGGAACGGCTCACTACGAGTCGCTGCCGGCGATCCCGATCGACGAGTTCATCGCCTCCATTTAGAGGTAACTGGGGCGCCCCGCGCGCCGTGTAACGTGGAGGTTGAGATCGCCACCGAGTCCGAAACCACCACTCAGACCGTCTGCTACCGCCATCCCAGCCGGGAGACGGCGGTCTCGTGCTCCAACTGCGAGCGCCCGATCTGCACCGATTGCATGGTCTACACGCCGGTCGGGATCAAGTGCCCCGACTGCGCCCGGCTGCCGCGCTCGGCGATCGTGCGGCTGCGGCCGGATCGCGCCGCGCGAGCGATTGCCGCGGCGGCCGTCGGCGGGCTCGCGCTGGGCTTCGGCATGGTGCTGCTGCAGGCCACGGTCGGCCTGTTCTTCACGCTGATCCTCGGCTGGCTGATCGGGATCGCGATGAGCGAGATCGTGCTCTGGGCGAGCGGCCGGTATCGGAGCCCGACCACTGCCGCGATCGCGGTCGGCGGCTGCATCTGGGCCTACGCCGCGCCGTACCTGCTCTTCTTCGGGCTCGACGTCGGCGACATCGCGAGGAGCGCGGGCATCGCATGGGTCGTGATCGGCGCCGCGATCGCCTGTTACGTCTCCTATAACCGAACCCATAACCACTTGAGAATGACCACTTCTGCCTTTGGCGAACCTTGCTGAGTCGATGAGGGTTCTTGTCGTGGCAGCGGCGGGCGCGAGCACGCGATCGTGCGCGCGCTGCGCCGCAGCCCGCGTGCGCCCGAGTTGCTCTGCGCGCCGGGTAACGCCGGCATCGCGCAGGACGCCCGCTGCTTCGACGTGGACGCCGAGGACGTCGACGCGGCTGGTCGCGCTGGCGGCCGACCAGGGCGCCGACCTCACCGTGGTCGGGCCGGAGGCGCCGCTCGTGGCGGGGCTCGTGGACGCGCTCGAGGCCGAAGGCCGGGCGGCGTTCGGGCCGAGCGCCGCAGCCGCGCGGCTCGAGGGCAGCAAGGCGTTCGCCAAGGAGATCATGAAGGAGGCGCGGCGTACCGACCGCCGCGCACGTGGTGTTCGACTCCTACGAGCAGGCGGAAGCGCAGGTCGACTGCGCTTCCTACCCGGCCGTGCTGAAGGCGGACGGGCTCGCGGCCGGCAAGGGCGTGATCATCGCGCCGGACCCGACGCGCCGCTCGTGAGGCGCTGCGGGGGTTCTTCCTCGACGCCCGGTTCGGCGAGGCCGGCAGCCGGGTCGTGCTGGAGGAGCACCTCGAAGGCGAAGAGCTCTCGCTGCTCGCCCTCTGCGATGGCGAGACGGTCGTGCCGATGGCCTCCGCACAGGACTTCAAGCGGATCGGCGACGGCGACGAAGGCCCGAACACCGGCGGCATGGGGAGCTATTCCCCGGTGCCGGACGTGGGCGCCGAAGAGGCGTCGGAGCTCGCGGCACGGATCCACGTGCCGGTCGTGGACGCGCTGCGAAGGCGCGGCATCCCGTTTCGGGGCGTGCTCTACGCCGGTCTCATGCGAACTGCAGCCGGGCCCAAGGTACTCGAGTTCAACTGCCGCTTCGGCGACCCGGAGACGCAGGCGGTGCTGCCGCGACTGCGAAGCGACCTGCTGGACATGCTGGAGGCCTGCGCGGGGAAGGGCTCGCTCCGGACGGACATGCTCCAGTGGTCGGACGACTGGGCCGTGACGGTCGTGCTGGCCTCCGGGGGATACCCGGAGTCCTCCAGCAAAGGCGATGTGATCACCGGGCTCGACGACGTCGAGGACGTCGAGGTGACGCACTGCGGCACGGCACGCCGGAACGGCGACCTGGTCACGGCCGGGGGGCGCGTGCTGAACGTGACCGGGCTCGGCGCAACCGCCGCCGAGGCCCGCGCCCGGGCCTACGACGGCGTCGGCAGGATCCACTTCGACGGCGCCCAGCACCGCGGTGACATCGCGGCCCGGGTCGCCGAGCGCGTGCCCGGATAGGCTGCAATCGTGGAGACGCTGGAGCCACAACGAGGCGCCGCGACCGGCGAGGTCACCGAGAGCGAGCCTTCCGAGCTCGAGCCACTGCCCGAGGTGGAGGAGGCTTTCGAGGAGATCGAGGTCGACGCCCCGCGCGTCGGGATCATCATGGGCTCCGCCAGCGACAAGCCCACCATGCAACCCGCCGGGGAGGAGCTGCGCGAGCGCGGGATCCGCTTCGAGGTGCGGGTGCTGTCGGCTCATCGCGACCCTCAGGCGGTGGCCGAATACGCCGCCAACGCGCACATGCGGGGCCTGCGCGTGATCATCGCGGGCGCCGGCATGTCGGCCGCGCTGCCGGGCGTGGTCGCGGCCAACACCGACCTGCCGGTGATCGGGGTGCCGATCAAGGCGAAGAACACGGTCGGGCGACGGACTCGACGCGCTGCTCTCGGTCGTGCAGATGCCGCCCGGCGTGCCGGTCGCGGGAGTCGCGATCAACGGCGCCAAGAACGCGGCCGTGCTGGCGGCGCGGATCCTTGGCTGTTAGATGATCAGCCGCTACACCAGGTCCGAGATGGCGGGGATCTGGTCGGAGCAGCGGAAGCTCGAGACCTGGCTCGAGGTGGAGCTGGCCGTCTGCGAGGTGCTGGCGGAACGCGGTGTGATCCCGGCGCGCGACATGGAGGCGCTGCGCGGCGCGTCCTTCGACGTCGACGCCGTGAAGGAGCGGGAGAAGGTGACCGACCACGACGTGGCCGCGTTCGTGGACGTGGCGGCGGCGTCGGTCGGGAAGGCCGGCCGCTGGCTCCACTACGGCCTCACGTCCTCCGACGTGCTCGACACCGGCCTGGCGCTGCAACTACGGGACGCCGGGAAGGTGGTCGTGGGCGGTGCAGGCGAGCTGGTCGGCGTGCTGGTCGCGCAGGCGCGGGAGTACCGCGACGCGCTGTGCATCGGGCGCACCCACGGCGTACACGCCGAGCCCACCACCTTCGGGCTGAAGCTGGCCGGCTTCGCGTTCGAGGCCGAGCGCAACCGGCAGCGGCTGGAGGAGGCCTTCGAGCAGCTTGCCGTGGGCAAGCTGTCGGGCGCGGTGGGCACCTACTCGGCGCTCGACCCGACCGTCGAGAGGCGGTCATGGACGAGCTCGGGCTCCGACGGGAGCCGGTCTCCACCCAGGTCGTGCCGCGTGACCGTCACGCGGCCCTGCTGAGCGCGATCGCGCTCGCGGGGTCATCGCTCGAGCGGCTCGCGACCGAGATCCGGCACCTGCAGCGCACCGAGGTGCGCGAGGCCGAGGAGCCGTTCAAGGAGGGACAGAAGGGCTCCAGCGCGATGCCGCACAAGCGCAACCCGATCACCTCGGAGCGGATCACCGGGCCTCGCGCGCGTGCTGCGCGGCAACGCGCAGGCAGGGCTGGAGAACGTCGCCCTCTGGCACGAGCGCGACATCTCGCACTCATCGGCCGAGCGGGTGGTGCTGCCGGACTCGACCACGCTGCTCGACTACATGCAGGACCGCGCCCTGATGGTGGTGGGCGGCCTCCGCGTGTACCCGGAGCGAATGCGCGAGAACCTGGAGCTGACGCACGGCGCCATCTTCAGCCAGAGCGTGCTCACCGCGCTGATCGAGGCGGGCCTGCGCCGCGACACCGCGTACCGGATCGTCCAGCGCGCCGCGCAGACGGCCTGGGACGAGCGCCGGCCGTTCCGCGAGCTGCTGGAGCAGGACACGGAGGTGTCCGAGCGGCTCGGCCGTGAGAAGCTCGAAGAGCTGTTCGACTACGAGCGCTTTGTGCGCAACGTGCCCAGCTGTGTTCGAGCGGCTCGATGAACTGATTTCGGCCTAGCCGCCTTCACTGTTAGCATCGGATTCGTGCCCCAGACTGCCGCCGAGTTGCCGGGTCTGGACCTCCACAGCCGGGGCAAGGTCAGGGAGATGTACGACCTCGGCGACCGTCTCCTGATGGTCGCCTCGGACCGTATCTCCGCCTATGACGTGGTGCTCCCGACCGCGATCCCGGACAAGGGCAAGGTCCTCACCGGCCTGTCCGTGTTCTGGTTCGACCAGACCACCGACATCGTCCCGAACCACTTCCTCTCCACGGACGTGCCGGACGAGGTACGCGGTCGCGCGCTGGTCGTCCGCAAGCTCGACATCTTTCCCGTCGAATGCGTGGTGCGCGGGTACCTCTCGGGCTCCGGCTGGAAGGAGTACCAGCGCGACGGCTCGGTCTGTGGGATCTCGCTGCCGACGGGGCTGCGCGAGTCCGACCGCCTGCCCGAGCCGATCTTCACGCCGGCCACCAAGGCCGAGCTCGGCGAGCACGACGAGAACGTCGACTTCGACCGGGCGGTCGAGATCGTCGGCGACCGGGCCCTGATGGAGGAGCTCCGCCGTCTCTCGATCGCGGTGTACGAGCGGGCGGCCGAGCATGCCGAGCGCCAGGGCATCGTGCTGGCCGACACCAAGTTCGAGTTCGGCCGGGCGCCGAGCGGTGAGATCGTGCTCGCAGACGAGGTGCTGACGCCCGATTCCTCCCGCTTCTGGCCGCGCGACACGTACGCCCCGGGGGGCTCGCAGCCGTCCTTCGACAAGCAGTACGTGCGCGACTGGCTCGACCAGTCCGGCTGGGACCACTCCCCGCCCGGTCCGGAGCTGCCCGGCGAGGTCGTGCAGAACACCCGTGCCAAGTACGTCGAGGCGTACGAGCGCATCACCGGCCAGAGCTTCGAAACCTGGCTGAAACGCTGAGGGTCCGGGTGCTCATCCGCCCCAAGGAGGGGATCCTGGACCCGCAGGGCCAGGCCGTCGAGCGGGCCCTTCCGGCGCTCGGGTACGAGGAGGTCGAGAACGTGCACGTCGGCCGGCTGATCGAGCTCGACGTCGGGGGCGACGAGCGCACCGTGACCGCTCGCGTCGAGGAGATGTGCGAGCGCCTGCTGGCGAACCCCCTGATCGAGAGCTACGAGGTGCAGGCGATCGGAGCCGGACTCGTGAGCGCGCGGGTTGGGCGTGGTGGTGTTCCCCGGCGCCTGTGACGAGCAGGACGCGCTCCTGGCCGTGAACCGCACGGACGGCCTCGAGGCCCAGTTCCTGCCCCACACGGAGCGCGACCTGAAGGGCTCGGACGCGATCGTGCTGCCGGGCGGCTTCTCGTACGGCGACTACCTGCGCGCCGGCGCGATCGCGCGCTTCGCGCCGGTGATGGAATCCGTGATCGCGTTCGCGCGCGAGGGCGGTCCCGTGCTCGGCATCTGCAACGGCTTCCAGATCCTGTGCGAGGCGGGCCTGCTGCCGGGTGCGCTGCTCGTCAACGAGCAGCTCAAGTTCACGTGCCGCCAGGTGCTGGTCGACGGTCGAGGGCACCGAGACCCCGTTCACCTCCGGGTGCGAATCTGGCGAGACGCTGTCGATGCCGGTGAAGCACACGACCGGCCGCTGGTTCGCGCCGCTGGAGGTGCTCGAGCGGGTCGAGGCCGCCGGCCAGGTGACGTTGCGCTATGCCGACGGCACCAACCCGAACGGCTCGCTGCGGAACGTCGCCGGCGTGGCGAACGAGCAGGGCAACGTCTTCGGGCTGATGCCCCACTGCGAGCACGCCGTCGACGAGCTCACCGGGTCGACCGACGGGCTGCGCCTGTTCGACATCGCTCGCCCGGCACCTGTCCCCGGTCCCGGCGTGACCGTGGCCGCGCCGGACGTCGCCCAGGCCGAGGCGCTGGGCCTCACGGCGTCGGAGTACGAGCGCATCATCGAGCTGCTCGGCCGCGAGCCGAACGGGCTCGAGCTGGCGGTCTTCTCGCTCCTGTGGAGCGAGCACTGCGCGTACAAGCACTCCAAGAAGCTGCTGGGAAAGCTGCCGACCGGCGGCGAGCGCGTGCTGATGGGCCCGGGTGAGAACGCCGGCGCGATCGACGCCGGGGATGGGCTCGCGGTCGTCTTCAAGGTCGAAAGCCACAACCATCCCTCGGCGGTGGAGCCGTTCCAGGGCGCCGCCACCGGTGTGGGCGGGATCCTCCGCGACGTGTTCGCGATCGGCGCGCGGCCGGTCGCGGTGCTCGACTCGCTGCGCTTCGGCGATCCGGACACGCGGCGCACGCGCTACCTGCTCGAACGGGTGGTGGCGGGAATCTCCTCGTACGGGAATTCCGTCGGCGTGGCGACCGTGGGCGGCGAGATCTACTTCGAGCCCAGCTACGAGCAGAACTGCCTCGTCAACGCGATGTGCGTCGGGCTTGCCCGCACCGACAGGCTCGTGCGCTCGGCTGCCCGCGGTCGCGGCAATCTGATCGTGCTCCTCGGCGCCCGCACGGGGCGCGACGGGATCGGCGGCGCCAGCGTGCTTGCCTCGGCGGAGCTCGACGAGAGCGACCACGCCAAGCGCCCGAGCGTGCAGATCGGCGACCCGCTCGAGGAGAACAAGCTGATCGAGTGCTGCCTCGACCTGGTCGAGCGAGAGCTGGTCGTGGCGCTGCAGGACCTGGGCGCGGCCGGGCTTTCCTCCAGCACCAGCGAGATGGCCTCGAAGGGCGGCGTGGGCATCGACCTCGACGTGGCCAAGGTGCCCCGCCGCGAGCCGGGCATGGAACCGTTCGAGGTGATGATCTCCGAGTCGCAGGAGCGGATGCTGTGCGTGGTCGAGCCGGACCGGCTCGACGCGGTGCTGGCCGTCTGTCGCCGCTGGGAGACGAGCGCGACCCCGATCGGGGTCGTCACGGACACGTTCCGCCTGCGGGTGTTCGATGGGGGCGAGCTGGTGGGCGACATGCCCGTTCCCGCGCTCGTGGACGAATGCCCGCTCTACGACCTGGAGCCCGTCGAGCCGCCCAACCGGCTTGCGATGTATGCGCAGCAGGCGCCGCTGATCGATCACGACGTGGCGGCCGTGGACGCGCTGCGGGCGCTGCTCGCGTCGGCGAACGTGGCCAGCCGGCGGTGGGCGTTCGAGCAGTACGACTTCCTCGTCGGGAGCCGCACGGTGAAGCGCCCGGAGCAGGCGGACGCAGCCGTGCTGCGACTGGCGCACGACGGGCTCGACACCGGCAGGGCGCTGGCAGTCTCGATCGACGGGAGTGGTCGCCGGGTGGCGTCCGACCCGTACATCGGCGCCGCCGAAGCCGTCTGCGAGTGCGCCGCCAACCTCGCCTGCGTGGGCGCCGAGCCGCTCGGCATCACGAACTGCCTCAACTTCGGCAACCCCGAGAAGCCACACATCGCGTGGCAGCTGACCCGGGCGGTCGAGGGCATGGCGGCCGCCTGCCGCGCCTTCGCGGTGCCGGTCGTGGGCGGCAACGTCTCGCTCTACAACGAGGGCCCGGACGGCCCGATCTACCCGACCCCGATCGTCGGCATGGTCGGGGAGCTGCCCGACCCGGGGCGGGCCGCGCCCTCCGCCTTCGCTCGCCCGGCGTCAGGCGCCGAACCCGACCTGGTCGCGCTGGTGGGGCCGTTCCGGCCTTCGCCGGCCGCCTCGGAGCTGGAGAAGCTGCGTGGGGAGCTGTCGGCCGAGCTTGCCCCCTTCGACCTCGCGGCGGTCGTGGAGGCGTTCGCATTCGTGCGAGAGGCGGTCCGCGCGGGCGAGCTCGCAAGCGCCCACGACGTCTCCGACGGCGGCCTCGCGACGTGCATCGCCGAGAGCGCGCTGCTCGGCGGCGTTGGCGTGAAGCTCGACCTGGCGCCGCTTCTGGAACGCGAGCGGGTGGACCCGGAGACCGCGCTCTTCGGCGAGGGGCCCGGCGGGATCGTGGTCTCGGGACCGCGCCAGGCGCTGATGGCGATCAGCCATCGCGCCCGCGGCGTCGGCTTTTTGGCGCTCGGCTCGGTCGGCGGCGACGCCATCGACATCGCAGCCGGCACTGCTAGGATCGGCTTGTCTGTCGAAGAGGCCGGCAGACTCTTCCACTCCGGGTTGCCGGGAAGGCTCTCGTGAAATACACCGAGTACCGAGCTCCCTTCGGCGCGCAACAGCGCGTTCGTCCTCCCGAACTCGAACGCGATGGGCCACGCGACGAGTGCGGCGTGTTCGGCGTCTACGCCCCGCAGCACGACGTCGCCCGCCTTGCCTACTTCGCGCTCTTCGCGCTCCAGCACCGCGGCCAGGAATCCGCCGGGATCACGACCTGCGAGAGCGGCCACATGACCACCCAGCGCGACCTCGGCCTCGTGTCCCAGGTCTTCGACGAGCGCTCGCTGCGGGCGCTCACCGGTGACATGGCGATCGGGCACGTGCGCTACTCGACCACCGGCGGCACCGGCTGGGAGAACGCCCAGCCCGTCTACCGTCACGACCGCCGCCCGGTCGCGCTCGCCCACAACGGCAACCTCATCAACGCCGTGGAGCTCTACAACGAGCTGCTCGAGCAGGGCGTGCGGTTCCGGTCGACGTCGGACTCCGAGATCATCGCCGCGCTGATCTCCTCCCACCCCGCGGAGCGGATCGAGGACGCGGTGGCGGCCGTGATGAAGCGGCTGCGCGGCGCCTATTCGACGGTCGTCATGACCGACACGGGCGTGGTCGCGTTCCGCGACCCGGCCGGCGTGCGACCGCTCTGCCTGGGCGCGCTCGAGGACCGCTTCGTGGTCGCCTCCGAGAGCTGCGCGCTCGACATCATCGGCGCCAAGCTGATGCGCGAGGTCCAGCCGGGCGAGCTGATCTCTCTGGGCCAGCGCGGTCTCGAGACCCGGCTCGCGGTCGAGTCGGTCCGCCCGGCGGTGTGCGTTTTCGAGCACATCTACTTCTCGCGTCCCGACTCCAAGCTCGAGGGCGTCACGCTGCAGTCCGCACGTGGCCGCATGGGCGAGATCCTCGCGCGCGAGGCGCCGGTCGACGCGGACCTGGTGATCTCGGTCCCCGACTCCGGGAACCCCGCCGCCAAGGGCTTCGCCCGCGCCTCCGGGATCGCCCAGGACGACGGGCTGATCAAGAACCGCTACGTCGCCCGGACCTTCATCCAGCCCGGGCAGGAGCTTCGCCGCCACGGCCTGCGCATGAAGTTCAACCCGCTGCCCGACGTGGTCCGCGGAAAGCGTCTGGTGGTCGTGGACGACTCGATCGTCCGCGGCAACACCATGCGCCAGATCGTGCAGATGCTCCGCGAGGCGGGGGCGAAGGAGGTTCATCTGCGGATGTCCTCTCCGCCGATCCGGCACCCCTGCCACTACGGCATCGACATGCCGACGAGCGCGGAGATGATCGCCCACGACCGGACGATCGCGGAAGTGGCCGAGGTGGTCGGCGCCGACTCGCTCGCCTACCTGTCGCTGGAGGGCGTCTACGAGGCGATCGGCTCCGGTCGCGACACCCACTGCGACGCCTGCTTCACGGGCGACTATCCGCTCGAGGGCACCGAGCGCGCGAACGGGAAGCACGCGCTGGAAGAGCTTGCCGTCGTCAGGGCTTAAAGACGATCGGCCGTCCGCCGGCAAGCCGTCGGACGGGTCTGCGTGAGGATCGGCGTGCTCGTCTCGGGTTCCGGGACGAACCTCCAGGCGATCATCGACCAGGTGCACGGCCGCGACGGCATCGAGGTCGCCGCTGTCGCGAGCAGCAAGCCCGATGTGAAGGCGCTGGAGCGGGCCGAAGCGGCCGGCATCGACACCGGCGTGTTCGAGGCCGCCGGCTATGCCGACCGGGCCGCGCGCGACGAGGCGATGGCGGCGTGGCTGAAGGAGCGCGGCGTGGAGCTGGTCGTGCTCGCCGGCTTCATGGAGCTGCTCGACTCCGCGTTCCTGGCGGAGTTCCCCGCCGGCGTGATCAACGTCCATCCGGCGCTGCTGCCAGCCTTTCCCGGAGCCCACCCGGTCGAAGACCAGATCGCCTACGGCGTGAAGGTGGGAGGAGTAACCGTCCACTTCGTGGACGACGGGGTAGACACTGGTCCAATCATCTTGCAGCAAGCGGTATCGCTTCCCTACACTCGCAGCAAGGAGGACGTCCTGACGGTGCTGCACGACGCAGAGCATGAGCTCCTCCCGCGCGCGATCCGGCTGATCGCAGAAGGTCGCGTTCGGTTCGACGAGCGAAACCCCCGCCTCGTGGTGGTGGACGAGCGTGTCCTGGAGCGCGATGGGCAACGGTAGGTCATCCGCGGCGTTGCAGCCTCCGGTCGAGATGGGTGAGCTGAAGGTCGAGCGGGCGCTGGTGTCGGTCTTCGACAAGCGCGGCGTGGTCGACTTCGCGCGCTCTCTGAACGACCTCGGCGTCGAGATCATCTCGACCGGCGGGACCGCGAGCGCGATCGCGGAAGCCGGCATCGACACCACTCCGATCGAGGAGTACACGGGCTTCCCCGAGATGCTCGACGGCCGCGTGAAGACGCTGCACCCGAACATCTTCGCGGGCCTGCTCGCAGTGCGCTCGAGCGAGGAGCATCGCGTGACGCTCGCCGAGCACGGCATCGCCCCGATCGACCTGGTGTGCGTGAACCTCTATCCGTTCGAGCGCACGGCCGCCCGCCGTGGCGTCACCGAGGAGGAGGTGATCGACCACATCGACATCGGCGGGCCGACCCTGATCCGGGCAGCCGCCAAGAACCACGCGTTCGTGGGCGTGGTGGTGCGGCCGGAGAGCTACGACGCCGTGGTCGAGGAGCTGCAGGAGACCGGCGGCCTCCTGTCGGCACAGACGAGGGAGTCGCTCGCGACCGAGGCGTTCGGCGCGACGGCGCGCTACGACGCGGCGATCTCGCGCTGGTTCGCCGAGCGCGAGGAGGACTTCCCCAACCACTTCGTCGCCGCCTTCGAGAAGGTGCTGGACCTTTCCTACGGCGAGAACCCGCATCAGCGTGCCGCCTACTACGAGCAGGTCGGGATGCGCACGCACCTGCTGGCGCGCACGGTCAAGATGCACGGCAAGGAGCTCTCGTTCAACAACCTGCTCGACCTCGACTCCGGCCGGCGCCTGCTGCGCGAGTTCGAGGTTCCCGCGTGCGCGATCGTCAAGCACAACAACCCCTGTGGCGTGGGAGTCGGCGAGACCGCGCTGGAGGCCTACGAGCGCGCCCTGGCGTGCGACCCGAAGAGCGCATACGGCGGCGTGGTCGTCTTCAACCGCGAGGTGAGCCGCGAGCTCGGGGCAAAGCTGAACGAGGGTTTCGTGGAGCTGATCTTCGCGCCGGGATACGAGCACGAGGCGATCGAGATCATCCGCTCGAAGCCGCACGTGCGCGTGATCGAGGACTCCGAGCGGCGCAAGGGCACACCGGGCGAACGCGACCTGAGGAAGGTCGCAGGCGGCCTGATCGTGCAGGACCCGGACAACGACATCGAGGACCGCGCCCACATGGAGGTCGTCACCGAGCGCAAGCCGACCGAGGAGGAATGGGGCGAGCTGCAGTTCGCCTGGAAGGTCTGCAAGCACGTGCGCTCGAACGCGATCGTGCTGGCGCAGGGACCTCGCCACGATCGGCATCGGCGCCGGCCAGATGAGCCGCGTCGACTCCGTCCGGCTGGCGGTCGAGAAGGCCCGCGAGAATCGCGCCGATGCGCTCGAGGGCTCCGCGATGGCCTCGGATGCGTTCTTCCCCTTCGCCGACGGCATCGAGTCGGCGATCGAGGCGGGTGTGACGGCGGTGATCCAGCCCGGCGGCTCGCGGCGCGACCCCGAGGTGATCGAGGCCGCCAATCGGGCCGGCATCACGATGGTCTTCACCGGCCGGCGCCACTTCCGGCACTGAGCCACCGACCTTCTTAGTCGAAGGTGTCGGCCGAGAACGTCGACAAGATCCGGCGCATCTACGAGGCGTTCAGCGCTCGCGAGTGGGATGCGGGATTTGCCCTGCTCGATCCGGAGGTCGAATGGCACCAGGTCGGGCCCTTCCCGGACTCGATGGACTACCACGGCAAGGCGGAGGTCAAGGAGCGCCTGATCGACCAGTTCCTGATGGCGTTCGAGGACTTCGACTTCGACCTCGACGAGCTGCTCGACTCGGGCGAGCACGTGGCGGTCGTCGGAACGGCGCGCGGGCGAGGCGGCAGCGGGCTCGAGTTCGCGCTTCGGTTCATCCACCTGTGGCGCTTTCGCGACGGCAAGGTGGTCTGGGTCTACGACTGCGCCGGCCAGTCGGTACGGCCCTAGCGCGCGATCGGCAGGGCCGCTACCGTTCCCATGCGCCCGTAGCTCAGGTGGTCAGAGCTCCGGACTTTTAATCCGGGAGTCGTCGGTTCGAATCCGACCGGGCGCATCGC
>CAVWYB010000038.1:0-23427 GCA_963759145.1 uncultured Solirubrobacterales bacterium
CGTCGCCGACAGCCGAGTTGGCAATCGACAATCCTGGCGCCCGAGTTCTGTCCGACGGGGTCGATGTGAGCTGCCGAATGTCACACAATGCGCTGAATGCGGGTCATCACCTGGAACATGGGGTTGAACGACCCTCGGTTCAGTAGACCGCGCGTCCAAGATCGGCCTCGCACTACCACTCGGACCTGGTCCGAACCTGAGGTTCTTCCAGGAAGCCTTCCACCAGCTGAATGTGGAGGGAGGGACGGCTGGTCTCCGAGCCATTCGACAGTTGGGGATCGGTCATGGGCGGAGCGCCACTCATCGGATTATCAGTCCGTCCAGGCACGTCCTGAGCGGTGCTGCTTCGTCCCGCCTCGTCGTGTACGGCAGGTCAAGCAGCGGTTCGGCGTCCCGTCTTGTCCCGGCTCGTGCTGCCAGGACTGTCAGCGCCCGTCGAGGTCCGGCAGCACATTCAGCTATTGAGCACGAAGGTATGACTGCGGCTCGCCGGGTCGAGGGTGGTGGACCGTCTCTTTGAGGGGGACGAGACGGTCCTCCGCGTGATCGAGCGCATCGTGGCGCCCGTGGGTCTTCGGGTCGACGCAACGTCACCTTGGGTAAACGCGCGACTTCCGGACGGCTCACGGGTGCACGCGATCATGCCGCCCGACCGGGCTGCTACATGGCTAGCCGGGAGACTCGGTCGGGGCTCGTTCCTGCACCAACGTGTCGATGCCGTTCAGGATGCGCTCCAGGCCAAAGACGAACTCGGCGTTCGGATCGTTCGGCTCGTCCGGTCGGTCCAGGACTCCCGCCTCGATGACGGCATGCAGCGCGGGGAACCGCCGAGCGTCGGTTAACCTCGCCAGGAGGGCGGCCGTAGCCGGACATCGCCTCCTCGGCCGATGTCCCCGATCCCGCGGCGGTTTCTCCAACGTCGGCCTCTAGGGTTGCCCGGTTGCGAACGAAACCGGCGACAGCAGGATCACCGAGAACTTCTCGCCTTCGGCAAGGCCGGTGTCGCGCAGACAGCGCAGTCCCTGCTCCAGCCAGGCGATCTGGTTCGGCGTGGTCGGTGGCCCACTGATCGGGACGCGGAGTGTCCAGGGATGCCGCCGATAGAAGGCGACCGCCGCCCAGGCCCAGCGAGACAACCGGACGCGCCATCCCTCATCCGGCGACGCAGATGGAGGGAGCCCCAACGCCGCATCCACCATCAGCGCCAGCAGCTCGTCCTTTGCCGCCACATACCCGTACAGGGACATCGTCGAGACGCCGAGTTCGGTGGCAACTCGGGACATCGAGACCGCCGCCAGGCCGTCGGCGGAGGCGAGGTTGACCGCGGCCTCGACGATCCGGCCGAGGCTGAGGCCGGGCTTCGGTCCCTTGCCTGGCCGCTCGCGCAGCCCCCAGGCGGCCTGGATGCTCGCCGGCAGACCGATCCCGCCCTGCACGTCCACTTCTTCCCATCCTTGGATTGACGTCTCGGCGCCCGGCGACACGGCGATTACGCGGCCGCAGGGCCAGCGCGCGACGGTGGGGTCAGTTCTCGGAACACCGGGAACGTGACGCCGGTCAGCTCTTCCGAGACCGTCCACAGGCGGCGCTGGATGGCCGTGTCGTGGGATTGCTTGCTCGACTCGGCCAGTTTCGGGTAGCCCCTGGCCCCGAAGAATCCGCCCGGGCCGTAGTACTGGCCGCCGAGCACGCCGGGGTCGGTCGCGGCGCGCAGCACGGGCAGTGCGCCCATCGCCGCCCTCTGGCTCATCACCCGCACGAAGAACGCGGTGATCGCGAGCGAGTTGCGCGTCAGTTCGGTCTTGGCCAAGCCAGGGTGGGCGGCGACCGCGATGGTCGCGCTCGCGCCGGACAGCCGACGCTGCAGCTCATAGGTGAACATCAGGTTCGCCAGCTTGGACTGGCCGTACGCGCGCACCCGGCTGTAGGACCGCTCCCCCTGCAGGTCGTCGAGGTTGATCCGGGCCTGGCGGTGCGCGAGGCTGCTGACCGTCACGACGCGAGAGCCCTGCACCGGCAGCATCTGCTCGAGCAGCAGCCCGGTGAGGGCGAAGTGCCCCAGGTGGTTGGTTCCGAACTGCAGCTCGAACCCGTCATGGGTGGTCTGCTTAGGCGTGAACAACACCCCGGCGTTGTTGATCAACAAGTCGATCCTCGGGTGCTTGGCCCGCAGCTCGTCTGCGGCGGCGCGGATGGAATCCAGCGAGGTCAGGTCGAGGGGCTGGACCATGACGTTCGCGCCAGGGGTTGTGCCGGCGATGCGAGCGGCGGCGCGCTTGCCCTTTTCGATGTCCCGCACTGCCAGCACCACCGACGCACCGCGCGCGGCGAGGACTTGGGCGGTCTCGAACCCGAGGCCGGTGTTCGCGCCGGTGACCACGGCTAGCCGTCCCTGCTGGCCGGGCACGTCATCGCTCGTCCATTTCGCATTCATGGTCCCTCCAGATCCGCTGCTAACTATGACGGCCGACTTAGCTCAGGATACTATCTTGGCCGTCATACATAGTCAAGGGTAAGATTGGGTCCATGCCCCGACGCACCGACAGCCGCTCCCGGATGATCCACGCCGCCGCCGAGCTGTTCCGCCAGCGCGGCTATCACGCCACCACCTTCTCCGAGGTGGTCCGCGAGAGCGGCGCGCCCCGTGGATCGACCTACTTCCATTTCCCCGGCGGCAAGCAGGAACTCGCCCGCGAAGCCATCGCCAGGGCGGGCGACGAGGTCGAGGAGCTGGTCGAGGAGGCCGCCCGCCACGCCGATGACCCCGGGTCGCTCGTCCGGGCGCTGGCCCAGATCATCGGCAGCCGCCTCGAACGCTCGGGCTACCAGAGCGGCTGCGCGATCGCCACCATGGTCCTCGAGCTGGCCCCCCGCGACGAGGAATTCAGCGCCGAGTTCGACAGCGTGTTCGCGCGGTGGCGGGCGGCGCTGGTTACCCACTTCGAACCGCTGGGCATCGCCCCCGACCGCGCCGCGGTCCTTGCCGACCTGACCATCTCGGCGTTCGAGGGCGCGGCGCTCCTCAGCCGGGCCGCCCGCAGCATCGAGCCGTTCAACACCACAATCGACGCGCTCATCAGCGCCATCGACCACGACGCCGCCGCCCAGCCTGCCGCTCCCTGAAGCCCCGCCCGCCGGTCGCTGGGGACAGCGCCAGCCGGGCCCGGTTGTTACAGGCGCCCCGTTACTCGACGCCTGATTGGTGGGCGACGCTCAACGCACGGACTTGAACGCAGCGCGCATCTCCGTCGTGAGCAAGAGTATGTGTGCTGAGGTTCTCGTGGATTCGGCACTTCGCGCCGACGGATCACCCGGACAGGTCCCACTCCACCCGTGGCACCCGGCTGCAGCTTGACGACCTCGTCGCGGAAAGCCACCCGGATCGGGGCCTCTTCGCTCGGGATCGCGCTCACCCGCAGCTGACTCGGCGTGACGCGGACATGCACGCGATGTCCTCGGTAGTGGACCTCCAGCTCGAGCGCCCGAACTCCTTCGGGAGCGCGGGGTCGAACCGCAGCACATCTCCCCGCGCCTCCAGCCCGGTGTATCCGCGCTGGATCAGATCGAGCGGTCCCCGTCGATCCCGCCGAGGTGGCATCGGCTTCCGCCGTCGATCCCGACCTTGCCACGTCCCGGCGACGTCGCTCTGACGTGCCAGTCGATTCCGAGAACATCCTCCGCGAGATGAAGTGCGTGAGCGCGATTCCGTCGCTCAGCGCAGGAAGGCTTCCATGGTAGTCGTCCTTCCTGCGAGCAGCTGCCGGCGCGCCGCGCACCCCGTCCGCTTGCCGTCCGGCTCGTACCCTGGGCGTTCCGCGCCGACATCGCGCGGGACGCTAGGGCTTTGTGGTCGAGCACCCGTTCGGTCTTGCTCTCGAAACCGGCACCGATGGCCCGTGAGGACGCGAGCCGGGCGTCGGCCTCCGAGTCAAACTCGAAGCGGTGCGCGTAGCCGCCGGTCCCGGTCTCCGGGTTCCATGGCTCAACGACGTCGACGACGTACTTGATCATCGTTCCTATCCCCTTTCGTTCCATCCTCCCCCGGAGGGGGCGGGAGCCCGGGAGGGTCCGGGTTGACGGTGGAGCGCGTCCGCTCAGACCTGACCGCTGACGATCCTGGGTTCCTGCCCTCTTCGGGGAGGAGGTAGGCACGACCTGCGGGGCATCGGGTGCTTGTGGCGTGCGCCCCGGTCGGGGCCCTCCCGTCGGCCACGATGGCCGGAGGTGGCGGGAGAACGGAGCATGGATGAGCTCGCTCACGTCGATACCGAGGTCCTCGTGGCCGGCTGCGCAGTGGATCTCGTAGACCTGTCCGAACATCGTCCTACCGCACGGCGCGTGCTGCATCATGGCGGTGTATATCTTCATGGTGCCAGGCGGTGGTGCCGGCTTCTTGACGGCCGTCTGCGTCCGGTGCTCTCGGCAGTAGCCGTCGAAGCCGATGGTGATGGAGTCAGACACCGGACCCTCGGTCCTTCTTCCACTGCTCGAGGTCGATCATGAACTTGACGTCCCAGTCCTTCACGGGACGTTTCTTGATCAACGGTGCTTTCCACTCACCGAGTTTGAGCATCTTGGTCACGCCCCAGATGATGAAGCCGACCATGAACGCGTACATGAGGAAATCCATCAGAGACCGCTTCCTGTGTCCTCGGCCTGCCATGGCGGGACCGGCATGATGGAGGCGTGTCGGTGCTCGGGGTCCATCTGAACGGCAAGGGCTAGCGCGAATACCCGGTCATCGTGCGCGCCGTCAATCGCCCCCGGCTTGCCGTGGTCGTCGTACACGAACTGCCCGAGCTCGCGAACGGGTCCGCCCCTGACGCCGGCACCACGGAATCGACCCCCGAGCAGCCCGAGAACTGCTTTCGGCCCGGTCTGGAACGATTCCGTTCCGTTCCTGTTGGCCGCGGTCATTCGGACTCCAGGGCGAGGGTCAGCTCGGTTGCGGGATGGGCTGGGAGCAGCACCAGGGTGGCGATCGCGGCCACTGCGCTGACGCCGGCGGCGAGGAGGCAGGCGGCGCTGAAGCCGTAGAAGAACGCGTTGGAGGCGGCGTCGTTGACGGCGTTCCCGAGAGCGGGGTGGCCGTTGACGATCGTGCGGTTGGCGAGCGCGAGCGCACCGCCAACGGAGTTGTAGGCGGTGCGCGCGAGCCGCGGGGCCAGCTCGGCGGGAAGCGTGTCGCTCAGTCGGCTGGTGTAGAGAGACGCGTAGACGCTGCCGATCACGGCGATGCCGAGGGTGGCTCCGAGCAGGCGGGTGGCGTCGTTGACGGCGGAGCCGATGCCGGCCTTGGCCTTCGGTACGACCCCCATGATCGCTTCGGTCGCGGGTGCGCTGACGAGCCCCACGCCGCTGCCGCCGAGCAGCATCTGGCCGACGATCTCGAGGTAGCTGGTTGCCGTGTCTGCGGTGGAGACCCAGGCGAAGAAGGCGGCGAGACAGAGCATGCCCGCGGTGACGACCTGCTTCGTGCCGAAGCGCACGGCGAGCTGGGTGCCGAGCACCGACATCAGCCCGACCGCGAACGCAACCGGCAGCAGGCGGACACCCGTGGAGAGCGGCCCGTAGCCCTTGAAGAACTGGAAGTACTGGGTAATCAGGAAGCTGAAGCCGGTTATCCCGAAGAAGGCGACGGTGACGGAGCCGCTGGCGGCGGTGAAGCGAAGGTTGCGGAAGAGGCTGACGTCGAGCATCGGCTCTGCGGCGCTTCGCTCGCGGACGATGAAGGCGGCGAACAGCCCTGCTGCGACTGCGAAGCCCGCGAGGCTGCGGCCGCTGCTCCAGCCGTAGTTGGGGGCTTCGATCAGCGTGAAGGTCAGCAGTGCCACCGCCGCGCTCGAGAGCACGAGTCCCGGGCCGTCGGTCTTGTGTGCGCCCGGATCGCGCGAGGTCGGAACGCTCCACGCAACGAACGCCGCGCCGACGGCGGCGACGGGTGCCATCGCGAAGAAGATGCTCGTCCAGCTGAACTGCTCGAGCAGCCAGCCCCCGACGATCGGGCCGAGCGCAATCGCGATGCCCGCCGTCGCGCCCCAGAGGCCGATCGCCTTGGCGCGCTCGGCCCGCTCGGTGTACACGTTCGAGATCAGCGAGAGGGTGGTGGGGAAGATCATCGCGGCGCCGAGACCCATGAAGCAGCGGGCGACGATCAGCTGGCCGGCGGTGTCGGTGAGGCCTCCGGCGATGCTGGCGGCTCCGAACACGACCAGACCGGCGAGCAGGAATCCCTTGCGGCCGAGGCGGTCGCTGAGGCTGCCGGAGGCCAGTAGCAGCGCCGCGAACACCAGGTTGTAGGAGTCGACGACCCACTGCAGCTGCGAGTTCGACGCATGCAGCTGGCGAACCAGCGTCGGCAGGGCCACGTTGACGATCGTGATGTCGAGGTTGATCACGAACGCCGCCAGCAGCAGCGAGACGAGAATCAGGGGACGGCGTTGCACGGTTCCTGCGATCTCCATCAGGGCCTCCTGGCCGTCGAATCTCTGGATAACGGTGGTCCGACCTGAGTGACGCGGATCGAGATCAAACATACGCGCGCACGTGAACGCGATCTATTGCACGATGGTGTTGGTCGATACCTAGGTATTAGGCGTGCGCGACGAGCGAGACATCGAGTGCTGCCGCGGCTCTGACCAGGTCTGCCAGAGAATCGACTTGCATCTTGCGCATCACCCGGCCTCGATGGGCCTTCACCGTGATCTCGCTGATACCGAGCTTGAGTGCGATCTGTTTGTTCAACAGGCCGGAGACGACCAATGCCATGATCTCGCGTTCGCGTGGCGTGAGCGATTCGTGACGATCTCGAAGCGCATGCAAGCCCGATTCGTGAGCACGTGCAGTGCGGCTGCGCTCGATTGCCAGCCCGATCGCAGTCAACAAGACTTCATCGCTGAACGGCTTGGTCAAGAACTCGACTGCGCCGGCCTTCATCGCCTGCACGCTGGTCGGTACGTCGCCGTAGCCCGTGATGAAGATGATCGGCACACCTGCCCGATCGACAAGGCGCTTCTGGAGATCGAGGCCATTGAGGTTGGGAAGCGACACATCGAGAACCAGACAGCTCGGGCCGTCGATGCGCGACCGTGCGAGGAAGTCCTCCGCCGAGGCGAACGTCTCCGGATGCCAGCCGGCGGAGCGGATCAGCAGCTCGAGCGACTCCCGCACCGACACATCGTCGTCGACGACGAACACGACAGGTGCCTCGCCCGGTGAGCTCATGTCAGCGCGGCGCCGACCGCATCCAGCAGGGCTGCGTCGCTGAACGGCTTGACCAGGCACCGTACGGCCCCGCGTGCGAGCAGGCGGCGAAGGACAGAGGCGTCTCCGTAGGCGGTGATGAACACGATTGGGATCCTCTGCCGGCGCCGGTTCAGTTCCTGTTGGAGGTCGGGGCCAGACATCCCTGGCATCGCGACGTCCAGAAGTAGACAGCCCGTTTCGCCGACGAATTCCGACGCGAGGAACGCTTCGGCGGATGCAAACGCCTCGGCGGCAAAACCGAACTGCCGCAACAAGTCTGGCAGCGCCTCGCGCATGGACTCGTCGTCGTCAACGACCGACACCAACGGTGGCTTGGGGGTCATGAATGCCTCATCGTGGTGTTCCGTCACGGTCTTTGGCTCACTGGAATCGAGAACAGAAAGGTGGCACCTGGACCGTCATTCGGCTCTGCCCAAAGACGCCCGCGATGTCTCTCGATGATCGAGCGGCTGACGGAGAGGCCGATACCCATGCCGTCGCTTTTCGTCGTGTAGAAGGCGTCGAGCAGCTTGCTCATGTTCTGAGGGTCGACGCCGACGCCGACATCGCGCACGCTCACGCGCACACCATCGCCGTCCTCGTCTTCGGTTCTGATCAGCAGCTGCCGCGGCCGATCGTCCACGGCGGCCATCGCATCCGAGGCGTTGCGGACCAGGTTCAGGATGACCTGCTGGAGCTGAATACGATCCCCGGTGACCGTTGGAAGGTCCTGGGCGAGCTCCAACTGAAGCAATACGCGATTTCGTTGAAGTTCGCCCAATGAGAGCGCAACGACCTCTCGCGTGGCCCCATTCAGGTCCACCGATTCGGTCGCCAACTCGTGCTTGGTGAACAGGTCCCGCACCCGCGCGATCACCGCAGAGGCGCGGTTGCCATCCCGGATGGTCCTTCGTGCGGTCTCACGCGCGCCGTCGACGTCCGGCGGGTCCGCGGCCAGCATCCGTAGACAGGTGCTCGCGTTCGTGATGATGCCCGAGAGCGGCTGGTTCACCTCGTGTGCAATTGACGCAGTCAACGTACTCAGGGCCGAAACCCTGGCGACGTGTGCGAGCTCGGATTGCGCCTTCCCGAGCGCCTGCTCCGACAATCGCCGTGCCGTCACGTCTTGAACCGCCCCGATGTACTCCAGTCGCCCGTCCTCGTCTCGGATGGCGTGAGCAACCATGTGCAGGAACTTGATCGACTGGTCGGGCATCTGCAGCCGGTACTCATGTTCGAAGTCGGTACCGGTGCCTCGTGCCCGCTCGAGTCTGTCACGCAGCAGCGGCATGTCTTCCGGGTGGACTCGAGTGCCGATCAACTCGAGCGTCACGGGCACATCTGGGTCGAATTCGAAGATGCGATAGAGCTGTTCTGACCATGTGATCTCGTCTGTCGAAACCCGCCAGGAGAAGCTGCCGGTCAAGCTCAGGCGCTGAGCCTCCGCGAGAAAGGCTTCGCTGCGCCGCAACCCATCTTTGCGTTCGGCGATGGCACGCAGATCGTTGGCCGCCTCCGCCTGTTTGCGCGCCGTGATGTCCTCGAACGTCACCAGAACCCTGCGCTCTGGATGGCCCGGCAACGCCATAGGATGGGCGTGGAGAATCAGCCTTCGGCGACCCTCTCCCGGAAAGACCTGATCCACCTCAACGGGGTCGAGAGCCCGGCCGCCGGCAAGCATTCCTTTCAGTCGCGTACGTAACGAGGCAAGTTCAAAGAACATCGAGTAGAAGGCGCGATTGCCGGACTGGATTCGCTGGTCAGCGCTGAGCACGACGAGAGGATCAGGAACCGCGTTGAGGATCGCCTTGGTGCATTCGCGCTCGTAGATGACCTGATCGATGCTTGCGCGGAGAGCGGTCACGTTCGTGAACGTCAGCACGGTGCCGGTGACCCGGCGCTCACCATTTGCGTACGGGGATATGCGGATGACGAACCAGCTGTCCCCGTCGCGAAAATCGCCCCGCGCCTCGACTCCGCTTGCGATGACCTCGCTGCATTGCTCTTCCAGACGAGGCAAGCCGGCGAGGCGCGAGAGATCGCGTGGCGCTCGACCAAGGTCCGATGGAGAAAGGCCAAGCACATCCGTCGCAGCCTTGTTGAAGCCCGCGATCGTGAAGTCGCGTCGCAAGACGACGATCGGAACTTCAACCGTGTCGAGAATGTTGGTCAGATCGGTCGCAGCCGCGTCTGCGTCCGCATCGCCGCCGTTGAGGGCTCGGAAACCGATCCAGCCGCTAGCGGGCGCGACCGGTTGAGCAGCCATGTCAGGCGGTCCCCGAAGCGGTGTACAGCTCGCGGCTGCGCTGGAGGACGGGATCGGCAACCGTCGGGAGAAACTGACGCAGTGCCAGCAGTAACGCTTGGGAGCGCGGCATGTTGAAAGGCGGCCGGTAGCGGGAGAGCAGCTCGTGTCGAGGACGCGGGCCTCCACCGGGCCGACCGTCTCGCGGAGCGCGTCGACTACGGCGTGCTCCAACCGCGCATAGTCCTCCACGGGAATGAGGTGAGAGTGATTCGTCCCGAGCCTGGGCAGCATGCGCGTATGGACGTCGTCGTTGAAGTTGTCCATCAGGAACGAGCAGAAGATCGCCATGTCATGCTTTTTGATTAGCTGATCGAACTGATCCTCGAGGTTCATGCTGGCGTCGACGTCCCCGCGCTCCCAGAGGACATTCACCATTTCTCCCCACACGCGCACCTTTTGGTAACCCCCTGAAGCGCGCGCCTCTGCGACGACGTCCCCGAAGACGCCGGGGAATATGTCCGGATCCGGCATGGCGTTCCGCATGAAGCGGGGCAGGAGCTCGTCGGCGTCGACGACCGTCAGCTGTCCGCGTTTCCGCGCCGCTCTCACATTGACGCCCTCGTCCTCGAGGTATGCGTGAAAGCCGGTCCAGTGTGGGGCCGTTGACACGAGGATGATGCCCTCTCCCTTCGCGAGACCGGCACCGACGAACCGGCACACGGCGCGGTTGAGAAACGCCTTCTCCTGGTAGAGCTGCACGATGTGATCGCGCGGGCGCGGGTCTGCCACCAATTGATCCCAGGCTTCCATTCGCGTCACGGCGTTCATCAAGGAACCTCCCCCACGACGCGTTTGAGCTCGATGATCGCAGCCGGCGCCTGGTCGGCTCCGGGCAGCTGCGCCCGCCAAGCGTCGGAGCTTAGGCAGCGGATCCGATAGGCGCCGATATCCATAGGGCACGGCGGCGTCAAGCTCTCGGAATGGACGTGGTGAACTGTAGTGAAGGCCGGTAGGGGCGAGGCGCTTATCCCCCGCGACGGAGTCGCTAACGTGGGCGATGGCCTGAAGGACTGGGTCGAGGCCCCTGACACCGAGGCCTACCGCAGCCTCGACCCGCGGGAGCTGATCCTCGCTCTCGGCGAAGCGGATCGACAAGCCATCGATAATGCGGAACTGCGGTTCGATCGTTTCGTCCATCGTTGCCGTCATGGGAGGCTCTCCCTCTGCGGACAGCCGATGCCCGGTGTCCTCGACGGGCTCCTCACGGTCTGTTCACTGAACCGTACGCCATTATCGGTTCAATGACAAGACCGATGCGGTAGAATGTTGGACATGGCGTTAGGGAAGGACTACGAGCTCCAGGACTGCCCGATCGCTCGCGCGCTCGAGCTCGTCGGCGAGCGCTGGACGATCCTCATCATCCGCGACTGCTTTCTCGGTGTACGCCGCTTCAACGATTTTCTGACCCACCTCGACATCCCCCGCGCAGTGCTGACCAACCGACTCGACCGCCTCGTCATCGAAGGGATGCTCACACGACGGGAGTACCGCCCCGGCCGCAACGACTACCTCTTGACCGATCGAGGACTGAGCCTCTGGCCGATCCTCCATTCCCTGGCCGAATGGGGCGATCAGCAGGCAGCCCCTCGCGCCGGTCGCCGCCGCCTCTACGCTCACGTCGAGTGCGGCACCGATCTCGACGCGGCCGGCGCATGCCCCTCATGTGGTGTCGTTCCTGACGCAGGGGACGTCGAGATCCGACCGGGACCCGGAGCCGAGTTGGCACTACGCGACGACCGAGTGACCCGTGCCCTGTTCCGTCCCCACCGCATCCTCGAACCACTCGAACTCACGACTGGGCGCTCGACGAGGTTTTCCGAGATCTCGTAGAAGTTTGAGCGGTGGTAAGACCGGCGAGACCGTCAAGGTCAGCTTCCTGCGGAGCAGAATTGAACACCGACCGAACTGACGCTCGGAAGTCAACGGACCCCGTGGTCTCGCACACTCGCAGAAGATCGTCTAAAGACCGCGCGGCGGGGAGTAGGTCCGCGAGTAATCCCGGGAGTGTCCCTAAGCTCATCCTCGACCGTTCCGCCGCGCTCAACGGCAAGCTGCGTCGTCCGTTCGAGGTCCTCGGTGAGGACATCAAGTACGAGTCGAGATAGGTCTGTCATCTTCTCCGGCGCTGGATAGAAGTCGAATGACGCGCCCGTCCTCCCGATGCCCGCGCCGATGAACCAGGTCGTCCCTTTCTCCTCGATGTTGTGCGGCTCGCTTCCAAGGATGACGCCCCAGACCCTGACAACCACCTCGGGCTCGCGACAGGGGACTCGGAACCAGAGGGACGCGAGATGGGTACGTGGAACGCCGGGGAGTCGCTTCAGCCGGACCTTCGAAACGTCGTCGTCCACGACGGCAGAAGCTAGGCGCTCTAGTCGGACTCCCGCAGCATCCCAACGAGCACCGCGTAGAGCGTCCGATCCTCCTCGCAGTCGATCAGGAGCTGGGCGAAGAGACATATTGAAGCAAGGGCAGACCTGGTCAGAGCCGCGGCAGCACTCGATGTCTCGCTCGTCGCGCACGCCTAATACCTAGGTATCGACCAACACCATCGTGCAATAGATGGCGTTCACGTGCGCGCGTATTTTCATCTGGCTGCCTGCCCCTCGGAACGAAAGGAACTCGTCATGGTTAATCCGACAATCGTTCTCATTCACGGCGCATTCGGAGACGCATCGAGCTGGCGGCCGGTGTTTGACCGGCTCGTCGGCGACGGTCACACCGTTCTTGCGCCGCCGAACCCGCTGCGCGGGCTCCCCTACGACGCTTCCCACACGGCGTCGGTTATTGACGCGCTCGACGGCCCGATCGTGCTCGTCGGCCACTCGTACGGCGGCGCGGTGATCACGGTCGCCGGCAGCTCGGACAAGGTCGCCGGGCTCGTGTACGTCGCCGGCGTCGTGCCCGACGAGGGCGAATCGGTCAACGACCTCCAAGAGCGCTTTCCGTCGCTCGCCATGGGCCCGCTCGTGCAACCCCTGTCGTTGCCCGACGGCAGTGTGGAAGCGTCGATCGACCCCGCGCGGTTCCACGAGATCTTCTGCGCCGACCTTCCAGACGCCGACTCGGCGTTCATGGCGATCTCACAGCGCTCGGTCTCGGCCACTGCGTTCGACGATCCCGCCACTGCCGCCGCTTGGCGGGCGAAGCCGTCCTGGGTGGTGTTTGGCACCGCCGACCGCTCGGTCGCTCCCGACCTCCACCGCTTCCAGTACAAGCGCGCAGACTCGACGGTGACCGAGGTCGAAGGCGCTTCGCACTTCTTGATGCTGTCGGAGCCGGACATCGTCGCAGGCGTCATTCGCGAGGCCGTCATGGCTAGCGCGGTCAACCGAACGGCGTGAAGCTCAAGGAGGCCGAGTATGTCCAAGACAATCCTGATCACCGGCGCTAGCAGCGGCTTTGGCCGTGACACCGCGGAAACCCTGCACCGCGCCGGCCACACGGTCTACGCCTCGCTGCGCGACGCGCAGGGCAAGAACCGCGCGACGGCCGAGGCGCTGCGGAAGCTCGGCATCAAGACCGTGGAACTGGACGTCCGCGACGACGCGTCAGTCGACGCGGGCGTCAAGAACGTACTGGCGGAGGCCGGCAAGATCGATGTGCTCGTCAACAACGCCGGCATCGGCTCGGCCGGCGTAACCGAGGCCTTCACCACGGAGCAGGCGAAGGCCATCTTCGACACGAACGTCATCGGCCTGCTTCGCGTCACCCGAGCCGTGCTCCCCTCCATGCGCCACCAGCACGAGGGCCTGATCATCAACATCGGCTCGATCTTCGGCCGCGTGACGTTCCCCTTCCTCGGCATCTACGGCGCTAGCAAGTTCGCGGTCGAAGCGCTCACCGACAGCCTCCGCTACGAAGTCTCGCAGCTCGGCATCGAGGTGGTCGAGGTGCAGCCGAGCACGTACCCGACCAACTTTCTCGCCAGCATTCAGACGCCCGCGGGCACCGAAGTCACGAAGTCCTACGGCGCGGTCGGCCGCATCCCCGACGCGATGTTCAAGTCCTTGACATCCACGTTCGAGGGCAAAGACGCACCGAATCCGCACGATGTCGCGGAGGCGATCGTCAAGCTCGTCGCTCAATCCAAGGGCAGCCGCTCCGCCCGCACCGTCGTTGGCGCGGCGTTTGGCGCCGACAGGGCCAACGAGGACGTCGCGCCTGTACAGGCGAAGGTGGTCGAGGCCCTCGGCCTCAGCCATCTCGAAAAAGTCGCGTGATGAACCGTTCCGGGTCAGCGGCCTGCCCACTGACCCGGCGTCCCTATCAATGCCACTCAACCCAGCGAGGGCGACATGAGCAGCACCGAGGTCCCTGATGAGGCCGAC
The DNA here is from genome assembly GCA_963759145.1 of uncultured Solirubrobacterales bacterium. Lineage (GTDB taxonomy): Bacteria > Actinomycetota > Thermoleophilia > Solirubrobacterales > JBBDJG01 > JBBQKG01. The sequence continues at coordinate 13,885 of CAVWYB010000038.1, forward strand.
GAGTCTGGAGCAGCAGAAGGAGGACAGCATGGAGTTCCTGGTCGAGTTCGAGGTCGAGGTTCCCGCTGGCACGCCTGACGCGGAGGTGGAGCAGCGCCAGCGAGCCGAGTCGGCCGCCGCGGCCGAACTCGCGGAGGACGGGCATCTCGTTCGGCTTTGGAGACGGCCGCTCGGAGGCGACGGAACCACCGCGATCGGGCTGTACCGCGCTGATAGCGAGGCCGAGCTAGACGATCTACTCGGTGCCTTGCCTTTCGCCGACTGGCTGCGGGTCACGGTCACGCCGTTCGCATCACACCCAAACGATCCGGCGACGGCCTCTCGATGAACGATCGGCTTCCCTATCCTTCCCTGAAGCGGGTCTACCGCCTCGAAGCCACAGTGGGCGAACCGCTCGATCTCGGAGACCTCGCTCAGGGCCGCAGGCGGATCGTGCCGCTGACCAGTGGGACCTTCGCCGGGCCCGAGCTGAACGGGACGCTGCTCCCGGGCTCAAGCGCCGATTGGCAGGTTGTCCTCCGGGACGGCACCGCCCTCGGCGACCTCCGCTACATGCTCCAGACCGACGGCGGCGATCTGCTCTATGTCCAATCACGCGGCGTGCGTCACGGCAGCGCCGAAGTCCTCGAACGTCTCGCGCGCGGCGAGGACGTCGACGCGAGCGAATACACCTTCCACACCTCGACCCAGATCGAGGCCGCCGCGCCAGAGCTCGACTGGCTGAACAAAGGCGTCTTCATCAGCGTCGGCGGCCGACAGCCGGGCGGCGTCATCTACGAGACCTACCTGGTCGGATGAAAGTCGCCCACATCAAAGGAGAAGCACCATGAGCCAGAGCTGCCCCGAATGCAGGTCGGGCGGGTGGGTGTGCGAAGGCTGATGGGTTCTCTTGTCCGAACCGGGATCGTACTTGCCGCGGGTCGCTCGCGGCGCTTGTCGAGGGTGACCGGTGGGGGCTCCAAGATGCTTCACCGCCTCGGAGGAGAACCGCTCGTCGCAAGAGCCACGAGGTCGCTACTCGCGCTCGGGCTCGAGCGCGTCCTCGTGATCGTCGGTCACGACGCCGACGACGTGGCGGCCGCCGCTTGCCTGGACCCTCGGGTCGAGGTCGTCCCCGCACCGGATTGGAAGTTGGGCAACGGCGCCTCGCTCGCCGCCGCGGCCGAGTACGTACGCGAGGACGAGCCGTTCCTGGTGATCTGCGGCGATCACGTGTTCTCCGAGGGAGCGCTGGCCGACCTGGTGCAGTCGCCGATGCCTGCCGTGCTCGTCGACCAAGCGCCCTCGCACGCCGCCTGGTCGGAAGGAACCCGGGTGCGGGTCGCCGACGGGCTCGCACGCAGCTTCTCCAAGGACCTGCCCGACCCGTGGATCGACGCCGGAGCGTTTGTGCTCTCGCCGCTCTTCTTCTCGTGCTACGCGGACCGGGCGGCGGAGGGCGATCACTCGCTCGCGGGCTCGGTGAGCGAGTTCGCGTCCAGAACCCCGCTCCGAACGCTGGGCCTACCCCCGGAGGCTTGGTGGCAGGACGTGGACACACCCGCGGATCTTCGCACCGCGAGGTCGTTGCTTCGTCGCTCGCTCAGCAAGGACTCGGACGGGGCGGTCTCCCGGCGGCTGAACCGGCCGGTCTCGACCCGCATCACGATGGCGCTTGCCCCGCTGCGGATCCCGCCCGCACTCTTCTCGTTGCTCGCGTTCGTGATCGGCATCTGGGGGGCGTGGTCCCTGTCGGCCGGACGCGCGTTGATGGGCGGTCTGCTCGTCCAGGTGACGTCCGTCCTCGACGGCGTGGACGGCGAGACGGCGAGGCTCCAGGGCGTTGCCTCGCGTCGAGGGGCGTTCGTGGACGGGCTCGCGGACCGGATGGTCGATGCCGCGGTCGTGGCCGGGCTCTGGCTCTGGGCGTGGGACGATCCCTCACGGGCGTTCCGGATCACAGGCATCATGTGCTCCGCCGTGAGTTGGGGCGTACTCGCGATGGCGGTGCGCGGCCCGATCTCCGTCTTCGAGATCCCGCGTCGTGAAGAACCGACGCTCTGGGCCGCGCTCGGTGGCAGGGATGCGAGGATGTTCGTGCTCACGCTCGGCTCGCTCGCGAATCTACCGATCGTCGCGTTCTTCGTCGGCATGGCAACCTTCCTCGGAAGTGCCACCTCGCGGGTGATACTCGTGATCCGAAGCCCGAAGAGACGTGCCGTTGCGTACAGGTCTGCCACGAGCTTCCTCAGGGAGGCCGCTCGAACCGCCGCTCGGGTGGGCCGGATCCTGTTGGTCCCGACGGTCCTCGGGGTGGTGATCTTCGGCGTTCTTCCGCAGCTCGCCGACCTGCGCGAGGTGTGGGGGATCGTGCGCGGGCTCTCCTGGCGCGACGATGTCATCCTCGCTGCGCTCGGGATATGGAACCTCGTCACCTACTGGCCGATGCTGGTGGCCGCTATGCCGGGGCTCTCGCTTCGCCAGGCCGCCATCGTGAGCCAGGCCTCCACCGCGGTCGCGATGACGGTGCCCGGCGGTGGCGCCCTGGGGGTCGGCGTTTCCTACGCCATGTACACCTCGTGGGGGTTCTCCGCCGGGCAGGTCGTCGGTTCGGCGTTCAGCACCTTCATGGCGAACATGTCGTTCAAGCTGCTCCTTCCGGGCATTTCACTCGTCCTCCTCGCCGTTGCGGGCGAACGGACGGGTGGGTTCGTGCTCGCCGCCGTGCTCGGCTTCGGTCTGATCGTCGGGACGGGCTCGGCGATCACGGCTCTGTTGTGGAGCGATCGCTTCGCCCGTCGTGCCGGCCACCTCGCCGCGCGCCTCGCGAGCAGCCTCCGGGGGCTCGTCGGACGCCCGGCCGTTCCCTCGTGGGGAGAGCGGTTGGCGAGCTTGCGGTCACTCGTGGTCACACTGCTGAGGGAGCGAGGGATCCTCCTTATGGCGGCGGAGATCGTGAGCCAGCTCTCGGTCTTCCTCGTCATGCTGGCAACAGTGCGGATCCTCGGTATCGACCAGGGAAGGTGTCGTGGCAGGAGGCCCTCGCGGTATTCGGCCTGGTCCGGCTTGCCTCGGCCGTTCCGATCGTGCCGGGGAACGCTGGATTCGCGGAGCTCGGCTATTCCGGGGGGCTGATCGTGGCGGGCGGTGACCGCCCGGAGGTGGTGGCGGCGGTTCTACTCTTCCGGTTGCTCACCTACTTCGCACAGATCCCGATCGGGGCCCTGACCTACCTAACGTGGCGACGGCACGTGCCGCGCACGGCGTTGCCGTCGAACCGGATCGAGGTCGACGACAGCCCGCCCATGTCTGTTGCGAGCACCGGGTTGGGAACCCTGCCTTCATAGCATCACGTCGGTTTGGTCATCGGGACCACCAGTGGATCTGGGGAAGTGCGAGAGGGGTCATCACCTGCAGGGCTTGATGCCCACCGCACCGCTCTGTTACCTACACTCCTCTACTCGGATTCTTCCGAGCTGCCTGCCCCGCTCCATTGATCCGGGCGATCGGGATCTGATCACGCGGCCAGGTATCGGGCCGGCAAGAACCTCATCCTTCGACGCTCCGAGAAGCCCGCCGCAACAATCTTCCCGTCGGCTTGAAGAGCAACCGCGAAGGCCCGCTCAGTTCGCCTATCCGTGTCGTGACCTTTGCACGGTCACGCCGGTCCTTGTCTATCCCGACGTACGAGCGGAGGTCGCGTGGCTCGAGTCGGCGTTCGGGTTTGAGGAGCGAGTGCGGATCGGCGAGGCGCACCGCGTGCAGATGCGCGTGGGAGCGGACGGGGCATCATCGTCGCCGATGTCCGAGGCGAACTGGTCGCGCCGGGCGCGGGAATGGTCACTCACGTGATCAAGGTGCGCGTTCCGGATGTCGATGCGGCGTTCACTCGCGCCCGCGAGGCCGGTGCCCGTGTCGTGGACGAACCGACGACCTACGATTACGGCGAACGCTCGTGCATGCTCGAAGACGTCGCGGGCCACCGTTGGTTCAGCGTTCTCCGGAGGCGCCGCGCCGAGAACCAGGCCGTATCCGAGGGCGACGATCGGCCGACACCCAGACTCGTGATGACCAGTCCGATGACCAGCGGCTCGGCGGTCGCGCGCGGTGCTGGGGCGAGCCGCGTTCCGCTCTTGCGGCGTGTCGAGAACCGGCCGCGTGCTCCGACTCCTTTATGAGCGCCGACCCGATAGCCGTGAGCACGGAGGATGGTGAAAGAGATGCCCCGATCAGCAGAGGTTAGTGCGTTCCTCGACGACCTGGACCACCCCCTCAGGGCGGAGGTCGACGAGGTACGTGGGATCATCCTGGGCGCCAGCCGAAAGCTCTCGGAGCGAATCAAATGGAACGTACCCAGTTACCACTACAAACAGGATCTTCTCACCTTCAACCTTCACGCCACCGACCGCGTGCACCTCGTGTTCCATAACGTGGCGATCACTAGGGTCGAGTCCGATCTTCTGGAAGGCAAGGCCAAGTACAACGACCGGCGCATGGTCCTTCTTGCCAACAGGGCCGCGATCAAAGCTCACAAGAAGGAACTCCAGCGCGTCATCGCAGAGCTCGTCCGTCTGATGGACGAGTGACCAGCGCACCCGGGCCTACGTCGAGAGCTCGAACGGGCGTACGCGGCCGGCGCCAAGAGAGCCCGCGAGGCTCATGGCCAGCCGGCGTGATCGACGCGAGGAGGATCGGACGCTCCGAGCGGTGCTGGTCGGGATGCTGCGGGAGTCTGAGCGCTCGGGTCCTTCGTAGGAACTCTCGCACGGGGAACCGGGCGCCGCGGTGAGCCGGATCATGGCCGCAATGTGAACGAGAGAGAAGCCATGGTGGGCTCGCCTGTTGCCGTCTTGACGAAAGATGTACGGTCGTGGTGACCGAAAGGGGGAGCCGCGATGGCGGAGACAACGGTCAAGGCCAAGCCAGACACCATCGTCATGATCCATGGGCTGTGGATGACGCCCCGCAGCTGGGAGCACTGGAAGGAGCGCTACGAGGCACGGGGCTATACCGTCCACGCTCCCGCGTGGCCGGGGTTCGAGGGCGAGGTCGAAGCGCTGAACGCCGATCCGTCCCCAATGAAGGACCTCAGGGCGGAGACCGTGATCGACGCCTACGAGGCGTTCATCAACGAACTGGATGGCGACCCGATCATCATGGGCCACTCCCTGGGCGGCGCGATGACCCAGGTGCTGTTGAACCGCGGCCTCGGAAGCGTGGGCGTCGGGGTGTCCGCGGCGACCGTCAAGGGGATCCGCGACCTGCCGTGGTCAACGTTGAGGGCGGCCGGGCCGGCGCTGAACCCCTTCAAGCGGGGCGACCCGGTGCCGATTTCGGAGAAGGAGTTCCACTACGCCTTTGCGAACACGATGAGCGAGGAGGAGTCCAAGCCGCTCTACGAGCGCTACGCCGTGCCGGCCGCCTCTGACGTGCTCGCCGACATCGCGCTCGCGAACCTGCATCGCAACCCACCGACGGAGGTGGACTTCGCCAAACAGGGTCGTATCCCCCTGCTCTTCATCGGGTTCACGAGGACCACGTCGTCCCGCCGAAGGCGACGATGCACAACGAACGCAAGTACGACGATTCCGTATCGATCACCGAATACCACGAGTTCGAGGGTCGGCCGCACTTCCCGGGTGCTCCTGGCTGGGAAGAGGTCGCGGACTTCGCTATCGACTGGGCGGAGCGACACGCAGGGCTGACGGTGGCGGAGCACGCAGCGGCGAAGGATCGTTCCTAAGTCCCGCCTTGGCTGAAATCCTCCGGACGGCCATCTAGCATCGCCTCATCTCCCGGGAGCCCGCGCCGCACAGCGAGCCCGGGTTTTGACCGCCGCGAGTGCTGTCGTGTCATGGTGGAAGGGCCGGGGTGAGCGAGAGCCCCGACCCTGATCCACCCTTAGCGGGTGGAGCGGCAGTCCACTCCGGAAGACGGCGGAGTTCCGCCGCATCACAACCCGCGGTTGGCTCCCCGCGAAAGGCGGCGCCGCATGCGCCGGTACGGGACCGGGGGCCCATCCATCCCGCACTACTTCGAAGGCTTCGGCGCCGGCCGTGGTGCGAGGCGGGCTTCGCCTTCGGTGGCAACTATTCTCCAACTCCATTGCCCTTCTTTCCGTTCACCCCTAGCTTTGACGATGTAGCTCTCAAGCTGGAGCGCACTTTCGAGGCGGCACGATTCCTCGAGCCTAACGAGTGGTGGCGAATCGTCCCCGAGCGGCACAGCGGGTCCAGCCGGACAACATTCCCGTGTCGAAGCGGTCGATTTCGCGGTTCGCCGTTCGTCTTAGACGCGACCATCCCGGAAGGAGGGTTCGATGAAGTACGTCATGCTGATCTACCAGGGCGACGCGCTCGAGCGACAGGCCGCTCTTCCCGAGGAGGAGCAGAAGCAGGTCCACGCCGACTACCAAGGGATCAACGAGTCGCCGGGCGTCACCCCCGGGCTGCCGATGGGGGTACCTGAGAACGCCACAACCGTCCGCGTGGAGGGCGGTAAGACCCTGACGACCGACGGCCCATACGTCGGCATGAAGGAGGCCGTGGGCGGTTTGTTCGTCCTGGAGGCCGACGACCTCGATGCGGCGATCGAGGTGGCCGCCCGCGTCCCGGCAGCCCGCTATGGTGGCGCCGTCGAGATCCGACCCTCCGAGGTGTATTGGTAACGACGCTCGACGGGATCTTCCGCGAGGAATGGGGCCGCGTCCTGGCCACGCTGATCGGCGTCCTCGGCGACTTCGACCTCGCCGAGGACGCCGCGCAGGAGGCGTTCGCGATCGCCGCCGACCGCTGGCCGCGCGACGGCGTCCCCTCGAACCCGCGCGCCTGGCTCATGACGACGGCTCGGAATCGAGCCACGGACCGGATCCGTCGCGAGCGGGTCCTCGCCGCCAAGTTCGGCGTGCTCGTCAAGGACGCTCCGGGTGAGGCACCGATGAACGCCACAACGTTTCGCGACGAGCGCCTCGAGCTCATCTTCACGTGCTGTCACCCGGCGCTCTCGGTGGAGGCGCAGGTCGCTCTCACCCTGCGCACCCTCGGCGGGCTCACCACCCATGAGATCGCGCGCGCGTTCCTGGTCCCAGAGCGCACGATGGCGCAGCGGCTGGTCCGGGCCAAGCGCAAGATCAAGGCCGCGCGCATCCCGTTCCGAGTGCCGCCGCCTCATCTGCTCGGCGAGCGTCTCGAAGCCGTGCTCGCCGTGGTGTACCTGATCTTCAACGAGGGCTACGGCGGCCGTGACGAGCTGGCCGCCGAGGCGATCTGGTTGGGACGCGCGCTCGTCGAACTGCTTCCCGGCGACGCCGAGGTCCGAGGGCTCCTGGCGATGATGCTGTTGCACGACTCCCGTCGCGAGGCGCGGTTCCGCGACGGCGAAATGGTGCTGCTCGGCGACCAGGACCGGTCCCGCTGGGATACCCGGGAGATCGCGGACGGACGCGCCGAGCTGGAACGTGCGCTCGCCCTAGGCGGGCGCGGGCCGTACGTCCTGCAGGCGGCGATCGCCTCGTTGCACGCCGAGACGCCGTGCGACTGGGCGCGGATCGCCGCGTTGTACGGGGAGCTCGGCCGCCTCACCGCTTCCCCGGTCGTCGAGTTGAACCGCGCCATCGCCGTCGCCGAAACCGACGGCCCCCAGGCCGGTCTGCGCGTCATCGACCGGCTCGAGCTCGACGACTTCCGCTACCTGCACTCGACCAGGGCCGAACTCCTGCGACGCCTCGGGCGGACCGACGAGGCGCGTGCCGCATATCGACGCGCGAGGGACATGACCGATGACGGCGCCGAGCGGCGCTTCATCGAACGACGGCTCGGGGAACTCGCATCCGCGGCAGGCTCGTCATGAGGTCGGTAGTGGATGCCTGCCTGCTGGCATCGCCCGCGGAAAATCTCTCGCCGTGCCGATGCAGGGGGCGGACGGGCCTTGTCGATCGTGGCTGCTCAGCGAGGGTCCGGCTCTGGGGGCAACTCCAGAACTCGCCGATCCGGTCGGCGCGCTCGAAGTCAGGGAGCATCAGGACATCGACCCTCGCACCCGGCGTCCTCGCGCAGCACGTTCGGGGCGCGCTCCGCAGGGTCCATCCTGCATCCTCTGGGGAGGTCCCGCAGCTCACAAGCCATTCGGGCTCAAGGTCGGAGCGGGGACAGGTCGATCACCTCGACAGCGCCCGAGACCGAGAGACCCGGCACCGTGCCGCCGGCGATCGTGTACACGACCGTGCCGACGACTACGACGCCGAGGCCGTGCCGCGCCGTGGGCATCGGCGGCAAGCTGAACCAGCGATCGGCCGACACGTCGTACGCCTCGACCTCGTCGAAGGTCGCATCGGCCTCGCCGCCGGCGGAGACCACGAAGCCGTTAGAGGTGGCGGCCGCCGCGCTCCCGCCGCGGGCCGTCGGCATCGGCGGCAGCTCGCGCCACGATCCCTCGGCGACGTCGAGGGCCTCGGCTGCGTCCAGGTTCGAGCCGATCCCCCCGGTCCGCCCGCCGACCACGAACAACTCTCCGTCGAGCCCTGCCACCCCGAGGTGCTCCCGCCCGGTCGGCGGGCCCTCGATCGTCGACCAGCGGCCATTGGCAGGATCGAAGAACAACACCTCGGCGGCCAGCCCGGTGGGGCCGAGGCCGCCGGCGACGTAGAGGCGTCCGTCGACCACGGCCGCGCCTCCGGCCGCTCGAGGCGCCGGCATCGGCGGCAGCTCCTCCCATGCGTCGTCCCGCAGTGCGAACGCTCGATCGGTCGGGTTGGCGAGGCCCGGGCCGACGTAGCCGCCTGCGACCACGACCTCCCCATCGAACCCGGCGGCCATCGGGTGGTTCACGGCGATCGGGAGGTCGGGGCCGGCGCTCCAGGTCGCCGTCTCGAGGTCGAATATCTCGACCGTCGCGACCGACGCGCCCGACCCGTCGAAGCCGCCGACCACCACGATGCCATCTCCGTCGGACGCGGCGGCCACCTCCGAGCGCGGCGTCGGTAGCGGAGCGAGGGCCTCCCAACGGAGCCCGGGAGCCGTGGGCGTCGGCGCGAGTGCCTCCTCCCCGACTCGGCCAGTGCAGGCCGCGAGTAGCAGGAGCAGCGGAGGGACCGCGAGCGAGGAGCGCCGCGCCGCGAAGCGTCGTCATCGTCAGACCGTACCGTGCCCGCCGCGTCAGGTGACCGCCCCCGAGGCCTCCTCGCGGCGAAGCTCGTAGAACTCCGATGCGAGAATGCCGCAGCCTGCAACCCAGGCAGAAGCGAACCGTCAGCGGAGCCGGTGCTTGCGATAGCCTTCGCGTCGAAGCTTCGCGTGACGGCGCTGAGACAGAGCACATGCCCTGCTACCTGCGGGCATTTTCCGAGTACTGTCCAGTTGGGTGCACTGGCGAACCCGCTCCTACTCCGTGAACTTGCTCGCGAGGATGTCCACCTGCTCGATGGTCGGAGGCTCGCTCAGGAGCTCGTCGGCCTTCTGCATCAGCGCGGTCGCGATCGGTCCCGCGAGGTGCGCCTCGCGACCGTTTCCGTCGGGGAAGACGTCGAAGATACCGAAGGTGGATGGACCAAGGCGGATCGCGAACCAC
>CAVWYB010000039.1:0-7633 GCA_963759145.1 uncultured Solirubrobacterales bacterium
CGGCGTAGCCGAGCTGCGGGTTTCCCTCGCCGCCGTTGTAGGCGCCGAGGCCGACCCGATACCCGTGCCGATCAATCAGGTCCTTCATCAGCTTGAACGCGAAGCGGCACTGGTTCTCGACCTTGTGGGCGCCGCCCATCGCCTCGGCCCCCTTGATGAAGTCGAGCGAGGTCAACTGGGTGAGGCCGACCCCGTTCGAGACTCCGCCGGTCTCCACGTGGCGGATCAGTTGGTGCACCTTGTCCTTAGTGACCTCCTGGTGGGCGAACGGCGCACCCGTGTCCGCCCCGAAGATGTTATGGAAGTCGGACTCCTTATCGATCAAGGCCAATGCCAGTCCGATCGGGAAGTCCGTCCTGTTGGCCTCGCGGATGATCGTCGGCCCGAAATCAATTCCCCGTGACCGGATCATGTCAGCGATCTTTCGTCAGCAGTCGCCGTCATTTCCCCTCCGAGTTCGAAGTACGCGTCGGGTCCCGAGACTACGCCTATCTCGAGCCGGATGCTGTGACGATCGTCACGACCTCGGTCAAGCGTCTAGGTGTCCCCAAGACGCACCGGAGGACCTAGCGCCTCGCCTTCGTTTCGGCGGCCCGATCGGCGGCTCGGTGCTCAACGCATTTGCCGTTCAGCTCCGCCGCCGATTGGACAGCCAGCCCGACGGGGCCGTTATCCCGCCCACGAACCGTCGGCAGGGAGACGGGCCGATCTCGCCCGCCAGACGACTCGCGTCGGCGAAGCAGTACGTCGGACCTGCGCCGCACGCGGGGGAGCGCCTAGCGCCCACCCTGGGCGCACCGAGTACATAGGGCGCTTTCGGGCGCGGCCCGGAGGCGGCCCGCGATGATGTTTCCTCCGCACGCGTCACACGTTCCGTAGGTGCCGTCCTCGAGCTTCTCCAGCGCGCGCTCGATCCGTTCCTCGATCGCGTGGAGGTCGTTGGCGACGCCGATCTCGGTGAAGCGGGAAACCGCCTCGTTGGTACCGTCGCCTATGCGCTTGCCGAAGTCGATGTCGGCGCCGGCCTCCGGTGGCTTGGTCAGCTCGGCGATCCGCTCCTGCGTCTCGACGAGGCGAGATCGGAGATCGTGCTGTTTTCAGGTCCGGCTCGGGGGCGGTATCCGGCACACCTCGACCGTAGCGCCGCAGGCAACGACGAAGAGCAGTCTCGACATCCGCGACGCACCCGGGGGCGTTGGGATCAGCGAACAAAGCCGCCGCGAGGCATCTGATAGCCCGGAGGTCGTGGGTTCAACTCCCAACAGGTATTCGCTTGCCACGGCGACATCGGCGTACGCTCGCTCGAATGCATGACAGCAAAGGACCTGAGGACTGCATCGAATGGGAACGGCTGGCCCCTCCCTACGACGGCGTACTGGTCGGTAGCGGATTACGACGCAGCCATTCAACGAGCTGACGCAATGGCTTCGACGCAAGAAAAAGGAGAGCGCGGCCTTCTTTGGACGTTAGCCGCGCCCGCAGTTTAGGAGCTGACGGTGGAAGGTGAATGGACCCTACTCGGCACCTTCCGTATCTGCGACTGGGACGTCTACGACCGGCAGATGCGCGAACTCATCGGCATCGCCTAGGCTCGTCCGGCGCTTAGGATCGCCGCGTGGAGACAGCAGGGTCAGGCTCCTTCCGCACAATCTCGATAACGACAGCTTCCCCCCGTCGCCCACGCACTCCGCCCAGGTGCAGGCCGCATGGGTATCTACTCGGTCCCGGCTAGATACAGGCAGTTGCAATCGATGGCGAGTTCATCGGCCTGGACGAGCGCGTCAATACGTCGTTCCAACGCATCTCGGCGCACGTGAGCGAAGAGCCCGAACGCCGGCGGCGGATCGCTCTGATCGATCAGGTCGTCAACCCAGAAGCCGCGGGTTCCCCAAAGGAGATGCGCGCACATCTTCAAGGTCGGTGGGCGGAACGTGCATTCGACCAGCTCCGCGATCGCGGTATCGACGTGATCTGACACGCGCAGTAGCCGGCGGTAGCCCCACTCGGTCCAGCTACCTAATCGCTTGCCGTAGGACACGCCATCACAGTGGGCGACAAACCCCGCCCGTGCAAGCTGTATGGCGCGAGTCCTCTCCGCCGCGACCGCGTCGTCGCTTCCGACTACGGGGGAGAGATCCTCGTAGAGATCAGGTCGCAGCCGCTCACCGAAGCGTTTTACGAGGCGAGCGGACTTGTAGCCGCGCTTGTGTTGTTCGAAGCGGACTTCTGGGGAGCGCGCACTGCAGCCGACGTAGACCCAGGGGATTCGAGGATCCCGGCGCCTGCCCACATCGGAAGCGAGTTCGATGACGTAGACCCTCCTCGCCACACCCAGATCATCCCCGGTCCGCTTGGAGCACGAGGGACGGCGGGCCCGGGCGAGTTGGCAACGCCGCGTCTCTCGGTCTTTCGCCCGGTAGGCGTACTCGCTCCACGATCCGTAGGTGGTGGCAAACGCGGTGGCGGTCACCTGCTGTCTGAGTCGACGGGGGAGTATGCCCCCTACGACACGGCGCGACCATTGGCTATGACACGAGCAGCTCGGCGGCCGCCCGAGAAGGTCTTGGTTGCCCTGTTCGACGTCGCGCCGGGTGAGCAGGTGCACGCGTCGGCGCGGACGCCGAGATCCTCGAGCGGGACCCCGACCCGATCGTTGACCCGGGTCGCGCGCCGAAGGGCGACGCGGAAGTCCGCCCCGGCGCGGCAGCGGGCCGAGCGTGTCGGGGAGCCAGAGGCGCAGGCAGCGCGTGGGTCCAGACGTTGGCGCCGCCGGCGCCGGTATGTGCGGGCGGTGCCGAGGATCGGGCCAAGGCCATTGTCCTGCCAGCCCGCGGCGAAGATGTCCGCGGCCGAGTAGCAGAGGGCGTCGGTGATCAGGACATCGAGCCGGGGTAGCGAGGCAGCCCATCGGTGATCGCCGCCGGGTCCGAGAGCGGGAACGCCTGCGAGTAGGTCTCGCCGGTCTCGACCGCGGCGCCGATCGAGCTCGCTCCACGGCCCGAATCGCGGGATTCGCGCGGGAGAGCTCGAGCGCCCCGGCGTGGTCGCGAGCGAGAACGTGACCGGGCGCGAGCGGCTGCTTCGAGAGCAGCTGCAGCGCCGCCTCGGCCGCGGGAATGTGCCGCCCGGGGTTGCCGCGGATGTCGACGATCAGTCCTGCGCGCGGTAGCCGGCGAGGATCTCGGCGAGCTGCCTCAACGAAGCGTCGCGCCCCGGAGACGTTGAACGAGTAGATCCGCAAGTGGCCAACTCAGGCCGCCGATCCTGAACGCCTCGCGAGCGACGACGCTCCGCGAGCTCCGAGGTCGGCGGCAAGCGCGGCTCGCCTGGGCGCGAAGAGCGAGCGCTTCACCTGTCGCGTTGCCTCGTTGCCGGCGTCGATGCCGAGCACCGCGCTGATCGTGCGAGACTGGGTCCTGGGCGCGACCCGGAGCGTCTCGGCGGCCATCACCCGCCACGGGATCCGGGTCTCGCCGCGGCGGCCGCGAGGGCTCCGGTAGCCGAGCAGGACCCAGTGTTCGTCCGGCGGTGGGCCGTTCCGAAGCGGACCGGAGGGTCAGCGCCTCGAGGCCGCGGGCGAGGCGCGCGTCGAGCGTTCGAGCCGGCCGCCCGCTCGGCGTTGAGCTCGACCGCCCGCTCGATCGGGATGCCGTTCCAGGAGAGGAGCTCGGCGCCGCCCGTGAAGCCCGCGTGCTCGAGACGCGGGATCGATCTTGGTGACCAGGTAGTGCGACGCCGTCGTCGGGGTCGTGGTAGCGCTCGACGAGGAAGCCCAGCGTGGCGACGTGGCCGCGGTAGGGAACGGGCAGCTGGTAGACGGTGTGGAGGTCGCGTAGCGAGCGGAAGATCGCCGCGAGCTCGGCGTGGAACTGGAGCTCGCTGAGCGACTCGAGCCGGCGCTTAAGAAGCCGCAGGCGCTGGACGGGATCGATCGCGTGCATCGCCCGCTTGAGCGGCAGGTGGACGTAGAGCTCCTCGAGCAGAACCGACGCCTGCTCGACAAGTTGGTAGCGATCGGCGATCGCGAGCGGCTCGACGCCGGCGAGGAACTCGTCGAGGGCGACGCTCTCGGCCAGAGTGCTGGCGGGCTCATTGAACCGCCGCGCAGGGCTCACGAGTAGTAGCTCCGGAGTCCCTGCAGCTCGGGCGGGCCGACGGCGGCGACCGCCGCGAAGAAACGTCGCATCGTGGGTGAGCGATTGAAGCGGCGGGATCACGAGGTCGGCTGGGATCTCGCCGCTTGCGCCAAGCAGGCCGAGTCGCCCTCGGGCATGTCGCCGAAGAGCGCGAGCGGCGCATCGGGGTCATCGAGCGAGCCGCCCCAGGCGGCGAGGGCGTCCTGGGAATCCTGCCAGGCCGTATGGGGATCGTCGCGAACCGCCCCGAGCGCCGCGCGGACCTCGGGCCAGTCAAGCGTGGCGTCCGGCCGTCCTGGCTGGCGGACTACGAGCGCGCGTTGCTGACCCCGGACCGTGATCAGATCCGGCGCCTGGGCTCCGGCGGCGTTCATCAGTGGGCGGGTTCCGTAGAACGGCGTGCCGCGGACGAGGACGAGCTGGACGTGCTGCTCGGTGGCCTCGATGAGGTTCCGGTATGGGTCAGGGTCGTGTCGCTCGCAGACCAGGATGTCCGCAGCGTTGCCCGCCCGGATGCGCCCGATCTGCGGCCCCCAGGCGACTGCGAGCGCGTCGCCGGGGTTGGCGGTGACCATCTCACAGAGCTCAAGGTCGCTGAAGCGCGAGCCGAAGCGAGTCCGCGATTGAAGGCGTCGGCGACTTTGAGCTCGCCGAGCACGTGCTTGGTTCCCGAAGGCGACCAGTCCGAGCCGAGGCAGATCCGAAAGCCCTTCTTGTCCGCCTCGACCACATCTGTCGTCTGGTGGTAGAGCCACAGATTCGAGAACGGCGACCAGACGATCGCCGGCCTTCTGGCTCGGTATCGATCTGCTTCACCTGATCGCGCCAGAGCGCGAAGTCGGCGGGCTCGAGCGCCGTGGCGTGGACGCCGATCAGGCCCGGCTGAAGACACCCGGCGCTCGCAAGGTCGTCGAACTCGCCGGCGACGTCGTAGTCGCCGGGGCCCACGAGCCGGCGGACGGCCCTCGGCGGCGTGGTAGATCATCACTTGGCCGGCCTCGAGCTTGTCCCTGACCGAGCCGGGCGCGCGCATGTCCTCGATGTCGCGCTGAAGCGCCGCGCACATGACCAGGTCCTACCGGCCTGGGCAGCTTCTCGATGTCGACGATGCGCAGAAGCCAGCCGTTCGACCGGCCGAGTCGAAAGCGGCGCGCCCTGGATAGACGTCGTGCCGCCGACCAGGGCCTTGACCTCGACGTACTTGAGCAGCGCCTCGGGGGCAGCCTGGCCGAGCACCCTGCGCCGGCCAGGTAATCGAGGTCGAGTAGTCGGGCGGTTTAGTCTCGTCGGGCCAGCGATCGTGGTGTAGGTAGGGAACGCCCTTTGCCCTCCAGAGCGGCAGGGTGTTGTAGGCGATGTGGTTGTGGAGGTCGATCAGGCCGGGGTAGATTACCGCGCCGGTGTCGATCGCGGCGGTGTTGGCGAAGCCGGCCGGCGCCGGATCGCCGGCGCGGCTGACCGCGGCGAGGCGCCCGTCATCGCCGACATAGACGGCGCCCGGGTCGATCAGCGGCCGCGCTCGGTCGAAGGTGACGACCGTGCCGGTGAGGACTAGCGCCACCGCCGCCTCCGCGGAACCTCGTCGCTCGTTCGTCCGCGGCGCGACACTAGCGCGGGTTCGGGCGCGTGCCAGATCAATGTGTGGCCGTCGTCGGGCGACGGGACGAGCGACGGAGTTCATCGCCGCCGGACGGCTGCGCGCGGACCCAGGCGTCGTCGCCGAGGAACGCCGGCGCACCGAACGGCAGGTCGTGGCGTGGGATCGGCTCGTAGTCGGACTCCATGAAGCTTGAGCCGTAGTTGGGGCCGGTGTTGTCGCCGTCCGCGTCCGGGGTCACGATCGGGCGCAGCTTCGTGACCGCGGCCCGCCAGGCACCGAGGAGCACGTCCTCGTCGTGACTTGAGGGATGCGGGATCTCGCAGAGTTGCGGCGCTCGCGGGCCGACCGGACCAAAGGTCGACCGCCGCCTGCGCCATCCCGCCGAAGGCGATGACGGCCTCCAGCGCAGGGCCGGTGGCGAGGTCGTAGAGCTTGTTTCGCCACTTGAGCTGCTCAGGCTCGTCGAGCTTCCCGCGCTCGGTCGAGGCACGCGAGGGATGGAGCGCGTGGGCCCAGGCGTTTAGGCAGATGTAGGAGCGGGTCAGTCCGAGCTTGGCGAGAAACCCTTGCACCCGCTGGCCGGCGTTGCCGATCAGGCTGCGGCCCGCGATCCGCTCGGTCGGCCCGGGATCCGAGGCGATACAGAGGACGCGCGCGCTCCCATTCAGCCGGCCACGGTAGAAGACCGGCCCCCAGTCAAACCAGAAGTCTTCCTTGACGGGCGGATCGGGAAGGAGATCGAAGTGTCGGGCCAGCGCAACAGGCGGTCCATGGTCGAACTCGGACATCGGGGCCTCCTAGGACGTGCGCGACTCAACATATACGCGATGTGTTCTCAGCGCTCAGCGTTCTCGCAAGCCATTCGTCGCGCTCCGGATATCGACTTCGCCGGACACCTTACGCCCCTGTTAGCGGTCATCCGGCCGACACCAGGCCACGGGTTTCGTAGACGCTGACCGGCTTTTCCTTCAGCGCGGCAGCCTCGTCGACGGCGTAGGCGAGCGCCATCAGGCAGTCGATGTGCTCGCGGCTCTTGGTCTTGCTAATGACCTGACCGAACTCCCTATCCCGAATCTCGGCGGCGAGCGCGTGGCGGCGGGGGAGGTCGGCGCCGCCGTGGCGTAGCCGTCCGTGGGAGACGATCTCGTGCAGGGTGCTGGCGGCGGCGGAGTTGCGTTGATAGCGCCACGCCTTCACCGGCACTCCCGCGTCCTCGAGGTTCTGCGCCGCGTGCTCGAAGAACCGCGCGTCGTAGACGACGGCATCGACGTGGTGCGTCTGCGCCCACTCACGGGTAACCGCCTCGACGTCGGCCAGCGGCACCTTGTCGCGCTTCGTCGGGACCCAGACTCTCCAAATCACGTGATAGACGTCCTCGGGATCGCGGCGAACGAGTGCGATCGCGGCGGTGTCGGAGCAGACGGCCGCGTCGACTCCGATCACCCGGAAACCGTCGCCGGCGAGCTCGGGTGCGGCTGAGTTTCGGTCCCACTCGGCGGCGTCGATGAACGCCTCGTAGCCCGCCACCTCCTGGTTGCAATGGAGACGACGAAACGCGCTCTCGCGGATCGCCTCCCGCTGCTCGGCCAGCGCCTCCTCGGTGATCCAGCTCGCGACGTTCGCGGCCTTCACGGAGTGCATATCGTCGATCGAGGCGTCGGTCGGGACCGACCACTCGAGCAGGATCAGGTTGGGCGAGCTCGCCCGTGTGAACGCGCCCTTGCGGGTCACCCGGCCGCGCTCGAGCGCACGCCGGCGGAGCTCGGCGAACGGCCCATCCGGCGAACCGACGGTCGAGATCACGACCAGCCGCGCGTCCTGGCGCTTGATCAACGACGTTCGCAGCGAGATGTAGAGCGAGTCGTCGCGATGCGATCCGAGCTCGTCGATGATCACC
>CAVWYB010000040.1:0-8963 GCA_963759145.1 uncultured Solirubrobacterales bacterium
TCGAGTCGCTCGTCGAGGCGGTCGAAGCTTGCCTGCCAGAGTCGGCCGTAGCGGCTCGAGCCAGTCGGCCGCCTCCTGCAGCGGTGCCCCCTCCAGGCGGGAGGGCCGAAGCTGCGCCGAGCGGCCGCGCGTGATCAGCCCTGCGCGCTCGAGCACCTTGAGATGCTTCGAGACCGCCTGCACGCTGATCGGGAACGGCTCGGCCAGCTCGTTCACGCTGGCCTCACCCTCCGCGAGGCGCGCCACGATCGCGCGCCGAGTCGGATCGGCGAGGGCCGCGAAGGTGCTCGTGAGCTCGTCGACTGCCAATTAGTATTCACCTGTTCGGTTTATCAAACGTCTGGTTGATTATGGTATCGGGGAAACCGGGACGAAGGAGGAGCGCGTGGGACGGATCGTGGTAACAGAGTTCATGTCGCTGGACGGCGTCGTGGAGGCCCCCGGTGGCGGCGAGGACTTCAAGTACGGCGGTTGGAGCTCGAGATCGACCGCGGCGACGAGGGCAACGCGTTCAAGCTCGACGAGACCATGTCGTCCGAGGCCCTCCTGCTGGGCCGAGTGACCTACGAGGGCTTTGCCGCGGCGTGGCCGTCCAGGACCGACGAGTTTGGCTTCGCGGACAAGTTCAACAGCATGCCCAAGTACGTCGTCTCCTCGACCCTGAAGGACCCCGAGTGGAACAACACGACGGTGCTCGAGGGCGACGTGGTGGATGCGGTCTCGAAGCTGAAGCAGGAGCAGGACGGCGACATCGTGGTCCACGGCAGCCCTCAGCTCGTGCAAACCCTCGTCGAACACGACCTCGTCGACCAGTACAACCTGATGGTGTTCCCTGTCGTGCTGGGCGGCGGCAAGCGCCTCTTCGGCGAGACCACCGACAAGAGGCGGCTGCGGCTCGTCGATTCGAAGGTCGTCGGGGACGGCGTGGCGATCCTCGTCTACCAACCGGCGGGCGCGGTGGAGTAGGCTCGCGCCGAGGCGGATGGCGCAACTCACCACCGAGCTGAAAACGGACTACCAACGGCGGTTCGACACCTGCGTCATCCGCCCCAACCGCATGGCGGACGTCGACGCGCTCGTGGCGCGGATCGCGAGCAATCGGAAACGCTACGCGGCGGCTGGTGATCCTGTCGGCACGCCGTGGTACGTGGTCGGCGTCATCCACGCGCTCGAGTCCTCGCTCAACTTCGGCAGGCACCTGCACAACGGGGATCCGCTCACCGCCCGCACGGTGCAGGTTCCCGCGGGGAGGCCGAAGACGGGACAGCCACCGTTCACGTGGGAGGCGAGCGCGAGCGACGCGCTCCGGTACCAGGGCTTCGACAAGTGGAAGGACTGGTCGATCCCGGGGATGCTCTACAAGCTCGAGGCCTACAACGGCTTCGGCTATCGCACACACCATCCCGACGTGCCCTCGCCGTACCTCTGGAGCTTCTCGACCCACTACGGCCGCGGGAAGTACGTGGCGGACGGCAAGTGGTCACAGACGGCGGTCTCGGCGCAGTGCGGAGTCGCAGTCCTGCTGCGACGGATGGCGGAGAAGAGTCTGATCGCCTTCGGCGCCGTGCCGAAAGCGAAGGGCCCCATCCTGCGGTATGCGCCGAAGCTGGTCACCGAGGAGGGCAAGCAGCTGCAGCGATTCCTGAACGGCTTCCCGGGGATCGTCCTGCGCGAGGACGGCCAGCTGGGCCAGGGGACGTCGGACGCGTTCAAGCAGGTCACCGGCCGCTACCTCGCCGGCGACCCCCGCGCGAAACCGCCGGCCTAGCGCGGTAGGGTCCACCCAGTGACCACGCCTGCCCGGCAACAGGAGCGCCTGAAAGGGCTCGTCGCGGCCGGCATCGCGCTGAGCTCGGAGCTCTCGCTCGACGATCTGCTGCTGAAGCTGGCCGAGACGGCCGCCGCACTGACCGGCGCCCGCTACGCCGCGCTGGGCGTGATCGACCCGTCCGGCACGGGGCTCGAGCGCTTCGTCCACACCGGAATCGACGAGGAGACCGTGGCCAGGATCGGAGATCTCCCGCGCGGCCGGGGCCTTCTCGGCGCCCTGATCACGGATGCGAGGCCTCTGCGGTTGAAGTCGATCGGCGACGATCCGCGCTCCGTCGGCTTTCCGCCCCACCATCCGCCCATGAACGGCTTCCTGGGAGTCCCGATCCTGCTCCGCGGCCGGGCGTTCGGCAATCTCTACCTGGCCGAGAAGGAGTCCGAGCCGTTCACCGAGCAGGACGAGGAGCTCGTCGGGACGCTGGCAAGCCAGGCAGCGGTGGCGATCGAGAACGCCCGCTTGTACGAGGCGGCAACGTCCTGGTCGGAGCAGCTGGAGGCGCTGAACGAGGTCGGCACGGCGCTGGCAAGCGAGATCGAGCTCGCGCGACTGCTCGAGCTGATCGCGCGCCGCCTCCGCGGCCTGATCGGCGCACGTCTGGTCACGATTGCGCTGCCGGCCGGTGACGGGACGCTGCGCATCGAAGCAGCCGACGGCAACGGCGCGGCCGAGATCGTCGGCCTGCAACTCGAGCGAGAAGGGTCGAAGAGCGGTCGGGTCGTGGAGCGGCGCCGGGCCGAGCGAGTCGACTCGCTCCTCGACGACCCCGAGGTCGACCAGGAAGCGGCCAGACGCCTCGGGGCGCGCAGCGGGCTCTACGTCCCCCTCATCGCGGCCGGCAGGCCGATCGGCGTGATCGTGGCCCACGACAGGGACGGCGCCGACCCACGCTTCACCGATGCCGACCTGCGCCTGGCCGAGACCTTCGCTCCACGTGCTGCCGTCGCGGTCGACCTCTCCGCCCGTGTCGCCGGCGACGCGCTGCGCCGGGTCGTCGAGGCACAGGAGCTGGAGCGGCGCCGACTCGCGCGGGAGCTGCACGACCAGACCGGGCAGGAGCTGACGTCGGTACTGCTCGGCCTGAAGGCGGTCGAGGAGGCCAGGAGCGACGAGGAACGCGCAGACGCGCTTGCTGCCGTCCGCGAGCAGGTTGTCGGGACCTGCACGATGTCCGCCGCCTCGCGGTCGAGCTGCGGCCCAAGGCTCTCGACGACTTTGGCCTCGTCGCGGCGCTCGAGCACCTGCGCGACACGTTCTCGGAGCAGACCGGGATGCGCGTCGACTTGGAGGCGAACGTCGGCGACCGGCTGCCGAACGACGTTGAGACGGCGCTCTACCGGATCGTGCAGGAATCGCTGACGAACATCGTCAAGCACGCGCAGGCGAGAGCGGTCAGCATTGTCGTCGCGCGCAGCGGCCACGCAGTCACGGCCGTGATCGAGGACGACGGGCGCGGCTTCACGACCGGCGAGCGGAGTGACGGGCTCGGGTTGCTCGGCATGGGCGAGCGGCTCGCGCTTCTTGGCGGCAAGCTGAAACTCGAGTCGAGCCCCGGTGCCGGGACGACGATCGTGGCCGAGGTCCCGCGTAGCGGAGGGTTGGCGAAATATCGGCTGAGCCGCCGGGCGACGAGCGACATTCCGCCAAACCCTCCTAGCTTGCAGGCCCGGCGCCGAACCGGAGCCGGACCAGCGCCAGCGCAACAAGCGCGGTCGTGAGCACATCGGCCACCAGGCACCACTGGCAGATCGCGTCGATGACGGCCAGCTGGATGTAGAGGAGATAAGCGCTGAAGGCGAAGGCCGTGAGTGCGAGCGTGGCCTGGCTCAGCCGGGCCAAATCGCCGCGGGCGAGCGCCGTCACGAGGAGGCCGAGGAACCCGACCAGGCCGAGGGCGGCGACCGGCAGCCCCCACACCTCGGCGTAGGAGGAGCTCTGCACGGTCTCACAGCCGCCGGTCGAGCAGACGAGCGTGCCGCCCGTCTGCCGGACATAGAGCAGGTAGGCGGTGGTTGCCGCGCCCAGGGCGGCGATCACGGCACTCGTCGACCGGAGGGCGCCTTCGCTCATCGTGCGAGCACCGCCTCGATCGCCGGACGGATGCCCTCGGGTGCAAGCGAGCTGACCTCGACGAGCTCGAGCGGGCCGCCGGTCGGCCCGATCTGGAAGGCCGGAGTGCTGTGCACACCGGCGCGCGTGGCCGCATCGGCTGTGCGCTTCATCTCCGCGTCGACAGTGGCCTCCCACCGTGTGGATAGGAGCGTCGCGCCGTCGAGGCCGGGGACTCCAGCCGCGATCTCACTCACGAGCTCGTCTGTCACCCAGCCGGCGTTCTCGGCGCCCTGGCCCGCATAGAGGCCGTGGACGACATCCCAGAGGTGGTCGTCCTCGCCGGCGGCGATCACCGTGCGGAGAGCCTTGTCGGAGTCCGAGCCGATGAAGGCCAAGCCGTGGAAGACGATCCTCAGCTTCCCGCTCGCGACATATTCCCGGAGTAGAACCGGCAGCGTCTCGCGCGACCACTGAGCGCAGTAGGGGCATTGCAGGTCGGCGTACTCGACGAGCGTCACCGGCGCGGCGGGTGAGCCGAGAGCCAGGCCCTGCTGCTCGATCCCGGTGAAGAGCGACTGGACCGCCCGTGCTGGGTCAGTGCTCGTCGGAGTCGTCGTTCGCGCCGTCGCCTCGCCGTCCCCGGCACCTATCTGACTGGCACCGATGAGGACAGCCGCAACGGCCGCCGCGACGCCGAGCACGACGGCGAAGCGCCACCGGGCTGTGGGTGAAGCCATGGTTCTCCTCCTTGAAGAAAGATCGAGGGCGGCCGGAGCCGCCCTCGATGTGGGGGCACGAACGGAGGCTCAGTTGATCGCGGGTGTGGGCTTTGCGGCCCGCGCGATCGGCTGGTCCTTGACAGGTGCCAACTCGCGGCGGCGAAGTGCACCAACCGGGTGAGGATGATGAAGCCGATACCGCTGAGCAGGAGAGCGATGCCGACGACGATGCCGAAGAGCGCCATCTGCTCGGCCATGTAGCTCACGTTCAGCGCGGTCGAGAGAGCGGTCGCCGTGATCCACGTGTTGCGAGCCGTGTTGGAGACCGGATTCCCCTTCTCGTCCTTCAGTGCAGCCGTCTCGTCGCTCGTGCCGGCCGCGCTCTCCGGGTCGGCGGCGGAGACGAAGCGCCCCATCTGGGCGTACGCCAGTCCGTCGGAACCCTCGAGTGCGTGCTCGTGCAAGACCAGGGCGAACGCCCGGGCCTGTGTGCCGGTCTTGGAGCGGCTTCTCGGCGAACTCGGCAGCGAACTTCGCGACTGCCGGATCGTCGGCTGCGCCGAAGACAATCTGCTCCTGCTTGAGGCTGTCGCGGACCGTCGCGCGTCCGTCGACGCCCATGGAGATTGCAGCAACGCCGAAGGCCATCAGCACTACGCCTGCGATGATCCCGCCGATCTCGAATAGCTTCCTCATGTCGTGCCTCCCTTGATTCGGTTTGTTAGCCGCAACGTAGATCTCGAACCGCGCGGGGTCTATCCGGGTCGGGATACACACCGGCTGCGGGTTAGCCGCAGGTTTCTTGCGGCCCGACTAGCTCGCCGAGTCGCTCGACGAGCTCCTGGACGATCGGAGCGCCCAACCCAGCGTCGGTGACGAGATAGTTACCGGCAGCCACCGCGACGACGAGAGCCGGGCGCCCATCGAGCCGATCGGCGCCGCGGTTCCCGATGCGCGCACTACGAAGCTCGCCGTAGCCGAACTGCCGATTGACAGCAGGCTCATCCACCCCACGCCGGCGCCCGTCGAGGTGGAGCATGTACAGGCCGAGCGCGAGTCGTCCGACAAAGGTCTGCCCGTTCGGTTCGCGCCACTTGACTGCGTAGGTCTTCACCGTCTACTCTACAGTAGGAGCGCGCTCGCGTCTTCCTATCGTGGCCGCGGCGCACTCTTGGTGCGGGAAAGCCGCAGACCTTCGTGCAAACTTGTGCCATGAGCTCGACGCTCGGAAGCATCAGCCGGGAGAGTCTCCAGCAGAGGATCGAGAGCGGCGACGAGTTCGTGCTCGTCGATGCGCTCTCGCCCATGTCCTATGCGACGTCGCACCTACCCGGTGCGATCAACCTCCCGCCGGATTCAGTGGACGGGCGAGCCCAGCGGAGGATCCCCGATCGCAGCACCGAGGTCGTCGTCTACTGCTCGGACGTCACGTGCGACAGCTCGGTGATCGTCGCGAAGCGGCTGATCGAGCTTGGCTACCGAAACGTCAGCCACTACGCCGAGGGCAAGAACGACTGGGTCGCAGCCGGGCTCCCGCTCGAGGGTGGTCGGATCAGCCAGCCGAGCTAGCCGGCTCGGGGGCGTGGCGCACCCGGTCACGAGCCTCGGCGTAACGGATCGCCTCGTAGGCGATGAGGCCGACGCAGACCGCGGTGACCGCAGCACCAGAGTCGCCAGCGCCGGTAGTGCGAGCGCGGCCGGCACGAGTGCCACCAGGATCCCGGTCACGACGAGCCGTGGCTTGTTGAGGAGAGTGGCACATTCCGGAGCCGGAAGAGGATGTGGGCGCCGAGATACATCGCGACGCCGCCGCACAGCGCGACCGCGGGCACGAGCTTCAACGGCTCGCCGACGTCTCCCAGCGTCTTCTTCACGCCGACGGCGAAGAGGATGATGCCCGCGACCATCGGCAGGTGGAGGTAGCTGTAGGAATCCCGCGCCATCGCGAGTTGCGCATTCCCCTTCCGTCTCCGTCAGCCGGCGCTCGGCGACGATCGCGACCACGTCGAAGTACGCCCACCAGAGCGGCTGCGACGGCGAAGCCGAGGAGAGCGGCGACGATGACGCCCGCATCGAGAGTCGCTCGTTGCGCCGGCGCCGAGCGCGACGATCGACTCGCCGAGCGCGATGATCACGATGAGCCCGTGCCGCTCGACGAAGTGGCCCGGTGAGAGATGCCAGCCGCGGGCCCGGCCGACATACGGCGCCGAGGAGGTCGCAGGCCAGCGCGATCGCCCAGACCGCGACCTGCAGCTTGCCGTCGAGCGCCGCGGCGACGAAAAGCAAGCCCACCGCGAGCGCGCTGCCGACTCCGAGCCTGGCGAACGGCTGCGAGCAGCTCCCGATCCCCGCGCCCGGCAACGGCGTAGAGAACGAGGTGCGCGATCCGGACGATCGCGTAGGCACAGGCGAAGAGAAGGCATCGTCGCCGAATGCGTCCGGCACGGCGAAAGACGCGATCAGCATCGCGCCCATCGCACCGAACATGGCAAGCCGCACGACCCCTTCCTCGGGATCGATCGTGTTCGTCAGCCAGGCATACGCAGCCCATGCCCACCAGAGCACGCCGAGCACGACGGAGCCCACGGACGAGTCCTGCCCAAGTCGGGTCGGCGACGACGAGCCCGGTGACCTGCGTGAGCGCGAAGACGAAGATCAGGTCGAAGAAGAGCTCGAGCGGAGTGACGCGCTCCTCGCCGCTCTCACGTGTGCGGGCGGGCATCGAGCAAGCCTATCCTCGCGGAATGGGAGTCCCGCCCGCCGTTCGAGCCGGAGCCTGGGCCGCGGTGCTGAGCGGCGCCCCGTCGACGCTCCACGCGCTTGCGACCCGGCGCGATCCGCTCGAGGCGGCGCTCGCGGCGGGGTCGATCTTGCTGCCGCGCGAGGCGCGGCGCGGCCGGTTGCTCGTCGCTGCCGTCCCCGTACATCTCGCGCTCTCGCTCGGCTGGGCGCTGGCGCTCGACCGCGCCGGCGTGCGAAGCGCAAGGCGGGGAGCGCTCGCCGGCCTCGCGATCGCCGTCGTCGATCTCAGCCTCGCAGCGCGCGTCCTGCCGCGTATCCGCGCGCTGCCGGTCCTGCCGCAACTCGCAGACCACGCCGCCTACGGCGCGGTAGTCGGCCGCGTGCTCGCCCGTGCTACAGCCGAACAGGGATGAGCACGGCCCTGATCGAGCCGCTCTTCGCCCGCGGCAGCGGCACGTAGCGGGTCAGCAGCACCTCGTGTTTCGCGGCGACGATCCGCAGGTGAATGTGCGGCGACCGGCCCTCGTACGGCACCGGGCGCGGGCCTTCGAAGCGGAACCGGCCCGCGCTGTCGGTGAGGACGGTCGCGCTCGTGGCGCGCGTGTACACACCGAGCCTGTTCACCTGCCGGAGGGGTACCTGGGCTCTGGCGAGCGGCCGGCAGTCGACGGAGAGCACGACGCCCGTCAGGACATGTCCCTTGCCGATCGAAGCTCGCCGTGGCGGCGCCCCGCGGCCGAACGGCCCAGCCCCGTCAGAGACCGTAGGCGCACACCGTGGCGCGGCGGGAGCAGAGACTCCGGCACCCGCGACCACGAGAACGAGCGCCCCGAAAGAAAAGCCGGCTGCGACGAGCCGTCGCACACCCTGAGGTCTAACAGATGCTCCCGGCGCTGGCTAGGCCCTTAGTCGGTCGCGGCGTCGCCGGGGCGCGGTTCGAGCACGCCTGACTCGGCCGTTCCGACCACCGGCACGTGAGCGGAAGGACGCAGGATAGAGCCAGTTGTAGAGCAACGCCGCGGCCGCCCCGCCCAGTCCAGGCCCGACGATGTAGACCCACCAGTCGTCCCAGACGTTGAACCCGAGCTCCGGGCCAAGCGCGCGCGCCGGGTTCAACGCCGCGGCCCGTCAGGGGTCCGATGGCGAGGACCCCGATCGTGATCGTGAGGCCGATCGCCAGGCCCGCGATCGTCTTGAACGCCCCACCGGGATCGACGGCGGTCGCGAAAATGACCCAGACCAAGAGGAAGGTCATGATCGCCTCGGAGCACCACGCCGGAGCCCGCGCCGATCGTCGAATTCAGCACGGGCACGCCCGAGTCCAGGTTCGCCTCGTCGGGGAAGGTCGCCCGGAGCGCGAGCGCGCCGAGGACCGCGCCGGCAAGCTGCGAGGACCCAGTAGACGACCGCGAGCGTCGGTGCGATCCGGCGCGTGACGAAGAAGCCAAGGGTGACCGCAGGGTTGAAGTGCCCACCGGAGATGTGCCCGACAGCCGACGCCATGATCGCGATCGCGAGGCCATGTGCGAGCGCGACGCCGAGGATGCCGCTCGACGCGAACATGATCGAGCCCATGCCGACGAAGATCAGCGTGAATGTGCCGATCAACTCCGCGATGCCGC
>CAVWYB010000041.1:0-30312 GCA_963759145.1 uncultured Solirubrobacterales bacterium
CGCCCGCTCCTCTTGAGCGCACTGGCCGCCCTGAAATTGCCGTTGACGAACCGCGACCATCGGCAGTACAAACGTACAAAGGACGAAAGGAATGGCAAGGATGCATCGCTTGATTATCTGCATGGCCGCAGGAGCCGTTGTGCTGGCGACCGCCGCGATCGCGTCGAGCACCGGGACCGCCGCGACCGGACCTGTCCGGGCCGCGAGCTGTTCGGAGCACTGGCAAGGAACCTGGCGCTACAAGAACCAGGGCGGCAAGGGCATCATGCGCCTGCGCCAGGACGGGCGTACGATCGAGGGCAGGTTCACGGGTGGCGGGCGCGGCGGCGATATCGACGCCAAGGCCGGCGGACCCGACTGCGTAACGATGAACGGCACGTACTGCAACGACTACCGCAAGTCCGGTGAGCGCAGCAAGTGTGGCTACCTGGTCGCGACGGTCACCGGTGACGGCGACTCGTTCGGCGGATCGTTCCGGCCCTGGTACCAGACCACGCGCTACAAGTGGAGCGGATTCAGGATCAGCTCGCAGTAACGATCGGCGAAGCGAGGAGAACCACCAGAGCTGTAAGCGCGAGCGACCCAGACCGCGCCATCAATACCCGGTGCCGGTCTTCGCCCGCTTGCGGTCGTGCTCGTGGAGACCGCCTTTCTGGCCCAGCGTTTCGCAGGCCTGCGCGATGTCATCGGCCAGCGTGCTGGCGAGCGTGTGGCCGAGCGTCAGCTTCACCAGCGCGCGCATGATCTTGATGTGATCCGCGTTCGGGGGAAGGGTGTAGGCGGGCACCATCCAACCCCGCTCCGAAGCCAACTGGGAAGCGACGTCGAACTCATCGTAGTTGTGCTCCCCGGCAAGCTGGAAGGCGACCAGCGGCAACTGCTCCTCATCCTCGCCGCCGATCAGGTCGAACTCTCCAATGTCGGCGATGTGCTTCGCGAGGTGCCGGGCGTTCTGCTGCATCGTCTCCATGATGTAGCGGTAGCCGTCGTGCCCGAAACGCACGAAGTTGTAGTACTGGGCGAGCACCATGGCGGAGCCGGTGGAGAAGTTCAGCGTGAACGTCGCGTCCCGCTTGCCGAGGTAGTTCTCGTAGAAGACGAGGTCCTCCGCCAGGTCGCTCGTCTCCCTGAAGACCAGCCAGCCGATCCCGGGGTAGACCAGGCCGAACTTGTGGCCCGAGACGTTGATCGAGCGGACGCGGTCGAGGCGAAAGTCCCACTCGGAGTGCGGATACAGGAACGGCCACACGAAACCCTCCGCTCGCGGCATCGACGTGCAGCGGGACGTCGAGGCCCCGCTTCTCCTGCAGGTCGACGAGCAGGTCGTTGATGCCGACGATGTCGTCGCTGTGCCCGGTGAACGTCGTGCCCAGCACCGCCGCGACGCCGATCGTGTTCTCGTCCACATGCGGCTCCACGTCCTCGGGGCCGATCGTGTACTTGTCCTTCTGCAGCGGAATGATGCGCGGCTCGACGTCGAAGTAGCGGCAGAACTTCTCCCACACGACGTGCACGTCTCCGCCGAACACGAGGTTCGGCCGATCGGTTCCCTTGCCGGCTTCCTCCCGGCGAGCGCGCCACTTCCACTTCAGCGACAGCGCTCCGAGCATGATCGCTTCCGACGACCCCTGCGTCCGCGCACCCGTCGTCTCGCCAGGAGCGTGGAACAGGTGCGCGAGCATCCGGATGCAGCGCTGCTCGATCTCAGCCGTCTGCGGGTACTCGGCGTGGTCGATGAAGTTGCGGTGCAGGTTCTCTGCGATCACACGCTGGGCCTCGGGCTCCATCCACGTCGTCACGAACGTCGCCAGGTTTCGCATGGGAATCCCATCGAGTACGAGCTCCTCGCCGATCAGCCGCATCGCGTCCACGGCACGCATGCCATTCTTGGGCAGGGCATGGTCGGGCGCGGGCTCGAGCAGGAAGCGGTTGCCGTACTCGCGCGCCAGGGCGTCGAGCTCCCGAGCAGTGATGGAACCTTCCTCCGACTTCAGCGGGCTCGAGGCGAGATCGGGGGCGTGTCCGTCGGTCGGGTCCATTCATATCCCCTCATGACTGCCGCCCGACGGTAGGCGACTCGAGCCCTCTTGCCATCACCCGATCAGGATGAGCTTCGTCCGCGTCAACTTCGGCTCAGGATTCATCTCCTCTTAATCCGCATAGTCGCTGGCCTTTAACGTTCGGCCTGTAGAACCTCGCGCTGTGGGTTACGCCAGCGCTCGCTCTGTCACGGAGAACGGTCGTCGCGAGGACGGCTGCCAACACTCCGGCTACTACTCCGGAATGGGCCTGTACTCGAAGTCATCGCGGACCCTTAGGTATGTCCTCGTCTGCGACGACTGCGGCGAGGAGATGAAAGAACTCTCCGCGCTGGATTACGCCCCCGCTCCGGTGTTTGCCGGCATCTGAGCGGCGGTACCGGATAGCGCCTGCGCCGCGGTCTCACCGCCGCTCGTGAACCACGGACTCGACATTGGTCCCGTCGGGGTCGAAGACGTAGGCGGCGTAGTAGCCGGCGTGGTACTCCGGCCGCTCGCCCGGAGCGCCGTTGCTGCGGTAGCCGGCGGCAGTCGCCGCGTGGTGGAACTCGTCGACCGTCCGGCGGTCCGGTGCGGGGAACGCCATGTGCAGATGCTCGGTCGGGGGCCGATCGTCGTGCACCAATGAGAAGGTCGCCCAGGCGCCGCGGAACTGCCGCCCGTCATCCCAGCTTCGGCCCTCTCGCAGGCCCGAGTGGCGTGCGATCGTGGCGTAGAACGCTCTCGCGGCCTCGAGATCTCTCACGCGGATCCACAGATGGTCGACGTGGCCGCCGCGCCGCGTGTCGCCGTGGTGGACGGCTTCGGCGCTGTTGCCGTCGGGATCGAGCAGGAACGCGCCGTAGTAATCGGGCCTGTACTGCGGGCGCTCGCCCGGCAGGCCGTCGTCTTCGTAGCCGGCGTCCACCGCTGCCTGCCAGAACCTGTCCACGTGTTCACGAGAGGGCGCTATGAAGGCGACGTGCACGTGCCGGGTTGGCGGATGGTCCCCGTCCGCCGCGATGATCGAGAAGTCGTCCCACTCGACCATGTCCGGCCCTGCGTGGCTCGGTTCGATCGCCGAGCGTGCCCAAGACCGTGCGGTAGAAGCGCTCGGACGCCGTGCGGTCGCTCACGCGAATCGTCACGTGGTCGAACATCCGTGCTCATGGAAACTACAACGGGAAGAGAGGAGCGATCAAATGCTCAAGAACGGAAGGGTCGCCACTCGCCTGCCTGCACAGGATCTCGAACGAGCGAAGGCGTTTTATGCCGAGAAGCTCGGCCTCGAGCCGGTCGAGGAGCGGGAGGGCGGTCTGCGCTACGTCTGTGCGGCGGGCGAGTTCGCCCTCTTCGAGTCGGCCGGGACGCCGGCCGGCGATCACACGCAGATGGGCTGGGAGGTCGACGACATCGAAGAGACGGTGCGCGAGCTACGCGCCCGAGGGGTGGTCTTCGAGGAGTACGACTTCCCCGGTCTCGAGACGGTCGACGGGATCGCAGACATCGAGGGCAACTACCCAAGCAAGGGCAGCGGAGAGCGCGGCGCATGGTTTCGTGACAGCGAGGGCAACATGCTCGGGGTTGGCCAGCCGCTTCGTGGCTGAAGCGGGCTTGGTTTGCGACGGCGCTCAGCCGTTCTGTAGCTGGCTTGTTGGTACGGGAGCCCCGGGGAGCGAGCTCACAACACCCGGGAGCTCGTCGAGTAGCGGGGCGAAGAAATTGTGGAGCGGGGTCACCGTGATCGCGGTCTCTCGCTGCATACCGACGGCCTGAGCCGCAGGGGTCAGACGGTTCTCCGCGAAGCGATCAAAGCCCTCCTTCGCGTCCAGATCTCGATGATCCGGAATCCGAAGTCTGTGGGGGTTGTGAGGTGGAGGTAGATGCCGCCTCGGGCGGCTTTCGACACCCAGCTCGTCGAGAACGCGCCGGTACTCGGCGGCGTCAAACCGGTGATGTCCAAAGTCGTTACGACGGTCATGTCTTATCTCCCTTGTGGGTTGTTGGCGAGTGCGAGCTCCGCGGCGACGGCCGCGGCCCGGCCCGATCAGCCAGCTGAGCGGGGCCCGGGCAGGTAGCGCTCCATTAGGCGCGTTACACCGTTCGCCTCCTGCTCGCTCAGTTCTCGAGGCCGCTTGTGGTCCGCCGATCGCTTCGCACCATCAGCAGGTAGCGGCGCTGGTCGGCAAGGAGCTCGGTTACGGCTGGCGGCCGTGTCGACGTACAGCCTGCGCACGCCGGCAAACGACTCTTCCGCGCGGTCGATCGCCGCAGCCACGCGTCCGTGTGCCGTCGGCAGGTAGCAGTGGGTTCCGTTGAAGGCCAGGTCACCACGAACGCGCTCTCGCCGTCACCGAGCAGCCAAACAGTTTCGCTCTCGCTTTCGCAGGGACCGAAGTCCCAGGCGGTAAAACGCAGGTCGCCGAGCTCAATCGACTCTCGTCGCACTGTGCGGTTCGGGAACGTCGCGCTCGTCGGCACTCCGGACCGAAGATCGGCCCATTGCGCGCGCTTGGCATCGTTCTTCTCGCGGATCTCTCGGTCACGTCGGGAAGCGCGATCACCGGCGCATCCTCACCGGCGAGCAGCTCGCTGATCGTGTTGTAGTGATCCGGATGTGGGTCGTGACCAGCACGCCGAGCAGCGGCTTGCGGAGGGCTTCGAAGCGCGCTCGGAAGGCGTGGCTATCCGACAGCAGGAGCGGCGCGTCGATCGCGACACGCTCTCCTCGCTTTCGACCAGATACGAGTTGACGAACAAGCTGGTTTCGCTGGAGCGGTACATGTGCACGGTCGGGGTTATCAGAGCTAGAAATAAATTGTTCTCCACAACAGCGATTTGTTTGATGTGAGACTCAGCTCTAGTATTACGCTTGTTTGATTGGTTGAGCTGCGCTACTTGCGGTACTTCATCGCTGTGGCGGTAGAGTTGAACTTCATTGTTGCTTGAGCGGCTGCCTAGCGCAGCTGCTGTTGAGCGCTGCGATCCGCTAGCTGAGCGCGAGCTGGGTTTTGATCTGTTCTCTGCCCACTCGTGAAGTGACGCTCACCGACGCTGGCTGCGCTTTTCTCGACGGCGCGCGCTGGCGCTCGCAGATGCTGACGGGCGCAGAGGTCGCTAAGCGCGCTGGGGCTGGCGAGCTCGCTGGCTCGGATCGCGTTTCGTGGAGCCGCGATTCGAGACGCTCGGCGCTTGCGCGCTTGGGGCAGCCAAGCTCGATTGCTGGCTCAGGAGATGTGGACGCGCGGTGCGGCTGCTCGCGAACGGGAGCCGACTCGCGATCTCCTATGCGAGATCGCTCGAGCTGGAGCTCGAAGCGATCGGAGAGCGGCTCTCGCCTGCTGCGAACGTCCGCTCGCGACGAGAGCGATCCGCTCGCCGCTCCGAGAGGAGATCGTTCTGTTCCGCGAGATCGCCGCGCCCGTGCTCGCGATACGGCCTTAGCCTCCCACGCGAACCCGTCCGGGTCGGTGAAGGGCCCGGCGTCGCTGCCGATGGCGAGCCGGTGCGATCCGGTGCCGTCCGGAGAGACGCCGGCGTCCTTGGCGAGCGGCCGGCGCCCGTAGAGCGCCAGCTTGACGGGCGACGCCGGGGTGTCGAACTCGACGTACTTGCTGCCGAAGCTCTTCGCCACGGCGAGGCCGCGGTCGACGTAGAACTGCTTGCTCGCCTTGCACGTCCGCGACGCCCAGCAGCAGCACGATGTCGTCGATCTGCCGGGTGGCCGGGCCGGTGTCCTTCTTCGACGACGTCGCGACCTTCCAGATCGTCCCGTCCGGGGCCTGCACGACGCCGCCGTAGCCCCAGAAGCTCTTCGCGACCGGCTTCAGCGCCGTGGCGCCGCCGTCGAGGGCGGTGCCGATGAGGCTGTCGACGGTGCTCGGCTGGGCCACCACGAGCGACAGCGTGAACCCGCGGAAGCCGGTCGTCGGTGCATCCGAGGCGCGTACGCCGCACCCGTGGTGCCCAGACCGAAGGCGGCGGTGTAGAAGGCGCAGGCGGCCGTGGGGTCGGGCACTTCGAGGGTGATGGACTCGATCGGAGGTGGCTCCTCGGTCTTGTTTGCGTCGACGGGTGGACGTGCTATGATGTTATATCCAGATGACGATTTGAGCAACTGTGATTGGGTCATGGCACGCCCCTTCTGCCAGCACCGGTGCGATTCGCCGGGCAGCTGCTTCTTCCGGCTCTGGCGCGCATCGCACGTGCGGGCGGCGGATGTCCTTGGTTTGGTCGGCCTGACGCCGGCCTTGTTCGCTCTCCTGAACGTCATCGGGGCCCGCGAGGGAGCGATTCAGCAGGAGCTCGGCTCAGCGTTGGGCATCGATCGCAGCACAATGGTCTCGCTGATCGACCAGCTCGAGAGCGCGGGGCTCGCCAAGCGCCGCCGTCGCCACGGACCGCCGAGCCCGGGAGATTGAGATCACCCCCAGGCCGCCGGCTTTTGCAGCGCGCCGGCGGATGCTTCTGAGATTCAGAGACGAGGTTCTGGCGGGGCTCACTGCCGAAGAGCGCCGCGAGCTGCTGTCGCTGCTGCGCCGCGCGCTCGACTCAGCCCCCGCGCAACCGTTGTGGAGCGCCGCGAAGGCGATTAGGTCAGTCGAGGCAGAGCGGTAGTTTCGCCGCGCTCCGGAGTCCTCACTTGCGATGACTCCGACCTCAACATCAAGAGGGCAGGGATGACCGCCGCGGCCAGGGCCGGGCGCCGCGAGTGGATCGGGCTCGCCGTGATCGCGCTGCCGTGCTGCTCTACTCGATGGACCTGACCGTGCTGAACCTGGCGGTGCCGCCGCTCAGCGCCGACCTCCAGCCCAGCAGCGCCCAGCTGCTGTGGATCGTCGACATCTACGGCTTCCTGGTCGCCGGCTCGCTGATCACGATGGGCACGCTGGGCGACCGGATCGGCCGCCGCCGGCTGCTGCTGATCGGCGCCGCCGCGTTCGGCGTCGCCTCGGTGCTCGCCGCGTTCTCGACCAGCGCCGAGATGCTGATCGCGACCCGCGCGCTGCTCGGGATCGCCGGGGCGACCCTGGCGCCGTCGACCCTGTCCCTGATCCGCAACATGTTCCACGACCCCGGCCAACGCACCGTCGCCATCGGGGTCTGGATCACCAGCTTCTCGGTCGGCGGCGCGATCGGCCCGCTGCTCGGCGGGCTGCTGCTGGAGTACTTCTGGTGGGGCTCGGTCTTCCTGCTGGCGCGTGCCGGTGATGGTGCTGCTGCTGGTGGTCGGGCCGCGCGCTGCTGCCGGAGTATCCGCGATCCCGACGCCGGGCCGGCTCGACCTGCTCAGCGCGGCGCTGTCGCTGGCCGCCGTGCTGGCGGTGATCTACGGCCTCAAGCAGATCGCCGAGGACGGCCTCGGCTGGCTGCCCGCGCCGTGTCGATCGTGGCCGGCCTGGCGCTCGGCGTCGTCGTTCGTGCGCCGGCAGCGGACGCTGGCCGATCCGCTGATCGACCTGCGGCTCTTCCGCGTGCCCGCCTTCAGCGCGTCGCTGGCCACCTACATGCTCGGCATCTTCGTCGCTGTTCGGCATCTTCCTCTTCATCGCGCAGTACCTGCAGCTGGTGCTCGGGCTGTCGCCGCTCGAGGCGGGCCTGTGGACGCTGCCCTCGTGCTGCGGCGTTCATCGTCGGCTCGCATGCTGGCCCCGCTGCTCGTGCGCCGGGTCCGCCCGGCGTTCGTGATGGCGCCGGCCTGGCGCTCGCGGCCGTCGGCTTCGGCGTGCTCACCCAGGTCGACGGCGATCCGCGGCCTCGCGGTCCTCGTCGACGGCGTCGCGTCGTCTTCTCGCTCGGCCTCGCGCCGGTGCTCACGCTGGCGACCGACCTGATCGTCGGGAGCCGCCCCGCCCGAGCGGGCCGGCGCGGCCTCGGCGATCTCGGAGACCAGCGCCGAGCTCGGCGGGGCGCTCGGCATCGCGATCCTCGGGCAGCATCGGCACCGCCGTCTACCGCGCGCAGATGGCCGACGCGGTCCCGGCGGGCGTCCCGCCGAGGCGGCCGAGGCCGCGCGCGACACGCTCGGCGGCGCGGTCGCGGCCGCCGAGGAGCTGCCCGGGCCGACTGGGCGCCGAGCTGCTCGAGGCCGCCCGCGAGGCGTTCACCCAGGGGATGCAGCTCGCCGCCACTCTCAGCGCCGCCGTCGCGCTCGGCGCGGCCGCCCTCGCCGTGACGCTGCTCCGGCGTGTACGGAGCACGGAGCTCGAGGAAGAACAGGGCCCGTGCCGATCGTGCACGGCGGGCGGTCGGCCATGTTGAGCCGATGCGATCGCGAACACCGATCTCGTCACAGGAGGCCAAGATGAACGAGCAGGAGCCGGCCGCTCCATCGAGGTGAACGGAGCGACCTCTACACGAGGACCGCGGCGACGGGCTGCGCTGATCTGATCCGGAGTCCGTGCGAGCCGAGTCAGACGATGCTCATTTGCCGACGGCGCCGGTCGTGTATAGGTTGCCTCCCGTGGCTGGGCCAGGGGTTCCGCAGCAGAGCGTGTCGCGCGCGATCTACGGAACGATTCTGGTCACCTCCGTAGTCGCCTACCTGTCAGAGGACAGCGGGATCTCGGACGGTGAGCTCCTCTACGGCGTCACCCTGACCGCCCTGGTCTTCTGGCTCGCCCATGTCTACGCCGAGTCGGTCGCCGAGCGGTTGGCCCGCGACAGCCCGCTCACTTGGCGCGATGTGCGCGAGGTGGCCGCCCTGGAATGGCCACCCATGGCCCAGGCGGCCGCGCCTGCCGTCGCCGCGCTGGGACTCGGCTGGGCGGGCGCATTGTCGCGAGACGCGGCGGTTGTCCTTGCCATCGGCTTGGGTGTGGCTGCGTTGTTCGCCTGGGGCTACGTGATCGCGCGACGCTCGCAGCTCTCGCTGCCGGGCACGGTCGGCGCCGTCGCGACCAACGGCGCCTTTGGCTTGGCGATCGTCGTCCTGAAGGTGACGGTCGGCTGAAAAGGAGGAGCTGGTCTCACCCGCGACCTCAGCCAGTGAGCCGGTACGTCGTCTGCGCGTGTGGATCTTTGGCGAAGGCCAACACCTTGGCCGGTTCGATCCGGAACACGGCGGCGGCATCTTCGCCCGTGCGGAACACGCCATCACCGACGTCGAAATGCCACTCGCTGCCGTACTTGGCCTCGTAGGCGTCGGCGAGGCGCTGCAGGCCTTCCCGGTCGGTGACCCGGACCGCTGCGCCCTCGACTACCACGTCGAGGCCCCGAGCCCAGCTGTTGTTGCCAGTGGTCAAGGCCACCCGGCTGTTGTGTTCGAGATTGCGGGCCTTTTGCTCGCGAAGCCCGGTGCAGAAATGCACCGCCGCAGCCTCCATGACACCGATCAGCGGGGTCACATGCGGCCGACCGTCGGCCCGCACCGTGGTGAGCCAGTAGAGCTCGGCATGCTCGAGCACATCGAGAGCCTCAGACCACGGAGTCGGATCGGCCTCAGGATCGCTGAAACGCCTGTCGATCTCCGGGTTTGGATTGGAATTCATCGGCAGTGGACCTCCTGAAGATGGGCCGCTGCCTATACGGACCGCGAAACCTACGAGAAATCATCGCTCGAGGCAGGGTAAGCGTGTCATGAGGCTGGGCCCGTACAGAGGCGGCACACTCAGCCTCCCAAGATTGCCGACACCTTGTGCGCCCTGGGGGTGATGCAGACACCACCGGCCCGAGAGGCCTACTGCAGGCCGACTCCGGAGGCGCACGCCCTTGCGATCGAGCGCTACATGCGAGACGGTGTGCCCGGATGAGGCACTGGACCTTAGCCTTGCTGGTGGCGACCGGGCTCGCACTCGCTTCGTGGCGGCGAGTCGGACGAGGAAAAGGCTCTGAATCAGGTCTGCGACGCGCGCGCGGACATCGAGAAGCAGGTCAACGAGTTGAGCAGCCTCACACTCACGACCGCGACCGTCGACGGGATCAAGGGGAACCTGAACGCGATCGAGAACGACTTGAAGGAGATCAAGGACGCCGAGGGCGACCTGAACGACCAGCGCAAACAGGAAGTCCAGGCCGCGAACCAGGCATTCTCGGAGCAGGTTCAGACGGTCGTCAAAGATCTCGGCACGAGCACCTCGATCAGCGGCGCGCAGTCGCAGCTTCAGTCGTCGCTACAGCAACTCTCTCAGAGCTACAAGCAGACGCTCGAGCCGATCGACTGCAGCTAGTGGATCCGAAGCGACCAGTAGCGGACCGACCTGAAAGGAGCCTGAAGTGAGCGATAGACCTGTATTCCTCTACGCCGCCATCTACGACGAGATCGCTGACGCCGAGGCTGACTACGAGGCCGTGTTCGACCTCCACGCGGCCGGAGCGATCGGGACCTTCGACTCCGCGGTGATCCGAAAGGAAGAGGACGGCAAGGTCCGCGTCACGAAGACCGAGAAGCCGACCCAGCACGGCGCCTGGACCGGGGCCGCAGTTGGGGCGCTGGTCGGGATCATGTTCCCGCCCGCGCTCATCGGCAGCGCGATCGTCGGCGCCGGCGCGGGCGGCCTGACCGGTCACCTCAGGAAGGGCATCCGCGCGGCGACCTCAAGGATCTAGGCGACGAGCTCGAGGCCGGCAGCGCCGCTGTGATCGTGCTCGGTGAGTCGAAGATCGAAGAGCAGCTCGAGCAGGCGACGAAGCGCGCCAACAAGCTGATCGAGAAGCAGGTAGATGCCGACGCCGACGAGCTCGAGCGCGAGATCGAGGCGGCGGCACGGGAGGACAAGAGCTAGGCCACCAAGGAAAGCTCTTGCCTATGCCCAGCCCGCCACATCTGCTCCGCCCTCTTGACTGATACGTGAGCCGAAGCGAATCAGGGCTGGATGCGAGGCGATCTTGCCGGCAACGAGCGCCTCGCCTTGTGCGAACGTCGTCGCTCGGTCGATCAGGCCGGTCGGAACGGCCGAGAACACCCGCGCGACATGGCCGAGGTCGGCGATCGAGTTCATGCGCATCAGGACGAGGTTGTCGCATTGAGAGAGCACGTTCTCGTGCACCTTCTGGGGCCGCTGCGTCACGACGATCAGGTAGAGGCCGAACTTGCGCCCCTCGCCGGCGATTCGGATCGCGTCCGCGGTGACGAGCGCCGCAAGCGGGTCGCCTGGCTCGGCGGGGCAGATGTTGTGAGCCTCGTCGATCACGATCGCGACCGGCTCGCGCCGCGCGCGCCGTCTCCAGAGCCGCTCGAGGACCGCTCCGGCCGCGACTGCCTGCTCCTCGCGCGTCGGCAGCGACCCAAGGTCCACGACGATGCAGCGCGCCGCCGGGTCCTCGAGCTCCTCGGGCAGCGACTTCCCCTCTGGCCCCGGCCAGATGCCCCAGCGGTCCACGCCGAGGTTGCGGGCGCGGAGCTTGAGCGCCTCGGCTGGGGAGCGGGCGAAATCCTCCAGGCTGCGGACGTTCTCGTCTTCCAGGAGAGCGAGCAGATCCGCGTACTCGCTGCGGTCGGCCACCGGGTCGAGGCGCAGGAGCGCCGCCTGATGCTCAGGACTGAGGTCGCGCAGGCGGACGCGGATTGGAGTCGCGCCGCTCGTTCCGCTGCGCACCGCGACCGACCCAGCCGCCGTGCGGTAGCGCTCCACGGACTCGTCGTCCGCCTCGGGGCTCGGCTGCCCAAGCCGCACATAGTCCGAGTTCGGGTCCAGCACGACGATCCGCAGGCTGGTCTGGATCAGCAACTGCTCCAGCAGCACGCCGAGCGAGTAGGTCTTCCCCGAACCCGACTGGCCACACAGGAAGGTATGTCGGCCAAAACCTGCGGCGTCGAGCGCGAATGGCACGCCGCGGGCGACCGCCAATTCGCCGACCTCGAGTCGGACGCGCTCGGACTGCGACCGCTCGAGCCAGGCGGACACCTCCTCCTCGGTCGCGGGTCGCACGAGCGCGTCGTGGAACGGGCGCCTGTCCCCCTCGAGCAGCGCTCCGTCCCCACGCGCGACCCGGATCAGGACGGTGCCCGGCCGGTCGATCGCGCTCGCCTCGTGCTGCTCCATGCGAAGCGACAGCACCTGGCCGAGCCGGATCTCGCCGCGGGCCTCGATCGCCACGTAACCGCCGGCCTCGAGCTCGAGCCCGTGCAGTGACGCCTGGTACTCGAACCGGTAGCCGTCGACCGAGGTAGCCAGCGGTAGGACCGATGTCTCGAGCGCCTCGCGCAGGCCGCGGTGCTCCTCGAGGACAGCCTGGTGGTCGCTCACTGCGAAGATTCTCCCATCTCGCGATCCGGCTGTCGCCGCGCGACCGCGACCTAGACTCGGCCTCGATGCCGGCCGGTGATCCTCGGGCAGCCCGCATCGCGCTTGCCGCGGCGGTGGGCCTGGTCCTCGCCGACTCCTCGGTGGTCGTCCTCGCGCTGCCCGACATCTACCGCGAGCTCGACGTCTCGGTCGCGGCGGTCACCTGGGTGCTGATCGGGTTCAACCTCGTCCTTGCGGCGAGCGCGGTACCGGCAGCGCACGCCGCGTCGCGGGTCGGGCCGGCGAGGTTGACGGCGGCGGGGCTCGGGCTCTTCGCGGTGGCAAGCCTCGGATGCGGCCTCGCGCCGTCGATCGGGGTGCTGATCGCGGCTCGCTGCCTGCAGGCCGTCGGCGGCGCCGCCGCGGTCTGCGCCGCGCTCGAGCTGATGCCGGCGGTGTACGGCTCCGAGCGCGCCGCCACGCGGGCATGGGCGACCGCGGGCGCCGCCGGTGCCGCGCTGGGGCCCGCCGTCGGCGGCCTGCTCACCGAGCTCGTCTCGTGGCAATCGATCTTCCTCGTCCAGGTCCCGGCGGCGATTGTGCTGGCGGGGTCAGTTCTCGGAGCTGCGCGCGGCGAAGTGACCCGGCACGGCGTGGGCGCGGCGGGGCGCCCCCATCTGGCGGCCAACGCCGCGCTCGGCCTGATCTCGGCGGCGCTCGCGGCGGCGCTGTTCCTGGTCGTCCTGATGCTGATCGAGGGCTGGCGGCTGAGCCCGATCGCGGCCGCGGCGGCGGTCAGCGTGCTGCCGGCATGCGCGTTGCTGTCCGCACCGCTCGCCCGGCGAGTCCCCGCGGTCGAGGCGCGGGCGGCGGCGGGCGCAATCCTGATCGCGGGCGGCCTCGCCGCCCTCGGGCTGCTTCCGAAGGCGTCGGTGGTGCTCACGTTCCCGCCCCAGGCGCTGGTGGGCGTCGGCCTCGCGCTGACCCTCTCGGCGCTCACCGAG
This sequence comes from uncultured Solirubrobacterales bacterium, assembly GCA_963759145.1. Taxonomy (GTDB): domain Bacteria; phylum Actinomycetota; class Thermoleophilia; order Solirubrobacterales; family JBBDJG01; genus JBBQKG01. The sequence goes on from CAVWYB010000041.1 coordinate 13,189, forward strand.
GCGGCCCTGGCGGGCCGCGCGCCGCAGGCCATCCACGGCGGCTGGACGATCGCCTCGCGCCATGCCGGCGTCGTCGTCGGCCTGCTGCTGCTGACGCCGGTGTTCACGGCCGACCTCGAGACCGAGCGCGCAGACGCCGAGGCGGCCGGCACCGCAGCGCTGCTCGACGCACGCATCTCGCCCCGCGCCAAGATCCAGCTTGCGGGCCGGATCGCCGAGCAGATCGAGGCCGAGGGCGACAAGGTCCCGAAAATCGCCCCGGCCTTCGAGCCGTTGCCGTCCGATCCGGCGGAGCGGGTCGAGACGGTGGCACTGCGATCTCGGATCGAGGACGAGGTCGACGCCGCCGCGACGCACGCGTTCAGCGCCTCGTTTCTGATTGCCGCCGCTTTCGCCGTCGTGGCGCTGATCCCGATCGTGATCGCCCGCCGGCGGGTGCAGCTGTGAGCGGTCGTGCGCTCGTCGGTGCCGCAGTCGCGGCGGCGACGGCGCTCGTGGCGCTCTACCTGGTGCTCGGCGGCGGCTCCTATGAGCCCACACAGGTCGCCGATCCCTGCGCTCCCCGCGAATGGCGCGATCCGCAGGGAGTCGAGGAGTCCGCGCAGCAGTTCGCGCTCTCGGCCCTCGACGGCGCCGCTTGCGAGCTCGGCGTCAGCCGTGAGACGCTCGCGGTCGCGCTCGCGACCCCCGAGAGTCGCGCCGAGTTCGCCGCCAAATACGGGATCGACGACGCCGAGCTGGAGGCGGCGGTCCGCGCCGGGGTCAAGCGCGGGATCGACGACGCGGAGGCCGCCGGGGCGCTCAACCCGCTGGTCGCGACCGGACTGCGGGCGATCGCGGCGCGCCTCCCGGTCGACGAGGCGGTGGCGCTGATCGAGGATGGCAGCGAGCTGTTCGGCGGCGCCGGCGGCCTGCCGCGGGCGATCGCGGCGCGCCTCCCGGTCGACGAGGCGGTGGCGCTGATCGAGGACGGCAGCAAGCTCTTCGATGGCGCCGGCGGCCTGCTCGACCAGCTTGGGAACATGCCGGGCTGAGCCGGACTCGCACTGGCAACACCTCGCAGGCGCGAGGCTTCCTGAGACGGAGGCTCACACAGCTAGGCCTCGTTGAACGCCCGTCCGTACATGATCAGCGCGTAGATCACGAGGCCGTCGATCGCCATGATGATGATCGACCATGCCGGGTACGCCCCGATCGCGAGGAGATGGAGGTATCGCGTTGAAACCGGCCCAGAAGACCGCGACGATCTGCGCCAGGATGCTCCCGCTGAAGATGCCGAAGCCGATCAGGATCTGGCCGGCGCCCATGAAGATCGCGAACCAGCCCCATAGCGACTGATCGCCGAACAGGAGCCCGTTGGCCCGGAAGTAGTTGTCGTCGACGAGCAGCGCGATGCCGTCGATGACGTTGAACGTACCTACGACCAGGAACAGGACGGCCGCGAACGTGACCCACCTCTCTCCCCGAACGCCTGTCCGTGAAGCCTCCATACATACCCCCTATCCGGCGACGTCGATTGCCGCTGTGATTGCGTTCGATGACGCTACCTGACGTGGGCAGACCGTTCAAAAGGGCGACTTCCGCGCTGGAACTCGACTTGCGTCCGGCCCAAAGCCGACGTAACGTCATTGGGTGGAAGCCCCTCCTCGGCAACGGATTGCCGGACTTCTCTTCGTGCTCGCGTTCTGCCTGGTCGGACTCGCGGGCGTACGCGCGCCGGCCGCGCAGGCGACCGTCACGAACGTCGTCCCGATGAACGGCTCGCAGGAGCCGATCATCGGGGACACGATCTATGACAACGAGGTGCTGTGGGCCTACGTGACGTCGCCCAACGGCGGCGTGGTCTGCGTCCACCGCGCGTCGGACAACCCGGGTGGATGCAACGACGAGACGGACGCCTACGCGGAGACGCCGGTGCTGCCGTTCTTCGCGGGCATCATTCCCGATTCAGGCCGGGCGCCTGAGGTCGGGCGAGTACATGCTGGTGGGGGCGGAGGCCGCGGGCGAGCCGGTCACCGCGGTCAGCACTCCCTTCACCGTCCAGCCCTGTCCCGGTTGCCCGCCGGCCACGATCGCGAAGAACAGTGACTTCGCCATCGCCGCCCAGTCGCTGCTCGATTCCATCAACACCACCTGCAGCCTGGTGCAAGCGGCGTCGATGCTCTGGCGCACGAAAAGCGTCTATTCCTTCGCGCAGGTGGCGATCGGCGGCATCGGCGGGGGCCTCGCCGTCGGCTCGGTCATGGTCACGGTCGCGAGCGGTGCAGAGGCGGTCTACGACGTGGCCAAGGGCGATGACCTGACGGCCAAGCTGCCCGGCAAGCTGGGCACGGTTGCCGACGGCATCTGCAAGGCAGCCGACAAGATCCAGAAGTTCAAGGAGAGCTCGCTCGGGCACTGGTCCGCGGCCTGGGCCGCCGACCCGCCGGATCCCGAACTTCCACGCGGTCGCGCCGCCCGCCTTCACCGACTACGGGGCGATCGCCGGGATGCCGGACTGGGGCTTCAACTCCGCACGGGCGAACCTCGACCACGTCCGCGGCTATGCCGAGTCCAGCCTGCACGCGTACGAGCGTTTCCAGGGGGCCGAGCTGGCGGGCGGCATGTCGTTCCAGCACGCCCAGTCGCGGGCGATGGGCGAGGACCTGCTCGGCTTCGCGCAGACGCTGCGCACGGGCGCGCAGTTCATCGAGGGCACGGCTGCACAGGTGCGCAGCGAGTACCCGGACGTCGCGGACCGGACCGTCGACCAGGCCGACATCGATGCCGCGAACGCCTATGTCGACCGCGTGCGCACGAGTGGGTACACGCCCGGCGAGGTCGCGCAGCTCCACGCGCTCGGGCTCTCCGACGACGCGATCGACCGCCTGAAGGTCGACCAGACGATCTATGACCCGGGTGACGCCTCACCCGGCGCGCTCGACGAAGCCTTCGACGCGCTCGCCACCCAGATGCGCAACACCGCGACGCTGGCCGAGGACTTCGCGGCCGATGCCTGGACGTTCGCCGGGCGCTCGAACGCGCCGCCCGTCGCCGACTTCGACGAAGGCGATCACACCGGCGCCGACGGCCTGACGGTCAAGTTCAAGGACACGTCGACGAGCGCGGACCTCGACCCGCTGACCGTCACGTGGGACTTCGGCGACGGGGAGAGCGCGACCGGGCCCCAGGGCGGCAGCGTCGAGCACACCTACGCCGACGAGGGCCCGTACACGGTCACGGTGATCGTGGCCGACGAGTACGCCTCGGACGCGAAGAGCCGGCAGATCTCCCCGGGCTGCCGAACCTCCCGCCCACAGCATCCTTCACGGCGACGCCGCAGCAGGGGCCCGTGCCGCTCGAGGTGAGCTTCGACGCCTCGGCATCGGGCGACCCGGACGGATCGATCGTGGCATACGAGTGGGACTTCGGCGACTCCGCAGTTGCGTCCGGAGTGCAGACCACGCACACGTACACGTCCCCGAGCGTCACCCCGCTGACTGTGACGCTGAAGGTCATTGACGACCGGGGCGCCACGGCGACCACGACACGGGAAGTCACGCCCGCCGATGCGCCGAGGGCACCGAATGCGAACGACGACCAGGTCGAGGCCGCGCCGGCCGGCGTGCTCGACGTGCTCGCCAACGACGAGGATCTCAATGGGGATTCGATGACAGTGTCGGGGAACTCTCAGGGAGCCCATGGCACCGTGAGCTGCGCTCCTCTCGGTGGCTGCATCTACACGGCGGATCACGGCTACGAGGGTCCAGACGAGTTCACTTACACCGTGCGGGACTCCACCGGCCTCGAGGGAACGGCCACGGTCGCGGTTACCGTCGGCCCCCGCCCGGCCGCGGGCGGTCCGGTCGCCAAGGACGATCACGTCTCTACCCGCCGCGGCGTCAAGGTCGACTTCGACGTCCTGGACAACGACGCCGGCACGCCCCCGCTGGTCGTCGAAGATGTCACGCAACCGGCGCACGGAACCGCGACCTGCTCGCCGGCCGGTCAGTGCTCGTACCAGCCGGAAACAGGGTTCTCGGGCAACGACGGCTTCCGCTACACGATCAAGAACAGCGACGACCTGCGCTCCACGGGCGAGGTGCACCTCACCGTTGCACCGGCGAACGCGGCCTTCGGGACGGCGGTGTCGGGCGCGCCCGATCCAGTGACGAGCGGTCACGGCGCGACCTGGGGCATCGGCGTCACGGGAGTGCCCGCAGGGGCGGGCGACGACGTGCTCGACGCGCTCGCGCGTCCGTCGGTCACGGCCACGCTGAGCGGCGCGCACGCGATCAAGCCGGGGTCCGTCACCACGGCGCCCGGCTGGACCGCCGGCCCGGTCGCCGGCGGGTCCGTCAGCGCGCAAGCCGATTCCAGCGCGATGCTCGGCGAGGCGGACACCCAGCTGCTCGCCAAGCCGCAGCCGCCCACGAGCCAGGGCACCGGTGGCGATGGATACGTGCCGATCCTCGTCGGCTCGAAGGTCTTCGCGTTCTTCCACCACTCGTATCCGACCTCGGTGACCTGCATCGACCGCACGACCGGCACGCGCTGCCCCGGCTATCCGATCCTCACGAACATGAACAGCACGAGCGAGGAGGGCCGCGCCGCCGTGGTGGGCGACCGCATCTACGTGACGTTGCAGGCCGGTGGCGCCTATGCCCAGACAGCGCCGCTCGGCGTGTACTGCTGGGACGCCGCGGCCGCGCAGCCGTGCGGTTACGTGGTGGTGGAGCGCTTCCGGTCCACGTCCAACCCCAGCGCCTCCGGGCCGCTGGTCGTGGGCGGGAAGATCTACCTGGTCGGCGACGGCGGCAAGCTCTACTGCGTCGATCCCGCTGTGAACAGGCCGTGCGACAAGCCGGCGATCTCGACGGGACTGCTCCCGGATGCGGGCGGGCGATACGACATCACGTCCCACGGCTCGCGCGTTTACGTATCGCGGGTCTCCGACAAGGCCGCCTGCATCGACGTGAATGCCGGCGCCGCCTGCCCGGGCTGGGCGGCGCCCAAGCCGCTGCCGGACGGCCGCTGGAACCTCGTGAACCAGTTCAACACGCAGGGCCAGGCGACGGGTGTGTGCCTTGTGAGGGCCGGATCGGGCGTTTGTTACGAGGACGCCAACCCGACTTCACCGAAGGAGATCGGGTGGGTGAGCACGCCCGACATCTTCGCGCCCGACCAGGAGGCCGAGACCGGTCCCCGGACGCTCGTGGCTCACGCGTTCGCCGGCGTCGACTGCTGGGATTGGACGACGCTCGCTCCGTGCACCGGCGGAGACTACGCAGCCGATGGATGGCTCGGTCACGACACCGAGGGCGCGCAGCTGCCGTGGGCCTACGGGACCGCGTTCGACGGCTCCTGCGTGCTCGGCCTGGGCGATCCGGGCCTCGTCTTCAGCGTCGACCCGAAGGGCTCGTCGCCCTGTTCCAGCCTGGGCGCCGCGAGCAGGACGCTCGACCTGCGCAAGCAGCGCTGCGACGGCGGTGTCGGTGGCGCGACCTGGTCACAGGCCTCGTTGCAGGACGCGATGCCAGGCGAGCTGCAGTCGGTGGTCCTCACGGTGAAAGACGCCGCGAGCGGCGAGGTGCTCGCGACGAAGGACATCTCGAGCGGCCCGCTCGACCTGACCGGCATCAACGCGGCTGCGCATCCCGCGATCACCGTGGTGGCGACGGCGCGGAGCGCGCCGGGAGACACGGCGTGGGCCGACGCGGTGCCGCCGCGAATCCGGGTTGCCTGGCACGGCGACCCCAAGCAGCTCTGCTTCGAGACGATGACGGCGCCGGCATGCGAGGTCACGCCCGTGTCCGTGCGTGCGACGCTCGGCGACGTCTTCGCATCCAAGCAAGTCGCGGTGCTGCCCACGGGCTGCCTGCCGCCGCCTCCCGCGCCCTCCGCGCCGGAGGCAAAGCGAGCCGCGGACCTGGTGCTGGGCTGCAGCGACCGGCGAGTCGTGCTCGAAGACGTGTTCATAGAGGGCAGCAAGGTCCGCCTGCTGGGAATCGCCGCGCGCGAGTTCGCCGGCCGCAAGGTCACTGTGGTGTTCAGCGGCACCGGCAAGGCGGTCGCGACCGTCACGGTGGGCGGCGACGGACGCTTCACCGCCACCGCGCCCCTGCCGCCGAAGAAGCTGCGCAACTCCAACAAGGCGCGCTACGTGGCGAGAATCGGCTCGGAGGTCTCCCTGGCACTCAAGCTCGTGCGGCGCATGATCGTGACCAAGGTCACGGGGACGCGTGACAAGGTCACGATCGCCGGCAAAGTCATCGGTCCGTTGGCCACCAGGCCAAGCGATCGCTCGATCGCCCTCCAGCGCGTGGTCGCATGTAAGAAGGCAGAGACCGTGAAGAAGTTCTCGCCGGCAAAGAGCGGCGCGTTCTCGGTCACGGTCGACGCCCCGGCCGGCCAGAAGGCGGCCGTCTACCGCCTCTCGACGCGGGTGCGCAGGAACGCGAGATCCAAAGGGCTGACGAACACCTTCACGCTGCCGCGCGCGGTCGACTTCGGGTAATCGATGCGCTGGCCCGCTCTATTCATCGCCGCCTTCCTGCTCGCGCCCGCGACCGCCTCCGCCCAGCGCGTCGAGGACACCTTCTTCAACTCGGTCATCCCGAGCCGAGTCGACCACCTCATCGGCTTCACACCGACCACCTTCGCCATTCATCCGGTCGGGCAGCGGGTCGTGCCGATCACGGTCCGCGTCGGAGGGCGGACCCACCGGTACACATTCGGCAATGCCGCCGCGGCGGTGGGCCCGTCGGCCAACATCTACATGAGGAACATGATCCGGGCGCGCCGCTATCCGAGCCCGGAGGGGATCTTCCTCGACCGCCGGCTCAACGCCTCTGAGCGTCGTCACGTGCGGGTGCGCGCGGACCTTGGCCGCGACGCCGACGTGCTGGCCGTAAGCAGCGGGCATCCCGCGTGTGCCTCGGGGGTGTCCCGTGCTGCCGCCCGCGGGATCGCCGCGGGGACGATCCGTACGTGGTCGGCGGCCGGCGTTCCGACCCCGGCGAGCGGGGACGCGATCGCGCTGCGCCGCGCCGGCACCGGGGTCGATCGTTTCGTGGAACCCCGATTTCGCGCGGGCTCGGTGCTGCCGAAAGGGGCGCGGGCTGCGCCCAACGGCGGCCTGTCCGAGGCGGCATCGGGCAACCTCGCCATCGCGGCGGTGACGAGCTGGTCGCGAGCCCGTGCGTTCCAAGGGACGACGTGCGCGGTCCCGGTCGGTGGGGCGGCGCCAAATGACGCGTCCGTGCGGGCGCTGTCGCACCCGGACGCCTACCCGATCTCGTTCGTGACGCTACGGCGCCTTCGCCAGACGGCGCCCGATCGTCGCCGCCTTCCTGAAGTACCTCACCGGCCCGCGCGCCACGGCGTCCTTCCGCCAGCGCGGGATGCTCCTCGTCAAGGAAGCGTGGCCGGGGCCGCCCGGTCCGTAGAGCTGTCTGTTCGGCCCGGCCACCCCGTCGCTGACTCAAGCGCCGGCGTGGCCGCTCGCCTTGGCTGGATAAGGCCGCACGTCCAGCGTCGTGTAGTGCCGGATGACGAGTTCGGCGACGGCCGCCTCCTCCTCCGTGATCGTTTCATCCACCCGCTGGTGGTCGATCCATGCGTAGATCGCGTCCGGAGATTCACCCCGTATCTGGCGCTCGCGAATCCCGGCGCGAAGCTGCTGCATCACGCGTTCGCGCACCGCGTCGCGGCCGCCTGGGTCAGTCGTGCTCATACCTGCCCCTCGGTTCGTCTGCGCCCGCGATCCCCATAGGCGTTGTCACCGCCGACTGTCGGTATTCAATCCTCCAGGTGGTCGAGCTCACCCCCGCCCTGACGCACTTTCCGTCCTTTCAGCGGCCGATCAGCTAGGGCCGTCCACGCGGACGAGACCTGTATTACGCGGGGCACCGTCCCCAGCTTTGGAGGAGCGTGAACGTGGTGCCCCAGCGGCCGGGTTCCTGAAGTTCGGCCTCGCCCCTCTCGCGAAGCTTCTGCAGCTCGTCGGCACTGACCAAAGCCAAAAGCCGCTCCTCCAAGGAGGTGGCGAACTGCAACGGCAGGCGCAGGTATGGATGCCTCGGCGGGAGCGCAAAAACCTCGGCGCGGACGTTTCCTTCGATGCCGAACTCCCGAAGCAGCTCGAGGTGCTTTCGGCCCGCCCCCAGTCTCCCCCGCTCAACCGAAACGCTTCCTGGATCAACACGATCAGCCTCTCGAGGGCGGGAGCCGGTGGGTTGAAGTGCCACGAGCCCGCGTCGGGGTCCTCGAGCACGATCGTGCCGTGGGAGCGAGCCAGCCGCACATAGGTCTCCATCTGCTCATGGGCGCGCCCGAGCGGGCAGATCTCATAGCGAGCGTGGACGAGGTCGAACGAGTCCAGCTCGAGCTTGCTGGCAAAGAGATCGTCCTTGACCAGACTTACGTTTCCGCAGACCCTCCTCGTTCACGAACCGGCCAGCGGCTGCGAGCATCGACTCGTCGATGTCGGTGCCGGTCACCTCACCGTCGGGCCCGACCCACTCGCTCAGGACACGGACCCAGCCGAGCACGCCACAACCTACATCCAGGGCGTGGGCACCGCGACCATCGCCAATCTCTTCGAGTAGCCGCCGGCCGCTGGGCTCCCAAACCCGCGACTGAAGCTGGAGCCTCTCGAGCTCTGAAATCTGTCCCGCTAGCAGGTACCCGGCCGAACCAGCTCCGGCCCCTGCTGACTTCGTGCGCTCATCGGACATCGTCGCTATGCCTGGCGGTTGAAAATCTTGTTACAGCCCGACGCTCGCGGAGTATAGGCGCGGTAGGGCGATGCAGCTGTCAGATGATCGCGGCCCGGACTTGTCCGTCTAGACTCGGCCTCGATGCCGGCCGGTGATCCTCGGGCAGCCCGCATCGCGCTTGCCGCGGCGGTGGGCCTGGTCCTCGCCGACTCCTCGGTGGTCGTCCTCGCGCTGCCCGACATCTACCGGGAGCTCGACGTCTCGGTCGCGGCGGTCACCTGGGTGCTGATCGGGTTCAACCTCGTCCTCGCCGCGACCGCGGTACCGGCGGCGCACGCCGCGTCGCGGGTCGGGCCGGGGAGGTTGACGGCGGCGGGGCTCGGGCTCTTCGCGGCGGCAAGCCTCGGATGCGGCCTCGCGCCGTCGATTGGGGTGCTGATCGCGGCTCGCTGCCTGCAGGCCGTCGGCGGCGCCGCCGCGGTCTGCGCCGCGCTCGAGCTGATGCCGGCGGTGTATGGCTCCGAGCGCGCCGCCACGCGGGCATGGGCGACCGCGGGCGCCGTCGGTGCCGCGCTGGGGCCCGCCGTCGGCGGCCTGCTCACCGAGCTCGTCTCGTGGCAATCGATCTTCCTCGTCCAGGTCCCGGCAGGGCTTCTGCTGGCGGGGCTGATTCTCGTAGCTGCGCCGGGCGAAGTGAGCCGGCGCGGCGTGGGCGCGGCGGGGCGCCCCCATCTGGCGGCCAACGCCGCGCTCGGCCTGATTTCGGCGGCGCTCGCGGCGGCGCTGTTCCTGGTCGTCCTGCTGCTGATCGAGGGCTGGCGGCTGAGCCCGATCGCGGCCGCGGCGGCGGTCAGCGTGCTGCCGGCATGCGCGTTGCTGTCCGCACCGCTCGCCCGGCGAGTCCCCGCGGTCGAGGCGCGGGCGGCAGCGGGCGCAATCCTGATCGCGGGCGGCCTCGCCGCGCTCGGGCTGCTTCCGAATGCGTTGGTGGTGCTCACGTTCCCGCCCCAGGCGCTGGTGGGCGTCGGCCTCGCGCTGACCCTCTCGGCGCTCACCGAGGCGGCCCTGGCGGGCCGCGCCCCGCAGGCGATCCACGGCGGCTGGACGATTGCCTCGCGCCATGCCGGCGTCGTCCTGGGCCTGCTGTTGCTGACACCGGTGTTCACGGCCGACCTCGAGACGGAGCGCGCCGACGCGGAGGCGGCCGGCACCGCGGCGCTGCTCGACGCACGCATCTCGCCCCGCGCCAAGATCCAACTTGCGGGCCGGATCGCCGATCAGATCGAGGCCGAGGGCGACAAGGTCCCGAAAATCGGCCCGGCCTTCGAGCCGTTGCCGTCCGATCCGGCGGAGCGGGCCGAGACGGTGGCACTGCGATCTCGGATCGAGGACGAGGTCGACGCCGCCGCGACGCACGCGTTCAGCGCCTCGTTTCTGATTGCCGCCGCTTTCGCCGTCTTGGCGCTGATCCCGATCGCGATCGCCCGCCGCCGGGTGCAACTGTGAGCGGCCGCTCGCTCGTCGGCGGCGCGGTCGCGGCCGCGACGGCCCTGGTCGCCCTCTACCTGGTGCTCGGCGGCGGCTCCTACGAGCCCACGCCGGTCGCCGATCCCTGCGCTCCCCGCGAGTGGCGCGATCCGCAGGGGGTCGAGGAGTCCGCGCAGCAGTTTGCGCTCTCGGCCCTCGACGGCGCCGCTTGCGAGCTCGGCGTCACCCGTGAGACGCTCGCGGTCGCGCTGGCGACCCCCGAGAGCCGCAAGGAGTTCGCCGCCGCCTACGGGGTTGGCGATGCCGAGTTCGAGGCGGCGGTCCGTGCCGGAGTGAAGCGCGGGATCGACGACGCGGAGGCGGCCGGAGCACTCAACCCGCTGGTCGCCACCGGACTGCGGGCGATCGCGGCGCGCCTCCCGGTCGACGAGGCGGTGGCGCTGATCGAGGATGGCAGGAGGCTGTTCGACGGCGCCGGCGGCTTGCTCGACCAGCTTGGGAATCTGCCGTAGGCGTTTCGGTCACCCCTTTCTCGGCGTTCGACCCGACGACTCGTTGAGGCTCACGGCCTCGCGGATCAACGCCTTGAACGCGTTTTCGTCGATCGCGTCGCCCTCGTGGAAGTCGATGGCGCGCCTGACGTTGCCTTCGAGGCTCGAGTTGAAAAGGCCTGAAGGGTCCTTCAGCGAAGCGCCTTTGGCGAAGGTCAGCTTCACGGCGGCCTTGTACGTCTCGCCGGTGCAGATCATCCCGTCGTGTGACCAGGCGGGAACTCCCGTCGGATTGGCGGCCTTCCTCCACTTCACTTCCTCCACGACTCCGGGGTCCGCTTGCTTGATCAGGGCACGGAGCCGCGACAGCGTCTTGCCGCGCCAATCGCCCAGCTCCTCGATCTTCGCATCGATGAGCTGAGCGGGAGATTCATCCTTCTTCGAGCCGATCTTGTTCATGTCGTTTCCTCCTAGACATCCTTTACGGCCAGTGCTTGCGGCGTTGGTCGATCGGCCATTCTCAGACGCCCAGCGCGTCGATCACGAGCTCGGCCACCTTCCGTGCGCTGTACTGCTGCTGGCCGGTGATCAGGTTCATGTCGCGAACCGCGAATGCCTTGAACAGCCCCGCCTGGATGTAGTTCGCGGCGCGTTTCTTCGCCTCGTCCTCGATCCGGAAGGGCATGACCTTCTGGCCGACAGCGGCGTCGGAGTAGTCCTCCTCCACATTCGCGAAACCGGTCATCGTCTTGCCCTCGATCAGATACGAGCCATCCGAGAGCTCTACGTCGAGGAGCGCACAGGTGCCGTGGCAGAGAGCCGCCGTAGGCTTCGCCGCCTCGTAGAAACGGGTAATCGCGCGCTTCAGGTCCGCGTTGTCACGGAACTGGAACATCGGCCCCTGACCGCCGCAGACCACGATGGCGTCGTAGTCGTCCAGGTCGAGCTCGTGCAGCGCCGGAGTGCGCTCGAGCTGGGAGGCAATCTCCGGAGTGTTGACGGCGCCCATCGAGATGAGGTCGTCCGCGGACCATCTCGACTCGTCGCGCGGATCGGACATTGCATCCAACTCGACCTTGCCGCCCTCCGGCGAGGCGATCGTCACGTCGTAGCGCTTCTGCGTGAACTCGTAGTAGGGATGGAAGAGCTCGGCGGCCCAAAAGCCGACCGGCCAGCCGAGCGTCGACGAGACGCCGGGGTTGGCCACCACCATCAGCACCCGAGGCCGGCGGCCGGGATCGGTCACGTCGATCACTTCGTTGTGGGCTTGAGCATCGGAGACGGACATTTGGTCCTCCTGGCTCGGCTAAGCCGAGGTCAACGACTGATTGGGCGTCTTGTCTGCCGGCGAGGCGAGCAGTGCGGTCACCGCTTCGATGTTCGTCAAGATCGTGTCTCCCGCGGCCGCCAGCGCATCCAGTGAGCGTTGCGCGGCGGCGGCATTTCCGGCGCCGCACGCGTCGGTGATGAGGACCGGGACGAACCCCCGGTCCGCTCCATGGCGCATCGTGGGGTCGATGCCGACCTCGATCGCCACGCCGGCGAGCGCGAAAGCGCTGATCTGCGCGTCCCGCAGTGCGAACTCGAGCGGCGTGCCCTCGAACGCCGACATCGCCAGCTTGTCGAAGATCGCCTCCGAGTCCCGGGGCGCTAGCTCAGGGACCAGTTGGAAGCCCGGTGAGTCGCGCAAGAACGGCGACACCACGTCTTCGACGCGGTCCTTGCGCTGCCAGCTCATGGCCATGCGCAGCTGGGAGATGCCCATGAGCTCCTTGGGCAGGCTCATGTGCCTGGTGAAGAAGATCCGGACGCCGGCACGACGCGCCGCATCCAACACCTCCATCACGCGTGCCGTGACCGCGGGGCCGTCGGCGAGCTGACTCACGACCCCGACCTGCATGTCGTAGACGATCAACGCCATTCGCTCCGGATTACAGACGTCCTCCAAGCCGTCGGGGATCTCGATCTCGCGGTGTCGTTGCATATCGCCCCCTTTCGAGCGAGCCGTCCCGCGTTAGCTCGGGACAGGTGTGGTGCGGTCGTACGTCATCCGGTCCTCCAGCCTTCAGGGCCTGCTGCTCGTTGGCGGGGAAACAGCCACGGCCGCAGTAACCAGGTCACCCGCGGCATCAAGATCCAGGTCATCACTGGAACCGCGACCGCCGTAGTGATCGCGGTCCGCGGCACCAGCGGAATCGAGGCGAGCGTCGGGCCCAAGACAACGATGATGCCACTGATCAAGGGGAAGATCGTGATCCAGGTCACCAACGCCATCTTGTATGGCGGCGGTGGCGGTGTGCCTGGGTCAGCGGGCAGCGTGAACCAGCTCTCCAACCCGGTCAGGAACTGGGTTTGCATCGCCCCCGCGGCGTGCGGTTCAGCGCGCGCGAGCCAGGCCATGTGCTCGTCGGAATCGAGCCAGTCGCGCAGGTGCGCGGCATCGTCGAATCTGTACACGATCCGGTATTCGTCCCCGGGCCCGTCGGGCCGGAAGACTTCCGTCCCGAGGTATCCCGGAAAGCGGCTCGCCGCGGCGATGATGCCCTCCAGGAACTCCTCGTACTGCGCTTCATGGCCGGGCTTGACTAGCCTGGTGACCACGGTCGTGACCGGGCCTGCTGGGCCGGGCGGCGGCCCGGGTCCGTCGTACTCGGCTATCTCACCGGCCTGCATCGGGTCACAGGTTCCTCCCCACGGTCCCAACTCACAACACCGTTGGCGTGTAGGGCTAGACGGACTCGCTATTGGCCGGTCCTCTGACTCAGGCGTACTCGTCGTGGCGACGAATCCAAGTCTGGAACGCATCGCCCTCGTCGCGTCCCTTCGGCGCCCGGTCGAGGATCGGGTAGTAGGGCATCAGGAACTCGACCCCGCGCCAAGTGGTCGCATACGTCTGGTTAGACGGCGCCGTCCTGAAGCGCGAAAGCGCTGGCCGCCGGGATCTCCGAAATGTATGCGGGGACGTCCGTCCCGCTGGCTGTCGCATTCTGCCCCGCGATCGGCGGTAACTCGTCCTCGGGTGGCATTTGCTGGCGTACCTGTCCACGGGGATAGAGGCGCCGAGGTCGAAGCTGAAGTCGGTGTTCGCCGACGAGACCCAGGGAATGCTCCAACCCATCCTCCGCTTGTACGCCTGGAGCTTCGCGAGCGGCCCCAGCGAAACGAACAGCAGCGTCAGGTCCCGGGCATGAAGGTGCGGCAAGAGACCGTCGAGGCCGTCGGCCATCGACGAGCAGGTCGGGCACCCCGCCTCGTACGTCGGTCCGAACATGAAGTGATAGACGAGAAGCTGGGAACGGCCATCGAAGAGCTCCGCCAGCGTGCGCGTCCCATCGTCCGCGTCGAACCGGTACTCCTTCTCGATCCGACCCAGGGCAGCTCGCGGCGCTGGCGCGCGAGCTCATGTGCCATCCGCGTGTGCTCCTTCTCGCGCTGAAGAAGCTCGGCGCGGGCCGCCTCCCACTTCTCGCGGCTGCCGATCTGTGATCTGTCATCGCGTATTGCCTCCTTCTCGAGCGCTCTCTAGGCGCTCTCTCGAATGCCCGCCTGGTGGAGAGCGGCCGCGCGCTTGTCCTGGAGGCTGGCGTTGTCCGCCGCCGGCTCGGCGTCTCCGACGGGCTCGTAGATGAGGATGGCGATGCCACTACCGACGGGCCTCGTGTCGACGAGGCGCATGAATATCTTGTCGCTGGTCTCGCCGAACAGGCGCTCGCCGGCGCCGAGCACGACCGGGTAGACCATCAACCTGAGCTCGTCGACGAGATCATGCTCGATCAGCGTGCGCGCCAGCGAGGGGCTGCCGAGGACCACGATTTCCCCCTCTGTCTCTTGCTTAGCGTCGAGACCGCGTCGACCACGTCTCCCTTCAGTACGGTCGAGTTGTTCCAGTCGGGATCCTCCAGGGTCGAGGACACGACGTACTTGGGGAGGCTGTTCAACTTGTCCGCGAGACTCGCCGCCCCGAGATGGCCACGTCGCGGCGAAAAACTCGTAGCTCCGCCGGCCCAATAGCAAGGCCTGAGTTCCCAGCGCCTTCTCGAGCGTGAACTTCTCGCCGTCCTCGCCGCGATCGATCTCCCAGAACCAGCCGCCGCGCTTGGAGCCCTCGACACCAGTCGGGTCCTCGATGACTCCGTCGAGCGAGACGTTTTCGGTGATGACGATCTTCCCCATCATTACTCTCCTAGCTCGTCGTGGTGCAAACGCGCCTCCAGGTGCATGTCAGTTCAGACACCGACGGCGGCGAGAACGGAACGGCCGATCCATTCCGGAGGAACTGGTGTCCTTACTGGTGATGACCGCGACGGGACAAGCCGATGCAAGGAGCTCGTGCCGGGCGCGGTAGAGGAGGCCACGCTCGCGCGGGCGCGCGCGGGGGACGAGGAGGCGTTTCGCGAGCTCACCGATCCCTACCGGCGCGAGCTGCAGCTCCACTGCTACCGGATCCTCGGCTCGGTGCAGGACGCCGAGGACCTCGTGCAGGAGACGCTGCTGGCGGCCTGGCGCGGGCTCGAGGCGTTCGAGGGCCGAGCTTCCGTGCGCTCCTGGCTTTACCGGATCGCGACGAACCGCTGCCTGAACGCGCTCCGCGACCGGTCGCGCCGCCCCCGGGAGGTGCAGGCCATGGTGGAGCCGCCCGAGCCCACACGCCAGATCGAGCCGGTCTGGCTCGAGCCCTACCCGGACGTCCTGCTCGAGGACATCCCGGATCGCTCCCCGGGGCCGGAGGCGCGCTACGAGGCCAGGGAGGCGGTCGAGCTGGCGTTCATCGTCGCGCTCCAGGACCTGCCGCCCCGCCAGCGCGCGGCGCTCGTGCTGCGCGACGTGCTCGGCTTCCGCACCGCCGAGGTCGCCGACATGCTCGACACGAGCGAGGCCTCGGTCAAGGGCGCCCTGCAGCGGGCCCGGGCCGCGCTCGGCGCGCGGCTGCCGGCCGCCGACCGCGATCGCGCGCCGCAGCCGAACTCCGCCCGCGAGCGCGAGCTGGTCGGGCGGTTCGCCGACGCCGTCGAGAGCGGCGACGTCGACGACGTCGTCTCGCTGCTGACCGACGACGCGCTGCTCACGATGCCGCCGCAGCCGCTCGAGTACCAGGGCCACGAGGCGATCGCCGCCTTCCTGCGCCACCGCGCAGAGCTGCGCGGCGTCGCCGCTGCGCGTCGTGCCGACCCGCGCCAACAGCCAGCCGGCGTTCGGCTGCTACCTGCCGGACGCGCACGCGGCGATCGCCCGCCCTTACGGACTGATCGTGCTGACGCTCGCGGGGGACGAGATCGCGGCGATCACCTGGTTCGGCGACACCGCTGTCTTCCGACACTTCGGGCTGCCTCGAACCCTGCCGATCGATTAGGGCTCAGGCGAGTCTTACAAAATGACTTTGGTAATGACGTACCCGGCTGCGCCTCCCGGGTACGTGTAAGGCGCGCCGATTTCGAAGCCGCATTTTTGCCAGAAACCGGTCGAGTCCTGCACTGCGACGGCAACAATCTTTTTGAATTTTATGGGGCCCAGAGATTCGATCATCCCGTCATATAAGAGGCGGGCGATACCCTTGCCCCGCTGTTCGGGACTGACGCATAAATCATGGATATAAAGCGTTGTTTCGCCGCCTGTGACAACAGGAAGTTTCTTGCCAAAATCTTTATACCTATCCGGGACCGGATAGGTAAGAAGATAGCCTGCCAGATCTTCATCGTATGAAGCGGTAAAACAGGTGGCAGGTGAAAGATTCAGTATGCTTTCAAACAGCGCAACCGGTTCATGCAGGGAAACATCATAAGAGCGCGCCTGCAATTGCATGATGCCGGGGAGATCTTCCGGATGGGCAATCCGTATTACGGTTTCAGGTTCCATCTTTAAATGCGCGCTCTTCTTGCCGCGCTCTTCTTGACATTGATCGTACAGGCGGTCCGCCATCGCGACGATCTCGTCGCGCATGCCCGCGTCCAAGAGGCGCCTCTGATCTTTCTCAGAACGACGCTTCCGACATAGGACCGGGTTCAGAAGTCAGTCGGGTGGTTGCTCCGACAGCCCCACGGCTTCGAGGGCGTCGGCTCGCCGCCAGTAGGCGGCCATGCCCACGATCTTGCCGTCCTTCAGCGTCAACAGATCGGCGAGCTCTTGCTCGAAAGGCGCACCGCTCAGTTTGCCGCGAGCGGTCTGCCGGCACAGCACGAGCACCCTGTCGTCGCCGAGGTCGATGATCCGCTCGGCCTCGTTGCGAATGTCCAGGAGGCCGTGAAAATACTCGCGGGTCGCGGCCGACATCGCCTCGAGACCCCGCCACTCCCCTCCATCCCTGGGGTCTCGGTACCGATCCGCGAATACACGACATCGGGATCGAAAAAGCCCGGAGCCGAAAAGTCCCCGCGCGCCCAGTGCTCGTACAGCCGACGCACAATCTCCACGTTCTCCTGCGACATCGCCTACTCGGCCAGCCCCAGGGC
>CAVWYB010000042.1:0-182380 GCA_963759145.1 uncultured Solirubrobacterales bacterium
GCCCGAGAGGATTCGAACCTCCACGACCTATTCGGGTCACAAGGCCCTCAACCTTGCGCGTCTACCAGTTCCGCCACAGGCGCGAGGGGGCGATTATAGCTTTGGGTCTCCGGCGCCCAGCGGGGGTTGATGCCGTCCTGAGGGGCCGCTACTCTACGAACATGTGTTCGAACGATCCACTGGATTTCCTTTCACGAAAGGCGACCCAGACCCATGGTTGAGCTGAAACTGACGAAGCGCCAGCAGGAGATCTTCGACTTCATCCAGCGGTACGCGTCCAAGTACGGGTACCCGCCGACCGTGCGGGAGATCGGCAAGGCGGTGGGGCTTGCGTCGTCCTCGACGGTGCACGCTCATCTGGCAAACCTCCAGAAGTCGGGCCTGCTTCGCCGCAACCCGACCAAGCCACGCGCGATCGAGGTGATGTTCGACAAGGCGAAGCGGGCGGTCACCCCGGACGCCGGCCTGCCGCTCGTCGGTCAGGTCGCGGCCGGTCAGCCGGTGCTCGCGGAGGAGAACATCGAGGACTACGTCCAGGTGCCGGCGGTTGCCGGGGGCGACGAGGGCGAGTACGTGCTGCGGGTCGCAGGCGAGAGCATGCGGGACGCGGGCATCCTGGCGGGCGACTATGTCGTCGTGCGCCGGCAGGAGACGGCCCAGGACGGCGACATCGTCGTCGCGCTGGTCGGCGAGGATGCGACGGTCAAGCGCTTCTTCAAGGAGCGTGACCACGTACGCCTCCAGCCGGAGAACCCGGAGATGGATCCGATCCGCAGCGCGGACGTACGCGTGATCGGCAAGGTCGTGGGGGTCTTCCGGAGGATTTGACGATGACCGTCGCGGAACGCACGACAGACGCGCGCGCCGACGGCCGCCTGTTCGGCGTCGGGGACGAACGCACACTCGACGACGTGGTCGTCGGCGCGCTGTACGACGCCTCGCGTGGCGACGGCGTCGCATGCCCGGTCTGCGGCGTGCCGTCGTTCGTCGCTGGAGGGGGCGGACCTGCTCCAGTGCGGCTCCTGCGGCACCCGCCTAGAGCCCGCTTAGCAAGCGCATAGTCCGCGACAATGGGCGGGATGCCCGCCCGCTCCCGCTCGGCACCTCACCCAATCGCTCGCGATGCCTGGCTGCGGCTCGCCGCCTGCGCGGCCGCCGCGGCGCTCCTCCAGATGGACGGCACGATCGTCACGGTCGCGCTGCCCTCGGTCGGCCGCGAGCTCGACGTGGGCTCGCACACGCTCGCGTGGATCCTGACCTCGTACTTCCTCGCCTACGGCCTGATGCTGTTCCCGGGCGGCGCGCTCGTGGACCGCATCGGGTCGCGGCGCGTGGGCCTCTACGGGCTGGCGTTGTTCGCGGCCGGCGCCGCGCTGGGTGCGCTCGCAGGGAGCTTCGAGCTACTGGTCGCGTCAAGGCTCGTGCAGGGCGCGGGCGCCGGGCTCGTCAGCCCGGCCTCGCTGGCCGGTGCGGTCTCGGGGTTCCCGCCCGAGCGGCGCGGCTCCGCGCTTGGGATCTGGGGGGCAAGCTCCGGCATGGCGAACCTGGTTGGGCCGCTCGTCGGAGGTCTGCTCACGGTCGCGATCGACTGGCGTGCGTGCTGGTGGTTCTTCGTGCCGGCGAGCGCGGCGGTGGCCTGGGCACTGGTGCGGTTCGTACCACCGACGGTGCACGCCGACGAGAGCCCCGACCCCGCCGGCCTGAGGCAACGGGTCGTGGCCGCGGCAGCGCTGGTGGCGGCGCTCACGTTCGTGGTGATGATCGGGGCCTTCTACCTCGCGCAGCAATACCTCCAGGTCGCGGCCGACTACTCGGCGCTCGGGGCGGCAGCCGCGCTCACGTTGATCGCGGTGCTGGTCGGCGTCGCTGCGCCGATCGCCGGGCGCCTGTCGGATGAGCGCGGCGAGGGCCCGACCCTGGTGGCGGGCTTCCTGCTGACCGCGCTGGCGCTGGGGCTGCTCGGGATCCCCGGCGTGCCGCTCGAAGGCCCGGGCGCGCTGCCGGTGCTGATCCCCTTCGGGCTCGGCATCGGACTGCTGTTCGTGCCCGCCTCACGGGCCGCACTCAACGCCGTGCCGCAGGCAAAGCACGGCCGGGTCTCGTCGCTGCTCTCGACCTGCCGCCTGCTGGGGGCGGCGCTCGGTTCCGTGCTCGCGGGGGCGGCGCTCTCGGGCGGCGTGACCGCTTCCCACGTGCGGATCGCGTTGCTCTGCGGGGCCGGCATCTGCCTCGTGCTCGGCCTGCCGGCCGCGGCGGCGCTCTCTGCCGGAAAGCGGGACACGCCGCGGCTAGACTTCGAGGTTGCAGACCGAGCAGCCGCGGAAGCGTCGTCTGCCGGCCTGAACAGGTCGAGGAGGTGAGCTTTCGAGGAAAGTCCGGACACCGAAGGGCAGGGTGGTCGGTAGCGCCGACCCGGGGAAACCCGAGGGAAAGTGCCACAGAAACGACACCGCCTAAGTGGGGCCGTCACACGTGAACGGCTTCGCCGGCAAGGGTGAAATGGTGCGGTAAGAGCGCACCGGCGCCGTGGTGACACGGCGCGTCCGAGGTAAACCCCACCCGGTGCAAGGCCAAGCAGGACCGTTACGAGTTTGCCCGACCAGGTCCAGGTGGGCCGCTGGAGGCCGGCGGAGACGCCGGCCCGAGATAGATGGTTGCTCTCGACAGAATCCGGCTTACAGGTCTGCTGTCGGAAGGGCCCCCGCGAGGGGGCCTTTCCTATGTCCCCGGAAAGGGGGCCTCATATATGTCGGTAGATAGAGTGGAGGTAGAGCACCCGCCCTCTAGGAAGGAGCGTATGAACAGCTTCGGAGCAAAGTCGACGCTCTCCGTGGACGGCCACGAGTACGAGATCTACCGGCTCGAGGCGCTGCAGGCCAAGTACGACGTTGCGCGACTGCCGTTCGCGCTCAAGATCCTCCTCGAGAACCTCCTCCGAAACGAGGACGGGCGCACGGTCGAGGCGGCCGACGTCGAGGCGCTGGCCAAGTGGGTCGCGACCGACGAGCCGAGCCGCGAGATCGCCTACTCGCCCGCGCGGGTGCTGCTCCAGGACTTCACGGGCGTGCCCGCGATCGTCGACCTCGCCGCGATGCGCGACGCGATGGGCGAACTCGGCGGCGATCCCGCGCGCATCAACCCGCTGCAGCCGGCCGAGCTCGTGATCGACCACTCCGTGCAGGTCGATCAGTTCGCCACCAGTCACGCCTTCACGTTCAACGCCGAGCGCGAGTTCGAGCGCAATCGCGAGCGCTACGCGTTCCTGCGCTGGGGCCAGCAGGCGTTCGACAACTTCGCGGTCGTGCCCCCGGACACGGGTATCTGCCACCAGGTGAACCTCGAGTACCTCGCGCGCGTGGTGTTCGGCGCGGAGGGCGATACCGGCGGCAGCGCCTATCCGGACACGCTGGTCGGCACCGACTCGCACACGACGATGGTGAACGGGCTGGGCGTGCTCGGGTGGGGCGTGGGCGGGATCGAGGCCGAGGCCGCGATGCTGGGCCAGCCCGTGTCGATGCTGATCCCACAGGTGATCGGCTTCAAGCTGAATGGCGCGCTGCCCGAGGGCGCGACCGCCACCGACCTCGTGCTGACCGTCACGCAGATGCTGCGCCAGAAGGGCGTGGTGGGCAAGTTCGTGGAGTTCTACGGCGCCGGGCTCGCCGGACTGCCGCTCGCGGACCGCGCCACGATCTCGAACATGTCCCCCGAGCAGGGGGCGACCTGCGTGATGTTCCCGATCGACACGATCACGCTCGATTACCTTCGCTTCACCGGGCGTCCCGACCACCAGGTCGCGCTGGTCGAGGCCTATGCGCGCGAGCAGGGCCTCTTCCACGAAGCCGATTCCGAGGAGGCCGTCTACACCGACACGCTGGAGCTCGACCTGGGAGACGTCGAGCCAAGCCTCGCCGGGCCGCGGCGCCCGCAGGATCGCGTGCCGCTCCGCGACGCACAGGATTCGTTCGCGCGCGAACTCGAGCAGCTCACCGGCCGGCGTCCCCAGGACTCGGCCGTCGACCAGGACATCATCCGCTTCGCGGGCGAGGGCGGGCACGTCGCCGTGGGTGTTCAGGAGCAGGTGACGGACACCGCGGTCGAGGTCGAGGTCGACGGGGCACAGTGCTACCTCGATCACGGCTCGGTCGTGATCGCGGCGATCACGAGCTGCACGAACACGTCGAACCCAGTCGTGATGGTGGGCGCCGGGCTGCTCGCCCGCAAGGCGGTCGCGCGCGGGCTCGGGCGACGGCCCTGGGTGAAGACGAGTCTCGCACCCGGCTCGAAGGTGGTCACCGACTACCTCGACCGCTCCGGCCTCACCGAGGACCTGGAGAAACTCGGGTTCAACCTCGTCGGTTACGGGTGCACGACCTGCATCGGGAACTCGGGACCCCTGCCGGACCAGATCTCACGCGCGATCGAGGAGGGCGATCTGGCGGCCGTGTCGGTCCTGTCCGGCAACCGCAACTTCGAGGGCCGCATCCACTCCGAGGTGAAGATGAACTACCTCGCCTCCCCGCCGCTGGTGGTCGCCTACGCGCTCGCCGGGAAGCATGAACATGGACCTCGTCAACGACCCGCTCGGCGTGGGGGCCGACGGCGAGCCGGTCTACCTGCGCGACGTCTGGCCATCGCAGCAGGAGGTCCAGCAGGTGATCGCGGAGGCCGTGCAATCGGACATGTTCCGCAGCAGCTACGCGGACGTCTACGCGGGCGATGAGCGCTGGAACGGTCTCGAGATACCGGAGGGCGACATCTATGCCTGGCCAGAGTCGACTTACGTCCTGAAGCCGCCGTACTTCGACGGAATGGGCCCGGAGCCCGCGCCGGTCGAGCCCATTCACGGCGCGCGCGTGCTGGCTCTGCTGGGCGACAGCGTCACGACCGACCACATCTCGCCGGCCGGCGCGATCCGGCCGGACGGCCCCGCGGGGCGCTACCTGATCGAGCACGGCGTCGAGAAGAAGGACTTCAACTCATACGGCTCTCGCCGCGGGAATCATGAGGTGATGATGCGCGGCACGTTCGCCAACGTGCGCCTGCGCAACCAGCTCGTGCCCGGCGCGGAGGGATCCTGGACGGTTCACTTCCCGAGCGGCGAGGAGATGTCGATCTTCGACGCCGCCATGCGCTACATGGACGAGGGCGTGCCGCTCGTGGTGCTGGCGGGCAAGGAGTACGGGTCGGGCTCCTCGCGCGACTGGGCCGCAAAGGGCCCGAGGCTGCTCGGGGTGCGCGCGGTGATCGCCGAGAGCTATGAGCGCATCCACCGCTCCAACCTGGTCGGGATGGGGGTCCTGCCGCTGCAGTTCTCGCCCGGCGAGACGGTCGAGTCGCTCGGGCCTGACCGGCCAGGAGACCTTCGACGTCGCCGACATCGGGGAGCGAGGACGTGCGCGAGACGACCGTCGTCGCGCGCTCACCCGAGGGCGGCGAGAAGTCTTTCACCGCGACGGTCAGGATCGACACACCGCAGGAATGGCTCTACTACCGCAACGACGGCATCCTCCACTTCGTGCTGCGGCAGCTACTCCGCGGCCGCGACGACGACTGATATAGCGTTAGGCCGCATGGACGCCCAGCGGGCCAAGGAGCTCCTCGACCGGGAGCGCAAGCGAATCGAGCAGGAGCTGGCCTCGCTCCGTTCCGATCGGGGCGATGGCGAGCTGTCCAATGTGGACCAGCACACGGCCGACAGCGGCACGGAGCTCTTCGAGGTCGAGCGGGATCGCTCGATGATCGACCGCCTCCAGCAGGAGCTGGCCGCGATCGAGCGCGCCGAGCAGAGGGTGCAGGAGGGGACCTACGGCATCTCGGTCGAGAGCGGCGAGCCGATCCCCGACGGGCGCCTGGAGGCGGTGCCCTGGGCGGATCGCACTGCGCAGGAGCAGTCCAAGCTGGATGCCCGCTGACGCCGGTCAGCTAGTTAGAACTAACTTTCTGTCGGAGTCTTTGCTAGAGTCTCGCGCTTCGAAGTGGGACTCGAAAACCCTGCTTCTACGCAGGAACGCGAATTCATACGAAAGGATCCGCCAACAGGACCTGACCGCTGAGTCTCCGTGCGAGCGCCACAGGCGCACCGGAGAGCGGGGGAACCAAAGCGAACGGCAGGAGCAGTCTCCAGCCGCCGCAAGGGGCGAATCGCCGCGAGCCATGACGCGAGCGGCGTAGCGCAGCTCTTTCAGCGCGAGCCCGTCAGCTAACCCCGTAAGCGCCAGAAAGAGAGGAAACGTTGGACAGACGCCTCGAGCGTCGCCGTGCGCCCGCTCCGAGCGAGCGCCGCAGACCGCAATCCAAGCGCCAGCAGTCCGGACCGCGCCCCGACCGGGTGGCGGCCTGGGCGTTCCTGCTCGGGATCCTGCTGATCCTGCTCGCCGCGGGCAGCTCCGAGGGTGAGACGGGAGGCGCGGACACGCCGCCCGGTGATCGCCCCGGCTCCGGCGGGCGCTGCCTGCCCCGGAGCTGGGACAGCGTGTCCTCAGCAGAGGGGCCGTGGGCGAGGACGTCAGGACGCTCCAGCAGATCCTGGGCGCGAAGGATTACGGGCCGCTGGTGCCGCACGGCACCTTCGACGAGCCCACCGAGCAATCGGTGAAGCGCTTCCAGCGCACCGCCGGGCTGGCGGTCGACGGCGTCGTCGGTCCGCAGACCCGGCCGGCGCTCGTGGCGCTGATGCGGATCCTGAAGGCGACGTGGTACGGGCCGGGCTTCTACGGGAAGCGCACGGCCTGCGGCAAGCGCCTTGGCCGCGCGACGATGGGAGTCGCGCACCGCACGCTGCCGTGCGGCACCCGCGTGACCTTCTACCACGGCGGGCGCTTCGTGACCGTCCCGGTGATCGACCGCGGGCCGTTCCGGCAGGGCGTCGCCTGGGACCTGACGGAGGCCGCCGCGAAGCGGCTCGGTTTCCGCTCCACGGGCGCGCTGCGCTCCGTGCACTGAGGCGGCCCGCGCGCCGCGCGGTGGCGGCTCTGTCAAGCCTCACAGCTCCTTCCCTTATTGCCGCTTTTCCGAGCCCAGGGGCCGCCGAACGTGATCCAAACCGCGCCCCCATCCGCAGGCTGCTTAGACGCAGCGTGAAACTTGCGCCGTCGAACCTATTTTGTAAACTAACTAACCTTCGTAAGGAATAGGCCGTTTGGTTAGTCTGGAGCCGAAAGTAAAGCGATGACTCCCAAGATCTCCAGATTCGACATTCACGACGAGCTGACCGCCCCGCCCGAGAGCGCGCCGATCCTCAAGGGCGCGCTGTCCGGCAGCGGCAAGCTCAACAACTTCGTCGGCGTGCTGGCCGGGTCGCCGGCCGCGCTTCGCGCCTACGCCCGGATGCGCTCCGAGCTTCGCCGCGGCACGCTTCCCCCGCAGACCCAGGAGCGCATCGCGCTCGCGGTCGCGGAGTATCGCGGCTCCGAGTACGACGTCGCCGTGCACGCACGCGCCGCGCGCAACCTCGGCCTGAGCCTGGACGAGATCGACCTCGCCCGGCAGTTCACGTCGCTCGACGAGAAGGACGCAGGCGCTGCTGCGCTACCTCGAGCGCTGCTCGAGAACCGCGGGCGCGTGCCGGTTCACCTCCACGAGGAGGCCCGCGAGCAGGGCTGGAGCGACGAGCAGATTCTCGAGGCGCTCGGCCACGTGGCGCTCGCCGACTTCTCGGCGCTGGTGACGCTGGCCGGCGAGATCCCGCTCGAGGGCACCTCGCGCGAGGTCAAGCCGCTCGGCAAAGCCGCCTAGACCGGATGGCGGGCACCGCGTCGACAGCGTCAGCGGAAGTCCACCTCTCCAACGGCGCCAGCAGGCTCCCGAGGCAGCCGCGACCGTCGCGGCGGTGTTGCCCGTACTTCCACGAGGCCGTCGAGCTGCTCGGCAAGCGCTGGACCGGGGCGATCGTGCACGCGCTGCTGCGGCGGGCCGATGCGGTTCTCGGAGATCGCCACGCGATCCCGCAGATCTCCGACAGGCTGCTCTCGATGCGCCTGCGGGAGCTCGAGGCATGCGGCATCGTGGCGCGCGAGTGTCTACGAGGAGTCCCCGGTGCGGGTCGAGTACGAGCTGACGCCCAAGGGCCGCGCGCTCGAGCCGGCGGTCGAGCGCGCTGCGCTCCTGGGCGCGCGAGTGGCTGCAGTACTGAGCGCACGCCTAGCGTCGCAAGCCGCGCTCTCGCTAGGGTACGGCGCTCCGCCGATCCCTCGAGCGAAGGAGCTGGCCGTGGCAGACAACGCGCCGAAGACCGCGCAGGACGTCAAGCAGCATCGTCGAAGGAGCGCGACGTCCGCTTCATCCGGCTCTGGTTCACCGACATCCTCGGCCAGCTGAAGAGCTTCTCGATCAACGCCGAAGAGCTCGACGACGCGTTCGAGGGCGGCATGGGCTTCGACGGGTCCTCGATCACGGGCTTCAACCCGATCGAGGAGTCGGACATGATCGCGATGCCCGACCCGGCGACCTTCCACGATCCTTCCCTGGCGGCCCGAGGACAAGGCCGACCGGCGCGCATGTTCTGCGACGTCCAGGTGCCCGGCGGGGAGCCCTACGAGGGCGACCCGCGGTGGGTGCTGCGGCGCTCGCTCGAGCGGATGCGGTCGATGGGGTTCGAGCAGTTCTACGTCGGCCCCGAGCTCGAGTACTTCTACTTCCGCTCGGCCGACGCCTCGAGCGGCCCGCCCGAGGTGCTCGACAGGGGCGGCTACTTCGACCTCACGACGCTCGACGCGGGCTCGGACCTGCGGCGCGAGACGGTGCTCGCCCTGGAGCAGCTCGGGATCCACGTCGAGTACTCGCACCACGAGGTCGGGCCCTCCCAGCACGAGGTCGACATGCGCTTCGCGGACGCGCTCAAGATGGCGGACGACTGCATGACCTACCGCATCACGGTGAAGGAATACGCGATGAAGTACGGCTTCTACGCGACCTTCATGCCGAAGCCGCTCTACGGCGAGAACGGCTCGGGCATGCACGTGCACCAGTCCCTCTTCAAGGAGGGCCGCAACGCGTTCTACGACGAGAACGACCAGTTCTACCTGTCCGACGTGGCGAAGTCGTTCATCGCCGGCCAGCTCAAGCACGCGCGCGAGATCGCGGCGCTGTTCGCGCAGTGGGTGAACTCCTACAAGCGGCTCGTGCCCGGCTACGAGGCGCCGGTCTACGTGGCGTGGTCGCGCCGCAACCGCTCCGCGCTGATCCGCGTGCCGCTCTACCACCCCGGCAAGGAGCAGGCGACGCGCTGCGAGATCCGCAGCCCCGATCCCGTCGTGCAACCCCTACCTCTGCTTCGCGGGGCTGCTGCAGGCGGGGCTCGAGGGGATCGAGAAGGGCTACGAGCTGCCCGAGCCGATGGAGCGCAACCTCTACCACCTCTCGCCGGACGAGCGGCAAGCGGCTCGGGATCGAGCAGCTGCCGGAGACGCTCGGCGAGGCGGTCGAGATCGCGGCCGAGTCCGAGCTGATCCTGAAGACGCTCGGCGAGCACGTGTTCACGCGCTTCGTCGAGATCAAGCGCCAGGAGTGGGAGGACTACCGCAGCCAGCTCTCGCAGTGGGAGATGGACCGGTACCTGCCGATCCTGTAGCGGTCAGGCGCCGGCAGCGGTGAGGCGCGCGAGCGCATCGTCGCTGAGGCGCAGGCGCGGCAGCCTGAACGTTCTCGTCGAGGTGCTCGATCGACGACGTGCCCGGAATCGGCAGCATCGCCGGCGAGCGCGGCAAGCAGCCATGCAATTGCAACCTGCGCCGGAGTGGCGCCGTGTGTCGGCGGCGACCTGCTCGAGCACGGGTGCGCGCGCCAGGTCTCCCATCAGGATCGGCCCCCACGGGCATGTACGCGATTCCGCGGCGGGCACAGACGTCCACCTCGGGATCGGATTGGCGGCTGTCGACGCTGTACTGGTTCTGCACCGACACGATCGGCGCCACCTCGAGCGCGAGGTCGAGCTGCTCGCGGAACGCGTTCGAGATCCCGATCAGGCGGATCTTGCCCTCGTCGCGCAGATCGACGAGCGCTCCGAGCGATTCCTCCAGCGGCACGTCCGGGTCGGGGTTGTGGAGCTGGTAGAGGTCGATCGTGTCGACCCGCAGCGCGCGCAGGCTTCGTTCGCAGGCCTCGCCGCAGGTACTCGGGCCGGCAGTCCGGCAACCGGTTGTCCGTCGACGACTCGTCTGGCCGCCCTTGGTCGCGATCACCAGATCGGCGGGATAGGGATGCAGCGCGTCCGCGATCATCCGCTCGCTGGCGTTGTCGCCGCCGTAGACGTCGGCCGTGTCGATCAGGTTGACGCCCAGCTCGAGTGCTCTCCGCAGCAGGGCGCGGCCGGGCTCGGGGCCGAGCATGGTCACCCACCGCGCGCCGAACCCGATCCTGCGGACGATCGCGTCTCCGAGCGTGAGCGTTCCAGCCGCCGCGGCCGGCTGGTCGAAAGTGGGAGCGCTCATCGCCTGTCTTATACACGCGGGCCGGAAGGCAGGCCGAATCCTTGGCCGCACGGCCGATGCCTCCCGGTAGCGGCCTTGAGAAGCTCCGTGTTCCGATGGACCTCGAGATCGAGCCGATGCGAGCCGGCGACTGGGCGGGCGTGCGTGAGATCTACCGGCAGGGCATCGCCACGGGTGACGCCACCTTCGACACGGAGGTGCCGGACTGGGAGCGCTGGGACGCCGGGCACCTGGACGCCTGCCGCCTGGTCGCGCGTGACGGGAGGGGGGAGGTCGTCGCCTGGGCGGCGCTCAGCCCCGTGCAGCGCAAGAGCGCGTACCGAGGCGTCGCCGAGGGCAGCATGTACGTGCGCGAGGACGTCCGCGGCCAGGGCGTGGGGCGGAAGCTCGCGCAGGCGATGATCGAGGGGGCCGAGGCAGCGGGCATCTGGACGGTGGAGCTGTGGATCTTTCCGGAGAACCGCGCGAGCATCGAGCTGTGCGAGTCGCTCGGCTTCAGGATCGTCGGCGTCCGGGAGCGGATCGGCAAGCGTGAGGGCCGCTGGCGCGACGTGATCGTGATGGAGCGCCGAAGCGCCGCGGAAAGCTAGCCCCAGGCCGATCCCGCGACGACTATGTCCTGGTGCGCATCGAACGCGCGCTCGTCATAGCCGAGCATTTTGAGGCCGGGCTGAGATTCGACCATCCGCGTCGTCCACTGCGGGCGAGGAAAGGCTGATGCCGTATCCACGCTCTTGTGCGTAGTCCACGTACCCGAAACCGGCGCGTCGATACTGATCGAGCAACGACGCCACAGCACTTGGGTGGAGCCCGTAGTTCACCCGCCCGTTGCTCAGGTTCTCGGGCGCACCAGGGCCCGGCGGTCGAGAATGCCAGCACTCCGGACTCGTCGAGCAGTGAGCCGAAAAGATCGAGCGCGTCGCCGCCAGATGCTTTCGTCAACGTGAGTGAGGAGTGACCCGCTCCAGATCAGGTCGAATTGAGTATCGAAACGCAGGTCGGAGAGCCGGGCGCTGGATTGCACGGGGGTCGCCCCGAGCACGTTCGCGCAGAACTCGACGGCGGAGGATTCGATGTCGCAGGCGGTCAGCTTCGATTCCGGAAAGGCGGCCTTCACGAATCTCAACACACGCCCATGACCGCAGCCGAAATCGAGGATTCTGTTCGGCTGGGAAGACCCGGTCAGAGCCAACGCGCGTCGGATGCACTCGAGCCCAGACGCCCCCGTACGCAGGTAGACGGAGAGGTTTCCCGGGAACATCTCGTCGTCCGGCGAAATCTCGTCCACGAGTTTGCTCAGCGGAAAGTCGAGCCGGTCTGCCAGCGATAGGAAGCGCTCAGCCTGCTCGCGCCACAAGACACCGACGAGCAGTCCATCGTCGACCACCGGAAGCCGTTTGAGGCGGCGCGTCGCCATCGTTTCCAGTGCGGCCGCCAGCGGTTCGCTCGGCGCGATCGTTCCCTCAGGCGATGCAAGGGCGCCGATCGGGACTCCGTCCCCGGCTGCCGCGACCTCCTCGCGGCGGACGACGCCGATCCACCGGTTGCCGTCGCCGATCACGTATCCCTGTCCGGCCGCGGTTTTATCGAGCTGCTCGAGCGCCGCTTCGACCGGGTCGGACTCGTGAAGCGAGGCGAACTTCTGCTGCATCGCCTCGCGGGCGAGCCCTCTCAGCATCTCTAGGCGCTGGCGTGAAGCTGCCGCTCGAGCTCTTCCGGCTCGGTGACGGGAAGGCTGCACGTGAAGTTCTCGCACACGTACGCGGCAGGCTTGCCGTCCACCGGCGTACGGCCGGCAAGCAGCGGGATTGCCGCTTCGGCGTCGGCTTCCTTCGGAGCCATTCCGGCGAGCACGATCGTCGGCCGGTAGCGGCGCCGGACCACTTCGGCCAGCGCATCGAGAGTCTCGCCCACGATCGCCACCTCGCGTTTCGGCGCGAAGTGGAACTGCATCGCCTGGAGCAGGTGGCCGAACGCCTGGGCATGTCGCCCGGCGGCCTGGTGCAACAGCCTGAACACTTCGATGGCGCGCTCCTCGTACCGCCGCTCGGCCGATGAACGCGTTCAGGCGCAACAGACCGTATGCGGCAGAGGAGTTACCGGACGGGATCGGATGGTCCTCGAAGTCCTTCGGGCGCACGATCAGGTCCTCGTGGTCGCCCGAGGTCGTGAAGAAGCCACCGCCGTCCGGATCGTGATAGCGCTCGATCATCGAGTCGGCGAGCTCGCGCGCGCGTACGAACCGCCGCGTCTCGAAGGTCGCCTCGTACAAGACCAGCAGCGCCTCGACCAGGAACGCGTGATCCTCGAGGTAGGCGTTGAGCGACGCGCGACCGTCCTTGTAGGTCCGTAGCAGCCGTCCCTGCTCGTCGCGCATGTCCCGGTCGATGAAGTCGGCACAGGCGCGCGCGGCCTCGATGTAGTCCGTGCGCCCGAGCGCCGCGCCGGCGTCGGCGAGCGCCGCGATCATGAGCGCGTTCCAGGCGGTGATGCGCTTGTCGTCGAGACCGGGCCAGACCCGCTCCGAGCGCACCGCGTAGAGCTTCTCTCGCGCTCTTGCGAGCACGTCGGGGTCGACGTCGCTGTCGGCCACGTGCAGGATGTTGCGGCCCTCGAAGTTCGGCCCGCGGTCGGCACCCCAGTGGCGGAGGAGCGCGTCGGCATCGTCTCCGAGCACGGCGCGCAGCTCCTCCGGAGTCCATACGTAGAACCGGCCCTCCTCGCCTTCGGAGTCGGCATCGAGCGCCGAGTAGAAGCCGCCCTCGGGCCCGCGCATCTCGCGCAGCGCCCAGTCGAGCGTCTCCTCGCATATCCGGCGGTAGTAGGCGTTGCCTGTCAGCTGCCACGCATGCAGATACGTGCGGGCGAGCAGCGCGTTGTCGTAGAGCATCTTCTCGAAGTGGGGCACAAGCCAGTGCGCGTCCACGGAGTAACGGGCAAAGCCCCCGCCGACCTGGTCGTAGATGCCACCCTTCGCCATGCGCTCGAGCGTGGTCGTGACGATCGAGAGCGCGGCGTCGGAGCCGCGCATCATGAGGAACTCCAGCGCGCTTGCGGGCGGGAACTTCGGCGCGCCGCCGAAGCCGCCGTAGGTTGCATCGAACTGCGTTGCGAGCGTGCGCTCGGCCTCGTCCAGCACCTCGGGCGTGAGCTCTTCCTCGGAGGGCCGCACCTGCGACGCCGCGGCCAGCCGCCCAACGGTCTGCGGCGCGGCGGCGCGGATCTCGTCGCGCTTGGTCTCCCACGCCTGTGCCACGCCCTCGAGCACCTGCCGGAAGCTCGGCATCCCGTGCCGGCTCTCGGGCGGGAAGTACGTTCCTCCGAAGAACGGCACGCCGTCCGGATCGACGAACATGTTCAGCGGCCAGCCGCCGTGGCCGGTCATGGCCTGCACCGCCTGCATGTAGATCGCGTCGACGTCCGGCCGCTCCTCGCGGTCCACCTTCACGGACACGAAGTGCTCGTTCATGAAGGCGGCCGTCTCGGGGTCCTCGAAGGACTCGTGCTCCATCACGTGGCACCAGTGACAGGCCGAGTACCCGATCGAGACGAGGATCGGCTTGTCCTCGGCCTTGGCGCGGGCGAGCGCCTCCTCGCCCCAGGCATACCAGTCGACGGGGTTGTCCTTGTGCTGGAGGAGGTAGGGGCTGGTCTCGGCCGCCAGGCGATTTGCCATCTCGCCAGGGACTACCCGTTGAGTGAGCCGGCGAACGTCTCGAAGGCGTCCAGATAGCGCTGCACGTCTTCGTCGGTGTGCGCCAGCGACAGCGTCCATTCCTCCTCGACGCCGGGCGTCATGAAGATGCCGTGGTTCATGTGCACAAGCCAGGCCAGCGTCGAGAGGTCGTCGTCAACCTTCGTGAGGTAGTCGCGGTACTCGCGCAGCCGCTCCGACGAGAACACCACGCATCCCTTCGCGCCGAGGCCCTCTGTGTAGCACGGAAGGCCGTAACGCTCGATGATCTGGTCGCATCCGCGCAGGAGCTGCTCGTTCGTGCGCTCGAGCTTCTCGTATGCCTCAGGCACGAGCACCTCGGTGAGGGTCGCGCGCGGCGGCCGCCATCACGAGGGGATTGCCGTTGAAGGTGCCGTACTGGTGCACGGTGCCGTCGGCGACCACGCGGGCGAGCTCCTCGGTCATCCCGATCGCGCCGCCGGGCAGGCCGCCGCAGGTGGCCTTCGCGAGCGTGATCACGTCCGGCGTCACACCGAAGCGCTGGGTCGCGCCGCCCGGAGAGATCGTGGCCCCGGTCTTCACCTCGTCGAACACGAGCGCGACGCCATGCTCGGCCGTCAGCCGGCGGACCTCCTCCAGGTAGCCGGGTACCGGCGGGATGATGTTGATGTTCATCATCGCCGGCTCCATGATCAGCGCGGCGACCTGGCCCTCGAGCTTTTGGAGCACCCGGCCGAGCGCCTCCGCGTCGTTGAACGGCACCGACCGCGTCAGGTCGGTGATTGCCTTCGGATAGCCGGCCCCGTGCGGGACGCTGCGCGGGTCGTCGCGGGCGCCGAGCGCCTCGAGCGGGGGATAGACCGAGACCATGACGGCGTCGTGGTGACCGTGGTAGGACCCCTCGATCTTGAGCACCACGTCGCGCCCGCTGGCGCCGCGGGCGACGTGGATCGCGTCCATCGTCGACTCGGTGCCGGAGTTGGTGAAGCGCCACTGCGGCAGGCCGAAGCGGCGTGTGAGCTCCTCGGCGACGACGATCGAGCCCTCCGTCGGGGCGGCGAAGTGGGTGCCCTGATCGACGCGGCGCTTGACCGCGTCGGCGATCACCGGGTTCGCATGGCCGACACACATGACGCCGAAGCCGTTGTGGAAGTCGATGTACTCGTTGCCGTCCACGTCCCAGACCTGTGCGCCGGTGCCGCGCTCGATGTAGACCGGCCACGGCTCGTTCTCCTGGAAGGAGGAGGGCACGCCCTTCGGCATCACGCGCCGGGCGCGCTCGAAGTACTCGCCCGAGCGCGGCGTGCGCTCAGCGAGCAGCGCGCGCTGCTCGTCGATCAGCTGCAGGACGCGGCGGCGATCGATCTCAGGCGCCGCGGCGACCGAGGGAGGGTGTTCGATCGTCACGAAAGAGAGCCTAGCGGCCGCAGATCCGGTGAGTACGATTGACGCCGATGCAGACATTCCAAGAGGCGATCAAGCAAGTCCCCGACGGCGTCGTCACCGAGATCTCGCCGGAAGACGAGATGCACTGGGACGGCCGGGACGAGGCCTACTTCGCAGCCGGCTTGTCGGCATTGCAGGCAATCCGGCTCGCTCAGCTGACCGCGGGCAACGAGCACGTTCGACCGCGATCCTCGGACATGCCCTCCGGCGCACGGGCGGGTGCTTCGGGTCCTGAAGGCGGCGTTTCCCGAGGCGGCGTTGACCGCGTGTGACCTGAATCGTGCGGGCGTCGACTTCTGCGCACGCGTCCTCGGAGCCCGGCCCGTCTACTCCGCGCTCGAGGCGGCCGAGCGTCCCGCTCGACGACACGTTCGACCTCATCTGGTCCGGGTCTCTCCTCACGCCATTTCGATGTCCGCCGATGGAGGGACTTCTTCGCGCTCTACGAGCGCACCATCGCCCCCGGAGGAGTGCTCGTCTTCACGGCCTTCGGACGCTGGTCGGCCGAGCGCCTGCGGCAAAGGAGCTTCACCTACGAGATGACGGACGACGCAGATCCCGGCGATGCTGGAGCAGTTCGACCGAGACGGCTTCGCGTACGCCGACTACCCCGGGCAGACGACTGTCCGGCATGTCGCTGGCGTCGCCCTCGTGGATCACCCGACACAGTCGAGGAGCATTCCGACCTGCGGCTGCGTCGGCTATACACGAGCGAGGCTGGAATGGCCCACCAGGACGTGATCGCCTGTAAGCGCATCGCGACGCGGTGACGTCCCGGGCTCAGCCCTCGGCCGACGCTTTCTGCTCGGCCCGGTAAGCGTCGTCCCACAGATCCTGCTGCGGAAACTTCTGGAACTCGCCCATCGAGGCTGTCTTCCTACCCACAGAGCCAGACCAACGCGTTCTGAGCGTCCTTCGCTGATGGTCGATCTTGGGGAGCACCCGAGCGTGCGCGTCGACGTGAATTGCTGATACACGATCTCGAAGTCTGTTGATCTGCATCGCATCGCGTCATGACCCACGGCTCGACAGGTGTGAAGACCGTGACCGCAGTAGCCGTTGACGGACTCACGGGACGCTACGGTGCGACTGGGAGAGTGACCCAGGGCCGCCCACTCGCGGACCATCCGCATGCAGTTCTCGAGGGCCTGACGCGTGTAGAAGAGGTGCTTCGATCGTGCCGAAGTCGATGACCGTCTGGTAGCGCTCGTGCTCGATGCTCCGGCAGACCGGCAGGTTGAGGTCATAGCGCAGAGTCGGCCTTGTGATCGAAGTAGTCGATCGCGGTGATGTACGTGCACCCCCCGCGCCTGGAGCCTATTCGTTTCGACGTCGGGAGTAGTCGAGGTCGTCAGGCGGGTTCTTGCCCGCGATGATCTGGTAGCCGATCTGCAGGAACGGCTCCTCCAGCATGCCCGGCAGCGCGAACACCTCTCGGTGCATCTCGGCGTGCATGGTCAGGATGCCCATCCGGCGCCATGCTAACGGCGCGCTGCTCGCCTCAGCTCCAGGCCGCTCGCAGCTCCGCGCGCTTGATCTTGCCGCTGGTCGTCTTCGGAAGCTCGTTGCGGAACTCGACGATCCGCGGGTACTTGTAAGGCGCCGTGACAGCCTTCACGTGGTCCTGAAGCTCGGCCGCAAGCTCGGCTGAGGGCCGGAATCCCTCGCGCAGGACCACGACCGCCCGCACCACCGACCCGCGCCGGAAGTCGGGGTAGCCGACCGCGGCCGCCTCTGCGACGGCTGCGTGCTCCACGAGCGCCGACTCGACCTCGAACGGCCCGATCCGGTATCCCGCCGACAGGATCACGTCGTCGAGCCGGCCTTCGAACCAGAGAAAGCCGTCCTCGTCACGGCGGACGCGATCGCCCGTGCGCCAAAGCTTCTCGCCGAACGGCTCCCGGCCCAGGTAGCCGCGAAAGAACGTGGGCACGGTCGCGGGGTCCAGCGCCAGCTCACCATCGTCGGCGGCGGCGCCCTCCTCGTCCACCACCTGCAGCCCGAAGCCCGGCAGCGGCTTTCCCATCGACCCCCTGCGCACCGGCTCGCCGACCGGCATGCCCGTGAGCTGGCCGGTCTCGGTCTGCCCGTATCCGTCGTGGATCGCGAGGCCGAACGCTGCGTCGAAGACCTCGATCACCTCGGGGTTGAGGGGCTCGCCGGCCGATACGAGGCGCCGCAGCGCCGGCAGCTCATATGCCTCGAGCGATGTGCCGGCGGCGATCATCCGGTACTCGGTGGGCGATTGGCACAGCACATTCACCTGGTGCTCGGCCAGGATCGCCATGCGGGCGTCCGCATCGAAGCGCCCCTCCGACAGCAGGCACGCGGCGCCCCTGATCCAGGGAGCGACGAACGCGTTGCGAGCCGACTTGGACCACCCACTGGCGGCGGTGCACCAGGCGAGCTCGCCCGGCTCTGGCCCATACCAGTGCTCCGCCTGGGTGGCCTGCCCGCGCAGGTAGCGCTGGAGGTGAACGCACGCCGCGAGCCACGGCCGCGGTTCCGGACGTGAAGATCACGAGCGCCGGGTCCTCGAGGCCGGTCGCGACCGGCTCGGCCGGCTCGCCGTCCGGCAGCTCGCCGGCATCGACGTCTCGCAGCGCCGGTTTCTCCTCCACGAACTCGATCGCGGCGGCGAGCGCCTCCATGTCGCGACCGGCCGCCAGCACCACACGCGTCGGTGCGTCACGGAGCCTCATCGCAAGGTCCTTCGTTCGAAGCTGCTCGGAGAACGGCAGCACGACGGCGCCGAGCCGCCACGCGCCGAGCAGCGAGAACACCCACTCGGGCCGAGCTCCCATCATCGTCGCGACCACGTCGCCCCGTCCGACGCCGAGGCGCCGCCAGGCCGCCCGACACCCGCGCCGCCCGCTCCGCCACGTCCGCGAACGAGAAGCTCTGCACCGACCCGTTCGCGTCGATCGCGCGCAGCGCTTCGTCTGTACCGCGCTCGCGCGCCAGGCGCTCGAGCACGTCGATCGTGAAGTTGAAGGTCGAGCCGGGCATCGGCGGGATGCTACGGCTTCCGAAATTTCAGTTGACCGCACGAAGTCGCCGCGCCTACGCTCGTGGGGAGGGGATGCGTCGGTCGTTTGCAGCGGGGTTGACCTTGGCGGCAGCAGTCGTCGTGCTTGCGCTGCCCTCGTCGGCCTCTGCCGGTCGCCTGATCGCGACCGGTCACGACGCCGACAGCCACTGCTCCGGGTTCGACGGGCCCGGCCAGTGCCGTTTCATCCAGGTCGCCGTCAACTACGTCCGCGGCGGTGCGCCCACACCGTCGCGCAAGATGCTGGTGCTCGACTGCTCGTCCGGCGGCAACGTCGCAAGGGCGCTCGTGGCCGCGAGCGTGGGCGGCCTGCACGAGGTGGTTTGCCCGAGCGCGAACATCGCCGCGTTCAATGCGCTCCGCCTGACGACCGCCAACTACAGCGCGATGGTCGTGGGCTCCGGTGGCGACGCGATAAACCTTGGCGGCAGCACCGCCGATTCCGCCGCGCTGACCGCGCGCAAGGCCGACATCGCAGCCTTCTTCAACCAGGGCGGCGGGATCTTCGCGCTCGCCGGAGACATTCAGGGCGACGACCCCACCGACCCCTACTACCAGTTCGTGCCGATCGGGATCGGCGGCAAGCAGGTCCGGGCGCCGTTCAGCCTCACCCCTGAGGGTCGGGCGCTCGGGTTTCAGGATTCGGTCAACGGAATCGGGACCAGCGACGACATCAACTGCTGCCCGACCCACAACTCCTTCCAGGAGCCGCCGCCGGGGAGCGCGCTCAAGGTCGCGGAGCGCGACTCGAGCGTTCCGCCCGCGCCAGAGACGCTGTTCGCCGAGGGAACCATCAGCGGCGGCACGATCGTCAACAAGCCGGGCTTCGGGGCGGTCGTCGGGCTGCCCTCGAACAAGAAGTGCGTGAGCCGGCGCAAGTTCCGGATCAGGCTCCGCCAGCCGGGCGGCATCCAGATCCAGACGGCGCTCGTGTTCGTCAACGGCAAGCGGGTCCGCACGCTCAAGCGGAAGCTCTTCAACAAGCTCCGCACCACCGCCAAGGTCGATCTGCGCGGGCTGCCGAAGGGCACCTTCTTCGTCCGGATCGTGATCCTCACGACCAAGGGCGACACACTGCGCGGCACGCGCAAGTACCGCACCTGCGTGAAGGGCAAGCGCAAGCCGAAGCGCCCGCCGCGCATCTAAGAAACCACTCAGCAGTCATTTGGTCGCTGCGGTGGGTTCGCGAGTCGCTCGCATGGGCGCGGGCATCAGCGCAGCGCCCACGATCACCAGGCAAAAGGCGGCCATGCGCGCGGTGATCTCGACCGCGCCCGCGCCGACCGGGTCGCGGAAGACCAGAATGCCTCCGATGATCGCGGTGAGGTTGGCCGCGACCGAGGTGAGCGCGATCACCTGGACACCCGGGCCGAGCTGCAAGCCGCCGGCCGAGGCATAGAAGGCGATGACCGAGGCAGCCATCGCCGCCACCAACCACGGGCTGACGAGCTCGAGCACCCCGTCCTGCAGCGGCGTCGGTCAAGTACTTGATCGCGATGTCGGAGACGCCGAACAGCGCACCGGCGGCTACCCCGAGGAGCATGCCCTCCCCCGCGGGCCCGACGCCGAGGCGGCTGGAGAACGCGGCGAGCCCGGTGGCGAGGAAAAGGACGGTGCATTCCACCGTGATCAACGCGGCCAGCGCATAGCCCGGGGGTTCGCCGGCGTGCGAACCCGAGGTGAGCCCGATGACGACCAGCCCGGCTGCGGTGATGAACAGGCCGATCCATTGCCGGCGTCCGAGGTGGAAGCCGAAGTAGCGTTCGGCGAGCACGGCGAGGAAGACCAGCCCGCCGGAAAGCACGGCCTGCACGATCGACAGCGGCGCCAACGCGAGCGCGGCGACGTGAAGCACCCAGGCGCCGACCGCCACCACCCACCCCAGCGCGAACCACTTGGAGCGGAAGAGGTCGGCGGCGCTTCGCAGCGGGTGCCGAACACGCACGGGCGGCGCCAACACCGCGCCCCGATGCTTGAACAGGAACGCGATGTTCGTCCCGAGCGCGCACGCCACGGCGAGGGCAAGTCCGATGATCACGGCGTGTCATTCTCGCCGGGCAGCAGCAGCATTTGGGCAGGAAAGAGGAGCCCGGAACTCTGCTGGGAGAACCTGGTCGGTCTATTCGTACAGCTTGATCACGCGCACCGTGCCCTCGGGCGCCGCTTCGACGCACAGGTAGCACAGCACGCATTCGTCGAGATTCCCCTCGACGATCTTCAGCGTGCCGTCCTCGGCCTGGGCGAAGATGTCCACCGGGCAGACCTCGGCGAGCTTCTGCGCCAGCTCGGGGTCGCGCGCGGCCTGCTCGTCCACCTCGACGTCGATGAACAACGACTTCGGTGAGGTCCCCGCGCTCACGTGGCCACCTGCGATCCCAGCCGCTCCTTCACGAGGTCCGGGATCTCCGCGATCTCCTCGGCGACCGTGATGCCGGCTTCCTGCAACCGCGTGATCTTCTCCGCCGCCGTGTCGGCCTTGCCCTCCACGATCGTGCCGGCGTGGCCGAAGCTCATGCCCGGCATCTCGTCCATGAAGCGCCCGGCCATGAAAGCCACGATCGGCAGACGCGAGTTGGTCTCGGTCACGTGCCTGGCGAGCTCGGCCTCCATGCGCCCGCCCGGCTCCGTGTAGATCACGATCGCCTCGGTCTGCTCGTCGGCCTCGAAGAGCGGCATCAACTCGGTGTAGGTGGAGCCGATGATCGCGTCGCCGCCGATCGACACGGCGGTCGACTGGCCCAGCCCGGCGGCCGTGAGCGTGCTCGAGATCTCCGTGGTCATGCCGCCGCTCCGCGACATCACGCCGACC
Source organism: uncultured Solirubrobacterales bacterium (assembly GCA_963759145.1). GTDB lineage: Bacteria > Actinomycetota > Thermoleophilia > Solirubrobacterales > JBBDJG01 > JBBQKG01. The sequence continues at coordinate 21,411 of CAVWYB010000042.1, forward strand.
GGTCCCGGTGTGTAGGCCTTGGCCGCGTCCTTCGCCGGGCCGCCGATGCCGCCCATCTTGATCACGTCGGGCACGATCACGCCGAGGCAGTTGGGGCCGATGATGCGCGCGTCCTGCTGGGCCCGCGAGCTCGACCATCTGCGCGACGTCGCGGCGGGGGATGCGCTCGGTCACGATCACGATCAGCTCGATGCCGTGCTCGAGCGCCTCGAAGACCGCGTCCTTGGTGAAGGCGGGGGGGACGGTGACGACCGAGCCGTTGATCGGCGCGCCGTGGTGCTCGACCGCCTGCTCGACCGTGTCGAAGACCGGCACGCCGTGCACGTCGCGGCCCTTGCGCCCGGGCGTGACGCCGCCGACGACCTTGGCGCCGCTGCCGTAGTCGAGGCACTCGCGGGTGAGGTTGACCGCCTCGCGGCCGGTGATGCCCTGCACGATGAAGGTGGTGTTCTCGTCGATGAGGATGCTCATGCGCGACCGCCTGGATCTTCTCCACCGCGCGGCGCGCGGCCTCGTGCATCGACACCGAGCGGTCGCAGTACTCGACGCCGTACTTCTCGAGGATCTTGAAGCCCTCGTCCTCCCAGGCCCCGGGGATGCGGAAGATCGCGATCTTCTCCGCCGGGTCGAAGCCCAGCTCGAGGCAGGCCTTCACCACGCCGCGCGCGACGATGTCGACGCGGGTGTTGGACACGATGCTCATCATCACCGCGATCTTGTCGACGCCCGGCTTGGTGAGCACCAGCTTGGCGAGGCCGGCCGCCTTCGCGACCGATGGGTTGCCCCCGATCTCGCAGTAGTTGGCGGGCTTGCCGCCGTACTTGCGGACCGCGTCGAACAGCGTCAGCGAGCCGCCGCCGGCGCCGATCACGAGGCCGAGGTTGCCGTCGAACTCGGTCACGTTGCCGGCCACGCCGCGGTGGTCCATGGCGTCGACCTGCTCGCCCCGGATCTCGAAGTCGGTCGCCTCGCGGGCCTCGCGGGTCTCCTCGTCTCCCACGCCGAGCTCCTTGAGCAGCGCCCGCTGCCGGGGCCGCGCCTCGTTCTCCATCTCCATGTGCGCGTCGAGGGCGACGAAGCTGCCGTCCTCGAGCTCTCCGAGCGGGTTGATCTCGGCGAGCGTCATGTCGTACTCGGAGAAGAGCCGCGCGAGGCGCGAGAGGATCGGGGTGATGCGCGTGAGCTGGCGTCCGGTGACACCGGTCTGGGCGACGACCTCCTTGGCGCGGAAGTCGGGCACCTCGAGCAGGTTGGACAGGTGCCCGCGCCCGATGTGCTCGGGATGCTGGGCCTCGACCTCCTCGATGTCGATGCCGCCCATGTCGCTGAAGAGCATCACGGGCCGCTTGCGGGTCCCGTCCCACACCACGCCCGCGTAGTACTCCTGCTTCAGCTGCGCCTTCGGGTCGACCAGCACACCCCGTGGCATGTGGCCGTTGATCTCCAGCTCGAGGATCTCCTCGGCGTGAGCGCTCGCCTCCTGCGGCGTGTCGGCGAACTTGACGCCGCCGGCCTTCATGCGGCCGCCCGTCAGCACCTGCGACTTGATCACGACCGGGCCGCCGATCTCCTCGGCGAAGTCGCGCGCCTCTTCGGCCGTGCGCGCGAAGCCGTAATTCGTCACCGGGATGCCCGCGCGTTTCACGATTTCGCGCGACTCGTACTCGAAGAACCTCATATTCGGGGACGGAACCCTAGATGATCGGTTTCCTCTCCGTGTCCCTGCGGGGGCGCGAAAAGCAAGCTGAGCAAGGACGCAGAGCGCAGCCCATGTCGTGCATGGGCGAGCCCGAGGACGCCGCTAAGCGCCGCTTTGCAGCCTCATCCGCGGGGGCACGGAGGGGGAATCGATCATCTCAACGGAGGTCAGTCAGACGGCTAGCGCAGAGCTGTGAGCGGGTCGATCGCCGCCGTCCCCAACCTCAGCTCGAAATGAAGGTGGGGGCCGGTCGAGAAGCCCGTCGAGCCCACGGCCCCGATCGCCGTTCCGGCGACCACGCTCTGGCCGGTCCTCACGCCGATGCGGGAGAGGTGCGCGTACATCGAGCGGACCCCGCGTGGATGCAGGATCACGACGAGGTTGCCGTAGCCGCCGCTGTCCCAGCCCGCGAACGTCACGGTGCCGCGGCCGGCCGCGCGCACGGAGGTGCCCGAGGGCGCCGGGTAGTCGATGCCGGGGTGGAACATGTCCCCGCGCGGGCCGAAGCGGTCGCTGATGCGCGCGTTCATCGGCGCCAGCAGCCAGATCGGCGAGCGCCTGATCGGCTGCCGCAGCGCCGCGATCGTGCGATGGGCCGGCGACGCCGTCGGCGCCAAGGCCCGCCCACAGCTGAAAGCGGGAGACCGCCGCCGCGGTGCGCCCGCCGTAGCCCCCGTCGAGCTTTCCGGACGGAAAGCCTCGCCAGGCGAGGCGAAACTGGAGGGCGGCGACGTCCCAGCCCGGAGGCGCCCGCCCGCAGGGTGCGCGTGCCGAGCGCGGGGCCGCCGCGTCGGCCGAGGGCACGCCGGGTGGCGGCCCCGGCGACTCCGTCCGCGACGAGACCGTGCGCGGCCTGGAACCTGGTCACCGCGGATGCCGTTCCCGGGCCGCGTACGCCGTCGATCGTGCCGCCGTATAGTCCGACGCCGCGCAGCGCCACCTGCAGCGCCGCGACCTCCTCGCTGCCCGCGGCACGCGCCGGCCCCGGCATCGCCGCCAGCAAGGTGAGCGCCAGCGACGATGCCGGTGCGGGCGCGCATTCGGGTCAGGGTCCCCCGAAGCGGCCGCGCAGCGCCATCACGTTCGCGACGTAACGCTCAGTCTCGGGCAGCAACCCGACGGACCGGACCGAGCCAAGCCCCTGGTAGTAGGACGCGACCGCGACCGTCTCGTCGCCGCCGGCGTCACGGAGGAGCTGGGCCAGGTACATGCTGCCCGCGCTGACGTTGTCATACGCGGAGTTGGGGTCGAGGCGCTGTCCGGCGAGGTTCTGCTCGACCCAGGTCCAGGTCCCGGGCAGCACCTGCATCACGCCGCGCGCATTGGCCGACGAGACGACGTTGTTGTTGAAGCCGCTCTCCTGCCAGGCGACCGCCGCCGCGAGCGAGGGAGAGATGCCGTGCTGCGAGGCGATCTCCCCGACCTGCCCCGAGGTCATCTGGGTCGGGGTGGGATTGGGGGCCGCCTGAGGCACCGTCGACGGTGCGGGCTGCGCGGCGCTCGGGGCTGCCACTTCAGCCCCGGTCGGGCAGCTTCAAGGCGGTACCGACCTGCAACACCTGCGCCGGGTCGAGGCCGTTCATCCAGGCGAGCTGGCCCACGGTCACGCCGCTGCTGGCGGCGATCCCGGAGAGGGTGTCTCCCGGGCGCACGGTGTAGCCGCCGGCCGGCGGCGGGGCGGCGCGCTGTCGCCGTCGCCCCCGGGCGGGGCCGGCCACCGGTGCAGTCCCGAGCGCGGACGGCTGCCTCGAGCCTCCGACGGGATCTGGATCGTGCTCCCGAGCACGACCTGGGCGTCCTCGGACAGGCCGTTGTAGGCGGCCAGGGCGCGGGTCGTGAAGTTGTTGGCCGCGGCGATCGACCAGAGGGTCTCGCCGGGCTGGACCGTGTGGGGACCGCCGCCGTCGCTGCTGCCGGCGCCGCTGCCGCAAAGGCCACCATGGCCACTAGTGCAAACGCGAAGGTCGAACGTGAGAAGCGCAATTGAGCTCCCTTCCCTGGGAATTGCCGCATCGGTCTTGCCCTCGTCCGGAGTGCGGATGCCTCCTAACGCTGCAACCCGGCGTGCAAACCCGGAATGCGCATGCGCTGGACGGGTGTTCGAGCCGCTCGAGCGCGCCGGGCGCGCGACCTGGACGATATGTGCCGGGATTGCGCACGGTCCAGGCGGCGGCGGCATGCGGGCCCGGCGGCGGCGGCGTCGATCGAGCGGCGACCTGCATGCCGGGCGGCGGTCACGGTGGAGGTACCGCGATAGAGGCCGGCAGCGTTGAGCCGCACCGTGAACCACCGCTGGGCGGTGCTGTAGAAGGCGTCGACCGCGCCACGTGGCGCGGGTGCCAGGAGCACCGGCAGGTCCAGCATGCGGGTGTCATAGACGTTCGGCCGCTGGAGGCCCGCCCGGGTCCAGCGGCGTGGTCCACAGGGAACGCGGGGCGCCCTGCGGACGCTGCGTCCAGGCGATCACGGCCGATCCTCCCTGCGCGACCACGTCGGCATCTCCGGCTGACGCTCCGCGCGAGAGCGTCGCGGCCGGCGCTCGGGCGCGGCGCCGTGCCGCGGCCAGTCGAACGCCTCGACCCGGCGGTCTGCGACCACTGGGGTCTGATCGGGCGCCGGCGAGGAGCCTCTGAGCTCGGATGAGGAGACCACCACCACGGCGCGGCCGCCGTTCGTCATGACGACCTCCGGCACGCCGGGAAGCAGGGTGTTCTGCCCGCGCCGCGGGTCGCAGGCTCACCGGTTGTGCGGCGCCGAGCGGCGCCGCGCCGATCGCAGATCGGACCAGGATCCGCCTGGCCGTCGCTCCAGGCGACGACCACCCGTCCGCCGCTCGAGACGGCGACTCCTGGCTGCGCGGCGGGCAGTCGCCTGGACGGCGACCGCCGCCGGTGCGCTGAAAGCCGCGGCCCGAGGAGCCGCGGGCGAGGAACATACCCGCTGGCGACGCAGTAGACGAGCGCCGCGCCACCGTGCGGGGCGACGGAGAGCGAGAGATGGCTGACGCTCTTGCGCCGCGCTCACCTGCTGCCTTCCGCCTCGTGGCGTCCAGCGCGAAGGCCTGGATCGCGCCGGCGGCGATGCGCCGCCAGACGACCACCAGCCGGCCGCGGGCGTCGTGCTGGACGTCGGCCGAGAGGAAGGCGTGCGGGCCTTGGTCGAGCAGGCGCGGTGTTGCGGCCAATCCTCAGCTCGAGCCGATTCGACGCGCCGGCGCGGCGTTGATGCAGCACCGCGGCGCGGCCGTTCGGCAGCACGTCGACGCCGCGGCTCGATACGGGCCCGGCGCCGCGATCTGGCTGGACCCTCCATGGGCGCGGCCGCGGCGGCCGACGCCAGGACAGCGCCAGCGCCGCGAGCGCAGAACGAGCTGAGGCGGAGGGTCTTCATGGCTCCGCTTCAACACCGTGGAAGGCGCCGGAGTAGCGGCCGCCTGACTCCCTCAGTTCAGCTCGTAGGCCTTCGCGAGCTCGGGGTCCTTCTTGCGCCAGCATCTCCGCGAGCGACACCATCACCTTGCACTGCTTCCAGGTGGCGTCGTCCTGCATCTTGCCGTCGATCATGTGGACGCCGCGGCCGTCGGGGATCGCCTCGAGCACCTTCTTCGCGAACTTGACCTCGTCCGGCGGCGGGCAGAAGACCTTCTTGGCGATCTCGATCTGGACCGGGTGCAGCGACCAGGCGCCCACGCAGCCGAGCAGGAACGCGGCCCGGAACTGGGTCTCGCAGCCCTGCGACGTCCTTGATGTCGCCGTAGGGCCCGTAGAAGGGCAGGATCCCGGCGGAGGTGCAGGCGTCCACCATGCGCGCGATCGAGTAGTGCCAGGGGTCCTGCTGGGCGGTCGCGCGCGGCTTGTCCGGGTCGTCGGGATCCGGGTCCTCGATCACGCGGTAGCCGGGGTGGCCGCCGCCGACGCGCGTGGTCTTCATGCGGCGCGAGGCGGCCAGGTCCGCGGGGCCGAAGCTCATGCCCTGCATGCGCGGGCTGGCGGTCGCGATCTCCTCGAGGTTCACGACGCCCTGTGACGGTCTCGAGGATCGCGTGCACCATCAGGGGCTTCGTCGAGGCCGGCCTTCGCCTCGAGCTGCGCGAGCAGCCGGTCCACGTAGTGGATGTCCCACGGCCCCTCGACCTTCGGGACCATGACCACGCTCGAGCTTGTCGCCGATCTCGGTGACGAGCTGGGTGAGGTCGTCGAGCACCCAGGGGCTGTCGAGGCTGTTGACGCGGGTCCAGAGCTGGGTGTCGCCGAAGTCGATCTCCTTGCCGACGCGGATCAGGCCCTCGCGCGCCGCCTCCTTGCGGTCGGCCGGGATCGCGTCCTCGAGGTTGCCGAGCAGGATGTCCGCCTGCTTGGCCATGTCCGGCACCTTCGCGGCCATCTTCTCGTTGGAGGCGTCGAGGAAGTGGATCATCCGCGAGGGCGTGAACGGGATCTCGCGCGACGGGGTCGGGAGCGCCGATCGCCAGGGGCTTGAAGAAGTCGCGGGGGTTGCGCATGGGTGCGAAAGATATCCTTTGGGCTCTGAAAACCGATTAGCGAGTCAAAGGCGGAAGCGACATGGCCGTAGCCACAGAGCTTCTCGAGAAGACCGACGAGCAGCGCGCGATCACCGAGATGGTGCGGCAGTTCGTCGACGAGCAGATCATCCCCAACGCCGAGCACTACGACCACGAGGACTCGTTCCCCGGAGCCGATCGTCGAGCAGATGAAGGAGCTCGGGCTGTTCGGCGTCACGATCCCCGAGGAGTACGGCGGGATGGGGCTCGACCTCACCACCTACGCGATGATCGTGGAGGAGCTGTCGCGCGGCTGGATCTCGATCTCGGGCGTCGTCAACACGCACTTCATCGGCTCCTACCTGCTGATGAAGTTCGGCACCGACGAGCAGAAGCAGCACTTCCTGCCGAGGATGGCGACGGGCGAGCTGCGCGCCGCCTTCTCGCTGTCGGAGCCCGAGGTCGGCTCCGACGTGCAGGGCATCAAGGCGGTCGCGACCAAGGACGGGCGACGACTGGGTCCTGAACGGCCAGAAGATGTGGGTCACCAACGGCCTGCTGTCGGGCGTCGTGTTCGTGCTGATGAAGAACGACACGAAGGCCGACCCGCCCTACAAGGGCATGACCTGCTTCATCACCGAGAAGGAGCCCGGGGTGGAGCGAGAACACCGGGCAAGTACGCCGGCCTCGTCGATCCCGCCCAAGATCAAGAAGATGGGCTACAAGGGCGTCGAGTCGACCGAGCTCGTCTACGACGGCTACCGCTGCCCGCCCGACCGGATCCTCGGCGGCGAGGAGGCCGGGCTCGGCCAGGGCTTCCGCCAGATGATGGACGCGCTCGAGGTCGGCCGCGTGAACGTCGCCGCGCGCGGCGTCGGGATCGCGCAGCGCGCGCTCGAGCTGGCGCTGCGCTACTCGCAGGAGCGCAAGACCTTCGGCAAGCCGATCGCCCAGCACCAGGCGATCCAGTTCAAGCTCGCCGACATGGCGACGAAGGTCGAGGCCGCGCGCCTTCTGACCTTCAAGGCCGCGCGCATGAAGGACGCCGGCCAGCGCTCGGACCTCGAGGCCGGCATGGCGAAGCTGTACGCGTCGGAGGCCGGCAAGGAGGTCGTGGAGGACTCGTTTCGCATCCACGGCGGCTACGGCTACTCGAAGGAGTACGAGATCGAGCGCCTCTATCGCGACGCGCCGCTGCTCCTGATCGGCGAGGGCACCAGCGAGATCCAGCGCATGGTGATCGGCAAGAAGCTGCTGGAGCGGCACAAGATCTAAGGCGCCTGGCTCCGGATCCGCGCTTGGATACGCTTCGGCCCCAGGTGGCGACGGAGACGAAGGAGCTGATCGAGAGGGCGCGCGGCGCTTCCTCGACGAGGTGCCGGCGCTGAAGCAGCTCAAGCTGGTCATGCGGCTGGACCTGCGCGCGCGCCGCGACTCGCAGACCTGGCGGGTCGAGCTCCCGGACATCGACGTGCAAGCGCGATCCCGCGGCGGACGCGAAGGTGACGGTGCTCGCGCCGCGCTCGCATTTCAACGAGCTGGCAAGGACGGGCGGCTCCAGCACTGGCGCGACGCCTACGAGAACGGCTACGTCCGGGTGGTCGGCCAGGACGAGATCCTGAAGCTGATCGGTAGAGTCATCGAGCGCCACGAGACGCGCGCAGAAGACGAAGAAACGGAGGTTGTGAGCGACTTGACAACGACTGAAGCGGAAACGGAGAAGCAGGGGACGACGTTCGACCAGGCCTCCCGAGAGGCCAGCGGGCGCGCGTCCCTACGGGCGCTACCTGGAGGACTTCGAGGAGGGGGCGATCTACAAGCACTGGCCCGCGAAGACCGTGACCGAGGCGGACGACCACCTGTTCTGCCTGATCACGATGAACCACCACCCGCTGCACATCAACGACGAGTACGCGCGCCAGTCGCAGCAGGGCAGGAACGTCGTCGTCGGGCCGCTCGTCTACTCGCTCGCGCTCGGCATGACCGTGGCCGACGTCTCGGGCAAGGCGATCGCGAACCTCGCGACCGAGGAGCTCAGCCACCCGGCGCCGGTGTTCCACGGCGACACGCTCTACGCCCAGTCCGAGGTGCTCGAGGTGCGGCCTTCGCAGTCGAAGCCCGACCGCGGCGTCGTGAAGGTCAGAACCGACGTCTACAACCAGCGCAACGAGCTCGTGGCGACCTTCAAGCGCGCCGTGCTGGTGCCCCGCCGGCCGGCAGCGCCGACTGAGCTCCGATCAGCCCGATCCGCCCTTTGGGCGCCGAATCGGGCAGAATCCGGTCAGTTGATTCGCCAATAAGGAGTTGATCCACCTTTGAACGAGACGAGCACAGCGACCGAGCGCACGGAGGCGCCGACCAAGCACGCAGGGCTGCGGACCTGGGTCGAGGAGGTCGCGGCGCTCACGCAGCCGAGCGCGATCCACTGGTGCGACGGCTCGGCGGAGGAGTACGACCAGCTCTGCCGCGAGCTCGTCGAGGCCGGCACCTTCGAGAAGCTCTCGGACGCGAAGCGGCCCAACTCCTACCTCGCGCGCTCCGACCCCGGCGACGTCGCCCGCGTCGAGGACCGGACCTTCATCTGCTCCGAGCAGCGAGTCGGACGCCGGCCCGACCAACAACTGGCGCGACCCGCAGGAGATGCGCGAGACGCTGCGCGAGCTGTTCGCGGCTCGATGGAGGGCCGCACGATGTACGTGGTGCCGTTCTCGATGGGCCCGCTCGGCTCGCCGATCGCCCACATCGGCGTGCAGCTCACGGACTCCGCCATACGTCGCGGTGAACATGCGGATCATGACCCGCATGGGCCAGGACGCGCTCGACGTGCTCGGCGACGACGGCGAGTTCGTGCCCGTGCCTGCACTCGGTCGGCTACCCGCTGAGCGACGGGCGCGAGGACGTGCCGTGGCCGTGCGACGCGGAGAACAAGTACATCGTCCACTTCCCCGAGACCCGCGAGATCTGGTCGTACGGCTCCGGCTACGGCGGCAACGCCCTGCTCGGCAAGAAGTGCTTCGCGCTGCGGATCGCCTCGGTGATGGCGCGCGACGAGGGCTGGATGGCCGAGCACATGCTGATCCTCAAGCTCACGTCGCCCGAGGGGGAGACCAAGTACATGACGGGCGCGTTCCCGTCCGCGTGCGGCAAGACCAACCTCGCGATGCTGATCCCGACGCTTCCCGGCTGGAAGGTCGAGACGATCGGCGACGACATCGCCTGGATGAAGTTCGGGCCGGACGGCCGCCTCTACGCGATCAATCCCGAGGCCGGCTTCTTCGGCGTCGCGCCCGGAACGAGCGAGAAGACGAACCCGAACGCGATGGCGACCGTCCGCGAGAGCTCGATCTTCACGAACTGCGCGCTGACCGACGACGGCGACATCTGGTGGGAGGGCATGACCGACGAGCCGCCGGCGCACCTGATCGACTGGCGCGGCGACGACTGGACTCCCGACTCGGAGAGCCCGGCCGCGCACCCGAACGCGCGCTTCACCGCGCCGGCGGCGCAGTGCCCGTCGATGGCGCCCGAGTGGGAGGACCCCGCCGGCGTGCCGATCGACGCGATCCTGTTCGGCGGCCGGCGCTCGACCGTCGTGCCGCTCGTGCGCGAGGCCTTCGACTGGGAGCACGGTGTGTTCCTCGGCTCGATCATGGCGTCCGAGACGACCGCCGCCGCTGCCGGCGCGGTCGGCAAGCTCCGCTTCGACCCGTTCGCGATGCTGCCGTTCTGCGGCTACCACATGGCCGACTACTTCGGCCACTGGCTCGAGATCGGCGAGCAGGGCGACTCCGACAAGCTGCCGAGGATCTTCAACGTCAACTGGTTCCGCAAGGACGCCGACGGGCAAGTTCCTGTGGCCGGGCTTCGGCGAGAACAGCCGCGTGCTGGCGTGGGTCTTCCGGCGCTGCGAGGGCAAGGCGGACGCGGTGGAGACGCCGAACGGCTGCGTGCCGGCGCAGGGCGCGATCGAGACCGAGGGCCTCGACGTGACCGAGGAGCAGATGGCCGAGCTCCTGACGCGTCGACCCGGAGGAGCTCGCCGGCTCGAGTGCCGCAGATCCGCGAGCACTTCGCGCAGTTCGGCGACCGGCTGCCGCCGGAGCTGCACGAGGAGCTCGACAAGCTCGAGGAGCGGCTCGGCGCACGCTGAGCCGTAGATCCTCCGGCGCCGGTTTTGGCCTGCTCTGACGGGGTAGGCAAAAAGAGCCGTGAGGAAACGCTTCGCAACCAGACGCATTCCGCGGCGCCGCGGCGTCGCGACAGGCGTGTTCCTCGTGATGCTGGGCCTGTGGGGTGCACTGATCCCGTTCGTCGGCCCGTACTTCGACTACCAGATCGGCACCACGAGCACCTGGGACTGGAGCATCGATCGCTTCTGGTTGTCGGTCCTGCCGGCGCAGCAGCCGTGCTCGGCGGTCTGATCATGCTCTTCAGCACGAGACGCTCGACCGCATCGTTCGGTGGCTTGCTGGCGCTCGCCGGCGGGCCTGTGGTTCGTGGTCGGACCGACCGTGAGCATGCTGTGGAACGACGGCGTGCACGGCGACCGGAGCGGCATTCGGCGACAACGGCACGCGCGTGCTCGAATGGCTCGGGTTCTACTACGGCACCGGGCGCGCTATCACGCGTGCTACGCGGCTTAGGCCGCAATCCGGGGCGACAGTCGTCGCGCCGACGGCGCGAACTGGACCGGGCGACGCCGCCGCGACGCGGCGGTCCTGCGCTGGACGACCCGACGGCGCCGAGCGGCAACGGCGCGGTGGCTAGTGCCGGCGGCCGCCTAGTGTGCTTCGTCTCGACTCGGCCGCGGGGGGCCGGGATTCCTCGGCGAGCGAGGTGATCGTGAGCTGGCCGCGCGAGGACTCCTCCAGCACCTCGGCGGCCTCCTCGGCCGTGCGGGCGTAGAGCTCCACGAGCAGGTGGATCGTGATCTTGTCCTCGTCGTGCTTGTGGAAGCGCACGTGGGTGAAGAACTCGCGCGTGCCCCCTTCGCCGAAGGCGCCGTAGGTGAGCGAGTCGGCCGCCTCGGGCCCGGAGCAGATGTCGACCAGGTCCTGGTCGACGGTCACGGTGCAGGAGGCCACCCACGGCGTGCCGGTCACCATCCGCTCCCAGCGGTCCTCGACCTGTTCGAGGCGGCCGTCCGTGAACGTCAGGTGCGGCTGGTCGTGCAGGCAGTCGCGGCACTGGACGACCGCCTCCTGCACCTCGTCGAGGCGCTCGGAGAAGCCACCCGACTCCGGGTCGATCCTCAGGATCGCGTCGTAGTGGACCTGGGCCTCGAGGTTCTGGGACCAGCAGCGGTAGCAGCGCAGCCATGGCCGCTGCTCGTCGGTGCGGGGCAGGTCGCGCTCGGGCGGGCCGCCGCCGCTCGGCTTCAGGTCGTGCTCCTGGGGGGTTCTGTCCTGCTCGGGCTCGGCCATCGTCCTACCCGCCGATCTGGCTCATCGTGCGCGGCGGCTGGCGGAATCCCGGCTCGGACACGTGGTGCTTGAGCTCCTTGCGCCAGACCGCGTCGCGGATCGCCTCGACCACCTCGCCGTCGGTGGCGTCGCCGCGCAGCGCGGCGCGGAGGTCCGTCTCGTGCATGCTGAAGAGGCAGGTGCGGAGCTTGCCCTCGGCCGTCAGCCGGATGCGGTCGCAGTCCGCGCAGAACGGCTCCGACACGGGATTCACGAAGCCGATCTCACCCTGCCCGTCCAGGAAGCGCCAGACCTTCGCGGTCGCATGATCCTCGCGCGGAAGCGGCTCGAGGGGGTAGACGCGCTCGATCATCGCGACGATCTCGGCGCCGGTCAGGACACGGTCCTCGGACCAGGCCCGGTCGGCGTCGAGCGGCATGAACTCGATGAAGCGCACCTGGTATGGCTTGCGGCGGGCGAGCTCGGCAAAGGGAAGCACCTCGTCCTCGGTGAATCCGCGCATCGCCACGCAATTGACCTTCACCGGGCTGAGCTGCGGAAAGCGCTCGAGCGTCTCCAGGCCCCTGATCACCTGGGGCAGCGAGTCGCGCCGAGTCATCTGGAAGAACCGGTCGCGTGAGAGCGAGTCGAGCGAGACGTTGATGCGCTCGAGGCCCGCCGTCGACGAGCTCGTTCGGCCATCTGCTCCAGCAGGTAGCCGTTGGTCGTCAGCGAGAGGTCCTCGAGCCCGTCGATCGAGCTCAGCATCGCGATCAGCTTCGGGAGCTCCCGGCGGACGAGCGGCTCGCCGCCCGTCAGGCGCACGCTGCGCACGCCGAGCGGGACGAGCAGCCGCACCAGCCGCTCGATCTCCTCGAACGTGAGCACGTCTGCGCGATCCAGCCACGGGAGGCCCTCGGCCGGCATGCAGTACTGACAGCGGAAGTTGCAGCGATCCGTGACAGAGACCCGCAGGTCGCCGATCAGGCGGCCGTGGCCGTCCCTCAGCGGTGAAGCGACCAGGGATGCCATCGGAATTAGTCTAGACCGATGCCCTTCGGACCGGCCGCGGAGCCGGTTTTCCGGGCCCTCAGGCCGGTTTTGCGGCTTCGAGCGTGGCGAGGAAGTCGGTCTTCGGGACAGGACCCACCCCGGGGGAGGTGGCGCCGGCGTCCGCATACCGCTTGATTCCGGCCCGCACCTCGTCCGGCGAACCGATCGCCGTGAGGTCGTCCAGGAAGCGGTCCGAGATCGCCGCCTTCGCCCGCTCGACGTCGCCCGCCTGCATGGCCTCGTCGAACCTGGCGATGTCCTCGCCGAATCCCGACCGTTCGATCATCGCCCGGTAGAACGGCAGGCTCCAGTAGGTCAGCAGGTCGTTCCGCATGGTCTCGTAGGCCGCCGCCTTGTCGTCGGTGACCGCGGACGGCACCGCGGCGACGATGTCGAAGCCCTCGGGGGACCGCCCGGCCCGCTCCAGTCCCGCCTGCACCTCCGGCACCACCACCTCCCGGATGTAGTTGGGGTTGCAGAGCCACAGCATCGCGCCGTCGGAGATCTCGCCCGCGAGCCTGATCATCTTGGGAGAGAGCGCGGCGACGTAGATCGGGATGTCCGGACGCGGCTCGTAGCCCATGAAGCGGAAGCGGCTGGGGAAGATCTCGCACTCCGGTGGGTCCTCGCCCCGGAAGCACGCGCGCACGATCGCCGGCGTACTCGCGCATCGCCTTCAACGGCCGCTCGATCTTCTGCCCGTACCAGTTCTCGACGGTCACGGCATGCGAGACGCCCAGGCCGAGCACCATCCGCCCGCTCGAGTACTCGTCGATCGTGGCGGAGGACTGCGCCGTCGCGACCGGCGTCCGGGAGTAGATCGGCAGCACGCCGGTGCCGAGCTTGATCCGCTCGGTGGCCGCCGCGTATGCCATCAGCACCGTGAGCGAGTCGCGGCCGGCGATGTGGGTCACATAGGTGGAGTCATAGCCGAGCTCCTCGGCCCGCTGCACGCGCTCGATCGCCTGGTCGAGCGACCTGCCGACGGAGATGAAGGTGCCGAGGCCCGGCATGGGGCCGGACCCTACCGCGAGCGCGGCTCAGGCGGCTACTGCGTCCGGGTCCCGCTTGCCCTCCGCCGAGCGTCCCATCACTCGTATGAGAGCGTCCACCACGGCCGGGCTGAACTGCGTCCCGGCGTTCGCGCGAAGCTCGGTCACGGCCGCCGTCAGCGACATGGCGGGCCTGTAGGAACGGCTCGTGGTCATCGCGTTGAACGCGTCGCAGCACGAGACGACGCGGGCAGCGGGCGGGATCTCGTCTCCCTGCAGCCCGTCGGGATAGCCCGCTCCATCCCAGCGCTCGTGCGAGGAGCGGACCACGCACCCAACTTCACGCAGCAGCCCGCCCACGCGGTCCAGCATCTGCTGGCCCTCGATCGTATGGGTCTTGACGATCGTCCACTCGTCGGGACTGAGCGGTCCGGGCTTGTTGATGATCTCGTTCGGGATCGCGATCTTGCCGACATCGTGGAGGAGCGCGCCGAGCTCGACCTTCTGACGCTCGCGGTCGTCCATGCCGAGGTCGGATGCAACCTCGAGCGACAGCGCGACCACGCTGCGTGTATGGCTGCCCGTGTACTCGTGATCGGCCTCGATGAGATCTCCCAGGAGCAGCGCGGTGCCGTGGTAGGCGAGGCTCAGGTCGACCGCGTGGCGCAGGCGCTCGGCGCGCTCCTTGGAGAAGATCGCCAGCAGGGCTGCGAGCGGCAGCACGAGCAGGAACGCATAGGAGAACTCGTCCGTCGCCAGCGCGGCGAGCAATCCGATCGGGGCGAGCAGGAGGTCGACGACGTAGACCCAGGCCAGCAGCCGCACCTGCACCCTCGGCGAGGCCCCGACGGCGATCCATTCGCGCGCCGTCGAGATGACGAAGTCGCCCGCGAACTGGGTGGCCAGCGCGACCAGGTAGATGGGCCAGTGCTCGGGAGCGAACACCTGCGCGCCTGCGACGACGAGCAGGAGAGCGGGGGGAATGGCATGCCAGGAGTCCCCGAGCGACAGCACTATGCGGTCCGCCCTCGTCTTGCCGCCGAAGGTAGTCGGGCAGGTTTCCGAGCAACGTGCCGGCCGCCACGAACAGGGGCACGAGCGGCGTGGGCAGCAAGAACAGCATCGGCACGAAGACGAGCTCGGTCGGCACGGTGTAGCCGGCTCCGTCGCTGAAGCGCACGCGCGAAGTGATCGCGTATGCGACCACGAGGGCCGCCGCCGTCCCCACGGACAGCGAGCGCTCGGCGTCGAGCAGGAGGGCCATCGCGACGGCGGCGACGAGAAATGTCGCCGCGAAGGCCCATTCGACCATGCGCTCGCGCCGGTCGAGCGAGCGCGACGGGCTCTCTTCCGCCCCCACCAGGAGGCGCTGCACGGCCGGATTCAGGTGCCGCCCCGTTTCGATTCCGATGCCTTTCACCAGGACGGTTATCGACACGCAGGCACTCTCTTTTGACTCCGTTGCCGCCGGCACGCGCTGGCCGGATGTCCGAGTGACATGCGCCGGAACCTCACGCATGATGGGACCAGTCCGCAGGTCCCTCCCCCAAGTCCTGCGGACGACTCCCCCTCGACGATTGGATCTCCGATGCTGCGTTCGTTCGCTGCGCGCTGCCGCCGCGCCTCCCTGCTCGCTCTCCTCACCGCCGCCTCCCTGCTCGTGCTGGCTGTGCCCCCGGCCAGCGCGGGCCTCCTCGTCAAGACCGCCACGGGCTGCACCGCGCCTGTGACCAAGCAGCCGTTCCTCCGCTTCGGCGACTCCGCCTATTACACGCTCGTGTCCAACGGCGGGCTCGAGGCCGGGCACGACCGACTGGACGCTCTCGAAGGCTTCCGTGGTCACCGGCAACGAAAGCTTCTACGTCAACTCGACACGGGACACGAAGTCGCTGTCCCTGCCGCAGGGGAGCTCCGCGAGCACGCGGGCCTTCTGCGTCGGACTCGACAAGCCCACGATGCGCTTCTTCTCGAAGAGCTCAGGGACCGGGCTGCTCTCGAGCCTGCGCGTGGACGTGATCTTCGAGACCTCTCTCGGCCTGACGCTCTCGCTCCCGATCGGCATCATCTCCCCGCACACCGCATGGGCCCCCAGCCCGAAGCTGCTGATCGTCGCGAACCTGCTGCCGCTCCTCCCCAACCAGCAGACGCCGGTCGTCTTCCGCTTCACCCCGCAGGGAAGCGGCACCTGGTCGGTCGACGACGTCTACGTCGATCCGCACAGGCGCAGCTGACCGGTCCTTGTCGGGTCTTGCGGCTTCAGCGGACCTTCGCCGCCGCATTCTTTGATATTCCAACGGCCTCGTGGTGCCCCTGCTAAAGGGTCGTCGGGGAAACTCGCCGCCCTTCCTGGAACTGCCGCTCGGTAACGCGGGTTCGAAGGCGAGCCTCACTTTGACCCCCGAGCGCGCTTACCTCGCGCTGCTTCCGCGGGACGGGCTCGGCAAAACGGCTTCCGGACTCGGATTCGTCGTGGACACCGTTTCCTCGGCGAACGATCCGGTCGACGTGGGGCTCTACAAGGTCGACGCCGGACAGCTGACGTTGCTCGGATCGTCGGGCGCCACGCGCGCCCGGTTGTGGAACGCCGGCGGAGGCGGTGACGAAGTCGATCCCCGCAGGGCCTCGCTCGCATTCGCCTCCCCGATAGAGCTGCCCGATATCGCCGACGTCTATGCCGCGATCGGCATGGGCCCGGTCCAAGGGACTCCGGCGGGCCTCTCGGCCTCGGATCTTGGGAATTCCGTGTATCTGCCGGGCAGCATGGCGCTGGCCGCGCCGGGCAAGACAAAGGCGTTCTTCAAGGACGGCAGTTTCCCGCTCCCGGCGAGTGTGGTCGAGCCGACCGGCCTGACGGTCGTGCCCAACATGGTCGTCCTGTTCCAGCGCCGGATCGTCTGCGTCGGCGACTCCATGACCAAGGGGCAGACGAACGTATCCAGTTATCCGACGCGCGGACTCAGCACGCGCCTGGGGCCATATGCCTGCGTGATCAACGCGGGCGTCGGCCACGACACGACCGCAGACACGATCTCGCGGCTGAAGCGCGACGTCTACGACCACAAGCCTTTCGAGTGTTTCGTCCTGGTCGGTTTCAACGACATAAACAACGAGGTCCCGACGTCGACCATCACCGCCAACCTGAAGGCGATCTACAGCGGCATCGCGGCGAACGGCGGGCAGCCCTGGGCCCTGACCGTAGTGCCCTTCGGGAATCACGTCAGGTGGAACAGCACGAAGGAAGCCGCCCGGAACGAGGTCAACGAATTCATCCGGACGGCGGGCTACCCGTACGTCGACCTCGACCCGGTGCTCGCCGACACTTCCGACCCGTCTCGGGTCAAGCTCCAGCCGGCGTTCGAGGGCGACGACCGCCTACACCTGACCGGGGCCGCAAACGATGCGATCGGCGCGGCGCTCTTCGCCAAGGCGTTCCGCGGTAAGCCAGTCCCGCAACCGTAATCCTAACTTCAGGACGTCCGGACCCGGCGGCCGCCGAGGCGGCCCGTGAGGGAGCCGTCACGGTGCAGGATCAGCCGCCCGCGCGCCGCCGCGCTGCCCGTCACGCGCAACCGTCCGTGCCGGCGGGTCAGGCCGTCGATGCGCCCGGTCACCCGCACGCCCCGCACGTACGAGTAGCCGTGCAGCGTGATCCTCGGCCGGCGGACGCGGGGCGAGTAGTGGTCGTGCGCCCAGCCCGCCCGCAGGCCGCCCACCCGTGCGAAGCCGCGCTGCGAGTAGACGGAGGTGGTGAGCGCCTCGTCCACGTCGATGATCGTCAGGTAGACGGCCGAAATGGTCCGGCCGACCACGCCGCGGTTGCCGGGCTCGGGACGGAGCTCACGCAGCGAACGGGGCGCCGGGGGAATCGCGTAGGGCGGCTCCGTGCCGGGTTTGCAGGGTCGGACCGGGCGGTCCGCCATGAAGTCGTTGAACGCACGCTCGGGACAGGCGGAGAATCCCGGGTAGACCCCGTGCCCGACGCCCGGCACCGAGAGCACCCGCGCGCCGGGGATCGCCTGCGCCACCCGCTCCGCTCCCTCCAGCGGCGTCCGCAGGTCGTCCTCGCCGGCCAGCAACAGGGTCGGAACCGCGGGCAACGGGCCGGCGGGGAGCGGAGGGTCGACCGATGGCCACTTCAGGCAAAGCTGAGCGTCGGACGTGTTGAGCGCCGTGTCGCGGTCAAAGGGATGGAGGGCGGACGGTGAGAGTGCGGACGCACGCGCCTTCGCCTCCGCGAGACGGCCGGGGATGGGCGTGGAGGGGCTCCAGAGGGATCCCTCCTGGCACACGTTCGCGGTGTACATCGCGTCGCTGAAGAGCCGGGGCACCGCCGGTATCGAGCCACGCTCCGCCCAGTTGGCAAGTCGCAGGAGAGGAGTGAGGTCGCCGCCCAGCGCGGAGCGGACCGCGGCCGGATAGGAGGCCCTCAGGACGCCGAGGTAATCACCCGAGAACAGCACTCCGGCGAGCCGGACCCTGCCGATCCGCCCGGCGCGTCGCCGCCCGCGCGCATCGACCACGGTGCCCTTCAGAACACCCCGAGCCCGCATCTTCGCCACGAGCCTGGCCGTGTCCGCCACCGGGTCGGTCGTGAAGCTGTCACAGGTGGCCGCACAGAGCTTGTCGAGCACGCGTGGGACCGCCCGGAACGATTCGAGGTCGAAGGCAGGCTCGTCGAGCGGGACGACCGAATCCAGCACCATGCGGTCCACACGCGCCGGAAAGAGGACGGCGTAGGCAAGCGCGAGCTTGGTGCCGTACGAGCTGCCGAACAGGGCGATCCGCTCCGCGCCGAGCGCATTGCGCACCGCGTCGAGGTCCCCGGCCGACTCGCGGGTCGTGTAGAAGGCCGCGGCCGGCCCGAGCGTGGCGGCGCAGCGGGCGGCGGTGTCGGCCTGCCCGACCGCGGGCTTCGAGTCGGGGATCTTGATGCCGGCGCATCTCAAGGCGCCCGACAGCCCTGTTCCGCGCTGGTCCACGAGCACGAGGTCACGATCGGCGAGCTGTGGCCGCAAGAGGCCGGCATAGGCGCGGGCCGACGCGGTCACACTCGCGCCGGGTCCGCCCTCGAGCACGAACAACGGGGCGCGTGACGGCCTTACGGGCGGGAACCCGCTCGACGTGCAGGCGGAGCGATCCCGGCACACGGCCCGAATGGTCGAGCGGCACGTCGAGGCTGCCGCACTGGATGCCCGCGCAAGCCGGGACACGGGGTGAACGTGATGGCGTGCGCCGGCGGCGGCAGCGCCAGGCCCAGCAGCAACGCGGCGCCCGCGACGACGCGCGCGCTCACTTGCCGTGTGGCTCGTCCGTCAACAGCACCAGCACCACCGCGGCGGCGAAGGCCATCTGCCCGAACGTGGAGGCGGTGCCCCAGCCGGCGCCGAACGCCTTCGCCACCAGGGTGCCGCGCCGCGAAGGTGACGAAGAAGAAGCCGAGCTGGGCGAGCCTCGAGTGGCGGACCAGCTCGACGACGCCGGCGTTAGATCGTTGCAAGCGCCTTGTACTCGCCGAAGACGCTCTCTCATCGCGCCGCAGATCTCGCCCAGCGTGCAGTAGGCGTGCACGGCCTCGATGATCGCGGGCATCAGGTTGTCGTCGCCCTCGGCCGCCGCGCGCAGCGGCGCGAGCGCCTGCTCGGCGGCGGCCGAGTCGCGCTCGGCGCGCAGCTTCTCGAGCTTCTCCCGCTGGCGCTCGGCCATCGTCTGGTCGACCTTGAAGTACTCGGGCTCGCGGCTCGTCGTCGTCGCGGTACTTGTTCACGCCGACCACGACCCGCTCGCCCTCGTTGACGGCCTGCTCCCACTTGTAGGCCTCGTCGAGGATCGCCTTGTGGTAGTAGCCGGACTCGATCGCCTCGACGGCGCCGCCCATCTCCTCGATCTTGCTCCATCTCCTCGACGGCGCGCCGCTCGAGCTCGTCGGTGAGCCACTCGACGTAGTAGGAGCCGGCCATCGGGTCGATCGTGTCGGTGACGCCGATCTCCTCGGCGATGATCTGCTGCGTGCGGACGGCGATCTTCTGCGCCTTCTCGGTCGGGATCGCGAGCGCCTCGTCGTAGCAGGAGAGCGCCATCGACTGCACGCCGCCGAGCGCCGCCGCGAGCGCCTGGATCGCGGCGCGCACGATGTTGTTCTCGGGCTGCTGCGCGGTGAGCGTCGAGCCGCCCGTCTGGGTGTGCGTGCGCAGCATCATCGAGCGCGGGTCGGTGGCGCCGAAGCGCTCCTTCATGATCCGCGCCCACAGGCGCCGCAGCGCGCGGTACTTCGCGATCTCCTCGAAGAAGTTGATGTGCGTGTTGAAGATCCACGAGAGGCGCGGCGCGAACGCGTCGACCTCGACGCCGCGCTCGCGCACCGCCTCGACGTAGGCGATCGCGTTGGCGAACGTGAAGGCGATCTCCTGGACGGCGGTCGAGCCGGCCTCGCGCATGTGGTAGCCGGACAGCGAGATCGCGTTGAAGCGCGGCGCGTCCGTCGCGCACCAGGCGATCAGGTCGGCGGCCAGCCGCAGCGAGGGCTTGGGCGGGTAGATGAAGGTGCCGCGCGCGACGTACTCCTTCAGGACGTCGTTCTGGGCCGTGCCCGAGACCTTCTCGCGCGGGACGCCCTGCTTGTCGGCGACCGCGACGTACATCGCGACCAGCACCGGCGCGGGCGCGTTGATCGTCATCGAGGTCGAGACCCGGTCGAGCGGGATGCCGTCGAACACCGTCTCCATGTCGGCCAGCGAGTCGATCGCGACGCCGACCTGGCCGACCTCGCCCGCGGCGCGCTCGTCGTCGGAGTCGAGGCCCATCTGCGTGGGCAGGTCGAAGGCGGTCGAGAGCCCCGGCTGGCCCTGCGAGAGCAGGAACTTGAAGCGCTCGTTGGTGGCCTCCGGCGTGCCGAAGCCGGCGTACTGGCGGATCGTCCAGGGGCGGCCGCGGTACATCGTCGGCTGGATGCCGCGCGTGAACGGGTACTGCGCCGGGGAAGCCGAGGTCGCGCTCGTAGTCGAGGTCGCTGACGTGCTCCGGCGTGTAGAGGCGGTCGGTCGGCGAGGCCGGAGAGCGTCTCGAAGCTGCTCGCGGCGCTCGCCCGACTTCTCGAGCGCGCTTCGCGAGCGGGCCTTCCTCCCAGCGGCGGCGGGCGTCGTGGAGGCGCTTGAGCTCCTCCTCCTTGGAGCGGATCAGCTCGTCGAGCTGGGCCTTGCCGTTGCCCGCGCCGTGCGCCATTGTCTGCTGGATCAGTCCGAGCCATGCCTAGGCCTCCTGTCGAAGCTCACGACTGCAGTTTAATGGCGAGATCCTGCCGTAGCCATGGCGCATGAGCGCCGACGCCAGCTGATCGACGTGCGCCAGCTCGGGCGCGAGCGCGTGATCGGCTGCTGGGACCTGGGCGGCGCGATCGTCGACCCGGGGCCGGAGAGCTGCATCGAGACGCTGCTCGACGGGCTGACGCGAGGAGCCGCGGGCGCTGCTGCTGACGCACATCCACCTCGACCACGCGGGCGCGAGCGGCGCGCTCGTCGAGCGCTTTCCCGAGCTCGAGGTCTGGGTGCACGCGCGGGGCGCGCCGCATCTCGTCGATCCGACGAGGCTGCTGGCGAGCGCCGAGCGCATCTACGGCGACGACATGGAGCGCGCTGTGGGGCCGCGTGGTGCCGGTGCCGGAGCGCAACCTGCGCGTGCTCGAAGGGGGCGAGACGATCGCGGTCGGCGGGCCGCGAGTTCGAGGTCGAGTACACGCCCGGCCACGCCTCCCACCACGTCGTGTACTTCGACCGCTCCGACGGCACCGCCTACGTCGGCGACGTGGCCGGCGTGCGGATCCCGCCCTCCGACTTCATCCGGCCGCCGACGCCGCCGCCGGACATCGACGTCGAGGCCTGGCAGCGCTCGATCGATCTGGTCGCCGAGCGGCGAGCCGGCGCTGGCTGGCGCTGACCCACTTCGGCATCGGTCGACGAGCCGCTGCCGCACCTCGAGCGGATGAAGGAGAGCGCTGCGACGAGCAGGCGGAGCTCGTCCGCGGGCTGCTCGAGCGAGCCACGGCGACACCGACGAGGCCGGCCGCGGCGTTCGTCGCCGAGGTCAACCGCGCGCACGCGCGGAGCGCGCGATCGCGCGACGGCGCGCGGTGCTTCGAGGCGGGCGCGCCGGTCGGAGCAGCTCTGGGCGGGCCTCGCGCGCTACTGGCAGAAGCAGGCCGAGTCGAGCCGCCGATGAGCGCGGATCGATGGCGCACCGAGACGATCGAGAGGCCACGCGTCGGCGGCCCGGGCACCGGGAGCGGCGGCGCGTGGCGCGTGATCGTGCTGAACGACAACCACAACACCTTCGACCACGTCGCGAAGACGCTCGCGCGCGTGATCCCGAGCGTGAGCGTCGACCGCGGCTACCGGATCGCCGACCAGATCCACAACAGCGGCCGGGCGATCGTCTGGACGGGCGAGCGCGAGCCGGCCGAGCTCTACTGGGAGCAGCTCAGCGACGCCGGCCTGACGATGGCGCCGCTCGAGCAGGGCTAGCGCCGGCCGCGTGCCGCTCGAGCCGATTCGATGGCTGGCTAGCCGTGCTCGAGCGATCGTTGCCAGTGCGGCAGTCACCGGCTGAGCTCGTGCAGCCCGAGCGATCCCGCGCTGCGTGACGTCCTGCATCTCGCGCGAGAACCAGGTAAGCGGTCGGAAATCCGCCCGGTCCTCCCAGAACGACATGTGCACGAAGTGGTCGGCGTCGTCCTCCGAGCGGTAGAAGAGGTAGCCCTTCGCGCCATACGCGAGCACGCGCGGGACCGCCGGGCGGTAGAGGTCGTAGAACCGCTGCGCCCGGAAGGGCGTCGAGATGGAAGTCGATCTGGGCCATCTCGATCATCGACGCGCTCCCGGCTGTGCCGGCGTGCCCGCTCGGTCGAGCGGCGCGAGCGCCATCTCAACTGCCGACCTCGGCGCGGATCGCGCCGGGGCCCTCCTCGGTCTTGCCGAGGCCTTCCTTCTCGGCGCCGACGAGGATCGCGATCTTGCCCTGGTGCTTGTTCTCGCGCATCAGCTGGTGCGCCTCGGCGACGCCCTCGAACGGCATCACGCGCCACAGCACGGGCCGGATCTTGCGACTGGCGATCAGCTCGTTGGCCTCGTTCGCCTGGTAGGCGTTGGCGAAGTGCGAGCCGATGATCTGCTTCTGGCGCATCCAGAGGTAGCGCACGTCGAAGTCGAGGTTGTAGCCCGAGGTGGCGCCGCAGATCACGACCTTCCCGAACCGCTTGACGACGAACACGCACGTCGGGAAGGTGGCCTGGCCGACGTGCTCGAAGACGATGTCGGGGTCGTCGCCGAGGATCTCCTTGCACCGCGCTGCCGAAGCGCCGCGTCTCCTTGAAGCGCGCCTTCTCCTCGTCCGGGGACTCGCCGCCCTTGCGCATCATGCCCGCGAACTCGTTGCGGTTGATGAAGTCCTTGGCGCCGAGCTGCTTGACCAGCTCGCCCTTCTCGTCGGAGGACACGACGCCCACCGATCGGCGCCGGCGAGCTTGCAGAGCTGCGTGGCGAACACGCCGAGGCCGCCGGCGGCGCCCCAGATCAGCACCTTGTGGCCGGCCTGGAGCTTGCAGCGGTCGATCAGCATCCGGTAGGCGGTGAAGTAGGTGAGGCCGTAGGAGGCGGCCTCCTCCCAGGTGAGGTTCTTCGGCTTCGGCAGGAGCTGCTGCGCCTGCACCTTCGTGAACTGCGCGAACGAGCCCCAGCTCGTCTCGTAGCCCCAGATCTTCTGGGACGGGGCGGCGAGCGGGTCGAGCCCGTGCGTCTCGTACGTCCTCGTAGGAGGCCTGGTTGCAGTGGATCACGACCTCGTCGCCCGGCTTCCACTGCGTGACGCCCGCGCCGATCTTCCAGACCACGCCCGAGGCGTCGGAGCCGCCGATGTGGTGGTCCTCGTCGGGGTGGTAGCGGAACACCGAGACCGGCACGCCGAGCGCGGCCCAGACGTTGTTGAAGTTCACGCCGGCGGCCATCACGCGCACGATCACCTCGAACGGGCCGGGCTCCGGGACCTCGATGTCCTCGATCTGGAAGGCGTCCTTGGGCTCGCCCTCGCGCTCCTGGCGGATCACCCAGGCCGTCATCGTCTTCGGCAGCTCGCCAGGCTCGACGTCGAGCTGGCTGACCGTCTTTACATCTGCCTGTGCCACGGGTTACCTCCGGTCGCCGGGTTCGAGCCCGGATCGTACCTACCCGTGATCCGGAGCGGGCGCCGTGGCGGCGGCGGGGCGGACCGCCGAGGCGCCGTGCACGCGCTCGCCGCGCAGCGTCACGAGGGCGATGATGACGCCCACGACCGCGACCGCGGCGGACAGCCTCAGCGAGACCGTGAGCGAATGGATGAAGGTCTCCTTGAGCACGCGGCCGACCTCCTGCGCCGTGGCCGGGTCGAGCTGCTTGAGCTTGTCCTCGGCCGCGCCCGAGCCCAGGTTGTCGGCAAACCAGGCCTGCTGCTGCGCGCTGAGCGGGAGCTCGCCGAGCCGCTCGTGCAGCCGGTTGTCGCTCAGGTGCTGGAAGAGGGCGCCGACCGCGGCCACCCCGAAGGTGCCGCCGACCATCCGGCTCATCGAGAGGATGCCGGAGGCGAGGCCGGCCTTGGTCTCCTTGACCGCGTTCATCGCGGCGGTCGACATCGGGGACATCGTGAGCCCGATGCCGAGACCCATCAGCGACGAAGGCGGGGAGGAGGGAGCCATAGCCGGTGTCGAGCGTGATGCGCGACTGCAGGTAACAGCGCGACCGCGACCAGCGTCAGTCCCACGGCGATCGGCCAGCGCGCGCCGATTCGGTCCGTCAGGCGGCCCGCGATCGGCGCGGCGACGATGATCACGACCGTCGAGGGCAGGAAGCGAATCCCGGCCTCGAGCGGGGAGTAGCCGAGGATGTTCTGCAGGTACAGGGCCATGAAGAAGAACATCGCGAGCATCGTGAACGACACGACGAAGGCGATCCCGTTGGTGCCGACGAACTGACGGCTGCGGAGGAAGCGCGAACTCGACCATCGGGTAACGGACGCGGCGCTCGATCACGTTGAACGCGACCAGGCCCAGCGACAGAGAGGGCGAGCAAGCCCACCACGCGCGGAGAGCCCCAGCCCCAGTCGTTGCCTTCGATCAGCGCCAGCACGAGCGCGCCGATGCCGACCGTGAGGGTGCCCACGCCCGCGTAGTCGACCGCTCGGGGCGCCGTCGTGTCGCGCGACTCGCGCACGGCGGCCAGCGCCACGATGATCCCGAGCGCCGCGACGGGGAGGTTGAGGAAGAAGATCGCGCGCCAGCTGACCTGCTCGGTCAGCAGGCCGCCGACCACCGGCCCCATCGCGAGTGCGAGCGCCGAGACTCCGGCCCACGTGCCGATCGCACGGCCGCGCTCGGCCGGTGGAAAGGCGTTCGTGACGATCGAGAGCGTCGCCGGCATCATGAACGCGGCGCCGATGCCCTGTACGGCACGGCTCGCCACCAGCCACGTCTCGTTCGGGGCGAAGCCCGCGGTCGCGGACGAGAGCGCGAACACGCTCACGCCGAAGAAGAACGCACGGCGGCGGCCGAAGATGTCGCCAAGGCGCCCGGCGGTGACGAGCAGCACCGCGATCGCGAGGGTGTACGCGTTGATCGTCCACTCGAGCGCCGAGAGCGACGCGCCCAGATCCTTCTGGATCGAGGGCAGCGCGACGTTCACGACCGTGTTGTCGAGCATGATCATGAAGAGCGAGAAGCTCATCGCGGCCAGCGTCCACCACTTGCGGTTCTGCTCGGTGATCGCGCGGAAGCCGGGCCATCTAGCGATCTCTCCGCGGGCGGTAGCGGCTGATCTCCGGACGCGCTGAGGATCTCGCTGAGCGCGGCGGCGAGCTTCTCCCGCTCGGTTGTCGTGAAGCGCTCGATCAGCGCCTCCGCGGCAGCCACGCGCGTGGCGATCAGCCGGCCGACTACGCTCTCCCCCCGCGTGGTGAGACGCACGCGCTTCACACGGCGGTCCAGGACGTCCTCCTTGCGCACGACCAGCCGTCGCTTGACGACCGGGTCGATCGCGCGGCTCGCAGCCGGCAGGGAGATGCCGAGCCCCTCCGCGACCTCCTTGACCGACAGGGCGTGCGGCTCCTCGCCGGCGACAGGCTCCGGTAGCTCGTAGAGCAGGAACAGCACCTTGAGTTGGGTCAGCGTGAGGTCGAGCGCGTCGGCCTGGCTCAGGAATTCGTGGTCGCTCGCCTGGGTGAAGTAGCGAAGAAGCCCGGCGAGCCCGCGCGCCAGGGCCGCGGGCTCTGCCAGCGGCACGTGCGACCTGGGGAGGGAGATGGTTGCACTGATGCAATTATTGCAGCTGCGAAGCTGCTGCCAGTGTGCAAGCGGTCACACAGGGCGCCCGCGCACAGATTGGCGGCCTGTTCGTGCCCTGACCGCCGGCTGCTACGGCAGCAGCAGCGTGTTCTGAGCGCTCGGCCGCGGCGGGCCGACCGTGAGCCGGGCGGGCCGCAGGCCGCCGGCCTCGGCGGAGGCCAGCGTGTAGTCGCCCGGCTTCACGGACACCTTCAGCGTGGCCGTGTCCTCCGGGTTGATCGGCCCGACGGATTGCCGCACCCGCGGGCCGTCGATCGTGACGGTCTGCGAGGCGCCGGACTGGTTCGCGACCAGCAGCGTGATCGGCCCGGCGCCGAACTTTGCCGGCGAGACCGTCACCTTGCGGGCGCCGAGCTGGACGGAGACGTTGATCGGCACCGCGGGCCGGTTCTTGTCACGGTCGTCGTCGTTCCCGCACGCGGCCACCAGGAACGCGAACGCGCAGAGCGCGACCAGCGGCGCACGCGGCAGGCGGCGCTGTGCCCCGTTCCGCGGCTTTCGGTCGCCCAAGGTCCCCATCCTCTCTCGGCGCGGACCCTACCCGATCCGCCTGCATCCGCCCTTCGCGGAGTACCTCCTCAGCCGAACCAGACCGAGTTGCGCTCCCGCAGCATCTCGTTCAGCGCGATCTGGATGCGCGCGCGGATGTCGTCCGCGACCTGCTGCACGAACGCGACGTCGTCGGCGGCGTCGGGTCCGAAGCGGTCGAAGTGGACCGGCTCGAGGAACCGGATCTTGAACTTCGCCGGCATGTACATGCCGGCCGCCAGCAGCCCGAAGTGGGGGAAGGCGTGATTGATGGGGAAGTAGATCAGCCCGGTGAGCCGCTGCAGCAGCGGCACGTGCGCGAAGATCGGCATCGCCTCCTCCGCACCGATCACCGCCACGGGGACGATCGGCACGCCCGCGCGGATCGCGGTCTTCACGAAGCCGCCGCGGCCGAACCGGCGGAGCTTGTAGCGCTGCCAGAAGAGCTTGCGGGTGCCCTTCTGGCCCTCCGGGAAGACGAGCACCAGCTTCCGCTCGTCGTGAAGCAGCCGGTGGGCGTTGGCGGGGTGCGCTGACACGAGGCCGATCTTGTTCGTGAACAGGCCCACGCCGGGGTAACCCTTGAACCAGTGCTCGCCGAGCATGTAGAGCGGCCGCGGGCTCGAGTGCTCGTTGCGGATCGCCTGCATGATCATCGGCGCATCCGGCGGCAGCGCGCCGGAGTGGTTCGACGCCAGCAGCGCCCCGCTGTTCGCGGGGATCCGCTCGATGCCCTGGACCTCGACCCTGAACCAGTACCGGTAGTAGAAGTTCAGCACCGGCTCCATCAGGTGGTAGATGCGCTCGGAGCGACCCCAGTCGTCGACCTGACGGGCCGAGTCGGGCTCGGGCACCAGCGACTCCAGCTCGCGCAGCGGAACGGGCGGCGGCTCCTCGGTCGGAATCCGGTAGACGTCGGCGTCGGGTTCGTACGGTCGCGGTCGCGACCGGTGCGTCCTCCGCGCCGGCCTCGGCCGGAAGCGGGCCGCCGAGCAGCGGGCTGCCCGTGCTCAGAAAGCGGCGGCGCTCGGTCTGCGTAGCTCTGCGAGCCTCCAAGAAATCGCTCCTCCCGGCGCCGGCTGAGAAAACTGAACGAGTGGCGGCAGGGCCGGGCCGACGCCGCGCTGCATTCTTGCAGAGCCGTAGGTCCTTGACGAGACGGGTTTCAGGAAATACCGAAAGGAAGCTCGACGACGGTCGCCGTGAGCCCGTCCTCGCCCACCGAAACCTCGTCTCCGGGCGCCACCTCGCGCCGCACGAGCGCCAGCGCGATCGGCCCGAGCGCGGGGGAGAGAGCGGCCGAGGTCACGCGTCCGACCTCCTTGCCCGATGCGACCAGCGGCGCTCCCGGAGCGGCGGCCTCGGAGAGCCGCAGGCCGCGCAGGTGGCGGTTCGGATGGCCCTTGTAGTGCATGCGGGCGACCGGCTCCTGGCCGACGTAGCAGCCCTTCGTGAAGCTCACGGAGCGCTCCACGATGCCGGCCTCGGCCGGGAGGTTCTCCTCGCTCATGTCCAGCCCGTGCCGCGGACGACCGCTTTCGACTCGCACGATCTCGGCCGCATCGAGGGAGATCGGAAATGCGCCGGCGGCGAGCAGCCGCTCGCGTGCCCCGGGCGCCTGGTCGCCCTCGACCATCAGGTCGATCCCGAGATCCGTGCGGACCGCGACCGCGCCGCCGGGAATCTCCGCCAGCGCGTGCTCCGCGACCGGGCAGGCGCACGCCGAACGCCGATTCGACGACCTCGTCGCGCCCGCGGGCCGATCACGGAGACGATCGAGCGATCGGGCGTGTCGGCGACCTCCACCTGCCGCCCGATCTTGTACATGCGAAGGTCACGCAGCACCGCCTCCCGGGCGCTGGATTCGGTATCGAGGAGGAACCGCTCCGGAGCCACGCGCAGGATGCGCATGTCGGCCAGGATGCGGCCCTTCGGGTTCAGCATCGCGGCATAGCAGCCGGTCTGTGGCTCCAGCGCCTGCACGTCATTCGTCACCTGTCCCTGGAGGAAGTCCGCCGCGTCCGGCCCCCTGACCTCGAGGGTCGCGCGCTCGGAGCGGTCGAGCAGCCCGGCGCCCTCGCGCAGCTCGCGGTACTGGGCGTCGATCTCGGGCAGGGCTCGCGTGGCCATCACGGCGATTCTAGAAGCGTCTGAAATAGGCTTCGCATATGGCCTCCCTGGCAGAGCGCTTCGAGCGGTTCGTCGACGAGCTTCCCGGCGACTGGACGGATCTCCAGGTCGAGCTGCGGATCGACGACGAGGAGCGCTATGTCGAGGCGGCCGTGATTCTCGCCCAGGCGAACGCGCAGCCGTATTCGCGCGCCGGCTGGCACTGGCGCATCCTGGTCGCGCACAGCTTCGGGCACGCGACCTCGTGGCGGACCGTGCACGGGGTGCTGGCGCAGCTCGACAGGTCCGGATTCACCGGGACGCTGTCGATCCACGACGTGCGCGAGGGCCGGGTCGAGTTCGTGCCCACGTGGGGCCGGCCGAAGAGCGTCCGCGAGGAGTTCGCCAAGCGCAGGGCGCAATAGGGTGCCCCTGGCCTCCGGGGGAGGGCTTTTTCTCCGGCGGCGCGTGTAGACTGGCCCGCGCTCCAGCCCCAGTGACAGGAGGTATCAGGTGATAGAGCAGCGATCGCCGGCTGCATACATAGCCGAGTTCCTAGGCACTTTCGTGCTCGTGTTCGCAATCACGCTCTCGGTGACGCTGTTCGTCAACTCCCAGGGCACCGGCTCCGATTGGGTCGTCGTCGGCCTGGTCCACTTCCTCGTGCTCTTCGTATTGGTGATGACGATCGGCAGTATTTCGGGCGCCCACCTGAACCCTGCCGTGACCCTGTCGCTGGCCGTGCTGCGCAAGATCCGGCCGAACGACGCGGTGGTCTACATCCTGCTGCAGCTCGCGGGGGCCGTGGCCGGCGCGCTGCTGACCAAGTACCTGCTGATCGACCAGCTCGCCGACCAGCAGAACGTCGGTGCCCCGGCGCTGAACCACAGCCTGCTCGGGACCACGGCCGCCGGCCTGGTCGCGGAGGGCATCGGAACCTTCGTGCTGGTCTGGACGATCGTCGCGGTGGCGGTCAACCCGCGCGCGACGCGCGACTGGGCCGGTCTCGCGATCGGCGGCGCGCTGGGCCTTCAGGTCATGATCATCGGACCGCTGACCGGCGGCAGCGTCAACCCGGCCCGCTGGTTCGGTCCGGCGCTGGTGGGGACGCAGTGGGACGACTTCTGGCTCTACATCCTCGGCCCGCTCGGCGGCGGCGTGCTGGCCGCGGTGCTCTACTGGTACCTCTTCGTGGAGGGGCCGGGCGTCCGCGCGGCCGAGCCCGAGGCGGGGCCGAAGGGCCTGCGCCAGGACGTCAACCCGCCGCGCTAGCGCGAGCCGCTCAGCTCTCCTGCGGCTGGTCCCGCCACCGGGCGCGGGCGCGATCGATCGCTGCGTAAGCCGCCTCGCGCGGATGCCAGCCGACCACCTCCACGTCCTTGAACTCGAGCTGCTTGTAGATCGAGAAGAAGTTGGCGATCTCGTCGCGTAGCTGATGAGGCAGGTCCTCCAGCCGGCTGACGTCGCTCCAGTTCGGATCGTGTCGCGGGACGCAGAGGACCTTCTCGTCCTCACCCTTCTCGTCGCGCATCTCGAGCACGCCGATCGCCTCGACCGGATCAAGCAGCCGGGGAAGGTCGGCTCGGAGACGCACACGACAGCGTCGAGCGGGTCGCCGTCGCCGGCCAGCGTGTCCGGGATGAAGCCGTAGTCGGTCGGATACACGACCGACGAGAACAGGAAGCGGTCGAGCCTGATCGCGCCGAGCCGGGGTCGAACTCGTACTTGTTGCGGCTCCCCTTCGGGATCTCGACGAAGACGTGCAGGTCCCCATCGCTCATGCCGCGAGATATCATCCGAGCCCGATGCGCCGAGGCCCGACTCGTGGGACCATTAGACTTTTCTGCCCCCAGCACGGATTGGCCTTGAGACGGGTCACCTTCTCACGGAACTACACACTCTCGCTGTCGCGGACCTGCCAGTGCTACTGCAAGTACTGCGCGTTCGCGACTCATCAGGCCCATCTCCATCCGCCTGAGGAGGTCGAGCGGCTGCTCGACGACGCCGCGCGGCGTGGCTGCAAGGAGCTGTTGGTGCTGACCGGCGAGAAGCCGGAGGTGCACCCCGAGGTGGCGGCGCGGCTGGCGGCGCTCGGCCACGAAGACTTCACGGCGTACGTGGTGTGGGCATGCGAGCGCGCGCTCGAGCGCGGGATGCTGCCGCATTCGAATCTGGGCGTGCTGGACCGCGATGAGCTGGCGCGGCTGCGCGAGGTGAACGCGTCCATGGGCCTGATGCTGGAGTCGATCTCCGAGCGCCTCATGGAGACCGTCCACGCCGGCTCCCCCACGAAGCACCCGGCCGCGCGGCTGGCCACGATCGAGGCCGCGGGCGAGCTCAACATCCCGTTCACGAGCGGGATCCTGGTCGGGATCGGCGAGACCGAGGAGGAGCGCGTCGCGTCGCTCGAGGCGCTCGCCGCCGTCCACGCCCGGCACGGCCACCTGCAGGAGGTGATCCTCCAGAACTTCGTCCCGCATCCGCGCTACCACGGACAGGAGGTGGCGGACATCGCGGCGGCCTCTGCCCGCCGGCGGTGGGAGGACGACGGGGCAGTCGTGGTGACGGGGGGCGAGTCCCTGCCCGACTGGGCGACGCCCGTGACCGTCGACGACATGAAGCGGCTGATCGCCGAATGCCGGCGCCTGATGCCCGACGTGGGCGTCCAGGTGCCGCCGAACCTCTCCGACTGGTGGCTGGAGCTGGTGCAAAGCGGCGCCACCGACCTGGGCGGCCTGTCCGCGAACGGTGACCACATCTCGCCCGAGGAGCCGTTCCCGAGCCCGCACCAGGTGCGCAAGCGCCTCGCGCCGGAGGGCTACGCGCTCACGGAGCGGCTCTGTGTCTATCCCCAGTACATCGACCCCGAGTGGATGGCCCAGGGCGTCCTCGACGTGATCAAGCTCAAGTTCTGGTCGTTCATTCCGCGACGGGGGTCCGGGCGCCGGCAGGAGATGCCGATCCGCACCGACCTCGCTCCCGCCGCGATCGAAAAGGCGCGCGACAACCAGCGGCTCACGAAGGAGGAGCTGACCGCGCTCTTCGCGGAGCGCCGCCCCGAGGTGATCGAGGACATGCGCGCCGCGGCGGACGAGCTGCGCGTCCGGCTCGCGGGCGACACCGTCACGTTCGTGGTCAACCGGAACATCAACTTCACGAACATCTGCCAGGTCGGCTGCGCGTTCTGCGGCTTCGGCCAGGGGAAGCGATCGCCCGACGCCTACGAGGTGGCCGAGCAGGACTTCGTCGCGAAGGTCCAGGAGGCGATCGACTACGGCGTCACCGAGATCTGCATGCAGGGTGGGATCCATCCGGAGTACACGCTCGAGGACTACGGGCGCTGGCTACGGGTGGTGAAGGAGGTGGCGCCGCAGGTGCACCTCCACGCCTACTCGCCGATGGAGGTCCACTTCATGTCGGAGCGCTCGGGCCGCCCGCCCCAGGAGGTCTTCGAGTACCTGATCGAGTGCGGGCTCGGGTCGACGCCGGGCACTGCGGCCGAGGTGCTCCACGACGGCGTGCGACAGCGGATCTCCCCGAACAAGCTGCCGGTCAGCCGCTGGGTCGAGATCATCGAGGCCTCGCATCGCGTCGGGCTGCGATCGACCGTCACGGTCATGTTCGGTCACATCGAGGAGCCCTGGGAGCTCGCCGAGCACATGCACGTCGTGCGCGAGCTGCAGGAGCGGACCGGCGGGTTCACCGAGTTCGTGCCGCTCAGCTTCATCCCGTTCCACACCCTGCTCGGGCGAACGCACGGGATCGAGGAGATCTCGCGCGAGGACAACCTGAAGCACACGGCGGTGTTCCGCCTCGCGCTCGGCGAGAGCGTCACGAACCTCCAGGCGAGCTGGGTGAAGATGGGAATCGAGGCGGCCACCGAGGCGCTGCGCTGGGGCGTCAACGACCTCGGCGGGACGCTGATGGAGGAGTCGATCTCGCGCATGGCCGGCTCCTACCACGGTGTGAGGCTCGATCCGGACGAGCTGATCGGCGCCGCGCGTGCGGCGGGCCGGCAGCCGGCCCAGCGAGACACGCTCTACAAGATCCTCGAGCGGTACTGAGGACCGTAATGCGCGCGCTCGTCCTGACGCGCCCGGCGCCGATCGCGGAGGCCGGCCTCGAGCTGCGCGAGGTCGAGACGCCCCAGCCCGGCCCGGGCGAGGTTCAGTTGAAGGTGCTCGCCAACGGGGTCTGCCGCACGGACCTGCACGTGATCGAAGGCGAGCTGCCCGATCCGAAGCTGCCCCTGATCCTGGGGCATCAGATCGTCGGCAGGGTGGAGGCGCTCGGCGAGGGCACGACCGGCGTGGCGGTCGGCGATCGCGTCGGCGTGCCGTGGCTCGGCGGGACGGACGGCACCTGCCCCTACTGCCGGACGGGCCAGGAGAACCTGTGCGACGCGCCCACCTTCACGGGCTATCAGCGTGACGGCGGCTACGCCGAGTACACGACCGCGCGCGCCGACTTCGTGCTGCCGATCCCGGCCCGCTATCCGGACCTCCAGGCGGCGCCGCTTCTGTGCGCCGGGCCTGATCGGCTTCCGGTCCCTGCGGCTGGCCGCTGTCAAGGGGCTCGAGCGGCCCGGGCGGCTGGGCATCTACGGCTTCGGCGCCTCCGCGTATCTGATCACGCAGGTCGCATTGCATCTCGGGCACGAGGTGTACGCCTACACGCGAGGCGCGAACGGGCAGCAGCTCGCGCGCGAGCTCGGCGCGGTTTGGGCCGGAGGCGGAGACGATGTGCCGCCGGTCGAGCTCGACAGCGTGATCATCTTCGCGCCCGCGGGCGAGCTGGTGCCGGCGGCGCTGCGGGCGGTCCGCAAAGGAGGCGTGGTGGTGTGCGGCGGAATCCACATGTCGCCGATCCCGAGCTTCGAATACGACCTGCTGTGGGGCGAGCGGGTCGTGCGCAGCGTCGCCAACCTCACGCGCGCGGACGGGCGCGAGTTCCTCGCGCTGGCGCCTGAAGTGCCGGTGCAACCGGAGGTCGAGGTCTATCCGCTCGCGGAGGCGCGCGAGGCGCTCATGCGGTTGAAGGCGGGCGAGATCCGGGGCACGGCGGTGCTCGTGCCGTGACGGCCCGGTTCACCTGAAGAGGTCCTCGTCGACCGGCCGGCGGATCGCGGCGGCGCCGGGGCCGTCGCCGGGCGTCACGTAGCGCTCCAGGCCGTGCACGACCACGACCGCCTCGCCGCCGTCCTTGTGGCGCACCAGCGAGGCGGCGCCGGCCGCGGCGTCCGCGACCGCGTCGACCGTCGCGGTCAGCTCGCGGCCCTGGGCGTCGCGTTCCCCGCGCCGGTCGTGGAGCGGCTCGAGCCCGGCGCAGCCGATCGCGACGTCGAGCTGGCCCAGGCGCCAGGCGCGCCCGAAGCTGTCCGACACCACCACCGCCGGCGCGACGCCGAGCCGCCGCCGGATGCCGCCGCGAAGCGCGCGCGCCGACCCATCCGGATCGTCGGGCAGCAGACACGCGATGTCGTCGCCGGGAACGTTCGACTGGTCGATGCCCGCGTTCGCGCACACGAAGCCGTGGTGCGTGCGCACGATCAGGACCTCGCGGCCGACGCGCAGCACCTCGTCGCTCTCGTCGAGGATCAGCTGCACGAGCCGCGGGTCCTTGCCGGTCCGCTCGGCGAGCTCGTGTGCACGTTCGTCCGGCTCCACGTCGCCAAGTCGCACCAGGCGCCCCTCCGCCTTCGAGACGACCTTCTGCGCGACCACCAGGACCTCGCCGCCGCGCAGGGCGGCGACGGAGGCTTCCGCCGCCTCCACGATCAACGCGGCGAGGTCGTCGCCGGGGCGAACCTCGGGCAACCCCCGGAGTGGCTCGGCGGCCAGCCTGAGCTGTGGCGGCGGACGTTCAGGCTGCGACGTTGCGCGAGCCGCGCGTGCGCTCGATCTGCCGCAGGACGCCGCGCGTCCGCGGCGCGCGGCCGTGCGACCGCTCGAGCGCGACTCCGAGCGCCACGAGGTCGTCGCCGGTGTCGACGTCGATCGTGAGCGACGGCGGCCGCTCGATCGCGCAGCTCATGCGGCGGCGCTCCGCCTGCTCGACGTGGCGCTGGCGGGACCCGGGCCCGAACTGCGGCTCGAACGGGCCGGACGGGTCGAGCACGAGCGCGTTGGTTCCCGTGTCATGGCGGTCGGGGACGATCACCACGTCAGCGCCTCCGGCCGCCCGCACGAACAGCTCCTCGAGCTCTGCGGGCTCGAGCAGCGGGCAGTCGCTCGGAACGAGCGCCGCACGGTCGAATCCGAGCGCGGCCGCGCGCGCCAGCCCGGCCCGAGCCGCGTTGGACTGGCCCTTCTCGTTCATGTCCTCGATCAGGATCACGTCGCGCCCGGCGACGATGTCGGCGACCTCGCGCTCGCCGGAGACGACCACGATCGCCTGGAGCATCTGCGAGCGCTCGAGCGCGCTCAGGACGTCGGCGAACATCGCGGCCGCAAGCGCCGCGCGGCTGCCGGCGCCGAGCGTCTCGCCCAGGCGCTGCTTGGCTTCTTCGAAGCGCTTGACGGGGAGAATCGCTGCCGGGCGCACGTCGCCCGAAACATACTCGCCCCGGGCCGCCGCCGGTCCCGTCCTCAGCCGGCGAGCGACTGTGCAAATTCCAGCGTTTCCCGGGCGACCCGGACCCGCGCCTCGGCGTCGCCCATGAGCGTGTCGGTCGGCGTGCGCGACGGTGCCGGACAGGGTGGGCGCGCCGGACGGCGAGCGGGCATCGACCACGAGCCCGTCCGCGAGCCCGGCGTAGTGACCGGCGATCGCGCCGTCCGAGACCTCGAGTCCCGCCCACGTCAGGAACGCCTCGGTCGGGCCCTTGAGGGAGTGCCCGCCGACCAGCGGGCTGACGGCCACCACGGGCGCATCCGCTTCGATCAGGGCGTCACGGAGGCCCGGAACGGCCAGGATCGGGCCGATGCTCGCGATCGGGTTGGACGGCCCGATCACGATCGTCTCGGCGCTCTCGATCGCCCGTCTGACCTCCTCGGTGAGGGTGGCCTGCTCGGCACCGCGGAACTCGACGCCCTGGAGCGGCGGCTGGGCGTGCTGGAGGATCAAATACTCCTGGAAATGGCGCCATTCACCGTCGGTGCGGACGTAGGTCTGGACGGGCTCGTCGCACATCGGCAGCACTGCTGCCGGCACGCCGAACCCGTCCGCGACCGCGTGCGCGATCTCGGTCAGCCGCCTGTCCTCGTGGAGCAGCTCGGTCCGCATCAGGCAGGTCGCGAGGTCCTGGTCGCCCAGCCTGAACCAATCGGCGGCGCCGAGCTTCACCAGCTGCTCGAACGTGTTGAACGACTCGCCCGCGATCCCGAACCCGCGCTCCTCGTCGATCACGCCCGCGAGCCAGTACGTCACGAGGTCGGGGTCGGGCGACACGTGCAGCCCGAAGGCCGCGATGTCGTCGCCGGTGTTGGCGATCACCGCGAGCTGGTCGGGGCCGAGGTGGTCCAGCAGTCCGCGGGCGAGCTTCGCCCCGCCGGTGCCGCCTGAGAGCAGCACGACCATTAGAACGCACGGAATTTGCGCAAGCGCAAACTCCGGTCTACTCCAGTCCCGTAAGCCTGACGCCGGAGTGCTTGATCTTGTGGCGCTTGTTGACCGAGATCAGCAGCGGCGTGAGCTGCTCGAGGATGCGCGCGATCTCGAGGTCTCCGCAGTCGACCGGCCGCAGGCCGGGAATCCGCCTTACGAGCTCGGCCACGTCGTCCTTCGACTTCCGGTCGTCGCCCGCGATCAGGACGTCCTCATCGAGCTCCCGGGAGGGATCCGCCAGCGCCGCGGCGCTGACGCTGTGGAACGCCGACACGATCGTCACCCCGCGGGGCGCCATCTCGGCCGCCTGCTGGGCGGCCGAGCCCTGCCACACACCAATCGACCGGGTCGCCCGTCCGCCGATCGCGGCGGCGAGCGGCACGCTCGCATCGACCAGCGTGGTCTGCGGCTGCAGCGCATAGCGAAGGTTGTTGAGCGTCTCGGCCTGGGACCGGAACGGCACCGAGAGCAGCACGGTGCTCGCCCGTCCCGCCGCGTCCTCGTTCTGATAGCCGGAGACGTCGCCGCCACCCGCGCGCTCGATCACCTTCTCCGCGGCCTCGACCGCCCGACCGCCGTCGCGCGACCCGATCACGATCGGCACACCCGCGATCGCCCAGCGCACCGCGAGCCCGAACCCGAGCGCGCCGGTGCCGCCGATGATCGCGACCGTCTGCTTGGACTGGGCTATCTGCTCCCGCCGTGCCACGAGCGGGGAAGCCTAGATGGACCTCAGGCCGCGACCGCGGCTCGGCCGGGCGTGGCGGCCGGGCGCTTCTCGGTCACGAGCACGCGGGCGTCCGCATGCGGGGCGAACGTGATCGCCCGCCGCGTGATCTGCTCGGCCGGCCCGGCCGCCTCGATCTCGACCCGCTCCAGGATCGTGGGGATCACGATCCTCATCTCGTACATCGCGAAGCTCGCTCCCAGGCAGCGGCGGATGCCGCCGCCGAACGGGATCCAGGAGTAGGTGTCGGCGCCGTTGTCGAGGAACCGCTCGGGCTCGAAACGCTTGGGCTCCGGATACACCGCCGGGTTCATGTGCGTGAGGTAGATGTTCGGCGCCACCCGCGTCCCGGCCGGCAGCTCGTAGCCGCGTAGCTCGAGGGGCGCGGTGAGCTTGCGGACGACGCCCGGCACGACGGGCCGGATCCGCAGCGTCTCCTTGATCACGGCCTCGAGGTACTCGTCGTTGCCGGCCGCGAGCTCCTCCTGCAGTCGCGCCAGCTTGTCGGGATTGTGGAGCAGGAGGTCGAAGGCCCACGCGATCGAGGTCGCGGTGGTCTCGTGCCCGGCGACCAGCAGGGTCATCAGCTCGTCGCGCAGCTCCGCGTCGGTGAGCGCGGCGCCCTGCTCGTCACGTGCCTGGAGGAGGATCGACAGCACGTCGTCGCGGTCGGGCGTGGTGGGATCGTCACGGCGGCGCCCGATCTCGTCGTAGATCACCTCGTCGGCCTCGGCGCGCAGCCGCAGGAACTTGTCCCACATGCGGCTTGCCCGCCGTGCGCCGCATGAAGCGGGAACGCGATCGCGACCATCGCGAGCTGGTTCGTGCCGATGTCGAGGAGGGGCTTGAGCGCGTCGCGGAGCCTCCCCAGCCGCGCCCCGTCGTCGACGCCGAAGACCGCCCGCATGATGATCTCGAGCGTGATCTCCTGTGTGCGCGTGCGCAGCGGGAATGGGGAGCCGACCGGCCAGCCGTCGATGTCGTCGTCCGTGATCTCGCGCATCAGCTCGCCGTAGCGCTGCATGCGCTCGCCGTGGAAGGACGGCAGCATCAGCTTGCGCTGGCGCATGTGCTCGGGCTCGTCGAGCAGCAGCACCGAGTTCGGGCCCATGATCGGCTCGAGCGGCGGAGCGTTGCCCTCGCCCGCGTGCAGCACGTCCGGGTCGCCGGTGAAGACGCGCTTGATCACGTCCGGGTCGCAGATCCAACACGATCGGGCCCGATCACGAACTGGACCGTGAAGAAGTCGCCGTAGCGTGCGCCGGCAGCGCTCGATGAACGGCACCGGCCGCAGGACCCACTCCGCCATCTGGCGCAGCGGCGGGCGTGCGTGGTCCCGGAGGCAAGCTCATGTACGGCAATCTACCCCTTGCTCAGCGACCCATTCCGTGAGTCCGGTCACGCGGGCGCTATAGGCTGCGCTCCGAATGAGGCTGGAGGGACGCACAGCACTCGTGACCGGCGGCGCCAGCGGCATCGGCGCAGCGACCGCGCGCCGGCTGGCGGCCGAGGGTGCGCGGGTGGCGGTCTGCGACCTGAACCTGGAGGGGGCGCGCGAGGTAGCGGCGGAGATCGACGCCGAGGCCTTCGACATGGACGTGACCGACACCGCCTCCGTGGGGGCGGCGGTCGCCGCGGTCGAAGGACGCGCTCGGATTCCCACGGTGCTCGTCAACAACGCGGGCACGGATGAGTTCGGCTTCTTCCAGAACACGGACGAGGCTCTCTGGCAACGGGTGCTCGACGTGAACCTGGTCGGCGTGCTGCGAGTCACGCACGCGCTTCTGCCCGGGATGATCGAGCAAGGCGGCGGGCGGATCGTCAACGTCGCCTCGGAGGCCGGTCGCGTGGGGTCGAACGGCTCGGCGGCATACTCGGCAGCCAAGGGCGGCGTGATCGGCTTCACGAAGGCGGTGGCGCGGGAAGCCGGCCGCTACGGCGTTTTGAGCAACGCGGTCGCACCCGGGCCGATCGACACCCCATTGCTGAACAGCGCGCCGAAGCAGCTGGGCGATCTCGGGCGCAAGGTCGTCGAGGTGATGGTGGGCTCGACCGTGCTTCGCCGCATGGGCGCGCCGGAAGAGGTGGCGGCGGTGATCGCGTTCCTCTGCTCGGACGACGCGTCCTACGTGACGGGGCAGGCGCTGGGCGTGAGCGGCGGGCTTGCGATGATCTAGGTCGATCGGCCTCTCTTCCAGCGACAGTCCGCATCCGCGAGGTCGGTCCTCGCGACGGGTTCCAGAACGAGCCCGAGGTGATCGCGACCGACGACAAGGTCCGCTTGATCGACTGCCTGTCGGAAACGGGCCTGCGGCGGCTCGAGGTGACCTCGTTCGTGCGGCCCGACGTGATTCCACAGCTCTCCGACGCGGAGGAGGTGCTGCGCTCGATCACGCCGCGCCGAAGACGTCTCCTACACGGTCCTGATCCCGAACGAGCGCGGGCTCGAGCGCGGGCTGGCCCTGATGGAAGAGGCCGGCACGCGGCTCTTCGACGAGGTCAACCTGTTCCTGTCGGCGAGCGAGACGCACAACCGCAAGAACGTGAACCGTTCCGTGGAGGAGTCCCTTGCCGGGCTCGAGCGGGTGGTCGCCCGTGCCCGTGAGGAGGGCCTGCGATGCGAAGGCGTGATCTCGGTCTCGTTCGGTT
The DNA here is from genome assembly GCA_963759145.1 of uncultured Solirubrobacterales bacterium. GTDB lineage: Bacteria > Actinomycetota > Thermoleophilia > Solirubrobacterales > JBBDJG01 > JBBQKG01. The sequence goes on from CAVWYB010000042.1 coordinate 60,971, forward strand.
GTCCGTACGAGGGCGAGGTTCCGGTCGAGCGGGTGCTGGGGATCGCGCAGCGGCTCGCGGCCGCGGGCTGCGAGGAGGTCGCGTTCGGTGACACCACCGGCATGGCGAACCCTGTGCAGGTGCGCGAGTTCTTCGAGCTCGCCGGCAAGCGCCTCGGTGGCGTCGAGCTGACGGCACACTTCCACAACACCCGCGGCCAGGGGCTGGCGAACGTGCTTGCCGCCCTCGAGTCGGGCGTGTCGTCGTTCGAGAGCTCGTTCGGCGAGCTGGGCGGCTGCCCCGTGCCGAAGGGCGCCACCGGCAACATCGCGACCGAGGACCTGATCTCGATGCTGCACGAGATGGGAATCGAGACCGGCATCGACCTCAGCCGCCTGCTCGGCTGCGCCCGCGCGGTGCAGGAGGTGCTGGGACGGCCGTTGACCGGCCATCTCCTCACGGCCGGTCCGATCGACTGGCACTAGTCACGTTTGCTACGAGATTTCCCTTTTCCGCCTTGGGTGAGCGGGTATCTACTCCTCGCAAGTCGAGAGAGGAGAATCAATGAGTGCTGGTGCAATCATCGCCATCGTGGTCGCAGCGATCATCGTGATCGCGCTCATCGCGCTGGTTTCGAAGCGCCAACAGGTACGTCGCGTAGAGCAGCGTCGCGTAGAGCGCGACGAGCACCGCGACGAGGCCCGCATCCGCGGCGCCCGTGCGGATCGCGAGCGCGCCGGGGCCGACGAGCAGGCCGCGGCTGCGAGGCGGCAGGCGGCGGAGGCCGAAGAGCGCTCCGTGCGTGCACGCCAGGAGCAGGCGGTCGCCGAGGAGCACGAAGCGAAGGCTCGAGAGATCGATCCCGACGCCAACGACGATCGCGACGAGCGATCGGACAACGAAGAGGTCGTAGGACGCGACCGCGCGTAGCGCGCGGGCTCTGCTTCCGGCCTTAGCTCCATATGCCGGGACGGCGGGCACCTTCGGGTGCCCGCCGTCGTAACCGCCGCTGCCGCTGCGACACTCGCGGGCGTGGCGGTGTCGACCCGACACGCGCGCTTCGAGTTCGCGCCCGCCCGTTCTGCGCTGGCCGTCGTGGTGGTGTTCGCGGTCGCGCTCGCGGTGCTGGGCGCCCTCCGGAGCGACTCCGGGTCAGACGCGCGGCTGCCGGATGACCGCGCTGTGCGCGTCGCGCTCGACGACGCCTCGATCCGCAAGTACCTGGCCGGCGCCGGGTTCACGCGCGAGCGGGTCACGCCGATCGACGACCGCCTCGTTCGCGTCAGCTTCTTCGACGGGCCTCGCGTCGTGCTCGAGGTCGCCGTCTCGCCCGAGGGCCGAGTCGTCAGCCAGATCCTTCACCGTCCCGGCAGCGCGCGGGTGGGCGGGGAGATCGGCCAGCGGCCGTTCGTGCTCGCGCTGCTCCTCGCCGTGTTCGTGCTCGCCACCGCTGCCCTGCCGCTGCGCGCCATGCGCAACCTCGACGTGCTCGCGCTCGTTTCGTTCGTCGTGCCGATCCTTTTGCTGAATGCGCGTCTGCTCGAGGCGAGCGTCTACGCGAGCTATCCGCCGCTCGCATATCTGTGCATCCGGTGTGCGCACGCCGGCTTCAAGCCGCGCCGTGGACCCGCGCTCGTGGTGCCGCTGTTCGAGCGCGCCGTGCCGCGGCGCCTGCAGGCGATCGGCATTGCCGGCGCAGCGGTGGCGCTCGTGCTGCTTTCGATTCCCGGTGGCCTGGTGGGCGACGTGGCGTTCGCTTCGATGGCGGGGGCGACGGATCTCGTCCACGGCACGCTGCCCTACGGCCACCTGGCGCAGACCGAGCTCGTGCACGGGGACACATATCCGCTGCTGGCCTACGCCGCGTACGTGCCGGCGGCGCTGGTCACCCCGGTGAAGACCGGTTTCGACCAGCTCGACGGAGCGCTGTGGGTCGCGGCCGCGTTCGCGCTGGCCGCGGCGGTGGCGATGTACCGGACGGGCGGCGCGCGGCTGGCGCTCGCCTGGCTGAGCTTCCCGCCCGTGGTGATCGCCGCCTCGGCCGGGTCGAACGACGTCGTGGCGGCCGCACTCGTCGCGTGGGCGGTGGCGCTGTTCGTGCACGCGGGGCGCTCGACCGCGGCGCTCGCGCTGGCCGCGTCGGTCAAGCTGGCGCCGGTCGTGGCGTTGCCGATCTGGATCCTGCGGGCGCGGGGGAGAGGGCTGCTGCGCGCGGCGCTCGCGGCCGCCGGGGCGGCCGCCGCAGTCACCGTGTGGGTGTTGGTGCTCGGCGGTGCGGGCGGATTGGGCGACATGGCCGACGCCCTGTCCTTCCAGGCGGAGCGTGGGTCGCTCCTGTCGCTTTGGTCGCTCACCGACGCGGCGGTCGGACAGCTGGCCGTTCAGGCCGCGGTCGTGACGCTTCGTGGTCGGCCGCGGTCCAGGTCCGTCGAGACGCCGCACTCGCCGCCGACCCGCGCCGAATCTGTGCGCTGGCCGCGGCGGTCCTGATCGGCGTGCAGCTGGGGGCGAACTACTGGACCTACGCGTACCTGCCGTGGGTGTTCCCGCTGGTCGCGTTCGCCCTACTGGCCGGCCGCGCACGGCGGCTCTGGCGGCAGGGCAAGCGACCCACCACGGGTAGGGTGCGCGGTTGACCGTGCGCAAGTGGGTCCCTCTCTTCATGCTGGCTTCAGCCCAGTTCATCATGGTGCTGGACACGAGTGTCATGAACGTGGCGATCTCGCAGATCGTCGAGGACCTCGATACGACGATCCAAGGTGTGCAGACGGCCATCACGCTGTACACGCTTGTGATGGCGGCCTTCATGCTTCTCGGAGCGAAGCTCGGCGACATCCTCGGCCGCAACCGTGCGTTTGCGATCGGACTCGCGATCTATGGCGCCGGGTCCCTGACCACGGCGCTGAGTCCGGACCTCGCGGTGCTGCTGATCGGCTGGTCGGGGATCGAGGGGTTCGGCGCCGTGCTGGTGATCCCCGCGATCGCGGCGCTGACCGCCGCCAGCTATGAGGGCCGCGAGCGCGCGCTGGCCTACGCGCTGCTCGGCGGCGTCGCCGCGATCGCGATCGCCGCAGGGCCGCTGATCGGCGGCTGGGTGACGACGAACGCCTCGTGGCGCTACGTGTTCGCCGCCGAGACCGTCGTCGTGACCATCATCCTGCTGTTTCGCGGGCAGATTCCGCGCGCAGTGGCCGCCGCGCGCCGGCCGCGTCTGGATATCGTCGGCGTGGCGCTCTCGTCGAGCGGGCTGGGCCTGATCGTGTTCGCGATCCTCCGCAGCAGCGTGTGGGGGTTCGTCAAGCCGCGCACGCCGCCGACCATCAACGGCACGGAGATCACGCCGCTGAGCTTCTCGCCGGTGCCGTTCCTTGTGCTCGGCGGCCTGGCGCTGCTCGGGGCCTTCGTCATCTGGGAGCAGCGTCGTGCCCGCCTCGGCCGCGACCAGCTACTCGACACGACGCTGCTGCGGGTCCCGCAGCTACGCGCTGGGCTCTCGAGCCTGCTGGGGCAGCAGCTCGTCCTGATGGGCACGTTCTTCGTCATCCCCGTGTACCTGCAGGTCGTGCTGGGCCTCGACGCGTTCGAGACCGGCAAGCGCCTGCTCCCGCTGTCGCTCGCGATGCTCGTCTTCGCGCTGCTTGGTCCACGGATCGCGGGCCGCCGCTCGCCGCGCATCGTCGCGCAGGCCGGGCTCGTCGCAGTCAGCATCGGTGCGGTCGTGATGCTCGCGACGCTCGACGTGACGCTGAATGACACCGGGTTCAAGACGGCGCTCGCCCTCATCGGCGCGGGTGGCGGCCTGCTCGCCTCACAGCTGGGGAACGTGATCATGTCCTCCGTCCCACCCACCCAGACGAGCGAAGGGGGTGGGCTTCAGGGCACCGCCCAGAATCTGGGCTCCTCGCTCGGGACGGCGATCATCGGCGCGGTGCTGCTCGCGTCGCTCGCGACAGGCTTCAGCGAGCGCATTGCAGACAACCCGGCCATTCCAGCGCCCGCGCGGGAAACGATCGTCGCGCGCGCCGAACAGGGAATCGACATCGTGGCCGTCGAAGACGTCGAGCAGGCGGCGGTCGAGGGCGGGCTGACGCAAGACCAGGCCGACGCCGTCGCGACGGACTACGGGGACGCGCAGCTCGAGGCGCTGCGGCTGGCGCTCGGCGCCGTCGCACTTGCGGCGTTGCTGTCGCTGTGGTTTACGCGGCGACTGCCCACCGAGTCGCTCGCCCAGGGCGAAGGCAGCGCCCCCGAGTCGGCGGCTGCGGTCGCCTAGACATCCAGCGCTGACGGAACCCTACGCGTGCTCGGGCTCGGCCACCGGCGCGCCGCCCGGCAATCTGCCCGTGAAGCGCGCAGGGCGCTTCTCCATGAACGCGGCGCCGGCCTCGCGGAAGTCCTCGGTGCCCACCAGCAGCTGCTGGTAGGAGACCTCTTGCTCGAGGCTGGCGGCGAGTGTCGGCTTCGCGACACCGTCGAGTACCCGCTTAGCCAGTCCGGCGGCGAGCGGCGCTGCCGCAAGCAGCTCGTCGACGAGCGCCTGGGTGACGGCCTCCAGCTCGTCGGGCGAGGCGACTCTGTTGGCCGCGCCGATGCGATGGCACTCCGCCGCGTCGATGGTGCGGCCGGTCATGATCAGCTCCTTCGCGATCCCGAGCCCGACCACCGCGGGGAGCCGGCTCGAGCCGCCCACGTCCGGGATCAGGCCGAGCTTCGTCTCAGGGAGCCCGAAGAGCGCATCGTCGGCCATCACGCGCAGGTCACAGGCGAGCGCGATCTCGGCGCCGAGCCCCAGGCAGGCGCCGTGGATCTGCGCGATCACGGGCTTCGGCATCTCCTCGAGGAGGTTCACGAGGTCGATGCAGTCCCGGCGAAACGGGCGCAGCTGCCCGGCGCCGCCGCCCAGGTTGCCGAGCTGGAACACGTCGATCCCGGCGCTGAAGGCGCGGCCCTCGCCACGCAGGACCACGCAATGCACGTCCTGCGCCTCGAATGCCTCACGCGCGGCGTCGCGCAGCTCGAGCACCATGTCGTGATTGATCGCGTTGCGCTTGTCAGGGCGGTCCAGGACGATGTGCCGGACGCGATCCCGCTCTTCGACGCTCACGTATTCGCTCATGATCTAGGCTCCCGAGTCGCATTAGGCACCGGTGGTGCCACCCGACTCAGGAGGCTACATGGCGATCAAGAAGGTTGGCGTTGTCGGTTGTGGGCTGATGGGCCATGGCATCGCGCAGGTCGCGGCGCAGGCCGGCTACGACGTGACCGTGCGCGAGGTGAGCCAGGAAAAGCTCGACACGGGCCTCGGCAAGATCAAGAAGCAACTCTCGCGCGCCGTCGAGAAGGGCCGCATGGAGCAGTCTCAGGCCGACGAGGTCCTTGGGCGGATCAAGCCGACGCTCGCCTATGACGACTTCGCCGACTCGGACCTGGTGATCGAGGCGATCACCGAGGACCTGCAGGCCAAGCGCGACATGTGGGGCGAGCTGGACGAGATCGTCAAGGACGAGGCTCTGTTCGCGACCAACACGTCCTCGCTCGGCGTGATCGACCAGGCGGCCGTCACGAAGCGGCCCGAGCACTTCCTCGGCCTTCATTTCTTCAATCCCGCTCAGGTGATGCCGCTGCTCGAGGTGGTGCAGTCGATCTCGACGAGCACCGGCGCGCTCGAGGAGGGCTTCGAGTTCGGCCGGTCGCTCAACAAGACGGTCGTGCACGCGCGCGACAAGGCGGGGTTCATCGTCAATCGTCTCCTGATCCCCTACCTGCTCGACGCGATCCGCGCATACGAGGAGGGATTCGGCTCGATCGAGCAGATCGACGCCGCCATGAAGGCGGGCGCCAACCATCCGATGGGACCGTTCGAGCTGCTCGACTTCGTCGGCCTCGACACCACCAAGTCGGTCGGGGAGATCATGTTCGACGAGTTCCGGGAGCGGCGCTTCGGGCCTCCGCCGACCCTCCGCAAGCTGGTCACGGCCGGCCACCTCGGCCGGAAGACCGGACGGGGCTTTTACGATTACTCGGGTGAGAAGCCCGTTCCGATCGATCACGCAGGCGCGGAAGACTGAGTCGCATGGCCTCTAGGAGGCCGGACACAGCGAGTCCGTTCGGCGAGGCGCTCGACCGCGCGCTGGCGGGTGGCCCGGAGAAGTACCGCGAGCGGCTGCCGGACCAGGGCAAGGTCCCGGTGCGGGAGCGCGTCGCGCGGCTGGTCGATCCTGAGTCGTTCGCCGAGGAGGCGCTGCTCGCCAATTGGGATGCGGACGGGCTCGGCGCCGACGGCGTCGTGACCGGGATGGCGCTGGTCGGAGGCCGCCGGGTCGCGCTGATGGCCAACGACCCGACCGTGAAGGCGGGCTCGTGGGGGCCGAAGACGGTCGAGAAGATCCTGCGCATCCAGGAGCAGGCGCTTCGCCACGAGGTGCCGATGATCTACCTCGTCGACTCGGCCGGCGCCAGGATCACCGATCAGGTGCAGATGTTTCCGGGCCGCCGCGGTGCGGGGCGGATCTTCTACAACGAGGTCAGGCTCTCGGGCCGGGTGCCGCAGGTATGCGTCCTGTTCGGTCCCTCGGCCGCGGGCGGCGCCTACATCCCCGCGTTCTGCGACGTCGTGATCATGCGCGAAGGCAACGCATCGATGTACCTGGGCTCGCCGCGCATGGCCGAGATGGTGATCGGTGAGAAGGTGACCCTCGAGGAGATGGGGGGCGCGAAGATGCATACGAGCGTCTCCGGCTGCGGGCACTTCCTCGTGCCGAGCGACGAAGAGGGGATCGATCTCGCCCGGCGCTACCTCTCGTACTTCCCTTCCAACTGGCGGGAGCCGCCGCCACCCGCGCCGCCCGGGGAGCCGGCCGGCGCGGCGTCGATCGGATCGGTGATCCCGGAGGACCAGAACAAGTCGTTCGACATGCTGGAGTTGATCGACGCGCTGGTGGACGAGGGCTCGTGGCTCGAGGTGCAGCCCCGGTGGGCGCCCGAGCTCGTCGTCGGCTACGCGCGTCTGGCGGGCCGGGTGCTGGGGATCGTCGCGAACCAGCCGAAGGTGAAGGGCGGCGTGCTGTTCGTGGACTCCGCAGACAAGGCGGCGCGCTTCATCTGGACCTGCAACGCGTTCAACGTGCCTTTGCTGTTCCTGGCGGACGTGCCGGGATTCATGATCGGCTCGAAGGTCGAACGCGACGGCATCATCCGGCACGGCGCGAAGATGATCTCGGCCGTCTCGGAGGCGACCGTGCCGAAGATCTCGGTGATCGTGCGCAAGTGCTACGGCGCCGGCCTCTACGCGATGGCGGGCCCCGCTTTCGAGCCGGACTGCTGCATCGCGCTGCCCACCGCGCAGATCGCGGTGATGGGGCCGGAGGCGGCGATCAACGCCGTCTTCTACAACCAGATCCAGGCAATCGAAGATCCGAGCGAACGCGAGCGCTTCGTCCAGGACAAGCGCACGGAGTACTCAGCCGACATAGACGTCCTGCATCTGGCGTCCGAACTGGTGGTCGACGCGGTCATCGAACCGGACGTGCTGCGTACGGAGTTGGAGCGGCGTTTTGCGCTCTACGATGGGAAACAGCGAGGATTCACGGAGCGCCGGAACCCGATCACGCCGGTCTGATCAACGCCGAAACGGGCGGGGCGAGACAACTGTTCGGATCGCTCAGACCTCTCAGGAAACATTTATCCGAATCTCCCCGCATTTGGGCGGGAACTTGCAAGCCAATAGGGTATAAAGGGAATCGCAAGGACAGCCGATATAAGGACACATCCGGCAAGAAGCTGGATGCTGCGAATCCACAGACGACGGGCGAACTCCCATTTTTTATTTAACGCATGGGAGGTCCTCCGTGACGCGAAAGCGCCCCGCTGGCCAAGACGGGGCGTTTTCGCGTCTAGGGCCTTAACTGCATTCTCGACACTCTGACCTGATCAGCCGACGGATCGCATCGAGCTCCGACTAGAAGCGGCTTCGCCGCTCGCATGTCAGAGCGTCGGCCTCGGCCTCCGCTCGTTCTCCGTACTCATAGAATCGCTTCCATGGCCGAGGTAGCGTGGAGACCCACCCCGGAGTACGTCGAGAACGCGAACGTCACGCGCCTCATGCGCGCGCACGGCGTCGGGTCGATCGACGAGCTCCGGCGGCGTTCCGTGGAGGACATGGAGTGGTTCTGGGACGCCGTCGTGAAGGACATGGGAATCGAGTTCACGACTCCCTACGAGCGGGTGCTCGACAGCTCGGGCGGCATCGCGTGGAGCAAGTGGTTCGTCGGCGGGCGGGTGAACCTCACGCACAACTGCGTCGATCGCCATGCCCTGTCGGGCCGCGCCGACCGGCTCGCGGTGATCGGCGAACGCGAGGACGGCGAGGTCCACACGTACACCTATCGCGAGCTGAAACGGGAGGTGGACGCGATCGCCGCCGGCCTGCGCGATCTCGGAATCGGCAAGGGCGACCCGGTCGCCGTGTTCATGCCGATGGTCCCCGAGGCGGTGATCGCGGCGTATGCGGTGGCAAAGATCGGCGCGATCTACATGCCGATCTTCTCGGGCTTCGCGCCCCATGCTGTGGCGGCGCGCCTCCAGGACTCCGAGGCCAAGGCGGTGATCACGGCCGACGGCGGCCTTCGCCGCGGCAGCGCGGCGCTGATGAAGCCGGCGGTCGACGAGGCGGTCGCGGATGCCCCGTCGGTCGACCACGTGATCGTGTTCGAGCGTCTCGGCGCGGACGTCCCGATGCAAGGCGGGCGCGATCTCACCTGGTCGGAGCTGCGCGAGCGGGGCATCGCGGCGGCGCCGGACGGGGTCGAATGTGAGGACACGGAGTCCGAGGACACGCTCATGATCGCGTACACGTCCGGCACCACGGGCCGCCCCAAGGGGGCCGTGCACGTGCACGGCGGCTTTCTCGTGAAGATGGCCTCGGAAGCCTTCTACCAGGCCGACCTGCACCCTGACGAGACGCTCTACTGGGTCACGGACATGGGTTGGATCATGGGCCCGTGGGAGATGATCGGCGCAGGCTGCACCGGTGCGACCGTGGTGCTCTACGAGGGCGCGCCCGACTGGCCGGAGCCCGATCGGGTGTGGGCCTCGGTGGCGCGCCACCGGGTCAACGTGCTGGGGGTTTCGCCCACGCTGATCCGGGCGCTCAAGACGCAGGGCGACGAGCACGTGCGAAAGCACGACACCTCGAGCCTGCGGATCTTCGGATCGACGGGGGAGCCCTGGAACCCCGAGCCGTACAAGTGGCTTTCAGAGGTGGTGGGCGGCGGGCGGCTGCCGATCATCAACATCTCCGGCGGCACCGAGGTCGGCGCGTGCTTCATCACTCCGTATCCCGTCGAGGAGATCAAGGTCTGCTCGCTCGGCGGCGCGTCCCATGGCATGGACATCGACGTCTTCGACCCGCAGGGGCGGTCCATCCGCGGGGAGGTGGGCGAGCTCGTGTGCAAGCGTCCGTGGCCCGGTATGACGCGTGGGATCTGGGGAGACCCCGAGCGTTACATCGAGACCTACTGGTCGATGTACGAGGGGGTCTGGCGGCACGGCGACTGGGCGCTCGTGGACGAGGAGGGCGACTGGTTCCTGCTGGGGCGCTCCGACGACACGATCAACGTGGCCGGCAAGCGGCTGGGACCGGCCGAGGTCGAGTCGGTGCTCGTGTCGCATCCGGCGGTGAGCGAGTCGGCCGTGGTGGGCGTGCCGCACGAGACCAAGGGCGAGGCGATCTGGTGCTTCTGCGTGCTCGGGCAGACCGCGCCCGACGGTGTCGCCCAGGAGCTCGGCGAGCTCGTCGCAAAGGAGCTCGGGCGCCCGTTCAAGCCTTCCCGGATCGTGTTCGTGGATGCGTTGCCGAAGACCCGCTCGGCGAAGATCCTGAGACGTGCGGTGCGCGCCGTGGCCGTCGGCGAGGACCCCGGCGACATGTCCTCGGCCGAGAACCCTCAGGCGCTCGACGGCATCCGGTCGGCGCTCGCTTCCTGATAGAACGCCCCGTCGATCCGCCGCACGAGCTCCTCGACGGAGTCGGCGGCCGCCTCGACCGCCCCGGGATCGATGTTCTCGACCGTGTCAGAGGGCCGGTGGAAGTTCGGGATGCGCCCGTTCTCGAGCGCGCAGAGGGTGATCGACGGATAGCCGCGCATCAGCGGAACCACGCCGTCGGTGCCGAGCCGCCACACGTGGGGCGCCGTGCCCAGCCGCTCGCAAGCGGCGATGAGGCGCCGGTCGTGCCGGAAGAGCAACCCGAATCCCTCCGCGGTCACGTGGTGCAGGTCGCCGTTGCCGACGGTGTCGACGTTGACGAACCACGTGCGGTCCTTGTGCAGGTCGTCGGCGTGCTCGCGCAGCCACGCCCGCATGCCGAGCATGAAGCCCTCCTTGGCGCCGGTGAACACGACCCACACGTCCACGTTCTCGGTCGGCCGGCGCTCGAGGCGCCGCGGCGACTTCGAGCACCGCGGCGACGCCCGAGGCGTTGTCCGAGGCGCCGGGCACCGGCCGCGAGAGCGCCGAGTCGATCAGCAGCGCGGTGAGCAGGATCAAGGCCACCGTCGGCACGAACTGGATCGCCGACATCGTGTTCGTGTCCCAGCCGCTGACGAGCCGGACGACCGACGCGGCGAGTGCCGCGATCGCAGCCCAGAAGACGAGGTCGACGCGGCCCGCGAGTCTCGATAGCAGGAAGGGCCGCGGCGGCGGCGGCGCCTGGCGTACAGGAGCCCGCCATGCGCGGCGTCGTGGTGCGCGGTCAGCACGATCCGGTTGGGCGCCTCCGGCAGGTTGCCGGGCGAGCTGACGTTGGCGGTGTCGCGCGGGGACGTGAGCCAGCGGACGGGGGAGGGGCGCCCCGTGAGGTCGGCGTAGATCGCGATCGAGGCGAGCAGCAGGATCACCACCCCGAGCGGGGGCGAGCTCACGGACACGACGCTGCCGACCACCGCGAGCGCCGCGAGCAGGGCGAGCGCGATCTGGTACGAGGGCCGCACCGTGATCCGCTCGACCGTCGTCTCACGACCCAACGAGCGCAGCTCGCCGGCGAGGTAATCGACCGTCGGGCGGTCGCCCTCGCCGCCCGGCCAGCGCGGGCCGAATGACACGATCCGCTCGATCGTCCGCATGACGCTCATGGCCGCCGATTATCGCGGCTGGTCCGATGCGGAGCGCGCGGTCCTCAGTACTTCGGGCCGATGAAGTCGTCCAGGAACGCGCACGTCGGCGCGGCGGGCGATCGAGATCGTGCGCCACTTCGGCTGCCTGTAGGCAATCCCGAGCTGGTCGCAGGTCCGGCAGAAGATCTCGCGGATGTCGTCGGACACCTGATCGAAGAAGTAGCGCACGTACTCGTGGCCCATCGATTTGTTGATGCAGCGGCAGCCGTCGGAGTGGATCAGGCCGCGTAGAAACGCTTTGGGATGTGCTTCGACGATCTCGCTGCTGCCACTCGGACGAGCCTGATCTCGCGGCGATGCTTGGGACCGCGGCCGTGCTGCGGGAAATAGGACGGCCATGCCTTCGAGCAGCAATGCACTTCCATCAACCCCGCGTCCCGCCTGGCCTGTATGTGAACCGTATTCAGCGGCAACGACGGCCCTCATTGCGGCGGCGCACTCTCTGACGATTCCGGGATACCGCCTGTCGAGCGAAGATTCGAAGCCGGTAACTGCCCTTTGGGGTCAGGGAGATGCAACCGTCTCCAAGGTACATGCCAGCGAGGTAGGCAGTAGTCGTGGTGCGGCACCGCGGTGGATCCATTCAGCGAGCGGCGACATCGCTCGCGCCGAGGGACTCTCCCGCAGACCGACGAATCGCGAACCGTCAGCCACGTGGGATGCCGGTCCTCCGCGCGATCTCGCAGTTGTTGAGCCCGTCGCGCGCGAGCGCCTTGACCTCGGCGATCTCCTTTTCGCTGCGCAAACCTCTCCTCTAGTGCGGCGGGTGGGATTCGAACCCACACGCCCTTTCGGGCAACAGCTTTTGAGGCCGCCCTGTCTGCCAGTTCCAGCACCGCCGCATGGCGACTCCCGGGTAACCGGGGCCGCGCACGAACAAGTCTAGGTGCCCGGCCGACGGCAGCAAGGGGTTCGCGGCCTTTTGGAACGCCCCCGCGAATCTCGCGTATCTTCTGTCACCAAGTTGTTGGAAAGGACGGTGCGCCGCGGTCCAGAGCCGCTCAAGGTCTTGCCGGGGTCGCGCCGAAATATGCTTTGCCGGTGAAGCCCCTGGTCGTCCGTCTATCCGCAGCTGCCGCCGCCCTCGTGGCGGCGCTCGTCTTCGTGCCCGCCGCGCTCGCCGCGCCCGCCGCCACGAAGCTCACGCTGTCCGGGTCCGGGCAAGGCGCCGGGCGGCACGGCCGAGCTGACGGCCGAGCTCACCGCCGCCGGCAAGCCGCTGGCCGCAAAGACGATCGCGCTCTATGCCGGCGGCGCCACGCCGATCGCGACCGGCAACACCGACGGCAGCGGCAGGATCGCCTTCGAGGTCAAGGTCACCGAGCCGACCAGCTTCCAGGCCTCGTACACGCCCGCGCCGCCCGACGCGGCCGTCTACCTGCCGGCGAAGAGCAAGGTCCGCGAGGTCGCTCCCGCCGTCGGCATCAATCTCAAGGCGAGGACCTACCTTCACGCTCGGCACAGGGTCGTCGGCGTCCCGCACACGACCGTCAGGGTCCGCGGGACGGTCGCCGTCTACAGCGCCGGCGGAGGCGTCGTGATCGACGTCTTCAAGGGCTCCAAGCGCGTCAAGCACCGGTCCGTGGGAGTCGCCCGCGCCGGCGCCAAGGGCGCGTTCTCGTTCTCCTTCAAGCCCGGCGGCCGCGGCGTGTATCGGATCCGCGCCAGTGAGCCGGGTGGCAGCAGGACGGTGCGCGTCTTCGTCGTCCGGCCGCACGCCGGCAGCGGCTCACGGGGCACCGCCGTGCGCGCGCTCCAGTCGCGGCTGCGGCAGCTCGGCTACGTGACGCCGGTGAACGGCTACTTCAGCGACAGCACCGGTCGCGCGGTGCTCGCGTTCCGCAAGGTGAACGGCTACGCGCGCACCACCAGCGCCGTCGCTCGCGGTGTTCAAGAAGCTCGCCCGCGGGAAGGGCGGCTTCCGCCTGCGTTACCCGAAAGCGGGCAAGCACGTCGAGTTCGACTGGTCGCGTCAGGTGCTGGTGCTCGCGCGCGGATCGAAGCCCGAGAAGATCCTGCACGCTTCGTCCGGCGCGCCGTCGACGCCGACCGTGTTCGGGAAGTTCCGCTTCTACTCGAAGGTCCCGGGCTTCAACGCGAAGGGCATGTACTACTCGAACTTCTTCATCGGCGGCTACGCGATCCACGGCTACGCCTCGGTGCCGAACTACGCCGCGAGCCACGGTTGCATCCGGATCCCGATCCCCAGCGCGATCGCGGTCAACCGCTGGATCGACCTCGGCGACCCGATCTACGTCTACCGCTGATCAGGGCGCTAGTCGCTCGCGACGCTGATCGATCGCGATCGAGACGACCGTCAGCACGGCGCGAGCGGCTTGCCGTTCGGCAGCCGCACCATCGCGCGGCGTCGCGTGGGCACCACGAGGCCGTCGAAGCGCTCGTGGTCCCAGCAGTAGTGCGTGGCCTTCGCCCAGGAGCCGAACACCTCGGCGGTGTAGTCGTTGCGGCGGAGCAGCCCCTGGTCGTCGAAGTAGTAGAGCTGCTCGCGCGAGTGCGCGGGCACGTCGTCCGGGAAGCGCACGCGGAGCCCTCGCCAGCGCTCGCCGTCCTCGCGCCACGGCTCGACCTCCTCGATCTGGAAGCCGTCGCGCCGGAACATGAACGGCGCGTTGAGGTAGCCCCACAGCGCGTAGCCGCCGAAGTAGAGCAGGTCGAGGTCGTCCCACCAGATGTTGCGGCGAAACGACCGGAACGCCGGCCGCGGGTCGGCTCGTTCCTCCAGCACCTCGCCGTCGTCTGACTCGATCCGGACCGCGCCGCGGTCGAACACACCGCGCCGGCCCGGCGCCGGGATAGGGCGACAGCACCGTGTGCGGCTCGCGCGTCGAGACCGTGCCGGTGAAGTCCCTCAAGCGCGCCGCGCTGGAACCGCATCGGGAACGCCCAGCCGCCGCATCGCACGTGCGCGGTGATCTGCGAGGCGGCGTCGTAGCGCGTCGCCGCCGTGCGCCTCGACCGCCTCCGCGAGCAGCGCGTCCGCGCTCACGCGGGAGGCTCAGGGAGCCGGGCGTGGGTCCGGCTGGCCGGGCTGGCCGAGCAGCCCGCGGGCCTCGAGGTCGGCGCGGCTGCCCTCCTCGATGTTCCAGCCCTGCTGGAAGCCGCGCAGCGAGAAGAAGATCAGCAGCACCGAGACCGGGATCAGCGCGAGCGTCAGGATTCCGAGCAGCGGCTCGGGCAGCGGCGGGGAGTCGAAGCCCGTCTTGTCGCGCTCGAACCATGCGGGCGCGGCGACCGCCGCGAAGATGATCAGGATCACCGCGAGCGCCATCGCGACCGGCAGCACGCCGCGGTTCCAGCGGGACACGTAGTAGGCGAAGAGCAGGTAGACGAGCACGTAGAAGATGTCCACCGGCTTGGCGCCCTCGAGCTTCTCCCAACCCCCGATCGTGATCAGGGCCACGAGGGCCGCGCGAGACCAGCAAGAGCACGAAGACCATCGCCCTCGTCCGCTTCGACTTCGGGCTTGTCCCGGTTGGGATGACGTACGTCCGTTGCCACGCTGACTGTGGAGTCTAGAATCTTTCCTGCTCACCGTGCGACTCTCGTACGGCGAGTCGAGGCGAGCGGGCGTGGCGGAATTGGTAGACGCGCCAGCCTTAGGAGCTGGTGGGCTCTTGCCTGTGGGGGTTCGAGTCCCTCCGCCCGCACCTACTCCGGCCAGCTCGACGCACATGTGCTCGGGCGGCGACGAGGCGCGCTCGGGATGGAGAATGCGCGCGAGCAGCTCGACGCCGGTGACGAGCCGGGGCCCGGGCCGCGAGAAGTACGCGGAGGCGTCCACGGCCACGACGCGCTCGGCACCGAGCGCGCGCGAGCCGGTCGGCGAACGCCGCGGCCTCCTCGGCGGAGCGCGCGGCGTCGTAGCCGCAGGGCATCGCGAGCACGACGTCCGGCGCGGCCGACTCGAGCTCGGTCCACTCGGCCGTGCGCGACTTCGCGCCGGCCGTCCCGAGCGCGTCCAGGCCTCCCGCGATCGAGATCATCTCCGGCACCCAGTGCCCCGCGATGAACGGCGGATCGAGCCACTCGATCGCGAGCACGCGCGGTCGCTCCGCGCCGTCGACCGCGGCCTCGACGGCCGCGAGCCGCCGGCGGGCCTCGTCGCGAGCGGCCAGACCGGCGGCCGGGTCGCCCGCCGCTTCCGCGACCCGGACGAGGTCGTCGAGCACGTCGTCGAGGCGGAGCGGGTCGAGCGAGAGCACGCGCGGGCGGCTGGGCAGGGCCGCGGCGACCGCCACCACGTCGTCGTAGGAGACGGCGCAGACCTCGCAGACGGCCTGGGTCACGATCAGGTCCGGCTCGAGCTCCGCAAGCCGATCGGCGGCGAGCTCGTAGAGCGGCCGTCCCGCCGCCGACCGTCTCGCGCACCACGCGGTCGATCTCGGCCGGCCCGAGCCCGGGCGGGAATCACGGTGCGGGTGAGATGGGGAAGGGAGGAGGCCTCCGACGGCCAATCACACTCGTGCGTGACGGCGACCACGTGGTCGCCGAGACCCAGCGCGAAGAGGGTCTCGGTCGCGCTCGGGACCAGTGATGCGATCCTCATGGGCATGAGTATGGCGCGAGGGATAGTCGTGTGGGCGGCGTTGGCGGCGGCCGGCCTGGCGTTCGCCGAGACTGCCGCTGCCGCGGCAAAGCCGAAGGTGGTCAAGCGCACGATCGGCTCCGCCGGGGCCCCGGTGCCGCGCTCGTTCGCCGGGTTCTCGATCGAGTATCCGAGCGCCGGGGACTACTTCGGGGTGCCCGGCAAGCCGAACGAGGCCTTCATCCAGCTGCTGCGCACGCTGGGCGACGGCGGCGCCGGCGCTCCCACGATCCGCTTGGGCGGGAACTCGGGCGACGCCACGTGGTGGAACCCCGATGGCCGAGCGCAACCCCCCGGTATCGAGACCGACATCACGCCCGCATTCGTCTCCACGCTGCGGCCGCTCAGCGAGGGAGCCGGTGCTCCGCTCGTGCTCGGTGGGAACTTCGCGATCGCGGACCCGGGGAACGCGGTCGGCTACCTGCAGGCGGCCGTGGCGGCACTGCCCGCCGGGCGCGATCGAGGCGTTCGAGATCGGCAACGAGGCCGACCTCTACGACCGGCCCGCCACCTTTCACGTCGGCAACCAGACGCTCGTCCGTCCCCAGCGCCGTCCCGCCGGCTACAGCGTGCCGCTGTACCTGGCCGAGCTCGACAGGTATCTCGCCGCGCTGAACGCGGCGCGTACGCCGGCATGGCCTTCGGTCGCGGTGGGGGGCTTCGCGCAGCACGCCTGGCAGGTGCAGGCGCCGGCCGTGCTCGCCCACGTCGGTCCCGGCGGCCAAGTTCTTCCAGCAGCACGGCTATCCGCTGAACCGCTGCCGGACCCCGCGCGCGCCGGGTGCGCGCTGGCGCAAGGCGCTCCTCGAGCCGACCGGAACGCTGCCGGTGGCGAGGGCCGCCCGGCTCGTTCGCACCGTGCGCCGGTTCGGCGCCTCGGTACGCGTGTCCGAGATCAACTCCGCCACCTGCGGCGGCGCCCAGGGCGTGTCCGACTCGTTCGCCTCGGCGCTCTGGGGAGCCGACGTGCTGTTCGGCATGGCGGAAGCGGGGGTCGTGGGGGTGAACTTCCACACCTGGACGGGGGCCTGGTACGCGCCGGTCTCGTTCGGCGGCGGAGTCCCGAAGGTGCGCCCGCTGCTGTACGGGATGCTCTTCTTCGCCCGCGCGGTGCCGAACGGCGCGCGACTCTTGCGCGTGGAGCAGCGGCGCTCCGACGAGGTGAAGGTGTGGGCGACGAGGGACGCGAACCGCGCGGTCCGCGTCGCCGTGATCAACAAGGATCCGCGCCGTGCGCACGTGGTCGCGCTCAAGCTGCCGCGAGGATTGGCGTCGGGGAGCATCGAGCGGCTGCTGGGTCACCAAGCTCGCGTCCCGCACAGGGGTAACGTTCGCGGGCCAGAGCTTCGAGCGGCCGGCGTTCGACGGGCTGCTCCACGGCGCCGTTCGCAGCACGCGCGTGAAGCGCCGGGGACGGATCTACAAGTTCCGCGTCCCGGCTGCGAGCGCCGCGCTGCTCACCGCTCGCGCGCGCGGTTAGGCCGCGGAACGCGCTGGGCGACGGGCTAGACTGAGCCGGGCCCGGGGCAGTAGTTCAGTTGGTAGAACGCTGGTCTCCAAAACCAGAAGTCGGGGGTTCGAGTCCTCCCTGCCCCGCTCGCTCGTAGAGCGGAAAGCCCCGTGGTAAGCGGGCTTTCGTAGAGTTCGAGCGCGGTCCGACCGCAGCCCGTCGGGTGCGCGACCCTTGAGCCGACATTCCGGGGCCGTGCTACGCTCGTAACATCGTGACGGACGATCAGCACAAGCCGAGAGCGTGGCTGTTGGTCACGGCGTCCAGCGCGGGGGCGCCGATTCGCTACGAGCTGGCTGATCGTGGCGCAAGCTGCGGTCGCTGGGCGCGCTTTGTCTGCACCGGTGGGTTTGCCTTCTGCCGGACCGCCCGGACGTCCAGGGTCGAGACCGCCGGCTTGTCGATCGGGGCGCTCCAACGGAGGCAGCGCGCGCGTGCTGCACATCGCGTTCGATGACCCCGATGAGGAGGCCGGGGTCGTCGCCGAGCTTCAAGCGGCGCGCGACGACGAATACGGCGAAGTGCTCGACCGCCTACCTGCCTTTCTCGATGAGCTCCGGGCCGAGCGCGACCGCGGCCGGGCGACTTATGAGGAAGTCCAGGGAGTCGGAGGCCGACCTCGAGCGCTTCCGCTGTGGCTGGCCAAGATCGACCGCCGCGATTACTTCGGCGCGCCCCTGCGCTCCGAGGCCCACGCGGCGGTCGAGGCGCTACGCCCAGGCTTTGGAGGCGTTCGAGTCCGAGGCGTTCTCCCGCGACGCGCACTTTGGCGCCGAGCGGTCGACGCTTCGCGCCGTCAACGGCTCGTGAACCTCTTCCTGGCGCTCGGGATAGCTTCTGGTCTCCGACGTACCTGGTCCTGCTTGGCACGCTGCTCGCGGCACGGCCGAAAGGCAACCTGCTGAACGAGGCCCTGCGCCTACTGCCTGACCTGCTGCGACTACTGCGGCGGCTGGCAGGCGATCGCAGGGTCCCTGCGCGCCGCCCGCGTAAGGCTATGGCTGCTGCTCGGGTATCTGGCAATGCCGATCAAAAAAGCCCGTTCGTGCCCGACTTCGTTCCGGTGCTCGGCTACGCCGACGACGCGCACCGACATCGGTGACCCTCGTGCTGCGGTCGGTAGTGCGCCGGGTCGGCGCCCCGGCGATCTCCCGCCACTGGCCGGGAACGGCGGACGGCCTGGCCGCGCTCGGCCGGTTCGCCGGCCTTCAACTTACGACAGCAAGCTCGCCGTGACCGTCGGCCTCTTCTTGTTCCTGGCAGTGTTCCCTGGCGAGCGGGGTCGAGATGGTGGAGGCGTCTGACGATCGTGCTCGCTGTCGGCCTCACACGGGGCTGGCGCTCGACCCTCCTCGGGGTCGGCGCAGCCCTGCTGGCGCTGGCGGTCCTGGTCGCGGCGCTCGGTCCCTCGCTCTCGAGCATCCCGATCGACGTCTTGCAGCTCGTGGTGGGAGTGCTTCTCCTGGTCTTCGGCCTGCAGTGGCTGCGCAAGGCGATTCTCCGCGCCGAGCGGCGACGTACCGATGTACGACGAGGACGCGGCCTTCGCCAAAGAGCGCGAGGAGGCGCAGCGCGGGGGCAAGGCGGTGCGACGGTATCGATTGGTACTCCTTCACGCTCTCGTTCAAGGGCGTTTTCCTGGAGGGACTGGAGGTTGCATTCATCGTGATCACGTTCGGGACGGCGCGCGAGAACGGCGTGGGGATCGCGGCGGCCGCGGCAGGCGTGGCGCTCCTGGTGGTCGTCGCTGCAGGCGCGCTCGTCCACCGGCCGCTCGGCCGGGTGCCCGAGAACACGCTCAAGTTCGCGGTTGGATTGATGCTCACTACGTTTGGCACTTTCTCGGGCTACCGAAGGCGAAGGTACGTCGTGGCCCGGGGACGACGCCGCGCTCCTTCCGATCCTCGGCTTTTTCTGCCTCGCCTCTTTCGCCGCGGTGAGGATGCTGCGGCGGCAGCGCGGCGAGGCGGCGAGTTTGCTCGAACCGCGCGGAGCCGAGGCATGAGGTACGCCGTCGCATTCGCGCGCTTCTGGTACGAGTTCGTCGTCGGCGACGACTGGCGCATCCTCGCCGGGATCGCCGTCGCGATCGCCGTGACCGCGGCGCTCGCCGGGGCCGGGATCTCATCGTGTGGTGGGTCGTCCCGGCCGCGGTGTCGTCAGCCTGTACCGCTCGTTGCGGCGTGTTACCCGGGCTCCTTCATCGTGACGTCCATGGAATTTGAACTGTTGTGCCCGATCCCGTCCTGCCACCGGCCAGCTATCTCACTGCGTGATACTGGCGGGCCATGGCACAGGAGAAGGGTCAGGTCGTGCGAGGGGCCCGCATCGCGGTCCCTCCTCTAACGGACAGGATGCGCCGGCAGCGGACGCTCGATCAGCGCCTGATCGTGCGCTTTCCCGCGCTTTACCGGCTGGTCGCTGGCGCGCTGACACGCCTGTCTCCACGATCGCGGCTCCGGCGGTCGATGCTCGCGCGCACTGTGGCTCTTGTGTACGCAGCCGCTAACCGCCGAGACTTCGAAGTCGTTTTCGCCGGCATGGATCTCGAGGTCTACGAATACCGCCCCAACCGCGATCTCATGCCTCCCGACCTGGACGACGCTTTCTACGGGCGGGCCGGGTACCTCCAGCTCTGGCGCTACTGGCTTGATGCATTCGGGGACATCCGGTGGGAGCCCGAGGAGATCCTCGACTTCGGGGAAAAGTTTCTCGTGATGACTCAGCAGCGGGGACGCGGGTCGGGCAGCGGCGTGGTCGTGAGCGAGCCGGTGTTTCAGCTCTTCACAGTCCGACGTGGCCTGGTCGTCCGGCAGGAGGACTTCCTGGACCGTTCCGAAGCTCTCGAAGCTGCCGGGGCGCGAGGTGAGGATCAGACGATCTCGGCCGGGCCGACCTCGATTTTCCCGTCGCGTGCACGAGCCTCGAATCGCGGTTGCGGGAAGACCGCGGGCCCGCCACGGACCTTTCCGCTGCAGACGTCGAAGCGCGAGCCGTGCCACGGACACACGACGACGTCGCCATCGCGCTCACCCTCGGCGAGCGGGCCGCCGAAGTGGCTGCAGGTATTCGCGATCGCGCAGAGCTCGCCGTTGTTCGAGCGGGTCACGAGTATCGCTTCGCCGCCGACCTCGACTTCGCGCATCGCGGTTCCCTCGAGCTGCGACTCGTCGAGCACAGCTTGGAACTCGCTTGGGCCGCTTCCGGGCTGTGCCTGGTTGACGCGGACGCCCATGCCGAAGCTGAGCTGTCCACCGAGGTGCGCGGCCAGGCCGGCCACGGCGAACCCGAGCGCGGAGCTCACCCGCCCGGCGCGCCGCCGATCAGCCAGCCGCAGCCCCAGCGAGGTGGCATTGAATGCCAGCCCGACGACGTTCAGCAAGCCGTGGCCGGCCGCCAACCGACGCTTCTCTCCACGCATATAACGCCAATCGGAAAGCCCGGTTGCCGCGGCCCCCAGCGCGCCGGCGACCGAGACCGCAAGGGCGGCGTCCGCATGCCGATCGACGGATCGAGCGCGCGTGGCGACGCCGACGGCGTCGAGCGCGACGGCGGCGGTCAGCGCCCCCACCGGCACGTCTGTGAGCACGGGGTGCAGTGGGGCGCCGAGCCAGACGCCGTCGAGCAGGTCGGCCGTTCGCCGGCCGCTCTTGGCGACCGTGTTGCGGATGACCGGCTGGAGCCGGTCGCTGAAGACCGTCAAGCCAGGGCTGGGAGGCGGCCAGGCGCTCGGCGAGCTCCAGGGTCATGGGCTCGTCCTCTCAGCGAGTGGAACCTCGACAGCGGCGTCGACCTTCGGGTAATAGGCGGCCACCTGATCAGCGCCGTACCTCCCTCGGAACCGCTGGACGACCTCGCCCACGGCGGCGGCATCTTCGATCGGCTTCGCTTCCGTGCGGATCTCCGCCCCATCGGCTGCCACACCGACGGTCGGGGTCTTCACCAAATTCCTGTACCAGTTGCTGTTCGATCCGCCGACCGGAAGCAGGAACAGCTTGCCGTCATCCTCGACGAACCACACAGGACGGGAGCTTTCGCGACCGGACTTTCGACCGGTGACAGTCAGCTCGACCTCGCTCGTGCCTCGCAGGGCATTCCGGAATTCTTCGACTCCCATGTTGTCCTCCTCGGCGTGCGTGGATTCCTCCGTCACCGTTAGTCCCCAATCCTCGCCGGGCGCACACCGGTTGTCGTCCGTCGGGGGAGGACTCTTCGTCCTACTGCGGGCGGCTCACAGCCGCGCCCGGATACGCCATGAGACGTATGCCGGCGCTCAGGCCCGGCGGTACAGGCGGGTCGTGAGCGGCGCGAACACGGCGGTCAGCAGCGCGGCGACTCCGAGCACGATCGCGATGTCTCCGGCCTCGGCGTTCCCTTCCATCAGGCCGCGCGAAGCGGTCGCCAGGATCGAGATCGGGTTGACTCCACGAACGTCTCGAGACCGGCCGGCAGAGTGTCCGGCTCGACGAAGACGTTGCTCAGGAACGTGAGCGGGAAGATGCTCATGAAGCCCGCGTTCATGACCGCATTCGGTGAGCGCAGCAGGAGGCCCATGGTCGTGAAGACCCAGGAGAGGCCGAAAGCGAAGACCACCACCAGCGCGAGCGCCGCCACCACCCCGCCGACACCGGCGCCCGGGCGGAAGCCCAGAATCACGCCGAGCACGATGATCACGGTGCCCGCGATCACGTAGCGGACGCTGTCGCCCAGCAGGGCGCCGACGAGAGGCGCGGGCCTCCAGATCGGCAGCGAGCGGAAGCGGTCCACGACTCCCTTGGTGAGGTCCGTGTTGAGCGCGACGCCGGAGTAGACGGTCGTGAACAACACCGACATCACAAGGATCCCCGGGAGGATGTAGTCGAGGTACTCGCCGGTGGACCCGGCGATCGCGCCGCCGAACAGGTAGGTGAACAGCAGCACGAACATCACCGGTGTGATCGTCACGTCGAGCAGCTGTTCGGGGACGTGCTTCACCTTGAGCATCCCTCGCCAGCCGAACGTGAGGACGGCCGAGGCTGCGCTCGTGCGGGGCGGGCGGGGGGTCGAGGAAAGCGCCTTGCGCAGGGCCGCCTCCTCGGCGGCCGCCGCGGGGCGGCGGTGTCGGTCGTCGGGTTGACGCTCATGCTGCCCTCCTCCTCGATCGTCGTTACCTGCTCGCCGTCCTCCTCGGCGGGGTGCCCGGTCAGCGCCAGGAACACCTCGTCGAGGCTCGGCTGGCCCACGGAGAAGTCGGCGATCCTGATGCCGGAGCGGGCGAGCTCGGCGATCGCCTCGGCGGCGCGATCCGGATTGGCGCATTGGACGGAGAGCGCCGCGAGATCGGGCTCCAGGTGCACGCTGCCCAGCTCGCGCTCGAGCAACTGCTCGGCCGCCGGTCGCTGCTCGGGGTCGATCAGCCGCACGTGCAGCGCGCCGGAACCGACGGAGGCCTTGAGCTGCCCCGGTGTGCCCTCGGCGATCACCTTGCCCTGGTCGATCACGGCGATCCCCTCGGCGAGCTGGTCGGCCTCGTCGAGGTACTGCGTGCAGAGGAGGATCGTGGTGCCCTCCCCGACGAGCGCGCGGATGATGTCCCAGACCTGATTGCGGGAGCGCGGGTCGAGGCCCGTCGTGGGCTCGTCGAGGAACATCAACTCCGGCGTGACGACGATGCTCGCCGCGATGTCGAGCCGGCGTCGCATGCCTCCCGAGTAGTGCTTGACCAGCCGGGCGGCCGCCTCGGCGAGCCCGAACGCCTCGAGCAGCTCGGTCGCCCGCGCCTTGGCCTGGTCCCGCTTCAGGCCCAGCAGCCGGCCGAGCAGGATGAGGTTCTCCCGCCCGGTCAGGTCCTCGTCCACCGAGGCCATCTGGCCCGTCAGGCTGACGGCGCTCCGCACCTCATCGGCCTCCGTCACGATGTCGTGGCCGAGCACGCGCGCCTGGCCGCCGTCCGGGCGCAGCAGTGTGGCGAGCATGCGGATCGTCGTGGTCTTGCCGGCACCGTTCGGGCCGAGCACGCCGTAGACGGAGCCTCGGCGCACGGCCAGGTCGACGCCGTCGACGGCCCGGGACGGAGCCGAACACCTTTACGAGGCCGGTGGCCTCGATGGCGAGATTGGAATGCGGTGTCATCTGGCTCCTCGGATGCGGGGTTTCATGCGTTTGCCCCTCCGGGCGCCGCCTCAACGGGGACCGGTCAGCCAGGGTAGAGCCCTGCATACTGGGCCTTGCTCGATTTGACCCACGCCGGTTCCGAAACTAATCGGCGCGATGAGTATGCACGGGCGCGCAGGTCTAAGTTCCGAGGAATGAGCTCCGCTTCCACAAGCTCGGCCGCGCCGGAGAGGGGATTGCTCGACGCGGCCCGCTGGGGCGACGAGGGCGCCTTCCGCAGTCTCGTCGAGCCGCATCACGCGGAGCTTCACGCGCATTGCTATCGGATGCTGGGCTCGGTCCACGACGCCGACGACGCGCTTCAGGACTCGCTGCTGCGGGCATGGCGGGGTCTCCCGGGGTTCGAGGGTCGCAGCTCGCTTCGCTCCTGGCTCCACAAGATCGCCACCAACACCTGCATCAACGCGATCGCGCGACGGCCCAAGCGCGTGCTTCCGATCGACTACGGCCCGCAGGCCGACCTCGGCGATGGTCCCGGCGAGCCGCTCGAAGAGTATGTGGTTGAGACCTAGTCTGTACGAAAGTATAAGGAATGGATAAGAATGTGGAAGTGTGAGAGGAAAAATAAGTGAGGTGTATAAAATTGAAGTGGGGGTGAGTGGGGGGGTGAGAGGGGGGGGAGCCCCGGCAGCGCGCCGTGCTGATCCTGCGGGAGGTGCTCGGCTTCTCCGCCCGGGAGGTCGCTGAGACGCTCTCGACGACCACCGCGGCCGTGAACAGCACGCTCCAGCGAGCTCGCGCCGCGGTCGCCGAGCGGCTGCCCGAGCAGAGTCAGCAGCACACTCTCCGCGACCTCGGCGACGAGCGCATCCGGGCTCTCGTCGAGGGCTTCGTGGATGCGTGGGACAGAGGAGACGTGGAGACGATGGTCGCGATGCTGGCCGAGGACCCTCGGTTCGCGATGCCGCCGTTTGCATGTTGGTATCGGGGCCAGGATGCGATCAGAGCCTTCCTGCCCGCGGCCCCGGGACTGTGGCTTCTGGTTCCAACGCGCGCGAACGGGCAGCTCGCGTTCGGCGCATATCGCTGGGATCCGCAAGCGCGGACCTATCGTGCGGCGATCCTGGACGTGCTCACCCTCCGCCGGTCACAGATCGCGGAGGTCACCGCGTTCGCGACCCCGGGTATCTTTGAGCGGTTCGGGCTGCCGTTCGAGCTGCCCGCCTAGCGCGGCCCACGGGCTGCATCACATGGAACTGAGACCTTGACTTGGTAGCGGCTCTGGGATGGGGCGCCCTGGCGGCCTCCTCCCTGGTGCTGGGCGTGCTGCTCGCGTTCGCCCGCCGCTGGCGACCTGCACTGAACGGGCTGGTCCTGGCCTTCGGCGCCGGCGCGCTGATCAGTGCGGTCAGCTTCGAGCTCGCCGAAGAGGGCGCGCGCATCGGAAGTCCCCAGTCGCTGGGGACTCGGACTCGCGTTCGGAGCACTCACCTACTACGTGGCGCGACGGCCTGATCGCGCGCGGTACGCGGACCGGCTCGGGCAAGGTCGGGCGAAAGCGCGGCTCGAATGCAGGAGTTGGTCTCGCGCTCGGATCGTTCCTCGACGGAGTCCCGGAGCAGCTGGTGCTCGGTGTTGGCCTTGCCGGTGGCGAACCGGTCAGCGTCGCGCTGCTCGTCGCGATCTTCGTCTCCAACCTCCCTGAGGGGATCGGTTCGGCCACGGACATGAGCGCTGCCGGCTCGCCGCGCTCGAAGATCACGGGCTGTTCGTTGTCAATGCCCTGGTCTGCACGCTGGCGACTGGCGTCGGGTATCGCGATCGCCGACTCGATCTCCAGCGAGTTGCAGGCCGCGGTCAACGGATTCGCCGCGGGGGCGCTGCTGGTGATGCTGATCGACTCGATGATCCCCGAGGCAAGGGAGAAAGGAGGACGCCCGGCCGGCCTGGCCACCGTGGTTGGATTCGCCGTAGCGACCGCGCTCTCGAACGCCTAGCCCGGCGGTCCCGGCGGAGCGCCTACGTCTCGAGCCCATCCGGAGGACAGAGGTCGCGATCCGGGACTAGAATCGGCGCATCCGTGCAGGGCCGGGGCCGCAGTAGGGGCAAGCTCCGGAACCGCTTCGATCAAGGAGGAGCTCATGTCTGCCCGTAGGATTCTCCTGCCACTCGTCGCCGGATTGGTCCTCGCCATCGCTGCGCCTGCGAGCGCGGCGCAGGTCGAGAAGATCGCCGGGGGACTCGACAGCCCGCGACACCTCGCGTTCGGTAGCGATGCGCTGTATGTCGCCGAGGCCGGTCGCGGCGGTCCGGGGCCATGCTTCCCGGGTCCGGAAGGAGACGGTGTGCGTCGGCGCCACCGGCGCGGTTACTGTGATCGACGAGCACGGCAACCAGAGCCGGCTGGTCGAGGGCCTCGCCTCGTTCGCCGACCAGGGCACGAACCGGAGCGCGATCGGGCCACACGGCGTCTTCGTCAAGGGTGAAAAGAAGGTGTTGATCACTAATGGGGGACCGACCGACGCCAATCGCGACGAGCTCGCCACACAAAACCCGGTGGCCGACCTCTTCGGCCGGGTGCTGCGCGTCAAGCGTGACGGCTCTGTCGTGCGGCTGGTCGACATCTGGGACTTCGAGCGCGACAACAATCCAGACGGGGGCGCGGTCGACAGCAACGCGGTCGACGTGCTCGTCGACGGCAAGCGCCTGGTCGTCGCAGATGCCGGCGGCAAACCCTGCTGAAGGTGCGCAAGCACGGTGGCGCCGAGGTGCTCAGCCTGTTCCCCGACCGGCTGGTGCAGAACCCGTTCGGCGCGAACCAGATCCCCATGCAGGCCGTGCCTACCAGCGTGGTGAAGGGCCCGGGCGGCGACTACTTCATGAGCCAGCTCACCGGCTTCCCGTTCCCGGTCGGGGCGGCGAACGTCTACCGGGTCGACCGGAAGACCGGCGACGCCGAGGTGTTCGCGAGCGGCTTCACGAACATCATGGATCTCGCGTTCGACGAGGACGGGACGCTCTGGGTCCTCGAGATCGACCACGACAGCCTCCTGGCGCCCATCGGGCCGAGCACCGACGGTGCGATCTTCGCCGTCGACCGGGCCGGTCAGAAGCACCAGCTCCCGCTCGACCCGGGCACGCTCACAGAGCCGGGTGGCATCACCGTGGGCCACGACGGTGCGCTTTACGTCACCAACAAGTCACGCGCGCCCGGGGAGGGTGAGGTGCTGAGGATCGACATGGGGGCGGACGCCGACCACGACGACGGCGACGACGACAACGGTCATGAACACGGTCACGGTCATGAGCACGGTCACGGTCATGAGCGCGGCCACGAGCACGATGGCGAGCATGGCCACGATCGTGGGGACGATCACGGCGACCGCCACGGAGGTCGCCACCAGGACTAGCCGTTGCAAGCGTCGAGAGCGCGCAAAGTGAGACACAAAAAGGCCCCTCGGAGGAGTAGTGTCGATTGGTCGCTCGGCTCGCACAACCCCTGCCGCGAGCGGGCGACTTCCTCGGAAGGGACTCTTGGGAGCGAATCCACGGCAAGCGCTCGGTCCTGCCATCCCCGGGCGCTTGTCCTTATTCAGAGGATCAGCTTGCGCTCCATGAAATGGACCGCGAGCCGCCACGAGACGAGCGCGAATCCGGTCAGGAACGAGAGGTGCCAGACGTCGGCCCATCCCACGAAGCCGAAGACCGCGTGGCGGACCAGCTCGACGCAGTGGTAGAGGGGGTTCAGGTTGCCGAGCACCTGCGCCCATTCGGGCAGCTCGCTGAGGGGGAAGAAGGTCCCGGCCACCAGGAACATCGGCGTGAGCAAGCCGCTCTGCCAGTAGGAAAAGCTCTCGATCTTGTCCGACTTGGCGGCGATGAAGATGCCGAAGCAGGCCCAGCCCAGGCCGGCCAGCGCGGCGATGCCGGGGACGAGGAGCATGCCCCAGCTCGGGTTGAGGCCGAACACGACGGCGACCAGCATCGGCACGCAGCCGTAGACACCCGTGCGCGCCGCGATCCAAAGCGCCTCCCCGGTGACGAGCTCCTCGATGTCGACCGGCGCGGCCAGGATCGCGTCGTAGGTGTGCTGGAACTCGTACTTGACGAAGGTCGAGTACATGGCCGGGAAGGCACCGGAGAACAGCACCGTGGTGGCGACGATTCCGGTCCCGACGAACTCGATGTAGTCCATGCCTGCGACGGTGCTGACGAGCGACCCGAACCCGAACCCGAACGCGAGCAGGTAGATCGTGGGATCGACGGTCGAGGAGAACGTGGAAGAGCGCCAGAAGGACGAGAAGTTCACGATCTCGCGCACCATCACGCCACGCAGGGCAGCCGGCTCCAGGCGGCGGAGTCGCCGGGCAGTGGGCTGCAGGCGGCCGAGCCGGCCGGTGGCGGCTTCCATCAGTCGCCCGTCCCCGGACGTCGGCCTCGGTCGGACGTTCCGAGACGGGCCACTAGGTGATCTCCTCGCCGGTCAGCAGCACGAACACGTCCTCCAGGTTGGTCACGCGGCGGTTGCCCTCGATATCGGACGCGCCGTTGCAGTGCAGGATCGAGATCGACGTGCCGGTGCGCCGGGTGGGCCAGCCGCGCGCTTGCGCGACGGCTTCGACCTCGATGAGGCGCGCCGGCGGTCCATAGACCTCGAGCGCCTCGGGACCCGCATGCTCCCGGATCAGCTCGCGCGGCGGGCCGACCGCGACCGCCTTGCCGTGGGACATGATCGTGACGGTGTCGCAGAGACGCTCGGCCTCCTCGATGTAGTGGGTGCTCATCAGGATCGACACGCCCTCGGAGCGCAGCCGGTCGATCAGCGCCCAAAGCTCCTGGCGGACCTGCGGGTCGAGTCCTACGGTGGGCTCGTCCAGCAGCAACAGACGTGGCTCGTGCAGCAGCGACCGTGCGATCAGAAGCCGGCGGCGCATCCCGCCGCTCAGCTGGTCGACCTTCGATTCGCGACGGGCGCCGAGGTTCGCGATTGCGAGCGCGCGGTCGATCGCCGCCTGTCGGTGGTCGGCGGGGACGCGGTACAGGTGCGCGAACACGAGCAGGTTCTGCTCGACCGTCAGCGAGACGTCGAGGTTGTCGAGCTGGGGGACGACACCCATGTGCGCGCGCGCCTGCTTGGAGTCCTCCGGCAGCTTGTATCCGAGCACCTGGAGCTCGCCCTCGTCGACGATCACCTGCGCCGTGAGTGCCTTCATGGTCGTGGACTTGCCGGCGCCGTTGGGGCCGAGCAGCCCCACGCACGTCCCGAACGGGACATCGAGATCGAAGCCGTCCACCGCGGTGATCGGCCCGAAGCGCTTGACGATTCCGCGCAGGCTGATCGCTGATTCCATTACCTGGCCATCCTGTTGCTCACCCGGCATTGCTCCGACGTTACTGAATCAGGGACACGTGGCCGCTCCCAGAAGGTCATCGCGGCCAGTTTCCACTAGCTGCGATGCGGTGGCGGGTGGGGCCGGGGTCTGCTCCGCTCGGGCGGCCTTTGAAAACCGGCATGTAGGGGGATGGGTGTAGGGCGGCTCCAAGTCCATGAGCAACCGTGCCGTTTGCTCGGTGGGGCGGGCGGAAGGGTCAATTAGAGGCGCTTGTGCCGGAAGACGTGACGGGCCGTTCAGAGCATTCCTGTTCTGTACCGGTAGGAGGAGGAAAAGTCGGCTTTGCTCCCGGGCACCCGCATGACTTTTCCAACCGGTATCGCTCGACCCGCACGACTTGGCCCTTCCGTTGCAATCACCCCGGCTCCGACCCTCGACCCCTTACCCAGCCTGCCTTTCATCGTCGGACCGCAACGGCTGGGGGCGAACGTGCCACCGTTTGCTCTGGGACGGCGGCGGGCTGACCCACTATCGAGAATCATCGCCGCACGGCGACCTGTCTAATCTTGAGGGGTGGCTGCCACCTCCACGACGACGGTGCGGGACCGCGAGCTTCTGGAGGCCGCCCGGGGCGGAGACGAGGACGCCTTTCGCCGGCTCGTCGAGCCTCATCGCCGGGAGCTCCATGCTCACTGCTACCGCATGCTGGGCTCGCTGCACGACGCCGAGGACGCCCTCCAGGACACGCTGCTTCGCGCCTGGCGGGGCCTGTCGCGCCTGGAGGAGCGAGGGCTGCTTCGGCCGTGGCTCTACAAGATCGCCACCAACGTCTGCCTGGACGCGATCGCGCGGCGCCCCAAGCGGGTGCTGCCGATCGACTACGGGCCGGCCGCCGACCCCCACGACGGGCCCGGCGAGCCCGTCGTCGAGTCGGTGTGGCTGGAGCCTTATCCGGACGAACGGCTGGGCCTCGAGGACGGTTTCGCCGCGCCGGAAGCGCGCTACGAGCAGCGCGAGGGCGTCGAGCTGGCGTTCGTGGCGGCGCTCCAGAACCTGCCCGCCACGCAGCGCGCCGCGCTGATCCTGCGGGAGGTGCTCGGCTTCTCGGCCCGCGAGGGCGCCGAGCTGCTCGACACGACGCGTCGCCTCGGTGAACAGCGCGCTGCAGCGGGCGCGCGAAGGCGGTCGACGAGCGCCTGCCCGAGCAGAGCCAGCAGGCCACCCTGCGCGCGCTCGGCGACGAGCGCCTCGCGGAGATCGTGGACGGCTACGTCGAGGCGTGGCAGCGGGGCGACGTCGAGGCGGTGGTGGGGATGCTCACCGAGGACGCCACGTTCGCGATGCCGCCGCTGCGGACCTGGTTTCGCGGCCACGACGCGATCGCCGTCTTCCTCGCCGGCTGGCCGCTGTCGGGCAACTGGCGTTGGCGTGTGCTGCGCGCGCGGGCGAACGGCCAGGAGGCGCTCGGCCTTCTACACCTGGGATCCCGATGAGCACGCATACCTTCCGTTCGCGCTCAACGTGCTGACGCTGCGCGGCGAGCGCATCAGCGACGTCACGGCCTTCGTCACGACGGGCCACGGAACGACCCGAGCGCGAGGTCTACGCGCGCTGGCCGGAGCAGCCGGCCGATCCGTCGAGGCTCCTGGGCGTGTTCGAGCGCTTCGGGCTGCCCGACCGGCTGGACTGACACAACGGATGCCCGACCGCCTGTACTTCACCGACTCCGATGAGGCCAACGCGCTGATCGCCTCGGACCCGATGGCGTTGCTGATCGGCTTCGAGCTCGACCAGCAGGTCACCGTGCAGAAGGCGTTCGCCGGGCCGCTGGCAATACGCGAACGCCTCGGCACGCTCGACGCGGCCGCGCTGGCGGACGCCGACCTCGAGCCCGTCTTCCGCGCGAGGCCCGCGATTCACCGGTTTCCGGCATCGATGGCCCGGCGGGTGCACGACCTGGCGGTGCACGTTCGGGACCGTTACGACGGCGACGCCGCGCGCGTGTGGACCGACGCGCCGGACACGGAGGGGCTGCGCGCCAACCTCGCGGCGCTGCCCGGCTTCGGCGAGATGAAGATCAAGTCGCTGGGCGCGGTGCTCGCCAAGCGCTTCGGCGTCGAGGCCGCGGAGGAGCTGGTGCCGTGGCATCCGACGCTGGGCGACGTGGACTCGCCGCAGGCGCTCGTCGAATACCAGGCGGCCAAGCGGGCCCACAAGGCCGAGTGGTCGAAGGCGCCGGCGGCGCTGCCGTCAACCGGTGTCTGCAATACTTAAGTGGATGCTTAACCAAAGCACCACGTTCGATCGCAGGTTCCAGGCGCTGGCCGACCCGGGTCGGCGGATGATGGTGGAGCGGCTGAGCCGCGGACCGGCTTCGGTCAGCGAGCTCGCCCGGCCGCTCGACATGTCACTGCCGGCGGTGATCCAGCATCTCCACGTGCTCGAGACCAGCGGGCTCGTGCGTTCGAGGAAGGTGGGCCGGGTGCGCACCTGTGAGATCGAGGCGGCGGCGCTGGGGACCACCGAGCAATGGATCGCCGAGCGGCGGGCGACGTGGGAGCGACGTCTCGATCGGCTCGGCGAGTACCTCGCGGAGCAGGACGACCAACCAGCCCGAAGGAGAAAGCAATGAGCGAACGATCCACCGAACACGCGACCTTCTCGATCGACCGGATCTACGACGCCCCGCCGGCGCGTGTGTTCGCCGCCTGGGCGGACCCGGAGGCGAAGGCGCGATGGTTCGGGGAACACGAGGAAGCGCGGGCAAAGGACCGCGAGTTCGACTTCCGGGTCGGGGGCCGCGAACGCATGAGCGGCGGACTGTCCAGCGGCCGGACTTACAGCTACGACGCCATGTACCAGGACATCGTCCCGGACCAGCGGATCGTCTACACGTATGACATGCACCTCGACCAGCGGCGCATCTCGGTCTCGCTGGCTACCATCGAGTTCGAGCCCGCGGGGGACGGCACCCGCCTGATCCTGACCGAGCAGGGCGTCTACCTCGACGGCGCCGACCAGCCGGCCGCCCGCGAGCAGGGCACGCGCGACCTGTTGGACAGCCTGGACGCCGAGCTGCGACGCGATCCGGCCGTCGCCTGACGGCGATGACTTGGAGGCCGGTCGCCGGTCTCATGTTTAGAGGCACCCGCCCCGGAGCAATCCCGATGACCAGGAGATCCCAAGAACGTGAGTGTTGATACGAAGACCGAAAGGCAGCGCTGGCTCGCGCTGTACGTGCTGTGCGGCGGGATGCTCATGATCGTGCTCGACGCGACGATCGTGAACGTCGCGCTGCCCTCGATCAAGAACGACCTGGGGTTCTCGCAGAGCAACCTCGCATGGGTCGTGAACGCCTACCTGATCGCGTTCGGCGGGCTGTTGCTGCTGTCGGGTCGGATCGGCGATCTGATCGGCCAGCGGCGCATCTTCCTGATCGGCCTGGCCGTGTTCACCGCCGCCTCACTGCTGTGCGCCGTGGCCCAGACGCAGGGCATGCTGATCGGCGCCCGCTTCCTCCAGGGGGCCGGCGGCGCGCTCGCCTCGGCCGTGATCCTGGGCATGATCGTGACCATGTTCCCCGAGCCGCGCGAGCAGGCGAAGGCGATCGGGGTCTACGGCTTCGTCGCGTCCGGCGGCGCCTCGATCGGGCTGCTGCTCGGCGGGGTCCTGACCGAGGCGATCAACTGGCATTGGATCTTCTTCGTCAACCTGCCGGTCGGCCTCGTGGTCGCGCTGCTCGCGCTGAGGCTGGTGGAGGACCGTGAGGGAATCGGCCTCGACCAGGGCGCCGACGTACCCGGCGCCGTGCTGATCACCAGCGGGCTGATGCTCGGCGTGTACACGATCCTCCAGGTGAACGAGCAGGGCTGGGGCTCGGCCGAGACGCTCGGGCTCGGCGCGGTGTCGGCTGCGCTGGTGGCCGCGTTCGTCGCACGCCAGGCGCGGATCCCGAACCCGCTGATGCCGCTGCGCCTCTTCCGCTCGCGAAACGTGGCGGGCGCGAACCTCGTCATGGCCCTGCTCGTGGTCGGCTTCTTCGGGATGTTCTTCCTGGGCGCGCTCTACCTGCAGGAGATCCTTGGCTACTCGCCGTTCGAGGTGGGCCTCGCGTTCCTGCCGTCATGCCTCGTGATGGGGACGCTGTCGCTGCGCTTCTCGGAGCGCCTCATCATGGGCTTCGGCCCGCGCACGACGCTGATCGCCGGGCTGGTCTTCGCCGCCGCGGGACTGCTCCTGTTCGCGCGCGCGCCCGTCGACGGCCGGTACGTGACCGACGTCATGCCGGTGATGCTGCTGCTCGGGGTGGGCGCGGGCATCTCGTTCCCCTCGCTGATGACGCTCGCGATGTCGGGCGCCACGCCGAGCGACTCGGGACTTGCCTCCGGCCTGGTCAACACCACCACCCAGGTGGGCGGCGCGATCGGGCTGGCGGTGCTCGCGACGCTCGCGACCGAGCGCACCGACGCCCTGCGGGCCAGTGGCGTGTCGGCCGACTCGGCCCTGAACTCCGGCTTCCACCTCGCCTATCTGATCGGAGCCGCCCTGGTGTCGGTTGCGATCGTGGTCGCGGTGGTGGTGCTGGAGAGCCGGCCCGCAGTCGCGGTGGCCGAGGGCGACGCCGAGGCCGAGACGGTTTACGCCGAGGCCGCCTAGCGCACGGGTTCTGAGGCCGGCTCAGCGACGACGCGTGGGAGCCAGTCCCGCACGGCCGCGCCGACGGCCTCCAGGTCGGCGGTGAGGCTGTGGTTGCCGGGCACCTTCACCACCTCCCGGGACGGGCCGGGCGGCGGCATGCCGAACGGGTCTCCCGTGCCCTGCACCACCAGCGTCGGCACCTCCACGGCGTCGAGCTCCGGTAGACGGGATTTGGCCGGGTCATCCGCGCGGCCGGGCGGATGCAGTGGGAACGCCAGGCAAAGCACCCCGGCGGCGCCGGCTGGCGGCCGCGGTGCGGCAGGCCACGCGGGCGCCGGCTGACCGGCCGCCCACGATCAGGGGGAGGCCGCTCAGCTCGTCGCTCCCGCAGGTGCTCGACCACCGCCGCCCAGGCCTCGTCGAGGCGCGCCGCCGGTGGAGACGATCGTTTCCCGGCGACGCGGTAGGGCTGCTCGACCAGCGCCACGCTGAATCCGGCCTCGCGCGCCACGTCCGTGACCGTCACGAGGTCACGGGCGCTGACCCCGCCGGCCGCGCCGTGGCCGAGCACGAGCGCGCCGACCGGCTTGCGGGCCGGGTGCAGATGCGCCCTCGCAGGACCTCGAGGAGTGTCGATCTCCAGCACCGTCATGGCGAATGTACACTCGCGTCGCGATGCCCGTCGACAACGCCATGTACGACCGGCTCGCCGCCACGTGGTGGGAGGAGGACGCCTGGCTGAACCTGCTGCGCACGTCCCTCAACCCTGCTCGGTTCGGGTACCTGCGCGAGACCGTGGTGGCACACGGCCTCGAGCCGGAGGGCGCCGCCGCTCTGGACGTCGGATGCGGCGGCGGGCTGCTGTCCGAGGAGGTCGCGCGGCTCGGGTTTCGCGTGACGGGCGTGGATCCCTCGGGCCCCTCGCTGGCCACGGCGCGAGCGCACGCGCAGTCCTCGGGCCTGCAGATCGACTACGTCGAGGGTCCCGGCGAAGCGCTGCCGGTCGACGACGCCGCGTTCGACCTCGTCTTCTGCTGTGACGTGCTCGAGCACGTGGACAGCGTGCCCGCCGTGCTGCGTGAAATCCGGCGCGCGCTCAAGCCCGGTGGGCTGTTCGTCTACGACACGATCAACCGCACGCCGATCAGCAAGCTGGTGATCATCAAGCTCTTCCAGGAATGGGACTCCACGCGGGTCGTCGAGCCGGGATTGCACGACTATTCGATGTTCATCAAGCCACGGGAGCTGGAGCGGGAAATGCGTACGGCGCGGCTGGAGCCGCACGGCAGCGAAGGCTTCAAACCCGCGGCCAACCCGATCAAGCTCATTCGCCTGATGCGGGCGCGCCGGCGTGGCGAGGTGGGTATGCAGGACTTCGCGGCGGCGGCGCGCATGAAGCGCACGCGCGACCGCTCGGTGTCGTATCTCGGGCACGCCGTGGCTGCCTGAGCTCGCGGCGCATTGCTCCGCTGCTAGCGTCGGCACGGTAATTCGACCGGAGAGGAGCACGCGATGGCAACACGTAACGGCAGCGCGGAGTGGCACGGGGACCTGAGGAGCGGCAAGGGAGAGCTGACCGTCGGCGACGGCGTGTTCACGGGCGAATACTCGTTCTCGTCCCGGTTCGAGGAGGGTGACGGTACGAACCCCGAGGAGCTGATCGCCGCGGCGCACGCAGCCTGCTTCACGATGGCCCTCAGCAACATCCTGGCCGAACACGGCCACGCGCCCGATTCGGTCCGGACCGTGGCCAAGGTGCACCTCCGGCAGAGCCGATGCGGGGCCGACGATTCAGCAGATCGACCTCGAGACCGAGGGCAAGGTCTCCGGGATCGACGAGGGGCACTTCGCCCAGCACGCGCAGGAGGCCAAGGAGGGCTGTCCGGTCTCGCGCGCCCTCGCAGGAGTCGAGGAGATCAACCTGACCGCGAAGCTCGCGGGCTGAGGAGCTCTCTGCTCAGTCGATCACGGCCGTCACGTCGATCTCGATCAGGAACTCGGCCCGGAAGAGCCGCGGCACGGATATGAGCGTCGACGAGGCGACCGGAGCCCCGCCGAGCTCCCCGGCGGCGGTCGTGACGCCGGCCATGAGCTGCTCCATCTTGTCGTCGGTCCAGTCGACGATGTAGAGCGTCACCTTCGCGACGTCGTCGAAGGTCGCGCCGGCGGCGTCGAGGCCGGCTTTCACGTTGCGCAGCGCCTGAGCCGTCTGCGCGGCGAGGTCTCCCTCGCCGACCAGTGAGCCGTCCGGTGCGAGCGCCACCTGGCCGGCCAGGAAGACGATCCGCGAGCCGGTCGCGATGCTCACGTGCATGAAGCCCTGGGGCTCGGAAAGGGTTGGTGGGTTCAGCCGTTCGACCGTCATGGAGCTCCTCCCGGATCGTGTTCGTGAAAGCCGGCGCGACGCTAACAACCAGATGCTCGAGCCGGTGTGCAGAATGCACACATCGCTCGCAGCAGGGAACTCGTCCACGCCGACGGTCTCGGTGACCTTCGACAACCTCGGGGAGGCCGCCGAGCTGGAGCTCGGCGTGTGGCCCGCCGATCAGCCGCTCGGCCGGCACTTCTCGGTGTACGAGGCGCTTCCACGCCTGCTCGAGCTGCTCTCGTCGCTCTCGCTGCGCGCCACGTTCTTCGTCGAGGGGCTGAACGCCGAGCTCTATCCGGACGCGCTCCGCGGGATCGCGGCACGAGGTCACGAGGTGGCCGCGCACGCCTGGCGACACGAGGAGTGGGGGAGCCTCGACCGGGACTCCGAGACGCGTCTGCTGCGCCGGGCGACCCAGGCCCTGGAGGGGGCCGGCGTGGCGCCGTCCGGCTTCCGCCCGCCGGGTGGCCGGCTCACCGCCGAGACGCCCGCGCTGCTGGCAGCGAACGGATATCGATACGCATCGCCTGCCGGCCGGCGGCAGGGCATCCTGGGCGGACTGCCGATGCTCCCGTTCCGCTGGCCGCTGGTGGACGCGTACTCGTTCCTGCCGCAGTTCGCGGGACTGCGCGAGCGGTTGCGGGGCAGCGCCGAGCCGTTGGGGCCGGAGGAGATGAGCCGCTTCATGCGCTCCGAGCTCGGCGCAGCACGCCGAGCAGGACGGGCATCTCGCGCTGCTGTTCCACCCGTTCGCCGTGGCCGGCACCGGTGAGCCCGGCTGGGCCGCACTGGAGGAGGTGCTCACGGCCGCCTTGGAGATGGCAGCGCGCGGGCCGCATCGGCTTGATGCGGATGGACGAAGCCGCGCAGTGGATGCTCGATCGCCCCGGCGAGTTCGGCCACGAGCCGCAACTGGACGACGCCACCTGGATGGCGCGGCCGTGATGACGCCGTTGCGCCGCCCGTTCACCGCGCTGACCGCGGTGGGCACGGGCGCTCACCATGCCTTCGAGATGCGTTCCGGCGTGGGGCTCGTGTTCGAGCCCTTCCTGGGGCGCGGCGGCGCCCGCGCCTTCTGGGCCGTGCAGCTCCCCGCATGGATCGTGGGCGCGTGGGCCGGCCGCGGCGCCGGCGTCGAGAAATGGCTCGCGCTCAACAACGGCATGGGCCTCGCGGGTGGCCTGGTCCACTTCGCCGAATGGCCCTGGGAGACGCGCGCCGGCGTCCCGTACCTGACCGAGGCCGAGGGCATGACGGACGAGCGCCTCGACGCCTACAACACCGTCCTGCACCTCTGGATCGTGGCCGCTGCACTCGCGCGTGGTGCTCGAGACGCCGACGGCATGCGCCGCCGCTGGGCGCTCGCCGGCCTCCTGATGGGCGAGCCGCTCCGCAGGTCGGCAAGGCACCACTTCAAGTGGGCGCGCGAGCAGGCGCGCAAGGAGCCCGGCAGGTGGAGCGCCGCCCTGCGTGAGCCGCGCGACGGCGGCGCGTGAGCCGAGGACAGACGGTCGCCTAGGAGCTCGTCTGCTCCCGGAGGGCCGTCACTTCTTCACGGAGCGCGGCGACCTCTCGGCGAAGGCGGGCCACCTCGTCCGCGAGATCCACGCGCTCGGCGCGTTCGGCGGGCGGCCCGGCGTCTGCCGCGACCGTATCCACTGCGACCGCATCGACTGCGGGCGCATCCACCTCCAGGAGGTGCGTGTACCTGGCCTCCTTCTGCCCCGGCCTTCGTTCGAGCCACCGGCCGAGCTCGCGCGCGGTGAGCCGGTCGAGCGTGTCCTCGACCGCGGCCAGGTCCATGAACGTGTGGAGCTTCTCGCTGCGCTGCTTCAGCTCACCGAGGGTCTGGGGGCCGCGCAGCATCAGCACGCACAGCAGGGCGCGCTCGTCGGGTGACAGGCCGAGCGCCTCGTCGAACAGCTGCCGGTACTTGGTCGAGCGGCTGCCGTGATAGCTCGCCAGGCGAGCCCAGCCCCGCTGGCCGAGCCGCTGCGCGGCGTCTCGCACGGTCGCCTCGTCGTAGTCCACCACCGGGTCGCGGCTGGTCGACTGGTTGCAGGCCAGCCGAAGCGAGTTGAGCGTCAGCGGATACGCATCGGGGGTCGTCTGCTGCTTCTCCAGCAGGCAGCCCAGCACCCTGATCTGCACCGAGTCGAGGCCCTCCACGCGCCCGGCAGCTTAGGGCCTATTTAGTGCGATCCGGTTCGAGCCTCGCTCAACTCGCGCCTCACGACGTTCGCGAGGCGCCATTGCAGCCGCTCGATCTCTCGCCTCTTCGCCTCCACGCGGTCGGGTTGTCCACTGGCCTCCAGCGCCCGCCGCTCCGACACCAGGGTCCTGATGCGGTCCACGAGCCGGATGATCTGCGAGCTGGCACGCATGACCGACAGGCTCCCACCAGCGGTGGAGCAGGCCAATGAGGTCACCCGGCCTAACGCAGTGCGGTTAACCGCACGGCCCGCCTGAGGACCCTCCGGGGTGCGGCAGTTCTCACTGCAGTGGGGCGGCTCCCTGCACGGCTGCCCGCGCCCGTGCAGCACGGGCCGCTGCAGTCAGCGTGTCGATGTCGTAGGCGCCGTAGTGGCGGCGGCCGTTGATGAAGAACGTGGGCGTGCCGGAGACCCCGCTGAGGTCGGCGCTGTCGACGTCTGCCGCGATGCGCCCGCCGCCGGCGTGCTCGTTCAGGTCATGGGTGAACCGATCGACGTCGAGGCCGAGGTCGCGGGCGTATCCCAGCAGGTCGGAGTCGGTCAGCGCGTCCTGGTGGTCCAGCAGGCGATCGTGCATGTCCCAGAAGGCGTCCTGCTTGGCAGCCGCCTCCGTCGCCTCGGCTGCCCGCTGCGCGTTCGGGTGGACGTCGTTCAGCGGTAGATGCCGCCACACGTAGCGGACGTCTCCGCGCTGTGAGAGCAGCTCGCGGATCACCGACTCCGCCAACCCGCAATAGGGACACTCGAAGTCGCCGTACTCGACGAGCGTGACCGGCGCGTCGTCGGGGCCGCGGATGTGGTCGCGATCCGGGTCCACCGGGTCGGCCAGGTCCACGATCGGATCAGCCGCCCCGAGCAGCGCCCTGATGCGGAGGGGCGGAGGCAGGAGGTCGGTCGTGCGGAACACGAGCCAGGTCAGGAGGGCCGCGCAGAACGCGGCCGCCAGCACACCCAGCTTCGCCTCCTCGAGCTGAGTCCCGCTGAACGCGGCCGACGCGACCAGCAGCGCGACCGTGAAGCCGATGCCCGCGATCGTCCCCCCGCCGGCGACCGCGGCCCAGCCGACGGGCGGGCGCAGGCGACCGCGGCTCAGCTTGGTGACGAGCAATGAGGTGCCGACCACGCCGATCGGCTTTCCGAGCACGTAGCCCAGCAGGATCCCGAGCGTGATCGGGGAGCTGGCCGCGCGCGAGAGGAACTCGCCATCGATCGAGATGCCGGCATTCGCGAGCGCGAACACCGGCACGATCGCGTAGCTCGTCCAGGGGTGATAGATCAGCTGCAGGCGCTCGTTCGGGGAGACGGCCAAGCGCAGCCCCGCGCGGGCCGACTGAGCGAGCTCCGGTGTGGGCTGCTCGCGGAACAACCGGAAGCGGTCCGACGCCTGCTCGAGCACGTCTCGCGCCGGCGGTGTCGCGTAGGCCAGGAGCCCCATCGCGAGGCCCGTGATGATCGGATCGACCCCCGAGTCGAGGATCGCGACCCAGGCCGAGGCGCCGAGCGCGAAGTAGAGGGGCCCGGACCGCACGCGCAGTCTGATCGCGAGCACCACGACCGCAAGGAAGCCGAGGCCGATCAGGAACGGGGCGACCTCGACATGGTCCGTGTAGACGGTCGCGATCACGACCAGCGCGACGATGTCGTCGACGACCGTGACCGTGAGCAGGAACGCGCGCAGCCGCTCGGGGAATCTCGGCCCCACCAGCGCCAGCATCCCCAGCGCAAAGGCTGTGTCCGTGGACATCGCGATGCCCCAGCCCCGAGCCGAGGGCTCGCCTGCGTTCACGGCCAGGTAGATCGCGACCGCGGCCGCCATCCCGCCGACCCCCGCGAGCAGCGGCAGCGTGACCCTGCGCCTTTCGCGCAGCTCGCCCAGATCGAACTCTCGCCGCGCCTCGAGGCCGATGACGAAGAAGAAGAACGCCATCAGGCCCTTGTTCACCCAATCGCGAAGGTCCTGTGACACGCCCGAGTCACCGATCTGGATCGAGAGATCGGTGGTCCACACGCGGTCGTACGACGATGCGTCGACGTTCACCCACACGAGCGCCGCGAGTGCGGCGGCGAGCAGGATGACGGCCCCGCCCGTCTCGGTCTGGAGGAAGTGCCGCAGCGGCGTCTCGAGATTGCGCGCCCACGCGGTGCGCCCTGAGAACGACGGTGCCTCCGGGGTGGCCATCGGGCGCAGTCTGCCAAGGCGGGCGCGCGCGCAAAGGCTCGCCGGCATCTGTCCCCTCTGGCAGGATAGGTCTGATGCTGTGTGCTGCGATCGACATCGGGTCCAACACGACGCGCGTGCTGGTGGCTGAGCCCCAGGGCGGGCAGCTGCGCAGGGTGATGGAGCAGCGCGCATATACGCGGCTCGGCAAGGCCGCCGGTCGCGACGGCGCGATCGGCGCGGAGAAGGTGGCGGAGGTCGCGGAGGCCGTCGCGACGCAGGTGAGGCTGGCGGAGCAGCTGGACGCCGAGGCGATCCGGATCGTCGCCACCGCAGCGATCCGGGAGGCGGCCAACCGGGAGCACGTCGTCAGCGAGATCGCCACTGCCTGCGGCGTCCCCGTGGAGGTGCTCGACGAGGACGAGGAGGGGCGCTTGTCGTTCATCGGCGCGACCCGCACGCTCGAGCACGAGGTGCAGGGCGACGTGGCGGTCGTCGACGTTGGCGGCGGGTCCACCGAGATCGCGCTCGGCACCATGAGCGACGTGCGGGCAGTGCACTCCTTCCGGATCGGCTCCGGATCGCTGGCCGACGACTTCCTGTCCAGCGATCCTCCTTCCGCGGCCGAGATCCGGGCCATGAGAGACCACGTCGGCACCTTCTTCGAGGGAGTCGAGGTGGAGCGCCCCAGCAGGCGGTGGCGGTCGGGGGCAGCGCCACGTCGCTGCGCACGCTCGTCGGCGGGGTGCTCGAGTACGAGACCCTCGAGCGTGCGATCAGGTTGCTGACAGGCGATCCGATCGCGGAGGTCGCCAGGCGGTTCGAGCTCGACGCGCGCCGCGTCTACCTCCTGCCGGCGGGCGTGCTCCTGCTGGAGAAGATCTCCGAGCTGCTGAACTGCCCGCTGCAGATCGGCAAGGGCGGCCTGCGCGTGGGCGTGATCCTGGACCTCTTGAACGGCTCCGCGAACGGCTCTTCGGCCTCGGCCGGCTGATCGCTCCGGCGGCGCGCAGGCCTCTCGGTTACGCTTGCGCCATGGCGAAGGCGCGCCCGATCCCGGGGTTGAGCGCGAGCGACCCGTACGCATCAGCGGCAGCAAAGATCGTCGAAGTCCGGGTCGGCGAGGTGATCGACCTCGCCAGGGGAGTCCTCGACACCGGCGACATCGAGCGCGTGCACGACATGCGGGTGGCCACGCGCAGGCTGCGCGCGGCGC
Organism: uncultured Solirubrobacterales bacterium; assembly: GCA_963759145.1. Lineage (GTDB taxonomy): Bacteria > Actinomycetota > Thermoleophilia > Solirubrobacterales > JBBDJG01 > JBBQKG01. The sequence goes on from CAVWYB010000042.1 coordinate 102,256, forward strand.
TGGAGATCTTCGAGCCCTGTTTTCCTCGCGGGGAGCTGAAGTCAGGGCTGCGCCAGGTGAAAGCGCTGGCCGACGCGCTCGGGGAACGCCGGGACCGCGACGTCGCGATCGCGGCCCTCGAGGACATCGGCGCGGCGATGGCGGCGCCGGATCGCCCAGGGATCGAGACCCTGGTCGCGCGGCTACGCGAGGAGCAGGCCGCCGCAAACGAGTCGCTCGCGCGATTCGTCCGCGAGGACCATCTGGTGCCCCTCTGCGAGCAGCTCACGGAGCTCGTGGCAGCCGCCCGGCCACTCCCCGTCAACGGCGCCGATACCGGTGGAGGCCGCGGAAACGAAAGCGCAGGAGCCTGCCGGGAACGGCGCCGAGCGCGCCGCGGGAGGACGCGTTTGAAGGCACGGCCCGTCAAGAAGCTCGACCCGGACGCATCGCTGGCGGAGAACGCCGCCCGCATCGTCGCGGTCCGGCTGGACGAGATGCGCTCCTTCGCGCCGCGCGCGCTCCAGCCGGATCGCTCGCGCGCGCAGCACGACATGAGGATCGCCGCGAAGCGGCTTCGATACATCCTGGAAGCGACCGACTTCTGCTTCGGCAAATCCGCGCAGACCGCCGCGCGCCGCGCCCGCGACCTGCAGGACCTGCTGGGCGAGTTGCACGACTGCGACGTGCTGCTGCCGGTGATCGACGACCAGATCGCCGCCCTGCGCGAAGAGGACGCCGCGACCGTCCGGAGGCGGGCGGGCGACGCGCCCAATCTCGATCCGCGGCTCGCCACCCGCGCACGCCACCGCACGGCCTACCGTGGGCTGGAGATGCTCGCGGTGTACGTTCAGGCGCGGCGAAAGCTCCTATTCGACCGCTTCCGCTCGTACTGGCACGAGCAGGAACGCGCGGGTACCTGGGAGCGCTTGGAGCGCGCCGTCGCGCGTCGCTTGGAGGAAGCGCGGGAAGAGCGGCGCACCGCGGAGCGCGTGGAACGGGCTCGGCGGGAGCTCGAGAAGGCCGAGCGCGACGAGCGCGCCGCCGCCGACCGCGCCCGGCGGGCTGCCGAGGAGCTCGCTGCGATCAACAGCTGAAGGGCCACTACTACTAGCATCCGCCCTGTGCCAGGGGACGGGCCCCCCACGACGTCTGCGGCATCCGTCGAGTACCGCGAGGTCACGAAGCGGTATCCCGGGCAGTCCGAGCCGGCGATCAAGAGCCTCTCGCTGGAGGTCCCCGCCGGCGACATCTGTGTGCTGGTCGGCCCCTCCGGCTGCGGCAAGACCACCGCCCTGCGGCTCGCCAACCGGATGATCGAGCTGAGCGGGGGAGACATCCTGCTCGACGGGGTCAGCATCCGGTCGCGCCCGGCTGCCGAGCTGCGGCGGGGCATCGGGTACGTGATCCAGCAGATCGGGCTGTTCCCGCACCTGACGATCGGCGAGAACATCGCCACGGTCCCGAAGCTGCGGGGCTGGAGCAAGCAGCGGATCGCCGCGCGCGTCGCGGAGCTGCTGGACCTCGTGTCGCTCCCGCAGGACATGCGCGACCAGTATCCGGCGCAGCTGTCGGGTGGACAGCGGCAGCGCGTGGGGGTCGCCCGCGCGCTCGCGGCGGACCCGCCCGTGATGCTGATGGACGAGCCGTTCGGCGCGATCGACCCGATCAACCGCGAGCGCCTGCAGAACCAGTTCCTGCGCCTCCAGGCGGAGCTCCGGAAGACCATCCTGTTCGTCACCCACGACATCGACGAGGCGATCAAGATGGGCGACCGCGTCGCGGTGCTGCGCAAGGGTGGAGTGCTGGCCCAGTACGCGACGCCCGGAGAGCTGCTGATGGGCCCGGCGGACGACTTCGTGGAGGACTTCGTCGGCGCCGACCGGGCCCTGAAGCGCCTGGCGCTCCTGCGGGTCCGCGACATCGACCTCTGGAAGGCGCCGCTCGCACGCGTCGGCCAGCCCACTGCCGAGGTGCGCGCGGCGATCGCCGCAGCGGACCTGCCGCACCCGCTCCTGGTGGACGCAGAGGGCCGGCCCCTGGGCTGGCTGTCCGAGCGTGACCTCGCACAGGAGACGGTGCCGGAGCGGCCCGACACCGCGGCGGAGCCCGATCCACGAGCTCGATGACGTGGTGCGCGACGCGCTTTCGGACCTGCTGCGGCACGACACCCAGTACGGCCCCGTTGTCGACGACCAGGGGCGGGTTGCCGGGGTGCTGTCCGTCGAGATCATCTCCCACTTCCTCTCGTCGAATCGCGCCGCGGAGATCGCCACCGGCCCCGCCGAGCGCGTCACGAGCTGAGGCGCCGGCATGCTGTCCCGCTGACGCAGCCGCCCTGATCGCGCAGGTCCAGATCCGCGACCGCAGCAGCGAGAGCTGCATCCAGAAGAACGAGCTGTGCCCCGGCTGGATCGTCGACCACTTCGACCGTTACACGCAGCCGCTCCTGGAGCACATCGAGCTGACACTCCTCTCGGTCGCGTTCGGGTTCGTGATCGCGTTCGCGCTGGTGCTGCTCGTCCGCCGCAAGCGCTGGGCCGTCGAGGGTGTGCTCGGCATCACGGGCATCCTCTACACGCTGCCGAGCCTGGCCCTGTTCTTCCTGCTGCTGCCGATCACGGGACGCGGTACGACGACGGCGGTGATCGCGCTCACCGCGTACACCTTGCAGATCATCTTCCGGAACATCATGATCGGGCTCGACAACGTGCCGGCGGACGCAAAGGACGCCGGCCGGGGCATGGGCCTGACCGACCGGCAGCTCCTGTGGCGCGTGGAGCTACCTCTCGCGTTGCCGGACGTGATCGCGGGACTCCGCATCGCGACGACCAGCACGGTGGGGCTCGCGACGCTGGCCGTGTTCGCCGGCGCAGGCGGCCTCGGGAGCGAGATCATCGCCGGAAGCAACATCACGTTCAAGACGGGCGTGGTCGCGGCCGGCGGCCTGGCCGTGCTGCTGGCGCTCACGTTCGACGTGATCCTGCTCACCGTCCAGCGCGTGCTGACGCCCTGGCGACGGGCGAGGCCGGCCTAGTGTCACTGGTGCATCCGACCCTCGCATTCCTCTCGGAGTTCGGCGACGCGATCGATTTCATCTTCAACACGCAGGAGGCTCAGACGGGCGGCGTGCAGGTGGGCGGACTCCACCAGGTGCTCGAGTTCACCTGGGAGCAAGTGAAGCTGAGCGCGGCGGCAATCGGGATCTCCTGCGCGATTGCGATCCCGATCGGCCTTGCGCTCGGGCATGCGGGGAAGGGGGAGCTGCTCGCGATCTCGATCTCGAACGTCGGCCGTGCGGTGCCGAGCCTGGCGCTGATCGCATTCTTCGTGGCCTACATCGGAGTTGGGTTCACGAACGTCACGCTCGCACTCGTGCTGCTCGCGATCCCGCCGATCCTCACCAACACCTACGTGGGCGTGCGCCAGGTCGATCCAGAGGTGATCGATGCCGGTCGCGGCATGGGCCTGAGGCCGTACCAGGTCGTACAGCGGATCGAGCTGCCGCTGGCGCTGTCGAGCATCTTCGGCGGCATTCGCACGTCTGCCGTGAACGTGGTGGCAACCGCCACGATCGCCCCGCTGGCCGGAGTGCTGACGCTGGGTGACTACATCCTGAGCGCAAACGTCTACGGGGACGACGGGCGGCTCGCGGGCGCGATCCTGGTCGCGCTGCTGGCGATCGCGGTGGAGCTCTTGTTTGCTTCGCTGCAACGCCTCGTGTCTCCGAAGGGCCTGAAGATCGCGACCTGAGACGGCACCGGTTAGGCTTCGCCCCGTCCAGGTCCGCAAGGAAATCGAGGAGCCCCCGAGATGAGACGCAAGGTTGCCCTGCCCCTGATCGCGATTCTCGCCGCGCTTGCATGTGCGGTGCTCGTGGCCGCGTGCGGCGACGACGACGACGACTCGAACACCACCTCGGGGGGTGACGGGAAGCTGATCCAGAGCAACGCCGCGAACAGCGACGTGACGATCACCGTCGGCTCCAAGAACTTCACCGAGGAGTTCATCCTCGGCCAGATCGACGCCCAGGCGCTCCAGGCGGCCGGCTACACGGTGAAGACGGACCTGAACCTGGGTTCCGAGCAGATCGCGTTCAAGGCGCTCAAGAACGGCAACATCGACGGCTATCCGGAGTACACCAGCACCGCGCTCACCTCGTTCTTCAACGTGAAGCCGGAGGACATCCCGACCGACGCCAACGAGGCCGTGGACCAGGCGCAAAGCGACTTCGCGAAGGAGGGCCTGGTCGCGTTCGCGCCGACGCCGTTCACGAGCGCGAACGCCGTCGGCATGCTGAAGAAGCGCGCCGACCAGCTCGGCGTCACGGACGGTCTCCGACCTCGAGGGCAAGTCGCAGAACCTGACCCTGTACGGCTCCCCGGAGTGCCGCCAGCGGGTCGACTGCCTGGTCGGGCTCGAGCAGGACTACGGCCTGAAGTTCAAGAAGTTCGTGCCCGTCGACATCGGGCTCCGGTACGAGGTGCTCGACAAGGGCCAGGCGGACCTGTCGATCATCTTCACGACCGACGCCCAGCTCTCGACGCGCAAGGACATCGTGGTCCTCGAGGACGACAAGAAGGTCTTCCCGCCCGGCAACGTGACGTTCGTCGCCCGCAAGGCGACCGTGGACAAGGCCGGGGCCGACATGCAGAAGACGATCGAGCTGGTGCAGCAGGGCCTGACCGAGAAGGTGATGCGCGAGCTGAACGCGCGCGTCGATGTGGATCGGGAGACGCCGAAACAGGTGGCGCGCGAGTACCTGCGCGAATCGGGCTACATCAAGTAAGCGGCTCGTTCCAAAAACAGGGGCGTAGTGCCCTGATGGGCCGGCCCATACGGGGTTACACTCGGAGCGATGACGGGCCCGCCGAACGCATACCGGCGGAGAAAGCGGCGACGCCGAGCGGCTCTGGGTGTGCTTGCGCTCGCGATCCCGATCGCCGTCGGCGGGTTTGCCTACTGGCACGACACGCGCTTCCCGGCCCGGTCCGTGCACGTCGCCGGGATGCCGGTCGAGCTGCGCGTCCAGGAGGGCGTCAGCGGCGGCGAGCTGCGCACGATTCGCCGGGGCATGCGCCTCACCGACCGCTTCATGGCCAGGGTGATGGGCCGAACGGTCGAGCATCACGTCGAAGCCCGGGTCGCCAGGTCCAACGGATGCCGGCCGTTCCAAGCGGCCGGCGAGGCGATCTTCGGTCAGGCCGAACGAGGATTCCTGTGCATCGACACCGCCAGTCCCGCGTGGCAGTGGCTGATGCTGAAGAATCGCCTCGCGGCGAACGCGTCCGCCGGGCACGAGTACGTCCACGTGCTGCAGGGCGAGATGGGATGCCTGGACAGTCCTGCCGGGGAGCGCTTCCACTGGCTCCTCGAAGGGATGGCCGAAGAGGTCTCATGGCGGGCATTGGCTGCCGCTCACCGCATCACCGAACGACGGATCGAGCGCGAGATCCGTCAGGAGGGTGCGTTCGATCCGAACCTCGAGCCCCTTCGGAGCTATGAGACCCAAGGCGGCCGCGACCCCGAGTACGCGCTATGGCACCTGGCGGTAAGGCGACTGCTCGACGAGGCGGTCGCTTCCGGGACCGTGCGGGCAGACCGTCCCGAGCTTGCCCTGCGGCGCTTCTGCGACGGCGTCGCCGAAAGGCAGCCGTGGCGGGCCGCATTCGCGCGCAGCTTCGGGCTGCCGGTGGACGGCTTCTACGCCTCCTTCGAGGCCATGCGCCGCCCGCATGTCCAGCGGTTCGGCGCGCGTTAGATCAAAGCGCCGCGCGCTCAGGCTCCGGCGATGCCTTGACCGTGTCGGATTCGATCGACTCGAGCACCTGACGGATCACCACCGACCCCTCGCCGACCGCGGATGCGACCCGCTTCACGGCTCCGTGGCGCAGGTCCCCGATCGCGAACACGCCGCGCACGCAGGTCTCGAACATCTTGAACTCGCGCCCCGCCGGCGGGTGCAGGCCCCGGGCCGCCTTCGCCTCGATCGCGTCGGCCCCGGTCATCACATAGCCCCACTGATCGCACTCGATCGTGTCGGGCAGCCAATCGGTGCGCGGATGCGCACCGATCATGACGAACAGCGCCGCCGCGGAGACCACATGGGTGTCGCCCGTCTCCCGATCGCGAAGCGTGAGGCGCCGCAGCCGCGTGTCTCCCTCGCCGCCCACGACCTCCGCTCGGCATCTGATGCGGATGTTGTCGACCTCGTCGATCTGGTCGCGAAGGTACTGCGACATGCTTTCCGCGAGCGAGTCCGCGCGGACGAGGATGTTCACGCTGCGGGCGTGCCGGCAGAGGTGCATCGCGGCCTGCCCGGCCGAGTTGCCGCCTCCCACGATGTAGACGTCCTCGCGCTCCAGCGCCTGGCTCTCCGCGACTGACGCGCCGTAGAACACCCCTTTTCCACGGAGGTCCTCGAGCGAACCGATGTCGAGCCGCCGGTATGAGACGCCGGTCGCCAGGATCACCGCGCGGGCGGTGGCCTCCGACCCGTCGTCGAGCCGCACGACGTGCCGGTCACCTTCGGTGCGCAGCTCGATCGCCTCCTGTGTGAGGACGAATTTCGTGCCGAACACCCAGGCCTGCTGGTAGGCGCGCTGCGCGAGCTCGGCGCCGCTCACACCGCGCGAGAACCCGAGGTAGTTCCGGATCAGCGAGCTCGACCCGGCCTGGCCGCCGATCGTGGTGCGCTCGACGGTGAGGGTCCGCAGGCCCTCGGACGATGCCGAGACAGAGGCCGCCAGGCCCGCCGGGCCGGCGCCGACCACGATCACGTCGTAGTCCGAGTTCTCCTCGAGGCGCGTGGACACGCCGTACTCCTCGGTGAGCTCCTCGCTCGTGGGGTTGACCAGGACCTTGTCGAGCAGCCAGACGATCACCACGTCCGCCTCCTTGTCCTGCGCGCCCTCGAGCAGGTGCTTCGTCTCAGCGTCCTCCACTCGCTCGTGTGCCTTCCTCAGCAGGTCGCGCCCTTCCTCGCAGTCGGTCGTGTAGAAGGCGAAGGGGATGCCGCTCCGAGAGAACTGCGTTCTCATCGCGTGCGCGTTGCGCGACCATTGGTTGGCGACGATCCGGATCTCCTTCGTCTCGGGCCGGTTGAGGCGGGCCCACTCGTGCAGGAACTCGGAGATCGTGCGGTGGAACAGCTCGTCGCCCTCGCGCTGGGGCTTCAGCACGTAGTAGTCGATGTGCCCGAGCGCCATCGCGTTCAGGACGGCGGCGCGCGTCCGCTGGTCGCCCCAGGCGCCCCACTTCATGAAGAGCGCGCGCTTCGCGTCCGGGTGGTAATGCCGGGCGCGCTCCAGGAACTTGCCTCCCTCGAGGTCGTCCATCCATTGCTCCGCCAGCACCACCGCCACCTCCTCCTCGTGGTCGCGCATCCTGGCAAGGGTGGTGAGGGCGGCGGTGGTCGAGTGCTTGCAGACGATCCGGTAGTCCTGCGAATACCGTCGCTTCAGCGCGCGCTCGACCAGGCCGAGCGCCGCGCGGTCGCTGTCGACCACGACAATCGCCGGTCCGTTGGACTCCTGCTGCTCTTCTGTCAGCTCGCTCAACACGTCCATCAGCGATCGTACTCCTGGTCTGGCTCGGGGAAGCCGAGTTGGAGGGCCTGCCACTCGCCCGTGCCGCTCAGCCTGACCTTGTAGAAGGAGGCCCCGAGCGCGCCAACGTCCTGGGCGGCCTGCACGACGGCCGTGTCCTCGCTGGAGCTCAGCCGGTCCGCAAGCCCGCCGATCACGTGCACAGGTAGCACCGGGTCGCCCGTCGCGAAGCGCACGTAGCCGATGTTGCCGGCCGTATAGCCGTATACGAAGCTCGATCCCCGTCCGCGGTTGGTCGAGTAGGCCATCGGCAGGAACACGTCGTAGTAGCGCCGGAGCCGCCGGTACGGAAAGCGCGGCCAGAGGCTCGGCAGCGAGCTCGAGGTCGAGCGCTGGTCAGGCACGATCGCGCCCAGCGCATACTGCTTGCCGACCGCGCGGCGGATGCGGCTCGAGAGCAGCCGTGCGCGGCGGTTGCGCTGCGCTATCGAGCGCACGAGCCCGGCCTCGATGTCGAGCGCGAACGAGTCGAAGCGCCCGGCGGCGGCAGTCGTGAAGCGAATCGCATCGAGGCTTCGCTTCAGGTCGCGGCGCAGGTCCACGAACCCGGCCAGGTACCACGCGACGACCTTCATGCCGTTCGCGTGCGCCGCATCGATCAGCGCCGAAATCCCGACCGGGTTGGCGATGCTCGTCGTCGGTGGGATGCGGTAGTTCGCGGTCTCGACGTAGATCGTGCGGACCCCCTTGAGAGACAGGGTCGTGACCGTGCCGACAGGGTCGGCGAGGAGACGGGCGTCCCAGATGTCGATCCAGGCGCCGGCCCCGCGGTAGGTCTCCGTCGACGGGCGCGCGGGCGCGCTCGCGGGCGCCGCGAGCGTCCCTACGGCGACGAGCGCGACCGCCGCGGCTGCAATCGCTGTGCGGGTCAGGCCGATCGTCGAGTGATAGCAGCCACAGCGCCTCAGGTTCACGCCGGCCACGATCGGGTGTAGGTTTGCACCCGCATGAGCCTGCACCTCGACCGCATCGACCTCGCCGCCGCGATCGAGACCGGCGAGAACCCTTATCTGGCAGGGCCGTATGCGGCGACTCATGACGAGCTCACGCTGAGGGACCTCGACGTCGTCGGCGAGATTCCCGACGACCTCAACGGCGTCTACGTGCGCAACGGCCCGAACCCGCAGTTCGAGCCGCAGGGCCGCTACCACTGGTTCGACGGCGACGGGATGGTCCACGCCGTCCATTTCGCCGACGGTCGCGCGACCTACCGCAACCGCTGGATCCGCACCGACGGCTTCGAGCGGGAGCGGCAGGCCGGAGGCCCGCTCTGGCGCGGGATCATCGAGCCGTTCGAGTCCAACCCGCCCGGGGAGCCGGAGAAGGACACCGCCAACACGTCGCTCGTGTTCCACAACGAGCGGCTGCTCGCGCTCTGGTACCGGTCGGGCAAGCCCTACGCGCTCGATCCGGTCACGCTCGAGACGCTCGGCGCGGAGGACTTCGACGGGACCCTGCGCTGTGAGGTCTCTGCGCACGCCAAGGCGGACGAGCACACCGGCGAGCTCTGCTTCTTCGACTACGGGATGAAGCCCCCGTACATGCGCTACGGCGTGGTCGCGCCGGACGGCGTCGTCCGCGATTTCGTCGCCATCGACATGCCGGGGCCGCGGCTGCCGCACGACATGGCGATCACCGAGCACTACTCGATCCTCATGGACCTGCCGCTCGTCAACGACCCCGAGGCGGCGCGCGCCGGGCGCTTCAAGCTCTTCTTCGATCGCGAGATGCCAAGCCGGTTTGCGGTCATCCCGCGCCACGGACGGGCCGAGGACGTGCGGTGGTTCGAGGCGGACCCGTGCTTCATCTACCACACGGTCAACGCGCGAGAGCACGGGGACGAGATCGTGCTCGACGTCTGCCGCGTCAAGCGGCCCGAACCGCGCTCGGACCTGGACGGGCCGCTCGCGCAGATGCTCAGCTACCTGCGCCTCGACGCGCACCTTCACCGCTACCGCTTCGACCTCCGCACCGGCAGCACCACCGAGCAGATGCTCGACGACGACAACAGCGAGTTCCCCTCGATCAACCAGGAGCGGGTCGGGCGGCCCTCGCGCTACGCGTACAACATGCACATCTCTCCCGAGAGCACCTTGCTGTTCGACGGACTCATGAAGTACGACACGAACACGGGCGCGAGCGAGACGCATTGGTTCGGCGAAGGCCGCTGGGGCAGCGAGGCGCCGTTCGCGGCGCGGCCCGGCGCCGACGCCGAGGACGACGGCTATCTCGTGTCGTACGTCTACGACGAGCGCGAGGGGCGTTCCGAGGTCGAGGTGCTCGACGCACGCGACGTGACGGCCGGCCCGATCTGCCGGGTGCGACTCCCCGTGCGCGTGCCGATCGGCTTCCACGCGACCTGGGTGCCCGGCGAGCGCCTACCCGGAGGATCGGCTTAGAGCGTTCGACCCGCGGTGCGGCTGCGCGCCGGTGCGAGGCAGGACGTGGGCTGGGCCTTTGGCAGGACCGGGACGCGCTGGAGGCGCTGCGAGACCGCGCGAGATCGCCGACGCGCTCGGCTACCCGATGCTCTGGGTGGGCGAGATGGCCACGTTCGACGCGTTCGCGCTCGCGGCCGGGATCACCGCGCGGACGAGCCGGATCGCGCTGACGGTGGGGCCGCTCGCGGTCGGGGTGCGCGACCCGGTGGCGCTCGCGATGGGAGTGGCAAGCGTTGCGGCCATCGGCCGCCGCGACGTGCACCTCGCGATCGGCGCCTCCAGCCCGGTCGTGGTCGACCGCTGGCACGGGCGGCCGTGGCGGCGGACCGCCACCCACATCAGGGAGACGGCCGAGGCGCTGCGGCCGCTGCTGGCGGGCGAGCGCGCCGAGTTCGAGGGAGAGCTGGTGCAAACCCACGGCTACCGGCTGCGCCTGCCGGCACCCGGGTCGTCGCTCACGATCGCCGCCTTCGGCGACGCGGCGGTCCGGGTCGCGGCGCGGCTGGCCGACCGGATGGTGATCAACCTCTGCACCCCGGAGCTCGCGGGCCGGCTGTGCGAGCGGCTCCACCACCATGCCGCGGAGGCCGGCGTCGAGGCACCGCCGCTGGCGGCCTGGATCCCGGCCGCCGTCGATCCGACCGAGGAGGCGATCGCGCAGCTCAGCAGGGGGGCGGTGGCTTATCTGGCGGCGCCGGGATACGCCGAGATGTTCGCCGCCGCGGGATTCGGCGACCTGGTCGAGCGCGCACGTGGCGGGACGCCCGCGCGCGAGCTCCTGAGGCACGTTCCGCCTGAGCTCTGCCGCGCGATCGCACTCGTCGGCAGCGAGGCCGAGGTCCAAGGAGCGCGCCGGCGAGTACCGGGCCGCGGGCGTGGACGAGCTCGCGATCGTGCCCGCGACGGCGGGTGATCCCGGTGGGCGCCGCACGCTCGAGGCGTTTGCCCTCAGCGGCGCAGCTTGACGGTTCTCTTGGCCGTCCTCGAGTTGCCCGCGTTGTCCTTCGCCGTGACCCGGATCTTCGCGCGAAGACGCTTGTGCGCCCTCAGCGCCCGCTTCGCGGCGCGGAGCCCCTTCTTCGAGATCTTGAGCCGGAGCTTCACGCTCTTGCCGGCAGTCGCCTTCTTCGAGACGCGCTTGAACTTGAAGACGCGCGAGGCGTTCGGGACGTTGACCGTGGCCGAAGCGCTGAGCGTGCCCGGCTCGATCATCGCCGCCCTGACGAAGAGTTTGTCGATGTCCTGGCTCTTGGGCGCCTTGAGCGACGCGAACGCCGTCACCTTGTCGGCCTTCACCGCGGGCGGAGGGGGAGGCGGCGGCGGAGGCGGAAGGATCACATCGCGCACGGTCTTGACGACCGCACCGGTAGTCGGAAGCCAGTTGAGGAATGCGGTGAAGTCGCCTGGGCTCACAGACCCGTTCAGGTCGTTGCCAGTGCAGGGGGGGGCGCAGATGTCGTGAAACATCAAGGGCACCCAGCCGCTCCCGCCGGCTCGGATCACGTATTCCTGAAGCTCCGCGAGCGTCATCGGACCATCGTGAGGCTGGTTTGTCCTCAGCACATAGGGATTGACAGGGGGAATGTTCTCGGTGTATGGGAACCCCGGCTCATACAGGCCGCCGGCCGTTCGGGCACTCGGGTAACCGCATTGCTGTACGAGCGAGATGATTTGAGCGTTGTAGGCGCCGTGGGGGTACGCGAAGCTGACGGGGTTGAAGCCGTGAGCAATCAGATTCGCGCGGTCGTCGCAGATCGCGGCCTTTCGAGCTGAATCGCTGGAGAACTCGGTCACGAGGTTCAAGTCGTTCACGGTGTGACCGGCGATTTCGTTTCCGGTCGCAGCAACGGAAGCAACTTGACCCCATGTCATGAAATACGGATTGGGTGTATCGATGTTGCCCGCTGTTGATGAAGAAGGTGCCGTGCAGGCCGCGCTCGGCAAGCCGATCTTTCGCGTAGAGCTGGCTGACGGTGCCGTCGTCGAACGTGAGCGACACAACGGTCGCAGCCCGCGCCTGCATCGGCGGGTGCGCAGGCGAGCGCGATCAGGGTCAGGACGGCAAACGCGATGACCCGCCGGCTGACGGGCACGATCTTTGAAACGGCCAAGAGTTCTCCTTTGCTGCTAACGACTGGAGCCGTAGAACCCTACCTCGAATCCGCGACGACAAAACCCGGTTCCGGGCTATTGCCTTTCAGAGCTGCGCAATATCCGTCGGAAGCCCGAGCATCAGGCGGCCGGTGAGCTCCCACGTGGAGGGGCCGATCAACATGTGCTGCGTGGCGGCGTGGACGTCCCGGAAGCGCTTCTGGAGCGGGCTCGTCTCGTAGATCGAGGTGCCGCCGCCGAGGTCGTACGCCGTGTCGACGGCGGCCGCCGAGGCCGCGGTCGCGTGGGACGCGGCGAGGCGCAGCGCGGCCCGGTGCTCGATCGAGACCTCGCCGCCGCTGGCGGCCGCGTCCCAGGCGATCGCGATCGCGTCGTAGAGGAACGCGCGCGCCGAGAGCAGCGTGGCCTCGGCCTGCGCGATCCGCGCCTGCGTGACCGGGCGCTCGGCGAGCGTGCGGGAGCCGCCCGTGGGGGTCTTTGCGCCGGCCAGCTCGAGCAGGTCGTCGATCGCCGCGCCGCGCGATCCCGAGCGCGGTGCCCGCGATCGTGAGCGCGAGCAGCCCGAACACAGGGAAGGCGTAGAGCGGCCCGTCCGCCAGCGGCTTGCCGCGTGATCACGGAAGTGGCGTGGTCGCGCGGCACGCGCGAGCTCGCTCACTGCGATGTCGTGGCTGCCGGTCGCCCGCAGGCCGGAGACGTTCCAGGTGTCGATCACCTCCACCTCGTCGCGGCGAAAGAGTGCGAGCTCGACGTCTGGGCGGCCGCTCTCGAGCAGCCTGGGCGAGCCGTCCTCCTCGACGATGCAGCCGCCGGTCACCCAGGTGCAGTGGTCGACGCCGCTCGAGAACGGCCAGCGCCCGGAGACCCGGTAGTGGTCGCCTTCGACGAGCGCCCGTCCCCTGGGCGCGAACACTCCGCCCACGACCGATCGCGGGTCACCGAAGATCTCTTTCGCCGCGTCCTCCGGGAGATAGGCGGCGGGCATGCCGGCGGTTGCCATCACCGCGATGCACCAGCCCGCGGCGGCGTCGCCCCGGGCCAGCTCCTCGCAGACCGCGACCAACGTCGCCGGATCCGCTTCGCCGCCCCCGACCGAGGCCGGCACGCAGAGCCGGAAGAACCCGGCCTCGATCATCGCCTCGACCACGTCGCCGGAAAGCCTGCGCTCGCGCTCGCCGTCCGCAGCGCGCTCGGCGGCCAGTGCCGCGATCGAGCGAGCTTCCTCGACTGGCTGCGGAGACGGCATCAGGTCGGGTAGCGTAAAGCGCCAATGCCCCCGCAGGTGAACCGGCAGTGGCTTCTGAAGAGCCGCCCGAGCGGCATGGTCGACCCGTCCCACTTCGAATGGGGCGAGGGCGACGTGCCGGCGCCGGCCGAGGGCGAGTTCCTCGTGCGCAACCTCTATCTGTCGCTCGACCCGGCGATGCGCACCTGGATGACGGCGATGCGCAGCTACATCCCGCCGGTCGAGCTCGGCGAGGTGATGCGCGGTGCCTGCATCGCCGAGGTGGTCGAGAGCCGGCACGAGGGATACGAGCCGGGAGAGCGCGTGCTGGGCACCTTCGGCTGGCAGGACTATGCGGTGTCCGACGGCGGCGGGCCGATACCGGTGAACAAGGTGCCCGACGGCGTTCCGCCGACGCATGCCGCTCGGCGTGCTCGGGATCACCAGCCTCACCGCCTACTTCGGGCTGAAGGAGATCGGCAAGCCGCAGGAGGGCGAGACGGTGGTCGTGTCCGGCGCCGCCGGCGCGACCGGGTCGGTCGCGGGGCAGCTCGCCAAGCGCTGGGGCTGTCGCGTGATCGGGATCGCCGGCGGAGCGGAGAAATGCGCCTGGCTGACGGACGAGCTCGGCTTCGACGGCGCGATCGACTACAAGTCCGAGGACGTCGCCAAGCGGCTGCGCGAGCTCTGCCCGAAGGGGCTCGACGTGTTCTTCGACAACGTCGGCGGCGAGACCCTCGAGGCCGCGCTCGGCAATCTCGCCTGGCACGCCCGGATCGTGCTGTGCGGCGCGATCTCGAACTACAACGCCGACGTGCCGCACGGGCCGCGCAACTACATGAACCTGCTGGTGCGCCGCTCGCGCATGGAGGGCTTCGTGGTGTTCGACTACTTCCCGCGCACCGAGGAGGCGATGGCCGAGCTCGTCCCGATGGTGATGGACGGCACGCTTCGCCACCGCGAGGACATCCGGGAGGGGCTGGAGAGCGCGCCCGACGCGCTGGTCGATCTCTACACCGGCGCGAACAAGGGCAAGCTGCTCGTCAAGATCGCCCAGTAGCGATCCCGCTGCCGCACTGAGGTTTTCCCCACCCCCAGACGCCGGTCAGCGTCATCGAAACAAGCCCGTCGCAAGACGACGATTCCCCTGCGGTCAACGACTTCGACAGGAGGACTCGAGATGCGACGGAGCAACGACATCGGCGAGCGGAACATCAAGGGCATCGCCGCGCGGGCCGGGCGGTGGAGCGCCGCTCACCGGAAGCTCACGATCGCGGGGTGGCTCGCGTTCGTGGTGCTGGCGGTGTTCGCCGGCAGTGCGGTCGGGCAGAAGACGTTGACCGACGCGGACGAGACGCCTGGCGAGGCAGGTCGCGCTGAGCGCGTGATCGTGGACAAGGGCCTCGAGGGCCGTGCGTCGGAATCGGTGCTCCTGCAGAGCAAGCGCCGTTCGGTCGACGACGCCGAGTTCAAGGCGGCGATCGCGGACGTCGCCGGCCGGCTGCGGAAGGTCTCGGCCGTCACACGTGTCGAGACGCCGGCCGGACGGCGGGAGCCCGGTGAGCCGCGACCGCCACTCGGCGCTCGTCGAGTACGAGATCAAGGGTGATCCCGAAACGGCACAGGACCGGGTCGATCCGGCGCTTCGCCAGGTGGCCGCGACGGCGCATGCGCATCCCGGATTCGCGATCGAGCCGCTCGGGGACGCGAGCACGGACAAGGCGATCGACAAGATGTTCGCGGACGATCTCCATAAAGCGGAGACGATCTCGCTGCCGCTCACGCTGCTGATCCTCGTGGTCGCGTTCGGGGCGATCGGTGGCCGCCGGCGTACCGGTGCTGCTGGCGATCACGGCGGTGATCGCGACGATGGGGCTCGCGAACGTCGCCAGCCACGTCTTCCCGATGATGGAAAGCGTTTCGTCGGTGATCCTGCTGGTCGGGATGGCGGTGGGCGTCGACTACTCGCTCTTCTACCTCCGGCGCGAGCGTGAAGAGCGGGCCGCCGGATACGACGCCCGCACCGCGCTCCAGCGTGCGGCGGCGACCTCGGGGCGATCCGTGCTGATCTCCGGGCTGACGGTGCTGACGGCGATGGCCGGGATGTTCTTCTCGGGCAACAAGACGTTCATGTCGATGGGGGTGGGCACGATGATCGTGGTGGCGGTGGCGATGATCGGCTCGATCACCGTGCTGCCGGCGATGCTCGCGGGTTTGGGCGACCGGATCGAGAAGGGTCGCGTGCCGCTGCTCGGACGGCGGCGGCGGAACACCGAGTCGCGCGTGTGGTCGGCGCTGATCGACCGCGTGCTCCGTCACCCGGTGGTCGCGATCGTGGTCGCCGGCGGTGCGCTGCTGGCGCTCACGATGCCGGCTTTCGGCATGAAGACGAAGGAGACCGGCCCACAGGACTTCCCGCAGGACATCCCGGTGATCCAGACCTACAACAAGATCCAGAAGGCGTTCCCCGGCCAGGAGAACCAGGCGGCACGTCACGATCGAGGCGAACGACGTCCGGGGCTCCTGTGGTCCAGCAGGCGATCGAGCGCTTCCGCAACCAGGCGCTCGCCTCGGGCGAGATGTACGGCCCCATCGAGACCGACGTCAGCAAGGACGGCCGGGTCGCGCTCGTGCACGTCGGGCTCGCCGGCGAGGGTGAGAACGAGACCGCCAAGCACGCGCTCGCGACGCTTCGCGGCGAGATCATTCCCGCGACCGTGGGCAGGGTCGGGCACGTGAGCGTGACCGGCGACACGGCCGGGTCGGTGGACGGCGGCAAGCAGCTCCAGGCCGCGCTGCCCTTCGTGTTCGGCTTCGTCCTGCTCTTCGCGTTCGTGCTGCTTGCTGGTGACGTTCCGCTCGATCGTGATCCCGATCAAGGCGATCGTGCTCAATCTGCTGTCCGTGGGCGCTGCCTACGGCGTGCTGGTGCTCGTCTTCCAGCACGGCATCGGCGCCTCGCTGCTCGGCGTGCATCACGCAGACGGTGTCATCGTCTGGTTGCCGCTGTTCCTGTTCGTGATCCTGTTCGGGCTTTCGATGGACTACCACGTCTTCATCCTGAGCCGCATCAGGGAAGCGGTGCAGGGTGGCATGACCACCGACGAAGCGGTCGCCCACGGCATCAAGACGACGGCCGGCACCGTGACCAGTGCGGCGATCGTGATGATCGCCGTGTTCGGGATCTTCGCGACGCTCGGGGCGCTCGATTTCAAGCAGATGGGGATCGGTCTCGCGACCGCGATCCTGATCGACGCCACGATCGTGCGTGGGGTCCTGCTGCCGGCGGCGATGAAGCTGCTCGGCGAGTGGAACTGGTACCTGCCGAGTCCGCTCGGCCGGCTGTTCCACTTCGCGCGCGAGCAGGTCGAGCCCGCGCGCTTAGGCTTAGACGTGCGGGACTTGACAGGAGCCGATCTCACAGCGAGGGTTGAGTCACACGGATGCTCGAGGGAAGGGGATCGACTTGATACGCAGGGGTTTCCGGGCCTTGCTGCCCGCAATCGCCGCAGTCGCGCTGCTGGCGCCCGGAGCGGCACAGGCGGCAGCGCCGACGGGGTTGACGGTGACACCCGGCCCGTACAGCCTGCAGGCGGACTGGATGTTGCCCGCGGGTATGGAGAGCCATCTGATCGAGGTCTCGGAGAACCAGGACCTCTCGAGTCCCTTCATCGCGGACCCGCTCAGCCCCAGCGAGATCACGTACTCGACTTCGGTCTTGCCCGGCATCCTCTACGTGCGCGTGGCTGCGGTGCAGGCCGGTTGCCAGCCCCCTTGCGCCCGAGAGTACTCGGAGATCGTGGACGTCGTCAGATCCCGCCGGCACCTCCCGCCCCGGTGCTCACCTCGGTGGGGCACACCGGGCGATACCTGACGGCCACCTGGACACTCGGTGCCGGAACAGAGAACTACTACATCGAGCCCGCGACCAGCCCGGACATGTCGTCGGACGGCTTTGACGACTGGGTGTGGGTCGACTACCAGCTCGACCCGACCCAGACGACGTACACGTCCCCCGAGCAGCTCGACCCGGGCTTCTACCACGTGCATGTCGCGGCGTACGACCCGCTCGTGCCCAATTGAGCTTTCTTGCCCGGACCTCTTCTCGAACATCCTCACGGTCACGATCCCGCCGGATCCGCAGCCGGTTCGAGCGCAGTCGCAGCCGCCACCTCCGCTGCCGGCGCCACCGGCCGACAAGGTCACCTCGTTCGCGACGCTCAAGTGTGCGTCGACCCAGAAGGCCGGCAACCTCGTGGTCCAGGCGGCGATGCCCGAGAACGGCACGATTACGGTGGGCGGGACCGTCAGCGTCCCGAACGCCTCCAAGGTGTTCAAGATCAAGCGGGTGACCGTCAACGCGGTCGCGGGCAAGACCGTGAAGATCAAGGTCAAGCTTCCCGCGAAGGCGCTGAAAGCGACCAGGAAGGCACTCAAGCGACGCCGCAAGGTGAAGGCCAGCCTCACGGTCACGGCGAAGGACGGTGCCGGCAACAGCAGGAGCGAAAAGCGCTCGGTCAAGCTCAAGTAGTGACTGCAGCGGCCTGGGCGGCCTCTGACGGTATGCTCGAATTCATGAGCAGGGGGAAGCTGTACTGCGCGGTCGCGCTGCTCGCGGTGGCGATGGCGTTCGCCGGGGTGGCCGTCGCGGCGCCGCCCTCGAACGTGAAGGTCACCGAGAGCGGTGGGCGGATCACCGCCACCTGGAACGAGCCCGGGATCCTGAACGTTCCGCTCGCGGCCGAGATCGCCCGCAGCCCGAAGACGGCATCTGACGGCTCCTTCTCGAGCGCCGGCAAGATCCGCACGCCGCTCGGCGAGGTCGACGTGGAATACACCTCGCCGGTGCTCCCGAACGGGATCTGGTACATCCACATCGGCGCCTACGAGCTCGGCGAGAAGTGCGACGTCGACGACGAGGGCAACCTCACCTGCCCGCCGGAGTGGTCGCCCACCGTCACGGTGAGGATCGGCCCGGGCTCGGGACCGGCGGTCAGGGACACGGTCACCGGCTTCCAGACGCTGCGCGTGGCCAAGCTCCAGAAGGCGGCGAAGATGCGCGTGCAGGCCTCGATGGCCGAGAAGGGCACGATCACGGTTCGGGGGACGGTCAGCGTCCCGAACGCCGCGAAGGTCTACAAGCTCAGGCCCGTCTCGGCCAAAGTCGACCGCCGGCAAGACCGTCACGATCCTGGTGAAGCTCTCAAAGCAGGCTTTGAAGGCGGCCAAGAGGGCGATCAAGCGGGGCAAGAAGGTCAGTGCCAAGCTCACGATCGTGGCCAAGGACGCCGCCGGCAACAAGAAGGCAGAGAAGCGCTCGGTCAGGCTCCGGTAGGGCGCTACTCCTCGAGCACGCGGGTACCGCCCTCTTCGCGCATCAGGTAGACGGCGATCGCGATCAGCGGCAGCGACACCAGCAGGATCACCGTCGCGGCCGCGTTTACCTCGGGGAGGCTGCGGCTGTTGCGGAACGCACCCAGGATCCAGAGGGGCAGCGTCGTGTTGTCGGCGCCCGCCAGGAAGAACGTGACAGCGATCTCGTCGAAGGAGAGCGCCAGCGACAGCAGGGCGCCGGCGATCAGCGCCGTGCGGATCGATGGGAAGGTGACGTAGCGGAACGTCTGCAGGCCGCTGGCGCCGAGGTCGCGAGAGGCCTCCTCGAAGGAGGGCGGCAGTCGCCGCAGCCGCGCGAGCACGTTGTTGAAGACCAGCACGATGCAGAACGTGGTGTGGCCGATGATCACCGTCCGCACTGACAGGTCGGTCTTCGTGAAAAGGAAGAACGACGCGAGCGCCACGCCCGTGATCACGCCCGGCAGGATGATCGGCAGCGTGACCGCGAAGTTCACGACCTCGCGACCGAAGAACCGGTGACGCGCGAAGGCGAACGCCATGCTGGTGCCGAGCAGGAGCGCAAGCGCCGTCGACGCCAGAGCGATCTTCACCGACAGCCAGGCCGCCTCCTTCGGCACCGGGTCGTGGAAGAGCTTGTCGAACCACTTCGTCGAGAAGCCCGGGAACGGCCAGGAGTTGATGTTCGTCTCGTTGAAGGCGTAGAGCACGATCAGGGCCAGCGGGAGGTAGAGGAACACGAGCACGAGTGCGCTCGATGCCCCGAAAATCAGCCGCTCCGCTCGCGAGCCGGTCATCGCCGCGGCCTTACACGCGGCTACAGGGCCTTACACGTTTTCTCACAGGTTCTCCAGCGCGCCGGCGCGGCGGGTGATGGTCAGAAACACCACGAGCGTCACGAGCGTCAGCGTCGCAAGCGCGGCGCCGAACGGGAAGTCGGCCGCGACTCCGAAGCGGTCCTTGATCGCGCCGCCCAGGACCTGCGAGCCGCCGCCCACCAGCTGAGGAGCGACGAAGTCGCCCATCGTCAGCGAGAAAACGAAGATCGAGCCGGCGAGCACGCCGGGAAACGCAAGCGGAAGGATCACGCGCCGGAAGGTGGTGATGACGCCCGCGCCGAGGTCGCGCGAAGCCTCGAGGTAGGAGTGGGGGATCTTCTCCAGCGCCGTGTAGATCGGCAGCACCATGAACGGGAGCCACACGTAGGCCCAGGTGATCGCGATCGCGCGCTCGTTGTAGAGAAACGCGCTCGACGGTTGCCCGAGGATGCCCACGTCCACGAGGAACTGGTTCAGGACGCCCTGACTCCCGAGGATCGTGCGCCACGCGAAGATCCGCACGAGGATGCTCGACCACAGTGGCACAACGACGGCCAGGAACATGAGCGTCTGCCACTTCCGGCGAGACGACGCGCGCCATGAACCACGCCAGCGGGAAGGCTAGCGCGATGTCGATCAGCGTGACGACGGTGGCGAGCAGCACGGTCCGCCCGTAGACGCGCAGCCAGAGGCCGTCCTGGCCCGTGAAGATCTTCTCGTAGTTGGAAAGGGTCCAGTGGCGGACGATGTCGGCGGTGAACACGTCCTGCTGCCACAACGACGTCATCAACAGCAGCACCAGCGCGACGATGTAGAAGACCAGCAGCCAGGACACGGCCGGCCCGAGCAAGAGCCCGAGCCGGCCGCGTGGATGCGCGTAAAGCGCCCTGGAGACCGCCCGCGTCCTCAGCCGCGGACCTCCGCCCAGGCGTCAGTCCACTGCCTGTAGTTGGTCGGAGCCGTCGGCGTCTCCCAGTACTTGATCGTGTCGTAGTACTTGGTGTCGCGAATGTGCAGGTCCTTGCACTTCTTCGCCCCGACGACCTCGCAGGTCTTGAGGTTGGCAGGGCTGTAGGCCGTGACATCGGCGAGCTTCGCCTGGATGTCCGGCTGCGTGGTGTAGTTCATGTACTTGTAGGCGCAGATCGGATGCTTCGCGTTCTTGGACAGCATCCAGGAGTCCGACCAGCCGGTGACGCCCTCCTTGGGGATCACTTCCTTCACGTTCATGCCGGCATTCCTCAGCGCAGTCGTCATCAGCGGCCAGCCTGCGCCGACCGTGGCGTCCTCGGACTTGAAGAGGTCCTCGAAGTCCGTTGCCAGGACCCAGTACTTACGGACCAGTGAGCCCTGCTGCTTGAGCTTGTCCTTCACCTTGTCGAGCGTCGCCTCGTCGATGGCATACGGATCCTCAGCGCCGAAGAACTGGAGCGCGGGGTCGGCGATCTGGATTGGGTTGTCCGGCACCGTGACCTTGCCCTTGTACTTGGGGTCGTACAGCGCGTTCCACGAGTCGAGGTTCTCCTTGACCTTGTCCGCGTTGTAGATGAGCACGTTGGCGCCCCACACGAACGACAGGCCGTACTGCTTGCCGTCCTCGCTGTTGAACGACGGCGATTGAAGTTGCTCGGCCAGATCGTTGAAGTTCGTGAGCTTCGATGTATCGAGCTCCGCGACCGCTCCGGACTTGATCGCGCGGACCGACGCGTCGCCCGAGAAGGACGCGAGGTCGTACTGACCTCCGCCGCCCGACCGGAACTTGGTGAACATCTCGTCGGAAGTCCCGGCGAACGTATCGTTGACCTTGCAGCCGGTCTCCTGCTCGAAGCCCTTCACGAAGGACGGGTCGGTGTAGCCCTCCCAGTCCACGATGTTGAGCTGCCCCTCGCCCTGGGCGTTGATGTCCGGGCCGGTGACGCTGCTGCTGTTGCTACTGCTGCTGTCGTCGTCGCCACAGGACGCCGCCACCAGGGCCAGCGCCAGTGCCACGACCACCACGGCGGCGGAATGCAGCGCCTTACGCCCGATCGACACTCTTCGTTTCATCCGTTCTCCTCTCTTCGGTTTTCGAGATGACGCGGGTGTAGTCGCGGCGCCACACGAGCGTGACCCTGCTGTTCCTGAGCGCCTCCGCGTCCTTGAAGCTTGTGCGGGCGTTCTGGCGGACGACCACCAGCTCACCGCCGCCGTCGAGCGCCACGACGAAGCGCGTGATCGGTCCCGGCATACAGGCTGTCGCGAACCGTGCCCGACGCGCGGCAGTCGTATTGCCCGGCATCGCCGTCGGTGGCGATCGCGATCCGCTCGGGGCGGATCGTGACGGTCACGAGGTCGCCGGCCTGTACCTGCTCATCGACTGCGGCGGACACGTCGTCGTCGGGGCCGAGACGGAGCTTCGCGTGTCCGTCCTCGACCGACTCGACGGGAAGCTCGAGTAGGTTGGACACGCCCACGAACCCCGCGACGAACTGCGAACGCGGTTCGTCGTACACCTCGTTCGGTGCGCCCACCTGCAAAACGCGGCCCTGATCCATCACGGCTATGCGGTCGCTCATCGTCAGCGCCTCGTCCTGGTCGTGCGTCACATACACGAAGGTGATGCCGACCTCCTGCTGGATGCGCTTGAGCTCGACCTGCAGCTGCTGGCGGAGCTTCAGGTCGAGCGCCCCGAGCGGCTCGTCGAGGAGCAGCACGCGGGGCCGGTTGACGAGCGCGCGCGCCAGCGCAACGCGCTGCCGCTGGCCACCGGAGAGCTGCCCGGGGCGCCGCTTGTCCAACCCGCCGAGGCGCACGAGCTCGAGCACCTCAGCGACCCGGGACCGCCGATCGGCAGACGGCACCTTCTTGACCTTGAGCCCGTACTCGACGTTCTGGCCCACGGTCATGTGGGGGAACAGGGCATAGTCCTGGAAGACGGTGTTGACGTCGCGCTCGTTGGGCGGAAGCCCTGTGACATCCGCTCCCGCGAGCTCGATCCGGCCGCTGTCCGGCCGCTCGAAGCCGGCGATCATGCGCAGGCAGGTGGTCTTTCCGGAGCCCGACGGACCGAGCAACGTGAAGAACTCGCCCTCCAGGATCTCGATGTCGATGCGCTCGACTGCGACGACCTCGCCATAGGTCTTCCGCACGCCGAGCAGCCGCACATCGGAGGGATCCCCAGAGTCGCGCTCGTCCCGACGCTCAACGGCGCTTGTCGACTCCATGAGCGGGTTTTTATCGGATCGGTCGGGCTGCCTCGCCGGCAGTGTGTTACGAATGCACTCGTTTCGGGCGTTGAGTGCATGGGTAACGGCCTAAGGAAAGGGTCATGGAACGTTCCACGACAGAAGGCCGGACCGAAGGCCTCACCGAAGGCCGCGACATGCGCGCCCAGGAGCTGATCGCCCGGGGCGAAGAGGCCGGGTGCCTCAACCTGTCCGAGGTCGCAGAGCTCGCACAGTCGCTGGACCTCGATTCCGAACAGGTCGAGTCGCTGTACGAGCAGATCCATGCTCGCGGCATCGACCTGAGCGACGACTGTGCCCGGCAGGACGGCCGCGAGGGCACTTACGCCAACGGCGAGCTGGCCACGCAGACGACCGACGCGCTCCAGCTGTTCCTCAACGAGGTCAGCCGGCACCGGCTGCTGACCGCCGAGGAGGAGGTCGCGCTCGCAAAGCGCATCGAGCGAGGCGACCAGGAGGCGAAGGAGCGGATGATCAACTCGAACCTCCGGCTCGTGGTCTCGCTCGCAAAGAAGTACCAGGCCGCCCAGCTCTCGCTCCTCGACCTGATCCAGGAGGGGATCCTGGGGCTGATCCGCGCGGTCGAGAAGTTCGACTGGCGCCGTGGCTACAAGTTCTCGACCTACGCGACCTGGTGGATCCGGCAGGCGATCGAGCGGGGCATCGCCAACAAGGCTCGCGAGATCCGCGTGCCCGTGCACGTGTTGCAGCGCGAGCGCAGGCTCGCCCGGGTCGAGCGCGAGATGGCGGCGGAGCTGAATCGCGAGCCCACCGACGAGGAGCTTGCAAAGCGGGCCGAGATCCCGCTCAGCCAGCTGCGGGACGTGCGGGAGGCCGCCCGTGTGCTGACGAGTCTCGACCGTCCGGTCGGCGAGGACGAGGAGACCACGCTTGGTCAGCTCTTCGAGAGCGACGAGCCCGACGTGGGCGAAACGTGGCGGTCAACCTCGCGGGAGACGCGGTGCGGCGCGCCGTGTCCGAGCTCCCCGATGACGAGCAATCGGTCGTGAAGCTGCGCTATGGCCTCAACGGCGACCCCGACCCGAAGTCGATCGAAGAGGTGGTGCGCCAGCTCGGCATGCCGCGCGATCGTGTCAAGAAGGTCGAGTCTCAGGCGCTCGAGCGGCTCTCGCGAATGCGCGAGATCGAAGGTCTCGAGGACGCGGCCTAGCCCTGCGCTCGCCCGTCCGACTCGCGTCTCGACCAGCGCCCCACTACAATCCGCGGCTTCGGCCGAGGACCTGCCGGTCTGGCCGAGGGGCGTCGCGGGCTTCGGCCCCGGGGAGGGCGCCTTCAAGGCGACGGACGCGTCGGAGCTCTCGATTCGAGGGGAGTCATGTCCGAGCAAGACAACGTGAAATTCGTGCGCCGTCTTTGGGCTGCGATTGCCGACGGCGGGCTCGAGGCCTCTCTCGAGCTGACCGCGCCTGAGGTCGAATGGCGGCCGCATGCGGCCGGTGGCGCGGTCTTGACGAGTCAGGAGCTGCTCAAGTTCTTCAACGACTTCCAGGGCGAGCGGCAGCTGCTCGAGGCGCGGCCGTATTCGTTTCACGCGCACGGTGACCTGGTGCTGGCGTCGGGCAGCTTCCGGCTGCGTGGCAGGGATCACTTCTCGGAGTTCCAGATCCACTTCGTCTACGAGTTCGAGAACGGCGATCTCAAACGCGGTACGACGTACGCGACCCGCGGCGAGGCGCTGACCGCGATGGGCGTGGACAGCGGGGGCTAGGTCAGATCGGCCGCGGCGGGTCCGGCGGCAGCGGTGGCCCGGGCTCCGGCGTGGGGGAAGGCGGAGAGTCCGGCACCGGCGGGCCGGGAGGGCCCGGGCTCGGACCGGGCGCGGCGGGGCGGGCTGTTCGAGGCGTTTCGAGGTCGATTCGATCAAATGCAGTCGCCCGCCGCGAGCAGGGGAAGCGGGCGACTGCGTTGCGGACAATCCGTTGACCGAAGCGCGTATCTACCCACAGGCGGACTAGTGAAAACGCTTGCGGTCGATCTCGAACCAAACATGCGCAGTGCCGTTGCGCCCGGTGCCCCAGCGGTTGGCGACCTTGTCGACGATCAGGAGCCCGAACCCACCGTCGCCGGTGTAGCTCGGCTCTCGGCGCGCGTCCTGGTCGAACCCGGGCCCCGGGTCCGACACCTCGATGCGGACTCCGCGGGGCTCCGACTCGGCGTGCAGCTCGACGTGCTCCGCCTCGGCATGAAGGACCGAGTTGCTCACGAGCTCACTTACGAGCAGATGAACGTCGTCTCGAAGGTCGGCGAGCGTCGGGTCGAGACTTCCGAGGGCCATCCGGGCCCTCGCTGGCGCCGTCGGACTGCCGGCGAGGCGAAGTGTCAGCGTTTCCTTCACGGATCTGACCCCCGGAGGGGAATACGGACGGTTCAGGTATTTGGGAGTCTGCCCCCGACCGATTGCTTCAAACGCTTCGATGGGGCTCGGACCAGCGATCTGACACCCGGCTCGGAGCCCGGATCGAGCGAGGGCGCCTGCCTATAATCGGCCTCCGCGCGGGCGAAGTGTTGTGGTGGCACAGAAGCCTTCCAAGCTTCTAGGGCGGGTTCGATTCCCGTCGCCCGCTTGAGGCGCTGGAGGGCTATCCTTGCCTCACCGGCGGGGCGTGGCGCAGTCTGGTAGCGCATTCGGCTGGGGGCCGAAAGGTCGCTGGTTCAAATCCAGTCGCCCCGACTACGGACGGAGGACCGCATAGCGGCGCATGAGGGCGCAAACCCGCATGGCAGCGCGGTCCTCACTCCGCATAGGGGCGCATGGCGATGCATGCAAACGACGCAACTCAGACGCACCTACTCGCTACCGTGTGGGCGTATGAGTAGCCAGCGAGTGCCCGGTGGGGTAGTGCACAAGTTGCCTGCAGACCTGCGCAAGGCGCTGATCGCCAACACAACGGCGCTCGACGCATGGAAGGACATCACGCCCTTGGCCCGCAACGAGTTCATCTGCTGGGTCGAGGATGCCAAGCAGGAAACGACCCGGAAGCGCCGCATTCGCCGGACACAGGAGGAGCTCGAGGAAGGCCAGCGTCGCCCCTGCTGCTGGCCTGGATGCAAGCACCGCGAGCGCACCGGTACCTAAGGGACAGCTCCTCTCGAGGCCCCTCTAATGCATCAGCGGCAGGACGCTGCTAAGGACGTCGCGTCGAACAACCTCTGCACGTGAGCAGGGCCGCGCACGATTGCCAACTGGAAGCCGTCGCGCTGTGATCGCTCCCACACATCGACCAGCGCTTCAAGTCCAACCGAGTCCATGAAGGTCACCTCACGAAGGCAGGCAAATCGAACTCGCCGCTCAAGCGGACCACGACTCCGGCCCATCGCGCACGACGCGCAGATTGAAGGGCACTGGGGCGTGAATCAAAAGGGACGGCGGCAGCGACCGACGCGCCGACGCGTTGCAGCTTCCACAGCGACTCTCCTTTGAGGTTCCTCGCTTAGTCTGCAAGAGGCATCCCAAGCAGGACATTCGATGTCTGTCGCCGAGGACGACCGGCCCGTGAGGTCGGAGCAAGCCCAAGAGCTGCTGCCGTCCTCAGGAGTCGGCGTGAGTGTCTTGCTCCGACAGCCCCACAGCTTCGAGGGCGGTGGCCTTGTCCGTATGTTCGAACAGGTAGACGATCTTGCTGTCGCGGATCTTGAAGTGCACGTAGAGACGAACATCGACCTCGACTCCGCTGGTCTTCCCTCGGTTCATGACGTGGATCGAGGCCACCACGCTGTCGCCCTCGTCACGGACTTCCTCCAGGTCGGCTCGCAGCTCGTCCCAGGCGTCAAGCCATTGACTCCGGATTCGCATGGCGGCGTCGGCGCCGTGTGACGGCGAATGGTTGTCCTCGAACGGGAACCACTCGATCTCGGGATGCAAGGTGTCCCGGAAAGCGGCGGGATCGCTATCAAACGATCCCAGCCACCTCTTCACAAGCTCCACGTTTTCATGCGACATCACCCACGCAGTATCCCGGCGGTACCGGGGAGGGGTCAACAAGGGTCACCGATCGAGGGGCGCACGGTACGGCCCTTCGAGATCGCCGCTAATGTCGTTGATACCCGCCGCGTTTAACTGGGTTTTTCCCGGCGGGCAATGAATCATCGGCAGCCTGACGTTTGGCATGGGATGCGCTGTCGCGTTTGCAAAGCAGGACGCTCCTGCGCCGAGTCGGCGGATGGCGGACTGTCCGGATCCACTCAAAACAGGAGGTTCACATGGCCGCAACACCCGTCCCGACAGGACGTGCGACACACCCCGTCGCGGGGTCAGCAGCGCCGTGGGCCGTCTCGTCACCGAGACGAAGGCTGCCTTCAAGACGACCGAGTTCTACGCGTACGTCGTCACGTTCGTGTTGATCCTGATCGCGGGTGCCCAGATCAAGGAGAAGAACAACGTCGACGCCTTCCGCGCCGACAAGGTCTGGCTCTACATCACGATCCTGACGGTCGGCTACATGATCGCCCGCGGGCTGGCGAAGGCCGGCAGTGGCGAGCCCTACTGGCAGGAGTCCGGCCAGAACCGCGAGCGCGACAACGGCAACTAAGGGCTCGAGGGCTTAGCAGTCCCATGTTCGTTTTCAAGCAGCCGGGCAGGCGAGCGCAAGTGCGCTTCATGCCCGGCTGTTTGATCTGGTCGCTGCTGCTCTCCGTAGCTCTGACGATCCTCGTCAACGTGCTGATCCGCTTGTTCTAGGGACGGCGGGCCTCTGGCCGAACCCATTCTTCAAGGAGACCGTATGACTGATCCAAAGATGCCCGAGGAGACTTCGGGCGGCCCTCTGGGCAAGCTGGCCGGCAAGGCCAAAGAGGTCGCCGGATCGACCCTCGGCAACGAGCAGCTGGCCCGTGAAGGGCGCCTTCAACAGGCCCAGGCAGAGGCTGAGGCCGAGGCCGGGCAGGCCGAGGCCGAGGCCCGGCAGCGCGAGGCCGAGGCCGATGTAGAGGCCGAGAAGGCCGACAACGTGCTCGAACGTGAACGGCTGCAGACAGAGCTCGCCGCCAAGGAGCACGAAGCCGCGATCGAGCGCGACGAGCGTGAGCGCATGCGGGAGGCGACGATCCGTGCCGAGCAGGAGAAGACGGCGGCGGAAGGTGAGCGCCGGCTTCAACAGTCGGCCGCGACCAGGTCCGAGCGGCAAGCAGAGGCAGAGCGGCTGGCCGCAGAACAGGCGGCGATCCGCCTCGAGCAGGAAGCGCGTCGCTCGGAAGCGCGAGCCGACGCGATCGATCCAGAGGAGACGAGATGAGCATGCGCACCATTTCCAGATCAGCGGTAGGTGGCTACATCAAGCTGCTGCGACTTCCGCTGGACGCCGCCGTCGGACTTCGCACGCGCAACGGGCGGCACGGCGTTGCCGGAGCGACCATCAAGCTGGACCGCATGGAAGCAGGCCTGCGCCGAATGGCCGGCAAGACCCTGGGCGACGAAGAGCTGGTGCGGGACGCCGAGCGCCGGCGCCTGGCCGCGGACGAGCGCGAGCGCGCAGCCGGCTTGCGCGCCGAGGCGCGGGGGCGGTCCGAGATGGCACGAAGACCGGCTCTCGGAAAAAGAGGAGAAGGCCGAGCAGCAGCGCCGCCAGGCGGCGCGCCGGGCTGACGCTCGCAAGAAGCGCGCCGAGGAGCAGCGTAAACGCGGAGAGCCGCCGGATCGCCGGACTCGAGTCACGGCGCCGGAGCGCAAACGAGAAGGCCACGACGCGCACGCAGGAGGCAATCGAGGATCGCTCGAAGCGCACGCGACTTCGGCAGCTCGACGAGGAGGCCGACGCGCTGGCGAAAAAGCAGGAGGCGCTGACGGCACGAAACGAAGCCCGGCGCCTACGTTCGGCGGCGAGCAAGACCAAGGCTGCGCGAAAGCGCGGCTGACAAAGGCCACTCGACGAGGTGTCCGGCGCGTAGCGCTACGGGGCGCTCAGGCGGCGTACCGCTGCGCGCTGCGAGCCCTGGCCTTGGCCGCCTCGACCTCGCGGTCCTTCGGAGGCGCGGCGGTCACGAGCTCGCCGAGGAGCTCGGCCGAGGCAGCGGCGACGGCGTCGATCGCCCGCTCGAAGGCAGCGGCGTTGGCCTGCGAAGGCTTGGTGAAGCCGCTGATCTTGCGGACGTACTGGAGGGCCGAGGCCCGGACCTCGTCCGTCGTTGCCGGGGGCTCGAAGTTATGAAGGGTGCGGATGTTTCGACACATATCGGCAGCTTAGACGCTGTCCATGCTCCGGTTCGGCCGTATGGGAATTCGTCACGCAAGCCGCTTTGGGGTCTGGCACTATGGGTGGAAGCCATTTGGCAGCTGGGGGTTCGGCTATGACTGGCCTGGGCAAGCAAACGTTCCGCCATGAGGCGTTGTTCTACTCTGGCAGGGAGGGATTCCTCGCTGGAGTGGTGCCGTTCGTCCGCGACGCCGTCTCCGCGCGCGAGCCGGTGCTCGTGGCCGTGGACGAGGAGAAGATCGAGGCTCTCAAGTCCGAGCTGAACGGCGAGGGCGACGCGGTGCTGTTCGCGGACATGGCCGGGCTCGGCAGGAATCCGGCCTGCATCATCCCCGCTTGGCGCGAGTTCGTCGCCGAGCACGGCGCGGAGGGACGCCCGATCCGGGGCGTGGGCGAGCCGATCTGGGCGGGCCGCAGCGAGGCCGAGCTGGTCGAGTGTCATCACCACGAGTCGCTGCTCAACCTGGCCTTCGCGGAGACCCCGAGCTTCTGGCTGCTGTGCCCGTACGACGCCGCTGCGCTCGGCAAAGCCGTGCTCGACAAGGCCCAGTGCACGCATCCGGTGATCGCCAGGGACGACGCCCGCCACTACAGCAGCAGGTATATCCCGCCGGAATCCGGGCCCGGGCCGTTCGATGACGCGTTGCCCGAGCCGATGGCCGAGCCCGAAGAGCTGGGTTTCCACCGCCACGGGCTCCGCGAGGCCCGCACGTTCGTTGCCCAGCGCGCCGAGCGGGCCGGCCTGGCCGCGGAGCGGATCTCGGATCTCGTGCTGGCCGTGAGCGAGCTGGCCACGAACAGCGTTCTGCACGGGGGCGGCGGCGGCACCGTCCGATTGTGGCGCGAGCGCTCCACGTTCATCTGCGAGATCCGCGACGCCGGGCGCCTCGACGAGCCGCTGGTCGGCCGCGAGCGACCCACCACCGACCGCGCCAGCGGACGCGGCCTCTGGCTGGTCAACCATCTCTGTGACCTGGTGCAGCTGCGCTCCCTCCCGGAGGGCTGCGTCGCACGCGTCCACATGGGCCTGAGCCAGGGCTCTCCCCGCTTCGGGTAGCCGGGCCGGGCGAGCTACCGCGTCAAGGCCAGTACCGCTTCGACGCAGCGGTCGCGCAGGCGCCGGCTGAGGCGGCCGCCCGGCAGCTCGACCACGAATGCGGTGCCGCTCCGGAAGCGGTGGTTCTGCCACCGGGTGGCGGTCCCGGGGTAGGGAGAGATCTTGCGCAGAGGCAGCCCCGTGCGGCGGGCGAACCGGCGCTCCACGCGCACGTCGCCCCCCGACCGGTCAACGAGCCCGAGCGGTTGGTGAAACCAGATCGTGACCGCCGGACGAAGCCGGCGCACGAGCGCGCGGGCGATCCTGGTCTCAGGCTCCGAGAGCGGCCGCGGTCCCGACCAGGTGGGATCGCCGCGCCGGCCGAGCGGGTGCCAGCGATGGGGGAAGTTCCGGTTCAGGTCGACACCGTGCGCGTTCTGGCGGGTGTGAGCCGCGACGCCATCGGGGTTCAGCTGGTCGACCAGCCACAGGTCCGCCGCTTCCGGCGGCGGCGCCTCCCGCAGCCCGCGCGTCACCCGGACGCCCGCGGTCTCGTCGCCGTGGATGCTCCCGATCACGAGCACCTTGCGGGGCGCGTCCGGGTTTCCCCTCGCCACCGCCTCGATCCGGCGGCCCCGCACCGACCGCCCGAGGAGCACTCGGCGGACCGCCACGGCGGCCGACCCGGAGGCCTCGCCCAGCAGGCGCCGGTAGCGCTTCATCGTCGCGTGGCTGAAGTCAGCGTGGGTCTGGCGCTGGAGCCGCCGGATGCGCTCGTGGTGGTAGGGGCTGCGCAGGCTCTCGCTGTGCCCGATCACGTTCCGTCTGGCGATCCCGAACCTGGACTGGAGCCACCGCGTGAGCAGCAGCGACGCGGCGAGCTGCCGCCGGTTCGACATGACGGCGCCGTCGCTCGTCCCCACGTGCTCGATGCCGATCGCGGTCCAGTTCAGCCCCACGGTGTGCCGGCACATGATCTGCATCGAGACGAGCTGGTGGATCACGCCCCGCCGGTCGATCACGAAATGCGCGCAGACGCCGGGTAGCTCGTGCAGCTCCGGATCCGGAACGTCGGCGGCGAACGTCCGGAAGGTCGCGGCGATAGCTGTTGTTGGCGGTGTAGTGCTCGACGATCACCTTCGGGTTCACCAGCTGGAACCGGTCGATCCCGTAGTGGCGGCGGGCGTAGCGCCGCATCTCCGCCTTGCGCTTGGCGGGAAACGGGATCGGGCTCTGCACGATGTGGGGCCGCGGTGGCGCGGCGGCGGCCTTACCGCGCTCCTGCCCGGCGGCAAGGGGACCCGCAGCGGCGATCGCCAGCACCGCGAAAAGCGCGAGGGCGTACCTCATGCTCGGCAGCTTGACGACTCCGGACACGGATGTCGGCGATACGCCAGGGCGTCCGCGTGGGCGCCGTCACCTAAGCTTGGCCCGTGGATCTCGACCAGGCACGCGCCTTCATGCGCGAGCACCATCATGCGGTGCTCGCCAACCGGCGCCGCGCCGGAATCCAGCAGACCCCGGTGCTCGTCGCAGTGGACGACGAGGGCCGGGCCGTGATCAGTAGCCGGGAGGGCGCCTACAAGGTCAAGAACCTCCGGCGGGATCCCTGGGCGCAGCTGTGCGTATTCACAGATCGCTTCTTCGGTCCCTGGATCTACGCGGAAGGGCAGGCCGAGATCGTGTCGCTGCCCGACGCGATGGAGCCGCTGATCGACTATTACCAGCGCTTCCCGGGTGAGAACCCCGACTGGGACGACTACCGCGAGCGCATGCGCCGCGAGCAACGCGTCCTGATCCGGATCGCGCTCGAACACGCCGGGCCCGACAGCGGCGGCTGAGCCGTGCCGTGTCAGGCCTGCCGAACGGTGCGGGCCTTCTGTCGGCGTGGGATCTTCCGCAGCGTCTCAGCCTTGTGCGCCGCCTCCTTCCCCGAATCCGTCAGCACGAGGTAGCGCGGGTCGTCGGGTGATGGCCGCGACCTTCTGCTTGCCGATCGTCGTGTGCTCGGTCAGCTTGCGCTTGACGGTGCCCACTGCCTTGCCGCGGCCGAAGTTCCACTCGACCCGATCGCCGCGCCGAAGCACTTTCGCCATGCGATACCTCCTGGTTGGTTGGTCACGGCCCATGATCGGGCGGTGACTGTCACGGCTGGGTGGAAAGCCGGAAAAAGCACGCGCCGAGATGTAAGGATGGGCGCATGGCGACCAAGCGAAACGTGAGCAGGTTCATCACCAACCGGCTCGTGAACCCGATCGTCCGGCCGTTGTTGGAACACGGGCTCGCGCCTCGCACGCATGCGCTGCTGGAGACGACCGGACGAAAGAGCGGCCTGCCACGGCGGGTGCCGGTCGGCAACGGCTTGCGCGGCGACCACTTCTGGGTCGTGACCGAGCACGGCCGCGCCGCCGACTACGTCAAGAACATCGAGAAGGACCCGCGCGTCCGTGTCAAGGTCGGGCGCCGCTGGCGCGAGGGCACCGCGCACCTGCTGCCGGACGACGACACGGCCGCGCGGCTCCGGTTCCTGAAGCGACCGGTCAACGACGCATTGGTGCGCGTGGTCGGAACTGAGCACATGACGATCCGGATCGACCTCGACGGGGCGGAAGGTTGACGGCCGAGTTGTAAAAGATTCGGGCAAGAAGGGGTTGGGGGGCGTTTGTGATCTGCCGGGCGGCCCCGCCTGTGTTGTGAGGAAGGCCCGCCTTCCGTGCGGGGTTTCCGGACCCCAAAACGCCTCCGCCGAGCAAAGTCGATTTGTACGGGCTACGGGCCACACAAATCGACTAGTTGCATAACGCATTAGACGCCGATAGCCCTGAGTTGACCCCGCCGCGCGCCCGGCGCCGCACACGAGAGAAGCCGTATCAATCGCCCCCGCCCCGAAACTCATCCTCTTATTGCCAGCTTTTTTTGAACAAACCAGCGGGTTTCCGAACAGACGAGCGCTCTAAGGCGCCGCCGCGCCCGGCAGGTCGCGCCACACCGACCACGCCGGCCGCTCCGGCCCTACGCCACGGCCCCATTCGAAGTCGTCCCGCAGGCCCGACTTGAACTCGTTGCCGGCCTTGTCGCTGATCGTGTGCTGGGTCCAGACGTAGGTCCCGGTCAGCTCCATCGTGCGCCGGAAGCTCCGCTCGATCGAGTGCGCCTGTTGCGCCCGCACGGCCGGGTCGCCGGCCCGCTCGCCCATGTTCAACCCGCCCTCGGTGAGCCACAGCGGCGCCACGTCGCTGCTCCAGCCGGCGCCGCTCAGCATCGCGAGCACGTCCGCCGCGCGGCTCGTCCCGAGGCGCACGTCGCGATAGTTGTGGTGAGACCAGCGGAGCGGCACCGGGGCCCGGTAGCCGGCAAGCGCGCTCAGGACGCCGAGGGTGAACTCGCTCCACGCCGTGCCGGTCAGCCCGCGCGCGTTGCGCGTGGTCGCGTCGGGGAAGTCGGAGGTCGCCGGGGGCGAGGATCGGCGTCCCTCCCCAGACGGCCGAGAGCTCCGTGGCCGTGCGGATCATCTGCGCGGTCGACTCGACCACTCCTTCCTGCGGCCACCCGAGGAAGTTTGGCTCGTTGCAGATCTCGAGCGCATCGATCGCGGCGCCGTCGGGATTGCCGAAGAGCGGGTCGAAGCCGACCTCGATCTCCGTGAAGGGGCGGCCCTCGGGCCCGGCCGGGTTCGGGCGTGAGCCCTTGCGGTAGCGGGCGATCAGATATGCGACGAACCATGCCCACGGCCCGTCGGCCGAGAGGTCGACCGGCAGCTTCTGCTCGGCCGGCTTGCGCGGATCGACCGGGTCGGGGCCCAGCGCGCCGCTCGCCCAGGTCGGATACGCGTGGTAGAGCGTGAGAATCACGCCGAGCCGGTCGTCGTTCACCGCACGCACCTGCCGGTCGAGCCGGCGCAGCCAGCTCTGGCCCGCGGGGGCTCCATTCAGGTGACGCCATGAATCTCCGCGCCCGGCCGGGGGGAAGCCCAGCTCTTGCTGAAGGTCGTACCAGGAGACCCAGAGCTTCACCCACCTCGTGCCGCTCGCATCTCGGATGTACTCCCTGTTCCCCCAGAGGCGGTAGTCGTCGGGATGGTCGTCGAACCGAAGCGAGCCCGGCCCACCGAGCGAGATGCACTTCCGAAGTCCCTCGTCGCTCGTGCGGAGGGTCTCCGCCGCGCCCGCAAGCCGGTCCATTCCCAGGAGGCCGCCTGCCGCCGAGACGACCGCGAGCTGCCCGCCCCGGGTCAGGAACTGTCGACGGCTGAGCGTCATTTCGCTCCATTCGAGGCTACTGAGGCAGGATCTCGTGCACGCCGATGCCGGCCTGGCGACAGGGATCCCGGCAGGCCCTGTGGCCAGCTTCATAACACGGCCTTAATGCGGGAATTGCCGAGTGCCGATACAGGAAACGCCCCCCTACGGCGGCGAGCGGGCATGTGAGCGGTGCTCCCGCGCGCGCGGCCGACTGGGCCGGCACTCCCCCAATGGCAACCAGAAAGACTCTCGAACGCATCCCCGACGGCGGCCGGCCGCCCGGCCCGACGGAGCTCCCGCACGCGTACCCGGACGGCACCGTGCTGGAGGGCTACCG
Source organism: uncultured Solirubrobacterales bacterium (assembly GCA_963759145.1). Taxonomy (GTDB): domain Bacteria; phylum Actinomycetota; class Thermoleophilia; order Solirubrobacterales; family JBBDJG01; genus JBBQKG01. The sequence goes on from CAVWYB010000042.1 coordinate 136,837, forward strand.
CACGCTCGTCGAGCACATCCCGGGCATCGTCTACACGGCGATCGCGGGCGAGGCCGGAAAATGGCTCTACGCCAGCCCTCAGATCGAGTCGATCCTCGGCTATACGGCCGAGGACTGGTGCTCCGACGCGACTCTCTGGTTCCGCTGCCTGCATCCCGCGGACCGGGAACGGGCGCTCACAGACGAGCAGCGGAGCCGCGACAGCGGAGATCCCCTGAACTCCGAGTACCGGATGATCGCCCGCGACGGCAACGTGATCTGGTTCCACGACCAGGCCACGATCGTGACCTCCGAGGAAGGGGGATCCGAGCCGTACCTGCACGGGGTGATGCTCGACATCACGGACCGGAAGCTGGCGGAGGCGAAGGTCCGCGACAGCCAGGCGCGCCTTGCCGAGGCGCAGCGGCTCGCCCAGATGGGCAGCTGGGAATACGACCTCGTCACGAACAGGGTCGTGCTCTCGGAGGAGCTGTATCGGATCTTTGGCATCGAGCGCGGAGCCTTCGAGGAGACGCTCGAGAGTGGAATGGAGCTCGTGCATCCCGCCGACCGGCCGCTCGTGGAGCACACGTTTCAGGAGGTGGTGAGGGAGCCCGAAGCCGTTCGAATACCAGATGCGGATCCAGCGCCCGGACGGAGACGTGCGCACGATCGAGAACCACGGCGATGTCGTGTTCGACGACTACGGGGAGCCTGTCCGCATCGTCGGCACGGTGCAGGACATCACCGAGCGAAAGCGTGCAGAAGGTGCGCTCCGCCAGACCCACGACCAGTTCCAGTCGATCATCGACAACTCGCCGTCGGTGATCTACGCAAAGGACCGCTCGTTCAGGTACCTCTTCGCGAACCGCGAGTTCGGCCGCATGTTCCAGGTCGAGCCGAGCGCGATGATCGGGGGCACGGACGAGACGATCATGCCGCTCGACGTCGCGGGCCGCGCGCGCGCGAGCGACCGCAAGGTGCTCGAGGACGGCGAGGTCGTGCAAGAGGAAGAGGTGATCTGGCGCCGCGGCGGCGACCGCACCTACCTGACGCAGAAGTTTCCCGCTGCTCGACGGCGACGGCGAGGTCTACGCGGTATGCGGGATCTCCACCGACATCACCGAGCGCAAGGCGCGCGAGCAGGAGCTTCGCGCCGAGGTGGACTGGTCGATCCGGGTGCGCGAGGCGGTCCGGGAGTCGAAGCTGGTCCTGCACTCGCAGCCGATCCTGGACCTGAGCACCAACTCGGTCCACCAGGAGGAGCTGCTGGTGCGGATGCGCGGCGGGCGCGGCATGGAGGACCTCGTGATGCCCGGTGAGTTCCTGCCGCCGGCCGAGCGCTTCGGCCTGGTGGAGGAGATCGACCACTGGGTCGTGGCCGAGGCGGTAAAGCTGGCCAAGATGCGGCGCGTCGAGGTCAACCTCTCGGGCAAGAGCATCGGCAGCCCCGATCTGATCCAGCTCATCGAGACGCAGGTCCGCGAGCTCGACGTGGACCCGGCCAATCTGATCTTCGAGATCACCGAGACCGCGGCCGCCGAGAACATCGAGGCCGCGCGCGACTTCGCCTGGCGCCTGCGTGGGCTCGGCTGCGGCTTCGCGCTCGACGACTTCGGCACGGGCTACGGCACGTTCGCCTACCTGAAGCACCTGCCGGTCACCTTCATCAAGATCGACATCGAGTTCGTCAGGTACCTCGCGATCGATCCCTCCGATCAGAAGATCGTGAAGTCGATCATCGCCGTGGCGCAGAACTTCGGCGTGCAGACGATCGCCGAGGGTGTCGAGCACCAGACCACGCTGGACCTGCTGCGCGAGCTCGGCGTCGACTACGCGCAGGGATTCTTGATCGGCGAGCCCAAGCCGGTCGAGTACGTGACGGCGCGCCACTAGGCGCACGCCGCTGGGCGTACGATGGCGCTCTTGGAGCGCCCTGAAGTGTGTGTGATCGGAGGAGGGGTCGTGGGTGCGGCGGTCGCGCTCGCCCTGGCTCGGCGTGGCGCCGCAGTGACGCTGCTGGAGGCCGAGGAGGCGCTCGCGCTCGGCGCGAGCGGCACCAACTCGGGGATCCTCCACACCGGCTTCGACTCGCTGCCGGGCGAGCTCGAGACCCGCTTGATCCGCCGCTCCGCAAGCCTGCGCGATGAGGTGCTGGACAGGCTCCGCGTGCGAGTACGCCGGTGCGGGGCGGAGGTGCGGGCGGCGGCGGAGCACGCGCGAGCGCTGGGCGAGCTCGCGGATCGCGCCCGCTCGAACGGCGTCGAGACGGAGCTCCGCGACGACCGTCTGCTGGTGCCGGGCGAGGCCGTCACCGATCCCGTGCAGCTGACGCTCGCGCTGGCGCGCGCGGCCGAGCGGCTGGGCGGGCGGATCGCATGCTCGGCGCGGGTGGAGCGGATCGAGTGTGGGGACGAGGTGGTGCTCATGGGGCGCACCGGCGAGCTTGCGCGCGGCGTCGCGGCCGTGAACTGCGCCGGTCTCTTCGCGGACGAGGTCGCGCGCGCCGCCGGCGACCACGGCTTCCGCATCTATCCGCGAAAAGGCGAGTTCGTCGTGTTCCGGCCCCGGGAGGGTGCCGCCACGGTGGACCGGATCCTGCTACCTGTTCCGACCAAGCGGACCAAGGGCGTGCTGGTGTTTCCCACCATCGACGGACACGTGATCGCAGGGCCCACGGCCCGCGACCAGGAGGACAAGCGGGACTGGGGCGTGTCGCCCGCCGCCGAGCGGGCGCTCGTCGAGCAGGCGCGGCGGATCGCCCCCGAGCTGGCGCAGCATGACCACGTGTTCTCCTACGCAGGTCTACGGCCCGCCGGTGCGGAAGGGGTGAACTACCTGATCGAGCGCTCGCGCTCCTGCCCGCGGCTGGTGCACGTGGCCGCGATCCGCTCGACCGGCTTGTCCGCCTGCCTCGGGATCGCCGAGCACGTCGCCGGGCTGGTCGCCGAGACCGGCGTACCGCTCGGCCCGGAGCAGGCGCTGCCGGCGATGGAGCCGGTCGAGGTCACGACACCCTGGTGGCGCCGGTCCGCTGAGCATTGGAGGCGAGCGAGCCCCTGATCGTGGCCGTCGACATCGGCACGACCGCCGTGAAGGCGGCGCTCTTCGACCACTCGCTCCGTTCGCTGCGCCACACCCAGCGGCGGCTGGAGTCGCGGCATCCCCAGCCGCGACTGGGTCGAACAGGATGCCGACGAGTTGTTCGATGCGGTGGTGGACGCGGTCGCCGAGCTCCTCGCCGATGCCGGCGGAGAGGTGATGGCGTGCGGCCTGGATCACCAGGGCGAGTCGATCGTGGCCTGGGACGCCGAGACGAAAGCAGCGCTCTCGCCGAACGTGGTGTGGCAATGCAAGCGGTCGGTCGGGATCCTCGCCCGTCTCACCGAACAGGGCCACGCCGAGGAGATCGAACGGCTCACGGGCATGCCCCTCGACCCGTATTTCTCCGCGAGCAAGCTGACCTGGCTCTTGGAGGAGCTGCCGCCTGTCGCGGACGCACGCGCGCGCGGCACGCTGCGCCTGGGCACGCTCGATGCCTTCGTGTGCGACCGGCTCGGCGCCGGCTCGGCGACGGACCCTTCGACCGCCTCGCGCACCCAGCTGCAGCGGCTCGGCGCAACCGGCTGGGACGAGCGCCTGCTCGAGATCTTCGACGTGCCGCGCGAGGCGCTGCCGGCAGTCACCGACACGATTGGATCGCTGGGCGAGCTTCGCCACGAGCGATGGCCTGTGGCGCTGCCGCTCGCCGCGCGGGTCGTCGATCAGCAGGCGGCCCTGGCGGGCACGGGCTGCGTCGAGGCGGGGATGTGCAAGGCGACCTACGGCACCGGCGTGTTCGTGCTCGCGCACGTCGGCGACACCCCCCCGGAACCGGTCGGCGGCCTGCTTCCCACGGTGGCCTGGACGATCGACGGCCGTTCGGAGTACGCGCTCGACGGAGGCGTGTTCACCGCCGGGGCGCTGCTCGAGTGGCTCAGCGGGAAGCTCGGCCTCGCGCCCGATCCACCGGCGCTCTCTGCCCTTGCGCGCACGGTCGAGGACTCGGGCGGGGTGCGCGTGCTGCCCGCGCTCGCAGGCGTTGGCGCGCCCTGGTGGGTTCCCGAGGCGCGCGCGGTGATCGCAGGGCTCACGGCCGCGGCCGGCCCCGCTCAGGTCGCACGTGCGGCGCTGGAGGGAATCGCCTGGCGGGTCGCCGACGTGGTCGAGACAGTCGGCACGCAGGTCGAGGTCGAGGCGCTCCGCGTGGACGGCGGGCTGACGCGCGAGCCGCTGTTGCTGCAGCTTCAGGCGGACACGACCGGCGTGCCCGTGGAGCCGATGGATGCGGACGCGACCGTGCAGGGCGCCGCCTTGCTGGCCGCCGTCGGGGCGGGCGTGCTGCCGAGCCTGCCGGAGGCCGCCGGCCTGGCCGAGCCGGGGGCGCGGGTGGAGCCTCGGCGCGACGATGCGTGGCGCGCGGAGGAGCACGGGCGGTGGAAGCGTTTCGTGGAGGGCGCTGCGCGGCTGTAGGGCTTGTGATGGTGCTGGTGGGTGGGTCTGCGGTGTCTGGGGCTCGGGGTGTTTCCGTTCACCTCCGCTGTCCTGACTTTTCCCCCTCATGGGCGTACAACCCAGGACAGCGCCGGGGCACTTTCACGAGTTTTCCAACCGGTATCGCTGGAGCCGCACGACTTGCACCTCTCGTGACAGCCACCACCGCCCGACCCTCGACCCCTTACCCAGCCGGTTTTGCAGTTGTGCGTCCCGACCCCACCAGGCCGATCCGCCCGACAACGTAGGATCGTCGGCGAGTGCCCGAACGCTGGATCGCACACGTCGACATGGACGCGTTCTTCGTGAGCGCGGAGCTCCTGCGCCGGCCCGAGCTGCGCGGCAAGCCGGTGGTGGTCGCGACGGGCACGGACCCGCATGCGCGCGGTGTCGTGATGGCCGCGTCGTACGAGGCGCGGAAGTTCGGCGTCCACTCGGCGGTGCCGCTCGCGATCGCGCATCGCCGCTGTCCCCAGGCGGTGCTGCTGCCGCGGGACATGTCGTTCTACAGCGAGCTGTCCAGGAAGGTGATGGCGATGCTCCACCGGTACAGCGACCTCGTCGAGGTGCTCGGGCTCGACGAGGCCTACCTGGACCTGACCGACTCGGCCGCGCCGCGGGCGTGCGGGCGGCGCATCAAGCACGAGGTGCGCCAGGAGCTCGGTCTCATCTGCTCGGTCGGGCTGGCGCCGAACAAGCTGCTCGCGAAAATCGCATCCGATCTCGACAAGCCGGACGGCTTCCGCGTGCTGTTGGTGGAGGACTTCCTCGCGGCCGTGGGCGATCGCCCCGCATCGCTGATTCCGGGCGTGGGCCCGAAGACCGCTGAGCGTCTGCGCCGCCTGGGGATCGCGACCGTGGCCGATCTCGCGGACGCGCGGCCTGCCGTCCTGGAGCGCGCCGTGGGCGCGCGGCTCGGACCGTCTCTGCGCGCGCGCGCGAACGGCCTAGACGAGCGCCGCGTCGTGACGGAACGCGAGCGCAAGTCGGAGAGCCGCGAGACGACCTTCGCGCGCGACGTCGATGACCCGCAGGCCCTGCGCGAGACGCTCGACCGCCTCGTGGACCAACTCTGCAACGGGCTCGAGAAGAGCCGGGTGCGCGGCCGCACGGTCACGCTCAAGATCCGCCTGCGGCCTTTTCGCACCTACACGCGCTCGCGCTCGATCGACTCGCACACGCGCGATCGCGACCTGATCTCACGGGTCGCGCACGAGCTGCTCGAAGCGTTCGAGCGGGACGCCCCGGTGCGGCTCCTCGGGGTTGGAATCGCGTCGCTGGAACGTGACACGAATGCAGCTGGAACGCCCCAGGAGCATCTACCGGTCGGGCTGGACATGCCGGGCGCGGCCCCCAAATTGCCCCAAACCTCGTAGCGCCCAACACAACGAAGTTATAAGGTTGCGCCGACCGGGGTAGTGGAAGTTCCGGCAGGGCAGCTGGGCAACGAGGAGGCGCATAGTTTGGTCACCCAAGGCGACGGAGAGCGCAGGGTGAGCGCGGCAGAACGTGGATTCTGAAGGGACTCTGATGGCGCAGACGGTCGAGCGCCAAGGCCACGGCCTGCCTGGCGTCTCCGCCCCAAGCGCCAACGGATCCCGCCCGCGCCCGGTGGTCCGCGGCAAGTTCCTGTGGGCCGGCGGGCAGAAGCTGTTCGTCAAGGGTGCGACGTACGGCACCTTCCGCCCGGACCAGAACGGCGCAATGTTTCCCTCGCCGGAGGTCGTGGCGCCGCGACTTCGAGGAGATGGCGGCCAACGGTCTCAACTCGGTGCGCACCTACACCGTGCCGCCTGAATGGCTGCTCGACCTCGCGTACGAGAACGGCTTGTACACGATGGTCGGGATTCCGTGGGAGCAGCACGTGAACTTCCTCGACAGCCGCGCCCGTGCGCGATCGATCGAGGACCGCGTGAAGGCCGGGGTTGCGTCATGCGCCGGCCACCCATCGGTCCTTTGCTACTCGGTCGGAAACGAGATCCCAAGCCCGATCGCGAGGTGGCTGGGCAGGCACCGCGTCGAACGCTTCCTGCGGCGCCTCTACCGAGCCGCGAAAAGCGAGGATCCCGGCGGGCTCGTCACGTACGTGAACTATCCGCCGACCGAGTACCTCCAACTCGACTTCCTCGATCTCGTCTGCTTCAACGTCTATCTCGAACAACGAACCGCGCTTGCCGCCTATCTCGCGCGGCTCCAGAACCTCGCGGGCGAGCTGCCGCTGCTGCTCGCGGAGCTGGGGCTCGACAGCAGGAGCCATGGTGAGGACAAGCAGGCCCGAATGCTGGACCGGCAAATCAGGTCGGCGTTCGCGGCCGGATCTGCGGGCGGCTTCGTCTTCGCGTGGACGGATGACTGGTACGTCTCGTATCTGTCCAGTGAGGGAATCGCCGCCGGCGGGCTCGAGATCGATGATTGGGACTTCGGTCTCACGCGCAGAGACCGGAGGGCCAAGCCGGCGCTGCACCAGGTTCGCGAAGCATTCGATGAAGCCCCCTTCGGTCGGGACCAGGCGTGGCCCCGAGTCTCGGTGATCGTCTGCACGCACAACGGCTCGCGGACGCTGCCTTTCTGCCTGCGGGGCCTGCAGGAGCTCGAGTATCCGAACTACGAGGTGATCGTGGTGGACGACGGCTCGACGGACACGTCGGCCGAGATCGCGGGCACGTCCGGGTTCCGCGTCATCAGCACCGAGAACCATGGCCTCGCGACCGCTCGAAATATCGGTCTTCGGGCCGCGACTGGAGAGATCGTCGCCTATCTCGACGACGACGCGAGCCCCGACGCTCACTGGCTCCACTATCTGGCTCTCGGGTTTCAGGACGGACGTTACGCGGGTGTCGGCGGTCCGAACCTCCCGCCGCCTGACTGCGGCGCAATCGGAGCGTGTGTGGCGGATGCACCGGGTGGCCCGACTCACGTGCTGATCTCGGATCGCGAGGCGGAGCACATCCCCGGCTGCAACATGGCATTTCGGCAGGAAGCGCTCGCGGACCTCGGCGGCTTCGATCCGCGATTTCGCGTCGCGGGCGACGACGTGGATATCTGCTGGCGGCTCCGCGCGGCCGGAAAGAAGCTCGGGTTCAGTCCCGCCGCCTTCGTCTGGCATCAGCCACGCGGCTCGATGCGGGCCTACTGGCGCCAGCAGCGAGGTTATGGGCGGGCCGAGGCATTGCTCGAGCACAAGTGGCCCGAGAAGTATGCAGTCGGCAGGGGCGCCCGCTGGTCGGGACGTCTGTACGGAAGGTCGGCACGCATGGGGCTCGGGCGGTGGCGCGTGTACTACGGGACCTGGGGCACCGAGTTGTTCCAGTCGCTCTATCAACGTCCCGGCAGAACATCCTTCGACGCCCTGCTGGGTCCGGCGTGGTATGTCCTGATCGCGACGCTTGCGCTGCTCGTGGCCAGTGCGTCGGTGTGGGGGACGATGATCGTGGCGGTGCCGTTGCTGATCGGTGCGGTCGCGGTGCCGGTGATCGCGGCGGCTGCAAACGCCGCTCGAACTCGCACGGTCACGCGACGCCTCCTGCCGCCGGGCCAGCTGGCGAAACGGTGGCTGGTGACCACTGTCTTGCACCTGGCTCAGCCCCCGGCCCGCCTGGTCGGTCGCCTTCGCGGCGCGCCGCCCGCTCATCCACGCGAGCGGCGGTTCGCGGCACCGCTGCGACGCATGTTCCGGACCTGGAGTGAATCGTGGCGTTCCAACGTCCAAAGGCTGGCGGAGATCGAGGCCGGCTTGCGCCAGGCGGGCGCGATCGTCTCGTGTGGTGGCGTCTATGACCGCTGGGATCTGCAGGCGAGGCACGGGCTGGCGGCCGGGGTGCAGATCCGGATGGGCGTCGAAGAGCACGGCGCCGGCCGGCAGTTGGTGCTCGTGCATCTGGCCCCGCGGTATTCGAAGACCGCGATCGGCCTGATCGTGCTGCTCCTGCTGCTGGCGATCGTCGCGGGACTGGACCACCACCTCGCGGCGATGCTCCTCTTTGGCGGAGTCGGGCTCGGGATTGCCGGTAGTACGGTGCATTCCGCGAGCACCGCGATGGCGACCGCGATGCATCTGATCGACGACGCGAACCAGAGCGAGCCGGTCGTGAGCAGCGCGGTGCCCCAACCGCGCCCGGCGCAACGGGCGACATGACAGCTTCATCGCGTCGTTTCTCCGACCTCGCGCTTTTCCGGAGGCTGTTCTCCGAGACGCGGTCGCACCGCTTCCAGATCGCGTGCATCTTCGTGATCAGCATGCTTGCGGCGCCGCTCGCGCTGCTCACCCCCGTGCCGCTTGCGATCGCGGTCGACAGCGCAATCGGCTCGCAACCGCTACCCGGATTCCTCGACGGTCTGGTACCCGCGGCGGTGAGCGACTCGAGTGACGGGGTGCTGATCTTCGCGGCAGTCATGTTCGCCGCGATCGCCGTCCTGACCCAGGTGCAGGACCTCGGCAACACGGTTCTGAAGACGTACACCGGCGAGAAGCTCTTGCTGAACTTCCGCAACAAGCTGTTTCAGCAGAGCCAGCGCCTCTCGCTTGCCTATCACGACCGGGTTGGCACGTCGGACTCCACGTATCGGGTGCAGGAGGACGCCAAGTCGCTCCAGTACATCGCGGTCGAGAGTCTGATCTCGTTGGTTACGGCGGCCACCACGCTTGTCGCGATGATCTACGTGACCGCCCGGATCGACTTCGAGCTGGCGCTCGTGGCGATCGCTGTGACGCCCGTACTGATGCTCGCGGCGCTGCACTTCCGGCCGCGCATGCGAGCCACCTCTCGCGAGGTGAAGAAGCTCGAGAGCGGTGCCCTGTCGGTGGTCCAGGAAGTATTGACCGGTCTGCGCGTGGTGAAGGCGTTCGGCCAGGAGGATCGCGAGCAGGAGCGGTTCTTCGGCCAGTCCAGTCTCGGCATGCGGGCCCGCATCCGCCTGGCGGTGCTCGAAGGGGGCTACGCCCTGCTGGTGGGAGGGGTCATCGGGGCCGGCGGCGGCGTGGTCCTGTTCGTCGGCGTCCACCACGTTCAGAGCGGGATCATCACCCTCGGCGAGCTCCTGCTGGTGATGGGCTACCTGACCCAGCTCTACGCGCCGATCAAGACGATGGCCAGGAAGGCGGGAAGCCTCCAGAACTACCTGGCAAGCGCCGAGCGGGCGTTCGGTCTTCTCGAAGAAGCCCCGGACGTCCCCGAGCGCCCGGACGCCCGGCCGCTTGCGCGGGCGTCGGGCGCCGTCGAGTTTCGCGACGTCTCGTTCTCATATGGCTCCGATCGTCTCGCGCTGGACGACGTCTCCTTCGCGGTCGGCCCGGGGACCAGGGTTGGTGTGGCGGGCGCCACCGGGGCAGGCAAGACGACGCTGATGAACCTCCTCACCCGTTTCTACGATCCGAGCTCGGGGCGGATCCTCCTCGACGGAATCGACCTCCGGGACTACAAGCTTGCCGACCTGCGCAGCCAGTTCGGGATCGTGCTGCAGGACACGGTGCTGTTCTCGACCAGCATCGCCGAGAACATCGCCTACGCCCGTCCGGATGCCGGCCGACAGGAGCTGGAGGCGGCCGCGGCGGCCGCCAACATCCACGACTTCATCATGAGCCTCCCCGGGGGCTACGAGACACAGGTGGGCGAGCGAGGGATGCGGCTCTCCGGTGGAGAGCGCCAGCGTATCTCGCTGGCCCGGGCCTTTCTCAAGGACGCTCGGATCCTGATCCTGGACGAGCCCACGAGCTCTGTCGACGTCAAGACGGAGGCGCTGATCATGGAAGCGATGGAGCGCCTCATGGTCGGGCCGGACCAGCTTCATGATCGCCCACCGCCTGAGCACGCTGGAGGTCTGCGATCTGCGGCTCGAGCTGGACAAGGGCCGGATCGTCAACCGTGCACGCCGAGCCGTCGCCGCGGCACAGCGACGGCGGGTACCGCGTCCCGCCGCGCCAGACGAGGTGTCGGACCACCCTGCGGTCAAGGCCTGGCTGTCGCTGGGCGGCGCGAAGCCGCGGCATGTGTCGGTCCTGAAGGCAAAGCGATTCCGAAAGCGCGGCGTCTACCGGCTCGAGGGAGCAGGGCCCGGTGACTCGCCCGTGATCGCAAAGGTCTGCAAGCGAAAGACGGGAGAGGTCGAGAGCGCGGTGTACGAGCACCTGCTTCCACGCCTCCCGATGCCGACTCTTCACTACTACGGAAACGTGCCTTACGGCGACAGACAGCACTGCTGGCTGTTTCTCGAGGACGCCGGCGCCGAGCCCTATTCGCCTGTGGAGCCGGAGCACCGGCGTCTGGCCGCACACTGGCTCGCGAGCGTTCAGCTTCATGCCGCAGAATTCGTGAGAGCTTCGGATCTTCCGAACCGGGGATCGCGACACCACCTGGTCCACCTCTTCAACGCCCGCGAGGAAATCACGAGGCAGCTGCGCCGTCAGGAAGCCGAATCGGACGGAACGCTCGTACTGGAGGATCTCGTGTCCAAGCTCGACCTGCTCGAGTCGCGCTGGGGGGAGCTGGCGGCCTTCTGCGACACCCTTCCCCAGACGGTCGTTCACGGCGACTTCGTCCCCAAGAACCTCCGCATCATGCGTAACGGGCGCATCGGGCTCGCCATCTTCGATTGGGAGACCGCAGGCCTCGGCCCTCAGGTCGCCGATCTTGCCCAACTGCTGGACCCCGAGCATTCCGGGCTCCCGAGCGAGCAGCAGCAAGAGCGGCGCAATCGGTTCTCCGCGAACCCCTGCCTCGATACGTACGGCTCTGTGCTCACCGCCTCCTCGACGGCGCCGGACGCCGAGACCGTCGAGCATGCGGCTGCGGTCGGAAACCTGTTCCGGTGCCTTGCCGGTCTGGACTGGACCTGTTCGCAGATGACGGCTGACTGGTGCCCGATCGAGGATTTCCGCGTTTACTCGGACTGGCTCGGCGAGTGCCCTGCAGGTGGCCGGATGGAGTCCTTCCGGCGACAGGCTGCTCCGGCTGGCATGACTGTCGCGGGAGCCCACGTGGAGTTCCGTTCGCCGGAGCTGCACACGTGTCTGCGGGAGGCCTTCGCCGCGCGGTCGGTTCGGCTGCTGGATTGCGAGCGGCTGAAGGCCGATGTTCATCGTCTGCGACTCGATGTCGACGGGGAAGCGCGCTCGGTGGTGGTCAAGTGGTCGGACGCCGTGGTCGCTCGCCGGTGCGCGCTCGTTTCGCGGCGGTGGCTTCCCGCTGCCGGGCTCGAGGATCACGGACCGGCACTTCTCGGCGTCGCGGCAGAGCCGACCGGCGACCGGTCGTGGCACGTCTACGACGATCTGCCCGGTCATCAGCTGTCGACGGCACCGCTGGTCGCGGACGAGGTCGAAGCGGCGATCTCGGCGATCGCGCGGGTGCACACGGCGTTCGCCGAGCACTCGCTGCTTCCCGAGTTCCGGCTCTGGGGTGGCGATCGCGGATCAGGTTTCTATTCGGCGAACGTCGCCGACGCGATCGTCGCACTACGCTCACTTCGCCTCGCGCATCCGGGCGCCGGCGCAGCCCGCGAGCAACTGCTCCAATGGATGGACCGGCTGCAGCAGGAAGAGCCCCGGCGCACCCAGGCCCTGGCCGCCGTCAGGCGGTCCCGAGACGCTGTTGCACGGGGATCTGTGGCCGACCAACGTCCTCATCGCTCCGAACGCCGGCACAACCCGCGTGCGCCTCATCGACTGGGACGAGGCGGCTGCGGGACCGATCGGGTTCGACCTTTCGACCTTTCTGCTTCGTTTCGACTCGTCGCACCGGCGATGGATTCTCGAGACCTACCGGCGGACCGTCGAGCGGCTGGCAGGTTGGGAGCTTCCCCCCGAGCGAGACCTGACACCGATGTTCGAGACCGCCGCCTACGCGCGGCTCGCGAGCCTGCTCGTGTGGAGCGTCGCGGCCGCTGCCGAGGGCGAGTCCGACTGGTTGCCTGAACGTCTCGCCGGGCTCGTGGAGTGGTTCGACGCAGTCAGCCCGGTGCTCCCGCCACGATGAAGATGCTGATCGTCAACGGCGACGACTTCGGTGTCAGTCGCGGCGTCAACCGCGGCATCGTGGAGGCGCACGTGCACGGCATCCTGACCAGCACCAGCCTGATGGTGGACGAGCCGGCAGGCCCCGAGGCGGCGCGGCTCTGCGCCCAACACCCGGCCCTCGGCGTCGGCCTGCACGCGGTGCTTCCGTGGCCGGCCGATCCGCTCACCACGGAGGCGGAGCTGGAGCGCCAGCTCGAGCGGTTCGTGGCGCTCACCGGACAGCGGCCGACGCACATCGACACGCATCACAACGTGCATCGCGACGAAGCCGTCACGCCGATCGTTCGGGCCGTGGCCGAGCGTCACGGCCTGCCGCTTCGCGACCACTGTGGTGTTCGCCACATCTCGTCGTTCTACGGCCGCTGGGACGGCGAGGCGCATCTCGAGCACGTCGGTGTACGTGCGCTTGCCCGCCTGATCGACGGCGACATCGAGGACGGGTTCAACGAGCTGGCTTGTCACCCGGGCTTTGCGGGCTCCGACCTCGTGTCCTCGTACACGATCGAGCGGGAGGCCGAGATGGCGACGCTTTGCGACCCCGGCGTCGCCGGTCTGCTCAGCGAACGGAACATCCGCCTGGTCTCCTTCCGGGAGGTACCAGCCCCGTGACCCGCGTCGTGATCTCGACCGTGAGGCTGCTGGAGTTTCTGGAAGGCGCCGGCCACTTCTGGGTCTACATGCAGTACGCGCAAGCGCTGCGCCGGCTGGGCTGCGAGGTTTACGTCCTCGACAGCTATACGTGGTCGGAAGTGGAGCCGGACGCGCACCGTCTGCGGGAGTTCCTCGACCGCATGGCGCGCTACGGCTTGCAGGACAGAGTGGTGGTGACGGCCAATGGGTCAGACGGGCCGGCGAGGCATTTCGGCATGCCCGAAACCGAGGCGTCCGACCTCTTGGACAGCGCCGATCTGCTCCTCAACTTCAACTACCACCTGAGCCAGGCCCTCGTGTCGGCGGCCCCGGCGGAGTGCGCTCGTGGACATCGACCCCGGCTTGCTTCAGTTCTGGATCAGCCGCGGATACATCGCTCCCGCCGTTCACGACCTGTACTTCACGATCGGTGAGACCGTCGGCAGCGACTCGACCCTGATCCCCGATTGCGGGTTCGAGTGGCTCCAGATTCGTCCGCCTGTCTGCCTCGACCTCTGGCCAGAGGCGTACGACCCGGAGGCGGAAGCCTTCACGACGGTCTCCACCTGGTGGGGCGAACGGGACTACGTGGGTGACCCCGAGGCCTACTACGACAACACGAAGCGCACGGCCTTCCTCGATCTCATCGACCTTCCCCGGAAGACGAACAGCCGTTGGAGGTCGCGCTTTTCTTCGCGGAATCCGATGACATCGACAGGCAGAACCTGAAGAGCCGCGGCTGGCGTGTTCGTCACTCCCGGGACGTGGCCGCCAGCCCCGAGCAATACCGCGCCTACGTCCAGCAGTCTCGCGGCGAGTTCAGCTGGGCCAAGCCGTCCTGTGCGAGGTTCCAGAACGCCTGGATCAGCGACCGCAGCCTGTGCTACCTGGCCAGCGGCAAGCCCGTGGTCGTACAGCACACGGGGCCGAGCTCGTTTCTTCCAGACGGCGAGGGGATGTTCCGCTTCCGGACACAGGCAGAGGCCGTCCAGGCGTTCGACTCGATCAACGAGGACTACGAGCGGCAGAGCCGGGCCGCCCGCGAGATCGCGGAGGAGTACTTCGACGCGGACGTCGTGGTGAGCGGCATGCTCGAGCAGGCGTTGTAACCGAGCCGACGTCGCTGGCTAGAGTCCCGCCGCATGGATTGGCACGACGGGGTCGTCTACCAGATCTATCCGCGCTCGTTCCAGGACTCGGATGGCGACGGGGTCGGAGACCTCGCCGGCATCGCTTCGCGGCTGGACCATCTGCGCGATCTCGGCGTGGATGCGCTCTGGCTCTCTCCGATCTATCCGTCTCCCCTGGCCGACTTCGGCTACGACGTGTCCGACCACGCGGACGTCGATCCCGTGTACGGCACGCTCGACGACTTCGACGCTTTTCTGAGCGCCGCCCACGAGCGCGGCCTCCGGGTCCTGATGGACCTGGTCGCCTGCCACACGTCGATCGAGCACCCATGGTTCCGCGAGCACCCGGACTGGTACGTCTGGTCACCCGTGGACGGGCCGCCCAACGACTGGGTCTCTGCGTTCGGCGGGCCGGCGTGGTCGCGCGACGAGCGCTCGGGGCGGTGGTATCTCCACTCCTTCTATCCCGAGCAGCCCGACCTCGACTGGCACAACCCGCAGGTGGTGGAGGCGATGCAGGGGGTCGTCCGGTTCTGGGTGGACCGAGGCGTCGACGGCTTTCGCATCGATGCCATCGACCGCCTGATGAAGGATCCCCAGCTGCGCGACGACCCGCGCTCCGACGAGCCGTTCGGCCTGTGGCTGCTCGAGCACGAGCTCGGTCGCGACTTCAGCCACTCGCGCAACTGGCCGGAGATCGGGAAGGCGCTCGGCGCGATCCGCGAGGCGGCCGGTGACAAGCTGTTGGTGGGAGAGGTCTACCTGCCGGCGCGCAGGCACGCCGCCTACCTCGAGCACCTCGACCGCACTTTCGTCTTCGAGATGTTGCAGTCGTCATGGGAGATCGAGCAGGTGCGCGCGGCGGTGGCAGGCCGGCAGCGCGGGGCCCGGTGCGGCATGGGTCCTGTCGAATCACGACTTCGGCCGGCTGCCTTCGCGCGTCGGCCGCGAACACGAGCGGGCGGCGGCGATGCTCCTGCTGACCCTGCCCGGCACCGCGTTCGTGTATCAGGGAGACGAGATCGGCCTCGCGAACGGCCCCGGCCACGATCCGCCCTTCGACCGCGTGGGACGCGACTCGTTTCGCCATCCGATGCAGTGGGACGGGACGCGGGACGGCGGCTTCAGCACCAGCGAGCCGTGGCTTCCGGTAGTCGATCCCGCCGCGCGGAACGTCGCCGAGCAGTCGCGCGACCCGGAGTCGCTGCTCTCGTTCTGGCGGTCGTTGATCGCGCTGCGGCGGGAGCTGGACGGGCTCGCTCGAGATGGTCGACGCCGGCGGCGGCGACGTGCTGGCCTTCCGTCGCGGACAGGTGACCGTCGCGATCAGCTTCGCCGAGGAGCCGCGGCCGCTGCCGGCGGGCGATGTGCTGCTCGCAACCGAGCCGCTCCCCGGCCGTTCGTTGCCGTCGCACGCGGCAGTCGCGATGCGCGCCCGCTGAGCGTGCCACGATGCGTAAGGGAAACCGGGTCATATGCCTGGGGGAGGCGGTGGTCGACTTCGTCTCGGAGACGCCGGTCGAGCGAATCACCGACGCGCGCGCGTTCGTGCCGAGCTTCGGCGGGTCGCAGGCGAACACCGCGGTCGGGGCCGCCCGCTTCGGCGTCCGCGCGGCCCTGATCGGGTGTGCCGGCACCGATGTCTGGGGTGCCTGGCTGCGAGAGCGCCTCGAGTCCGAGAGGCGTGGACGTCTCGCTGTTCCAGCTCCGCGACGACGTCGAGTCGCCGCTTGCTTTTGTCGCGCTCTCGGCCGAGGGCGAGCCGTCGTTCTCCATCTACGGCGGCGCGGAGCAGGGGTGCCTGGCCGGGTTGGAGGACGACCTCGAAGAGCTCCTCGACGCCGAGGCTCCAGGCGTGCTCGCATTCGGTAGCGACACGCTGATCGCGCCCGCTGACCGGCGCCTCCTCGCTCACCTCAAGGCCGCTGCCGCGAGCCGGGGCTGGCGGGTGCTCTACGACCCGAACCTGCGCGCCGGTCGCTGGGAGGACGGGAGCCGGATGCTCGAGGTCGCGCGCGACGCGCTCCGCGACGTCACGGTCGTGAAGGCGAACGCCGCGGAGGCGGCGGCACTCACCGGCAATTCGGAACCGGCCGACGCCGCTGCGGCGCTGGTGCGACTCGGGCCGCGCCAGGCGATCGTGACGATCGGCGGGGAGGGCGCGGTGCTCGCCGGGCGCTGAAGGGGTGGTCCACGTCGGCGCCGAAGCCGCGCACGTCGCCGACGCGACCGGCGCGGGCGACGCCGTCGCCGCCGTGGTCGGCGCCGGGCTCGCGCGCCGCGAGGAGGTGACGCCGCAGCTCGTGACGGTCGCGATGCGCGTGGCGGCTCGCGTCGTGGCGGTGCGCGGGGCGCTCACGGGTCTGCCGACGCCGGAGCGAGGCCCGCGGGATGCTGCCGAGCGGCTAGCTGGGCTCGTCGCCGTTGCCGGTGCCGGTGACGGACGAGAGCTTGACCGCCTCCTGCTCGACTTGCTTGCGCTCGCTGATGTCGTGCATGAAAGCGTTGAACGTGAAGCCGCCGCGCACCTTGACCGGCGTCACGGTCATCTCCACCGGGAACTCACGGCCGTCGCGGTGGAGGGCCATCAGCTCGATGCGCTTGTTCATGATCGGCCCGCGCCCCGTCTTCAGGAACTTGTCGATGCCGCGCCAGTGCGCCTCGCGATAGCGCTCGGGCACGATCACGTCCGCCAGCGGCCGTCCGAGCGCTTTCTCGGCCGGCCACCCGAAGGTCTGGGCGGCGGCACGGTTCCAAGCCGTGATCTCGCCGGCGCCGTTCATCGCCACGAACGCCTCCTGGGAGGTGTCGAGGATCTGGCGGAAGCGATCCTTGCTCTCCTTGAGCTGCTTCTCCGCCTCCTTGCGGTTGGTGATGTCGGTCGCCATCAAGCAGACGCCATAGGGATCGCCCCCGTCGTCGAGCAGCGGGAACTTCACCGATAGATATGTGTGCGGGCCGGCGTCCCCCGGCGCGGTCTCCTCGAACTCGAGCGCGCAGTTCTCCTTGAGCACGCGCCGGTCGTTCGCGCGGAACGCGTCCGCCATGTAGCGGGGGAACAGGTCGTGGTCGGTCTTGCCCCTGACATCGTCCTGTTTGAGCTTGAAGAGCCGCTCGAACACCCGGTTGACGAGCAGATAACGGCCGTCGTTGTCCTTGAGCGCGACGACCGCCGAACTGTTGTCGAGGATCGACTGCAGCTGCTGCTCCCGGCGGCGGACCGTGTCGTAGGCTGATCGGAGCTTGGTCGCGAAGTGCCCGAGCACGCCGCCGAGCAGCAGGAACACGGTTGCGCGGGTGAGGAACCCGAGCACGCCGATCTCGACGTTGTCGGTCGCCGACCAAACGCCGACCAGGGCTACAGCCACGAGCGCAACGAGTACGCCCCCGACGGCGCCGACCTCGACCGCGACCAGTGCGATGGGGAGGGTGTACAGCACCGTCACCGCCTCGTTCGGGTCGGAGACCAAGTAGCCGAGGGCAAAGACAGCGATCAGCAGCAGGCAGGCGCCGGCCATCATGGCGACCCGCCGGGAGCTGCTGGATCTCCCCGCGGTGACCGAGAACGACCTGAATGCCCCTGCTGTCCCGTCAGCGCTCAATACGATTCAAGCCTCGATACTAGTGTCGGCAGCCCGCAGTGTCGCCTGTCGTATCGGACGGAAACTGTCGCAGGGGGCGTGATTGTGGACCTATAATCGGCTTTGTCCGAGGAAAGCCCTCTCGGGTGGGCAGGGGCCCCAATCCAGGGAAGAGATGTTTTGTGAGTAGCCGTCTCCGCCGCATCGGCGTCATCGTCGTCGCGTCACTCGCGCTCGCGCTCGTCGCCGCGCCTGGGGCCGGCGCCGCGCTGGGCGGCGCCTATGCGCCTGATCCGCCCGATGGAATGTCCATGCCTGGCGGCGGAGCCAACACCCAGTTCGGCCGCGTGATCGTGAACGTGGGAGGCCTCCTGCTGGTCGGGGTCCCAGATGCCAACAACGGGGACGGCGCGGTCGTGTTCGTCAACCCCTCGACCGTTCCCCCCGAGACCCAGCGGATCAACGCGCCGCTCGAGCCGTCCCACACCGACAACCGGACGAACTTCGGCGCGAGCGTCTTGAGGATCCCGGACGTCGGCGCTTGCATCGGGGGACTGCCGGGGCAGAACTGCACCGCGAGCTCCACCCGCGACGGCAATCCCGAGATCCTGGTGGGCGCGCCCGGCGCGGACCTGAACGGCGGCAGCGGCGTCGACATGGGCCTCGTCTACGTGCTCGACGGCGCCACGCGCGGAATCATGAAACGGGTTCAGCTCGGACCCGAGCAGACCCCGGACGATCCGGTCGTTGGCGCGCCGCTCGAGGGCAAGCCGGACTTCGGCCGCAGCCTGTCCACGGTCTCGGGGATGCCGCCCTGCCTTGGCACCGGTGGCGTCGGGGCGTGCCCGGCGATGTCGTTCCGGATATCGGAAGGCGACCTCGATCAGGATGGCACCGGGGACGTGGTGATCGGTGCTCCCCAGTATCGTGAGTCGGCCGATTGGCCTGCCTGCACGGCGCCCCCGGGACAGGCATGTCCGGCAACGGGTCGGATCTACGTGGTGAGCGGAGCCAGGCTCGGCGGCACCGGACGTCGACTTTCGCTCTCCGACGACATCACCCCCCTGGTCTTTGGATCTCCGACCTCGTTCCCGTATGCCTCCCAGGACGGTGCGCCGCCCGACTTCGGTGCGTCCGTTCTCCCTCTCGGCGACGTCAGCTCGTGCGACACCAGCGGTCTCGATGGTCAAGTCTGCCCCCCCGCCAATCTTCGGGGCCCGGACGGGATTCCGGATCTGCTGGTGTCGGCGCCGGGTACGGACGGGGCTAGCGTGGCTGACGCCGGCGCAGCCTTCGTGCTCGACGGCGCCTCGGCGATACTGTCGCGGCTCGATCCACCGGCGGCGCAGCAGTCGTCCGGATTCGGCGCCATCACATCGGGCATCGGCGCCGTGGGAGATCTCGGAGCGAGCGCACTCGCGGACATATATGTAGCCGCGGGTGGCCAAAGCGGAGCCTCGGCCGGCCAGGGCCAGGGTTACGTCTTCAGCGGCGACGGGCCCGGGTTCGCATCCGCCAACGACCCATCGCCGGTCGCCAACCGCGGCTTCGGAGCCGCGTTCGCCCCGCTCGGCGACGTCGCCGGTGACTACCTCGGCGAGCTGCTGATCGGCGCCACCGGCGGCGGCGCCAACGACGTGCACGTCTACAGCGCCTGCGGGAGCGGCACGATCATCCAGACGATCACCGGGCCCGCCGGCGCTGCCGGATTCGGCAACGCGGTGGCGCCCGCCGGTGACTCGAATGGCGACGGCTTCGCCGACTTCGCCGTGGGCGCACCGGGCGCCGGCGGCAACGCGGGCCGGCTCTTCATCTTCAAGAGCAACGGTTCCTCGGGGCCCGCGTTTGCCGGATGTGCTCCCGTGGGTCCGGGTCCGGGTCCCGGTCCCGGCGGCGGCGGCGGCGGTGGTGGTGGCGGCGTCCCCCATGGCGGGTCACCTCAGAGCCCGAACCCCCCGAGCGGAAACGGCAACATCGCCTCGGTGGCCAAGCGAACCCTCACCCTCAAGTCGAGCAAGAAGAAGGTCAAGGTCTCGAAGGTGCTCGAGCTCCGCGGAACGCTGCGGGCCTCGAAGTCGAAGCGCGCCTGCGAGGCGAGGCAGAAGGTCGGGATCCTGCGGTACAACCCGGCCAACGGCTCCTGGCCCACCGTGGACGTCGCGGTCACGAAGCGGAACGGGACGTTTTCCGCGCAGGCGCGCCCTATCGTCGCGCAGTCGCTGCTTTTCCGCGCGAACGTGAAGCAGACGAAGCGCTGCTCAGGGGCGCTTTCGGGCCGCGTGAAGATCAAGGTGACGAAGTAGATGGGGCGGGATCGAAAAGCCCTGCTGGCATTCGGGAAAGCTAGTTCTGCGGCTAGGTCTTTGGTACGCTCGCATGAGTGCCTTGGCACGTCCACGAAGGGACGGATTGTTGTGACGCGGATGCGAGCTGGCTTTACTTTTTTGATCTCGGCTGCGTTCCTCGCGACGGGGACGCCGGTGGCGCTTGCGCTGACGGATCCCGCCGCTGAGACTGCCACCGGCACCACGGGCGCCGCTGCCGGCACGATGGGCGCCGCCGCCGGCACGACTGGCGCGCAGCAGTCGACGACCTGCCCGACGCCCGTGCTCAAGGGGCTTCCAAAGACCCCGAAATTCACGAACGCGACGATCAACTTCAAGTTGACGAACATGACCGTGGGCTCGGCGTTCATGTTGAAGGCCGGAGAGATCGAGGTCTACGGCAACACCGCGACCGCCTCGACCGTCAAGGACAAGTTCCAGCTCCCCCACCAGGGAGCCACCGATCGCAAGATCATGATCACGGCGATCATCGACGTAACCAACTGTGAGAACGCGCCGTGGAAGTTGCAGAAGGCGATCAATTACAACGCCGTGACCACTCCGGCTCCCGCGACGCCGGGGGCCACACCGCCCGCAGGCGCGCCCGCGGCAGCAGGTACGCCCACGCCCGGGCTGCCCGTTCCAGCGCCGGCAAAGATCAAGCCGCCGAAGCTTCCAAAGCCGCTCACCCAACGGCTACCGGACCCCGGTCCGCCCAAGAGCAGGTTTGCGTGGATGACTCCCATCGACTCAGGCGCGCAGCTCGAGCACAAGCTGGCTGGTCCCAAGCTCAGCCCGCTCGAGCGCAAGTCGGAAAAGGCCAACAGCGGAAATGCGCTCGTCGGCCTCGGGATCGTGGGTGGGCTGCTCGGGATCGCGACCCTGGGCGGCTTCCTGGCGTTCCGCCACAGGGACGAGGTTCAGTTCGAGCGCGCCATGTCCGACCAGCTCAAGCACCTGGAGGAAGGCGATCCGGGCCTGGAGGCCTCAGAGGATCCACATGCCGAGCCGCCCATGCCGGTCGAGGACGCGCCGTTCGCCGAGACGCCCGAGCTCGCGGAGACCGAGACTCTTCCGGTGCCCGCCCAGGTGAACGGAGCGTCGAACGGTGTGCCGGTTCAGTCCGAGGCCGAGGTCGCACAGCACCGCGCCGAAGTCGAAGCGGAACTGCAGCGGATTTTGAACGAGGCCGGGGTGCAGGCCGAGCTGGAGGGCATCCTCATGGACGCCCGCCACGAAGCCGAGCGCCACGGGATTGCACTCGACCCCGAGCTGATCATGCAGGCGCTGTGCGATGAGATCAACGGGTCGGCAAGGCTCTCCGATCCGAAGCGCGCAGAGCTGCGCGCGATGTTCGCGGAGATCGCTGCCGAGGAAGCTCAGCACGTTCCCGCGGCGGCCGAAACCGTCCCCACGCAGTAATCCGCGGTCCTCGCTGACACCGGGCGCGCCCGGCTAGACTTCCCCGACGCCAGGCGGGCGTGGTGAAATTGGTAGACACGCGGCGTTCAGGTCGCCGTGGGCGAAAGCCCATGGGGGTTCGAGTCCCTCCGCCCGCATCCCGGATGGCTAGAATCGCCACCGCGGCCCGTTCGTCTAGCCTGGCCTAGGACGCCGCCCTCTCACGGCGGAAACAGGGGTTCGAATCCCCTACGGGCTATTCATCGCGCTAAAACGGCGCGTGCACGGCTTCGGACTCGAAGAAGGTTCAGCGGTCGTCACTCCCTTGTTCGCCTCGATTGCCCGAGTTAGGCTGTCGGCAAAGCGAGGGGGGAAGAGTTGGCAGGGCGTCTCAGAACAGCGCTGATCGGCCTTAGTCTCGTGGCCGTATGTGCCCCCGGTGCCGCGTACGGAGCCAGCTTTGCCTATGTGGCCAACGACAGGAGCTTGGGGACCGTCTCGCAGTACGCGGTCGGGGCCGACGGCGGTTTGTCGGCACTCGTTCCTCCGACCGTCACCACGGGGTCTTACCCCTTCGGAGTCGCGGTCCGCCCCGACCGCAAGAGCGCTTACGTTGCCAACGAGAGCGGCCTCTCGCAATACGACATCGATCCGCTTCACGGCACGCTGTCGTCCAAGTCTCCGGCGAGCGTCGGCGCGGGCGCGGATCCAGTTATCGTCGCCGTGAGCCCCGACGGCTTGAGCGCCTACGTCACCAACTCTTCGGACGGCTCCGTCTCGCAGTACGACATCGATGCGGTGTCCGGCAGGCTCTCACCGAAGAGTCCGGCGAGCGTGGCCACTGGGTTGAATCCCAACACGATCGCGCTGACGTCCGACGGCCGCAGCGCATACGTCGCCAACGGCGGCGACGGAACGGTGACCCAGTACGACGTGGATCCAGTCAGCGGAAACCTGTCGCCGAAGAGCCCTCGAAACGTGAGCGCCGGCAGGGCGCCGTACGCCATTGCCGTTTCGCCGAACGGAGAGAGCGCCTTCGTCACGAGCGGCGACGCCATCTTCCAGTTCGCGATCGATTCGGTGAGCGGCGCGCTCTCGCCCAAGATCCCCGGTTCGGTGGCGGCGGGCCCGAGTGCCTGGGAAATCGTCCTCACCGCCGACGGCAGGAACGCGTACGTGGCCGACCCCGTCGCGAGCATGGTCTATCAGTACGACGTCGACGAACTTGGCGAGACGCTCTCGCCGAAGAGTCGTCCGGTCATCAACGCCGGCCAGCTCCCGTGGAGCGTCGCCGTGACGGCCGACGGCAAAAACGCCTACGTCGGCGCCTTCGACGGCGTCTACCAGTTCGACATCGACTCGTCGAGCGGCCAGCTCGCTGCCAAGGACCCCCCGAGGGTGGCCCCGACCCAAGCCGGCGGGATCGCCGTGACCCCGCCCGCCAACCTGCCACCCGATTGCGAGCGGGTCGTCGCCTCGCGCCCGGTGCTGCGGACCGTCAACCACCGGCTGGTGGCGATCACGCTCGAGGGCGCCACCGATCCCGACGGCGATTCCGTGACGCTCTCGGTCGAAGACGTGACGCAGGATGAACCGGTTCGGAGCCGCGGCGACCACACGTCGCCGGACGCAATCGACGGGGGTGACGGTGAACTGCGTGTGCGAGCAGAACGCAGCTCACGAGGTGACGGACGCGTGTATCGGATCGCGTTCACGGCCTCCGACGGACGCGGCGGCGAGTGCTCAGGCACCGCGACCGTCTCCGTGCCGCGCAAGAAGCGTGCGCCGGCGGTGGACTCGGCGCCGCCGAGCTACGACTCCTTCGCGCGGTAGCGGTTCGGGGCTGATACCGGCTGCAGGTCTCGGAGACAGGCATGTGCGACGCGTGGGCGGGTTTCCCCGCCCACGCGAAGCGTCGTCAGGGGTTGGTGACCCTGATCTCGTTCGTGACGCCATAGACGCCGATCATGCTCGTCACGTCGTCGTAGGCCGCGTCGCTCTCGAACTGGTAGCTGACGTCGCCCTTGAGCGTGACCCAGCCGTCCTGGACCTTGACGTCGACGGAGTCCGACGGGACCTCCACGTCCCAGGTCAGGGTCTGTAGTGCGGCACCGCGGATCTCGTCGTCCTCGCGGCGATCGGAGCCGAGGAGGCTGACCTTCAGCTGGTCGTCGACCTCGAAGACGCCCTCGACCTCGCGGGCGTCCTCGACGGCCGCGCGGCGCTGGCGGAAGCTCTCGACCGTACCGCGGAGGGCGACGGTGTCGCCGTCGGCCGAGGCGGCGATCTCGATGGGCTCGGGGATTCGCGGATCGAGAGCGATGCCGGCCAGCACCTGATCCTCGAGCGCGGTGTTCGTGAGCATGGATAGCTCCTTTCGTAGTAGGTACGAAAGGAACATGGCTCGACTGCGGCCACCGTCCTAGAACGGTTGACCGAGCTGTGTATAAGCGTCGGTTAGGGGCGCCGGCGAGAAGTCCAGGCTATTGCCCATGCGGCCGATCGGTATGAGCGCTCGGGCGAGACGGCCTACGTTATGAATGCTGTCCAACGTCGGATGAAAGGAACGCACATGAACGTGGTACTTACCGGCGCAACGGGCTTCATCGGATCCCACGTACTGGCGGAACTGGAGCAGCACGGCCACGAGGTGACGGCGCCCGTCCGCGATGACCCGCAGGCCGAGGCGGTCGCCGCCCGCGGCGTCACCCCAGCGGTCGTCGATCTCTACGACAGGCAGGCGGTCGTGAGCCTGCTGAGCGATGCGGACGCGGCCATCCACACGGCCAGTCCCGGTGACGAGACCAGCGCGGGCCTGGACTCGGCGGTCGTCGATGCAGCGATCGAGGCATTCGACGGCACGGGCAAGCCCTACCTCCACATCAGTGGTGCGTGGGTCTACGGGGACAACACCCACATCAGCGA
Organism: uncultured Solirubrobacterales bacterium; assembly: GCA_963759145.1. Lineage (GTDB taxonomy): Bacteria > Actinomycetota > Thermoleophilia > Solirubrobacterales > JBBDJG01 > JBBQKG01. The sequence continues at coordinate 161,351 of CAVWYB010000042.1, forward strand.
GGAGTCTCCCTTCAACCCGCCCGCGATGGTCGCATGGAGGGAGCCGATCGAGAGGCGGTTGCTCGAGGCGACGGGCCTACGCGGAGTCGTGATCGTGTCCGGCGTCGCCTACGGTGATGGTGGAGGAGGGATCCCCGGACTGCTGCTCAGTTCCCCCCGGAACGACGACGGCGACCTGATCATGCTCGGCAACGGGCTGCAGCATTGGGCGACCGCCCACGTCGCGGACCTGGCCGATTTCTTCCGGCGCGCCCTGGAGGACGACTCGGCTCGTGGCTACTACGTCATCGGTGACGGACGCAATCCGACCGTTGCCGAGATCACCGAGGCGGCCGCCGTCGCTACGGGGGCCCCTGGAGCAGTGGCCGGTTCCGATGAGGAGGCTCGGGCGCGTTTGGGCGACTATTTCGCCGAAGTCCTGCTGCTCGATCAGGGCACCGACGCGGCCAGGGCTCGCGCCGAGTTCGGCTGGCGGCCGTCCCACATGGGACTCGTCGACGAGCTCCGCAACGGGAGCTACCGCAAGCCCGCGACGAACGCTTGACCAACGGGGTCAGTCCACGTTCGCTGTTCCGTCTTCCCTCGCAAGGACGGTGGGACCGAGGACCGCGGCGAGGGTCAGCGCGCACGTCAACTCGATCGGGTCCTCGCTCACGCTCCGCCCAAGCAGGTCTTCGGCCCGCCTGATGCGATATCCGACTGTGTTCTGGTGGATGTAGAGCTGCTTGGCGGCTCTTGTGCTGCTGCCACCGACGGTGAGAAACGCGAGCACGGTGTCGCGCAGCCGCGCTGCGGGCTCGCCCGGCCCGGCAAGCCGGCCGAGGCGGCTCACCACGAATGCCCGCGCGCGGGGGAGGTCGCTTGCCAGGAGAGACACCAGCTCAACGCGCTTGTAGCTCGTGACGGGGCCCACGGTGCCGCCGGCAAGCGACGCCACATGGGCCGCCTGCACCGCCTCGTCGTGCGAGCGCCGGAATCCTTCCAGCCCGTGCCCGGAAGTCCCGATCGCTACTCGGATGCCCTCCGGGGGGTCGAATGCCTCCAGCGCGGCTGAAGGCTCGGGGTCGGGGAGCTCGTAGGACCCGCACCAGACGTCGAGGCTCGCCACCCCGGCCCGCACGACGAGCGGATCGCCCATGCCGAGCATGCTCGGCGGCCTCGGTGGCCGCGCGTTCCGGCTCCACCGGCTCCCTGCCGATGCTCGAGACGCGAAATGCGAGATGAAGCCGGCGGAGCTGTAACTCAGCCGGTGGGAAGCGACCTCCTCGTCTACCGGCTCTCGCGCGAGGATCGCCCGCGTGGTCTCCGCCCGGACCTGCTCGGCGCTTCGCATCAGCCGTTCGCGCTCCGTGCCATATTCGCCGACGAGCACGTCCGAGATCCGATCGATGTAGGCGAAGAGGAAGGCCGTGCTCTGGTCTTGCGCCGCGACCAGGATGTCAGGGTCCGTTACGACGGTCTTTGAGCGCCTGCGCCCACCGGTCCCAGAACCATGCGTGCCCCAGTCGGTACATGCGCAGCAGCGTCGCCAGCGTGATGCCGCGGAGGACGAGCCCGCGGACCAACTCGGCGGCCTCGACCGGCACGACGAGCGCGTCGGCACCCACGCCAGCTTTACAGCTGCAGAATCTGCGAGACATTCGACTCGCAGCTCGCCCGCGTCTCCTCGCGCAGCTCGTCGTCGCGGGCGTCGAGCTCCGGGATCGTCGCGAGGAGATGGATGGACATTCCCTCCGCCAGCTTCGGGGGCTGCCGGAAGCAACTCTTCAGCCAGCTCGCGTACCGAGAGCGGCATGCCATCCCGATCCGCCGCCGGCACAGCATCGGCTGACCCCGGGGAGCGTGTCTGCACCGGCCGATCGTACTCCCCGGCGCACGGCCCTCGCACAGGGAAAGGCGGAGTCCGGCCCCACGGCGTGGGTGGGCCGGACTCCGCCTGAGGCGTCGAGTGGTGCGGCTACTGGATGTAGAGTCACCGGACCGGATGCGCTTGTGCGGGGGCGGCCGTCCGTGAGGCTCCATTTGCGGCGGGCTCGGCCCATGCCTCGTCCACATACTCCGGCAGCCGCTTGATCTGGAAGGACACCACGATGCGCATGACGCCGACCGCGACCGCCCATATCCCGCCCACCGTGATCAGGGCGGCGAGCGTGGCGCCGGGTCGGCGAGGGCGAGCACGCCGAGGGGACTTCGAGCAGCCCCGTGATGAGCATGAGCCACCAGTCGGGCAGCACGTTGCGCACTGCAAACGCGCCGCCGACGGTCAGAGTCCCGACGACGATCAGCCATGCGCCGAGGAAGACCGCGACCGCGACGAGGCCCGGTGAGGGCCAGACGATGATCGCTATTCCCGCTGCGATCGAGAGCAGTCCGACCACGACGTTCGTGCGGCTGCCTGTGGCATCGATGCCGGAGGTCAGCGCCGACGAGATGCCTTCGAAGATGAACAATGCGCCGATGAACGTGGCGAGGCTCCTGACGCTCCAGTCGATACTGAAGATGAGCACGCCCGCCAGGACGAGCAGCAGGCCGTTGACCAGGAGCAGCCACCAATTTCGAGCAACGCGTACGGCGGCGTCATCGGTGAGCTTTTGGCCAAGGGACACGGTCCCCGGGGCAGCGAACGTATTGGGCATCTGGTCCTCCTTTTTCAGTCCTGCACTACGTTTGACGCCGGGAGACTGCGATCTGTCGGCGCCCCGTCCTAGACGCTCTGCGCGTGTCGCCATTGACGCCACGTATGAGCCGGTTCAAGCCGCAAGCTGCCGGCCTCCGCCTAGCTCACGTAGCCTGTGCAGCGCTTCGCGCTCGAGCTGACGGCTCCGCTCCTCCCCGACTCCAAGCGATCGCCCGATCTCCGCATGGCGCTGCGCTCCTTCGCCATCGAGGCCGTACCGGCGTATGAGGACCGTGCGGTGACGCTGGGGGAGTGTCCTGAGCATCGACCACACCTGCCGGAGCGTTTCCTGCTCGTCGACGTGGCGCCAGGGGTCGACCGGATCGGGGTCGGCGACGAGCTCCGCGAGGAACGTCCCGTCTTCTCCGACCCGCTCGTCGAGTGAGGCGGTTACGCGTGGCACTCCGCGCGGCTCCGCCACTCGTCTGGGGATCCGGATCGTGCGCGCCTGACCAAGCGCGTCGATCAGCGCGTGACGGATCCACGGGGCGGCATACGTGGAGAACCTCACCCCTCGGCGATGGTCGAACTTCTCGACGGCACGGACGATGCTCACAGTCCCCTCCTGTACCAGGTCGTCGAAGGAGACCCCTCGTCCCGCATATCCGCGAGCGATGAAGTACACGAGACCAAGGTTGGACTCGATCATCTCCTCCTTGGCCTTGAGGTCACCGCGTTCGATGCGCCGGCTCAGCTCGAGCTCCTCGTCAGCAGTGAGAAGCCTGCGGTCTCGGGTATCGAGGCTCGCGAGCACCTTGACTCAGGCGACTGCGCGGAGGGCCGGGCGTGCGCGTCCCGCAAGCGCCGCGCCGGCGTCGATGAACTGCTTCAAGGCCGGCGCCGGCGTCGGGTCGTGCCACAGGAGCGCGAAGTCCACCCAGCATGGGGGGTCCACGGGCCGGGCAACCATTCCGCCCACGCCTGCGGCGGGTGAGGTTGTCAGGGCGAGGGCGTCGCCGGACGCCACTTCGGTGAAGAGCAAGGCTCCCGGCCGGCCACGCCGCAGCACGGGCTTGACTCCGAGTGTCGCGAGCGTCTCGGCAACGGCTCGGTCAAAGGCTGCGCCGTCCCGGTGAGCCGTGATCAGAATCTCCTCGCCTTCGAGCTCGTGCGCCGCGACCGGTCCGGTCGACCGGGCCAGTCGATGCGGGGGGCCGGCGAGCACCGACCACGGTTCCCGTCCCAGCGGGTGGCGGAGCACATCCGCCAATTCGAACATGGACGGCGCGACCACCGCATCGAGGCGCCGGTCGCGGAGATCGCGCAGCAGCGTTGCGCCGTGGGACTCGACAACCGTGATCTCGATCTTCGGCCGGTCGCGTCCGAACTCATCCAGGAGCTCCGGCAGCCGCTGCCAGCCCGCTTCGCCGGCGATCCCCAGGCGAAGGCTGCCGACGAGACCAGCCTCGAGGTCGTGCCCCGTCGACAAGGCTTCGTCGGCTGCCGCAAGGGCCCTCCGCGCCCGCTCGAGAAACAGCTCGCCCGCGTCGGTGAGATCGACACCACGCGTGTGGCGCTCGAAGAGCTTGACGCCGAGCTCGGTTTCGAGGCGCCGGATCTGGGTCGAAAGGCCCGGCTGAGCCACCCACAGCCGCTCGGCGGCGCGCGTAAAGCTTCGCTCTTCCGCGATCGCTACGAAATACCGCATGTGACGCAGTTCCATGACGATCCTCACTTCGCTTTGACTTGGCTGTCGTGACGATAGGTCCGGGCAACCCGCCTCGCATCACCGCAATTGACAGTCTTTGCGCTCGAATTGGTAGCCAGAGCACAAAGCCGCTGTCCGCGGGGCTCGACGTCCTGCGCTGAGCTCGTGGTTACAAGAGAGAGGTGGGGAGTCATCCGGATCCTCCTGGGGTCCATGCCGGAACTCTCTCGCTCCCGGCGGGGCGCCGGTATACCCATTCCCCGAGAATTCCGTCGGATAGATGGAGCCCGGAGGTAGGGGTTGGTCTACCTCCGCCACGCGCTAGGGTTTTCCCTACCGCGTTTCGGGTGGTTTGCTGCAAGGATCGATCCATGACCCTGTCCGTCCTGGTAGTCGACGACGATCCGACCTTCCGGGCTCTTGCCACGGACATGCTGACTGCCGCCGGCCTGACCGTGCTCGGCGAGGCGGGCAGCGTGGCCGCGGCATTGGCTGCCGCAATCGACTTGAAACCGGATGCCGCCCTGGTCGACTTCAATCTGCCAGACGGAAACGGAGTCGCCCTGGCGTGTGAATTCAGGGACCTCCCCACGCGGCCCCTCGTGGTGCTGACGTCTGTGGACGCGGACGCCGTCAGACCGGAACACGTGCGCCGCGCCGGCGCGATCGCCTTTGTGCACAAGGCCGACCTGTCGGACGACGGCCTTCTCGAGCTGTTCGCGCCCGGGTAGGCGGGCGAGCCTCTACTTGCGTGCGCCCGACTCGCGCAGATACGCGAGGACAGCGAGAACTCGTCTGTGCTCGGCCGTGTCCGGGTCCAGCCCGAGCTTGTGAAAGATGTTCGTGATGTGCTTCTGGACCGCGGCCTGGGTGACGACGAGGGTCTCGGCGATTCCCTGATTCGACTTTCCCTCCGCCATTGCTGAGAGCACGTCTCGCTCTCGCGGGCTGAGCCGGTCGAGCGGACGATCGTGGCGGCGGCGTCCCAGCATCTGAGCGACGATCTCTGGGTCGAGCGCGCTGTTGCCGGAGGCTACGCGACGAACGGCATCGATGAATACCTCGACGTCTCCCACGCGCTCCTTCAGCCAGTAGCCCACACCCGCCGGGCGATCGCCTATCAGCTCGACGGCATAGTGCTCCTCATAGTGCTGCGACAGCACCAGAATCCCGATCTCCGGGCGCTCCTGACGAAGCTCGAGCGCGGCGCGCATGCCGTCGGTTGCACGATCGGGCGGCATTTGCACATCGACGATTGCCACGTCGGGGCCGTGGTCGAGCGCACTCCGCAGGAAGTCGTCCGCATCCCCGGCCTGGGCCAATACCTCGAAACCCTCTTCCACGAGCAGTCTTGCGACGCCCTCACGAAAGAGGACGTCGTCCTCACCGATCACGACCCGTATGGGCGCGGACACAGCAGGGCAACAGTACCGGGCGCCGCGAGTCAGGTGTTGCTCGCGCACGCCGTGCGCTCAGTGGAGGCTCAGTCGGTGATCTCGGATGGGTCTCAAGGTCCGAGGAGTGCGGCCACGGCGCTCACGGTGGTCGCGACGATCCCCGTCCCGAAGACGTAAGAGAGCAGTGCGTGGTGGAGGGCGACGCGCCGAACGCGTTTGCCGGTCAGATCCGTATCGGAGACCTGGAACGTCATCCCGATCGTCAGCGCGAGGTAGGCGAAATCGACGTAATCTGGCGTCTCGCCGTGGAAGTCGATCCCGCCTTCCGGCGCGCTGTAGTAGAGCCGCGCGTAACGAAGCACGTACACGGTGTGCAGGGAGGTCCACGCGAGCGCGACGCTCCCGATCGCGAGCACTATCAGGAGTCCGCGCTCGGGTGGCCCGGCGTGGCCGGCCTGCGCGAGCGTGAAGACGACCGCCACAAGGCTCGCGCCGCCGGCACCGACGAGGATCGCTTCAGCCGCAGTTCGTGAGGCATCCTCGGCGCGAGCAATCCGGGCCGTCGTGGCAGCGTCGGCGCCGGCTACGGTCGCCCAGACCCATATAACGAACACGAGCGCGGCGACGTTTGAGGCGAACAGCGCCGCGACCGACCACGAGGCGCCAAAGCCGAGCGCGAGACCCGCCGCCGCAATCCCGCCGGCGGCAGCCGCGATCACCCGCTTCACCGCCAAACTCGCGGGTGCTGGACCGGCGGGCATGTTCGTTTCGAGCACTCGCGCTCGCGGCGTAGTCGGATTTTCGCTAGCCGGCTGAGAGCGGCAGCGTGGCGGACACCAGTGTGCCGCCGTCGGCGGGACTCTCGAGTTTGAGCTGCCCCCCGAGCGCAGTCACCCTGTCGCCTATCCCGACCAGCCCGTGACCGCCCGGATCGACGCCTCCGATGCCGTCGTCGCGAACCTCGACCTGGAGGACCCTGTCCTCCACGGACGCCCTCACCTCGGCGTGGCGGGCGTGCGAGTGCTTCACGACGTTGGTGAGGGCCTCGGCGACGATGAAGTAGGCGCTCGCCTCGATCTCCGTCGGGAACCGGTCGGCCGGAATATCCACTTCAACCGGTAGGTCGAGCCGTGCTACGAACGTGTCGACACCGGCTTGGAGACCGCCGTTCGTGAGGACCGCGGGAAGGATTCCGTGTGCCAGTTCGCGCAGCTCCGCGTTGCCCTGCTGCGCGCGCTCGAGCGCCTCGCCGATGAGCGCCTCCGCCTTTTCGTCATCCTTTCGGAGCGCTCGCTGAGCGAGCTTCAGCGTCATGATCGTGTGCACCAGTCGCTGCTGCGCGCCGTCGTGTAAGTCTCGCACCACGCGGCGGCGGGCTTCGTCCCCTTCGGTGACGAGGCGGGCCCGCGAGGCCGTGAGCTGGTCACGGCTGTCTGCGTTCGCGATGGCGGTGTCGAGCAACTCCGCGAACTGAGCCATCCGCTCCTCGGTGTCGGACGGCGGCGAGTGCTCGTCACTCCAGTTTGCGATCGCGACGCCCCAAAGCCGGCCCTCGACGACGACCGGTGCACCGACGCTCCAGCGGGCACCCACGCTGCGGGCAAGTTCGGCGATCGGGCCGGGCGTCCCCTGGTGATGGTCGATCCGGGCGGACCGCCTCGAATGGCGCACCAATGAGGTCACGTTCTCGCCTTGGTGGCTGACCCGCGAGCCGGGCGGCAAACTCCGCCGGTTTACCCCGCTGTGCGCAAGGAAAACGACCTTTTCGTCTGGCTCGTAACGGCTCAGCGTGACCCCATCAGCGCCGAGAACCCGCTCCATCTCCGCGGCCACCGCGTCCAGGACCGCGCTCGGCGATGCCCCCTGCGCCACCAAGGTCGCCACCCGCCGCAGCGCGGCCTGCTCCTCGGCGAGCCGCTCGACCTCTGCGTGCGACTCCGCGTTGGCGATCGCGGTGGCCACCAGCTCGGTGAATTGGCCGAGACGGCCCTCGATCTCGGGAGGGAAGGACTCGTTTCGAGTCGTTCCCGCGGGAATGACGCCCCAAAGCCGCCCGTCCACGAGGATCGGGGTGGCGATCACGCTTCGAATTCCAATCGAGCGCGCGGGCTTCGCGAGCTGGTAGGCGTCAAGCCGTGCCGGGCGCGCCGTTCGGAGTACGCGCGCGGACGCGTTGTCGCCTTCCAGGGACAGGCGAGCGCCGACAGGGGACGCTTCTTTGGCCTCGCCCCATGCGGCCACGATCACCGCCTCATCCCCGCTCTCGTAGCGCAACATCCTGACCTCGTCCGCGCCAATCAGCCGACCTATCTCTTCCACGATCGCGCTGAATACCTCCGGTTGGGACGCTTCGCGCGCGACGAGCGTCGCCACGCGTCGAAGGGCCGCTTGCTCCTCGGCGAGCCGCTCCACCTCTGCGTGCGACTCCGCGTTTGCGATCGCGGTCGCGACGAGCTCCGTGAACGAAGCAAGGCGCGCCTCGGTGTCCGGCGCCATCGGCCCTTCGGTCGTGGCAGCCGTGATCAGGCCCCAGGGATGGCCGTTGACGACGATCGGGCTTCCGACCGCCGACTTGATGCCCGTCTCCCGCACGGTGACGCCGATTGGGTCGGTGGCACCCGAGAAGTCGTCGATACGAGCGGTCCGGCCCGTCTGCCGCACCCTCCACGCGATGTTCGTGCCCTCGGTCGCCCACCGCATGCCGGTAGGAAAGGCAAGAGCCTCGGTGGTGCTCCACGAGGCCACCGCGATAACGCTGTCGTCCGGTTCGAAGCGACCTATCGTGGCGCTTTCGACGGATAACAGGCGGCCGAGCTCCTCGGCGACGGCGTCGAAGAGACCTCGAGGCGATGCCCCTTGTGCCACCAGTGTCGCCACTCGTCTCAGGGCCGCCTGCTCTTCCGCCAAACGGTCGACCTCGGCCCGCGCCTCGCCGTTGGCGATGGCGGTGGCGACCAAGTCAGTGAACTGGCCCATGCGGGACTCGGTGTCGGGCGGCAGGGGGACGCTTTGCTTCGAGTGGAGGGCCAGGGCTCCCCACAGCCGGCCCCCCACCATGATCGGGGTGCCGACCGTGGAGCGTATTCCGAGCTCGCGGATGAACTCCGCGATTGGACCGGGGACATCCGTCCACTCGTCCCAGCGTGCGGCACCGCCCGCCTCCGCGACCGTCGTCGCCGGATCGCCCGGCTGCATTTGCCAGCGATGCGGAACGGCCGGGTGTTCGCCCTCCGCGGCCCAGATGCCCACCGTGACGACGGCGTCGTCCTCGAAGCGGGCCATCCCGGCGAAATCACCACCGAGCAGCGTGCCGACCTCGCGCGTTACCGCGTCGAACAGCTCGCTCGCCGGTACGTCTTCCGCCACCAGCGTAGCCACGCGCCGCAGCGCCGCCTGCTCGTCGGCAAGGCGTGCGACCGCGACGCGCGACTCGGCATTGGCGATCGCCGTTGCTACGAGTTCGGTGAAGTCCGTGAGCCGAGTCTCGGTGTCCTCCGGCAGAGGCTCGCGCCGGGGCGACAGAACCAACATCGCCCCCCACAGGCGCCCCTCGACCACTATCGGGCTCCCGACTGCCGAGCGCATGCCCGTCCCCCGGACGACAGCAGCGATTTGCCCAGGCATCTGCGCATAGTCCTCGACGCGAGCTGGGCGGCCGGTCTCCCGGACGATCGCCGCCACGCCCGGGGTGTCGAGTGGCCAGCGCGAACCGATTGGGAAGGGCTCGTCATCGCCTTCGCTGAAGGCGCCGACGACGGTCAAGCCGTCCGGCTCGTAGCGGACCAGCCTGACGAGCGGAACGTCGAAGACCTGGGCTATCTGCTCGGTGACGACGGCAAAGAGGCGACCGGGAGGGGACTCGCGCGCCACGAGGGTCGCAGCCTGACGCAAGGCGGCTTGTTCCGAGGCGAGCTCACGAGCGTGCTCTTCGGCGCGCTCGAGCACCCGGACCGGTGCCGTCCTGGCACCGCATGGTCGCAGTCTGCGCACGAGATACGCTTCGCCCTGACCCAGCGGCTCCGCCACGGCGACCGATCCCGCGTCCAGAACGATCTCGCCACCCCCCGCCGGAATGTCGAGGGGCGTCGCATGCGTCGACTCGTCGCCGGTGAGCACGTAGCCGTCGCCATTCACCAGCAGATCCGTGCTCCTCGACGCGAGATCGCTGTAGCGACGCAGGAGACGCGCGTCTCGGTCACGGCGGGCATCCAGGAGGCGTTGCTCCATCGTCCTGGCAGCGGTGGTCACCAGCTCCAGGCTCCGAGGGTGCGCGATCTTCCAGAGACTGGAGAGGTCGATGAGTCCGATCACCCGGCCGGAAATCGGATCGTGCACTGGAGCGCCAGTGCACATCCATTCGTGGTGGCGTGCGTTGAAGTGCTCGAAGGCGAACACCTGAAAGGCGTGATTTGCGGCGAGCGCCGTCCCAATGCCGTTCGTGCCGTCAACTGCCTCGCTGTATTGCGCGCCTTCGACGAGATGCATTTCGGCTGCGCGCTCCTTCAGCCAATCGGCGCCCACTCTGTGCAAGACGAGACCGGACGCATCAGTGACGACGACGAGGCTCTTCGAGTCCTCAGCCAGGACCTCGAGCTGCTCGGCGAGTACGTGCACGAGTGACCCGAGCGGATGCTCCAGCCACCGCTCGCGCACCGTCGACTGCTCTACCTCGATCGGGGCCAGCAGGTCGGTTGGCTTCAGGCCAGTAGCAAACGAACGCCGCCAGGACTCCAGGATCGTGGGACGGAGACCTTGCGTCGCTTCGGGCGCGAGTTCAGGTTCGAGGCCGCCGCCGGCGACCAGGTGCTCCCAGCTTCGCTGAAGCTCCCGAGCGCGCGTCAGCGGATTCGCCTCCGCTCTCACGGCTACCCACGGCGTCGGCATGGCCCCAGGAATTCTATTCCTCTCTCACCGAACCCACCTTCGGGCGAGTGCCGATCTTTTTGGCTGCTTGGGGACTGTCAGATGCTTCTTCCCGCTACCGCGTGAGGGGTGCTTTCTTGGTGCGTCCCATAGCTGCTGGTTCACGCCGGCCTTCGATTCTCATATACCGGTCCGAAACTCGAGGCCGCAGACCGGGCCCGAGGCCACCAACGAGCTGTCCGTGCCCGACAACTCAGTTCCCGTCGCAGCCCTCTCCGCCTCCGACGTCGCAGCGCTCGTCTTCGTCGTCTGGTTGTGGCTGACGGTGGCCGGCTCCGACGCCGCAACGAGGGCTCGGATCGCCCGCGCCGAGGATGCCTCACGAACTGGGGCGGAAGCAGTGCTCGTGGCCGCCGGCGCCGCAAGCCTCGTCGAGGTCGGATTCGCGCTTGCGCAGGCCGGTCACACCGGTCCGCCCGGGCGCGGACTTCTAACCGCGCACGCACTGCTCTCCTATCTGTTCGGGACCGGAATCGTCGCGATCGCCGTCAGCTCCGTCGCCGCGCTCCTTGGACGCTGACGCTCGGGCGAGAAGTCCCGGCTCTGGCCGATACGGCCGATCGGTATGGCCGCTTCCGGCGAGACGGCGCACGCTCTCGATGCTGTCCAACGTCGGATGAAAGGAAGGCAATGGAAAACGTAATCGCCGTGAGCTTCGCGGAAGACGCAAACGCTTACGAGGCCCTGACGAAGCTGAAGGAACTCGGCGACCAAGGGCAGGTCGATCTCGCCGGAGCCGCGGTCATCGTGCGTCAGGATGACGGCAAGATCGTCGTCAAGGACGAGGTCGGTGACATCGGATACGCGGGAACGGCTACCGGCGGCATCGTCGGCTTGATCATCGGCATCCTCGGTGGTCCGCTCGGAGTCCTGCTTGGCGGTGCTACAGGGGTCCTGATCGGCTCGCTGTTCGACATGGACGACGCCGATGAGACGGAGTCGGTCCTGGAAGCGCTGTCGCGCTCGGCGCGGGTCGGTCACGCGGCCCTCATGGCCGAGGTGTCCGAGGACAGCCCGGATGCCGTCGACGCCGCAATTGAGCGGCTCGGCGGCACGATCGTTCGTCGGCCCCTGGATGACGTCGAAGCCGAGATCGCCGCAGTCGAGGATGCACAAAGCGCCGCGAAGAAGGCGGCGCGGAAGCGGCTTCACGAGCAGCGGCGCGCCGAAAGGAAAGAGAAGATCCAGGCAAAGATCGCGGAGCTGAAGGCAAAGCTCCACATCGACCACCCGGTCGGTGCGGGCAGCAGCTGAAGCTCCGTCCACTCGGCGCGGAGGCCTCGACTCGTGGGGCCTCCGCGCCGACTGACCACCAGCGGCGAAGGGAGCAATCGTGGCAAGCAAACCGTCATCGGCCGAGGCTCAGTCAGCTCAAAACGGCGGACCGCACGGCGGCCCGGTTCGCTGGCTGCTCCCGATGAAGCTCCCGGAGCCCGTCAATCCCGCGCTGATCAAGCACGCCGAGGAGCGCGGCAAGAGCATCCAGAACCGGATCGCCGACAAGATCACGACGTTCGCGGGGTCGATGACCTTCGTCTACCTGCATGTGATCTGGTTCGGGTGCTGGATCGGGTTCGGTGTCGAGAAGTATCCGTTCGGTCTGCTCACGATGATCGTGTCACTCGAGGCGATCTTCCTGTCGACCTTCGTGATGATCAGCCAGAACCGCGCGGATGCAAAGCGACAGGTGATCGCCGACCAGCAGTGGAAGACGGTGCAGGAGGAAGACCGGCAAAACGACGAGCTGCTCGACCTCTCGAAGCAGATCCTGTCGCTCACCAAGGAGATTCGCTCCGTGGCGGGGACGCCGGCTTCCGTGCCCCAAAGCGACCACGCCGCTGACTGATCCATACCTGGCGCGTATGGCGGCCGCCCCGGGGACGTCTTCGCCGGCAGCTCGGTCCCCCCGCAGGCTCTAGACGTGCTCAGACCCCACAACCAAGGAGAAACGCCATGAGCCTTCGCACAACCCACGTCCTCGGAGTGATCGGTGCCGTCGTCGTATTCGTGGCGACTGCCATCACCTGGTACACACACGACGTCTCCGTCGCGGCGCAGGCCGGGCAGGTGGGCTTCCAGTCGAGCAAGTCCTACACGCTGTGGGACATCACAACGCTGGGCACGGTGCTGCTCGTCGTCGCGGCCGCGGTCGGCGCGGTCCTCTTGTTCGTGCCGTCGAGCGCTGCGCGGACCGCCGGAGCGGCGGCCGGGATTCTCGGCCTGGCGATCGCGGCGTACTGCGTCGTGCGCATGTTCGACTTCCCGGATCTCGGAACGACCGGCGCCGTGAACGGCCTCGTTCCGCTCAGCAGAGGCGGAGTCTCGGTCGCCGCACACGCATCCACGACCCTCGGGGCGGGTCCGTTCGTGGGCCTCCTCGGCGGCGCGCTGATGGCGGTCGGCGGCCTCGGCCTCGCGAGCGAGGCGCCCGAAGCATCGACGGTGAGCCGTCCCTCGGGAGCATCCGCGGCGGGCGCGCAGTCCTAGGGACCCAGGGCCGGCCGATCGTGCCCGCGAGGCAGAGCACCGTGACGGGTCGCGTACATAAGCGGCTCGTCACGGTGCTCATCGTGCTCGCATCGCTCGTCGCGACGGTCGGCGTCTTCGCCGTCTGGCTCGACCGGCAGGCCCTGAACACGGACGAGTGGACCAGTACGAGCGGCAAGCTGCTCGAGAACTCGAAGGTCCGGGGCGCGCTGGCGACGTACGAGGTCAATGTGCTCTACGCGAACGTCGACGTCGCGCGTGAGCTCGCGCGCCTATTTCCGAGCCAAGATCGGGTGCTCGCGGGTCCGGCTGCCGCGGGACTACGGGTCGTGATTCAGCAGGCCGCGCAGAGGACCCTCGCAACTCCTCTCGCCCTGGAGGTCTGGATGCGAGCCAACCGGCTCGCCCATCGCCAGCTCTTGGCGATGATCGACGGAGGCGAGGGGCCGGTCTCGACCGACAACGGGACCGTGAGCCTCGACTTGAAGGACCTCGTTCAGCAGGTCGCCGGCCCGACGGGCATTTCGCTTCCCGCCGGCACGGCCCAGCTTCAGATCCTCCATTCCGATCAGCTCAGGACCGCTCAGCAGATCGCGCGCGGGATTCGAGACCTTGCTCTGGTGTTGGTCCTGTTGGGAGTGGCTCTATATGCGACCGCACTGCTCCTGGCACGGGATTGGCGACGGGTGGCACTTCGCAACATCGGAATCGGTGCGATCGCCGCCGGTCTCCTCGCCCTGATCGCGCGCGGCGTGATCGGCGGCTACGTCGTCGACCAGCTCTCTCAGAACGAGACCGTTCGTCCTGCCGCCGGCGCTGTCTGGAGCATCGGGACCTCGCTCCTCTCGCAGACGGCGATCTTCCTGATGATCGACGGCCTCTTCCTGATTGGGGCGGCGGCGCTTGCGGGTCCGACTCCGATCGCTCGGAGCCTCCGCCGGCTGACCGCGCCCGTACTGCGCGACCGCCCGGTCCTCACATATGCGTTTGTCGCGGTCGCGTTCCTGCTGCTGCTCTGGTGGGGACCGACCCTTGCGTTCCGCGAGCCGATCAGCCTGGTGGTGATCGCTGTGCTGATGGTCGTGGGGACGGAGCTGCTGCGGCGCCAGGTCGCCCGTGAATTCCCGGACGAGCGCGGCATGCAGCTCGACCTCCATCCGTGGTGGCAGAAGCTCCACCGCCGCGTCGATGCGGGTCTCACCCGGGCGCATGCTGCCCTGGCGCCCAGGAGCTCGGATTCCGGCGCACGCGCTAACGGTGGCGCAAGGCTCAACGGTAAGAGAGCGATTGCCTCGTCTGACGTCCAGCTGATTGGACAGCTCGCGGACCTGCGCGATCGCGGTGCGCTCACCGACGAGGAGTTCGCCGAGGAAAAGCGGCAAATCTTGGGCTCGAGTCTGGGTTCGCCGGCGTCAGATCACTGAAGCGCCGGCGGGTTGGAACAGCTCGATCGGGTTGCCGGCGGGGTCGTCGAGCAGGATCTGCCGGCCGCCCGGGCCGCTGACGATGTCGTTGCGGAAAGTCAGCCCCGCGGCTCGCAACCGCTCGACTTCGCCGGCGAGGTCCTCGACGATCAGGTGGATACGGTTCCAGCCGCCCGGCTGGGGTGTGCGCCCGTCGGGCATCGGTCGCCCGGCCGAGCTGGCGGGGCCGCTCAGCAATAGACGCAGGTGGCCCCGGATGACGTCGGCGAACGCGGGGGCGGCGCTGGAGCGCAGCTCAAAGCCGAAATGGGTGGTGTAGAAGGCGACGGCGTTTTCGACGTCGTCGACCATGTAGCGGACATTGACGAACTCGTCAGGCATGCTCGGTGACCTCCTGGGAGTCGGTGGTGTGTTTGATCGCCTCGAGCAAAAAGCCGATGCGCGTCTCGAGCTCAGCGGCTGTGCGTTCGAACGCCGGCAGGGTCTCGTCGTCGGTCCCCGGCTCGCGTCCCGGGTCGCGGACGCTCCAGTGGATCGCCTGCGGTCTGCCGGGGAACTCGGGACAGATCTCGCGCACGCGGTCGCAGAGGCTGATCACGTAGTCAAAGCGCCGGCCGGTGAACTCGCTGAGGTGCTTGGAACGGCGACCCGCGAGATCGATCCCGCGCTCTCGCATCACCCGCACTGCGTTGGGATACAGCGGCTTGGGATGGCTGCCGGCGCTGGCCGCGCGC
The DNA here is from genome assembly GCA_963759145.1 of uncultured Solirubrobacterales bacterium. GTDB lineage: Bacteria > Actinomycetota > Thermoleophilia > Solirubrobacterales > JBBDJG01 > JBBQKG01. The sequence goes on from CAVWYB010000042.1 coordinate 176,641, forward strand.
ACCACGCCGCCGGACAGCTGCTCGACCAGCGCCTCGGCCATCTGGGAGCGGGCGCTGTTGCCCGTGCAGAGAAACAGCACGCGCGCTCGTGCCAAGCCGCGGCCGGGGTGTGTGCCAACGGCCGACGCCAGGCCCGGGTGCAGCGAGGCGCCGGCGCTGACGAGCAACTCACCGCAGCGCGGCAGCTCGAGCACGTAGTAGGTGTCACGGCCGTCGGCGAGGCTGCGGCGGGCCGAGACCACTCCGCCGTCGCGCAGCTGGCGGAGGTGGTACGAGACCAGGCTCTGGCGCTGCCCGGCCAGCTCACACAGCTCGCCGACACGCCGATCGCTGCGCGCCAGTTCGCTCAGCAGCCGCCAGCGCAAGGGGTGGCCCGCGAGCCGCAGAAACCGCGGAGGTGGGGGCGTGTCGGTTGGGGCCGCGGCGATCACGACGCCGGACAATACATCAAACTGATTTGATGCGTTAGCGCCGAAGCATCCGTCCGACCGCGCCCATCAGCTCGTCGGCCTGAGCTTCAGGTGTGGAAGGCCCTTCCCCTTCACCGGCCAAGCAATGACGAGCGTGGCCGTCGAGTAGCCCCAGGGAGATCTTGTCGAGCGCCGCTTGTATCGCGCCGATCTGCGTCAGAACGTCGACGCAGTACCGATCCTCTTCGACCATCTTCGAAACCCCGCGGACCTGGCCCTCGACGCGGCTCAGCCGCTTCAGCAGCTCGTCCTTCGTCGCGGTGTATCCGCGCGTTTTGGTGTCAGCCATGGTGGCCTCCTTCGTGCCCTCCGCCGTTCGAGGACTCCGAGACTTCCCGCGTGAACGCGGCCGTGTGCACCTTTCCGGCGTGCTTGAACTGCAAGAAGAGGCGGTACCGCCCCTCGGTCGGGAACGCGGTCATGAAGGCCACCGGCTCAGCCGCATGGGGATGCTCGGGCGTAGCCCCGTGTCCGGCGGGGTGAACATGCAGATACGCAAGGTCACCTTCGCGCAGGGCGACCAGGTGACCGCCCGCGCCCAGGTATGGCTCAACTGCGACCGGTTTCCCGTCCAGAAGAACGGAGAAGCGAAGTTCCGCCTCACGTCCGGGGGAGCTGCCGCCGTCCATGCGGACTTCGTAGCCGTCCTCGGTCCGGGCGTGGTTGGCCTCAGCCGGCAATTGCCTCCAGTCGACGGTACCGTCGACTTCCAGATCCGCCCCGAGGGTCTGCGTTTCGCCTTTGTGCTTGAAGTCGGCGAAGACGCGGTAGCTGCCGGCCTCCGGAATGCGAAGACGCGTGTGCCAGGTTCCGTTCGCGTCCAACCTGGGATGCAGGTGCTGGAAGCCGGTGAGGTCGCGCCGGACGACGATCAGATGCATGCGCTTCGTGTGCACGATCTCGAACTCCCGCACCGGCTCGCCGTCCGAGCCGAGAATGCGGAAGCCGAACTGGTCCGAGCGGTCGCGCGGAAACTCCGTCGTGCCAAGTGCGAGGGTCATGCCGTTGGTGCGTCCATGCCCGCCCCCATGGCCTCCATCCGAGTTGATTGCCTCGGCCGTGAGCACCACGGTTCCAAAGACCGCCGCGACCGCCGCGACAGCGGCCACCAAGCGGGTCGGCGGGCCGCCGTGGATGCCCGTGTTGTGCACAGCGACGTGTCCCTTGCCGCGCGCGATCAGCCATCGGTTGACGGGAAACGCGACCGCGCCGGCGATCACGAGGGCGACGGACAGGCTTCCCCAGAACAGCAGCGTGCCCACGCCGGCATCCATCGCTCCCGGCACGGCCAGAATGATCGCGGTGTCGACAATCTCCATCGTGGCGATGCTGAGCGTGTCCGAGGCGAGCGCGATCGGCACCACGGCGCTGAGGGCGAGTCCCGCCTGCAGGAGCGGCAGGCTCGTGAGGGTGTAGCCGAACAGGAACGCCAGCGCAACCGCGAGAGCGACCGTGCCGAGGTTCGAAAAGCCGAGCGCCGTTCCGATCACCACGCCGGCGATCTCGCCCAGAGCGCAACCCGTCAAGCAGTGCAGCGTGGCGCTGAAGGCGACGACGTTGAGTGCGCTTCCCGACGTGGGCATCTCATGATGGTCGTGCTCGCCGTGAGCTGCAGCTTCCAGGATTCCTCCCGCCTCGTGACCTGTCGTCGATCACGTTAGCATACCCCCCCGGGGTATTAGGGCGCATCGGGCTACTCGGTGGAGGGGAGCGCTGAGCGCGTCGCTCACATAGATGCCGGCGGGCCGGCGGTCACACGGACCAGTTGTAGAGGGAGAGGACAGCCCAGATCCACAATCCCGCGATCGGGACCAGAATGAGGAGCAGGCCGGCAATGAGGATCACCGGCGTAGCCGGGCTCTCACCTTCATCGACGACCTCGCGAAGATGTGCGAACTCATGCTCCGCATGCTTCAGGGGATGGCGAACGGCGTCGCCCCGCGGCGGCGGCGCGTCCCTCTCGCCAGATCCTCGGGTGGCAGCCATTAATCCAAGAATGCTGGCCCAACACGGGTTGACTGTCGTCGGTCTGGGGAGGGCTCTTTGCACTAGCGCAAGAGCGTTACAGCCGATGCCCGGATACGCCCTGAGGACTAGCCGGTCGTGAGGCGCTGGCGCCGCTCGACCTCCGCCTCGGTCGGCTCGTCGAACTCGAAGGACCCCGGGTCGATGTCGCCTGCTGGTTGGTAGGTGTTGATCGTGACGCCGCTTTTCGAGACCTTGCTGTCGACCAGCTTCAGGCCGGCGGGCATCGTGCCGTCACCGAAGAAGCGCTTGCCGGTGCCGATCACGACGGGGAAGATCCACATGCGGAACTCGTCGATGAGGTCATTCCTGAGCAGCGTCTGGATGAGGCCCGGGCTGCCATGGACCTGGATCTCAGGTCCGTCCTCACTTTTGAGTGTGGCGACGTATTCGGCGACATCGCCGGTGATCAGGGTGGAGTTGTTCCATTCCACCTGCTTCAGCGTCTTCGAGGCAACGTACTTGCGGGTGCCATTGAGGTGGTCGGCGATCGGGCCCTCGTCGTATGGCCAGTGTGCCGCGAAGATCTCGTAGGTGCCGCGGCCGAGCAGCAGCTCGTAGGGCTTTGACTCGGCCATCTGCTCCATCATCTCGTCGTCGAAGTAGTTGACGGCCCAGCCGCCGTGCGTGAACCCGCCGGTGGGGTCCTCGTCCGGGCCGCCGGGCGCTTGCATGACTCCATCGAGTGTCATGAACGTGTTCACGGCGAGGATTCTCATCGGGTCTCCTTGGTAGCGGATGGCTGTTTGGCACTCTGCGCTGCGGTTGACCTCATCACCGGATATGACCGCCGCGTGGCGAGGAACTCATCGGGCTGCTCGAGCCGGCGGCTCGGCGCAGCCGTCGCGCCAGCCCCCTCAGATGCTCGATCAGCTCCGGCGGCTCGTGCACCTCGACGTCCACGCCGAGCATCGCGATCCGCATCGCAAGCCACCCGAGGTCATCGTCGCCGGCCCGGTATTCGCAGCTGTGCGCGTCGATCGGTTCGAACGTTCCCCAGTAGGGCGGCAGGCGGCTCGCGATCTCAGCCGCGGATGCGTGCACGGTCACACGCGCCTCGAAGCGGCTCGGGGCATCCGAGATGCTTCGCGCGACGTAGGCGGAGGCGTCCTTCGCGGGCAGCTCGCGCGCCGTGTAGGTCCCGCCAGTCGCAGCGGGCCGGTCGAGGCGGTCGACGCGAAATGTCCGCCAGTCGGTTCGGCGGCGATCCCAGGCGACGAGGTACCAGCGGCGCCCGAGGTTGACGAGCGAGTGCGGCTCGACCTCGCGGCGCGTTTCGCTGCCGTCGCGGCTTCGATAGCTGAAGCGAAGGCACTCGGACTCGCGGCATGCCGCAGCGATCACCGTCAGATGCTGGGGGTCGACGGTCGGGCCGGTGACAGGGGGCGAGATCATCGCCGACCCCAGGGCGCCCACGCGGCGGCGCAGGTGTGCCGGCAGGACCTGCTCCAGCTTGACGAGCGCGCGGATGGAGGTTTCCTCGATGCCGGTGACAGACGCCCGCGCGGCCGTGCGCAGCCCAACCGCGATCGCGATCGCCTCGTCCTCGTCGAGCAGCAGCGGCGGCATCGCCGTGCCGGCGCGTAGCCGGTAGCCGCCGGCTGGTCCGCTCAGCGACTCGACCGGATAGCCGAGAGTCCGCAGGCGCTCGATGTCGCGCCGGATCGTCCGCCCCGATACCTCGAGCCGGTCCGCCAGCTCGCCGCCCGGCCAGTCCCGGCGCGCTTGCAGCAGCGACAGGAGCTCCAGGAGTCGGCTCGAGGTCTCGCTCATGTGAGATTCGATCCTCCTCGAAATTGAGGACAGATCCTGACCTAAACGCCTCGTAGCGTGCTCCGCCGTGTCGGCAAACGAGAAAGGAGCACCGATGAACGAACGAGACGGATACATGCCCGGGGTCCCGTGCTGGGTGGACACGAGCCAGCCCGACCCGGAATCGGCCGTCGACTTCTACTGCGGCCTGTTCGGATGGGAGTTCGAGAACGTGCTGCCGCCGGGATCGCCCGGCAAGTACTTCATCGGCCGGCTTCACGGCGGCGACGTCGCCGCGGTCGGATCGCAGCCCGAGGGTGCGCCGCCCATGGCGGTCTGGAACACCTACGTCTGGGTCGAGAGCGCCGACGAGACGGCGTCCAAGGTGCGCGAGGCCGGCGGCAGGGTGCTGACGGATCCGTTCGACGTCATGGACGCGGGGCGGATGGCGGTGTTCGCGGATCCCGACGGGCGCCGCGTTCTGCGTGTGGCAGGCGAAGCACCACCGGGGCGCCAGGATCGTCAACGAGCCCGGCAGCCTGAACTTCAACGACCTCAACACGCGCGACCCGGAGGGGGCGAAGGCCTTCTACGGCCGGTGTTCGGCTGGGAGACCCTCGAGCCTGGACGGCGGCTTCAGCGATGTGGACCCTGCCCGGCTATGGCGACCACCTCGAGCAAAGCGAACCCGGCATGCGCGAGCGGATGGCCGAGGTCGGCGCGCCGGCGGGCTTCGAGGACGTGGTCGCAAGCCTCAACCCGATCCCCGACGACCAGCCGCGAGACACCGCCTCACTGGGGCGTGACGTTCGCCGTCGACGACGCGGACGCGACCGCCGCGAAAGCCGCGGAGCTCGGCGGGCAGGTGGTCGTTCCGCCGTTCGACGCTCCGTGGGTCCGGATGACCGATCATCACCGACCCCCAGGGCGCGACGTTCACGGCGAGCAAGTTCGTCCCCGAGAACAAGGACCTCGCGCAGGAAGCCGGTGGGACCGCTACCGCGGCTTCATGACGAAGATTGCTGGTCGTCCGCCGGGCGAGGGTCGCGCCCCGGATTGTCGGCGTGTCGGTGAACGATCTTCCATTCACCGTCCTCGCGCCGGTAGATGTGCGTCACACGGACGGTGACCGGCTCGACGGGACGCCCGGCGATGGAGCCATTGAAGCGCTCGAAGCCGAGCGTGTAGGCCATGTCTCCGGTGACCTCGACCAGCTCGACGTCGAAGCGATAGTCGCTCACGTTCGAGAATCGGGACGCAACCCAGGTAAAGGTCTGGCTGAGCTGCTCCCAGCCTGACTCGCTCATGCCGATGGCCCCGAACAGAGTCACGGGATCCCGTTTCGACCACAACTTCATCCGTGGTTCTGGGTCGCCTTGCACGAAAGCCGCTTCCGCCTCGATCTGGCGCACGAGCATCGTGTTACGAAACTCTTCGATCTGATCCACGTCCATGGCACCATATTTGCCCCGGGCTGCGGGACGAGCCGCGGA
>CAVWYB010000043.1:0-96655 GCA_963759145.1 uncultured Solirubrobacterales bacterium
CGTCGCTACGACCCCGCGGCGACAACACCCCTCCCCTAGCCTCGCTCGCAGCCGATGCCGGCGACCGAGGCAAGCTACTCTGCCCGCGGCTCCAGGACGACGACCGCCGTCTCGCGGGCGCCGGGTGGCGTACCCGTCGGGTCTCGCCGAACTCGTTCCACTCGCCCACAGGCGCTCGCGCTCCTCGCCCTCGGCGGCCGGCCGCGGACGGCGCGCGTGCCGTTTTCGTCTCGACGGTACGTCGGCTGGCCTGGAGGTTCAGCCACCACGCCGGTTCGGCTTCCATCCAGCCGTTCATCGCCATGGTCACGAGGTTCGGGCCGTCCTCGTAGTAGCCGAGGATCGCGATGCGCTCCTTGCCGGTCTTGCGGCCGACGGTCGTCAGCCGCATCGTCCCCCACTTCCCGGGCTTCGGCAGCCAGAGGCCTCGGCGCCCGCCCGTGACCGGTGATAAGCCCGGTGGACCGCCCAGGCCATCCGGATGAACCAGTGCGGCGGGAGCCTCGGGGACCTTCGGTTGCGCTTCGGACATCGACCATACTCCGTGACGTGCTCGCCCGCCCGCGGCATCGCGGGCCGGCAGCCCAGCATAGGACCGGCGACAAACGTCGAGGTGTGTCCACACCGCACGTCGCAATTCAGCTACCCCGTTGACGATGCGAGGCCCTCGGCCCGAAGCTCTTGGTCGACAGATGGCGGAGCTCGATTTCGACCTCGAAATTCGGAAGGACGGCGACGTGCGGAGGCCGCCGCCCGTTCCCGGCCGGCGAACGCGGAACCAACTTCGGCCTCCCGGTCGAGGGCGGCGGATCTCGAGCGCAACATCGCGCCTGGAGAAGCCCTCGGTGGGCGTCGGTGGCGGCCATGCGCGAGCGGGTGCAAGCGGAAGAAGCTGCCGTCCAGGAGTTCGGGCAAGGCTCTGTTCGATGCCCTCGTCGTCGGGCGAGGTCCGAAGCCGGTACGACGCCTCCCTGGGCCCGCGCCGTACATGATGGTGTCCCGCTCCGCGTCCGACTTCGGTTCGAATTGCCGCGGCTCGGCGGCCCTTCCCTGTGGGAGTTTTGTTCCGACCCTCGGCACGGCGACTACCTGTCCCTGTCGGAGCTCACTCCGGTCATCCGATACATCGAACGTCCGCATTCGATCGAGCCACTGAACGTTCGCGGGCGGCTGCGCATCCTTGGGATGATGCGAGCCCGGCGGACCTGGACGCTCTCGACGTGGAGCACGAGCGGCGGCGGTTCGAGGACGCCGTCCGGCCACTGGCTGGAAGACGACCGCCTCGAGCTTCAGTGGGTGACAAGCGGGTCCGGAGGGACCTGCAGAAGGCGCTCCGTCAGGGACCGTGGCACGTCTCTCACTTCATCGGACACGGCGCTTCGACAAGGCGGAGCGGCGAGGGCATGATCGCCTTCGTGGGCGACGAAGGTGGAACAGAAGTGCTGTCCGCCGGTCGGTCGCCCGCCTGCTGGAAGGAACACGGACCTCCGGCTCGTCGTCCTCAACGCCTGCGAAGGTGCGCAGGGCAGCGTGCACGACCTGTTCTCGAGCACCGCCGGTTCGCTGGTCCAGCAGGGAACGCCGGCCGTCGTCGCGATGCAGTTCGAGATCACGGACGACGCCGCGATCGAGTTCACCCGCACACTTCTACGAGGCGATCGTCGACGGACGCGGTGTCGATGTCGCGCTGGCGCGGCGCGCAAGGCCGTGCCATGGCGATCCCGAGCACCCTCGAATGGGCGACGCCGGTCCTGTTCATGCGGTCATCGCAAGGCGTCATCTGTCCGCCGACCGAAACAGCGACTCGGGGCGCCGCACTCTGAAGCGGTACGAGCGCGTGCGCCTGTGGCGGGATCGGACCCGCGGGCGACGAAGCCGGTCCTCGTCTTCGTCGACGATCCGGAGCAGGGCTGCTGGGTCCTGCGGAACATCGGCGCGGTCCCGCCCTCAACGTCGTCGTGGCCCAGCGCAATGACGGGCAGTGGTTCAACCCAGTCAAGGTGCCGCCGTTGTGGGAACGGCGCGAGCTTCAAGCTCAGCTGGCTAGGCTCGCGTGAACGACGCCGGGCTGGGAACCACGTACATGGACACAGAGGGCCACGAGTTCACATCGACCATGGGCGAAGAGATCGTCCACACGTACGACGGCGACCGGCTTCCCGATTGGCCCGATGACGAGATCGAGCGGTACTGGAGCGTCCCGGAGCCTGCGAGCCTGTTCCCAGGTGGGCGTCCCGCAAGAGCGACTTCCGCGCCTGAGCCGTGCTCAGCCCGGGTCCGCGGCGAAGGCCGCGATCGCCGCGACTGCTTCCTCCGGCGTGAGCCGTTCCGTATCGAGGATGAGGTCGGTGGCCGGGACCGCGGCGACATCACCTTCGACCCGGTCGTAGTAGGGCCGCAGGAACGCCGGGTCCCGGGAGACACCCCTCGATAGGTCGGCCTGGGCGCGCCGTAGCGCTTCGTCGTACCCGACGCTCAGGGTGACGAACTTCGGAGCGAGGCGTGTGCTGAGCGCGTCCAGGTACGCGGCCCGTTCGGCCGGCGTGAAGAACGTCCCTTCGACCACCACGTCACGAACGCCTTCGGACAGGAACGTGTCGGTCAGCGCCGCGGCGGCGCGTCGAGCGATCGCCCACGTCTCGTCGTCGTCTTTCGCGACGCCGGGCGTGTGGTGCTGCATGTCGTAGAGCAGGTCCAGGTCGATGACCGCGGCCTCGATCCCGCGAGCGGCGAGGTGGCGGGCGTACGCACGCGCGATCGTGCTCTTGCCACTGGCGATCGAGCCGTTGATGACGATCAGCACGGCTCGCTTCAGCCGGCCGTCCGCATCTGGATGAGCCGTCGGATCTCGAGGGCCGCCGAAACCGCCGTCAGGACGACAGCCACCGCGATCGAGATGCGCGTGATGGAGTTGACGGCCTCCACGAAGCTCACCTCGTCGGCGGTCGCCGTGGCTGGATCGACGAGGACCACCCAGTTGCCGAGGGCCAGCGACACGAGCCCGATCACGACCACGGCGATGTCGATCGCGGCGTGCGACGCCACCCGGAACCGGGTCCAGCGCGGCCGGATCAGGGTCACGACCGGGACGATCAAAGAGACCACGAGCACGGCGATGGCCGGGACGTACACGTCCTCCCACCCCGGTCCGGGCTTGAAGAACTCGATCTGCTCCGGCACGCCGATCTGCAGGGCGACGGTCAGCACGACCGCGGCGATGCCGAACTCCAGGATCGACGCCGCGATGCTGACCGCCCGGGGATAGGCCTTGCCGAGCAGCTGGTCGGAGATGCCGTCCAGGGTGGTGACATCGATGTCGGGGCCGGTCGAGGTGACGGTCCGCGGGTCCCAGCCATCGGGGTCGCGGATCCAGCGTCGGTCGATCCACACGAAGATCGCGGTCACGATCGTGAACTGGATCGCGAGCGGCACGAGGATGCCCGCAAATCCCGACCAGATCGTCGCGCCGGCCACCAGGGCGATGGCTCCGATCAGGACGGTGATGGCCACGTTGATCGGCGAGGACCTTCATGTACGGCGAGAAGAGCTCGGGGCCGATGAGCCGGCCGCCGAACGTCACCGTCCGCTCGTCACCTCGATATCGGGCCGCGACCGCCATCGGGTGCCCGAATTCCTTGAGGATGGCCGCCTCCTCGTCCTCGGACAGGGGGTGGCCGCGCTCGGCGGCTTCGTCCTCCATCCGCGACTGCAGGTTGTCGGACAGCTCGTTGATGATGTCGTCCTGCTCGGCGCGCGGCAGGTGCTCCCTGACCGCGCGGAGATATCGATCGACGAGGGTCATGTCGGGTTCTCCGTGAGGATCCGCTCGAGCGACGACTCGAGTTCGGTCCATTGCTCGAGCAGCCGGGCCAGGGTCAGCTGGCCGGCCGCCGATAGTCGATAAAAGCGCTTTGGCCGGCGGTCCTCCTCGCGCCATTCGCTGTCGAGGAGGCCTTGCGTCTCGAGCCGGCGCAGGAGCGGGTAGAGGGTGTTCTCGTCGATCTCCATCCCCTGCTCGGCCAGCGACTTGCGGAGCGCGTAGCCGTAGTGCTCGCTCCGCAGGCTGGCGAGGACCGCGACGACGAGTGCGCCGCGCCGGAGTTCCAGGCGCAGGTTCTCGAACGCGGTGTCAGCCGCGGCATCGGTGGGGGCGGGATCGACGGTTGTCATGGCTGACGCACAGTGTATGGCACACAGTGTGTGCCGTCAAGTACCTGGCAGACGACCGCGTTCCGCGCGTCAGCGAGACGTCAAGCGGTCCGGATCGATCTTCTCGAGCACCCGGTCGAAGACCCTGGCCTTCCAGGCGTCGACCGGTTCGGGTCGCTCCGCCTCCGCGAACAACGTCGGCCAGATCGTCCTGGGGTTGGACACTGGTCAGCCACGACACTCGGCCGGCTGCGGCCTCGGCACGAGTCCCGATGCCCGTGACGATCACGGGCTGCTCGATGCCCCCACCGGCCGCGCGGACGGCCTCGCGGGCGAGGTGGCCGCGCTCGACCGGCACGCCCATCGACATCCGGACACGCTCCGGACCAGCGCCCCAGATGGCATGCAGCTGGGGGCGCGGCATCGCGCCCGACCGATACGCGAAGGCCTCGTCCGGGCGGGCGCCGGCGGCCGCCGCTGCAGGCTGCCGCGCGTCCGACCGCGGCTCGTGCTCGTAGACCTCGATGCGCCACGACCGGAAGTCCGGCATCCGCGGCTGCGCATCGGAGTCCGGCACATCCACACGACTCCAGGTCACGCGGAAGTCCGAGGTCGTCAGATCGACGGGCAGGCTGTCGGTGTCGAAGGTCGCACTTTGGACGTACGCACGCGGATCGCGATGGTGATAGCGGATGCCGGCCTTCACGGGACCCTGGCGCACGGACTCCGGCCCCGCGTCGAGGAGCGCGGACCCGGGGCCCTGGACGATCGATGCGAATGCTCGGCCGTAGTCAGCTGGCGATCCACCAAGGCGAACTCGGCATTGCGCTCGAGCCTCGTCCAGGAACACCAGGCAGTCATCGGCGAGCCACATCTGGAGGGTCGGGGCGTCGTCGGCGCCCTCCTGCCAGAGGTACAGCGGCGGCCGACCCACGAAGAGCCCGTCGATCCGCTGACCCCTCCGATCGACCGTCACCCGCCGGGAGAGCCGGATGCGACCGTCGGGGAAGGCCTCGACGCTCGTGGCTACCATGCGGGCAACCGTCCCTGTTGCCGGGAATACGTCGGCGGATGGTGCAGGGAGTCGAAGAACCCGGCCTCGGCGACGACCGCACAAAGCCCGTCGGTGTCGACCGCCCGCTTGTTGCATTGGTCGACCGGCCCGAAGTGCGGGAGCGGGATGTACAGGGCTTCGTGGCCCTCCTGCAGGAGGCGTGCCACCGCCCAGTCTCGGGCGGAGTCGAATCCCTTTTCCTTGACGGCGTCGTTGAAGAGGGGGTCACAGAGTGCCCACGACTCTTCATGGATCGGAGACGCGACGACCGTCCCGAACTCCGGGTGCGCCGTGAACAGCTGGTAGATGCGGGTGTGGGTCCGCCCAAACGTGCCGAACGGTCGGTCGGTGAGGTTGAAGTCCTGAAGATGACCGACGTGGGGACTCGCGGGCTCCACGAACAGTTGATTCCCGACGTGCTTGTCCCAGTCGAGCTTGAGGACCGTCAACGTCGTTCGCCGGACGAACTCGAGATCGCCCAGCCTGCCCACGTACGCAAGGTTGATCGGATCCTTGTCGACGGGGTCGAAGTGACCCCGCTGTGTGTAGGTTCCGACGGGCAGCCAATCCGGGCCCATGCGTTCCTCCCCCGCCGCCGGCAGGCGACCGCGTCAGTATCCCGCAGGGCGGGTCAGGCGGCGACCCCGTCCTCGATCTTGACCGGTTGGACGCGCCAGTCGCGCTGGACCTCCTGGACGAGCCAGGTGTTGCCGTCGGGATCCTGGAACGGCATGAAGGTCGCGTAGCTGCGCCGCTCGGGATCGAGGCCGGGTGTCTGGCCATCTTCGCCGAAGTGGAAGGTATCGCCCACCTCGATGCCGCGGCTCACGAGCTCGTCGCGCGCCGCCTCGATGTCGCTGTCGCGATGGCCCGCGGCCGCCAGGGCGGCGGCGTCGACGTGACCGCGATGGAGATGACGAAGTGGTTCGACACCAACTACCACTACATCGTCCCCGAGCTCGAGCGCGGGATGAGCTTCAGGCTCTCCTCGCGCAAGCCGTTCGACGAGTACCAGGAGGCCAAGGAGCTCGGGATCGAGACCAAGCCCGTGCTGATCGGCCCGCTCACGCTGCTGCTGCAGGGCAAGTGCGCCGGTGAGGAGTTCGACCGGCTGGAGCTGCTCGACTCGCTCGTCGAGGTCTACGCCGAGGTGCTGCGAGAGCTGGGCGGCTCGGCGCCGAGTGGGTGCAGATCGACGAGCCGGTGCTGGTCGAGGACCGCTCCGCCGCGGAGCTGGAGGCGCTCGAGCGCGCCTACAGGCGGCTCGGGCAGGTCGAGGGCGCCCAAGATCGTCGTCAACACCTACTTCGACCACGTCGGCGAGGCGTTTCCCGTGCTGGCGCGGCTGCCGGTCGCCGGCATCGGGCTCGACTTCGTGCGCGGCGAGCACAAACCGAGAACTCGTTCGCCGGCACGGGTGGCCCGACGGCAAGACGATCTTCGCCGGTGTCGTCTCCGGTCGCAACGTCTGGATCAACGACCTGTAGCGCAGCCTCGCGCTCCTGCGTGAGCTGCGACGAGGCGACCGGCGGGCGAGGTCGTGGTCTCGACGTCGTGCTCGCTGCAGCACTCCCCGATCGACAAGCGCAACGAGCCGCGGCTCGACGACGAGGTCCTGAGCTGGATGTCGTTCGCGGTCCAGAAGCTGGACGAGGTCGCGACGCTGGCGCGCGGCGCTCAACGAGGGCGAGGACTCCGTGAGCGCCGCGCTCGAGGAGAACCGCAAGGCGCTCGAGGACCGCGAGGAGTCGCCGCGCACGCGCAATCCCGCGGTGCGTGAGCGGCTCGCGAAGATCTCCGACGCCGACGGCCGGCGCCAGAGCGCGTTCGCCGACGCGGCGCGAGGCCCAGCACCAGCGGCTGGGGCTGCCGCTCTTCCCGACCACCACGATCGGCTCGTTCCCGCAGACCGCCGAGATCCGCCAGGCGCGCTGCGCGCTGCGCAACGGCGAGATCGACGAGCAGCAGTACCTCGACCTGATGCACGGCGAGATCGAGCGCGTGATCCGGCTCCAGGAGGAGATCGGCCTGGACGTGCTCGTGCACGGCGAGCCGGAGCGCAACGACATGGTGCAGTACTTCGCCGAGCAGATGGACGGCTACGTGTTCACCGAGAACGCGTGGGTCCAGTCCTACGGCTCGCGCTACGTGCGGCCGCCGATCCTGTTCGGCGACGTCTCGCGTCCCAACGCGATGACCGTCGACTGGATCAAGTACGCGCAGTCGCTCACGGACCGGCAGGTGAAGGGCATGCTGACCGGCCCGGTGACGATGCTGATGTGGTCGTTCGTGCGCGACGACCAGCCGCGCTCGGAGACGTGCAAGCAGCTCGCGCTCGCGATCCGCGACGAGGTCGCGGATCTCGAGGCGGCCGGCATCGACATCATCCAGGTCGACGAGCCCGCGATCCGCGAGGGCCTGCCGCTGCGCAGCGACCGCTGGGACGAGTACCTCGACTGGGCGGTGCTGACCTTCCGCCTCTCGACCTCGTCGGTGCGCGACGAGACCCAGATCCAGACCCACATGTGTTACTCGGAGTTCGGCGACATCATGCGGCAGATCCAGGAGATGGACGCCGACGTGCTGCTGATCGAGGCGGCCCGCTCGAAGATGGAGCTGCTCGAGGACTGGAAGCGCACGGGCTACGAGAACGAGATCGGCCCCGGCCTCTACGACATCCACTCCCCGCGCATCCCGTCCACCGAGGAGATGGCCGACCTGCTGCGGCGCGCCGCGCAGGTGCTCGAGCCCGAGCAGCTGTGGGTCGACCCCGACTGCGGCCTGAAGACGCGCCGCTACGAGGAGGTCGAGCCGTCGCTGAAGAACATGGTGGCGGCCGCGAAGCAGCTGCGCGAAGAGCTGGTGCCGGCCGGGCGGTAGGGTGGGCCGCGGTCGCCGTCAGGCCGTCCGCACGGCCGACAGCGTCCTCGGCTGCTCACCACGGGTCCGCCGTGTCGCGCGGAGCCGTGCGAGCGCCTGCATCTCGGCGTCGATCAGCGCGGTAGCTCGCCTACCTCCGGCAGCGTCTCGGGATCCGCGTAGAGCCCGAAGAACATGTGGTCGCGGTAGCTGAACATGCCGACCGACAGCGCGTGCTCGCCGCCGAGCGGCACCACCGGATAGGCCTCGCTCAGCTCCGCGCCGAGCATGTACACCGGGAACGCGCGGCCCGGGGATGTTCGAGATCGTGAGGTTGAAGACGCGCGGCGCTCGAGGCGATCTGGGCCGCTCGATCCTTGAGCGGGTCGGGCAAGAGACCGATCGCCCCGAGCAACGCGCCGGTGCCGGCCGGGCGTCCGGAGGCCTTGAACGCCGCGGTCGCACGATGGATCTCCCGGAGCCGCTCTGCCGCGCGAGCCGGAGTCCACCGGCAGCTCGATGAAAGCGAACGAGATCCGGTTGCCGAGGTCCTGGCGCTCGGTCTCGCCCCGCACGCTGACCGGGCACCATCACCCTGAGCGGCTGCGGCTCGCTCGCCCCGCAGCCGCGCCAGCTCGCGCAGCGCCCCGGCGAGCGCCGCCAGGCAGACGTCGTTCAGCGTGACCCCGGCCTTTCGCTTGGCCTCGAGCAGGTCGGCCATGCGGGCGCGGTGGCGGACGAGCGCGCGCCGCGGGCCGATCGGCGCGTTCAGGTACGAGGGTGGGGCCGACGCGCAGCAGGTCGCGCTCGAACGCGAGCGCCGCTCGGCGCAGCGTGCCGGTCAGGCCGCCGTCTCGCCGGGAGGCGGCGACGCGGGCCATGTCGCGCGCCGCGCGCAGCGGCTCGGCCGCGCTGTTGACCACCGCGTCGAGCGCCAGGCGCGCGGCGCTCGGCGGCCGGTCGGGCCGCCACGTCTCGCGCGCGCTCCGGCCCGGCCTCGGGCTCGAGGTCGAACAGCAGCAGGGCCAGCTCGACGGCCGACTTGCCGTCGACCAGCGCGTGGTGCATCTTGAAGATCAGCCCGGCGCGGCCGTCCTCGAGCAGCGGCACGAGATGGAGGTGCCAGAGCGGCCGTGCTCGATCGAGCGGCTCTGACAGCACCGCGTCCGTGAAATCGCCGAAGCTGGCGAGCGACAGTCGGCACATCCGGCGCCCCGAGGGCGGTCACGTGCCGGGCGATGTCGAACTCCGGGTCGTCGATCCAGCAAGGCTCGGCCAGCCGCAGCGGCGGGTAGGCCAGCCGCTGCCGGAAGCGCGGCACGCGCCCGAGCCGGGCCGGCGACCTTCATCGCGCAGCGCCTCCACGGACGGGCGCGGGAGCCCGGCGGCGGGCGGCTCGAACAGGCCGCTCCAGGCGACGTGCATGTGCGCGTTTCCGTCTCGACGCGCAGGAACGATCCGTCGAGGGAAGTCAGGCGTGTGGCCGGCATCGCTGAAGGATTCGGCACAGGCGCGCCCGATTTCTTCGTACAACGGTCCCAAATTCCGGTGTTCCGACCCTCCCGCACGGTCCAGTCGCCGGACTCTTGGGCGGCCTCGACCGCAGGGAGAAACGCGGCGCCTTTATTTCCGACCTGTGTCTAAAGACTCAGGCGCACCCCCGACCTACGCTGGAGCAGGTTCCGTAACTGCGACCGTCGGCCATAGAGGGCCGGCGGGTTAGGAGGAACGCGCTGATGCGAAGGAGATATCTGAAAAGGATGGCCCTCGGCCTCGGCGTTGGTGCGGGCACGCTTCTGGCGTTGCCCGCGCTTGCGTCGGCGCAGGACGGGCCCACGCTCGAAGACACCGTCTCGAGCCTCAACACCACCTGGGTGATCGTCGCCGCGGTGCTGGTGATGTTCATGCAGGCCGGTTTCGCCCTGCTGGAGATCGGGTTCTCGCGGATGAAGAACGCGGGGACGGGGATCGCGAAGATCCTCACGAACTTCTCGATCGCCTCGATCGCCTACTGGGCGGTCGGTTTCGCGCTCGCCTTCGGCGGCGCCGGGACGATCGCGGGCGACTCCGGGTTCTTCCTGGACGTGAGCTCTGTGCCGGCCGAGGCCGCGCAGCAGTTCCCGTTCCTGGAGACCTACAACATCAGTCCCGCGGCATTCCTGTTCTTCCAGTTCGTGTTCTGCGCGGTCTCGCTGGCGATCGTGTGGGGAACGACCCTGGAGCGGATCAAGTACGGCGCCTACGTGATCTACGCGGTCATGTTCAGCGCCGTGATCTACCCGATCATCAGCCACTGGATCTTCGGTGGCGGGTGGCTGCAGGTCAACGTCGGGATGCAGGACTTCGCCGGCTCGACGGTGGTCCACCTGATCGGCGCCACCGGCGCGCTCGCGGCCCTGCTGCTGCTCGGCCCGCGGATCGGCAAGTACGGGGCGGACGGCAAGCCGCGTCCGATTCCCGGCCACTCGATGCCGCTCGTCGGTCTCGGCGTGCTGATCCTGTGGCTCGGCTGGTTCGGGTTCAACCCGGGCTCGACGCTCGGCGCGATCGGCAACCGGTTCGCGGAGATCGTGCTGGTCACGAACCTCGCCGCCGCGGCGGGAGTGCTGGCCGCCGTCGCGACGATCTACGCGATCCAGAAGACGGTCGACATCGGCATGGCCGGCAACGGCGCGATCGCAGGACTGGTCGCGATCACGGCTCCGTCCGGCTACGTCGAGTTCTGGGCGGCGCCGATGATCGGAGCGGTCGCCGGCGTGATCGTGGTCGTCGGCGTGCTGGCGATCGAGAAGGTGCTGGACGACCCGGTCGGGGCGCTGTCGGCCCACGGCCTCGCCGGCATCTGGGGCACGCTGGCGTGCGGGATCTTCACGTCCCCGCGCTACGCGGAGCTGAACGCCGTCGGCGATCCGGGCCTCTGGTACAGCGGCTCGTTCCACCAGCTCGGCGCCCAGGCGCTGGGCATCGGTGCCGCATTCGCGTTCGCGTTCGCCGCATCGCTGGCCGTGTTCGGCCTGATCAAGGCCACGATCGGCCTCCGTGTCACGGCCGAGCAGGAAGAGGCCGGCCTCGACATCGTCGAGCACGGCATGTACGGGTACCCGGAGCAGTTCATCCCGGTCCCGGAGCAGTCGCAACGTCCAATCGGCGCACCGGTGGGCGCGCCCGTGATGAGGGCCCCGACTCCGGCCCCTAGCGAGACATAGGAGGTTCGGAGATGAAGAAGATCGAGGCATTCATACGACACGAGGCGTTCGAGCCGATCCGCATGGAGCTGCTCGAGAAGGGCTTTCCGAGCCTGTCCGTGGCCCAGTACCGGGGCTCCGGCCGCCAGAAGGGGATCACCGAGCACTACCGTGGCTCGGAGCTCACGATCCATCTGCGGCCGAAGATGAAGCTCGAGATCGTGGTCGACGACAAGGACGTCGGCGTCGTGACCGAGGCGATCCTCAAGCACGCCCGGACGGGCGCGATCGGCGACGGGAAGATCTTCGTGCTGCCGGTCGAGGACGCGATCCGGATCCGGACCGGTGAGTCCGGTGAGGAGGTCCTCCAGTCACACGAGTCCGGCGAGATCCCAGCCGGCGTTTAGACGAAAATATCCGCCCGCGGGCCATGGCCCGCGGGCGGGTCTCCCTAACTGCGAGGTTGTCGGAAGGAGCGAGGATGTGGCAGCGACTGATACGACCGCGGGAGCGAGCACGTCCAAGGAGGACGTGCTCGCGCTCGTACGAGAGAACGACATCAAGTTCGTCCGGCTCTGGTTCACGGACATCCTGGGTCAGCTGAAGAGCTTTGCCGTGGGCGTCGACGAGCTCGAGGGCGCGCTCACCGACGGCATGGGCTTCGACGGCTCGTCGATCACCGGCTTCAACCGGATCGAGGAGTCGGACATGATCGCGATGCCCGACCCGAGCACTTTCGCGGTGCTCCCGTGGCGGCCGAAGGAGAAGGCCGTCGCGCGGATGTTCTGCGACGTGCTGGTGCCCGGCGGCGAGCCCTACGAGGGCGATCCCCGTTACGTGATGCGCCGCGCGCTCGAGCGGGCCCGCGCGATGGGCTTCGACGAGTTCTTCCTCGGACCGGAGCTCGAGTTCTTCTACTTCAAGCAGTCCGAGCTGAACGGCGGCCCGCCGGAGGTGCTCGACAAGGGCGGGTACTTCGATCTCACGACGCTCGACGCCGCATCGGACCTGCGGCGCGAGACGGTGCTCGCGCTCGGAGAGCTCGGAATCGACGTCGAGTACTCCCACCACGAGGTGGGACCGTCGCAGCACGAGATCGACATGCGCTTCGCGGACGGTCTGCGCATGGCCGACAACGCGATGACCTATCGCATCACGGTCAAGGAGATCGCGATGAAGTACGGCATGTACGCGACCTTCATGCCGAAGCCGCTGTTCGGCGAGAACGGCTCGGGTATGCACGTGCACCAGTCCCTCTTCCGAGGCGGCCGGAACGCCTTCTTCGACCCGGACGACGAGTACCACCTGAGCGCCGAGGCGAAGTCGTTCATCGCGGGCCAGCTGAGGCACGCGCGGGAGATCTCGGCCCTGTTCGCCCAGTGGGTGAACTCCTACAAGCGCCTGGTGCCGGGATACGAGGCGCCGGTCTACATCGCATGGTCGCGGCGGAACCGCTCCGCGCTCGTGCGCGTGCCGATGTACCACCCGGGCAAGGAGCAGGCGACGCGCTGCGAGCTCCGGTGCCCCGACCCCGCCTGCAACCCGTACCTGACGTTCGCGGCGTTGCTGCACGCCGGGCTCGAGGGCATCGAGAAGGGCTATGAGCTCCCCCCGCCGATGGAGACGAACCTCTACGACCTGACCGCGGACGAGCGGGCCCGGCTCGGGATCGAGCAGCTGCCCGAGACGCTGGGCGAGGCGATCGAGGAGATGTCGAAGTCGGAGCTGGTGCTGAAGGCGCTCGGCGAGCACGTGTTCACGCGGTACGTGGACCTCAAGCGCGCGGAGTGGGAGAACTACCGAATTCAGGTGAGCCCGTGGGAGCTCGAGCAGTACCTGTCGATTCTGTAGCGGCCGGACGCCTGCGGCGGCGTTCCGACGCTCGTCGAGCGGCTGCGCCGCGTTCATCAGAAGATGGTGGACGCGGCGCTCGTCGGTGACGGCTTCGACCGGATGGCCGAGCTCGCCGCCGAAGAGGCCCAGCGGCCGGTCGCGATCGTCGTGCCGGCGCTCGGCGTCGCGGTCGTGTGGCCCGGAGTGGGTCACTCGGGCGAGCAGACCGAGGCTCTCGTCGAGCTGCAGCGGTTCGCGCTGACGCGCGTCGAGGGCAAGTCGGCGCCGTTCCCGGTCGGCGTCGACCTGCTCGTGCCGGTCGCCTTCGGCGACGAGATCGTGGGCAGCGTCGCGATGCTCTCCGGCGAAGCGAGCGCTCCGCCCGAGGCGGGCGAGTTCCTGCACCTGGCCGCGACCGCGGCCGCGACAGGGTTCGCGCTGGAGCAGGCACGCGAGCGCGAGTCGCACACCGACGGCGTGGTGGAGGGCGTGCTGCGCGAGACGCTCGAAACCCGCGCGGCGATCCGCCGGGCGGCCGCGGCGGGCTGCGACCTCTCCGCCGGCCTTGCCGCCTCCGTCACGGAGCTGCGCTCCAGCCGTCGCTCGGAGGCGGTCGCGGTCACCGGGGAGGAGTGCCCCGGTGCCCTTGCGGAGGTGATCGATGGGCGGCTGTACGTGCTGATCCCGGCGGGCCGCGGCGGCGAGAAGCTTGCAGAGCGGCTGCGCGCCTACGGCCCCACCGCGCTGTCGTCCTCGTACGCGGACTCGGACGACCTGCCCCGGGCGATCCGGGAGGGCGAGCTGATGCTCGAAGTGCTGGCCCGCGAGGGCGACACCGCGCGCGAGATCGCGACGGGTGCCGGCTCCGAGGTGTACCGCCTGTTGTTCCGTGTGCTCGCGTCGCATCCCGAGGAGGTGATGAGCTTCTACGAGGACACCGTCGCGCCGGTCGCGCGCTACGACGACCAGTACCAGGGCGAGCTGATCGCGACGCTCGAGGCCTATCTGGCCAACGACTGCAACATGAACGCGACCGCGCGCGACATCTACGCGCACCGGCATACGGTCGCCTACCGGCTCGAACGCGTGCGCGAGCTGACCGGCCTCGACCCCAGCTCGAGCGAGGACCGCGAGCAGCTGGGCCTCGGGCTCAAGGCGCTGCGCATCGTCGAGCCGGACCTTCCGCGCTAGCGGTCCCTTCCGGGGAGGGCCGCTAGCCCGGCCAGCGCGGCGGCTGCGGCTCGAGCCGGTCCGCCGAGTCCCAGTCGGAGCGCGTCGGCGCGAAGACGTCGATCACGACCGCTCCCTCCGAGCCGGCACGCGCATCGTGTGTGGCGTTCGACGCGATCCGCCACGTCTCACCCGGCCGGAGCTCGCGCTCCTCCGCGCCCACGCGGAGGGTCATGGAGCCCCGCAGCACGATGCCGAGCTGCTCGTTGTCGTGGCTGTGCTCGGCGACGATCGCGCCCGGCTCCAGCTCGACCACCGCCAGCGTGAGGCGCTCGCCGTTGACGGCCCGCGCCACCACGCCCTCCCAGATCCCAATCGGCGGAATCGCCGCGAGATGGTCGAAAGCGCTCATGACTTCGCAGCGTATCCGTCCGAAGGCGCACGGAAGACGAAAATCGGGCACTAAAGGGGGCGACCTCGGGCTTACTGAACACTTTTCCGACCCGTGGGTCCGAAAAGTGTTCAGCCAACGCGCGGGGAGGTCTGGTCGGTTGCCCAGAGGCAGCATGGCGTCGTGTCACGCCGCCAGCTACTCGCCCTGGGACTCAACTCCGACTCGATCGACCACCGGCTCGCCAGCGGTCGCCTCCACGCCGTTCAAGCCGGCGTGTACGCGCTTGGGCGGCCTGATCTCACACGGTCGGGGCACTGGATGGCGGCACTGCTCGCCTGCGGGCCCGCCGCAGCGCTCAGCCATCGGTGTGCTGGGGCACATTGGGAGATGTGTCAGCCGATCGGCCATCGCATTGATGTGTCAGTGCCGGCGTCCTCATTTCCTCGCCGCCCCGGAGTCCGCGTCCATCGCCGCCATGCGCTCCGACCGGAAGACGTGACGGAAAAGGACGCGATCCGCGTCACTACCCCCGTCTGCACGCTCATCGACCTCGCTACCTGCCTCGACCGAAGCCAGCTCGAGCGCGCGATCAACGAGGCCGACAAACGGGACCTCGTCAACCCCGAGCAACTCCGCGCAGCGCTCGACGAACTCAGCCGTCGGCCCGGAATCGGCGTCCTTCGGAAGGTCCTCGACCGCCGCACCTTCACGCTCACCGACTCCGAGCTCGAGCGGCGCTTCCTGCCGATCGCGCGTGCCGCTCGCCTGCCCAAGCCTTGGACCGGCCATCAGCTGAATGGGTTCAAGGTCGACTTCTACTGGCCGGAACTTGGGCTGGTGGTCGAGACGGACGGTCTGCGCTATCACCGCACGCCGACCCAGCAGGCCCGCGACCACCTACGCGATCAAGCGCATGCGGCTGCGGGCCTCACCGCACTTCGCTTCACCCACGAGCAGGTTCGCTACGAGCGGCGCCACGTCCGGGCGACGCTCGAAGCGGTCGCGCGCCGCCTTGCTACGGAGCCGGCGTGCGCGCGTCGATCGACTCGAGGAACTGCGTGACCTGACGGCGCTGCTTGGCGGTCGTGAGCTTGTCCGGCGTCGTGCCGTTGGCCGTGCGGTGCTTGACGTTGTTCACGACGCAGGCCAGGGTCTCGCAGGCGCCGTTGTGGTAGTAGGGCGGGACCGCGTTGATCCCCAGCAGCGACGGCACGTTGAAGCCGTTGCCCTTGCCGTCGCCGTTGTAGTCGACCCCGAGCGCGTCCTGGGCGGCTTGCGCCACGCCCGCGGCGAAGCCGGGGGCCGCCTTCTCGATCGCGCCCACATTCGCGCCCAGGTTGTTGTTCGCGCCCGGCACGCCCAGGTTGAAGGAACCGATGTTGCGCAGGAACCGCGACAGATAAGGGACGGCGACCGGGTTGCCGAACTGCTGCGGCGGCGTCCGCTCGGTCACGATCTCGGCGGCAGCCGGTGGCGAGACGAAGTCCTTGGTGCTGAGCGTGAACTTGTTGCCGACGTGACACGCGACGCAGCCGGCCTCCCTGAAGAGCTTGGCGCCCGCCCTTACGTTGCCGCGCGAGATCGGGCTCTTCAGACCCTTCCCGATGATCGGTCCTCTGGGCGTCCGGACCGCGAGCCGTACCCATTCACGCAGGGCCGACAGGGCCGGCACGGCGGTCGAGCTGCCGGGCAGCGTGACGGTCACCTGCGGCCGCTCGGCGTTGGCCTTTGCCGCGAGCGAGTTGATGATGCACGGCGCCTGGTTGATGTCGCCGTTGTCGGAGATCAGCAGGCCGTGGTTGGGATCGTTGGTGCTCGTCGCGGGCTGGCCGGCCGCCGGCGCGTTGCACGCGATCGCCGCGGCCAGCGGGCCGGGCCCCGAGATGTTCCGCACGTTCGCGGTGAAGTCCTCGACCTCGTCGAAGATCGCCGAGTAGTTCAGGACGCGTTGCTCGTTGGGGTTCGCCGGGTTGAACGTCGCATTCAGCGGCACCGACTTGCGCGGGCCCGATGCGAACTCCCAGATCACGCCGTCGGTGAGCCCCTTGAAGTGGCAGCTGGCGCAGTTCTGCCAGCCCTCGCTCGAGAGCCGCTCGTCGGTCGAGACGGTCGCGCCCGCGGGGCGGTTGAAGTGCCCGCGGGAGGAGAAGAACATCTCGGCGCCGACCGTCACGGACTCGGCGGGCGAGCCCGGCGCCGGCAGCGGCGCGGTGCGGAGCACCTTCGCGACGGTGTCCGTGGTGAGGTTGACGACCGACACGTTGCGCGAGACGAAGTTCTGGACGTAGGCGGTCGTGCCGGCCCTGTTGATCACGATCCCCTGTGGGTTCTTGCCGGCGTTGTCGCCCGCGGTGGCCGGATTGGCGGGGTCGTTCAGGTCGATGTACCTGGTGGTGTCGGCGTCGACCGTGAAGCCGAGCTTGCCCGCCCCGTCGACGTTGAGCTTCACGAGCAGGTCGCTGCCGGCGGAGACGACATAGGCGTTGGCCGTTGCCGCTGCGCTTGGTGAACGCCATCGCCCAGACGTTGGCGAAGAACAGCCGCTTCTTGCCGGGCTCGGGATTGCGCGCGCCGAGGTGCAGGTTGAGGAACTTGGCCGCGCTCGCGTCGCGTCTGCTGCGAGCTGTTCACGTTGTCGATCACGTTCACGAACGCCTGCGTGCTGGTGTTGAACCGCAGCGGCCCGTCCGGCGAGGCGGCGATGTTCGGCAGGTAGGCCTGGTTCCCGCGGATCACGATGCTCTGGAGCTGGTTCGGGAACGCCGCCGTCGGATCCGCGACGCCGTCTCCGGTCGCATCGACCGTGAACCCGGTGACCTGCGGCGCGACCGCGATCAGCGCTCGCGGCCGGTAGGAGCGGATCTTCTTCGACTTCGTCCTGATGTTGAGGCGGCACACCAGCCCCTGCTTGCCGGCGTCGTCGCCCTGCCTGCCCCCGAGCCGGGTGTAGGCCAGGAAGCTCGTGACGTAGAGCCGCCGGTTGTTCCTGGTGACGGCCAGGCCCCGCGGCTGGAAGTGGAAGTTCTGGTCCCGGCTGCAGGCGCTGCCCTGGAGCTGCACCTGGCCGATGATCTTCGGCCCGCGCTTGCCACGTCCCGTCCGACCGCGCTTCCGCGACTTGGTCGAGTCGATCACCGTGATCGTGTCCTGGTTCGAGTTGGCGACGAAGATGCGCCGGCCATCGGGAGACGAGACGATGTTGTAGGGCTCAGCGCCCGTCGTGAGAGTGCCCCGCCTGCCGACCCGCCGGTCGACCGCGGCGCTGAAGCGCCGTTTGCCCGCCCGCCTGATCCTGATCACCGTGACGGTGCCGGCCGCGGCGTTCGCGACATACGCGTACCGGTTGTTCGGGTCGAGCGCCACGCCCTCCGGCTCGTCGCCGACCGTGATCGTCTTGATCGCGGTGTTCGTGCTGGTGCGGATCACCGACACGGTGTCGGCGGCCGGGTTCACCGACCACACATATCTACCGTCGGCCGACAGCGCGATCGGGCTCGAGTAGGTGGCCGAAGAGAACTTGCGGGCGTCGGCCGGCGAGTAAGCGAACAAGCAGAGTGCGAGCGCAAGGAGCCCGGTACCGGCGATCCGGCGTGCCGTCCACCCCTGCCATCTCACGGAACGACTCAAGCTTGCCGTCTACCCCTCAAAGTCAGAGTTGCAGTAGCGGGCCTGCTGGGCGGACTCTTACAAAACCTGGACGGCGAGTCAATGGTGCTTAACCACCTGTTCGCTCATTCGGCGCGTTCAGCCGGACCATCGAGCGCATCGAGCCGGCGCAGTAGCTCGACGGCCTCGGCGCGCAGCCCGGAGTCCATCGCGCGCCAGTCTTCCCGCGAGAGCTTGCCCGTGCGGTAGTCGAGCTCGGCGTCGCGGATCTCGCGGAACTTCGCCTCCTTCGCCGCCTCCAGCTCGGCCCGCTCGGCCGAGCTCCGGGGATCGGTGTCGGGCCGCCGGTCTCGCAGAGGGCCCACGATCAGGAACAGGGCGATGCCGACCACTGCCAGGACGAGCACGAGCTCCATCAGCCGTTTGCCGAGGGCCGGTGGAGCTCAAGCGCGGCCGAGCTCGCGCCCGAGCCGTGCCGCATAGGCCGACGTGACGCGGCGGCGAATGCTCGCCGGTGCGGGCCACAAGCTGATGAGACCGCCAAGGAAGACCACCAGCGCACCGAGCCACACCCATGTCACGAGCGGCGAGACGATCACGCGGAACGTGACCTCGGATGTATCGCCCTGGTAGCGGGCGACGAGCCGGCGGAGCGTTTCGCCGAGCAGCGCCGAGCGCTCCGCCTGGGGCAACGAGTCCGCCTGCTTGAAGACGGCGTCGCCGCGGCTGATGACCCCCTGGAGCGGCTCCATGTTCGGCGAGACCACCGTCCAGAAGTCCCGCCGCAGCCCGGCCCGCAACCCGACCTCGCTGGTCGCCTCGCCCTCGAAGTAGCGCGATACCGGCCCGAGGCCGGGCTCGTTGCCCGGGAAGAAGCTGCGCTCGGGCCGGAGCGTCATGGCCTTGCCCTCGTCGCGGCGCACGCGCAGCTCGGCCCCGAGGTTGAGCTTCTCCAGCCGGCCGTTCTCGGCCACCTTCAGTGCCCCGGTCGGCTTCGTGTAGGTGATGTCGTAGCCCGACACGCGGGCGGTGTCACCGGGCCTGAGCTGCACCTCGCGAGTGTTCTGGAACGAAGACGAGGCGGCGATGCCCACGAAGAGCAGCGCCATGCCGGCATGGACCATGTAGCCGCCGTAGCGGCGGCGGTTTCGCCGCACCAGCGACACGAAGGCGCGTGGCACCGAGTCGCTCGACATCGCCCTGCGGGCCCGTACGCCCCGCCAGAACTCCTGACCGACCACCGCCAGCGTGAACGCCGCCAGGCAGAACATCGCGAGCGCCGCGGGCCTGCCGGCGACATCTCCGAAGACCAGCAGCACGACCAGGGTCGCAAGCGCCACGGCTGCGGGGAAGAGCAGCGCACGGCGCAGGTTGGCCGCAGTCGTCCGCCTCCACGCGAACACGGGACCGAGCCCTGAGAGCAGCACCAGCACGAGCGCGAGCGGCGTAACGTAGCGGCCGAACCAGGGCGGGCCGACCGATGCCTTCTGACCGGTCACCGCTTCCGAGATGAGCGGGAAGAACGTGCCCCAGAAGATCACGAAGCAGAGCCCGACCAGCACCAGGTTGTTGAGCAGGAACACCGCTTCGCGGGAAAGGAGGGAGTCGAGGCGGTGCTCGGAGCGGAGCCGGTCCGCGCGCGTCACGACGAGCACCACGGACCCGATGGCCATGATCGAGATCAGGACCACGAAGGGAATGCCGAGCGTCGAGGCCCCGAACGCGTGGATCGAGCTGAGGATGCCCGAGCGGACGACGAAGGTCCCGAGGATCGCGAGGATGCCGGTCGCCAGCACCAGCGAGACGTTCCAGATCTTCAGCATCCCGCGCTTCTCCTGGATCATCACGGAGTGCAGGAACGCCGTGCCGGTGAGCCAGGGCATCAGGGCCGCGTTCTCGACGCCGTCCCATCCCCAGTACCCGCCCCAGCCGAGCTCGGAGTACGACCAGCGCGCACCGAGCACGACCCCCACGCCGAGGCAGAGCCAGGCGGCGAGGGCGAACGGGCGGGTGGTGCGGATCCACTCCGCGTCGAGTCGCCTGGTGATGAGCGCCCCGATCGCGAACGCGAACGGAATCGTGAAGAGCGTGTACCCCGAGTAGAGCATCGGAGGGTGGAACATCATGCTCGGGTGGCGGAGCAGCGGGGCGAGGCCGAGGCCCTCCACCGGCACCGGGCTCATCCTGGTGAAGGGGCTCTCCAGGAAGATCAAGAGCACGCAGAAGAAGGCGGCGAACCCGAGCAGGACCGCGGTCGCATAGGGCGCGATCTCCCGAGCCCGGCGCCTGCTCAAGAACAGGATGATGCTCGACCAGGTGGCGAGCAGCGTCACCCACAGGAGCAGCGAGCCCTCCTGCGAGGACCAGATCGCGGTGCCGCGGTAGAAGGTCGGCGTGGTCGTGGACGAGTTCTGCGCCACGAGCTCGAAGGAGAAGTCCGAGCTCAGGAACGCCACCTCCAGCAGTGCGAAGCAGACCAGGAGGATGAAGGCCAGCGCGTAGACCGCGCGGCGCCCCGATGCGACCCAGGCCCGGCCGTCCGCCCCGAGCAGCGCCGGCGCCGCACTGCGGGCGCGCGCGCCATAGAGCGACGCGGCGACGCCGTAGAGGGCGACCATCAGGGCGACGATCAGCAGGGCGCGCCCGGCGAGCAGCACGACGCTTCGCCTACCGTCCTGCCGGTGAGATTGGACGCCCCGGGGCGGAGTTCATCCGGGCGAAAGTATCACCAGCGAGCCGCGGTGGGGCAAGGTCTTGCACTTGTCCGGCACGCTGGGATCGCGTTTATAATCGGCTTCACGCAGCGTCCGTCTTGCGGCTACAGAGCCGGTATCGACCGCGGTAGAGGGGTTTCGTCCGCGGCTTCCTCGAGTGATTCGTGACGACATAACCGTTCGCCTCGCCGGAGAGTCCGGCGAAGGTGTGATCTCCGGTGGCGACATCCTCACCACCGGCGCTGCGCGTACGGGCTACTGGGCCGCCACGTTCAGGACCTATCCGGCGGAGATCAAGGGCGGCCCCTGCATGTACCAGGTGCGCGTGGGCGTCGACGAGGTGCTCTCGCAGGGCAACTCGGTCGATCTGCTGATGTGCTTCAACCAGGAGGCGTTCGACCTCCACCATCACGAGCTTGCGCCCGACGGGCACATCGTCTGCGACGCCGAGTCGGTGAAGGTCTCGCCCGAGTTCGAGTCGCGCTCGTCCGAGGTGGCGCTGGGCGGTCTGGCGCAGGAGGCGGGCGGCAGCCGGCGCGGCAAGAACATGGTCGCGGTCGGGCTCGTCTGCGGCCTGCTCGGGATCGACACGCACAAGATCGAGCAGATGATCCTCAAGCGCTACGCCCACAAGGGCGACGTCGGGGAGGCGAACATCAGGTCGCTCCTGGCAGGCGCCGAGCACGCGCGGACCGTGCTGCCCGCGGGCGCGCATCACCTCGGCCCGGCGAAGGCCGCAGGAAGACGAGCGCGTGCTGCTCTCCGGCAACCAGGCGATCTGCCTGGGCGCGCTGCACGCCGGCCTCAATTACTACGCCGGCTATCCGATCACGCCCGCCTCGGACATCCTGGAGTGGCTCGCCGGCCGGCTGCCGCGCTTCGGCGGCGCCGCGATCCAGACCGAGGACGAGATCGCCGCGCTGGCGTCCGTGCTGGGCGCGTCGTTTGCGGGCAAGAAGGCGATGACCGCGACCTCCGGTCCCGGCCTGTCGCTGATGGCCGAGCTCGTGGGGCTCGCCGGCATGGCCGAGATCCCGGCCGTGATCGTCGACGCGCAGCGCTCGGGGCCCTCGACCGGCATGCCCACCAAGACCGAGCAGTCGGACCTCAACCACGCGCTCTACGGCGGCCACGGGGAGGCACCCCGCGTCGTGATGGCGCCGACCTCCGTGGAGGACTGCTTCGCCGTGATCGTCGAGGCGTTCAACGCCGCCGAGCGCTTCCAGGCGCCGGTGATCATGCTTTCCGACCAATCGCTCTCGCACCGGCTGGAGACCGTGCGCCGGCCGGACCTCTCGGAGCTCGAGGTCACCGACCGGCTTCGCCCCGACAGCGAGCTCAACGGCGGCTACAAGCGGTACGAGATCTCCCAGGACGGAGTCTCGCCGATGGCGATTCCCGGCGGGCACGGCGCCTATGTCTCCACGGGGATCGAGCACGACGAGGCCGGCAACCCCCACTACGAGCCGGAGCTGCACGAGGCGATGATGGACAAGCGCTTTCGCAAGTTCGACCCGCTCGCGCGCGAGTCTCGGATCACCTTCACCGGGCCGCAGAGCCGCCGACGTCGGCATCCTCGGCTGGGGCTCGACCGAGGGCGCCGCGATCGAGGCCGCCCAGCTCTGCCTCGACCGGGGCCTCAAGGTGGCGACGTGCTACCCGCGGGTGCTCGGGCCGCTGCCGGTCGAGCGGATCCGCGAGTGGGCAGCGGGCATGGACCGCATCGTGGTGCCGGAGCTGAACGTCACCGGCCAGTTCGCGCGGCTGCTGCGGGCGGACACCGGGCTCGAGATCGACTCCGTCACCAAGGCGACGGGCCTGCCGTTCACGGCCCGGCAGATCGCGGACTACATAACCGATCGCGTCCAACCTCTGGACCACAGCGGGGTCTGGGAGGCGGGCGTCACGGGGGAGGCACGAGTTGGCTGACGAGCTGAAGGTCAAGGCGAACGCGTTCAAGTCGGACCTGCGTCCGATCTGGTGTCCCGGGTGCGGGGACTTCGGCGTGCTGGCGGCTGCCTACAAGGCATTCGCCGAGCTGGACCTCGATCCGGACCGGACCGTGATCGTCTCGGGGATCGGCTGTTCGAGCCGCTTTCCCGGCTTCGTCACGACCTACGGGTTCCACGGCGTCCACGGACGGGCGCTCCCCACCGCGATGGGGGTCAAGCTCGCCAACCCGGAGCTCGACGTGATCGCTGTCGGCGGCGACGGCGACGGCTTCGCGATCGGCGGTGGCCATTTCCCGCACGCCGCCCGGCGCAACGTCGACATCACCTACGTGATGATGAACAACCAGACCTACGGCCTCACCAAGGGCCAGGTGTCGCCGACCTCGCTGCAGGACCAGAAGTCGCCCTCGACGCCCTTCGGGAACGTCGAGGAGCCGATGAACGTGCTCGCGACCGCGATCGCGGCCGACTGCTCTTTCGTCGCACAGGGAGCGAGCTTCCGCGCGAAGGAGCTGACCGAGCTGATCGTCGAGGGCATCAAGCAGCCCGGCTTCAGCTTCATCGACGCCTTCAGTCCGTGCACGGCCTTCAACAACACCACCCAGGAGTGGAAGGAAGCGGTGGAGAACCTGCCGGCCGAGCACGACCCGGCCGACCGGGCCGGCGCATTCGCGGCCGCGCTCGACGCGCCCATGGGAATCGGCGTCTACTACCGCCGCGAGCGGGCCACGTTCGACGGCCGGATGCGCGCGATGCAGGACGCGGCCGAGCCCGGCTCGGTGGACGAGCTGCTCGACGGCTTCGCGGTCGCCGAGAAGGCCGTCGCGTAAAGGACGGTCAGGCCGAGCCGGCGCTCTGCGGGCCGACCACGGGCTTGAGCGGCCGCGGCTTGCGCGACACGCGCGCGATGAAGCTTCCTTCCGGGGCGTCGCCGGTCGCGGTGTCCACGGCCTTCGCCTTGCCGTAGAGGCCCGCGGCGACGCGATAGCGCACGCTGTACGTGCCCGCACGCACCGGCGTGACCTTCCACGTGAAGGTTCGGCTCTTGCCGGGCGACACCGGCCCGAGCGTCCACGTGTTCGTGAGGGCCGAGTCGGCGTTGACGGGCGGCTCGTTGATGATCCAGATCGGGCGGCTCGGGTCCGCAAGCGTGGCGTCGTCGCGTCGCTGAGTGAAGCCCTCGACCGTCACGGCCAACTGCGGGATCTCGCGCGAGTCCTTGTTGACGACAGTGATCTCGAGCGTGCTCACCTGGGCGAGTCGTTGATTGCCCGGAAAGGATGCGCGCGGGACGTCGACCTTGAACGTGCCGGTGGGGTCGTCCTCGTCCTGCTTGCCGGCGCCGCCGCAGGCGCCGAGCGCAATCAGCGCACCGGCGCAAAATGCACCGAGCGCGACGCGCCTCCATGCCACTCTCCTCACCACGCGGGGAAAACTATCCCATGCAACGGAACCGAGGGCCGAGGGACCGAGCGTCCCACGGCCGCGGCCTTTGTCATATCCTTTGTCGCTCCGTGGCGGCGGTCGACCGTCGCACGGGGAGGGTGAGTTGATTCCGAGGGAGCCTACGCATGGTTCGTAGTGTCGCCGACCGGGCATTCCTGCCCGCCAAGAACCTGTTCGAGCAGGTCGGCGACATGATGATCCTGACCGGCAAGACGATCGTCTCGGCGATCCGCCCGCCCTACCCCTACGGGGGCGAGTTCATGAGCCAGTTCCTGTTCGCGCTGCGGCTCTGCTGGTTCCCGCTTTTGATCTCGACGGTGGCCTTCGGCTACGGCGCCCCGGGCCTGCAGGCGGCCAACTTCCTGACCCTGTTCGGCGCCCTCGACCGGCTCGGCGGCTTCTTCGTGCTGGCCTCGATCCGCGAGTTCGCGCCCTGGGTGGACTCGATGATCGTGGCGGGCGTGGCCGGCACCGCCGTGACCGCCGACCTCGGCGCGCGCAAGATCCGCGAGGAGCTCGACGCGCTCCAGGTGCTGGGCGTGGACCCGGTCAAGAACCTGGTCGTGCCGCGCTTTCTCGCGCTGATGCTGGTGACCGGCCTGCTCGACATCTACGCGCTGATCTTCGGCATCTTCGGGGGCGTGCTGGCGGAGCTCGTCTACCACCAGTCGCTGGCCGGCTTTTGGGCCACCTTCTTCGCCAACGCGTCGGTCACCGACCTGTGGGGCAGCGTCGTGAAGACCACGATCTTCGGCGCGATCATCGCGATCGTGTGCTGCTACAAGGGCATGACCGCCTCCGGCGGGGCGGCCGGCGTCGGTCGGGCCGTGAACGAGGCGGTCGTGATCGCCTTCTCGGGCATCTGGGCCTTCAACTACGTGTTCACCCAGACCCTGCTCGCCACCCACCCCGAGATCCTGGTCATACGATGACCGGACCCTCGCGAAACCCGACTTTTGCGCAGCAACAGGCGGTGATGTTCTAGATGGGCAGCGGCTGGCTCGCGGTCCCCAAGGACTGGATCGCCTCGCTCGGCGACATCATCCGCTTTTGCGGCGAGGCCTTCGGCGACATCTTCAACGGCCGCGTGTTCCACTTCTTCGGCGAGGCCCTGCGCCAGGCCGGCATCCTGATCTTGGGCTCGGCCCTGGTGATCTGGGGGATGGTGTTCATCTTGGGCCTGCAGTGCGGGATCGAGGGCGCCTACTTCAACCGCTCCGTGGGCGCGCCCGCCTACGCGGGCGTGTTCGCGGCCTGGTGTGACCTGCGCGAGATGGTGCCCTACATGTTCGGCTACATCATGGCCGCCAAGGTCGGCACCGGGATCGTGGCCGAGCTCGGCGCGATGCGCATCAACGAGGAGATCGACGCGCTCGAGGTGATGGGCGTGAAGCCGATCACGTTCCTGGCCGCGACCCGCCTGCTGGCGGCCTGGATGGTGCTTGCCCTTCATCTACATCTCGGCCGTCGGGGTGGGCTTTCTGGCCTCCTACCTGGCGGTCGTGAAGCAGATCGGCGAGGTCTCCTCGGGCGGCTACTTCCTGATCTTCTGGATGTTCCAGAACCCGCCCGACCTGCTGTTTTCGCGTGATCAAGGGCATGACGATGGCGACCGCGATCGTGGCGGTCGGCTGCTACTACGGCTACACCGCCTCGGGCGGCCCCGTGGGGGTGGGCCAGGCGACCGCCAAGTCGATGATCCTCAACATGGTGCTCGTGCACCTGATCGGGATGCTCGGCTCGCAGGTGTTCTGGGGAGCCAATCCGCGGGCGCCTATCGGGGGATAGGTGCGCCTTGCGGCAGAGGGATCAGTGCGCCTGAAGCCAGGCACGCTCAGGTAGGCTCAGGAGAGGCATAGACAACAGGGAGGCCGAAGTGACGCACCAGCAGGACGACCAGCCGGAACCGCAGGACCAGAATCTTCGAGAGGGCCTCCGCGAGGACGCCACCGAGGCCGAGAAGTTCGCATACCACGGCACCGTCCGCGACCACGGTCGCGAGGACACGGTCGAGTTCATCGACGTGGTGAAGCGATTCGGCCGCAACACCGTGCTCGACGGCCTCAACCTCGGCATCCCTGACGGGCTCGTCACGATGATCCTCGGCCCCTCGGGGACCGGCAAGTCGGTCTGCATCAAGCACATGGTCGGCCTGCTCTACCCCGACGAGGGAGACGTGCTGGTCCATGGTCAGTCGGTGCCGGACATGACCGACGACGAGCTGTTCGACATGCGCAAGAAGTTCGGCGTGCTGTTCCAGGACGGCGCCCTGTTCGGCTCGATGAACCTCTACGACAACGTCGCCTTCCCGCTGCGCCAGCACACCGAGAAGTCGGAGGACGAGATCCGTGAGATCGTGTCGCGGCGGCTCCGGGAGGTCGGACTCGGTGGCGCCGAGGAGAAGATGCCGAACGAGCTCTCGGGCGGTATGCGCAAGCGCGCCGGGTTTGCGCGCGCATTGGTGCTCGATCCCGAGATCGTGCTCTTCGACGAGCCGGACTCCGGCCTCGACCCGGTCCGCACGGCGCTTCTCTGCGACCTGATCCGCGAGGTGCACGAGGAGAACGGCGGCACCTACGTCGTGATCACCCACGACATCGCCTCCGCGCGACGCACTCCCGACTACATGGCGATCCTGTGGCGGGGAAAGATCGTCGAGGCAGGCATGCGGGACGAGCTGTTCAACTCCGAAAACCAGTTCGTCCGCCAGTTCCTCGCCGGTGACGCGGCGGGGCCGCTAGGTATGGAGTAGGCCGGCCGTCTCTATATAGAGAGCACGAGGTGGGGCCGTCCGCCAGCGGCTCGCGTACCCTGCTCGCCAAGGCATGAAGCGGAAATTCGGCGTCGACGTGAGCGCGCTGTTCGGGCGTGTGACGGCTTTCTCGCTGCGCAACGCGGCGGCGGTCGTGGCCGCCGTCGCGGTGCTCGGGCTGGCCGGCCTGGTGCTCGCCCTCGGCCTATCGCCAAGCGCTTCCTCCGGGAAGATGTCCAGCGGAGAGGCCACGGAGGCGACGACCCGGATGCACCGCGCGTTCGGCGAGGAGCCCGTGGTGATCCTCGTGAAGGGTCATCTCACCCGGATGCTGCTGATGAGCGACGTCCAGCAGCTGCTCGGGCTCGAAGGGTGCATCTCCGGGAATGTGCCCGCGAGCGCGAAGGCGCCGGCGCCGGTCTGCCGCGAGTTCGCCGATCGCAAGCCGGTCGAGATCGCCTACGGGCCGGGGACGTTCATCAACGACGCTGCCGGGCGCATTCTCGACCGCGTGGGCCTGCAGCAGGCTGTGGTCGAGCGCGCCACGGAACGGGCCGCGAGGCGGGCGATACGGCAGGCCAAGGCCCAGGGCCTCGACCGCCAGGCGCAGCTCGGTGCGGCTGACCAGGCGCGCTCCTTTGCGGCGGCCGAGCTGATCCAGCGGGTGCAGGTCCGTACCGGCTTCGACACCGTCCCCGCCCTCAACAACCCGCGCTTCGTGCTGCAGCTGGTGTTCGCGCCAACGATCGCTGCGGAGGAGCCGAAGCCGCGGTTCGCGTACGTCTTCCCGGGCAAGGACGAGGCGCTGATCCAGGCGAGGTTGCGGCCGGACCTGAGTGCCTCCGAGCGCAGTCACGCGATCGACATGATTCGCGAGGCGGTGGCGAACCCCGCGTTCGGGTTGCAATTCGGGAGCTACGTGGTCACAGGCGACCCCGTGCTCCGGGAGGCAGTCGCGTCCGATCTGCCCCACGAAGCCGCGATCGTGCTGGTGGCGGCGGTACTGCTGATCGCCGTGGCGCTCGCGCTCGTGTCGCGCGCCGCGCTGCCCCTCTTGCCGTTGCTCCTGGGGCTGATCGCGACGGCCGTCGCGTTGGGGATCGCGCGGCTGGCCGGGGCCTCGCTCACGCCTGCGACCGTCGCGCTGGTTCCCGTCCTGATCGGACTCTCGACCGCCTTCGCCACGTTGCTACAGGGGCGGATCGCGGGCCGCGAGGCGCCGCGTCTGGCCACGGCAGGCGCGCTCACGGCCGCGGGGCTGGTGGCGCTGCTCGTTGCGCCCATCCCCATGATGAGGTCGTTCGGGGCGATCGCGATCGGCGGCGTGGTGCTCGCGTTCGCGGCCGCCCTCACGGCGGGCGTCGCGGCCCCGCTGCTCCTCGAGCGGCTGCCGGCCGGCCTGCCGCTGCGCGGACGCGCCGGCCGCCTCGGCCGGTGGGGTCGGGCGGCCTTTGGTTGGGCCTTTGGCGCTGCTGCCCGCCGCCCGCGGCGCACGCTCTGGCTCGGGCTCGGGATTGCCGTGCTGGGGTGGGGGCTGGGCTCTCAGATCCCGGTGGAATCCGATGTCGCCCGGCTGCTGCCCAGCGACCGCCAGGAGGTCAAGGACGCCGACACGCTGCGCGAGTCGACCTCCTCCGAGGGTCAGGTCAACGTGGTCGTCCACGGCAAGGACCTGGCAGACCCGCGCGCGATCGCGTGGATGGCCGACTACCAGGGGCGGGTGCTCGTCCGCCACGGCTACTCGGAGCGCAAGCCCTGCCGCGATGCCGAGGTCTGTCCGGCACTGGCGGTTACCAACGTATTCGGCAGCCTGCCGCGCACCGGGCGTCAGGCGCGTCAGGCGATCCGGTCGCTGCCCGCATATTTCTCCCGGAGCGTGATCACCCGGGACCGCCGCACGGCCAACATCGGGTTCGTGCTCTCGAAGATGCCGCCGGATCGCCGGCAGGAGGTGATCGACGACATGCGGGCCCAGCTCGATCCGCCCGCCGGCGTGACGGCGGAGCTCGCGGGACAGCCGGTGATCGATGCGGCCACCCGGTCGGACCTCCAGACGAGCCGGTGGACACTCGGGCTCGCGGCCCTGCTGCTCGTGTTCGGCACGCTGATCGCCGCCTATGGAAGGGTCGAGCCCGCCTTCGTGCCGCTCGTGCCCGCGGTATTGGCCACGGGCTGGGGCGCCCTCGCCGTGTGGATCCTCCAGATACCGGTGAACTCGATCTCCGTCGTCCTGGGGGCAATCCTGATCGCGGTCGGGAGCGCGCTCGGCACGCTGCTGTTCGCGCGGTACACCGACGCTCGCGCCTCCGGGCGAGCGCCGGCCGACGCGCTCGCGCGAGCGTGGAGCGGAGCCCGCACCGATGCCGCGGTGCCCGTGGTCGTGCTCGGGGCGGGCTTCCTCGCGCTTCTCGCGAGCGATTCAAAGGCGCTGCAGGACTTCGGGGTGGCCGGCATCGCCGGCCTGGCGCTCCAGCTGGTCGCGCTCGCGCTGGTGCTGCCCGCGACGCTGCTGGTCGCCGAGGACGGCGTCTCGATCAGCGTGCCGGCGCTCGCCCGTGGATTTGGCCGTCGCACGCGGCCGCTGGTGGCCGGTGCGGGGCGCGCCGTGCGCTCCGTAGTCGGACGGGCCCGCAAGGTATCGCCGCTGCCGCGGAAGTGAACGAGAACGATCCGGGAGCCGAGCCAAGCCCGGCGCGGCGCGCAGCGCGCCCTTATTCGATCGCGGTCGGCGTGCTGTTCCTGGCGGTGGTCATCTTTGCCGGGGTGAATGCCCTCGAAACGGAGCCCATCGGCCTCAAACGGGGCGACGAGCTGCCCAAGTTCGCGGCGCCCTCGGCCACCGGCCACATCGACAAGGACGCGAACGTCTCTCAGAACCGCGCGTGCAAGATCCCCGCCCGCGAGGCTATCCGGATCTGCGACTTCTTCGGCAGGCCGCTGGTGATCGTGACCTGGTTCACGAAGGGCTGCGATACCTGCGGCCGCCAGCTCGACACCGTCGAGGCGGTCCGGCGGCGGTTCCCCGAAGTCGGCTTCGTCGGCATCGACATCAAGGACTCGCTCGAGAACGCGCGCAAGGAGGTGGCCAAGGGCCGCTGGCGATTTCCGATGGCCCTGGACCGCGACGGAGCCGTCAGCGGTCTCTACGGCGTGGTCGTGGGCCCGACCCTCTTCTTCGCCTACCCCGGCGGAGTGCTGATGAGCAAGACCCTCGGAGAGCTCGACGAGGCCGAGCTTGCAGCGCAAGGTGGACGCGCTGGTCGCGGACTCGCGCCGGCGCCAGCCAGCACAGCAGCGCCGATAGTCTTTGGCATCGAGATGCTGGAGGAGGCGTCGCTCGAGAACGGGTGGGTCGAGCCCGCCCTGCGGTCGGAGTTCCGGGGGCTGGGCCTCCGGTACACGATCGTCTCGGCTCAGACGGGCCGCAGCCCACGTGAGCTGAAGAATCGGCTTCGACACCTCTCCGACCGGGTCCACGGAGAGCACGTCGTGAACCAGCGCCGGGAGCCGGTCGCATCCGCGTACCGGGTGTTCTTCCGCCAGATCGGGATCGACCCCGACGACCACAAGCCTCCGGGCGAGGCGGTGATGCTCGAGCGGCTTCGGGCCGGGCGGTTCAGGAGTCGTGACCTCCTCGAGGACGCGCTCACGGTGGCCGTCGTCGAGACCGGCGTGGCGGTCAGGGCAATGGACGCGGACCGGTTCGACGGCGCCCTGGGCCTCCGGATCGCGCAGCAGGGCGAGCATCTCACCGGGGACCGGCTCGACCTTCCGGAGGGGGCGATCGTCCTGGCAGACGAGCGGCAGCCGGTCGGACTCGTCTTCGGGGAGACCGGCAGCGCGGCCTTGGTCGCGCGCGAAACACGGCGAATCGCGCTGTGCGTGGTGCGGGTCCCGGGCATCCCGGACATCAGCATCGAGGAGGCGCTCTGGACGGCCGCCGGGATTCTGACCTCGGCGCAACGGCAGGATAAGGACGCCAGATCCGGGAAATGACGCGTTAGACTGCTGGACTAGCTCGGGGGAAGAGGACCGATGCCAGACCTGGTCGACGGCCACATCACCACACGAGCTGCCGCCTATCCTGGCGGGGACAGCGGCCTGCCCACAGCGCTTTCGCCGCTGCGCACCGGCAGGGACTTCGACGAGGCGGCCGCCCGCCGCTCGCTCCGCGAGCAGATCGCGAAGCTGGAGCGCGAGCTCGCCGCGATCTTCGCATCCGCCTACCCGCGCAGGGGGCTCGATTGGCGAGTTGGCTCGACCGGCGGGCCTCGCGTGCTTGGCGTGGGAGAGCTCGAGGAGACTCGGGACGCGCTCGCGGCAAGGGTCGAGGACGCGCGTCGCAGCCTGCGTGACCGAGCCTACGTGGAGCGGAAGAACGTGGAGCGCATCGAGGAGATGCTGGCCGAGCCCGCGCGCTTCAAGTGGATGCGGATCTCGAACGCCGACATCGGCGAGCCGGGCTGCAAGTACTGGCATTCGCGCCCGCGACTCGGCCTGATCGGCATGCTGATGGGCTGGTGGCGGGTCAAGATCTCCTCCGGCTGTCCATGACTACCGGGGCGCCGCCTGGCGGTGACCCCGCAGCCCGCAATGGCTTCTGACGCACGGCGGCGCCGCAAGCGCCGGTCGGGCGAATACCGGGCGCCGACCACGCGGCGAGAGGCTCGCGAGCGGAAATCGACCGTCGCGGCCACCACGAGCCGGCGGCCACGCCGAGGCGGGCGCGAGCGTCCGCCGTCCCCGTGGGGCTCGTTCCCGCTCGTCGAGATCACGATCCTGGTCGCATTGGTGCTCTTGATCGTGGGGTTCTTCGCCGGCGGCAACCGCGGCATCGCGATGATCTTCGCCGGGATCTCACTGGCCTCGCTGGCGGCCCTCGAGCTCGCGCTGCGCGAGCACTTCTCCGGCTACCGCTCGCACAGCTCGGTGCTGGCGGGGTTCGTGGCGGTGATCGTGCTCGGGCTCGGCTTCGTGCTGGCGTGGCCGCAGGTCGTGAAGGTGGGGGCGGGCGCCGGGGCTTTTGCGGTCTGCTTCTACCTCTTCAGGGAGGCCTTCAAGCGGCGTTCGGGCGGGCTCGGCTTTCGATGAGCGAGCGGCTCCACCGGCTCCTGATCGCGGCCGAGAGCGCGACGCTGCTGG
Organism: uncultured Solirubrobacterales bacterium; assembly: GCA_963759145.1. Classification (GTDB taxonomy): domain Bacteria; phylum Actinomycetota; class Thermoleophilia; order Solirubrobacterales; family JBBDJG01; genus JBBQKG01. The sequence continues at coordinate 32,257 of CAVWYB010000043.1, forward strand.
TGGTGATCATGTTCTTCGGGAGCCTCGTGCTCTGGGTCGGCGTGCCGGTCGGCTGGCTTTGGATCGGGTCACGGCTCCAGCCGGCCGCAGGGCTTGCGAGTCGCGATCGGGGCGATGATGATCGGCATGCTGCTGACGATCGCGGTGCTCGTCACGTTCCTCGCCTGGGTGAACCGCAAGCACGTCGAGCTGCAGGAGGCGCGCGGGTACTACGGCGGAACGGACACCCCGCTGGAGCGGGTGCTCGTGGCCAGCGCCGTCGTCGCGATCCTGGGCTTCTTCGTCTGGTTCTTCGGGTTCAGCGGCTCGAGCCGCCCGTACTCCCGGTGCTCGAGACTGGATCTGGTAGCCTGCCAAGTGCCATGGCTCGGGCCGTCTACGTAGCGGATAGCGCAACAACGACGGCCCCAGACGCTGCGGCCGGGTTCTGGAACGCGTAGGGCCGCGCCCGTCAGGGCGCGGCCCAATGCGCTGGTGCTTTCTAAGCGGCTGCTCTCTGGGCCTGGGCGCGGGAGCTTTGCGCCTTGGCCGTGAGCAACGCCGCGAGCGTCACCCGCTGCCGCTCCGTCAGAGTGGCAATCGTCTTGTTCTCGGACATTCCGATCGACTGAAGGAACTTCCTGCAGCGAGTTCGCCCCCACCGCTTCTGGCTCATGAGCAGCTCGCTGATCGACATGCTCTCGGTCTCCCATGGGCACGAGAGCACGATCTCGGCTGCGTCCACCTTGCCCGCGGCGACCTTCCGCTTCAGAGCCGCACGGGCAAGCCTCACCCGATTTGCGCGCTCGAGGGCAAGCATGTGTTGTGGACCAGGCATGGTGGCAGCGTCCATCGCACCTCCCAGGGTCAATTGCAACGATTCAGCTTGACGTGAGTCGACCGTTCGGTTCCTCATCCCGCTGGCTTGGGCGCTGGGCGCCCTCCAGTACGGACCTACTCCCCGGCGGGCCAGACTGGCAACTCCGTCCACTCGGTTCTCCGGACCCGATTCTTGTGGACGGAACCCCCCCGACGGAATGAGCCGTTCGGTCGGGGCGGAAAGTTAGCCGATCCTGAGCGTCCGGTCAACAACTCGTTAACTGACCCACCCGCTAAGAGCGTTCTTTTTTTAGCTTGTGACACGCTTGTCCAACGATGGACAATCGTTTCAGGTATCCGAACTCGCGAATGCGGGCGACACGAGGATCCCGATGTCCTCGGTGGCCGGATTTCCAAGCCGCCGACGGCCTCAGGAGCTCCCATCTAGCTCGGGAGGCGGGCCTTGACCCGCGCGAAGATCTCGAGCGCCTGGTCCAGGTGCTCGCGCTCGTGGGTCGCCATCACGCTCGTGCGGATCAGCGAGCCGCCGCGGCGGGACCGCGGGGTGGAGCGCGACGTTCGTGTAGAGGCCCTCGTCCCACAGCGCTTTCCAGAGCTGAGCCGTCGTGACGTCGTCGCCGATCACGACCGGGACGATCTGCGTGATGGTCTCGCCTCCGCCGGGAAGCGGCGAGGGCTCGACCACGCGGTAGCCGAGCTCGCGCAACCCGGCATGGAGATAGCGGGCGCTCTCGAGCATCCGCGCGAACAGCTCCGGGCCCTCGGATGACCGGCAGATCCGCACTGCTTCGAGCGCGGCCGCGACCGCCGCCGGCACGGCCGAGGCGGTGAACAGAAACGCCCGGGACGAGATCCGCAGGAAGTCGATCACCTCGGCCGACCCGGCGATGAACCCGCCGCAGCTCGCGAGCGACTTCGAGAAGGTGCCCATCCTGAGATCGACGTCGTCCTGTACGCCGAACAGCTCGCACGCACCGGTCCCGGTCGGTCCCAGCGCGCCCACCCCGTGCGCCTCGTCGACCATCAGCCGGGCGCCGTGGGCTCGGCAGAGCTCGGAGACGCTCGCCACGTCGCACAGGTCGCCCTCCATCGAATAGACCCCGTCCACCACGACCAGCACGCCGCCTCCGTCGCCGGCCGCGCGCTCGAGCATCTGCTCGAGCTTGTCGAGGCGGTTGTGGCGGAACGGGCGCAGCCGCGCGCCGGACAGCTTGCAGCCGTCCAGGATCGACGCGTGGTCACCCGAGTCGGCGATCACCGTGTCGGATGCGCTCAGGATCGCCGAGAGGCAGCCGACGTTGGCCTGGTATCCCGTCGTGAAGACCAGCGCGTCATCGGTCCCGTACCACGCCGCGAGCTCCTCTTCGAGCTGATGGTGGAGCGGGGTCGTCCCGTTCAAGAGGCGCGAGCCGGTGAGTCCGGTCCCGTAGCGCTCGAGCGCCGCGCGGGCGGCCTCCTTGACGCGGGGGTCGCCGGTCAGGCCGAGGTAGTTGTTCGAGCCCAGCATGATGCGCTCACGACCCTCCATCCGCATCACCGGGCCGGCCTCGGACTCGACCTGGCGGAAGTAGGGAATCAGGTCCTCGCGCCGGGCGAACTCGATCAGCTCGCGGCGCTCGTGGTCTCGCGCCTTCTGAAAGACGTCAACCGGGGCCTGGGCGGGTGTGGACGGCGTCTCGGGCATATCCGCTAGCTTGCCGCGCGTGAGTCTGGAGGTCAGGCCCGTCGCCACGAAGCGTGACCTCATGCGCTTCATCAAGCTGCCGTGGCGGCTCTATCGTAACGAGCGCAACTGGGTCCCGCCGCTCATCTCCGAGCGCAAGAAATTCCTGGACCGGGACGACAATCCGTTCTTCGAGCACGCCGAGGCCGAGTACTTCCTCGCCTGGCGCGACGGCGAGCCGGTCGGGCGCATCAGCGCGCACGTGGACCGGAACTTCAACTCCTACCAGGACAACGAGTGGGGGATGTTCGGCTTCTTCGAGGCCGAGGACGATCCGGAGGTGGCGCGGGGGCTGCTCGAGGCCGCGGAGCAGTGGCTGCGCGAGCGCGGCCGCGACCGCATGGTCGGTCCGATGGACTTCACCACCAACGACGAATGCGGCCTCCTGGTCGAGGGGCACGACCGCCGGCCGCTGATCCTTCAGGGCTGGCACCATCCCTATTACCGCCCGCTGCTCGAGGGCTACGGCCTCGACAAGTCGATGGATCTGTACATGTGGGAGCTGCGGCTCGACGAGGTCGAGGAGCGGGGCGGCTTCCACCCGATGATCCAGGCCGCCGCCCAGAAGGTGACCGGGGAGCACGGCGTGACGGTCCGCCACATGCGCAAGCGGGACTTCGAGGCCGAGCTCGGGCGCTTCCTCGAGGTCTACAACGCCGCCTGGGAGCGGAACTGGGGCTTCGTGCCGTTGAGCGAGAACGAGGTGCGCCACTACGCCAAGGACCTGAAGCCGATCCTCGACGAGCAGTGGACCTGGATCGCCGAGCGCGATGGCGAGGTGCTGGGGGCCGCGCTGACCCTGCCGGACATCAACGTCGCACTTGCGCACATGAACGGGCGCCTGCTGCCGATCGGATGGGCCAAGTACCTCTGGTGGAGGCGGAAGATCGAAGGGTGCCGCGTGTTCGCCCTCGGCGTCAAGCCGGAGTATCAGGACCTCGGGATCGCGGCCGCCTTCTACATCCAGCACATCGACAACGCCAAGGAGCCGGGCGGCATCTGGTGGGGCGAGATGGGGTGGATCCTCGAGACCAACGTGCCCATGAACCGCGCGATGGAGGGCATGGGCGGAAAGATCGTGAAGCGCTACCGGATCTTCGAGAAGTCCTTGGTGGGGTAGGGCCTCATCGCTCCCGGGGTAGACTCCGGCGACCGTGTCGACCGAGACTCAGAACGGCGCGCTGGATCACAAGCCGGTGCCGGTCGCGGAGCCGGTGCGGGCGGTGTCCGAGCGCAGCCCCCGCCTGATGGTGGCGCTGCCGCTCCCGCGCAGCCCGGTGACCGCGGCGGCCGGGGGCCTGACGGCCGGCGCCGTGCTCGTCACGCTCGTGCGCATCCTGAGCAGCCGCCGGGTGAACGGCATGCGGCCGCCGCCGGCGCAAGGACCTTCGCCGCAACGCCGTCGCCTCGAGGTCCTTCCTCGTCGACGTGCACGTGCTGGACCGTTAGCGCCGGCGCGCTACTTCAGGCCTTCGCCGGGAAGCAGGTCGTTCGTGATTGCGTCCGGGATCTCGGGCAGCTCGTCCAGCACACCGTTGTCGACCATCCAGCCGCCGTAGTTGCGCCAGGCGACGGGATCGAGGTAGCCCCAGGGCTTGCCGCCCGGCGGGAAGAGCGTCGGAATCGTGAGGCGGACGCTGGCGGCGGTGGTCTTCTCCCTGAGGTCGCGGTTCGCGTCGAGCACCGCGCGGGTCGCCTCCCGCGGGTCCTTGCGCGCCTCGATCGCCCCTCGCGCGGTGGCGGAGACGAACAGGCGCAGGTCGTCGCGCTGCTCGTCGAGCTTGTCCGAGTTCGCGACCAGCACGAGCTCGTCGTAGTGCGGCACGCCGAGCCGATCGACAGGCTGGATCCACGGCTTCGCGCCACGGGCCTTGAGCTCGACGCCCTCCACGTTCCAGAAGCCGCCCAGCGTCGCGTCCACCTTCCCGGAGAGCATCGTGGCAAGCAGGCTCTGGCCGACGTTGGTCTCCTTCACGGACTCCGACGGAACGCCTGCGCGGCGAAGGATCGTCTTGAGGTACGCGGACTGGTACGGGATCCCGGCCGTGCCGACCCGCTTTCCCCGCAGTTCCCGCACCGCGCGCACGCCGGACTTCCGCGTCGCGATCAGCGACGTCAGCGGGCGCTGGACGAGCGCCGCGATCGCGACCACCGGCAGGCCCTGCTCGCGGGCCAGCAGCACCTCGGGCTCGTAGGAGATCGCGAGATCGGCGCGGCCGGCCGCGACCTGCTTGATCGGCGCCGCCGGATCCGAGGGCACGTGCGGCTCGACGTCCAATCCCACCTGCGAGAAGTAGCCCTTCGATCGCGCCTCGAAGATCGCCACGTGGTCCGGGTTCGGGAACCAGTCCAGCACGAGGTCGAGCTTGCGCTGGGGCGGTGCCTGGTCGACGGACTCCGACTTCTCGCCGCAGCCGGCGGCGGCCACGAGCACCGCGGCCAGGGCCAGCGCCGCCGAACAAATCCGTCGCATAGTCGTCACGGATGCTCCCGCGGAGCCCGCGCCCAGGGCACGGCGCGCCGCTCGATCAAGGCGATGAGCCCGAACAGGGCGATCGCCATCAGGGAGAGGATCAGCACAGCGGCGAAGACCCTAGCGGTCTCGAGCTGCGCGGTCCCCACCTGAATCGCGTGTCCCAGCCCGGCGTCCGATCCCACGAGCTCGCCGAACACGGCGCCGATCACCGCCACCGCGACGGCCACCTTGGCCCCCGAGAAGAGAAACGGCAGCGAGGCGGGCAGCTCCAGCCGGCGCAGCAGGTCGAAGCGGGAGGCGCCCAGCGTGCGCATCATCTTGACCTGGTCGGAGTCTGTGCCCTCGAGCCCGTCCAGCGTGTTGACCACGATCGGGAAGAAGCAGATCAGGGCGATCACGATCAGCTTCGGGGTGATGCCGAAGCCGAACCAGATCACCAGGATCGGAGCGATCACCACCACCGGGATGGCCTGCGAGGCGACCACCAGCGGGTAGGCCGCGCGGCGCAGGACGGGGGAGAGGTGCAGCAGGATCGCGATCGCGACGCCGATCGCCAGCGCCAGCCCGAAGCCGAGCAGCACCTCGCGGGCCGTCACCCAGGCGTCGGGAGCGAGCAGGTCACGGTCCTCCCAGAGCGCGGACGCGACTTCGCTGGGCGCCGGCAGCAGGTAGTTCTCGACGTGGCCGAGCTTCGCGAGCAGCTCCCAGCCGCCCACGAGGAGCGCCAGCAGCGCGGCGGGAGCCGCCCACTTCATGCCAGGGCCTCCAGCGCCCGCTCCTTCAGGGAGGCGAACTCCGGCGAGGTGACCTGCGCGCGGCGCGGTTGGGAGCGATCGAGCGCCACCCGCAGCTCGGCGCGCACCGTGCCGGGTCGCCGCGAGAGGATCAACACCCGATCGCAGAGGAAGAGCGCCTCCTCCACGTCGTGGGTCACGAGCAGCGTGGTGCGGGGCTCCTCCGTGAGCGCTGCGGCGAGCCACTCCTGCAGCTCGGCCCGCGTGATCGAGTCGAGCGACCCGAACGGCTCGTCCAGGGCCAGGACGGGCTTCCCCGCGAGCAGGGTCCGGGCGAAAGAGACTCGCTGGCGCATGCCGCCGGAGAGCTCGTGCGGCTTGGCTCCGGAGAACTCCTCGAGCCCGAAGCGCTCGAAGAGCGGGAGCGCCCGGCGGCGGGCCTCTGTCGCGCCGCAGCCCTCGCAGCTCGAGTGCCAGCGCCGCGTTGTCGAGCGCGCGTCCGCCAGGGCAGGAGCAGGTCCCGCTGCGGCATCAGGACACAGCTGCGAAGGCGCTCGGCGGGCGTACCGCCGCCCTCGACGCTACAACACGCCGGCGCTTGGCTCCTGCAGGCCGCAGACGAGCTCCAGCAGCGTCGACTTGCCGCACCCGGACGGCCCCACGAGCCCGAGCCGCTCGCCCACGTGCGCCTCGAGCGTCAGCTCCCGCAGCGCGGTCACCTCGCCGCCCTTGCGGGGGAAGGCCTTGGAGACGCGCGATGCCTCGACCGCCAGCCGGCCGGCTGGGCGTCGCTCCCTCTCGGGAGCCTCTGTCGAGACTGGTTGTGCTCCCTTCGCGGGCATTACCCCACAGGTTCGAAGGGTCAGCGCCGGGGTCGTGAGGCGCTATCTCAGCCCGCTTCCCGCGAGCCCCCCTGTTTGCACCTGGTCCGCAGAGTGTAGTGGGGAGCTCAGCCCGGCCCGCGCACGGCGGAGACGTTGAGGCGCACGTAGTCCAGCGGCAGGCTCACCCCCGCCACGACCGCCGCGCCGAACCGCTCCCGCCGCTCCTCCGGAAGGCGCGCGAGGTGCGCGGGGAGGATCGAGGTGCGCACGAACGCGTCTACGTCGTCCGGGTCGGTCGGGCGATCCTCCAGCCAGCACCGGGCCTCGGTAAAGCCCGCCTCTCGCAGACGCCGCTCCGTCTCCTGGGGCCCCGCGAACATCCACGGCGACCAGCCGACCAGCTCCGGGGCGGCGTCGCGGGCCACCGCCTCGATCACCTCGCGCACGCCGGCGATGTTGCCCTCTCCGCCGCATTGGGCCTCCAGCACTCCGCCTGGCCGCAGTGCCCGAGCCAGCCGCGGCCAGAGGCGATCGTGGTCGGGGACCCAGTGCAGCGTGGCGGTCGAGACGATCGCGTCCACCGGCTCGTGGAGGTCCAGGTCGAGCACGTCCTGGCACCACACCTCGGCGCGATCGCCGAGCCGCCGGCGCGCAAGGGCCACCATGTCGGCCGACGCGTCAATGGCAAGGACCCGGCCGCGCGGCACCATTGCCAGGAGCGCCTCGGTGACACGGCCCGTCCCACAGCCCACGTCCAGCACCGTGGCGTCCTGCCGGATGCCCTCGCAGCCGGGCGAGAACCCCCGCAGCCCACGATTGCTGCGGCTCACTGGACCGGTCATACGTGCGCGCATCCCAGGCGGTGCCCATCGCCGGGTCAGGCTACCGCCGTCGATCAGCCGCTTTGCGCAGGCGAGGCCGTCGCGTGATCCATCGCGGCCTGCACGGAGGGAAAGAGCTGTAACCGGACGACCTTGTTGTCGGACGCGCGGACTGTGTAGAGGTTGGCGAAGCGTTGGTCCACCTCAACCCCGCTGCGCTTGCCCTTTCCCCACCAGCGCACATCCACGACGAAGCGCCCGCCACCAATCTCGAACACCTCGATCGGGTCCATTCTCATGCCCTCCCAGGTCTTCCACATCTCGTCCCAGTAGCGGCGCATGCTGCCGCGGCCGCGAAGCGGTCGCTGGTCCGAAAAGACGGCCGAGACGTCGAATTCCGCGTCCTCGGCGTAGTGGTCTTCCATGAGGTCGAGCTCGCCGCAGTTCCACCACTCGAAGCCCTCTTTGAACCGCTCCTGCATTTCCGGCGACGCTGCCCGCGGCATGTCCGGAGCATACCCCCGCATCGGAACGTCGCCCAGGAACGCCACCGGCTGGGTGCTCCTCTGCCTGGAGGCGCTGCGAACGGCCTTTACGCCTCGACGGCGAAGATCCGCCACGGTCCAGGAACGCCTTTGAGGTCGTGTTCGCCGCGGTCGGTGAGCGTCTGACCCGAGCCGACGATGAGGTCGCGCACGGTGCTGCTGACGAGCACCTCGCCTGGTGCGGCGAGGCCGCTGACGCGCGCACCGATATGGACCGCGAGGCCGCCGACGTCGTCACCGGGGAGCAGCTCGCATTCCCCGGTGTGCAGGCCGGCGCGAATCTCGAGGTCGAGGTCACGGACCCCGTCGCGGATCCCGGTCGCGCTGCTGATCGCGCGGCTGGGACCGTCGAACACGGCCAGTGCACCATCGCCAAGTGACTTCACGAACCGCCCTCGATGGCGCTCGACCTCCTCGCGTACCAGGCCGTCGTGGCGCTCCAGGAGGGCCCGCCAAGCACCATCGCCAAGCTCTGCGGCCCGCTCGGTCGATCTGACGATGTCGGTGAACAGGACCGTCGCGAGCACGCGGTCGCTGACGACCGGCCGCCGCACACCGGTCAGGAAGTGCTGAATCTCGTCGGCGACGGCGTCCGCCTCGCCAAGCCAGAACGGCCCCTCCCCGGGAACCTCCGCATAGCCGGCGTTTGGGATGTGCTCGGCGACATAGCGCGAGTGGCGCTCGTCGAGGTACGTCTCGTCCTCAGGGCGCAGCACCAGCGTCGGGCACTGCACGCTGGGGAGCACGTCACGGACATCCGTCTCGCCGATCATCGCCAGCGACGCAGCGGCGGCGGCAGGACTCATCGCCAGGCGCTGTAAGCGCGCCATCAGCCCCGCAACCGCTCGTCCCGACCGCCAACAAGGACGGCCAAGGGGTTCGCGGGCGAGTCGGCGCCCCAAGACTCGACGATGTCTCGGACCAATGCGGCCCGCTGCTCGGCGCTCGGCGCCCACTCGTATCCGGGCCCGGCCACGAGGCGGGGCTGCGGCGACACCAGGACGAGTGCGCGCACCAGGTCCGGATGGGAGGCCGCGAACAGCGCCGTCAAGCCGCAGCCCTCGAGGAGCGTGGTCAGCACCGGGTGCTCGGAGCCGACCGCGTCGATCACTGCCTGAACGTCATCGATCTGCTCCTCCAGTGGGGTGGCCCCGGCGATGCCATCGGACATCCCGCTCCCGCGCCGGTCGAACACGATCAGCCGGGAGAACGAAGAGAGGCGCTCCAAGAAGCGCGCGTAGGACGGCAGCTCCCAGTACAGCTCGATGTTCGACAGGTACGAGGGAACCAGCACCACGTCGAGCGGCCCGTCGCCAACCACCTGGTAGGCGATCTGCAGATCACCGCTGCGTGCGTAACGGGTCTCCGGAACGTCCACCGGCCACAGTATTCATGGCCGGCGGTTGGTCGCGCGTGGTCGCCCCTAGACCACTTCCGGGCTGCCCGCGATCACGTTCACGAACTGCTCGAGCTGCTTCGTCGTCCAGCACTCGAACACACCGTCGCAGTAGGGCTCGTAGGCGGCCATCACGGAGTCGCCGTAGTTCCAGTAGAGGCGCGGCTCGGGGTTGAGCCAGAACGTTCGGCCGGCGTGGTCGGCGACCCGGCCGAAGATCGGCGCGTGCGGCTCACGCCCGTTCGTGCGCGCGTCGCCGAGCACGATCACGGTCGAGCGCGGATCGAGGTCGTCGGAGACCTGCTCGAGGAACTCCAGCCACACCCGGCCGTAGTCGGTGTAGCCCGAGACGTCGGCGACGCCGGCCTCGCGGGCGATCCGCTGTGACACGGCCTGGAAGGTGCGCTCGCGCTCGAAGATCTCGGTGACCTCGTCGATCCGCTCGACGAAGGCGAAGCTCCGGAGCTTGCGGAACGAGTCGTGCAGCGCGTGCAGCACGGACAGGAAGAAGACGCTCGCGCTGGTGACCGATGTCGAGACGTCGCACAGCACGTAGATCTCGGGACGGCGTGGCCGCTTCGGCCGGAAGCGCAGCCGCAGCGGAACGCCTCCGGTCTCGAGCGAGGCGCGCATCGTGCGCCGCACGTCCACGACCCGGCTGCGCCGCCGCCCGCGCTGCTCGTGCCCCGAAGTCGCAAGCCGGCGCTTCAGCTGGGCCACGACCCGGTGCACCTGCGCCAGGTCCTGGAGCGGTCCGCCCGGCAGGGCGCGGTCGTACTCGGCCAGCGGGCGCGCCGGGGGCAGGCTCTCGGTGCGCTGGATCAGCGCCCGCTCGAGCTCGCGCCGCAGGTGCGCCTCGAAGCGGCGGATGTTCTCCCGGTCCAGGTCTTCGGCACCCGGCTCGCGCTGCGCGGACTGCTGGCGCAGGTCGAGCGCGCGGCGAATCCGCTGCACGTCCACGCCGATCACGCCGGAGGTCTCGCCCTGGCCGCCGAGCGCCGCGACCGCGAGGCGGGCGAGGTCGCTCATGTCGCCGTCCCGCCCGGCCCGGATCGCCTCCTGGATCTGTCGCTTCAGGTCCTCGAGGTCGATGCGGCTGCCGCCCTGGAAGCGCTGCTCCTTGAGACCCTTCTCGACCGCCTGCGCCTCGGTCGCCCGGAAGAAGAAGCGGTCGAACACGAGCTCGAACACGCGGCGGTCCTCCTGAGACTTGGCGAGCGTGGCCGCGAGCGCCTCGCGAAAGTCCTCGCGGTCGGCCCAGCTCACCTCTCCGAGCGCCCCGAACGCGTCCAGGATCTCGGCGCTGCCGAGCTTCACACCCTCGCGGCGTAGCTCGTCGCAGAAATGGATCATCTGCGGCGCGAGCCCCGGCTCGCCCACGTCCGGCAGGCCGCCGTAGAGGGACCCCCGCTTAGTGGGGCCAGTCTAGCTTCGCTTGGCTTGTCCGAGGAAGCCATCTTCGAGCCGCACGCCGACCCGCTCGGCGACCACGTCGAGGTCGGTGCGGTGCTTGACGATGATGCTCATCGTGCGCTCGAACACGGTTCTGTCGATGTCGGAGGCGCCGAGCAGCATCAAGGACCGCGCCCAGTCGATCGACTCCGCGATCGAGGGCGGCTTCTTGAGGTCGAGTCCGCGCACCATGTGCACGATCTCGATCAGCTTTCGCATCAGGGTGTCGGGAAGCTCGGGCACGTGCAGCTGGACGATCTCGAGCTCGCGCTCGGCGTCGGGGTAGTCGAGCCACAGGTAGAGGCACCTGCGCTTGAGCGCCTCGGTCAGCTCGCGCGTGTTGTTCGAGGTCAGCAGCACGAGTGGCTGCGTGGTCGCCTCGACCACGCCCAGCTCGGGGATCGAGATCTGGAAGTCGGACAGGACCTCGAGCAGCATCGCCTCGAATTCCTGGTCGGTCTTGTCGATCTCGTCGATCAGCAGCACGACCGGCTCCTCGACCGAGATCGCGGTCAGCAGCGGGCGCGCCATCAGGAAAGTCCTCCGAGAAGATGTCCTCCTGGACGTCCTGCCAGGCCGTGCCGGCCGCCTCGGTCTGGATCCTCAGCAGCTGCTTGCGGTAGTTCCACTCGTAGAGCGCCTTCGCCTCGTCGAGCCCCTCGTAGCACTGAAGGCGCACGAGCCGCCGCCCGGACCAGCGCGAGAGCGCCTTCGCAAGCTCGGTCTTGCCGACGCCGGCCGGACCCTCGACGAGCACGGGCTTTCCGAGCCTGTAGGCAAGGTAGGAGACCAGCGTCGCCGACTCCGAGGGGAGATATCCGGCGCTGGCGAGCCCTTCGCGGACCTCCTCGAGCGACGCGGGGGGTGTGTCGGTGGACCCCGCGACCATGCATGGATGATACTTAGGGCCGGGTGGCCGTCCTTTTGACCATCGCCTCGCTCAAGAGCTCTCCGCAGCCGATCATCACGCTGATGCTGGTCGGTTTCGGCATCGGGATATTCGGCCACCTGGCCGGATCGAAGGTCCTGATCGGGGTCGGGATCGCCCTCGTCTTCGTGGCCGGGCTGCTTGCGCCGCAGTACTGAGTCGCGGTCAAGGATCGCGCAAGCGGGTCGATAAAGACCCTCATGGAGAGGCTTCTCCGTGAGCAGCGTCTTCCCATCCTTGCGCTGATCGCGGCCTGCGCTCTGGTCCCGGCCGCGGTCCTGCATTTCTTCGGCAGCGAGGACGTCTATCCGCCGTCCTGGGTGCACTTCGCCTTCATCGCGGTCAGCGCGACGATCGCGGCCTGCGCCGCGATCGCGCTCACGTACGCCGGCGCCAAGCGAGACGACGGGCGCACGGTTCTGCTGGGTACGGCATTCACGGCGATGACCGCGATGCTCGCCGTCCACGGGCTCTCGACGCCAGGCATTATCGCGGAGCCGAACGGCGTGATCGCGCTCGCGGGTGCGGCCGTGCTGCCGCTTGGCGGCGCTGTGCTCGCGCTCTCCACTCTGCCCGCGCTGCGGCGGCCGCGCGCCGTGAAGCCGCTGCTCGTGCTCGACGGCGTCCTGCTCGTCGGGATCATCGGCCTGGGCATCGTCGGGCTCACGTTCCCCTCGCTCGTGCCGCCTGTGCCGGAGACGGGCAGTCCCGCGGCGCTGGTGTTGCTCGCGGTGGGCCTCACGTTCTTCGCCGCGCTCGGGTTCCGCGCCGCGCGCACCTATCTGCTCACGCGTCGGCGTGCCGACTTCGTCGTGGTCGTCGGCGTGACCTGGCTGGGGATCGCGCTCTTTCCCGGTGATGCTGGTCGAATACGGTCATCTGGCTTCTGGATCGGTCACGTGCTCGAGCTCGCGGGCGTCGCGATGGTCGGCGGGCCGGTTGCGCTCGACCTGTACCGCGGCTCGCAGTCGCGCCCGCTGGTCGGCGATCTCCGCGCCGACGAGCTCGTGACCGCCGAGGAGGCGTTCCTGGGCCCGCGCGTCCGCGCACTCATGGTCAGGCTCGCCGAGAAGGACGCCTACACCGAGGGGCACACGCGGCGGGTCGCGCTGCGCGCCGTGCTGGTGGGCGAGGCCCTCGGGCTCTCGGCCGGGCGCCTGCGGAACCTCGCGATGGGCGGCCTCCTGCACGACATGGGCAAGCTGTCGGTGCCCAACGCGATCCTTCAGAAGCCCGGTCCACTCGACGATGGCGAGTTCTCGGTGATCAAGCGGCATCCCGAGTGGGGCAACCAGCTGATCGCGGAGCTCGGCGGATTCCCGGAGGGAGTCCGGCGGCTCGTGCTCGACCATCACGAGCGGCTCGACGGGGGCGGGTATCCGCGCGGCCGGCAGGTCGACGATCTCGACCTCGAGACCCGCATCCTGACCGTCTGCGACGTCTACGACGCGCTGATATCCGAACGCGTCTACCGAGAGGCCTGGAGCACCGAGCGCGCGCTCGGGCTGCTCCGGAAAGACGTCGGCGCGGCCTTCGACCCTGACTGCGTCGTGATGCTCGAGAAGCTCCTGGCGCACACGGGCCAGGCGCAGGCCGCCAAGCCGATCGCCGCTTAACCGGGCAGCGGCAGCGTGGGCTCGGCGTCCGCGTCGGCCGCCACCGATTCCGGCTCGCCGCGGTGGTATCTGCGCCGCGCCCGCAGCCCTGCGAACGCGAGCAGCAGGCTCGCCGCGAGGCACAGCGCGAATCCGAAGCGCACGTCGTACTCGAAATGATGGGAGCCGACCGCCTGCGTCGGCGGGTCGGCCACCCGCACGATCACCAGCACGCAGCACCACAGGCCCGCGCCCATCGCGAGCAGGCCGTCCGAGAGCGGCAGGTGGAAGACGCGCCCCTGCGCACGCCGCAGCAGCAGCAGCAGGACCGACGTGGACACGAGCAGCAGGGATAGCTCGATCCAGCTGAAGCGGTTGATCGCCGCAGTGCGAGAGCTCGGGCGGATAGGGATCCCGCCACCACGGCGTGAAGAGGCTCACGACGATGCCCAGGGCACCCATCCCCGCGAGGCGCTGCTCGGCATCGAGCATCCGCACGAGGCGGCGGAGGCTACTCAATGGGGATGTCCTCGACCGGCACCGAGCGTGCCCGCTGCCGCTCGAGGTGCTGAATGTAGTGGTCGAGGAGGGAGCGCATCGCGAGCAGCCCCTCGCGCTGGAGGTTGTGCAGGTGCTCGCGGAACTCGTCGGGCATCGTCGCCCGCATCACGTCGGCGGTACGGCAGATCGGGCAGAAGTCCAGGCACTGGGACTCGATCCCGGCGCGCTCGGTGCTCGCGCGAAGCTGCTCGAACGGGTCGTTTTCGAACGAGTACTCCATTGCCTAATACGCAGCGGTCCTGTCCGCAACCGGCTCCTGGGCCGGCTCGCGATCGGCCGCGTCCTTCTCGAATCTAACCACCAGGCCGCCGTCCTCGAAACGTGCCTCCCGGGGCCGGTATGAGGCGAGCGCGGTGGGCAGCATGATGTTGCGCTTGTGTCCGCCCACGCGGACGATCAACTCGAGTCCCACTTTCTTCAGCTGGATCTCGGCCTTCTCGACGAAGGGGATCTTGAGCCGGAGCTCGGCGCGATCGTCGAGCATCACGATCTCCTGGCTGAGGTCGCGGTACAGCACCGCCTGGGGCTCGCGGCCGTCGAACACCTCACCGCCGAGCCGCGCCAGCATCGCGGGCCCGATCACCTCCTGCTCGAAGAACGGCGCCCGCAGCACGGGCACGGGTGAGAAGGCACTTCTCGACCAGCTCCAGCTGCTCCTGCTGGACCTCGCGCCAGGCGGCGAAGTAACCGCCCTCGACCGCGTCGGGGAACACCCGGTTCACGACCACCGCGTCGGTCAGGTAGCCGTAGAGGTTCAGGTACGTGAAGGTGCGCTGAGCCTCCTTGATCACCATGCGCTCGGGGTTCATCACGAGCCGAATCGACGCACGCTCGCGGTTCCGGAGGATCTCGCTCATCTCGATCAGGTTCCGCACGAGGCCGTGGACCTCGGCGAGCACGTCGTTGCCCGGCAGCGGCAGGTCCATGATCGTGCGGGCGAACGGACGCGCTGCGGTCAGGATCCGCTTCTCCCACGGAAACACCTTCTCGAGCCACCAGCGCGCGACCTCGGGAAACGACAGCAGCCGCAGGGTCTCGCCGGTCGGCGCGCAGTCGACCACGATCACGTCGAACTCGCCCGACTCGTGGTGGCGCTTGAGCTGCAGCAGGGCGAAGATCTCGTCCATGCCCGGCGGCACCGTCAGCTCCTCGGCGAGGATCCGGTCGACGCCGCGGTCCGACAGCACGCTCGTCAGCCAGCGCTGGACCGCGTTCCAGTTGCGCTCCATCTCGGCCTCGGCCTGGACCTCCTGGCCCCACAGGTTCTCGGCGACGGGCACCGGCGCCGGGCCGAGCGGCGTCTCGAGCGAGTCGGACAGGCTGTGCGCCGGGTCGGTCGAGAGCACGACGGTGCGAAAGCCCCGTTGTGCGATCGCGAGCGCGGTCGAGGCGGCGACGCTCGTCTTGCCGACCCCGCCTTTGCCGGTGTAGAGGATCGTGCGGGGCGTCATCGCCGGGCGATTCTACGCCCCCAGCGCTATAGAGCTTTGCCGCTTCCCTTCACACGCACGTCGCCCTCCACCGTCGCATAGTTGCCCGCCAGGTCGCGCGCCGAGAGCGTGTACGTGTAGGTGTGCTCGCCGCTGCGCTTCGGCGGAATCCAGCGGAACCAGCGCTCGCCATATGGCAGGAAGGCACTGGTCGAGAGGTAGACCCTGCCGCTGTCGGCGTCCTTCACCACGATCCCGACCCGCCCGATCTTGGAGAGCCGGTACCTGAACTTGACGCCCTTGCCGGCAACCGCCGGGGAGGGCACGGCACGGTGCGGATCGAGCGTCGGATCGTCCTTCAGGTACTGGCGTGAAGTTGTCCGTGGCGGTGCAGTAGGCCTCCGCCTTGGTGGCCCGGCAGAGGTTGCGGGCGAAGTCGCGGTTGAGCGTGTGGTAGTTGAGGTTCGCCTCGTGCGCCGGGCCGCCCGCCCGGCCGGCTGTAGAGCGACCAGGCACCGGTGTCGAACTGGCCGATCACGGCCCGCGCCGTCTTGTCGCCCGCCTCGA
Source organism: uncultured Solirubrobacterales bacterium (assembly GCA_963759145.1). Classification (GTDB taxonomy): domain Bacteria; phylum Actinomycetota; class Thermoleophilia; order Solirubrobacterales; family JBBDJG01; genus JBBQKG01. The sequence goes on from CAVWYB010000043.1 coordinate 48,128, forward strand.
AGGCCCGCTGGGCGACCGGATCCGCCGCCAGCTCGGCGTAGGTGCGCACGCCGTTGACCGCCTGCAGCAGGCCGTTCAGGACGTTCAGCCGCGGCGCGAAGCTGTAGAGCGCATACCAGTCCTGCCCGCCCTGGGGCGCCAGCACGCCGACCGGGGTCTGGCGCTCGAACGCGCCGCGAGCCCGGCGGGCCACCTCCAGCAGCGCGGGATCGCGCGAGCCGCTGGCTCGCCCGCGCGATACGCCTGCATCGCGGTCCCCTGCGCCATCCCGGAGATCCACGGCGGCGAGCCGCCGCCGTAGGCGAAGTAGTACTCCCACGTCGAGGAAGCCGCCGCGGTTGACCGCGAGCTTCTCCAGGTCCTCGAGCAGCGACCGCAGATCGCTCGAACGGCGGGCGTACCAGAACCCGTTCGCCTGGCCGAAGTTCCCGAGCGGATGGAGCTGGAGTCCCAGCCCCGGGAAGTACTGGAAGAGCACGCGGCTCGTGCCGAAGCGGAGCCGGGCTCCGGACGCGGGAGGTCCGGCCTTCGACCACCACTCGCGGTTGCGGTCGAGCGTCAGGAACATGCGGCGCGAGCCGCGCGGTCAGGCGGTTCTTGGCGGCCAGGCTCTTGATCGTCGCGATCACATAGCCGAGCTCTGAGCTGGCGCTGGCCGCGCAGGCCGCGATACACGCGCTGCGCGTCCGACCACGAACGCAGATAGCCATCGCGTGTGGTGGCGTCGATCGCGTTGGCGGCCAGCGCCCGTTGCAACGTGCGCTTGACCGGGTCGACGCGCGCCGCTGCCCGCACGGTGGGCGCCTCGCGGCCCGGCGCCGCGCGTGCTCGGGGCACGGGACCGCCGCGGAGCCAGGTCGCGTTGAGAGCCGGCTCCTGCACGACCTGCACGCGATCTTGCGAGACTTGGATCACGGGCGCCGCCGCGGCCGGCGCACTGGTCGCAGAGCAGCACTGCGAGCAGGGCAAAAATGGCGATGTTCATGCGGCGCATAGGGCAAACACGTCCTGTATGTTGACCTCAACCAGTCCGATCCGCGCAAGTTGCGCCCGGAGGATCACCGCGCGGACGGGTCGAAGAGGAGAGTCCCTTGCCAGCTCGGCCGAGACCCATACCTGTCCTGCTCGCGCTGCTCGTCGTCGTCGCGGCGGCGATCGTGGCCGCCTGCGGGAGCGACAGCAAAGGCGACAGCGCGGACGCACGGCAGGTCGTGAAGCAGACGTTCGAGGGCGAGAAGCAGGTGGACAGCGGCAAGCTGGACCTGAGCCTGACCGCGAAGCTGCGGGCAACCGGACTCGCGGCCACGCAGCTCAAGGAGCCGATCGTGATCAAGATGTCCGGGCCCTTCCAGAGCCGCGGCGAGGACAAGCTGCCGGCCATGGACCTGCTGCTCACGGCCACCGGTTCCGGCCAGGACTTCACCGCGGGGGCGATCTCGACCGGCGAGAAGGGCTACGTGACCTTCCAGGGCAAGCCCTATGCGGTGCCCGACAACGTCTTTGCCAAGTTCAAGCGCGGATTCGAGGAGCAGCAGCGCCAGGACAAGCGAGCGAGCAACAACGTCGACCTGAAGGCGTTCGGGATCAACCCCGACAGCTGGCTCGCGAACCCCAAGGACGAGGGTGAGGAGGAGGTCGGCGGCGCCAACCACGACGCACGTGTCCTCCGAGGTCGACCTCGAAGCGCTGCTCGACGACGTGGACAGCCTGCTCAAGCGGGCGGACCGGCTGGGCCTCAGCCAGCAGCAGCTCCAGCAGCTGCCCAAGACGCTCAACAACCAGAGCCGCAAGCAGATCAAGGACTCGATCAAGCGGGCGAAGGTGGACATCTGGACCGGCAAGGACGACAAGACGCTGCGGCGTCTCGAGCTCGACCTCGCGTTCGACCTGCCGCAGGCGCTCAGGGCCCAGGCACAGGGCGTCGAGGGAGGCGAGGTAAAGCTCGTGCTCGAGGTCGCCGACGTCAACGAGAAGCAGGAGATAAACCCGCCCGCGAACCCGCGGCCGTGGAGCGAGCTCCAGCGGCAGATCGGGGGAACGACGCTGGGCAGCGGCCTCGGCGGCTCCTCCGGCGGATCCGGCGGATCCGGCAGCGGATCCTCAGGCGGCGGCTCGGGGGGCTCGAGCTCGAAGCGGGCGCAGGAGTACCTCGACTGCGTGCAGAAGGCCCAGCGGCCCGAGGACGTCACGCAGTGCGGCTCGATTCTCGGCCGCTGAGCCACTGAGCCGCGCTGCAAGCGGCTTTTCTGCGGCCGCGGCGCGCTAAAGCTCCGGCCTCACCTGCCGAGACGGTTCCTAGTGAACCTGCCGGCAGATCTTCAACGCCTGCTCCCGATCCTCGCAGTCGGCATCGTCGCGCTGGCCGCGGCCGTGCTCGTGACACGCGGTCTCGGGGGCGACTCCTCAGCCAGTGCGCAGCAGGTGCTGGACCGCGCGCTGAAGGAAGAGCCGAAGAGCGCCGCGCTCAACATGCGCATCAGCTTCTCGCTCCAGGCCGGCGGAAAGTCGACCACGCTTGCCGACACCGTGATCTCCGGAGTCGGCGCGGACACCGCCCCCGGCAAGCCCGCCAAGGAGCGTCTGCACACCACCGAGCGCTTTGCCGGCAGGGCGCCCGTCTCGCTGGACGAGATCTCGACCGGCGAGCGCGGTTACATCCGGGCCGGCGGGCAGTGGTACCAGCTCTCTCCGGAGCAGTACAGACGCGTCTTCGAGCCGGACAAGAACGAGACCTTCGTGGAGTCGCTCGGCTTCGACCCGCGCCGGTGGATGCGCGACCCCAAGCTCGAAAGCGCCAACGTGACCGTGGGCGGCGTCGAGGCGAACCACATCAGCGGCGACGTGAACGCGGAGGCCGTGCTCACGGATCTCGGTTTCTACACGGGCGCCAACGTCGAGTCCGCGCAGGCCCAGCAGTTCATCGATGTCATCCGCAAGGCCGCCAAGAGCGGCACCATGGACCTGTTCGCGGGCAAGCAGGACGGCATCATCCGCAAGCTCTCGGTGAACGCTCACATCGACGCCTCCAAGAACGTGCCGCCCGTCGAGGCGACGCTCGTCTTCGCATTCGGCCTGGACAAGGTCAACGAGCCGGTCAAGGTCTCGGCGCCTCAGGGCGCGCTTCCCTCCGCCGGCATCGCGGACATCCCGCGCGCCAAGCTGGGCGAGTCGGCCGACGAGATCCTGGGTCCCGCCGACCAAGTCCTCCGGCTCGGGCGGCCAGGCGCAGAAGCGGCAGAAAAGCGCCGCCGCGAAGCCCAAGAAGGTCCAGCCCAAGAAGCGCAGCGCCCAGTCCTACCTGAGCTGTGTGCAGGCCGCACCCGACCTGGCCGCGCTCGAGCGCTGCCAGGCCGTGCTCCCGTAAGCGGCGCTTAGGAGGGCGCCGCCTCGGCGTCCGCCGGTCGCGAAGCGTCGCAGCCCGTCGCCGATCCAGTGCCGGCATCTCGGTCTTGGCCCAGGTGGAGACGTCCACGAACACGTGGCGGAGGCGCCCTTCGACGAGCACCTCGCCGTCGCGGACGACGTCGATCTCGGTGGTCAGGCTGGTCCTGCCGAGCCGCACGACCCGCGCCCGGAGCTGGATCACGTCGTCGAAGCGCGCGGGCGCCCGGAAGCGCGTGTTTGCCTCCGCCACGACCGCGTCCACGCCCCGCTCGACCATCATGCTCCACGGCCCGACCGCCTCGCGCCACAGCTCCGTGAACGCGACGTCGAAGTAGAGGAGATAGTTGGCGTTGAAGACGATGCCCTGCGGATCGCATTCGCCGTAGCGAACGCGGAGCTCATGGACGAACTCGGCCGGTGGGCCCGCCACCGCGCCGGCGCCTTGACTAGGCCTGGGCGACTGGTTCGACGTCGAAATTCCGCTCGTAGAGGTCGCCGATCCGAGCCATGTCCTCGGCGCGCGAGGCGGGGCTCGCCAGATGCGGACGCCCATTCCTCGAGCTCCTCGACGCTCGTGACGGTCGGCAGCACGCAGGCGATCGCCTCCTGGGCGAAGATGAACTTGAGCGCGGCCTGTCCCATCGTGATGTCGTACTCCTCGCACAGGAAGCGCAGCCGCTCCACCTTCTGCAGGCCCTCGACGAGCCACTCACGCGGCCGGTGGCTGCGGTGGTCGTGCGGCGGAAAGGTGGTCTCGAGCGTGTACTTGTCCTCCAGGAGGCCGCTGGACGTGGGCACACGCGCCAGCACGCCGATTCCGCGCCGCTCGGCCGCCTCCAGGAAATCGCGCCCCGGATCCTGCTCGAGCACGTTGTAGACCGTCTGCACGGACGAGATCCGGCGCTCCTCGATCGCGCGCAGGCCCTCGTCGCGCCAGCCGATCGCCGGTCCCAGGGCAACCCCGTAATGCCGGACCTTTCCCTCCTCGCGGAGGCGCTCGAGCTCGTCGAAGAGGTCGTCGCGCTCGATCGCATCCATGCGCGGGTTGTGCAGCTGGTAGAGGTCGACGTAGTCGGTGCCGAGGCGGGACAGGCTCGCCTCGAGCGCCGAGCGCGCACGGGCGGGGCTCCAGTCCTGCTGCCGCTCGCCCTGCGAGTGCTCCTGCCGGCCGCCCTCGATCACGTAGCCGAACTTGGTCGAGATCTGAATGCTGTCGCGCGGAACCCCCGCGAGGGCCTTGCCGACGATCTCCTCGTTGGCGCCAGTCCCGTAGACGTCGCCGGTGTCGAAGAAGGTGATGCCGAGCTCGAGCGCCCGCTCGATCAGGTTCACGCCCTCGCCACGGGTGATCTTGCCCCACCAGGTCGAGCCCAGCGCCCACGTGCCGAAGCCGATCTCCGAGCAGGTGAGGTCGGTCTGGCCGAATCTACGGGTCTCCACGGAGCGTCAGTCTAGCCGTCACCGGGCGGCCTCTCGCGCCTCCCGGCGCTCGGCCACCAGCGGATGCCAGGATGCCGCCGGTGAGCAGGCCCACGACCAGCAGCAGGCTCAGCTCGGGCGGCATCTTGTAGAGGTCCTCGACCAGGAGCTTCACGGCGACCACGGCGAGCACGATCGCGATCGTCTCGTCGAGGTAGCGAAACCGCTCCAAGAGACCCTCGACCAGCACGAAGAGCGCACGCAGGCCGAGTAGCGCGAAGACGTTCCCCATCCAGATCAGGAAGGCGTCCCGGGTGATGCCGAACGCCGCCGGGATCGAGTCGATCGCGAACGCGATGTCGGTGAAGACGATCGCCACCAGGCAGAGGAAAACCGGCGTCACGTGCCGCCGGCCGTCGATCTTCAGGAACCAGCGCGACCCCTCGTAGTGCTCGGCCACCGGGTAGAGGCGCCTGACCAGCCGGACCAAGAGGTTCTTGCCGGGATCGACGTTCTCCGCGACCCCACGGAAGATGCGATAGGCCAGCACGAGCAGCGTGGCGCCGAGCACATAGATCACGAAGTGGAATTGCTCGACGAGCGCAACGCCGCCCAGGATCGCGAGGCCGCGAATCGTGATCGCGACCAGGATCCCCCAGAACAGCAGCCGCGGACGCCGCTCCACGGGGATCGCGAAGTATGAGAAGAGCAGGATGAATACGAACAGGTTGTCGAGCGAGAGCGAGCGCTCGACGAGGTAGACCGTCGTATACAGCACGGCGTCGTCCTCGCCGCGAACTCCCCAGATCACGAGGCCCGCGGCGAGCCCCACGACGAGCCACAGGACCGACCACACGAGGCCTTCGCGAAAGCTCGGCTCCCGGCCGCGCGCGAAAAACCTGAGGTCGATCAGCAGGAGCACGATCACCACGCCGAGGAGCGCCGCGATCCCGATCAGGTCCGAGAGGTGCACCCCTGGACCTTTACGCGCCCGCCGTGAGGATGCGCCACACTTCCGGGCTTATGTCGGCGCCCTCCGGTAGTCAAGGGCGGCCGTCCTGGCGCTGGCTGCTCAGCGCCGAGGGCTGGCCGTACCTGCTCACGCCAATGATTCCGATCGCGGTGGTGCTCGAGATCGCGCATGCCAGCCATGTCCGCGATCTTCGTCACCTCGGCGCTCGGCGTGGTGCCGCCCGGCGGCGCTCATGGGACGCGCCACCGAAGAGCTCGCGGCTCGATCCGGGCCCGGGAATCGGCGGTCTCCTGAACGTCACCTTCGGGAATTTCCCCGAGCTCGTGATCGCGTTCTTCGCGCTGCTCGAGGGGCTTGCAGGAAGTCGTGAAGGCATCGATCATCGGCTCGATCATCGGCAACATCCTGCTCGTGCTCGGCGCCGCGATGCTCGTGGGCGGCTTGGGACGACAACGAGCAGAGATTCCATGCCCAGGCGGTGGGGGCGCAGTCGGCCATGCTCCTCCTCGCGGTTACGGCGCTCGTGATGCCGGCCGTGTTCCAGCTCGTCGACGGCGGGAGGCCTGCCTTCGCCGGGCGCGGAGGACGTGAATTTCGGTTCGACCCTCGAGCACCTGAGCCTGGCCGTCGCGATCGTCCTGATCGGCTCATACGTCGCGGGCCTGTTCTTCTCGCTGCGCACCCATCGCGACATCTTCAATCCGGAGCACGAGGCCGAGGGATGCACGGCGCGTGGAGCACTCGCCAGAGCGTGATCGCGCTGGCGGTCGCGGGCGTCGTCGTGGGGGTCATGAGCGAGATCCTCGTCGGCTCCATCTCGGAAGCGGCCGAGTCGATCGGCCTGAGCGAGTTCTTCATCGGCGCGATCGTGGTCGCGATCGTCGGCAACGTCGCCGAGCACTGGGTCGCGGTCTACGTCGCGCGCAAGGACCAGATGGACCTCGCCGTCAACATCGCGATCGGGTCGAGCGCGCAAATCGCGCTGTTCGTCGCGCCGATTTTGGTCCTGCTGTCCTTCGTATTCGGCGACCATCCGATGGCGCTCGTGTTCAACGGGTTCGAGCTGGCGGCGGTCGTGCTTGCCGTGCTGATCGCGAACCGCGTCACGATCGAGGGCCGCTCGAATTGGTTCGAGGGCGTGCAGCTCTTGAGCGTCTACGTGGTGGTGGCGATCTCGTTCGGCTACGCGCAACAGGCCGGCTGACACACCGAAATTCCCGCAAATAGCGGGAAAAACAGCGCGAAAATCGCGATTTCCGCGAGTGCGGCATTCACGAATGTGGGTAGGAACGTGGCCGACTGGGGCTTGGTCTGGGGTCCCAGCAGGAGCAGTGGCAGGGGAGTCGCAACCGAGCAGGGACGCTCCAACCCGAGGTTCATTTTGCACGCGTTTCGCGTTCCAACCTCCCAGACATTTCGAAGAGCTCCTCGTCGCGGCCGCGCTCGTGACGATCGGCGTGCTCGGCCTCGTCGCGCCCAGCGCGTTCGCCGCGGTGCCGGGCGTGTCGACGCCGACGGTGTCCGACGCCGAAGGTGTCCGCGCCGAGACGGTCTCCGCGCCGAAGGTGTCCGCGCCGACGGCCTCCGCCCCCGAAGGCGGCGACGCCGTCATCCGGTGGGGGCGCGAGCTCGTCCGCTCCGAAGACGTCCGGATCAGCGCCGTCAACGCCGTCAACCGGCGGTGGTGGGTCCTCGGCCGATCAAACGGCACCGGCGAAGCGAGCCAGCGCCGGCTCAAGCTCCCAAGGCCTCTCGCCGGTGATCCAGAAGGCCACTGCTGCCCCCGCCAAGGTGGCGGGGACGCGACGAAGAACGTCACGGCGCCTGAGGCGCCGAGCAGCGGCTCGGGCTCCGGTCCGCCCAGCGGGTCATCGCCTTCGACACCGAACGCCGGCCGAGCTGCTTCCCGCCGCGACGGGCCAGATCGTGCCGAAGGTGACGCAGATCGTGCCGAAGGATCCCGGCTTCCACCCCGGCGCCGAACCCGACGCCGAAGGCAGTCGCCCAAATCCTGCCGACCGGCCCCAGCCTTCCAGGCGGTCCCGGCGGCCCCAGCCTTCCAGGCGGCCCCGGCGGCTCCGGCTCCGGGCCCGAGCACGCCGAGCCCGCCGACCCAGATCGTCGGGAGCGTCGTCAACACGGTCACGACCGCACCGGCGCAGATCCTGCCGAGCGTTCCCGCTCTCCCGGGTCCCGGGCCGAGCGGCCCCGGCTCCTCGGGCCGCGACTCCGCTGGTCGGCGGCATCGTCGACACGATCACCAGGACGCCGGCCCAGCTGCTGCCGAGCGTCCAGGCGCTGCCGATCCTGCCGAGCGGCTCCGGCCCCTCCGGCCCGAGCGGCCCGGACCCGATCCACCGGTGATCGGCAGCATCGTCGACACGATCCCACCCGGCACACCGGCCCAGCTGCTGCCGAGTCGTCCAGGCCCTGCCGATCCTGCCGAGCGGCTCCGGCCCCTCCGGCCCGAGCGGCCCGATTCTCGATCGGCCCGCTGGTCGGCGGCATCGTCGACACGATCACCCGCACACCGGCCCAGCTGCTGCCGACCGTCCAGGCCCTGCCGATCCTGCCGGGCGGCTCCGGCCCCTCCGGCCCGAGCGGCCCGATCCAGGTGATCGGCGGCATCGTCGACACGATCACCCGCACACCGGCCCAGCTGCTGCCCGGCGTTGCCAGCCACCCCGAGCGCGCTGCCCCCGACGCTGATTTCCCCCACGATCCCCGCAGCACTCCTGATTCCCTCCCAAACCGCCGCGCCGGCGCCTGGTGTGGATGGCACAGGTGCCGGCGTCGGCGCACCGCCCGGACCGGCCGGCCCCCTGGGCCTCAAGGCCGTCCTGCAGCTCGGCGCGTCCCCCGAGCCGTCGCGGCCGTCGAGCCGCCACGGGTCGAGCGCTCCGGCGGCGCGGTCCTTCGGAGACGACCTCGTCGGCGCCGATCGCCGTGCCCTCGGGCGACGCGATCGGGAGCACAGCGCCTCCGGCAGTGCGGATCGGCACAACGGCGGCGAGCGGGCTCGCCCTGATCGCCGAGGCACTCGGGTTCGGAGCGATGTTCGGCCTGCCGACGATCGTGTCGATCCGGTTCACCGACATCCTTCTTCCGGGCCCGGCGATTCAGTTCCTGACGTCGTACGGGCTCCAGTTGCCCGCCAGCCTCACGCTTTTCGACAGCGCGCGGACGGTCGGTGACGGCGCAACGCAGCCGACGCCGGACCGCACCCCCATCCCCGCACCGGATGCCCTCCTCAACGCGGTGGCGGGCGCCCAGGCAAGCCTCATGCTCGGGGGTCTCCTGGCGGTGCTGTTCCTCACGCTCTTGACGGCCCCGCATATGGGCCGACAGCTTCGGGTCCCAGCGACTTCGTGGTGGTCGCCGGGATACGTCTCTCCAGTCGAGTTGCCCGGCTAGCGCAAACGCGCTTCGCCAGGCCGCGCCGGGGGCCTTAGTCGCACCGGCGATCAGAAGCAACGACTCGAGAAAGAGAGAGTCATATGCGACGCAGCATTGCGCTTGTCGCAAGTCTCATCGTCCTCGCGCTGGGGGCAGCTCCAGCGGCAGCCGACAACGGCTGGGGTGATGGCGGCTACGGCAAGTCATGCAACAGCGGCGACGTGGCCAATTCCTATACGGGCACGCACGGCGCAGTCGCGGACAGCTCTTACGGCGACTCGCAGTCCGGCAGCCAGAGCTACGGCAATGGCTCCGGCGAAGGACAGTCGTACGAGGGTTGCACCCACGACACCGAAGGTGACGAAGGAGGCGATAACGGCTACGCCCATGAGGAGGGCTACGGCCAGAAGGACGAGGAAAGCAAGGAAGACGGCGAATACGAAGGCAAGGGTGACCACGGCAAGGACGACGGCGAGCACCACGGCGAGGACGGCTACGGCAAGGACAACCGCGGCGAGTACGGCCACGGGGACCACGCCGAAGGGCGACTACGCCGAGGGCGAGCACGACAACGGTTACAGCCAGAAGGACCGCGAAAGCAAGGACTACGGCAAGGACGACGACGGCCACGGCGGCTACGGCAGCCACGACTGCTGTAAGCACGACGAGGGCGACCGCGGCAAGGACGGTTACGGCGACCACGGCCATGGCGAATACGCCAAGGACGACTACGCCAAGGACCACGGGAAGGACTACGGCAAGGACGACGACGGCCACGGCGGCTACGGCAGCCACGACTGCTGTAAGCACGACGAGGGCGACCACGGCAAGGGTGACTACGGCAAGGACCACGATGGCGACCACGGCCACGGGGACTACAGCCGGGGCGACCACGGCCACGATCGCTACGCCAAGGACGACCACGGCAAGAAGGACTGCCGTGAGGACGAAGGCGACGAGGGCCACGGTGGCTACGGCCACAAGGACGACTACGGCAAGGACGGCTACGGCCACGGCGGCTACTCGGACCACGGCAAGAAGGACTGCCGCAAGGACGAGGACGACGAGGGCCACGGCGGCTACGGCCACGGCGGCTACTCGGACCACGGCAAGAAGGACTGCCGTGAGGACGAGGACGACGAGGGCCACGGCGACTACGGCCACGAGGGCAGCTACGGCAAGGACGACTACGGCCAAGGACGGCTACGGCCACGGCGGCTACTCAGGACCACGGCAAGAAGGACTGCCGCAAGGACGAGGACGACGAGGGCCACGGCGGCTACGGCCACAAGGACGACTACGGCCAAGGACGGCTACGGCCACGGCGGCTACTCGGACCACGGCAAGAAGGACTGCCGCAAGGACGAGGACGACGAGGGCCACGGCGGCTACGGCCACAAGGACAACTACAGCAAGGACGGCTACGGCCACGGCGGCTACGCCAAGAACGATTACGGCAAGAAGAAGGACTGCCGTAAGCACGACGAAGGCGACGACCGCCACAAGGCGACTACGCAAGGACGACTACGGCCACGGGGGCTACTCCAAGACCACGGCAAGAAGGACTGCCGCAAGGACGAGGACGGCCACCACAAGGGCAAGGACCGCTACCGCAAGGTGAGCGACAGCCACGGCGGCTACGGCGAGCACAAGTGCCGTAAGCACGACGAGGGCGACGACCACAAGGGCAAGGACGGTTACCGCAAGTCCGACTACGGCCACGAGGGCCGTCGTCACGACGGCTATGCCCGCAAGGACTACGGCAAGAAGAACTGCCGGCGGGGCGACGACGAAAACGGCAAGGACGCCAACGGGCGTGAGGAGTACGCCCGCCACGAGGACGACGGACACCACAGGTTCGAAGAGGGAGGTGAGCGCACCACCTCCTGACTCCACAATCGTCGGCGACCACCCGCGCCATGGACGGAGAACGCGGCAGTTGCCGGCCCAGAGCCGGCGCCCACCAGACTAGGCGCCGGCAAGGCGAGGGCCCGCGATTTGCGGGCCCTCGTTCGTCTCAGCGAAGGTGACGCTCAGAAGTTCGAAAGGCGCCCGGCGGGCGGGACGCCGGCGCTAGTCCTCGCGGCCGACCTCCTGGCCGTTCTCTTCGTCGTCCGCCTCTTCCTCGAGCTCGTCGGCGGTCAGGCTCACGCTGCGCGCGTCGCCGGGGTGGTAGTGCGTCTGGAACTCCTGCAGGAGCTCGTCCCGGCGGTGCTCGTCGAGCGGCGTCTCGTCCGAGATCGTGACCCAGTCGGCGCCTTCGAACTCCTCCATGTTGAAGATCTCGCCGTCCAGCTCGGCGGAGTCGTCGACGACGATCAGGACCTCGGTCTGCGGGTTGAAGTAGACGCCAGGGCGGTTGATGATCTCTTCGAGGGTGTGGCTATCGGCCATATCGTGCTTTGTATATCGCATCGAAGGCCATGCTCGCCGACATTGGCAGGGCTGCGTCAGGCCTCATCCAGTTGCTGCATCTGGCGCTCGACCTCGGCTTCCACGTCGAGCGGGGGCTCACCCCGGGCCGCGCGCCGCTCATTGCGCGCGATCACCAGCTGGCGGACCTCCAGCCGCAGGGCGGCGTCCTGGCGATGCTTCTCGCCGGGCCCGCCTCGGATTCTCCTCCTGGGTCGCTGTGCGGGTCGAGCGCCACGAGCCTGGCCACTTCGGACTCGACGTCGAGGGTCGGCTCGCCGCGACCCGCCTGGCGGTCGTGGCGAGCCTGGACGAGCTGGCGGATCTCGGCCTCGCGTTCCGCCCGCGCGAGCGGCCCGCCGGGCCGCGGACCGGCCGGACCGCCGGGCGCCGGGCGTGGCGACTCCTCGATCGCGAGATCGCCTCGGCCGAGCTGGTCCAGGAGCCCGAAAGCGCCCGCAAACAGGACAGCGGCGATCGGCGCGATCACCAGCACGACGATCCAGATCACGGTGCCGAAGTCCATGCGTCTGAGTCTCGCAGAAGGCTCTGCAAAGCCATCCGACGCGCGTACCACCCCTCGCTCCGGTAGGATTGACTCACGAATCAATCGTCCTGGCGCGCCCGCCGACGACCCCCTTAGTCCTTCCAAAGGAGACCTCAGCAGTGGTTGACCTCACTCTCACCGATGAGCAGAAAGACCTCCGCGAGCTTGCGCACAACTTCGCGGAGAAAGAGATCCGGCCCGTGGCCTGGGAGTACGACCGGGACGCCACCTGGCCGCAGGAAATCATCGAGAAAGCCCACGAGGTCGGCCTCATGAACGTTGAGACGCCCGTCGAGTACGGCGGAGGCGGTCTTCACACGCTCGAAGGCTGTCTGATCGAGGAGGAGTTCGGCTGGGGCTGCTCGGGCATCGGTACCTCTTTGATGTGCAACGGCCTCGCCTCGGCGCCCGTCATCATCGGCGGGTCGGAGGAGGTCAAGAAGGAGTTCCTCGGCATGCTCGCGGACGAGCCGAAGCTCGCATCCTTCTGCCTCACCGAGCCCGAAGCCGGGTCTGACGTCGGCTCGATGCGCACGCGTGCCGTCAAGCAGGGCGACAAGTACGTGATCAACGGCTCGAAGGTCTTCATCACGAACGGCTCGCACGCGAGCTGGTACACGGTCTACGCCAAGACCGACCCGGACAAGGGTCACAAGGGCATCTCGGCATTCGTGGTCCCTCGTGACGCGCCCGGCGTCTCCGTGATGAAGAAGGAGGACAAGCTGGGCCAGCGGGCCTCCGATACGGCCCAGATCCAGTTCGAGGACGTCGAGATCCCCGAGGGGTACCTGCTCGGCGAGGAGAACCACGGCTTCCGGCTCGCGATGATGACGCTCGACCGCACGCGTCCGGGCGTCGCCGCGATGGCTGTCGGAATCGGCCGCGCGGCGTTCGAGTTCGCATCGGACTACGCGAAGGAGCGTGTGCAGTTCGGCGTGCCGATCGCGATGCACCAGGCGATCCAGTTCATGATCGCCGACATGGCGACCAAGGTCGAGGCCGGGCGTCTGCTCGTGTGGCAGTCCGCGGCGTTGCTCGACCAGGGCAAGCGCAACACGCTCGCCGCCTCGCACGCGAAGCGCTTCGCCGCGGACTCGGCGATGGAGATCGCGACCGACGCCGTCCAGGTCTACGGCGGGTACGGCTTCATCAAGGAGTACCCCGTCGAGAAGCTGATGCGCGACGCGAAGATCATGCAGCTCTACGAGGGCACGTCGCAGATTCAGCGGCTCGTGATCGCCCGCGAGGTCCTGATGCCGCGCCGGGTGGAAGAGCCGGCACCAGCGGCGGTCTAGGAATTGCCCGGCCGGCCTAGCGGGCCGACGGGCCGGAAGAGATCTTCAGGATGCGAGCGGCCACGCCGCGTCGCTCGCGCCTGACCTCGACCAGCCAGCGCCGCTCCCAGAGCGCCTGTGCACAGAGATCGCCGGCGTCGCGGTTGAGCGCGCACGGGTTCGCCGCCACCACGTAGAGCGAGCAGCGAACCCTCGCGGCCGGAGCCCTCCAGCACCGCCGCGTCACGAGCCCCGTGCGCGTGGAGCTGATGATGCGATAGGAGCGGTGCTCGAGCACCGCTGTCCGCGCTGCGGTCTCCGCCCGCGGGAGCCCGATGGAGCGACGTCGCTGGGCACCCGGCGAGCCGGCCGCGGCCGACCCGACGGTCATGACGACACGACGATCACGAAAATCGCCGCCTTGCAGCCGAATCTCCTCGCTCGTCGCACGTCCATGGCCCCGGTCCGAGGCTTCGAGTGTACTTCCGGATCGCGGCTCGAAATGATGCTCGCTCGACGAATGATTTATTACGGCTAACAGACGCTCCTAGAATGGCATCGGTGCGGGAGCAGGCCAAGCACCAGGAGCGCGACTTAGCCGGCGAGCAAGGAACGCCCGGCTCGGCACGCAGCCGAGCTGCGCGGAAGGCGGCTGCAGAGGCCAAGCGGGCCGCGGAGGCGCAGGAGCAGTTCGCGCCCGCGGGTCGGCCCTCGGACGTGTTCGGCGCCGATCTTCCGCTGAAAACGCCGGGCGCGCCGCCGGGCGGCCCCCGCCGGCGGGACATGTTCACGCTGCTCGTGCTGCACCTGATCTCCAACTCGGAGACGGGGGCCTCGTACGGCAATCAGCTGATCGAGCGCATCGAGGGGATCACCGACGGCGCCGTGTCGCTCAACCCGAACACGATGTATCCGCTCCTGCGTGAGCTGGAGAGCGGGGGACTGATCGAGGGTCGCTGGGAGCACCCGGAGAAACGCAGTCGCCGCCTCTACACCGTCACCGACCGTGGCCGCGAGGAGTACGCGCGGCTGCGCGAGGGGATCGAGCCATTCCTCGACTCGATCATCAAGACGATCACGCCTGATCAAGCAGGAGATCTACAAGCGCGCCTGACCACCGCCGGCCCGAGCGGCGAGCGCGAAACAGATACGCTTGGCGCCCCGCATCCAGCGCCATCGGGCGCCAACTCGGAGGTTCCAGCCAGACATGTTCGTGTTCAAGACGGCCGTCGTCGGCGCGGGCACGATGGGCGGCGAGATCGCCCAGACGCTTGCCGCCGCCGACCTTCCAGTCGTGCTCAAGGACGTCGACCAGCGCTTCGTCGACCAGGGCCTCGAGAAGGCCAGGCAGGTGACGGAGGGCCAGCTCAAGGGCCTAGTCAAGAAGGAGAAGATCACCGAGGACCAGGCCAGGTCCCAGCTCGAGCACACGGTCGGCCTGATCACCGGGACCACCGAGCTACGAGGGCTTCGGCGACGTCGACTTCGTCGTGGAGGCGGTGCCGGAGCGGATGGAGATCAAGAAGCAGGTATTCGCCGAACTCGACGCGAACACACCCGGCCACGCGATCCTCGCCAGCAACACCTCATCGCTGTCGATCACCGAGATGGGGCGCGCCACCGACCGGCCGGACAAGGTCGTCGGCTTCCACTACTTCTATCCGGCGAGCGTGATGCGGCTGATCGAGGTCGTCGAGGGTGAGGAGACATCGGAGCAGACGATGCAGGCGACCGTCAACTTCGCTCAGCAGATCCGGAAGAACCCGATCCGCTGCATCGAGGTGCCGGGCTTCGTCGTGAACCGGATCCTGAACTCGGCGGCCAGCGAGATCTGGCGGCACAAGGACGAGAGTGGGAGCTCCGCGCAGGACATCGACAAGGAGATCGCCGACGCGAAGGTGACCCCGATGGGGCCGTTCTACCTCAGCGACCTGCTCGGTCTCGACACGGTCCTGCACGTGGCCGAGCACCTGCAGAAGTCCTACGGGGACCGGTTCTACGTCTCACCCGAGATGAAAGAGCTCGTGGAGGCGGGCAACTTCGGCCAGAAGACCGGCAAGGGCTTCTACGAGCACGGCTCGTAGGGAGGAGACGGAAATGGAACAAGCAACCGCACAAGCAACTGGAACCGTCGTCGACCGCTTCTCCCTGAAGGCGCTGGTCGAGGCGTGCCTCGTCCTCGAGGAGGGCGTCGCCAGCCTCAAGGACATCGAGACCGGCATGATGATGGGCGCCGGCATCCTGCCCGGGCCGTTCTCTCGCGCGGACGCGACCGGCCTCGACCAGATGGTCGAGGCGCTAGAGCGCGCCGAGCGCGAATGGGGCGAGAGCTTCGCGCCGCCCACGATTCTCCGGCGGCTCGTCGCGCAGGGAAGGCTCGGCCAGAAGGCCGGCCAGGGCTTCTTCCCCTACCCGCAGCCCGACCCCGGGTTCGAGCAGAAGGAGACCGTGCTGCTCGAGACGCGCGGCGAGGTCGCGGTGATCTGGCTGAACCGGCCGCCCGCGAACCCGCTCAGTCCGCAGCTGATCCAGGAGTTCGGAGCGCTGTGGAAGCACTGCAACGACAGCAGCGAGATCCGCTCCGTCGTGCTCGCTTCGAGCAACATCTTCACGTTCTCGGCGGGCGCCGACATCAAGGAGTTCACGAAGATGGACGCTTCCGGCGGCGCCGGGCTGCTCGACTCGGGTCACGCGATGCTGCGCGGGATGGAGACCTCCAGCACGACCACGATCGCGGCCGTCAACAGCATCGCGTTCGGCGGCGGCTGCGAGATCTCGATGGCGTGCGACTTCCGCCTGGCGGCCGAGTCGGCGACCTTCGGCCAGCCCGAGATCAACCTCGGCATCATTCCCGGCTTCGGCGGCACCCAGCGGCTGCCGCGCCTGGTCGGGCGAGGGCAAGGCACTCGAGATGAACCTGACCGGCGACGCGATCTCAGCGGCCGAGGCCTACCGCGTGGCCTCGCGCAACGCAGTCGTGCCGGACCACGAGCTGTTCGACACGGCGCTCAACTGGGCGCGGAAGCTCGGCGGCCAGGCACCGCTCGCGGTCGAGCAGATCAAGACGGTGTCCGCGAAGGGCGACCTGGACGAGGGCATCGAGGCAGAGAAGCAGGGTTTCGCCAAGGTGTTCGCGTCCGAGGACGCTCGCGAGGGCATCACGGCCTTCCTGCAGAAGCGCAAGCCGAAGTTCAAGGGCAAGTAGGCGGGACCGCGGCACGCCGCGGCCTCGACCTCAGCCGGCTCGCCGATCGGCCTCCCGAGCGACTTGCCCTGGAAGGCGAACGGCCGCTCGCGAAGCGCGCGCACGTAGCGGGGGAAGATCTCGGCGGTGAGCGAGCCGCCGTGCATCGCGTGGACGTACTCCGGCGCCGAGCGGCTCGAGCCGGTCGATCGTCCGCCGGACGGGCTCCTCGTGGGCGAAGATCCCGATCTCGCGGTAGAAGGCGCACATGTCGTCGCGTGAGGTCCTCGTTCACGACCGGCGGCTGGTCGCCCGTCTGGATGAAGAGGTCGGAGGGGAACAGGCTCCTGGTGGACTCCTCGAACACCATCATCGAGTCCCAGTGGTGAACATGGGGAGTCTCGAGGAAGCTCAGGGTGTGCTCGCCGAGCTCGATCTTCTCCCCGTCGCGGACGCCGCGTACCCGGTCCACGTAGTCGACGCCGAAAGCCGTCAGGTTCAGCACGGCGGACATGTCGCTGCCGACCAGCTCCGCGCCGCGCGCCTCCTCCATGAAGCGGTCCATGCCCCCGCACTCGTCCCCCTCGAAGTGGAGAAGCACCACGTACTTGAGCTGCGCCGGGTCGAGCACCTCGCGGATCGCCTTCCGGATGTTGTCGTACTCCTGGTGGGTGCCGGTGTGGATCAGGGTCGGCATCTCGTCATCGATCAGGAACTGGTTGAAGGTGATCGGGAATCCGCTGGGCGGAGTCGCGATCCGGTAGATCCCTTTGGTGATCTCGTCGACTTGGGCCATCAGAGTCCTCTCCTTTCGTTACACGGCATTGTGTCGCGAAACCTACAGGCAAGCGCCTATGCTTGTCAAGATCAAAGTACACCTCTGTGCAATCATTCACATATGGCCCGTAGCTACCAATTGAAGAAGCGCGCGGAGCGCCAGGAGGAGACGCGCCGACGGATCGTCGAGGCCGCCGTGGATCTGCACGGGACGATCGGGCCGGCGCGGACCTCGGTGAGCGCGATCGCCGACCGCGCGGGCGTGCAGCGGCACACTTACTACCGCCACTTTCCCGACGAGCGCTCGCTTGGGCTTGCTTGCTCGGGCCTCTACTCGGAGCGAAACCCGCTGCCCGACCCCGAGCCATGGCGAGACATCGGAGATCCCGAGAAACGTCTTCGCCACGGGCTCGATGAGCTGTATGCGTATTACGAGCGCAACGAGCCGATGCTCTCCAACGTCATGCGGGACGCCGAGGTCGATCCGCTCGTGGCCGAGCTGGCCGCGATGAGGTTCGGTCCGGGGATGGCCTCGATCCGGGCGGTGCTCGCCAACGGCCGTCGATCCAAGCGCGCGCTCGCGCTGCTCGACGTCGCGCTTGCGTTCTCGACGTGGCGCATGCTTATGCGCGAGGGCGGACTCGACCGGGCCGACGCGGTCAAGACGATGGTCGCCGCCGTGGTCTGCGCCTCGCGCTGATCCGGTCGCGCTCTAATCTCCCATCCGATGTCGGGCGGGACAGCCACGGTTGAGCGCCTTGCGGAGCTGATCCGCGACTCGCGGAGCACGGTCGCGCTGACGGGTGCGGGTATCTCGGTGCCGAGCGGCATCCCGGACTTTCGCTCGCCGGGCACCGGCATCTGGGAGAACGTCGACCCGATGGAGGTCGCGCACATCGATGTCTTCCGACGCGACCCGCAGCGCTTCTGGCACTTCTACAGGCCCCGGTTCGGCATGCTGTCGGACAAGCGACCCAACCCCGCGCACCTCGCCCTCGCGGAGCTGGAGTCGCGGGGGCTGCTCGATGCCGTGATCACACAGAACATCGACCGCCTGCACCGCAGGGCGGGCTCACGGACGAGTGATCGAGGTGCACGGCACGATCGAGACCAGCTCCTGCCTGGACTGCGGCGAGTCATACCCGCTCGAGCGCGTCGAGGAGCTGTTCGACGACGAGGGCGTGGCACGATGCCGGTGCACGGGGCCGGTCAAGCCCGATGTCGTCCTGTTCGGCGAGCTGTTGCCCCAGCAGGCGATGGACGAGGCCGTAGCCCTGGCGCGCGGGAGCCGACCTGCTGCTCTGCGTGGGATCGTCGCTCGAGGTGTACCCGGTCGCCGGCCTTCCCTCCATCACACGCAGCGCCGGCGGCAGCGTCGCGATCGTCACCAAGGGCCCGACCCCCTACGACGCCGAGGCCGAGGTGCGCCTCGAGGGTGACGTGGTGGCGGAGCTCGAGTCGGTGCTCGCCGCGCTTCAGTAGCTCTGAGCCGGAGCGGACGCCCGCGGCGGATATCTTGCGCGGATGCCTGAAGCGCGCGATATCCGGGCCGAGCGTCTCGTGCGGAGCGATCCCGGGGAGTTGTTCGGGTTCCTGTCCGACCTCGAGAACCACTGGCTGCTGGCGGACCGGTTCATCGACGTGCTCGAGCTCGACGGTGACCGCCCGGCACGGGGGGGACGGGTGAGAATGCGCGGACCACTCGGGATGCGCCGGACCGCCGTGACGCGCGTTCTCGAAGTGTTGCCCGAGGCGCGGATCGCCGGAACCGCGGAGATCGGCGCCCGTACCCTCGCGCACGTCAGCTGGACGCTGTTCGGTGTGGATGGAGGCACGCATGTGGAGCTTGCCGCACGGCTCGAGCGAGCCTCGTTGCTCGACCGGGTGCTGCTCGCCGCCGGCGGTGGGTCATGGATGCGCCGGCGTCTGGAGAGGATCCTCGCGAGCCTCGACGGTCACGTGCGACGCGACGCGCGGGCTGCGGCGACGGCCGGTTAGCTAGTGGCCTAGTCGCCTTCCGCGTGCCGGCGCCGGCGCGCCACCCGCTCCATCTCGAGCAGGATCTCCTCCAGGTGCTCGAGCTCCTCCTGGTCGAGCTCTCGCTCGAGGGCGGCGCCGGCGAGATCGCTCAGCGCCGCGGCACGGCCACGCACCGTCGCGTGGGACTCCTGGGGCGACTCGCCGGTCCGAAGCTCCGCCTCGAGAGCCGTCCGCGCGGCCTGCGCCTGCAGCGCGGCTGCGCGCGACCGATCCTGCTCGAGATCCAGCCGGGCGCGGAGGAGCAGGTCCTCGCTGGGATGGATCTCGCGCCGCCCGCTCAGGATGCGAGCGATCTGTTCCTCCGGCGCGAGCATGCGGCGCCGGCCCGCGCGGGCGATCTGCTGCGGAACGGAGTAGGCCTCGCGCCAGCGCCCCTCGACGAGCTCCTCGCCGGTGCCGTACCCGAGCCGCACGCGGCGGGCCCGGTACCGGCTCACGTCGCCGGCATATGGATCCGCTGCGGAAACGCGGTGGGCATGCACCGTTCTGTTCAAGAGCCGCAGCGCCTCGGCCACCTCCGCGGCGGCAACCTCGGTGTCGCCGCAGCCGCCGAGCCACTCGTTCGCGCCTTCTGTGTGCTCGAGCGGCAGCCCCCGGATGACGGTCACGCGCGTGACCTTGAAGCGGCTCGGGCTCGTCCCCCGGCTCGGCTGGAGCGGGACGCTTGCGCGCCAGGGACCGGCTCCGAGCACCCTGACGCCTGAGCTTTGCGTCCATCGTCTTCACCACGATCACGTCAGCCTCGTCGCCCGGGCCGCGAAGCAGGTAGCGGCCGTCAGACGGCCCGACCCACGACGGGAAGTCGAACTGGCAGAACCGGTGGAGAGAGCCCGGCGGTGGCTTACTCGCCGACGTGGGCGTTGCTCGAGCGCTTGCGAGGGATTTTGATCGAGTACTTCGAGGGTGCCGTCCTCACAACCGGGTTCTCGATGTCGCCCAGGCGGGAGATGAACCGGTCCCACTGGTTGTTGGAGAGCACCCGCCGCGCCACACGCCCGAGCTTCTCATTCGGACCGAACAGCGGCTGGAAGCCGACGTGGATGTGATCGGCGTGGTCTCCGAGCGCCATCGTCGGGCCGCCTATCTCCATCAGCGAGATGATCTGGTGCGGCTGCATCGAGCCCTGGAGCGAGAGCAGCTTGCGGATCGTGTCCTCGGTGATCGAGCCCTTGCCCTGGTTGCCGAGGATCGGCGTGCCGTTGATCGCGGCGATGTCCACGGCATTCCCCGAGGAGTGCTCGGAAACGTTGCCGGACGCGGAGAGGAAGCTGTGTCCGCACTTGAGCGAGGTGACCGTCGGGTGGAGGCCTGAGACCGAGAGGAACTCGAGCGTCGCGAGCACACGGCGGTCGACCTGACCGCTCTGGATGTCGTTGCGCCCACAGGGATAGACGTCCACGTTCTTGTCGGCGAGCACCCGCGCCGCGAGCGTCTCCTTCGACATCAGGAGCACCTGGCCCGCGTTGGCGGCGGTCGGGTTCACGAAGGGGTTCTTGCCGGCCGCCCGGTAGATCGCCGTGGCCTCGAGCAGCTTCCAGCCGTCGAGGACCGGCTTCGGGTCGATCCGAGGAGCACCGCGACCCGCAGGCCGGATGGAGAAGTTGAGGTGCGGCGCGAGGTTGGCGCCGGGGCCGGTGGTGAGCTTTCCGACCCGGCCGAGGACCGTTCCGCCGATTACGCGCGAGCCCTTCCGGAGGGTCTTGAGCTTGACCTGTGACGGGCTCAGCCGCAGCACCTTGGAGAAGTAGACGCGGAAGACCTCGTAGCCCGCCTTGTCGAGGAGCTGTCCCTTGTCCTCGGCGACGCTGCGGTTGCCGGGCCGCGTCGGGTCGGCGAAGAGGCGTTCCTTATCGGTGTCGCCCTGCGCGGCGCCGTCGGCGGCGCTGCGGGGCGAGTAGGCGCCGTTCGCCGAAGCGGCCGCCGTGCGCTGCGTGCCGGCGCTCGCGGGAGCACTCGGCTTCGGCAGCTTCTCCGGCTCCGGGTCGTTGGCGAAGCGGAACTCGTCCTTCGCGAAGGAGGGATCGTCCAGGCTGCGCGGGACCGGGTAGCGCTGCGAGATCGAGCCGAGGTGCGCATACGTGTATCGGTTCCCGTAGACGTCCTGGAGGATGATGTAGCGCCCGAGCCTGGAGTTGCTGCCGACCTTCTTCACGACGCCGTCGTTCACCGCGATCACGGGAGCGCCCTTGCGCGCGTAGATGTTGATCGAGCGGCGGTGCTCGTTGGCGTCGACGAGAGCCGCAGCGTTGTGTGCGCGGCGCGTCTTACGGCCCAGCCGGCGTACATCGCTCTCGGTCACGTCGTCGGCGTAGCGGGCGCGGGCGTGGACGGGGAAGTGACCCTGGGTGAGCCCGGTGAGCGAGCCGACCAGGTCGGCCGGCAGGCCCGAGATGAGCCGGGCGCGGAGGATCACCGAGTCGACGTACCAGTCGGCGTGGTTGTAGGCGAAGATCGCGCGGCGAAGGTTCTGCTCCGCCCCGGCGGCATTCAGGTAGCGGGCCGCGGCGAAGATCGCGTCGACGGGGTTGTACGGGTCCTTCTCGCCGTCGTTGTTGGCGTCCACGCCGTAGGAGCGCCAGGAGGACGGGATGAACTGCATCCACCCGAGTGCTCCCGCGGAGGACACGTTGAGGTTGCGGCCGTAGTCGGTCTCGATCTCGTTGATCGCCGCGAGTACCTCCCAGCGGACTCCGTACTGAGTCCCGGCGGCCTGGTAGATCGGAAGCAGGAAGGGTGGGATCCGGAACTTGTTGATTACGAAGTTCGGGACGCCGATCGGGGCCGGTCCAGGGAGCGCCAGGGTCAGCGAGGGGTTGCTGTCGGTGGGCGTGCCGTCCGCCTGGCGGTCGCCGGTCTCCGGCTGGTCACTCTCGATCCCAGGTTGAGCGTTGGTCTCGTCGAGGAACTCGCCAGGCGAGTTGCGCGAGCGCTTTCGGGGCTTGTCCTGAGTCGGTCCCGTCGTGCCGGTTCCGCCCGTCGTGCCGGTCGGGCCGGTGGTGCCGTCCGACTTCGGCGCGGGGGCGCTTCTTGGTGCCGTCGCGGACTCCCGCGATCGGCGCGCTGATCTCCGGCAGCTTGATCTGGTTGGCGGGCGTGCCGGGCGGGACGTCCACCGTGGTGACGATCTCCTGCCCGCCCACGAGGGTGATCGTGATCGTCCGCAGCTCGGCCACGGCCGGCCAGGTGGCAGCCGCGAATCCCGCCACGAACAGGGCAAGCGTCATCGCCGAGAGAAGAATCTTTCGTCTCATTGGTTAGTGAACCTCGCCTCGCCCTGCGGTGAATCCAATCAGCGTGTCTGGACGTTCCTGCCAGAAGGTACCGGCATGAGGCGCCACGCTACCCGTTCGAACGGCAGCTTGCAACGCCAAAGAGCCTGCGTGCACGGCAGGTCTACGCTGCCGCGAATGAGCAATCCCGGTGCCTCCCACCGTGAGCATGATAGTTGGATCGGCTTTACCCCGTCGCGACTTGATATTCAGCGCGAATCCGGGGCTGGGGCGTGCGCGGGACCAAGCGGCCGCATCCTGGGAGATCGACGCCATTTTGCTGGCGGAAACTGTGACGGCGAGGCGCGCGCGATGGGTTAACGGCCGGTGAACGTGGCGATGTCGGCGGCCCGGGGCCCGGTCCAGGCTAAACCTCAACTTGAGGTAGAGACTTTTTCGGTCGATTTCGGGCATCCGCGGCGCGCGAGTTGCTAGGTTCCCCGAGCCCGGCTTCGCCGCGGGCGGTCGAGTACGCCATTCAGGCGAAAGGGGATAGATATATGAGCACCGCAGACGACATGTTCGCCGAGGACGCCGAGCAGCCCGCCGGGCTCCGTGCCAGGCTCACCAACCAGGCCGAGGACGCGATCGGGCGTCTCGCCGACGACCTCTTGGAGAACCCGATGATCAACTCGGCGCTCCAGGGTGCGATCTCCGCTCGTGAGAAGGTCGGCCAGGCTCAGCAGTCAGCGATGGAGGCGCTCAACCTTCCGACCGCGTCCGATCTCGACAAGCTGGCCCGCCGTCTGCGTTCGGTGTCGCAGCGCCTCGAAGAGGTGGAGGACGGGGTCGACAAGGTCGGGTCCAAACTCGAGGCGATGACGGAGGCGAGCCGTACTCCGGCGACCCGGTTGACCGAGCAGCTCGACCGTCTCGAAGCCCGGATCGACCGCCTCGCCCGCGATGTGGCGGCGCTGCGCACAGGGGCCACCTCGAGCGGGGGACTGGCGGGCGAGCCGCCCGCGGTCGTCGGCTAACCCGAAGTAACCGGTGGCAGCCGGCGCCTCAAAGAAGCCGCGCAAAGCGAGCGCGTCTGCTCGTACCAAGTCTCGTAGTGCGACCGTGCCCAAGCCGGCGCCACGAGCGAGCGCCGGCGAAAGCGCGCACGCCCGCGAAGCAGGCAAAGCGCACGCCCGCGAAGCAGGCAAGGCGTGCCTCCGCCAAGGGCCCGATGCCCGACGCCGTCCGGCGCGCGGTGGAACGCACCGTCCAATCGACCGTCGGCTCTGCGGGGCTTACGCGCGATCGGGCCCAGGAGATCGTCGACGAGGTCGTCCGGCGTGCCGAGCACAGCGCGGCACGAGCCGGCCGTGGCGTTCGGGACAGCGTCGGGCGGGCGGGCCAGCGCCAGGCCGAGGCGGCCGCGGCCGCGGGCGATCGCCTACGGGACGCGATCCCGGACATCAGGGTCGTGACCCGCGACGACCTTCGCAGGCTGAGTCGCGAGCTCGACCGGCTCGGCAAGCGGATCGAACGCATCGAGAAGCAGCTCGCCAAGCCGGCGCCAAAGGCCACCAGACCGGCTCGCCCGAAGGCGAAGCCCAGCTCGACCTCGAGGACCCGGCGCGCCAAGAAGCCCTGATGGGCCGGCGCGTCCTGATTACCGGCGTCTCGGGCTATTGGGGCTCGGAGCTCGCTCGGCGGCTCGAGCGCGTGCCCGAGATCGAGTACATCGCGGGGCTCGACTCCCGCCCCCCTGGCGGGAGCCTGCAACGAACGGAGTTCATCCGCGCGGACATCCGCAACCCGCTCGTCTCGAAGCTCTTGCCGGAGACGGGCGTCGACACAGTCGTGCACTGCGACGTGCTACTCGCACCCGAGCCGGGCAAGGGCCCGGAGCAGCTGCACGACATCAACGTGATCGGCTCGCTCCAGCTTCTGGCGGCGTGCGAACAGGCAGAGACCGTCGACACGATCATCGTGCGTGGGTCCGCGGCGATCTATGGTGCCGAGCCGAACGCTCCTCAGTTCTTCACCGAGGACATGGCGCGGCACTTCCCGCTGCGCACCAGGTTCCAGCGAGACATCGGCGAGCTCGAGAGCTACTTCGAGAACCATTCACGCCGGTACCCGGACACGACCGTGACGATGTTGCGCTATCAGCCCTCGCTGTCCGCGACCATGGAGTCGCCGCTCACTGAATTCCTCCGCCAGCCGGTCGTGCCGGTGCGCATGGGGTTCGATCCCTTGCTGCAGTTCATTCATGGCGAGGATGCAGTCGCCGCCCTCGAGGCGACCGTCTTGCAACCTGTGCGCGGGGCCGTGAACGTGGCGGGCGAGGGCAGCATCTCGCTGAGCCGCCTGCTCCGCCTCGCCGGAAAGCTGGCGCTGCCGATCCCCGGCCCGCTGTTCGGCGCCGCGCTCGGCGCCGGTGCGCGGATGGGACTTCCGCGCCTGCCACCGGAAGCGGTGCCATGGCTTCGCAACGGTGTGACGATCGATGTCACCCGCCTGATCGAGGAGGTCGGGTTCAAGCCCCGCACGACGCTCGAGACCGTCCAGGAATTCATCGAGCGGACCGGCGGCGAGGCACGCAGGGAGGCACGAATGGGGCACGCGGAGAGGCACGCAGTAAGGCAGGGCCGCTGGCGAGGGCCGGTAGACGATGGCCGACCGGGGCGAGATCCAGCGCGAACGGGCCCGCAGCCTGCGCAACGCCGGGGGCGAGGAACGGCCCCGGGCCGAGCCGGAAACCGTCGAGGCGGAGGAGTCGGTCTCGATCGAGATCGAAACGCAGGCGCCCGAGCCGGTGCGCGTCGAGATCGACGTAGAGGAGCATCCGGAGCCTCCGCCGCCAGAGCCTCCGCCGCCTGCGCCTCCGCCACGGCCCACGCCTCCGCCGACGCCGCCTCCTCGCCGCCCACCACCGCCGCCACGGCGTGCCCGGCGCCGCCGCATGCTGGACCCGATCGGATTCCTGCCGCTGCTCTCTTCGGCACTGTCGCGCGGACTCGATTTCCCGTCCGCTCTGGACGCCGCCGCGCCCGTGCTCCCCGCTTCCGCCCGCGAGACCGCCGAGCGCATCGCCGGTCGCCTGCGCGGCGAGTACTCGCAGGACGAATGGGGATACGACGAGGAATTTGTCGAGCTGGCCCGTCCGTTCTTCGAGTTCATGTACGAGCGCTGGTGGCGAGTCGAGGCGGAGGGGGGTGGAGAGGCTGCCGGCGGAAGGGCCGGCGATGATCGTCGCCAACCATGCCGGTGTGCTGCCCTGGGACGCGACGATGATGAACGTCGCGATCCTCAAGCATCAAGCGGTCCCGCGCCACCCGCGCTTCATGGTGCTCGACTGGGCCTTCCGGCTACCGTGGGTCAGCAGCTTCATGCGCCGGGTCGGAGGAGTCGTGGCCTCGCCCTACAACGCGATGCGCCTACTGCATCAAGGCCACGTGGTGGCGGTATTCCCCGAAGGCGTGAAGGGCGCCGGCAAGCCGTACTCGGAGCGGTACCGGCTGCAGCGGTTCGGGCGCGGAGGCTTCGTCGAGATCGCGCTTCGGACGGGCGCGCCGATCGTGCCGGTCGCGGTCGTGGGCTCGGAGGAGATCTACCCGAAGCTTGCAGAGTCGCGACTGCTCGCACGACTGCTCGGCGCGCCGTACTTCCCGATCACCCCCACCTTCCCCGCGCTGGGTGCATTGGGCATGGTGCCGCTGCCGTCGAAGTGGAGGATCGAGTTCTGCCCGCCGATCGACCTCTCGCGTTACGGTGCCGAAGCGGCGGAGGACCGCTCGACGGTGTTCGAGCTGTCCGAGCGGGTTCGCGAGACGATCCAGGAGCACGTGCTGCAGAACCTGGTGAAGCGCGGCTCCGCGTTCTTCTGAGCACGGAATTCGCCGCCAACGTATCTTTTCGATCGCAGGGTCCACGCATGACGGCAGGTCAGGGAGCTATGAGGGAGGCAGTGTGAAGTACTTCGTCACCGGTGCGACCGGGTTCATCGGCCGTCACCTGGTCGAGCGGCTGCTCGAGCGGGAGGGGACCATCTACGTGCTGGTGCGCGAAGGCTCACGCGCGCGCCTCGAGGAGCTGATCTCGCGATGGGGTGCGCCGCCGGACCGGATCGTGGCGGTCACCGGGGATCTCACGGCGCCCGATGCTCGGAGTCTCGGACGACGACGCCGCACAGCTCGAGGACGTCGACCATTTCTTCCACCTCGCGGCGGTCTACGACATGTCCGCCGACGAGGAGACCAACCACCGCTCGAACGTCGAGGGCACCAAGAACGCCGTCGACCTCGCGAACCGCCTGCGGGCGCGGCGATTCCACCACGTGAGCTCGATCGCGGTCTCCGGCCGTTACCGCGGCCTCTTCCGTGAGGACATGTTCGACGAAGGTCAGAAGCTCGGCGACCCCTACTCGCAAACCAAGTTCGAGTCGGAGAAGCTCGTTCGCGAACGGACTCAGGTGCCATGGCGCGTCTATCGCCCGGGAATCGTCGTGGGTCACTCCCAGACGGGGGAGATGGACAAGGTTGACGGGCCCTACTACTTCTTCAAGGTGATCCAGCGGCTGCGGAGCGTGTTGCCGCCGTGGGTGCCGGTGGTGGGACTGGAGGGCGGCAAGATCAACATCGTGCCGGTCGACTTCGTGGCGGCGGCGATGGACCACATCGCACATCAGGACGGACTCGACGGACAGGCGTTCCACCTGACGGATCCGAACCCGAAGAGCGCGGGCCAGGTGATCAACGTGTTCGCCCGCGCGGCGCACGCGCCCGAGGCGACGATGCGGATCGACCGTCAGATGATGAACGTGGTGCCGAAGCAGGCGCGCAAGATGATCTCCCAGCTGCCGCCCGTCAAGCGCATCACAGACCAGGTGCTGGGCGACTTCGGCATCCCGCGCGAGGTGCTCACGTACATCGACTACCCGAGCGACTACGACTCTCGCGACACGCAACGTGCGCTCGAGGGCACCGGCATCTCGGTGCCGGCGCTGGAGGCGTACGCCGATCGCCTGTGGGACCACTGGGAGCGGAACCTGGACCCGGACCTCTTCAAGGACCGCTCGCTGAGAGGCGCGATCGAGGGCAAGGTGATCGTGATCACGGGCGCCTCCAGCGGCATCGGCGAAGCGCTCGCGCTGCGTGTCGGCGAGGCCGGCGGGATCGCGGTGCTGGTGGCCCGCTCGGAGGACAAGCTGAACGAGGTGAAGTCGAAGATCGAGGAGGCGGGCGGTACCGCTCATGTCCATCCCGGCAACCTGGCTGAGCTCGATGACTGCGACCGCCTGGTCGAGGAGATCGTCGCCGCACACGGTCGCGTCGACATCCTCGTCAACAACGCGGGCCGCTCGATCCGCCGCTCGATCGGTAACTCGTACGACCGTTTCCACGACTTCCAGCGCACGATGCAGCTCAACTACTTCGGGGCGCTCAAGCTGATCATCGGATTCCTGCCGGGCATGCGCGAGCGGAAGTCCGGACACATCATCAACGTCTCGTCGATCGGCGCGCAGACCAACACGCCGCGCTTTTCCGCGTACGTGGCCAGCAAGAGCGCGCTCGACGCGTTCTCCCGTTCGATCGCGTCCGAGCTGGTCGACGACCACGTCTCGATCACGACCGTCTACATGCCGCTCGTGCGGACGCCGATGATCGCGCCCACCGGCATGTACGACGCCTTCCCGACCGCGACGCCGGAGGAGGCGGCGGACATGATCACGGGCGCGATGATCTACAAGCCGAAGAAGGTCGCGACGCGACTCGGCACATTCGGCGAGGTGCTCTACGCGGTCGCGCCGAAGTCGGTCGACGTGATCCTGAACACGGCCTTCAAGCTCTTCCCGGAGAGCGCCGCCGCGAGCGGCGAGAAGCGCAAGGACGAGGAGGTCTCGACCGAGGGCGTGGCCTTCGCGCACCTGATGAGAGGCGTGCACTGGTAGGCGCTCCCGCCGCTGCCGCGAGCCGGCGCCGGAGCTTCTGGGGCTGGGGCTACGAGGACGAGCAGCTCTCGCCCGAGGAGCTGCGCAACGCGGCAGCCGCGATCGTCGGCCACCTCGGGTTCGGGTCGCCCGACGTCGAGCTGCCGGTTCTCGCTCGACGAGGTCGAGCTGCCGGCGCCGCGGCTCGCACCCCCGCCGCCGCTCGCGGAGATCTGCTCCACGGAGCGCTACGACCGCGCCTCGCACGCGTACGGGAAGGCGTACCGCGACGTCGTACGCGGCTTTCGCGGTCGCTTCGATCACGCGCCGGACGTGGTCGCCTTCCCGGGCGACGAGGCCGAGGTCGAACGGGTGCTCGAATGGTGCGGCGATGCCGGCGCGGCCGCGATTCCGTTCGGGGGCGGCACGAGCGTCGTCGGTGGCGTCGAGGCCGCCGTGGGCGCCCCCTACGAAGGCGCGGTCGCGATCGACCTCAAGCGCCTCGACCAGGTGCTGGAGGTGGATCGCGTGTCTCGCGCGGCCCGGATCCAGGCGGGCGCGACCGGCCCGCGGCTCGAGGACCAGCTCCGCCCGCACGGTCTCACGCTCCGGCATTTCCCGCAGTCCTTCGAGCTCTCCACGCTCGGCGGCTGGATCGCGACGCGCGCCGGCGGTCACTTCGCGACGCTCTACACGCACATCGACGACCTCGTCGAGTCGGTGCGCGCACTCACCCCGGCCGGCGTCTACGAGAGCCGGCGGCTGCCCGGGTCGGGCGCGGGGCCGAGCCCCGACCGCCTGCTGCTCGGCTCGGAGGGCACGCTCGGCGTGATCACCGAGGCCTGGGTCCGCTTGCAGGACCGTCCTACGCACAAGGCCTCGGCGGGCGTCCGATTTGCCGACCTGACCGCCGGTGCCGAGGCCGTGCGGGCGCTGTCGCAGAGCGGGCTCTATCCCACGAACTGCCGCCTGCTGGATCCCGCTGAAGCGGCGCTGACGGGGGCGAGTGACGGTGGCGCCCTGCTGGTGTTGGGGTTCGAGTCGGCCGACCATCCCGTCGCGGCGTGGATGGATCGAGCGCTGGAGCTGTGTCGCGACCACGGCGGCCGGGGAGAGGCGAAGCAAGCGGAGGGCGGCGACGCCGTCGGCACGTGGCGCCAGGCGTTCCTGCGGGCTCCTTACCTGCGCGACGTATGCGTCGCCGGCGGCATCATCAGCGACACGTTCGAGACGGCGATCACGTGGGACCGCTTCCATTCCTTCCACGGCTCCGTGATGAGCGCGACGCAGGAGGCGGTTCAGCGCATCTGCGGAGGCGGGCGGGTGACGTGCCGGTTCACGCACGTGTACCCGGACGGGCCGGCGCCTTACTTCACGGTGCTGGCGCCCGCACGGCGCGGCGCCGAGCTCGAGCAGTGGGACGAGATCAAGCGGGTCGCGGCCGACGCCGTGATCGCGGGCGGCGGCACGATCACCCACCACCACGCCGTCGGCAGGGACCACCGCCCGTGGTACGACCGCCAGCGGCCGGAGCCCTTCGCCCAGGCGCTCGCCGGCGCGAAGGCCGCGATCGACCCGCAGGGGATCCTCAACCCGGGAGTACTGATCGATCCCCGTTCTACACTGGGCAGTCGATGAGCCTCGTCCAGGAGTTCGATTCCGAGCGGCCCGAGCGCCCGCAGGGCACAGAGTTCTTCGTCCCGCGCAAGCGCGTGGGGCAGGCGGCCCGTGCAATCGGCCGGGGAAGCCTTGCGTGCCCCGCCTGCGACGTGCCCGTGGTCACGCAGGCGCCGATCCCGATCGGCGCACAGGTGCGCTGCCCTTTCTGCCGGACCATCCATTCCGCGCGCGCATTCGTCCGCCTCGAGGCCGCCGACACCTCGCTCAACGAGGTGCTGGTGACGGCGCGCATCCGCTGAGCGGCGAAGCCGCTTAATTATTGAGTAGCTTGCCCCCGGTGCAGGGGACCCCTGAAGAGCTGACGCTCGCCGAGGCCGCACGCGAGGCGGGGGTCTCGCCGTCGACCCTTCGCCGCTGGGGCGAGCAGGGCGTGATTCCGGACTACCGGGGCCGCTGGACCCGCGCCGGCGCGATCCATGCGCGGCTCGTCGCCAATCTGCGCGAGCACGGCTATTCGCTCGAGGAGATCAAGCGGGCGGGCGAGGACGGCCGGCTGGCGTTCGGCTTCGTGGACGAGATCTTCCCGCGCCGGGAGGGGAAGTACTCGTTCGACGACGTCATCCGCGAGACCGGGCTCGAGCCGGCGCTGATCGAGCGCGTGTGGCGCAGCATGGGCTTTCCGAGCTGGCGGCTGGAGGGGCGGCTGGACGAGGACGACCTGGAGGCGCTGCGTTACATGAGCGCGGTGCTCACCGCCGGCTTCCCGCTGGTCGCGTTCCTACAGGTCCTGAACGTCTACGGCCAGGCGCTCAGGCAGATCGCCGACGCGGAGGCGAGGCTGTTCATCCTCTACGTGCACGAGCCCCTCATCCGTGCGGGCGTCCCGGCGACCCAGATGGCCGAGGAGCTCAGCGAGCTGGCGAACGAGCTGCTGCCCCTCGCCACGCCGCTGATGGTCTACATGCGCCGTCACTTCCTTCGGCATTTCGTCGAGCAGGGCCTGATCGCGAGCGTCGAGTCCGAGCTCGAGTCGGACAAGCGCCAGGTGCTAGGCGAGCTCACCGTCGCGATCGCATTCGTGGACCTGGTCGGCTTCGTCAGCTTCACCGAGGAAGAGGGCGAGCTGCAGGCGCTCGACCTGCTCGAGCGATTCGTGGTCTCGATCGAGGACTCGCTGCCCGCCAGCGCGCGCGTGGTGAAGAACATCGGCGACGGCGTGATGATCGTCGGCAACGACCCCGTCCGGCTCGCGGACTGGGCGATCGACTTCCAGGAGGGGTTCGAGCAGCGCTCCCGGCCGCGGATCGGGATCCACTACGGGCACACCCTGTACCGGGACGGCGACTACTACGGCCGCAACGTGAACCTCGCCGCCCGCGTGGTGGCGCGCGCCCACGCCGGGGAGGTGCTCGTCACCGAGCCGGTCCGGGACGCCGTGCCGGAGACGCCCGGGCTCTTCTTCGAGCGCATCGGCGACGTCCAGCTCAAGGGGTTCAAGGAGCCGACGATGCTGTATGCGGCGCGACCGCGCTGAGTTTGGGGGGCGGCTTGGGCGCGGCACGGGCAGGGATGTGGCCGCGTCTCGCTTCAGAAAAAACTGCGGCTGGGTAAGGGGTGTTGTCTGGGCGGTTGCGGCTGATGCCCCGGCGCTTGCGGCTGTTCCCGGCGGGCTTTACATGCACAACTCGCCACACACCCGGGTTCCAGAGGACGTGGCGGTGGTTGTGCATTGCATACATGCAATAACGCCACACACCCCCTCGTTGAGGGGGTCGAGTGGCGGGTTTTCCATGCTGCCGTCACCACGAAATCGCCGATCCGTCCGGATTCGGCGACAAACGGCAGGGCTCCGTATCAATCCTCTTTAGTGCTGCTTTTTTTGAGGTTGCTAGGCGCCGCGCGCTACCGCGGGAAGTGCGCGATCCGCGCGACCCGCTTCGGCCGGGACTTCTTCACGAACAGGACGCTGCTCTTGTTCGCACGGCCCTTGCGGAACGTGCGGCTCGTCCGGCGGTTGCCGGCGTAGTCCCAGGCGCGCACGAACCACCGGTGCCTGCCGCCGCGGATGCGGGCCTTGGCGCGCGGCTTTGGATCCTTGCCGCCGGGGCCGTCCTTGTCGCGCACCGTCTTCACGACGCGCCCGTTCAGATAGAGCCTGTAGTACTTGATCCCGCTCTCGTCGCGTGACGGCTGCCACGTGAAGCGGAGCTTGTGGCGCTTGATGCGCCGCCGGTTGTGCGGTCGCAGCAGCGCGAAGGCGGACGGGGGCGTGCGGTCGACGGTCGGTTTCGCGCTGGGCGGGGCGGTGGCGCCGAGTGCCCGGGCGAGGTTCAGCCGTCCACCTGTTGCAACCTTGCCCGTCAGGGAGGGAAGCTTGTCGACCGTGCCCAGGATCGAGGTGCGAGCCTGATCCCCGGTCCCCTGCGGGAACCGGGAGAGGTAGAGGGCGACCGCGCCGGCCACGAACGGCGCCGCCATCGAAGTGCCGCTGAAGGAGGCATAGCCGCTCGAATCGGTGTCCTTCGGGACGGTCGACTCGATGTCGTCACCCGGCGCGGCGAGGTCGACCGAGCCGGCTCCGTAGTTCGAGAAGTCGGCCAGGTCGTCGCTCGAGTCGGTGGCCGCCACCGAGATCACGTTGGGGAGGTCGAAGGCCGCCGGAAAGTCCGGCTTCGCGTCGGCGTTCTCACCGTCGTTGCCGGCTGCGGCGACGAACACCACGCCCTTCTCGCCGGCCCGTCGCACCGCCTGGTAGAGAGCCTGGCTCAGTGCCGGGCCTCCCCAGCTCGCGTTTATGACCCGGGCGCCGTGACTGACGGCGTAGTCGATCGAGTTGGCTGCGTCGGCCGTGTTGCCCTGGCCGTCGGCATCGAGAAACTTCAGAGCCATGATCTTCGCGTCCCAGTTGACGCCCGCGATGCCGGCCGCGTTGTTGGACTTGGCGCCGATGATGCCGGCCACGTGGGTCCCGTGGCCCGCGTCGTCGGTCGGGTTGGCGTCCTCGTCGACGAAGTCCGCTCCGTGCACGTCGTCGACGAAGCCGTTGTGGTCGTCGTCGACGCCGTTGGCAGGATCGATGGGATTCGTCCAGACGTTGGGCGCCAGGTCTCCATGGGCGTAGTCGACGCCGGTGTCCACCACGGCGACGGTGACGTTCGCGCCTGTGGTCATGTCCCACGCCTCGGTCGCACGGATGTCGGCACCCGCCTTGCCGCCGTACTGGCCGACGTTCCGCAGGGCCCATTGCTCGCCGAACAGGTGGTCGTTGGGAAGCCGGTTTGCGCGGAGCACGTAGTTGGGCTCGACGTACTGGACCGCGCGCTGGCGAGCAAGCTCCTGCGCCGCGGCTTCGGTCTCGTCCGGGTCGACGCTGACGAGTGCCCCGTCGATCGAGTCGATCATGTCGGCGATCGTGCCGCCGGCCTTGTCGACCGCCTTCCGCTGCTGCTTGTCGCTGGCGCTCGCCTTGAAGCCGACCACCAGCTCGCCCGGGACCTCGTGCGATTGGGCATCGTCGGCGAAACCGGGCGCAGCCTTCACCGAGCTCAGCAATGCGAGCGTGCAGAGGCACGCCAGGCAGGCAAGTGCGGAGCAGGACACCGCGCGGTGTCCGTGCGGCCAGGGGCAATCCATCCATTCCCCTGGCTTTCGGAGCGCCCGCCACGGTGTTTCAGGGAGATGGCCGTTAAATAGGACATATGTCCACACGTGAGGTAGTACTTGCCGCGATCCGGCGATCGGATGCGATCGCGCCCGGCGAACGGGTGCTCGCGCTGCTGTCCGGCGGAGCGGACTCCGTGTGTCTCGTGCACGCGCTCCGCGAAGCGCTCGGCGCGGAACGCGTGGAGGCTCTGCACGTGAATCACGGGCTGCGCCCGGATGCCGACGCGGACGAGCGGTTCTGCGCGGAGCTCTGCGAATCGCTCGGGGTCGGCATGGCGGTGGAGCGCGTGACGGTGCCGCAGCGCGGCAATCTCGAGGCGGAGGCACGGGAGGCTCGCTACGACGCCGCGGAGCGCGTGCGTGCCCGGCTCGGGCTGGACGTGATCGCGACCGGGCACACGGCGAGCGACCAGGTCGAGACGGTCGTCTACCGGCTTGCCTCCTCGCCCGGGCGCCGCGCCCTGCTCGGGATGCGCCCGCGCCGCGACCGGCTCGTCCGCCCTTTGCTGGAGCTGACGCGCGCGGAGACGCACGCATACTGCGTGGAGGCAGGCCTGGCCTGGCGCGAGGACGAGACCAACCGCGATCGGTCGCTGGCCCGCAATCGGTTGCGGCACGAGGTCCTGCCGGCGTTGCGGGAGATCCATCCCGCCGCCGACCAGAACATCCTGGCCACGGCCGCGCTCCTGCGAGACGAGCAGCAGGTGCTGGAGCGAGCAATCGAGGAGGCGCTCCGGGTGGCCGGCGCGGGCGGCTCGCCGCCGTCCGTCGAGCTATCCCGGCTCGCGGCCCTTCCGCCCGCGCTGCGGCGGCTCGTCCTGCAACGGCTCGCGGAGGACGCCGCGGGTGCGCCCGTGCCGCTCAGCGCCACGGAGATCGAGTCGATCGGGCGAGCCGCGGCCGCCGGGGGCAGCGCCACCGTGCCGCTCGGCGGAGGCATCGAGGCCGTTTGCGAGTACGGGATCGTCCGCTTCCAGCGGCCGGCCGAGGCGGCGGTCCTCGCACCGGCCGAGCTGCCCGTGCCCGGCCGGTGCCGGTTCGGCGACTGGGAGGTCCGCTGCACGGTGGAGCGGCTCCAGCCCGGCGCGGCCGATCTCGGCTCGCTCGACGCGCCGGCTCTCGACGCCGCCCTGCTGGCGACCACCCTGACCGTCCGCGCCTGGAAGGAGGGGGACAGGATCAGCCCGCTGGGCCTGGCCGGCACGAAGTCGCTCCAGGACCTGTTCGTGGATCGCAAGGTGCCGCGGTCGGTGCGGGGACTGCTGCCGGTCCTCGAGTCGGCGGGCGAGATCGCCTGGGTGGCGGGCGTGGCCGTGTCGGACGCGTTCAAGGTGAGCGACCGCACGACGGACATCGCCCGTCTCGAGGCGCGTGCGGGCGGTCTCCGGGGCGCACACTAGACTCCGCTGGGTGAAGCCGAGACCCCCTCGGGGAGACGATCGTCGAGGCGGAAGAGCTCCAACAACGCGTCGGTGAGCTCGCCGCCGAGATCAGCCGAGACTACGCCGGTCGTGAGTTGCTCCTCCTCGGTGTCCTCAAGGGCGCGGTGTTCTTCCTCGCGGACCTGGTGCGGCAGCTCGACCTCCCGTGCGAGCTCGACTTCATGGCGGTCTCGAGCTACGGGTCGCTGACCGACTCCTCGGGCGTCGTGAGGATCCTGAAGGACCTCGACGCCCCGATCGAGGGCAAGGACGTCCTGATCGTCGAGGACATCGTCGACTCGGGCCTCACGCTCAACTATCTGCTGCGGAACCTCTGGGGTCGCGACCCGCGCTCACTGGAGGTATGCGCGCTGCTCGTCAAGCCGGGCCGGCGGAAGATCGACCTGCCGATCCGCTACGTCGGGTTCGAGATCCCGAATCGCTACGTGGTCGGCTATGGGCTCGACCTCGACCAGCGCTACCGGAACCTGACGTACGTGGCCGCGGTCGAGGACGCGCTGGTCGCCCACGCGGTCGCTTGAGTCCCTGCTGACGCCTAACGGTCGCTGGACGATCTCACCCTAAAGGGAGGAGCGCGCCGACCGATCTCAAAGAGAACGGCTAACGGGCGTGGCGGCCCTGTTAGGGTCATCTGAGATCACTTCTGATCCGGGCCAGAAACGGCGGCGTAATGCC
Source organism: uncultured Solirubrobacterales bacterium (assembly GCA_963759145.1). Classification (GTDB taxonomy): domain Bacteria; phylum Actinomycetota; class Thermoleophilia; order Solirubrobacterales; family JBBDJG01; genus JBBQKG01. The sequence goes on from CAVWYB010000043.1 coordinate 84,066, forward strand.
TTACAGGACCACGATATCCCCATGCTACGCTTTTTCAGCGGGGCTCCTGAAGCCCTCGTCTCGTTTGTGGCGCAGCCGCCGGAGGGGAGGGGCAGCAGCCCCGACGCCGGATAGATGAGTCGATTCCTCAAGAACGCCACGTTCCCGATCTTGATCGTGGTCGTGCTCGCATTTTTCGCGCAGCGCTTCCTCGGCCAGGACGAATCCAAGCCGAAGCCCAACTTCGGCCAGTTCCTCACGCAGGTCCAGGCGGGAGACGTCAAGAGCGTCACGATCAATACAAAGGACAACACGCTCAACGTCACCGAGGCCGACGGCAAGACGAAGTACAAGACGGGCTACCCGGACAACTACGAGCCGCAGCTGATCGACCAGCTGCAGAAGAACAACGTCGAGCTGTCCGTCAAGGGCAAGGGCGGGTCGAGCTGGATATCCCTGCTCACATACATATTGCCGTTCATCTTGTTGCTGGCGTTCTGGATATTCCTGATGAACTCCGTGCAGGGCGGCGGCTCCCGCGTGATGAGCTTCGGCAAGTCGCGCGCGAAGCGGCTGTCGGTCGACTCGCCCAAGGTCACGTTCCGCGACGTGGCGGGCGTCGACGAGGCCGTCGAGGAGCTGCACGAGATCAAGGAGTTCCTCGAGAACCCCAAGAAGTTCCAGGCGCTCGGCGCGCGGATCCCGAAGGGCGTGCTGCTCTTCGGCCCGCCCGGCACCGGTAAGACGCTGCTCGCGCGCGCCGTCGCGGGCGAGGCCGGCGTGCCGTTCTTCTCGATCTCCGGCTCGGACTTCGTCGAGATGTTCGTGGGCGTCGGCGCCAGCCGCGTGCGTGACCTGTTCGAGCAGGCCAAGCAGAACTCGCCCTGCATCATCTTCATGGACGAGATCGACGCGGTCGGCCGCCACCGCGGCGCCGGTCTCGGAGGCGGCCACGACGAGCGCGAGCAGACGCTCAACCAGCTGCTGGTCGAGATGGACGGCTTCGAGATGAAGGACAACATCATCTTGATCGCCGCCACCAACCGGCCCGACATCCTCGATCCCGCGCTGCTGCGGCCGGGCCGCTTCGACCGCCAGGTCGTCGTGGACCGCCCCGACCGCAAGGGCCGCGCTCGGATCCTCGAGGTGCACACGCGCGGCAAGCCGCTCGCGAAGGAGATCGACCTCGACAACCTCGCCGGCCAGACGCCCGGCTTCACGGGCGCCGACCTCGCCAACCTGGTGAACGAGGCGGCCCTGCTCGCGGCCCGCGACAACAAGCGCGAGATCACCCAGCACGAGCTCGAGGAAGGGATCATGCGAGTGATCGCGGGTCCGGAGAAGAAGACCCGCGTGATGGGCGAGAAGGAGCGGCTGGTGACCGCGTACCACGAGATGGGTCACGCGATGGTCGCGCACTTCCTCGAGAACACCGATCCGGTCCACAAGATCTCGATCATCTCCCGCGGCCAGGCGCTCGGCTACACGATCTCGCTCCCGACCGAGGACAAGTTCCTGACCACCCGCGCCGAGCTCGCCGACACGCTCGCGATGACGCTCGGCGGCCGCGCCGCGGAGGAGATCGTCTTCAGCGAGATCACGACGGGCGCCGCCAACGACCTCGAGAAGGTGACCGCGACCGCCAAGCAGATGGTGATGCGCTTCGGCATGTCCGAGAAGCTCGGCCCGCGGACGTTCGGCCACGACCAGTCGATGCCCTTCCTCGGGCGGGAGTTCAGCTCCGCGCCCGACTACTCCGACGAGATCGCGCGCGAGATCGACGATGAGATCCGCCGGATCGTGGAGGAGGCCCACCAGACCGCCCGTGGCGTGTTGACCGACCGTCGCGAGGCGCTGGACCGACTCTCCAAGCTGCTGCTCGAGCACGAGACGATCGAGCGCGATCAGTTCGAGGCGCTGCTCGCCGGCACGTCCGCAGGAGGACGTGTTCGGCGCACCGGAGCCGCGAGGAGCAGCCGCCCGCCCCGCCGGTCGAGCCCGAGCGCCGCCCGGTGACGGAGCCACGACCGCGGCCACACCCGCGGCCCGGTCTTGCCGCCGAGATGCGCGGCGAGGGCCAAAAGCCTCCGAAGGTCTGAACCACTTTCCGCGTCCGGCGATCATGGGCGTCCTGAACGTGACGCCGGATTCGTTCTCGGACGGAGGCGAGTTTCTGGACGCCGCGGCTGCGGTGGCACATGCCGGAGCGCTTGCGGCCGACGGGGCCGACCTGGTCGACGTCGGTGGTGAGTCGACCCGGCCGGGAGCCGAGCCGGTGGAGGAGGCGGTCGAGCTCGAGCGCGTGATGCCCGTCGTCGAGGCCCTCGCGGGCCGCGTCGCCGCTCTCGATCGACACCTCGAAGGCGGCGGTCGCGCGGGCTGCCCTGGCGGCGGGCGCTTCGTTCGTCAACGACGTGACCGCGCTTCGCGGCGACGCCGGCGATGGCCGGTGTGGTGGCACATGCGGGCGCGGACTGCTGCCTGGTGCACATGCAGGGAGAGCCGCGCTCGATGCAGGACGATCCCCGCTACGACGACGTGGTGGCGGAGGTGCGGAGCTTCCTCGAGGAGCGGCTTGCCTGGGCGGTCCGCGAGGGGATTCCGGAGGACCGCGTCTGGCTCGATCCCGGCATCGGGTTCGGGAAGACGCTGGAGCACAACCTCGAGCTGATCAGACGGCTCGACGAGATCGTCGCGATCGGCCGCCCGGTGGTGTTCGGCGCCTCCCGCAAGCGCTTCCTCGGCACGCTCACCGGCAGGCCCGAGCGCGACCGGGCGGCCGGGACCGTGGCCGCGAACGTGCTGGCATTCGAGCGCGGTGCGGCCATGTTCCGGGTTCACGACGTGGCCCCGACGCGAGATGCCCTCAAGGTGGCGGCTGCTACTTTCTCGTGAGCTATGGACGACCTCGAGGGCAGGGGATACGAGGAGCACGAGGACCAGGAAGAGGACGGGCTGGAGTCCTTCGATTCCTCGGTGCGGATCGAGATCTCGAGACTCTCCCTCTTCACGCACCATGGCGTCACCGACGCCGAGCAGCAGGCCGGCCAGCGGCTCGTGTTCGACATCGCCTTCGAGGTCGAGGACTGCGACGCGACGGTCACCGACCGTGTCGAGGACACGATCGACTACGCCGCCGTCTGCCAGGCGGTCGCGCTGATCGCCACCGAGCGCTCGTACCGCACGCTCGAGCGGCTCTGTACGGCGGTCGTGGACATGATCGAGGAGCGATTCAGCGCCGCGCACGTGATCGTCCGCGCGACGAAGCCCGAGCCGCCAATTCCGCTTCCGGTCGAGGAGATCTCGGTCGAGGTGGAGCGCTGAGCGAGGGCGGCCGCCGGGCTGCCTCCCCGCTTATCTGGGACTCGGCTCGAACGTGGGCGACCGGCTCGCAAACCTGCGCGGGGCGGTCGAGCGTCTCGACGCGCATCCGGACGTCGAGGTGATCGCCCGCTCCTCCGTATATGAGACCGAGGCGATGGACGACGCCGTCGGTCAGCGCGATTTCTACAACGCCGTGGTGGAGGTGGAGACGGCGCTCGGCCCGCGAGACCTGCTGGCGGTCTGCAAGGAGGTGGAGCGAGCGCTCGGGCGGGAGCCGGGAGGCCCGCGCCACGCGCCGCGGCCGATCGAGTGGACCTGCTGCTGCTCGGCGACGTTCGCCTCGAGGAGGAGGATCTGGTGATCCCGCATCCCGGGATCGCGCGCCGGCGATTCGTGCTGGCGCCGCTGCTCGAGCTCGCACCGGCGATCAGCGCGTGACGCGCGTCGGTCACCCTGAAGGAATAATCCCCGCGTGCTTCTCACGATCGACGTCGGCAACACGCAGACGCACGTCGGCGCCTTCGACGGGCCAGGAGCTGGTCGAGCACTGGCGCTTCTCGACCGACCGCGCAGTCCACGGGCGACGAGCTCGCGGTGGTGATCCACGACCTGCTCGGCGCTTCGCAGCATCGAGTTCGCGCAGATCCACGGGGAGGCCGTGTCGTCGGTCGTCCCGCGGCTCGTGTCCGAGTACCAGTACATGTTCGAGCGCTACCTGGACCGCGAGGCACTGATCCTGGGCCCGGGCACGAAGACCGGGATGCCGATCCTGCTCGAGAATCCGCACGAGCTGGGGCCGGACCGCCTCGCGAACGCGGTCGCCGGCTACGACCAGCACGGCGGGCCATGTGTGATCGTGGACTTCGGCACCGCGATCAACTACGACGTGGTCTCGGCCGCCGGCGAGTATCTGGGCGGCATCATCAGCCCCGGCATCGAGATCTCGATCGAAGCGCTGACGTCGCGCGCGGCGCGGCTCACGAAGGTGGACATCCGGGAGCCTCGCGCTCTGATCGGCAAGTCGACGGACGCCGCCGTCCAGTCCGGGATCGTGTACGGCTTCGCTGCTCAGGTGGACGGCATCTGCGGCCTGCTCCGGAAGGAGATCGGCGACGAGATCACGACGATCGCCACCGGGGGGCTCGCGCACGTGATCGTCGGCTTCACGCAGAGCATCGACGTCGTGGACGACCTGCTGACGCTCAAGGGCCTGCGCCTCATCTACGAGCGAAATCGCTGAAGGAGGGCGCGTTTCGGGCGCGAAACCCGGCCGAAGCTACCGTCCCGCGAGCGCCCCCGGGAGCACGGCGAGGCGCCGCTATACTTGCGCGTCCCCTTCTGGCTCGCGGCCGCTGCGAGCGGCCTAAAAGGGGGTTTTTCATAGGTGGAGATATGGCACGAGAGTCGCTCTTAACACCCGAGGGATACGAGAAGCTGAAGACCGAGATCGAGCACCTCCGCACCGACCAAGCGGCGGGAAGTCGCCGAGCGGATCAAGGAGGCGCGCGAGTTCGGAGACATCAGCGAGAACGCCGAGTACGACCACGCCAAGAACGAGCAGGCGATGCTCGAGGCGCGGATCGCCCAGCTCGAGGAGAAGCTCCGCAACGCGACCGTGATCGACGAGAAGCAGATCGAGACGGGGGTCGTCTCGATCGGCTCGCGGGTCCACGTCAAGGACCAGAAGTCCGGTCAGTCGGTGGCGTACCAGATCGTCGGCTCGGCGGAGGCCGATCCGGCCGAGAACAAGCTCTCCAACGAGTCGCCGGTCGGCTCCGCCCTGATGGGCAAGAAGCGAGGCGACCTCGTGAGCGTGGCGGTCCCGCGCGGGCCCGCCCGCAAGCTCAAGATCACCAAGATCTCGGCCGACTGACGAGCCTCCAGTTGTCGAGCTCGTCAAAGCGGCACGTAAAAACTGCCACTAGAAAAGACCGGCACTAAAGGGCGAGCTCGGTTTGCCTTTGGGGTTCGACGGCGATCCGGATCGCACGTGGGCGATCGCCGCGCGGAGCCGGACCCATCGATTTCGGTGCTGATAGTCGGCCGTGATATCGAGTGAGCAATATCGCCGGCGATCTCGCGCGGATCGAAGGGTCCGGCCCTGGTGGGGTCACACCTTCGTGAGTTCGTGCGGCTTCCGCGTGAACCGGCGCCGCCGGTAGCCTTCGGCTTCCCGTGACGCCGCCCGATCAGGGACCGCCCAACCCCGAGGACGAAGATCGCCTGCGCGCGGAGCGCAGGCAGAAGCTCGACGAGCTGCGCCGTGCCGGCGTGGACCCGTTCCCGCCGAGCTTCGCCGGGCCGCACGCCGATCGCCGACGATCCTCGCGCGATACGACCAGCTCGAGTCCGGCGAGGAGGCGGAGGACATCCACCGGCTCGCGGGCCGGCTGAGCGCCCGTCGCGGTCACGGCAAGGCTGCCTTCCTGGATCTGGTGGACCGCACCGGGCGCATCCAGCTGCACGCCCGCAAGGACGTGCTCGGCGATCGCTATGAGGGCCTCGTGGAGCTCGACCTCGGCGACGTGATCGGCGTCGAGGGCGCACCGTTCCGCACCCGCCGCGGCGAGCTCTCGCTCCGGGTCGACTCCTGGACGCTGCTCGTCGAAGTCGCTGCGCCCGCCGCCGGACAAGTACCACGGGCTCACCGACGTGGAGACCCGCTACCGGCAGCGCGAGCTGGACCTGCTCGCCAACGAGGAGACGCGCGAGCTGTTCATCATGCGAACCAGGCTGATCGCGGCGATCCGGCGTTTCCTCGACGACCGCGGCTTCCTCGAGGTCGAGACTCCCATCCTGCAGCCTCTCTACGGGGGCGCGCTGGCGCGGCCGTTCACCACCCATCACAACGCGCTGGACCGCGAGCTGTATCTGAGGATCGCGCCCGAGCTCTACCTGAAGCGCCTGATCGTGGGGGGACTCGAGAAGGTCTACGAGCTGGGGAAGGACTTCCGGAACGAGGGGATCTCGCACAAGCACAACCCGGAGTTCACGATGCTCGAGACCTACGAGGCCTACGCGGACTACACGGACGTCGCCGCGATGACGGAGGAGCTGGTCGCGCATGCCGCACGGGAGACGCTCGGGACGCACTGCGATCGAACGCGAAGGGCGAGGCGATCGACCTCACGCCGCCTTGGCGGAGGGTCACGCTCCGGGAGGCGATCCGGGACGAGACTGGAATCGACATCGAGCAGCACACCGACCGCGACTCGTTGCTCGCCGCGATGAAGGAGCGCGGGAATCGACTATGAGGCTGAGTCCGGGAGAGGGCTGGGGCAAGCTCGTGGACGAGCTCCTCTCGAAGCACGTGGAGCCCAAGCTGATCCAGCCCACGTTCGTGCTCGACTACCCGGTCGAGCTCTCGCCGTTCGCGCGACCGCACCGCTCGAAGCCCGGCCTGGTCGAGCGGTTCGAGGCGTTCGTCGGGGGCGTCGAGATCGCGAACGCGTTCTCCGAGCTGACCGATCCCGACGAGCAGCGGCGGCGCTTCGAGGAGCAGCAACGCCTGGCCGCGGGCGGTGACGAGGAGGCGCCGCCGTTCGACGAGGACTACGTCCGTGCGCTCGAGCAGGGGCATGCCGCCGACGGGTGGACTCGGGATGGGCATCGACCGGTTGTTGATGATGCTCTCCGGCCGGCACTCGATCCGCGAGGTCGTGCTGTTCCCCGCACTTCGGAATAGGTAGCTAACGTGAGACACGCGACGAGAGGCAGCCGACAGGGCCGCGGGCAGGTTTTTGCGCTCGATGCGGGGCATTTGCAGGCCTCCGCAAGACGCGCGCGAAGCGCCCAAAAACCCGCTTACCACGCGGGTTTTTAGCCCGAAAGGGGGTCAGGGGCCGTTGTTATACTTGGCTCCCGGCGCAGAAATTCGGTCGTGGGGCTGATCTAGGCGCAAGGATCTGCCGAAAAGAAGGTAGGTCGAAGCGAAAGTCAGCCGTCCGGCCGCATCCATTCAAAGGGACGGGCGAAAGACGGACCTAGCGCACCGACACCGAACAACCGAACAGGGTTTTGACAAGAGAGGCACCCGGATTTGTTCGAGCGATTTACAGAGAGAGCCCGCCAGGTCGTCGTCCTAGCTCAGGAAGAGGCCCGGCAACTCAAGCACAACTACATCGGCACCGAGCACATCCTGCTCGGACTGCTGCGCGAAGAGGAGGGTCTTGCCGCGCGGGTGCTGGAGTCACTGGACATCACCGTCGAGCGCGTCCGCGCACAGGTCGTGCGGATCGTCGGCTCCGGTGAGGAGGTCACGTCCGGCCAGATCCCGTTCACGCCCCGCGCCAAGAAGGTGCTCGAGCTCGCGCTTCGCGAAGCGCTGTCGCTCGGTCACAACTACATCGGCACCGAGCACATCCTGCTCGGCCTCGTCCGTGAGAACGAGGGCGTCGCGGCGCGCATCCTGCTCGACTTCGACGCCGACTCGGAGAAGATCCGGAACGAAGTGATCCGGATGCTGTCCGGGCCGGGCAGCCGCCGCCAGCAGGGCGCCGGCGGTCCCGAGGGCAAGAAGAGCTCCAAGCTGCTCGACCAGTTCGGTCGCAACCTCACGAAGCTCGCCGCCGAGGGCAAGCTCGACCCGGTGGTCGGTCGCCAGACCGAGATCGAGCGCGTGATGCAGATCCTTTCTCGCCGCACCAAGAACAACCCGGTGCTGGTGGGCGAGCCGGGCGTCGGCAAGACCGCCGTGGTCGAGGGCCTCGCCCAGCGGATCTCGAGCGGCGACGTGCCGGAGCTGCTCAAGAACCGGCAGATCTACACGCTCGACCTGGCCGCGCTCGTGGCCGGCTCGAAGTACCGCGGCGAGTTCGAGGAGCGCCTCAAGAAGGTGATGAAGGAGATCACCCAGCGCGGCGACATCATTCTTTTCATCGACGAGCTGCACAACCTCGTCGGCGCCGGCGCGGCCGAGGGCGCGATCGACGCGGCCTCGATCCTGAAGCCCGCGCTCGCGCGCGGCGAGCTCCAGACGATCGGCGCGACCACGCTCGACGAGTACCGGAAGTACCTGGAGCGCGACTCCGCACTCGAGCGGCGCTTCCAGCAGATCAAGGTCGACCAGCCTTCCAACGAGGAGACCGAGCAGATCCTCAAGGGCCTGCGCGAGCGCTACGAGCAGCACCACCGCGTCGAGATCACCGACGAGGCGCTGCACGCCGCCGCCGAGCTCTCGGACCGCTACATCTCTGACCGCTTCCTGCCCGACAAGGCGATCGACCTGATCGACGAGGCCGCCTCCCGTGCGCGCATCAAGGCGATGACCGCGCCGCCCGTGTACCGCGACCTCGAGGACGAGATCGAGCAGACGCGGCGCGACAAGGAGGCGTCGATCGAGGCGCAGGAGTTCGAGAAGGCCGCCGGCCTCCGCGACAAGGAGCGGCGCCTGACGAACAAGAAGCGCGAGCTCGAGGACCAGTGGCAGTCCGGCGAGGGCGGCGAGCGCCCGTCGATCGGCGAGGACGAGATCGCCGACATCGTCTCGATGTGGACCGGCATCCCGGTCTTCAAGCTGACCGAAGCCGAGTCCCAGAAGCTGATGCGCATGGAGGAGGAGCTGCACAAGCGCGTGATCGGGCAGAACATGGCGATCGAGGCCGTGTCGAAGGCGATCCGCCGCTCGCGTGCCGGGCTCAAGGATCCCAAGCGCCCCACCGGCTCGTTCATCTTCCTCGGCCCCTCGGGCGTCGGCAAGACCGAGCTTGCGCGGACGCTCGCCGAGTTCCTGTTCGGCGACGAGGACGCGATGGTGCGGATCGACATGTCCGAGTACATGGAGAAGCACTCGGTCTCGCGGCTCGTCGGCTCACCTCCGGGCTACATCGGCTACGACGAGGGCGGCCAGCTCACCGAATCGGTGCGCCGCAAGCCCTACTGCGTGCTGCTGCTCGACGAGATCGAGAAGGCGCACCCGGACGTCTTCAACATCCTGCTGCAGATCCTGGAGGACGGTCGCCTGACCGACGCCCAGGGCCGCACCGTGGACTTCCGCAACGCGATCGTGATCATGACCTCCAACATCGGGGCATCCGACATCGCGCGGAACACACCGCTCGGCTTCTCGGTCTCGGACGACACGGGGATGACCTACGACGACATGAAGGCCCGGATCACCGGAGAGCTGAAGAAGGTCTTCCGGCCCGAGTTCCTCAACCGTCTCGACGAAGTGATCGTGTTCCACAAGCTCTCGAAGGACGAGATCAAGCTGATCGTCGAGCTCCTGATGCGCCACCTGCGCGAGTCGATGGCGGAGCGCGAGCTCCAGATCGAGCTCTCCGAGGAGACCAAGGACTTCCTGGTCGAGAAGGGCTGGGACCCGGCGATGGGCGCACGCCCGCTGCGCCGCGCGATCCAGCGCTTCATCGAGGACCCGCTCGCCGACGAGGTGCTGAAGACTCCGATGCAGCCGGGCTCGACGGTGGTCGTCGAGCGCGACGACGCCGCCCGCGCCAAGGCGAAGGACCAGGAGAAGGCGGACAACATCAACGCCCTTGCCGCCGAGGAGGAGCTGAAGATCACGATCCTCCCGCCCGTGGACAAGGGCCCGGCGGACGAGCCGGTCCCGGTCGGCGGCGGTGGCGACGAAGGCGCGGAGCCCCAGGCCGAGCCCGACGAGCCGCAGCCCGAGCAGCCGGCCGAGAGCTAGCCGGCCCGCAGTCCGACCAGCCGCTCGCTCTCAACCCAGAGTTCCTCGCCGAGGTCGTCGTCCTGCGCCTGGACGCTCGGCGTCGCGAGCCTCGAGTCGGAGAAGTAGCCGCCCGAGATGCCGGCTGCCCCGGGGTCGCACGCCAGGTACACGAGTGTGCGCGCGCCCTTCCGCGGCGATCCGAAGAAGACGCTCGCCAATCGCCAGCCCACCCGGATCGGCAGCGGCGCGCCGCGCGCGAGGCCGGTGCGGATCACCCCAGGGTGCAGGCAGTTCGCGACCACGCCGGTGCCATCGAGCCGTCGCGCGAGCGCGCGTGTGAAGAGGATGTTCGCGAGCTTCGAGGTTCCGTAGGCCGACCACGCCGACCAGCGCCGTTCGCCATTCAGGTCGGTTGTGTCCAGGAGGCCGCCCCGGTGTGCGTCGGAGGCTGTGTTCACGACGCGCGCCGGCGCGGACTGTTTCAGCCTGTCCAGCAACAGGTTGGTCAGCAGGAACGGTGCGAAGTGGTTGACCGCCATCGTCAGCTCGAGCCCGTCCTCGGTCAGCTTGCGCCGTCCCGCGACGAGCCCCGCGTTGTTGACGAGGACGTCGATCCGCTCGTGGCGCTCGAGCAGCAGGCGGGCAAGCGCGCGCACCTCGTCGAGCGAGGAGAAGTCCGCCTCGATCGGCTCCGCGCCGACCTTCCTCGCGATCGATGCCGTTCGCCGCGCATCGCGGCCTACCGGCACCACCTTCGCTCCCTGCTTCGCCAGCTCGATCGCCGCCGCGCGCCCGATGCCCGAGCTCGCGCCGGTGATCACCACCGTCCTAGTCGTCGAACTCTCCCTGGAAGAGCGCGAACACGGCCCCCTGCGGGTCAGCGCTCACGGAGAAGGCGCCGTTGGGCACGCGCATGGTCGGGACCAGCATGTTGCCGCCGAGCTCCTTCGCCTGCGCGGCGCTCTCGTCGACGCTGACCGCTGCGAAGTAGACCAGCCAGTTGGGCGGGATCCCCTCCTCCTGCGGTGTCTGTGCGCGGATGCCGCCGTTCCTCTGATCTCCGTTGAGGATGATCGAATAAGTGCCCTGGCCGTCCATGTCGATGTCGTCGTATGTCCAGCCGAAGAGGTCTGCGTAGAAACGCTTCGCGGTGTCGACGTCATTTGTTCCGAGCTCGTTCCATGTCATTGCGCCGGGCACGTTGACCAGCTCCGCGCCGATGCTGTTGTTCGGCTTCCACATCGAGAAGATCGCGCCGGTCGGATCGGCGGCGACCGCCATGCGCCCTGCCTCGAGGACGTCGAACGGAGGCATGACCAGCGATCCGTTCAGCTCCGGAACACGGGCGGCCCGCTCATCGAGATCGTGCGCGGTCACGTATGAGGTCCAATGCGGCGGGATGCCCTGCTCGCGTTCCTGCTCCATCTGAGCCGACAGCGCCGCGACGTACTTGCCGTCGAGGCGGCACATCGTGTACGTCATGCCCTCGCCGGCCGGCATGTCGACCGGCTCCCAACCGAAAAGAGCTGCGTAGAAGGCCTTTGCGCCCTCGGGGTCGGTGGTCGAGAGATCGACCCACGAGAAGGTGCCCGTTTCGTAACTGCTTCTTTCGCCCACCGTTCCTCCTCTGTGTGTCGACGCGGTTCGGGCGGATGCTAGCCAAGGAGCCGTCGCAGGTCCGAGGCGAGGGACCGGCTGTTGTCGTGCAGCTGCCGCCAGGTCACGCGCACCACGCGCCAGCCGTCGGCTTGCAGGATGCGGTCCCGTTCGCGATCCCGCTCGAAAGCCGACGTCGTGGTGTGCGCAGCACGCCCGTCCAGCTCGACTATCAGTCGTTGCGCGCGCCAGAGGCAATCGCACTCGAACCACCTGCCGCCTTCATGGAGGTAGGCGTTCGTCTCCGGGGTGGGGAGGTCCATGCGATCCGCGAATGCGAGAAAGCGTCTCTCGAGTTCCTTCCGCGGCACGTTCGCGCCGAATTGGAGCCGGGCGAGCGCCGACTTGATCGCCCTGATCCCCCGCCGCCGTGGATAGCGGGCAATGAGGTCAGGCAATGAGAGCGGGTCGAGGAGTTGGTGGAACTCTGCTTCGTGGACAGCGCGCTCGAGCTGGTGCTTGGACAGGACGGTGGCAAGGTCGAGGAGTGTGCGGGGTGAAGTGGTGACCGGGATGCCGCTGACCGTCGTGATCTCATCGTCCGGTAGGCACTTCGACTGGTGAATGTGGATCCCGCGGACAGGACGGCGAGGATTACGCACGGTCACCTCCAGGCCTTCCGAGCGGTGAACCCGGTGGAGCGCACCCGCAGTCCGGTGACTCAGGACGGCGCCGGGACCGGCAGCCAGTACGGCGGCCATCCAGCGACCCTCGATGGTCAGGAGACGGTGGCCGACCGAATAGACGCCCCGAAGCACCAGGTGCAGTCTTCCCGGTCCAGCCGGCGAGCGATCGCGTTCTTGCCCATCCCGGCATCGATGAGTTGGCGGCGCCCCACCACGCCATGCTGACGGGCAGCCAGCGTGGCGACCGACCGTTCGACAGCACGAACATCGCATTTGGTCCCGCATACGGGGCCGATCGTCGTGTTCGCGCCCATGGGCGCCATCGTGGCCCAGCAGCGCCCACGGATCACATCTTTTTAGTGCCGGTTTTGTGC
>CAVWYB010000044.1:0-189360 GCA_963759145.1 uncultured Solirubrobacterales bacterium
GGGTCCCGGGCTTAGGAGACGCAGTAGCCGTCAAAAAGTCCTGCATGCGGTCGGATTGACAGTGACGTGACCACAGGCTAGGGTCGGCTCCAAGGTACGGCAGGATTCGCACACAGCAACGCTTGGGGGCATGTACCGGAGCGTTGGGATCACGGAGGAGCCCGATGCAAGGTGTCCGCAAACGTTTGATTACCGAGTTCGCGACGGTTGTGCTGCTGATCGTCGCGGTGGTTGCCTGGGTGGCGCCCGCAGCCGGCGCCGCTGCATTCAGCGATCCGACGACCTTTGGCGTCGGCCCGTCGCCGCAGTCGGTCGCGGTGGGCGAGTTCAACGGCGATGCCGACCCGGACCTCGCGGTCGTGAATCAGCTCTCCAACAACGTCTCGGTGTTGCTCGGCGCGGCCGGGGGTGCCTTTACGGGCCCGACCGACTTTGCCGTCGGCATCACCCCTCTTGAGGTCGCGGTGGGCGAGTTCAACGGCGATGCCGACCCGGACCTCGCGGTCGTGAACGAGGCCTCCAGCACGGTGTCGGTGCTCCTCGGCGCCGCCGGGGGCAGCTCACCGGCCCGACCGATTTCCCCGTCGGGACCACGCCCCAATCGGTCGCGGTGGGCGAGTTCAACGGCGACTCGGATGCCGATCTCGCGGTCGTGAACGAAGGGACGGACAATGTCTCGGTATTACTCGGGAGCACGGGAGGGACCTTCACCGGACCGACCAACTTCAATGTCGCCAACACGCCGCGCTCGGTGACCTTGGGCGACTTCAACGGCGACTCCGATCCGGATATCGCGGTCGCGAACGAGGGCTCCAACAACGTCTCCGTGCTGCTCGGCGCGGCGGGCGGCAGCTTCACCGGCCCGACGAACTTCGGCGTCTGCAACGGCCCCACTTCAATCGCCTCCGGCGACTTCAACGGCGACTCCGATCGTGACCTCGTGACGGCGAACGAGCTCTGCAACACCGTGTCGGTGCTGGTCGGCGCCGCCGGCGGCAGCTTCACGGCCCCGGTCGATTTCGGGACCGGGAGTCTTCCCGACGCGGTCGCGGTGGGTCAGCTCAGCGCCGACCTCGATCCCGACGTGGCGGTGGCGAACCAGACCGCCGACAGCGTCTCCATTCTGTACGGCGGAGCCGGTGCAGGCTTCATCGGGCCGGTCGACTTCCGGGCCGGTGACGGGCCGACCGGCGTCGCGATCGCCGACTTCAACGGCGACGCAAGCCAGGACCTTGCAATCACGAACGAGGTCACGAGCGTGGTCTCGATCCTGCTCGCGACGAATACGGGCGGCTATCCGCGCCCCAGGGGCGCGACTCCGTTCAGGTCCTCGCTGGTGGTCGCTTACAACACGTGCGCTCCTGGCGGCGCGAACACGACCCATGGCGGTCCGCTGGCGCACCCTTCGTGCAGCCCGCCGGTTCAGAGCTCCGGCTTCGTGACCGCCGGCACCCCCGACGCGAACTCGAACAGCTCGCTATTCATCGGGTCCGTCCTGTTGAGGGCAGGGGCGTCCGACGTCACTTTCGAGGCGTCCCTCAGCGACGTGCGGAACAAGACCGGGCTCACGGACTACGTGGGCGAGCTCCAGGGCCGCTTCACGGTTCGCCACACCGATCGGTCCAACGGCCCGTCGCTCACCGAGGCCGGAACGGTCCAGGGGGATCTCCCCCTGTCCTTCACGCTCGCATGCGTGCCAACGGCAGCGAGCGTCGGCAGCACGTGCGCGGTCTCCACGAGCGCAAACGCCGTCACACCCGGACTGGTGCAGGCCGACAAGCGCGCGGTCTGGGAGATGAGCCAGATCCAGGTGCTCGACGGCGGTCCGGACGGTGACGTGGACACCGCCTCCGGCAACACCGTCTTCGCAAGGCAGGGCGTCTTCGCGCCCTGAGGCCCGCCGGTCGGGCAGGCCGGTCAGCTCAGCGCTTGGCCTTCACCTGCACCGTGCCGGCCGTGCGCTTCCCTGAGCGGGGGCGCGTGGAGACGACTTTGCCCTTTCCGCGGATTCGGAACCGGCACCCGGCCCGCCGCAGCTTCTTCTGTGCTTGCCGCACGCTCAGGCCGCGGAGCTGCGGGACTCGGCACGTTTGCTTCGCCGCCGCGGGCGGCTTCTGAGGCTGCGAGACGGACTTGCTCGACACGGGCGCCGGCGGCTGAGGCGCCGGAGGGTCAGGCGGCGCCGGAGGGTCAGGCGGCGGAGGGGGCTCGATCCGGCCGATCTTGTTGCCGAAGAACTCGGTGAACCAGAGCGCCCCGTCGGGCCCCGCGATGATCGAGTCCGGTTGGGCGAACGGGGTGGGAATCGGGAACTCGGTGATCTCCCCGCTCGTCGTGATGCGGCCGATCTTGTGAGCACCGGTCTCCGTGAACCAGAGCGCCCCGTCGGGTCCCACCGTGATCCCGGAAGGGTCGATGCCCGTGGGCCCGAACTCCTCGATCGGCGGGCCCGTGGTCGGCATTCGAGAGATCTTCCTCCCCGCGGCCTGTGTGAACCAGAGCGAGTCGCCGAAAGTGACGATCCCTGACGGGTCGGTCCCGCTCGGAAGCTGGTACTGCGTGATGGGCGGGCCCGTGGCGGCGATCACGCCGACCATGTGCGCCTCGGACTCGGTGAACCACAGCCGGCCGTCCGGCCCGGTCGTGATGTCGCCGGGCCTGACCCCGCCGAGTGGAAGGTCGTAGTGGTCGATGGTGAGGCCGTCGGCGGTGATCCGGCCGATCTTGTTGGCGCCGTTCTCGGCGAACCACAGCGCCCCGTCGGGCCCGGTCGTGATCCCGTCGGGGGCAGTTCCCAGCGCGAGCGGATACTCGATGCAGCAGTCCCCGGCTGCCGTGATGCGGCCGATCCGATTGGAGGCGGTCTCGGTGAACCAGAGCGCCCCGTCGGGGCCCGTTGTGATCTCGGAAGGCGCGGCGGGGACGGTGGGGATCGGGTACTCGGTGATGTCCCCGTCTGTCGTGATGCGCCCGATCCTGTCCCCGTTCTCCTCGGTGAACCAGAGAGCCCCGTCGGGCCCGACGGTGATTCCCGAAGGCTGGCTGCCCGCAGTCGGGAGCGGATACTCCGTCAGCGCCACGGCAGGTGCGGGTGCCGCCAGTGCGGCGATCAAGCCGATCAGCGACCCCAAGACCAGATTGCGACCTGACCGCGCACCGCGCCCTGTCGCCAAGCTTCCATGAGCGTCCATGCCTCGTGCCCCCCGTCGTCCATGCCCACGAACCCGCAGACCCGCCTCGGAATCGACCCTACCGAGGGCGGGAAAGGAAAGTCAAGCGGGACGATTCGGGCCGGCGAGCGATTCAGAGGGGGTCGGACTGCGCGAGCGGCGGCCCGACGACCTCCATGCTGGACTCGCCTCCAAGCGTGCGGAAGGCCTCCGGCACTGACGCGTCGTCCGGGAGCTCCGCGAAGCGCTCGAAGAACATCTCCATTGCGGCCGGCGTAAAGATCACCAGGAGCCGCGCCGTGGCATTGCCGACGTTCTGCCAGGCGTGCGGGACGCCTCTGGGTATGAATACGAACGAACCGGCCGGGGCGTCCCGAACTTCGTCCTCGAGCTTGAAGCGGAATGTTCCTTCCAGCGCATACAACACCTCGTCCGCGTTGGTATGCACATGAAGTGGCGGCCCCTCGCCAGGTGCAGGTGTGCTCTCGAACGCCGTGAGCGCCCCGCCGGTTTGCTCGCCGCGTGCCTTGAACGTCAGAGGCCCGCCGAGTGGGTTCTTGACCGTCACGCCCTCGCCGGGCGCACAGTGGAGTGCTCTCGTGTCGTGGTCGGGCATCAGCTTTGGCGGCGGTGTTTGACGCCGGCCCGGAGGTAGGCCAACCTTACCCGGTGGCCGCTTGCCGGACCCGCTCAACTGAATACGGTCTCGCGAATGACGACTGAAGCGAACGTATTTGCTGTCCGCGATTTCATCGAGCGCGCCTGGAACGCGGGAGATGAGGCTGTGTTCGAGGAGCACCTTGCCCCCGACTTCGCGCATCCGGGTGGCAGGGAGGGATTCAAGGCGATGGTGCTCGGGTTCAGATCCGCTTTTCCGGACCTGGCGATGGAGGTCCGCGACATGTTCGGAGCGGGTGAGAAGGTCGTCACCCGGTTCACGATCCGCGGAACCCACCAGGGTGAGTTTCTAGGGATCGCGCCGACGGGACGTAGCGTGGAGTTCGACGGAATCGCGATCGACGTGATGCGCGACGGGCAGCGGGTTGACGGGTGGGCCCAACTGAACCGGCTCGGGCTGCTCGCCCAGCTCGGTGTGGTCGATCCGCCGCGCTACGACTAGAGTGCCGCCCCGAGGACTGTCGAGGATGCCGGTGACCGTAAGCCCGAGAGAACCCGTGCCTGCGTGTCCCTGATCGCCATCATTGCGCATGATCGTCGCTCCGTCGTCGAGCAAGCCGAAGTCGATGAGTTGGCGAATACCTATGTGAGCTTGCGCGGCGGCGGCACCGGTAGACAGGCTTCGGCCGGCACATACGCGCGCGCGGCCGAGATCGGCACGGAAGTGGATCAGAACGAGCCCGCCGGCGATCCGTCGTGGGCGATGGTCGCCGGCGTGCCGCACGGCGAGAGTTCCTCTCAGGCGGCGCGTGCAGAGGACCTCGAGGGTCAGTTCGCGTTGATCGCGTACGACGCCGATACCCGCGAGGTCTCGGTCGCCTCGGATCCCTTCGGGATGCTCGCCATCTACGTCGCCCAGCGCGACGGAAAGACCTATGTCACCACTTCTGCACTGGTTCTGGCCAAGCACCTGCGCGCAAAGCCCAGCCGGCTCGGCCTTCAGATCTTCCTCTGTGCCGGTTACCACTTCGGTACAGCAACGAACTGGGAAGGAATCGAGCGCGTAGATCCCGCAACGCGCATGGTCTTCGCCCCAGACGGCGTTCGCAGGGAGACGTATTGGCGTCCTGAGGTCGATCAGAACGTGGCAAGGATGGACCTCGAAGAGGCAGGTCCACCACTGCTGCGACGTGGCGTCGGCGACCTACGCTCGACTGCTCGGGAATGGCGGCCGCAGCTGGGCCGACCTCACGGGCGGGTTCGACACGCGGCTGCTGCTGCTCCTCCTCAAAAGGGCGGGGGTGGACTGCCGGACAAACACGGTCGGAGACGACGACAGCGACGATGTGCGGATTGGGCGTAGCATCGCGGAGACCGGCGGCTGGGAGTGGCTCCAGCTGAAGCTTCCGGCGAACTGGGGCGACGTGATCCCAGCGATCCTTCCCACGAGCGTCGCCTGGTCGGACGGTCACCTCGACGTGCTCCAGCTCTCACAGGTCTTGTGGGGGCACCGAGAGAAGAGCCACGTCGACCGCTCGTTGCTGATCGGCGGCGGCGGCGAGCATTTCCGCAATTTCGCCTGGCAGCAGGAGTTCCTGAGCGGAGGTAAGTCGACTCGCGTCAATTTTGAGAATTGGCTCAATATGCGGCTCCTCCATCCGATGGACAAGTCGGTCTTCGAGGCGGACCCGACAGGTGATGTGAAAGCGGATCTGCGTGACCGGATGCTGGCCTGGTCGGCTCCCTACTCGTCCGAGCTGAACACGACACAACTCGACGTGATGTACGCGTACAAGATGACGGGGCATTTCGGGGCATACCTCTCGGCTGCTCGGGCCTTCATCGAACCTCAGCTGCCCTTCTACTTCCGACCGGTCTGGTCGGCTGCCTTCTCGACGAGCTATCGCCATCGCAACAACCACCGCCTGATGCGGCGAATGATGGTCGCGCTGGATCGACGAATCGCGTCGATCGAAACAGCGACCGGCGGCCCGGCCGAGCCGCAGCGCGCGTCGAACTTCCACCGCTTTCTGCCGTACTACGCCAATGTCGGCCGCAGGGCGTTGAACAAGTTGACGCAGAAGGCCACCGGGCGCCCGCTCCTTCGATCTTCGAGCCGACCCGACGAGCGGACCGTCTCAGCTCGCAGAGCCGTTCTCGATCAGCTCACCGCTGGCGGGGCGCTCATGCCCGGGAGCATGCGCACCGGGCGGCTGTATGCGTCGGCGGCGCTCGATCAGCTCGTCCAGCGGGCGAGGGGCCCTGACTTCGACGACGATCGCCTGCTCGGGCGGATCGTCACGCTGGAGCTGGCGCTCCGGGCCGCGGACGCCAGCCTGGACGAGTAGAAGCGGAGGGGGAGGGATTCGAACCCCCGGGACGCCTCACGGCGCCCAACGGTTTTCAAGACCGGTGGCGGTGAAGGGCGAATCCGCTCTGCAATGCGGAAAGTGCGCTTTCGGCCGCGCCTCTCGAAGGGGGAGCGCGCAGTCGGCGCTACCAGCTCGACCGCAAGGGCTGCGAGCTCGGCAAGCGAGCTGGGGACTGGACGGCCGCTATCGAAGAAGCCGCTCGCCGACTGCCGACATGAACCGGCCCCGGCTACTGGGAGGGCAGCCGGGGCCGGGGAAGGAAGCCGCTTCAGTCGCGGATTGCTGAGAGTCGGGCTAGCCGCGAAGGCGCGGGTCGATATACAGGTCGTCGACGCGGAAGTGTCCCTTGTCCTTGTGGGCAACGAAGCGGAAGGCGACCCGGCGCCAGCCAGCTTCCTTACCGCCCCGGTCGGGATCGATCTTGATGTCCTCGGTCAGGCTGCGGGCGTGCTTCGCCTTCAGCTTCTTGACCTTGTGCGGCTTGTAGGCCTTCTTGTGGTCGACGTACATCACCTGCACCTCGAGGTCGCCGTCCTCGAGCAGGTTGCTGACGAAGAACCGCGCCGTCGGGTAGTTGAGGTCGATGCACATCGCGGGGCTGGTGGCGGCGCTTCCCGCCGGCAGGCTGAGGGCGCCGTTGCCGTCATCGTCGCGAATCACAGCCGCTCCGCCTTCGAAGCTCCAGCCGTCGGGCTGTGCGTGCTCGAAGTCGCCGAACGGGGCGAGAACGTAGTCGCGCGCGTCGCCGAATGTCGTGAAGGGCTGGACGATGAGCGGGTCCTGGCAGCTTTGGACGGTGGCGGCCGTCTGCTCCACCGCGACCTCGCTCGGCCGGCACGTCCTCGGCCAGGGCCGGAGAGGCAAGCGCCAGGCTTACGGCTATGGAGGCGAGCAGTGACGCCGCCCTGGTCATGACTTTCGACACGGTGTTTCTCCTTCAGGGTGGGAGGTGGTGGGGGCATCACCAGCATGCGCGTGCTTTGGCCGTCGCGCCACCAACAAACGTCCAGGACCTCGCTCCGCGTCGCGCACTCAAAGTGACGGCAAGGTCAGTCGATACAGATGAGCGTGGCCGATCGCCTAACCCTGCTCGAAACGCCGTCATTGGTGAGCGACCCCAACGCGGAGCGCATGCTCGAGCATTCCCGCGAGCGTGCGCGCGACGGAGCAGACCGGCGCGAGCGGTATGTCGAAACCGCCAGCAGCCTCTTGTTCCTGCTCACGGCCGCGGCGGTCGCAATGTTGGCCGACAGCGGGAAGTCACAGACTCTCACGGCGTTCGTTGTAATGGGGTGCGCTTACCTGGCCGCCACGAGGGTCCACTTCGAGGTCGGTGCCGGGCACACGAGTCCGCTCCAGCTGGTGCTGGTGCCCATGCTCGTAGCGCTCCCCCCGGAGACTGTGCCCCTGCTCGTGGCGCTCGCGATGAGCGCGAGCATCGGCTGGGACGTGGCGCGGGGCAAGCGGCACCCCTCCCGCCTCCTGGCAGCCCCCGGTCAGGCATGGCATGCGCTCGGCCCCGCGGTCGTCTTCCTGGTTGCGCCGGTGGGCGCGTTGACCGTGGCCGACGCGCCGATTCTCTGCGCCGCCTTCGGCGCGCAGGTGGCAATCGATCTGATCACGTCGGCGCTCGTCGACCGCATCGGCGCGGGCATCTCCTTTGTCTCGGAGATCCGGTCGGCCTCCTGGGTCTACGTGGGCGACGCGCTGCTGATGCCGCCTGCGGCCCTGGTTGCGGCTGCGGTCCAAGGGCACCCGGCCGCGATCGTGCTGCTCCTCCCGTTGCTGGTTCTGATGGAGGTCTTTGCACGTGACCGCTCTCGGAGTCACGACAGCGCGCTCGAGCTCAGTCAGGCGTACCGGGGAACCGCTCTCCTGCTCGGTGACGTGGTGGAAGCCGACGACGCCTACACCGGCTCTCACAGTCGAGACGTAGTCGATCTCGCGCTCGACGTCGCCGATCGCCTGGGACTCGACGCGAGGCAACGTCGAAACGTCGAGTTCGCCGCTCTGTTGCACGACGTTGGCAAGATTCGCGTCCCGAAGGACATCATCAACAGCCCCAACGCCCTCTCGCCCGACGAATGGCGCATCATCCAGCGGCACACGATTGAGGGCCAGAGGATGCTGGAAGGCGTGGGAGGTGTCCTGGCGGACGTCGGTGCCATCGTGCGAGCCTCCCACGAGCACTACGATGGCAGCGGCTATCCGGACGGTCTCGCGGGTGACGATATTCCGATCGAGGCCCGCATCTGCTCATGCTGCGACGCGTTCAGCGCGATGACGACGGACCGTTCTTATCGATCGGCGCTTCCGTTAGAGGACGCGTTCGAGGAACTTCGGGCCAATGCCGGCTCGCAGTTTGACCCCATGGTTGTCACTGCCCTCATCGAGGTCCTCCCTGATTTGCCGGCTCATGAGATCGCCGAAAAACCTCTGCACGCAGCATGACCGAGGGCCACGCGCTTCATGCAACATCGCTCGGGCGATCGCTACAAGCCATGGGTGCGCTGCGCGGGTAAGGGCGAAGACGCGGAATCGTACCCGCATCCTACCGCTTGGGGGCTCGGCGGCCGCGAAGGTAAGCGACATTCGGCGCTAAGCCGACGTGCAGCGGACTCGACAACCGGATGCTACGGCGCCGGTTTCAAGCGCGCACGATCCGCAACGCCCTGCTTCCTCTGCGCGCGAACTATCGCCACGCCCTTTCGCTGGATGAAGTCGCCCTCAATCCGGCTGCAGGGATCGCGCCTGCCTGCGGTCCGAGGGCGACGCGATCGGTTCGCTTCGCCCGAGGAAGCGCGACCGGGCACCGCGATGGCCGAATCGCGAACAAGGTCGGTGAGCAGTGCGCTGCAATTGCGCTGCAGTCAACTGTCAGCGCAGCGGCGGCTATTCACGCGGTTGCCAGCGGCTCAACGAAATCGTTCGACGGCCAATCGGACACTCGCTTGCGGCAAAGCCGCTGGTAAGTGAACCTTTCGGCTTGTACAGCGGAGTCGGGGAGGGATTCGAACCCCCGGGACGCCTCACGGCGCCCAACGGTTTTCAAGACCGCCGCATTCGTCCGCTCTGCCACCCCCCCGAGGGATCGCAAGAAATTATGACCGCGGCGCCCGGCGTCGCGTCTCGAATTCCGGCCGATCCTGCCGATAGACACATCAACGAGCGAAGAACCTTCGTGGGGCGGGGTAAAGCCGGATATCCTTGTTTGCTCTTGGCCCCCGCTCGTCTCTAGCTTGATCGAGCCCTCCAACATCCAGACCCAGACTGCCGACTGGCAGTTGCCCGGGGAGGCCCAACAGGGCCTGCGCCGCTACGTCCAGACGATCCGCGAGCGCTGGAAGCTGATCGTGCTGAGCGTGCTCGTGACCACGCTCGCCGCCGCGCTCTACGTCGGGACCGCCGCAGAAGACCTACAAGGCCGAGGCCGACCTGATCGTCACCCCGATCGCCGGCCAGGACGACGAACCTCAACTCGATCCCGGGCCTGATCCGCGAGTCGAGCGACCCGACGCGCAACGTCCAGACCGCGGCCCGCCTCGTGACCTCGATCGACGTCGCGCGCAAGGCCAAGGCGAAGCTCGACACGGACCGCAGCGCGCGCTCGCTGCTGAGCGACGTCAAGGCCGAGCCCGATCGCGCAGAGCAACCTCGTCGCGATCACGGCCACGGGTCGACGGCCGACGTCGGCCCAGAACCTCGCGAACGTCGTTCGGCGGAGTCGGTGGTCGAGGACCGGACCGAGAAGCTCCACGAGCAGGTCGACGATCCGCGATCAAGGCGCTGCGGACCGCGGGTCGAGGCCCTGCCGCGAGCCCGCCGGCGTCGCCCACGAACCCGCTCCGGACCCAGCTCAGCGCGCTCGAGACGCTGCGCGCCGGCAACGACCCGACGATCCGCTCGACACGCGCGCCGACAAGCCCACCGAGCCGGCCTGGCCGAAGACGCAACCTCAGCATCATCGCGGGCATCATCGCCGGCCTCGCGCTCGGCATCGGCGGCGCCTTCGCGGCCCAGGTCCTCGACCCGCGCCTTCGCCGCGAGGACCAGCTGCGCGCCCTCTACCGGCTGCCGGTCCTGGCCCGCATCCCGGAGGAGAGCCGCGCGCGCACCGAGAGCGCGATCGCTCCGCACCAGCTCTCGCCCGCCGGCGTCGAGGCCTACCGGACGCTGCGCGCCACGCTCACCGCGCCGCGTGGCAAGGACGACATGCCGTACGCGCTCGGTGATGATCACCGGCGCCTCGCCCTCGGAGGGCAAGACGACGACCGCGCTGAACCTGGCCGCCTCGCTCGCGCTGGCCGGCAAGCGCGTGATCCTGATCGAGGCCGACCTGCGCCGCCCGAAGATCGGCAAGGCGCTCGGCATCAGCGCCACGCGCGGCATCGCCAGCGTGCTGATCGACGGCCTGCCCCTCGAGCGAGGCGCTCATGACCACCGACGCCTACGGCGACAACCTGCAAGCTGCTGCTGGTGGACCGCGCCGGCGAGTGGATGGCCGACCAGTTCTCGCTGCCGGCCGCCCGGGGCCTCGTCGACGAGGCGAAGGAGATGCGCGGACTACGTGATCATCGACTCGCCGCCGCTGGCCGAGGTGATCGACGCGCTGCCGCTCGTGCAGATGACCGACGACCTGGTGATCGTCGTGCCGCCTCGGCCGCACGCAGATCAACAAGCTTCAGCGCCTCGGCGAGATGCTCGCCCAGTACAACATCACGCCCGCCGGTTTCGCCGTCGTCGGCGTCAGCCCGACCACCGAGTACGGCTACTACACCGAGCGCCCGGTTCGCATCTCCGACGAGCGTCAAGACGCCCGTCCTGCACGCGCTAACGTCCAACGATGGCGTCGGTCCGGCTGCCCTTGCCGAGACCCGCCGGGGCTTCGCTCGCTCGATGGCGCGGCAGCAGGCCCGCATCGGCGTACGTGATCCCGGCCGGCCTCGGCCTGCTCGGCCTGGGCGTCGGCGTGCTCGCCGGGATCGACCCGAAGCTCGCGATCGCCGCCGCGGTCGGCCTCGCGTTCGCCGGGCTCGTGGTCGGCGAACATCACGGTCGGCCTCTGCCTGTTCGCGGTGGTCTCGTTCCTGGAGGTGCTGGGCAGCATCGGCGGGTCGATCGGGATCACCAAGGTCTTCGGGCTGCTGCTCGTCGCGTCCTGGTTCGCGGCCGCCTCGACCAAGGACGAGCGAGGGCAACAACTTCATCACCGCCCATCCCTCGATGACCTACGTGCTGGCGATCTTCGTGGCCTGGTCGGTGCTCAGCATCGTGTGGGCGGAGAGCGCGCCGGCCGCATTCCACGCCAGCTTCCGCTACTCCAGAACCTGCTGCTGTTCCTGATCGTCTTCACCGCGATCCGCACGCGCGCGCACGCCGTGTGGGTGTCGGCGGCATTCGTGACGGGCGCGACGATCGCGGCCGTGTTCGCGATCATCTACCGGCCCGACCCGGGGCAGTACGACGTCGCCCGCGCGGCCGGTACGGTCGGCGACCCCAACGAGCTCGCCTCGGTGCTGGTCGCGGGCGTGATCCTCGCCGGCGTGCTGATCGTCCTGCTGAAGCGCTCACCCGCCCTTCGCCTCGCCGCCGCGAGCGCCGCCGGGCTCTGCGCCCTCGGGCTCTTCTTCACGTTCTCCCGGGGTGGACTGGTCGCACTCGGGTGTGCGATCATCGCGAGCCTCTTCGTGGCCGGCCGCTGGCGCCCCCCGATCATCTCGCTGATGGCGGTGGTCGCGCTGATCGGAGTCGGCTACTTCGCGTTCGCGGCGCCCCAGGAATCGCGTGACCGGATCACGAAGCTCGACGGCGGCACCGGGCGGACCGACATCTGGCGCATCGGCGGGCGGATGGTCGAGGCGCACCCGGTGCGCGGCGTCGGCAGCGGGAACTTCCAGCTCACCTCGGGCCACTACCTGCTGGAGCGGCCGGGCGCGATCAAGTACGACTACTTCATCGACAAGCCCAAGGTCGCGCACAACACGTACCTGCACGTCCTCGCGGAGCTCGGCATCATCGGCCTCGGCGCTGTTCCTCGCGATCATCGGCTTCGCGGTCGTCTGCACGTTCAAGGCCGCCAAACGGTTCATGGAGGCCGGCGACCGTGACATGGAGCTGCTCGCGCGCGGCCTCCTGCTGGCGATCATCGGACTGCTCTCGGCCGACTTCTTCATCTCGGGCCAGTTCTCGAAGCAGCTCTGGCTGCTGCTCGGCCTCGGCCCGGCCATGCTGGCGATCGCGAAGACGCGCGCGCGCCGCCAGGCGCTCGGAAGCTTCTAGGTCAGTGGGCGCGCGGCCCTGGGTGGTGCTCGCCTACCACGCCGTCGGCGACGTGGCGCCCGAGCACGACCCCGATCACCTCGTGCAGCCGCCCGACAAGCTCGAGTGGCAGCTGCGCCGCCTGGTCATGCGTGGCTATGAGTTCGTGACCGCGAGCGAGTTCGCCCGCCGTCTGCGCGCGAGTGAACCGCTCGACGGCGTCTGCGCGGTCACCTTCGACGACGGCACGATCGACAACCTCACCGCGCTGCCCCCCATCCTCGCCGGGCTCGGCGGGATCCCGGCGACGGTGTTCGCCTGTCCCGGGCTGCTGGGAGAGGCCGATCCCTACATCGCCCCGGAGTCGGGGCTGCGCCTGATGGACGCCAACGAGCTGCGCGAGCTCGCGGGCCTGGGGTTCGAGGTGGGCGCACACACCAACCGCCACGCCGACCTGGCTGCCGCCACCTCCGAGGAGGCCTACGACGAGATGACGTCCTGCAAGGGTGCGCTCGAGGACCTGCTCGGCAAGCAGGTGAACACGTTCGCGTATCCCTTCTGCCGCTACAGCGCCGCCTGTCCGGCGGCCGCCGAGCGGGCCGGCTACCTCGCCGCGTACACCTGTGCCGGCCGGGGCGGGCGGCTGCCGTTCGAGCTCCGTCGCGAGATGATGGACCGGCGGGACAGCCGCCTCACGTGGACGCTGAAGTCTCGCCGGCGCTATGAAGAGACGCTCGATCTCGCCCCCGTGCGAGTCGCGCTCGCGGCCCGCCGCGCGCTTCACTGAGAAACCCACGAGAGGCCGCGCGGCGCAGACGAAGTTGCGGTTCGCTAAAGGCTTTGGTGTCATCATCCGAAGCCGTCTGTGGAACCTTCATCGAGCCCTGCAAGGAGGCCATTCCCGCATGAAAGTCTTTTCCTTCGATCCGTCCGAGCACCGCGAGACCTTCCTGTCCCAGGGCTGGTTGCACGTGAAGCAGGGCGTCACGCCCGAGTTCGTCGAGGTGATGAAGGAGTTCGTCGCCCGTGAGCTGAGCGAGGAGCAGCTGAAGCAGTTCGCGCTCGCCGGGAAGAAGGGCCAGGGCCGCTTCGAGTTCCCGCCGGAGGTGGACTTCCCCGGCGAGATGTTCGACGTGATCGCCGAGGTCTGCGGCCTCGACCGCGGCACGATCGCGCTGTCGGAGCGCCACATCAACGCCTACAACAACGACGCGCAAGCCGGACCCCGCGCCGCACAAGGACCGCGACGCCTCGAAGGTGTCGGTCGGCCTCTGCATCGAGCCCGCCGACTCCGAGGTCGTGATCTACCCGCGCGCGAGCCGCGAGCGCAACCCGTTCGTGTCGGCGGCGACCTACTACGACAGCCTGCCCGACGACCAGAAGCCCGAGAACACGCTGACCGAAGACCAGGCGGAGGCGATCCGGGACGAGCCGGGAGACGTGGTGATGTTCTACGGCTCCGAGATCTGGCACCTCCGGCGTCGGTCGGCCGGCTCGGTCAACCTCTATCTGAAGTTCAACGACTTCGACTACGACCCGCTGGGCGAGGACCCGACCACGATCGAGCGCCAGGAGCACACCCGCCAGGTGCTGCAGAGCCGCAACGGCGACCTCGACGCGGCGGTCGTGAAGCCCTCGCGCCAGCTCGAGCAGCTCACGCACCTGTACAGCCGGAACGCGCTGCAGGTGCGTCAGGCGAAGGTCTGGGGCCGCAACCCCGTGCAGCTCGGCGAGAAGGAGTTCCAGATCCTTCAGGCGCTGAACGGCGGCAAGCAGGTCTCGGCGCTCGGCGATGACGCCGCGGACCACGTGCGGCGGCTGGCCGAGTACGGCGTCGTCGACCTGCTCCCGCAGAAGTAGGACGGCTTGGCGCACCGGGTCACCCTGATCCCGGGCGACGGCGTCGGGCCGGAGGTCGCGGAGGCGGCGCGGCGGGCGCTCGACGCGACCGGCGTCGAGCTCGAGTGGGACAGGCAGGACGCCGGCTACGAGACCTGGGAGCGGGAGGGCACGCCCCTGCCGCAGCGCGTGCTCGACTCGATCCGCGAGCGGCGCGTGGCGCTGAAGGGGCCGACCAGGACGCCGCTGGGCGGCTTTCGCCCGATCAACATGCCGCTCCGCTCGGAGTTCGACCTCTACGCGGGGATCCGCCCGTGCAAGGCATACGCGGGCGTGCCGACTCGCTATCCGGAGACCGACATCGTGATCGTCCGGATGACGCACGAGGACCTCTACGCGGGGGTCGAGTACGGACGCGGCGACGCCGCCACGGCGGAGCTGCGTGAGTTCATCCGCCGGACCGAGGGCACCGCGCTCCCCGAGGACTCCGCGATCACGATCAAGTGGCTCTCGAGCGGCGCCTGCCGCCGGCTGGTGCGCAGGGCGTTCGCGTACGCGGCCGAGCACGGCCGCCGCAAGGTGACCGCGGTGCACAAGGCGAACGTCATGAAGGAGAGCGACGGCGTGTTCCTCGATGCGGCGCGAGAGGTGGCCGCGGAGCACCCCGAGATCGAGTTCGACGACCGCCGCGTGGACTCGCTCTGCTGTGAGCTCGCGATGCGGCCCGGCGACTTCGACGTGCTCGCGATGCCGCTCTTCTACGGCGACTTCGTCTCGGACCTCGGGGCCGGGCTGGTGGGCGGCCTCGGAATGGCGCCCGGCGTCAACCTCGGCGACGACTGCGCGATCTTCGAGGCCGTGCACGGCACCGCGCCGAAGCACAAGGGCCACAACCGCGTGAACCCGTTCGCGCTGATGCTCTCGGGCGCGATGATGCTCCACCATCTCGGCGAGACCGAGGCGGCGGAGCGGCTGGAGCACGCGATCGCCGAAGTCGTGCGCGAGGGCCGCACCGTCACGTATGACCTGAAGGACGCGCGCGACGACCCCACCGCCGCCGGCACCTCCGAGGTCGCCGACGCGGTGATCGAGCGCCTCGGAGTGCCCTTAGCCCGCACTTAACACCGGCTTCCCGAATTTGCCGCAAGATGCTTGGCGTATTTCAGTCTTAGGGAGCGGGAGGCCGCGCGGGCCGAATAAACCTTAGGACCCGGGCATTTCGCCCACGTCAACACGCAAGAACTTTCGAAAGAACCAGGAAAGGCAGGGTCCGGCATATGACACCTCAGGGGACCAAGACAGCCGCCAAGCCGAAGACTGCGGACATGCACCCCGGCCCCGGCTTCCGCGTGCGCCCGGACATCGAGCGTCCGGACGAGAGCACGATTCACGGGCTCGGACAGTTCGAGACGCCCGCGATCTCCGACCAGCTCAACCGGCTCTACACGATGATGCCGGAGATCCGCAACCTGACGGACGAGCACCTCACGATCTTCGGCCCCGCCGTCACGGTGAGGAGCTACCCCGGCGACAACCTGATGGTGCACAAGAGCCTCGACATCGCCAAGCCGGGCGACGTGATCGTGGTCGACGGCCACCGCTCGCCGCTGACGGCGGCGCTCGGTGACCTCGTCTCGAAGAAGGCGCGCCACCGCGGTGTCGCCGGGCTTCGTCGTCGACGGCGTGATCCGCGACCTGCCCGAGATCAAGCGGCTGGGCGACTTCCCGGTGTTCGCGCGTGACGTCACGCCGATCGGCCCGATGCACCGCGGCCCCGGAGAGATCAACTACCCGATCGCCTGCGGCGGCGTGGTCGTGAACCCCGGCGACATCATCGTCGGCGACCTCAACGGCGTCGTCGTGGTCCCGCGCGAGTTCGCGGACGACCTGCTGCGGCGGCTCGAGGAGCGCGCTGCGGCCGAGGCCGCCTACAACGACTCGGTCGCGACCGGCAACTTCTCGAACGCCTGGGTCGACGCGATCCTCGAGGACAGCGGCGTGATCGTCAACGGCAAGCCGAAGTAAGGACTGCACATTGACGGCACGGACTGCCGTCCTGCTCGGGGGTGAGGCGACAGCCGTTCCCGTGGCCCGTAGCCTCGGCCGCGCCGGCATCCCTGTCCAGGCATTGGGCGGACAAGGCGACCCGGTGCGCCGCTCGCGCCACGTCGACGAGTTCGTCGACGTCGGCACGGGCGAGGCGTTCCAGGAGCGCTGGCTCGAGTGGCTGATGGGCCCGGCGCCCTCCGAGCGTCGTGCTGCCCTGCTCGGACGAGGGGCTCGAGCTGGTGGCGCGCAACCGGGCCGCGCTCACAGCGCGCGGGCACGTCGCGGTCGAGGCCGACGACCAGAAGCTGCTGGACGTGCTCGACAAGGAGCGCACGCACGAGCTCGCGGTCGAGCACGGCATCCCGGTGCCCCGCACGACGACGGTCCACGACGCGGACGAGCTGCGGCGGGCGGTCGAGGAGATCGGCTTCCCGTGCGCCCTCAAGCCGCTGCACGCGCACGAGTTCCGCCGCGTACTTCGACACCAAGGGATTCGTCGCCGACACCTGGGACGACATCGAGGAGTTCTTCCGCCGTGAGCGAGGCGGCCGGCATCGAGATGCTGGTCACGGAGATGGTGCGCGGCCCCGACCGCTACCACTCCGGCTACTGCTATCTGGACGAGCACGGCGAGAACTTCTTCACGTTCACCAAGCAGAAGCTCCGCCAGCTGCCGATCACGTTCGGCGCCGGCGTGTACCACGTGATGGACTGGAACGACGAGGTGGCCGAGCTCGACGGTGCGCTTCTGCCGTGCGCTCGGGCTGCGCGGGCTGCTGAACGTCGAGTTCAAGCGCGACTCGCGCGACGGGCGCCTGATGCTGATCGAGGCGAACCACCGCTTCACCGCGTCCACCGCCCTGCACCTCGCCGCCGGCCTCGACGTGCCGCTGTTCGTCTACAACCGCCTGACCGGCGCACCGCTTCCCGACCTGGGCCGGCCCTACAAGGAGGGCGCGACGCTCTGGTATCCGCTCGACGACTTTCGCGCGTTCAGGGAGTACCGCCGCCGCGGCGAGATGACGACGCTCCAGTACGTGCGCTCGATCGCGAAGCGCCAGCACTTCTCGGTCGCGAGCGTGACGGATCCCGGCCCGGTGCTGCTGGCGCTGAAGCCGCGGGTGCTGGGGATGTGGCGGCGTTTGCGGAGGCGGGTGGGGTTTCGGGGCGCGGAGGCACCGTGACGCGCCACGGCTGCGCCTGACGGCCGTCGCGAGGCAGGCCGAGGAGACTCGCGCTCCGGCCGGCACGCGCGTCCTGAGCCCGGGCGTCGCGCTCGGGTCCAGCAAAACCGGCTGGGTAGGAGGGTGCGAGTTGCGTGACGGCTCTGTGCGTCCGCGCGTGACGGCAACGACATTGTCGCTCGGCTACGGAGCCCGATCCGGCCATAACGTTCCGGATTGCGAGCCCGCTACTAGCGCGGCTCAACCCGTAACGCGCCGGCGCGCGACGCCTACGACGCGTTCGCAGCCGCCCCGACCGTCTCGAGCACCCGCTCGAGGATCGGGATCGCCACGCGGGTCGCGCCGGCGCGGTCGGCGACCTGGTAGTGGTACTGGAAGCCCGGGGGTTCCGTTCACCTCGATGATCGTGCCGCCGGCCTCGGCCAGGGGGCGGCCGATGTCGGGTGTCACGACGTCGACGCCGGCGAGCCGCAGGCCGACCGCGCGGACGCCTTCGGCGGCCTCGTCGATCACCTCCTGCGCATAGGAGCGGACGGTGTGGTTCTCCTCTTCGCTGTTCTCGCTGCTGGCCGACTTGACCAGCACGCGCTCGCCGGCGGCCGGCACCGTCGAGAGCGTGCGCCCGCCGGCCTCCAGCGTGAAGATGCAATCCAGGTCTACGGTCATCAGCGCCTGCGGCCTACCGGTTTCGAGCCGTCGCTCGTTCTCGCGCAGGATCAGCTCGAGGACCGTCGAGCGCCCGTCTCCCGTGACCTGCGGCGAGAGGCGCAGCACGACGTCGATCAGCTCGCCGTCGAGGAAGAGCAGGCGGTACATGTCGCCGGGAACCTGGCGCTCGATCAGGAGCCGGGTGTCGAGCCGCGCCGCGCTCAGGACCGCGCGCGCCAGCTCCACCTCGCTCCGCACGCAGGGGGTGACGGCCGCGCCGCCCCGCCCGCCGTTTGCGGGCTTGACCACGAACGACCCGCCCTCGGCCATGAACCGCAGCGCCGGCTCGAGGTCGGTGTGGCCGAACTCGACGTACTCGGGAACCTGGATGCCCCGCGCGGTGAGGAGCCGGTGGACGATCGTCTTGTCGAGCGCGAGCCGCAGCGAGACCGCCTCGTCGAGCGCCGACAGCTGGCGCCAGACGCGCGTCGACGACACCGCCGCGCCGGATCTCGAGGAACCCCGCCTCGAGCTCGATCAACTCCGCGTCGAGCTCATCCGCGGCCTGCGCCCAGGCGTCGAGGTAGAGGCGTTCGAGCCCGCGCGTGCCGAACTCTCCTCCTCGCGGGCCTGCTCCCGGCGCCGGTGGCGGCGCGTAGCGCAGCCCGGTCGAGCGGATCACGTCGAGCCGTGCGGCCCACGCCCGGCCGACACCGCCGCTGCGCGTCGCCGCGGCCAGAGCCAGCTTCTCGAGGCGCGCGCTCACGATGCGGGCGGCGGCGCCGCGCCCCCGGCCCGGATCGGCACCTCACGCCGCCCGCGGCGGGTGGCGGCAAAGAGCTCGAGGTAGAGGTTCTGCAGGTTCTCGACCATCACGTCGATGTCGAACTCGCGCCGCCGGCGCTCCCGGCCACGCTCGCCCATCCGGCGGGCCTCCTCGGGGTCTTCGAGCACGCGCGCGATCGCATCGCCGAGGCCGGCGGGGTCCTGGGGCTCGACGAGCAGCCCGTGAACGCCGTGGTCGATCAGGTCGGGAATGCCGCCGACCCGCGTGCGCGACCACCGGCAGGCCGGCGTCCATGTACTCCATCACGGACAGCGGGCTGCCCTCGGAGTTGGTGCTGAGCACCGCGACGTCGCTCGCCGCCAGCAGGTCCGGGACGTCCGAGCGCAGCCCGAGCAGCTTGACCGTGTCCTGCACGCCGAGCCGCTCGATCAGCGCCTCGTAGACCGGCCGGTCGGCGCCTTCGCCGACGATCAGGACCTTCAGTCCCGGGAAGCGGGGCGCGATCCGCGCGGCTCCCTCGATCAGGACGTCCATCGCCTTCGGCTGGCGCAGGAAGCCCACGGTCGTGACGACCTGGTCGGTCGGCGCCGATGCCGAGCTCCGCGCGCACGTCACGCCCCGACGGGGGCGGCAGCGCCGGGATGCCGTTGGGGACGAAGACGGCCGTCTCGGGGTCGATCTTCTCGAGCTCGATCATGCGCCGCCGGTCCTCGCGCGAGACGGCGACGAATGCATTGCTGCCGCGTGCGATCAGCTCGCGGTCCATGATCGTCTTCGCCCGCCCCTCGAACGACCAGCCGTGCTCGTGGGTGACGACCACCGGCACGCCGCAGAGCCGCCCGAACACGACGCCCCAGATGTTGGAGCCGAACTTGTGGGCATGGATCACGTCCACGCGTTCCTTGCGGAGCAGCCGGACCAGCGGCCGCCAGGCCCAGACGTGCGCGCGGGTGCTGCCGGTCGAGGCCGAGGAACCGGACGCCGGAGCGGCGCAGCGCGGCTGCGGCATCCTCGACGGTGTCCTTCTCGCGCTCGAGCGCGGAGAAACGGGTCGCGCACACCATGCTCTCGAAGCGCGCCGGGTCGAGGCGCTCGGCGATCTGCATCGTGAGATGCTCGGCGCCGCCATGCGTACCGACCCGGTCGGTGAGCTGCAGGACCTTCAGACGGCGGCCGTGACCGTTCCGCGAAGGGGCGGGGCTGTCAGGGGCATCCGGCAGCGGATTCAGCTGTTCGAGGGCGTCCGGCACTCAGGTGGGGCCAAGCGAGAAAGGGGCAGGGTTGAAGGAAAGCTGAGGGGGACTTCGGATATATCGTGCATAAGCCTTCCTCTACGCGCAACTGAAATCGGGTCTTGAGCTCCGATCTGCTGGTTCTCTGCTACCACGCCGTCAGCGAGCGCTGGCCGGCGGACCTGTCGATCACGCCGGAGAACCTGGAGGCGCAGCTCGACCTGCTGGCCGACCGAGGGTACCGAGGCGTCACCTTCACCGACGCGGTGAAGGGCGCCCCGGAGGGCAAGGCCGTGGCGGTCACGTTCGACGACGCCTACCGCTCCGTGCTCGAGCTCGGCGGAGCCGATCCTGGCGCGCCTCGGGCTGGCCCGCGACGGTGTTCGTGCCGACCGACTTCGCCGGCACCGAGCGCCCGATGTCGTGGCCGGGAATCGACCACTGGGCGGGCGGCGAGTTCGACCGTGAGCTGGTGCCGATGTCCTGGGAGGAGCTGGACGGCCTCGCCGCACGAGGCTGGGAGATCGGCTCCCACACCTGCTCGCACCCGCATCTCACCGGGCTGCGAGGACGCGGTCCTCGAGGACGAGCTGCGGCGGTCGAAGTCCGTCTGCGAGGAGCGCCTCGGGCGCGCCTGCGAATCGATCGCATACCCCTACGGCGACCACGATGCGCGCGTGGTGGAGGTGGCGCGGCGGGCCGGCTATCGGACCGCGGGCACGCTGCCGAGCCGGATGGACGCCGGCGACCCGCTGCGCTGGCCCCGGGTGGGCGTGTACTACGGCGACGACCTGCGCCGCTTCAAGGCGAAGGTGTCGCCGCTCGTGCGCGGCCTGCGGGCCTCCCGCGCCTGGGAGGCCGCAGACCGCTTGAGAACGAGGCTGCGAGGCGGCTAGCACCCCGTAGCCGGGACCCCTACGCCCGGCGCTGCCTGGCTCTCTGCTTCTTGCTTGCGCTCGTCGCACGTGTGCACTTGCCCTGCCGTGCGCGCCGCCTCGTGCACTTCTTGGCGCCGCCCGTGCCGGTTCCCGGACTGGTGCCGGGCCCTGGGCTCGGCTGGGGCGCCGGAGCCGGCTGGGGCGCCGGAGCCGGCGGAGGCACTGGGGTCGGTGACGGCACCGGTGCCGGCGGCGGAAGCGGTGAGGGCGCGGGCGCCGAGCCCACGTTCACCAGCCGCCAGTCCTCCGCGCGAATCGGCATGCTCGCGTCGCCCAGCATGCCGGCCTGCGACCAGAGGTCGGCGCGGTTGGAGTCGGCGTCCAGGCCCATCGAGGCGCCCTGGTCGACCACGTACGCGCCGTAGGTCTTCAGCGCGGCGATGATGTTGCGCTCCCCGAGGCTGGCATTCGCCGGCACCGGGAAGTCGGCACGGAGCACGAACAGCATCCCGTACTTGATCGACCCGGAGCTGCCGTCCGAATGTGTCGCGGGCCAGATGTAGCTGCTCGCGACCCGCGGAACCGTCAGCCCGAGCGCGTGCTCGATGCCGGACACGGCTTCCTCCGCCCGGATCGTGGTCGGGATGATCGGCGTCCCGGAGCCACGCGCGGATGTGTTGCTCGTCTGCACGCCCGGGACGCCCGACCCGGCCAGGTCGAAACGCACGATCGCCTCGGCGGACCTCGTCGAGACGTTCGCCCGCCACATGTCGTACGCGTAGCGGCGATCGGCGGTCACGATCGTGAGATGGCCGTCGGAGCCGCTTGCCTGCTTGGCTCCCGCCGGCATCGGGATCGGCTCGCCCCCGTAGCGGATGTCGCCCTTCGGCCACCCGTTCGTGTCGGTCCAGCGGTACTCGGGATCACCGGCCTTCGCGAAGAAGATCGGCTTCGCCCACTGGTTGTCGGGCGCGACGCCCGACAGCTCCAGCGACGACGTGTAGCTGGTGAACTGCGACCCGTACGGGTTCGACGAGGTGACCGAGCCCTTCTGGGCCGCCGGTACGTTCCACGGACTGGTGGCCGAGAACGGCCGCCATACCGCCGCACCAGCCGGTGCGGCGCCTGCCGCGAGCGATCCGCCGAGGATCGCCGCGACGATCAGCAACTTCAGGGTGCGGCTCTTGCTGCGGGCCCTTTCCGGCCCGATGTGATTTGAGTCCATCGCCCCTCCATGGCCTGTGTTGCCCATGTTCCGTCGCGCTGTGAGGAAGCTCGACGGAACCCGAATGGGTGGACTCGACTGCTCGGGAGAGGCGCTTTAGGCCCGTTTGAGGCCCGATCGAAATGATGTCCAGTAAGGCCGTCCAGGCGCGCGCCTGGACCGATCAACCGGTTCCGCCGCCGTTTGCCCGCAACCACGCGGGTTTCCACGGCGACTGGTCGATCGCGGCCCGGATCTCGGCGCGTGAGATCTCACCGGTCGCGATCAGCACGAGCACGTACGCCAATCCGCCCGCGATCGCGCCGGTGAGCCACTCCGCCCACGAGAGGGACGAGGTGCCGATCAACGCAAGCGCGCCGGCCATCGCGCCGGCTGCCGCCAGGCAGCGGACGAGCGTCAGGACCAGACGCCGCACGGAGAAGTCGAACACGCGCTTGCAGATCCAGAAATGCCCGAGCACGTAGCCCGTGAACGCGACGTCCATCGCGATCGCGGCGCCCACCACGCCGATCGTTGGCAGCAGCACCACGTCCAGCGCGGCGCAGATCGCCAGCGTCGCGATCGAGAGCCAGATGCGCTGCTTCGCCTCGCCGACGTAGTTGACGGCCAGCGTGATGAACGTCCCGATGCCCAGCAGGAACATGAAAGGCGCCAGCGCCCGCAGCACGCCGACGGATTCTTCGTAGCCCTCGCCCAGCGCGATGTCCGCGATCGGCTGGGCCCAGATCAGCACGGGCGCCAGGAGCGCGCCCTGCAGGATCAGCAGGTAGCGGGTCGCCGTCACGAATGCGCGCGCGTCCGGCTGCGCGTCGCCCTTGCGGGCGAGCCGCGGGCCGACGCCGTACGCGACCGCCTGCCCGCCGTAGCTGAGGAAGAGCGTGAGGCGCATCGGCGCTTCGAAGATCCCGACCGCCTCCGTGCCGATGATCGCGCCGATCAGCAGCACGCCGATCTGCTCGAACAGCGTGTAGGCGATCGTCACGATCAGCAGCGCACCGCCGTAGCGCGCCACGCGGCCCATCTCGCCGCGACCCGACAGCCCGATCGCCCCACCGCCGAGCATCCTGCCGATCACCAAAACCGCGAACACGCATCCCACCACGTATCCGATGCCGCGGCCGAAGGCGGCGCCGGCGGCGCCCGCCCCGAACAGCACCAGCGCGATCGAGGCGCCCGCCTCGCAGGCGCTCTCGAACAGCGTCATCCGCCAGGTGAGGGACACCCGGCCGATCGACACGAAGGCGTGCCGGTAGAAGATGAACATGCCCTGGCCGAGCGTCGCGATCGCCATCCCCCGCAGCGGCCAGACGAGGCCCGGCGCGTCGTAGGCGTTCGCGATCGGCTCGGCGAGCAGCCACAGCGCCCCGCAGACCGGCACCAGCACCGCGAGCTTCAACCAGGTCGAGTCGGAGACGATCCCGGCGACGCGACGAAGGTCGCCGCTCTCCTCCGCCATGAAACGCCCGGACGAGCCGGAGATGCCGAGGTCCGCGATCAGCACGAGGATCGTGCCGATGCCGACCGCGAGCGCGAACAGGCCGTAGTCGTGGGGGCCCAGCGCCCGCACCAGGTACAGGGTCAGGGCCGCCGTGAAGGCGGCGGTCGTGATCTGGGTCGCGAGCCCGAAGAGCGTGTTCCGCCGGACGCTGTCGGACTGGTGCACCTCGCCGGGCTCGTGCTGAGACTCGGTGCGAGCGGGCGACCTGACGGTCACGCCCTTTGGTCCCCGGTGACGAACGCCGCCAGGCGGCGGCACTCCGACTCGATCGTGTGGGCGTGGGCCTGGGCGAGCCCGCGGTCGATCAGCGCTTCGCGAAACTGCGCCTCCGTGACGACGCGCTCGAGCGCCGCGACAGCGGCGTCGGCGTCTCCGGGTGGGACCAGCAAGCCCGCGTCGCCGACGCCGTCGGGCACGCCGCCCACGGCCGTGGCCACCATCGGCAGTCCCGAGGCGAACGCCTCGAACAGCACCTGTGGCAGGCCCTCCGTCCACGAGACGTGCAGGAACACATTGCTCTCGCGGTAGAGCTCCAGCAGTCCGCCCTCGAGCGCCACGTAGCCGCGCAGGTCGGCCCGGTCACCCAGCCCGAGCTCGGCGAGCCGCTCCGCCAGCGCGCCCTCCAGCGGTCCGTCGCCGCAGATCACCATCCGCCATTGCCGTCCGTTGGTGTTCAGCTGCGCGAGCACGTCGGCGAGCAGCAACGGGTTCTTCTCCGGGTCGAGCCGGCCCACGCTGAGGATCGTGAGCTCGCCGTCGTAGGGGCGTGCCAGCGCCTGCTCGCGGCTGACGATGTCGTCCTCGGACACGAGCGACACCGACAGCTGCAGCAGCGAGCGAGCGCGGCCGAAGTTGCGGGCGAGGCCGGGTCCGACGACCACGATCGGGAACACGCGGGCGAGCAGCCGGTAGACGCCTTCCAGCGCATCCGCGACCAGATGGATCCAGCGCCGCCCCGGATAGCGGCCGCGGGCGTACTCGGGCAGGTCCTGGCGCACTCCCAGCACGACGCGCTTGCCGCGCGCCGCCGCGATCGCGGCGAACACGAACGAGATCAGGTAGGAGCCGACCAGCCAGACTGCGTCCACCCGGTCGAGCACGCGCCAGAAGCGGCGGACCGAGCCGGCCATCATCCGCACGACGTCGAGCGGGTTCGAGAGGCTCCCGACCCACGGCATCTCCACCACCTCGGTGCCGGCCGGCAGCTTGTGCTGGGCGGCGCCGGGCGCCGGATCGACCCGGGCGAGGAACACGAGGCTGCCCACCAGCGGCGCGAGCCGGGCGACGAATCCCGGGAAGGAGCGGTCCGAGTAGAGCTCCCCGTCCTGCCTCCAGAAGAGATGGTCGGTGTAGACCGCGACCCGCGTCGTGGACTGGCGCTCCAGGCTCGGAGCGGCTTGGGTGACGCTCGTTCCCTCGGGCATCAGGTCGATTGAGCGTAGATGATGCGTCAGCGGCGGACGCGCACTCGGACCACTTTGGAGCGGCCGACGCCCTTGACCACCGCGCGGATCCTCAGGACCCGGACCCCACGTGCCAGCCGGACGTGCTTCAGGGCCAGCCGGCTGGTGCCGTGACGGCGAGAGGCGCTCGCCCTGCGCACCAGGCGCGGGCTGGTCGCAAACGTGCCGTCGGCGTCGATCGGCTTCCGGCGCAGGCGGTGCCAGCCGTGGCGCGAGCGCACCATCAGGCGCACATGGGCACCGGCCGGAAGCGCGCCGCGGACCTCGCCGCGCAGGCGCACGCGGCCCCCGATCCGGACGGAGCGCCTGGCCGCGCGGAGCACGATGCGGCGCTTCCGGGTCGCAGGGGGTTGCGCCGCCGCCGCGGAGCCGACGTTGACGAGGCGCCAGTCGCCGGCGCGGATCGGCATGCTCGGCGTCGCCCAGCATCCCTGCCTGGGACCAGAGCTCGGCGTGCGTCGAGTCCGCGTCGAGCCCCATCGTGGAGCCCTGGTCGACGACGTACGCGCCGTAGGTCTTGAGCGCGGTGATGATGTTGCGCTCGCCGAGGCTGCCCGTCACCGGAAGTCGGGCCGGAGCACGAACAGCATCCCGTACTTCACCGAGTCGGACCCGAGCTCGCCGTCCGTATGGGTGGCCGGGAAGAGATAGTCGGCCGCCACGCTCGGCACGGTCAGGCCGAGGGCGTGATCGATCCCGGTGACGGCCTCCTCCGCACGGATCGTGGTCGGGATCACGGGCGCACCCGAGCCCCGGGCCGAAGTGTTGTTGTTCCGGTCGGCCGGCACACCGGCTCCGGCGAGGTCGAAGCGGACGATCGTCGCGGCGGTCCGCTGGGAGGCGTCCGCCCGCCACATGTCGTAGGAATAGCGCCGGTCCGCGGTCACGATCGTGAGATGCCCGTCGGAGCCGGTCGCCTCCTTGGCGCCGGCCGGCATCGGGATCGGCTCGCCCTGGTAGCGGATGTCGCCGTCGGCCCAGCCGTTCTCGTCGGTCCAGACGTACTCGGGATCGCCGGGCTTCGCGAAGAAGATCGGCTTGCCCCACTCGTTGTCCGGGGCCACCCCCGAGATCTCGAGCGTGGAGCTGTAGCTCGTGAACTGCGACGCGAACGGGTTGGAGGGCGCGATCCCGCCCTTCTGGGCGGCGGGCACGTTCCACGGGCTCGTGGGCGCGAACGCCCGCCACGCGTCCGCTACGGCAGGCGCCGGGGCCACGCTCAGGATCGCGAAAGCGAGTCCCACGAGCAGCGTGGGTGCGAGCATGCTGCGCCTGTGGCCGGTCCGAGGCATCCCCCGATGGATCGGCGCGGCCTGGAAGAGACTTGAGCCCGGATGGGATCAGGGTTGCGAGGATACCTGGCCGGTTACCGTGCAGTTTGGCCGGCTAGAGGCACCCGAACGCGTGTTACCCCGAAACCGCTGCTCCGCCGAGCCCCCGAACTCGGCCTGAATCCCTCGACCCTTTAGTGCCAGTCCTGCCGGAAACGCCTCTGAACTGGCGTCTCTGGCGCGCCCGAGCCTAGCCCGTCACCACGAGGCGGAAGTCGCCCGGGCCGATCGCACCGGAGTGAGTTCGCGTCGAGGCCCGCGGCCTCCCAGATCCGCCGGTGGGTCGAGTCTGCGTCGAGCTCCATCGAGGCGCCCTGGTCGACGACATAGGCGCCGTAGACCTTGAGCGCCTGGATCACGTGGCGTTCGCCCGGGGTGGCGTTTGCGGGCACCGGGAAGTCGCTCCGGAGCACGAACAGCATGCCGTACTTGATCGCGTCCGGGCCGAGCCTGCCGTCGGAGTGGGTCGCGGGCGGGTAGAGGTACTCGCTCGAGACGTTCGGCACCGTGATGCCGAGCGCGTGGTTGATCCCGTTGAGCGCCTCGGTGGCCCGGATCGTGGTGGGAAGCAACGGCGTCCCCGACCCGCGGGCGGACGAGTTGTCGACCGAGTCGCCCGGTACGCCGGACCCGTCCAGGTCCCACTGCGCGATCGTGACCGTCTCGTAGCCGGTCACGTCCGCCTTGGTGCAGCGCCACATCTCCCAGGCCGTCTTGCGATCGGCCGAGACGATCGTCAGGTGACCGTCGGACCCGGGGGCGGGCGTCACGCCGTCCGGCACCGGGATCGGCTTGCCGTCGTAGTGGATGTCACCGCTCACCCAGGTCGGCTCCGACGCCTGCACGGTTGCCACGGGGTCCCCCGGCTGCGCGAAGAAGGTCGGCTTCGCGAAGTCGCCCCCGCTGCCGCTCCCAGGGATCCCGGAGATCTCCAGGCTGTTCGAGTAGCTCACGAATTGGCCGGCGAAGGGATTGTCGATCGTGGGCATGCCCTTCTGATTGGCGACCACGTTCCAGATGCTGTCGTCGCGGAAGGGCTGCCAGGTCACGCCGTTGACCAGGAGCGCACACGGGCTCGCGGGCTGGAGATCGAAGTTCTTGGCGTCGCGGTTGACATAGGCCGCGGTCGCGACCAGGTTGCCGCTCACCGCCACGCCGTCCATGCGTGGCTTGATGCCGCCGTCGCCGTTGTCCCGGACACCTCCGGAGACGCAGTTGTCGCGAAACACGTTGCCGGTGCCGACGACGCCGGCGGCGGGCCAGTTCACCTCGATGTTGTCACGCGATTCCGAGTTCGTGATCACGTTCCGCTCGACGACGTTGTCGTTCGACGTGCTGGTGCCGGAGCCGGCGATCAGCACCCCTTCGCCGTTGCCGTCGATCGTGTTGTTGAAGACCCTGGTGCCCTGCGAATCGGGATACAGCTGGATGCCCCGGTCCGAGTTGTCGAAGATCACGTTGCGCACGATCTCGGTGTCGCGAGCGCTCCAGACGCTGATCCCGTGATGCCGGTTCGTGAGCGGGATCACTCCGCAGTTGTGGATCCTGTTGCGGAGGATGGTGGTGCGCTCCACCGATTGCTCGGGGCTCCCGACGTAGACGCAGTCCGGGCCCGTGTGCAGGTTGGTGATGTCGTTGCCCACGATGCCGACGTCGTTCGCGAGGATCGTGGGGCTGGGGAGAAGGCCCGGGTTGGTGCCGATCAGGTCGAGGTTCGCCAGCGTCACGTGGTTGGCTCCCGATGGCGACCACCACGCGACCGATCAGCAGCGCCCGGTCGCCAGGATCGACTCTGCAGCCGCACCGGCGCACCCGGGGCGCCTCCGCGCGTGATCGTGACGCTGCCGGCATAGGTGCCGCCCTTGAGGCAGCCCGTCTGGCCCGCCTGGAGCGAATTCGCGAGCCGCTGGGCGGTCCGGAACGGAAGCAGCTCCGTGCCCGGGTTCAGGTCCAGGCCGAGCGGCGATGCGAACTTGTCGCATGCGGGCGCAGCACCCGCGCCCCCTCCCGGCAGAAAAACGGCGAGCACCACCAGGGCAGGGACGATCAGCAGGCGCAAAGCGCGGCGATTCGACGGCACGGTTCGGCTCTTCACGATTGCGGCGCCTCCCAACATCTGCACCGCCCACCTCAGGCGGGCTCGTGACCAAGTGCCGCTCCAGGGACCATCCGGGATCCGCCGTGCGACCTTCCTATGGATACCTCGGTGCCCTGCCGATGAAACGGGCGAAACGCCCAGAACCCCTACGAAGCTGCGAATCGGCCTTCCGTGGGCGCCGCGCGGATTCTAGCCGCTATCTGGGGAAGAGTTTGCGGACCGCCGCGAGCGGCGGTCCGAAGCGGGCGGCCCC
Source organism: uncultured Solirubrobacterales bacterium (assembly GCA_963759145.1). GTDB lineage: Bacteria > Actinomycetota > Thermoleophilia > Solirubrobacterales > JBBDJG01 > JBBQKG01. Next base: position 28,904 of record CAVWYB010000044.1, read on the forward strand.
GGCGAGGAAGCCGGCGCCCCAGGAGGCGTGCATGGTCGCGAACACGAGTGGCAGCGCCGCGCGATCGCCCGGCCCGGCCTCCCGGGCGCAGCGCGCTGCCGGCGAGCAGCGTGGCCGCGTAGACGGCGATCCCGGCACGCGCGAGCCCGCGGACCGGACGCGGCGCAGCGACTGCGGCCGCCAGCGTCACGACCAGCCCGGGCGGCAGCCAGAGCGATGGGCGCATGCTGGCGGGGTGGCGCCGGGCCGTCTTGGCCCGGTAGAAGCCGTACCTGGCGTACTGCCGCGCCAGGCCGCGCAGGCTGTCGCGCGGGATATAGCGGGCGGCAAGCTCGGGAAGCCCGACGATCCGCATGCCCTCGGCCCGGAAGCGAGCGGCGAGCTCCGAGTCCTCGTTCACCGCCCAGCCCTCGTCCCAGCCCTCCAGGCGCTCGAGCGTTGTGCGATGCCAGACGCCGCCGAAGACGCCCGTGTCCAACTCGGTCTCGCCGCCGGTCACCCACTTGGGGGAGCCTCCCACGCCGAGCGGCGAGCGAAGCGCGATCGAGACCCGGCGCGACCACTTGCCGCGCGCCGGCCGGGATCGGCGCTCCCGCCACCCAGGCGACGTCCCCCGACTGGAGCCGCTCGACGCCGCGCGCGATGTAGGCGGATGGGTAATGGGTGTGGGCGTCCATCCGCGCCACGTAGTCGCCACGCGCGTGGCGCAGGCCGACGTTGAGGCCCTGCGGGATGCCGCGCCCCGGGTTGTCGATCACCCGGATCCGGGGATCCTCGCGGGCAAGCTCGTCCAGGATCACGCGCGTGGCGTCCTCGGAGCGCCCGTCCATGAAGAGGAACTCGACCGCTCCCTCGAAGTCCTGGCTCCGCATGTCGGCGACCGTCTCGCGGATGTGGGCCTCCTCGTTCAGGACGGGCGTGAGCACGGTCACGTCGACGTTGCCGTTGTGGGCCGCGGCGCCGTTGGCCGAGTGCTGCGGCCGTTGCTTTTCTCTTCCGGATCCGGAGCTTCATCCCACCGGCGGACTTATCGGGAAATCCCGCGGACGCTTGAGCGAGAACGGCAGCGACTGGATCGAACCATCCAGGAGGCGGGCGCGCAGGGCTCCCCCGCTCGGGAGGCGAAGCCTGCGCTCGAATATCCCGAACCGGTCCGTCTTCAGCGTCGCGACGCGTCGAAACGCACCTCGGCGGGTCTGCTCGATCACCACCGTGCCGGGCACGCTCGCCGGCGTCTTGCCCCAGATCGGGACTCGCCGCTTCGGCTTGCGGAAGGCCACGAACGGAAAGCGGAACGACTCGAAGGAGATCTTCGCGCTGCCGCATCCGACGAATTCGGGCTGCTCCGGGCAGATCCGGTAGAGGCCGTCCGCGAACCGGGCGCCGTCACCGAAGCCGTCGCGCAGCTGGAACCACGACGCGACGCTGACACCGGCCCGCCACATCATGTAGAACGCCTCGGAGATCCAGCGCGCCTGCAGCCGGACCGGCACGCCCTTCGGATCCGGCGGGTTCGTGTCCCAGCCGAACTCGGTCACCCAGAACTGCACCGGCCGCGTCGAGATCACCCGGCCGTGCCTGATCGCCGCTCGCAGCAGCCTCGCCATGCGCGGCAGCTGGCCGATCGAGACGCTGTCGGGACCGAGCGGGCTCATGGCGTCGGGCTCCCGGACGTGTACGGGTGGGTGGCTCCAGCGCGTCGAAGTTCAGCGGCGCGCCGCAGGTGGGCAGCGGCTGGAGATTCTTCGTGAGGCAGAAGAGGCGCCGCATGAAATCCAGCGGGGCGATCGCCTGGGCGGTCGGGCGGTCGGCGGAGAACGGATACAGCGAACCCGCCGATCACGATGTTGTCCGGGATGCACCCGGTGCACGGCGAGTCGCGAACTCGTTCAGCAGCGCGCGGTAGAGGTCGGGCGAGAGCGCCTCGCCGCCCGGCTTGTCCTTCCACTGCGGGACGAAGAAGAAGCTGGCGTTGACCTCGTTCCACGCCTCCCAGACCGGTGACGCGCGGCAGTCCGGCAAAGCCGCCGCTGTAGCGCACCGCGGCCGCGTGCGGCGAACGCTCCGAACTCGAGCGGGTCGGGATTGGTGGTTCCCTGCCGGCCGCCCACTCCGCGCTGCGCCCAGACGGGCGCCTCGCTGATGTTGACGAACGGCTTCAGGCCGTTCGCGACGGCCCGTGAGACCGCCCAGTCGGTCATGGCCCACCGGTACCGGGGGTCGCTCGGGTCGGCGCGCGTTGAAGCCGGCGGGCTTGGCTGCGCCCGCGGGAGCCACGTCGTCCCAGCTCACGTCGATCCGTACCCACGACGCACCCGCCTGCCGCATGCGCCGCAGGGCGAAGTCGGTGTTGGAGGGCAGGATCGAATAGACGGCGGCATCCTGCAGCGAGGTCTCGAACGGAGCGTGGAGCGGCCCGCGCCTCGGGGCGCGGGCAGCGCGATCAGGGCGAGCGCCGCGGCGATCGCCATCGCGGTAAGGGTCGATCTCATTCCGCGAAGAGAGGCGATCTGGGGTTGAGCGTCTTGGCGCGCCGCAGGTCTCGTCGCGCCTGCGGGATGTTCCCAGCCTCGGTCTGGATGCGCGCCGATACGAGCCACAGGCGCCAGTCCCGACTGTCACGGTCGAGCGCCTCGCGGATGCGCGTGCGGGCCGCCGGGAGGTTGCGTGCCTGCTCTTCGAGCAGCGCGAGCTGCAGATACGGCGAAGCCGCCCACGGCTGGAGCGAGGAGGCGTCCAGCGCGGCAGAGCGAGCCGCGCCCGCGTCGCCGCGCGCGGCGGAGTTCTGGCTCTGCTCGAGCCGCATGTTCGAGAACAGCAGGATTCCCTCCAGGCAGATCGCGACGGCGCACACCGCCACCACAGCGGCGCGGGGCGCGAGCCGCAGCCGCGGCGCCCGCCGGTCCGCTCGCTTGCTCGACGTGTCGGCCGCAGGGCCGACCAGGAGCGCGAGACAGGCGATGCCGACAACGCTCACGACCGTGAGCTCCCACATCCAGTCGATGCCCGCGCCCACCATGAATGCCACCAGCGCGCCGAGCAGGGCGGCGACGGTCGCCCGCTCTTCGCCGGCCGATTGCAGCAGCCGCCTGCCGGCGGCCACGAAGCCCGCTCCGAACGCCGACATGAGCAGCACGAACCCGATCACGCCCAGCTCGCCGAGCGTCTCCAGATACAGCGAATGTGCGCTGCGGACGAACTTCCTCAGGCTCCCGTGCTGGGCCCACCAGGACTCATAGGACCCGGCCCCTTCCCCGGCGAGCGGCTTCTCCTTCCACTGGTCCACCGCCGATGCCCACAGCTGCCAGCGACCGCTGCCGTTGGCACTGAGGAGGTGCGCCTTCGTGAAGTCGCTCGCGGTGACGCGGTCTTCCGAGGGCAGCTGCTTGAAGTCGTTGAACTTCTGCACCGGGTTCGCAGCCGCCACCCCGATCGCCAGCACGATCAGCCCGGTCACGGCGAGCACAATGGCCGTGCCCAGGTGGATGCGAACCGGCTTGCGGGGCTCGACCGCACACCAGGCCGCGTAGACGAGCGCGCAGCCCAGCCCGAGCAGGGCAAGCAGCAGCGCGGCGCTGTGCCCCTCTCCCGAAGCAGCCGTCGACCCGATCGCCCCGTCGGCGAGCGCGTGGCGTCCGACCAGCACCAGGACCGCCCCAACGACGCCGGCGCCGGCGACCAGCGGAGGCGGCGAGCGCCGGTATGCGACGACCCGTGAGCAGCAGGAAGACGACGACGCCGGCGAGCGCCGTGGCCGCGCCGCCGCGCGATGAAGCCAGGTAGATCACGGCCGTGAGCGCCGGGATCGGAGCGAGGGCGAGCCCACGCGCCCAGCCGGGCCGATCCGCGGTGGCGGCCCGAAGCAGGAGCGGGTAGGCGATGCCGACGAGGATCGCGAGCCCGTTCCAGTAGTTGACCGGGTAGCTCAGGCGGTTCTCCCCGGGGAAGAAGACAGGCGGCGCGTCGGGACCGATAGACCCGGCGAAGAGCTCGCTCGTGAGCGCCAGGAGCCCGACGGCCGTGATCCCCACGGCCAGCCCGTCGCTCCATCGGGCTGCGTCACCGCGGCGCGTCACCAGCACGACCAGCGCGAAGACGCCGACGTAGATGAGGATCCGGTCGAGCTCGGCGAACGCCCCCTCGGCCGAGCTCGCCCACGTCATCGACAGCGCCGTGAACGCGCTCAGGAGCACGAGCGCACCGCCCGCGACCCATGCCTCGACCGGGAGCCTCCGGCGCGGCCAGAGCCGCAGGAGGACGCCGATCGCGATCGCCCACCAGGCTGCGATCGCAAGTCCGCTGCGTGCGGTCACCGGGTACGTGCCGTCGTTCAGCGCGAGCACGACCACCGCGATTGCCACCAGCACCGCCGGCACGACCGCGAGTGCTCTGCCCGATAGCGATCCGGGCGCGAGCGGCGAGCGCAGCAGAGGCGCGGAGCCGACCTCGGCGCCGGGCTGCTGCTCCCTATCTAGCGGTGGAGTCTTTGTCCCTGTGCCGCTGATAGCCAACCGCTCCGAGTGAGAGTGCGGTGATCACGAGGATCGCGATCACGAGCCATTCCAGACCTGCCTCCCCCCGGTCAGCCGCGTTGATCGCGGCTGACGGCACGGCCGGTGCCGAGTTGCCGTTCCGCTTGTCGCGGTTACGGCCCTTGTGCGACCCCTTGCCGTCCGAGCTCTTGTCCTTGCTGCTGCTGCTGTCCCCCGCTCCCGCAGCTGCGGGAGCGCCCAGGTCCGCCGAGGTGGCGAGCCGCTCGAGCGCTGCGGCGTCCGAGCCGCCGTGCTGCTGAAGTTCCTTGCTCACGCCCTTCGAGAGCTTCTTCGCGCGCTTGTTCCGCTTCGGTGCGCGCGGGCCCCCGATCGTGGGCAGCGTCTCCACGTACTGGTCGCCGGCCGAGTGGTCCCCCGGCACGGTCAGCCCGAGATCGTCGCTGGACGAGACCGCGGTTCCGGCCGCCCCCGCGGTTGCCGGCAGCGTCGCGATCAGCATTGCGATCACGAGCGCGGCGAGGGCCGCGAGACCAGCGCGGGGCGCTACTCGCCGGTGCCCTTGAGCAAGCATGGGAGCGTCATGACGGCGATCTTGAAATCCAGCCACAGGGACCAGTTCTCGATGTAGTAGTTGTCCCATTCGGCACGATCGGATATCGACGTCTGGCCACGGAGGCCGTGAATCTGCGCCCATCCCGTGATTCCTGACTTCACCCGGTGTCGGTCGGTGTACCGGTGGACATCCTGTCCGAATAGCTCCACGAACTCCGGCCGCTCGGGCCGTGGTCCGATCAGGCTCATCTCGCCCCGCAGCACGTTGATGAGCTGCGGCAGCTCGTCGAGCGACGTCTTGCGCAGCATGCGCCCGACGCGTGTACGGCGATCCTCGCCTTCCACGCCGCCGGGAGCGGTGTCGATCGAGGGCTTGAAGCCATTGCCATTTCCATTCCCGCTGACGTGTCCGTTCAGCTTGGGGTCTGGAGTCTTCATCGACCGGAACTTGAGAATCTCAAATTCGCGCCCGTCGAGGCCTACGCGGCGCTGACGGAAGAAGATCGGCCTGCCCATCGAGATCCGCGTGGCGAGCGCGAGGCCGATCATGATCGGCGAGATCACGAGCAGCAGCAGTCCCGCCGCCATGCGGTCGAGGGTGTACTTGACCGCGAACTGCCAGCCCTTCGGGTCCGAGGGCCGCATCGCGAAGAGCGGCAGGCCTCCGATGTGCTCGACCGTCACGCGCTCCGTCGAAGCCTCGAAGAGGCGCGGTACGAGCGAGGTCGTGATGCCGAGGTCCTGGCAGCGCCGCACCATCCCGAGCAGCACGTTGTGAGGGGCGGTCGAGAAGGTGAAGATCACGTGGTGGACGCCCCGCTCGGCGATCACCTCTTCGAGGTTCCAGCTGGCGCCGAGCACGGGCAGCGGTGCGCTCGAATCCTCGATCTCCATGGGGTCGTTGTCCAGGAAGCCGACTGGCCGCAGCCCGAACTCGGGTCGCTGCATCAGGCGCTTCGCGACCAGGTGGCCGATCCGGCCGGCGCCCACGATCAGCGTCGTCTTGCCGGCGCCGCCACGGATCGCGCGGCTGCGGATCGCGAACAGCCCGGCCCGGCCCGCGGACAGGCAGCCAACCGAGAGGAACCAGAGCAGCGCGGTCTGCGCGGCCAGGTGGATGTCGTCGGTGAGCGCGACCCGGACCGAGATCACGGCCATCGTCGCGATCGCGGTCGCGGAGGCGATCGCGCGGACCTCGTCGAGCAGGTTCGGCCGGATACGGGGCTGGTAGAGGCCCCGGAGACCGAACCCGAAGATCACCATCACGAAGAAGAGCGAATCCCAGACGACGGGCTGAAGCGGGTTGTGGGCGATCAGCGAGACGACGCGGGCCAAGACCGAGGCCAGCACGAGCATCGACGCGTCCAGGAAGACGGGCCAGAAGCGCTCGTAGGCGCGCTCGCCGAACGCGACCCGGTCGGACCGGATCGCCCGCGGCAGCTCCAGACGACGGCGCAGCCGCGTAATTGTTGGTGTGGCGACCATTTCCTTGCCAAGAAAGCCGCTCACGTCAGTTCCGCCCGAGGTGCGAATCCCATGAGGTCTCACTCCTAAGACGTCCTCATGAGGCGAAACTTGCTCTGTCCGTTTATCGCCGACGGTCTTCAATCCGTTCTCCGTGTCAGGGCTGCGAGGGACGGGCCCGACAGCGCAGTCGCGGCCAGCAGCGACGGAGACGCAGGGGGTCCTCCGACGAGTGGGCCAAGACAGCGATGTACGGGTTCCTTGCCTTGCCGCAGTTCGGACTTCGTGTCCTATCCGTCTGCGGGTCGGCAGAGCCCATTGTAATCAAGGCCCTCCCGCCAAGCGAGCCGAATTTCAGATGGTCGCTGAGGCCCTCTAACGAGCGGCGCGGAGCGGGCGAATCTCGTCCGGAGCGCCGTACTCCCGGAGCACTGCCGGCACGTCGATGCCGCCGTCGGCACGCTGGAAGTTCTCCATGATCGCGACGATCGTCCGGCCGACGGCGACCGCGGTGCCGTTCAGGGTGTGCACCGGGCGCGGCGACTTCGAGCCCTCTGCGCGATAGCGGCAGCGCAGGCGCCGCGCCTGGTAGTCGGTCGTGTTCGAGCACGACGTGAGCTCGCGGTAGCGGCTCTGGCCCGGCAGCCACGCCTCCAGGTCGTACTTCTTCGCCGCGGACGCGCCAAGGTCCCCCGCAGGGATGTTCACGACGCGGTACGGGATCTCGAGCGCCTGGAGGAACCGCTCCTGGATCGACAGAATGCGCTCGTGCTCGTCGGTCGAGTCCTCGGGACGGACGAACGAGAACATCTCGACCTTGTCGAACTGGTGCACCCGGAAGATCCCCCGCGTGTCACGCCCCGCGGCCCCCGCCTCGCGGCGAAAGCAGGTCGAGAAGCCGCCGTAGCGCAGCGGGAGGTCTGCCTCGGTGAGCAGATCGTCGGCGTGGAGGGCGGCGAGGCTCACCTCGGAGGTCCCGACGAGGAAGAGATCGTCGTTCGCGACCTCATATATCTGAGCACGGTCGGTCGGCAGGAAGCCGGTCCAGAAGAGCGGCTCCTCCCGTACGAGCACGGGTGGCGCCACAGGGACGAACCCCTCCGGCTCGAGCGTGTCGAACGCGAGCTGGACCAGCGCGAGCTCGACCCGCACGAGGTCTCCCTTGAGGTAGGCGAACCGCGATCCCGACGCGCGCGCGGCGCTTTCCATGTCGATCACCCCGAGCGCGGTGCCCAGCTCCAGGTGGTCGCGCGGCTCGAAGCCGAGGTCGGGCGGTGCGCCGACCTCGCGCAGGATCTCGGCGTCCTCCTCCGAGTCGCCCTCCGGGACCGAGGGATCGGGAAGGTTCGGGAGCGAAGCAAGCAGCCGCTCGATCTCCGCGTCGATCGCGGCGATCTCCTGCTCGAGCTGCTTGATCTCCTCGCGCAGGGCGCGCGCCTGTTCGGGATCGCCGCCGCCCCGCTTTCGCCGGCTGCGCAGCTCCTCGACCTGGGGCAAGAGCTTCCGCCGCCGCTCGTCGAGCGCCAGCAGCTCGTCGATCCCCTCGGCCGCCCCCCGCCTGGCGAGCGCGGCCTTCACGCCCTCGGGGTCGCTGCGGATCAGCTTGAGGTCGAGCGCCGGGGCCTCCTACCGTGCCGCGACCCTAGCCACCGTTGCCGGCGCCCGACTTGCCCGTGACGCCGGCGTCGGGCGGCGCCGTGTCCTGGTTCGGGATCGGCGACGGCGGGCTCTTGGCCTTGGTACCGGCGTACTTGGCGACGAACTCCGCGATGTCCTCGGCCTCCTTCCCGACCGCGATGTTCTGGGGCATGATCGCGCCCGAGAACCCGCCGTTGCGGATCGCGTACAGGACCGTGGTCTTGGTCTCCTTGCGGTAGTCGAGGTTCGGGCCGCTGATCCGCTCGCCCACGCTGCCGTGGGCGCCGGCCGCCGCGAGCGTATGGCAGCCGGAGCAGCGCTCGGAGAAGAGGTCCGCGCCGGGGTCGTCCACCTGCACGCCCTCGGAGCCGCATGCCGATGCCGCCGTCGCGGTGACCGCGAGCGCGACGATGAAAGCCTTGGGGGCCAGCTTCACGGCCGGGCATGATATTCGGGGAGGCCGCCGTAGGCGTTTCATGGCGGTCGCGGGCGCTCGGGCGGGGCCTATGGCTCAGGCCGTTGGAAAACCCGGCTGGGTAGGAATGGGTCTTGAGCCTTGCGTGCGTCCGTGGTGCGAAATGGCACTCGGCGGGCGCGTCTCGGGAGGCCTTGGCCCTGTTACCGGCAGTTAGGGGCGCTAGAGGCACCCAAACGCGTGGTAACCAGCATCGCTGATCGGCCGGCCGCCGAAACGCCGCTAATTGTCCACCCTTTAGTGCCAGTCGTGTCGGAAACGCCTCTGAGCGGGGCGCCACCCGGCACGCGCCGGGCCAGGCCGGCCCCCGCGAGAAGGGATGGGCCTCGCCGGGGCGAATCATCAACGCGTCCGGCGCCGGCCCCAGGCGCGGAGCCCCCAGTTTCAGGTGGCCGTAGCGCCTGCACGACGGCGGCTAAGGGTCGGCGCCGGGTTTCTCTCTCGCATTTGGAGATGATGCGCGGCATGGAGGCCGGCCCCCGGATCGACGCAGGCGAGTTCCGGGACGTCTGCAGCCGGTTCGTCACCGGCGTCTGCGTGGTCACCAGCTTCGGTGCCGAGGGGCCGTCAGGGATGACCGCGAACGCGGTCACGTCGCTCTCGCTCGACCCGCCGCTCATGGTCGTGTGCTTCGACCGCACGGCGCGCACGCTCGTGGCTGTCGAGCATTCCCGCCGCCTCGCGATTCAGTTCCTCGCCCACGATCAGGAGGAGACGGCCCGCCGCTTCGCCTCCAAGCTGCCCGAAGCCGAGAAGTTCGAGGAGCTGGACTGGTCCGACCGAAACGGCGTCCCCGCGCTCGGCGGCACTCTGGCGGGCCTCGGTTGCGAGGTGCGCGAGCTGGTGGAAGGCGGCGACCACCTGATCGCGATCGCCGAAGTCGTCGAGCTCTGGAGCGCCGAGGGCGATCCGCTGGTCTTCTTCCAGGGCGACTACTGGGCGCTCACCGATCGGGAGCCGGCCCCGCCCGAGGTGGACGAGGCGCTCGAGGGCCCGTAGGCACGCATGACGAAGACGGCTTCGCCCAGCTCAGAACAGACCGCCGCCCACCTGCGCCGCGCGGAACGCCAGGGCGGCGATCAGCAGAGCGCCGATGGCCATGATTCCCATCTCGCGGCGCACGATGCTGAGCGCAATCGCGTGTTGCTCGGATGCGCCGAGCGCCCGGAACTCGACGCCCTCGGGCAGCTCGCGCTGGGCCGCGCCCGACCGCATGCCCTCCGCGACCAGGCTCACGAGCAGCGGCAACGTCCCGTACATGTAGTGGATCGGGTCGTCGGCCTATGGCCGAGGCCCAGCAGGATCGCGCCGAGCAGCACCTGCAGCACGACCGACACCTGAGCCGCCCGCAGCACGTACCAGAAGAAAAGCGATGCATGATCGGTGAGCCACGCGACCGCTCCCCAGACGCCGGCCACCAGATTCAGCGCCAGCACCGTGACGCCGACCGCGACATGCAGCTCAGTCATGCAGGCGGCCGCGGCCGCTCGGCCCGGGTCGAATCGGTGTATTTGGCGCCGAGATTGCGACGGAAAGCACTATGTAACACATTGTTACAAGAGTGGTGTATAACACCCCCGTTTCCCGTATCGAGCGTCTTTTCAGCCCTATCCGTTGCTCCGTAGCTACCTCCCAGTGCTTGTTTTCCTCGGGCTCGGCTCTGCGGTCGGGATCGCCTTCACGACGCTGAACAGGGTGCTTGGGCCGTCCAAGCCGAGCGAGGTCAAGTCCTCGCCCTACGAGTGCGGGCTGCCCTCGGACGTGCAGCGGGGATTCCGGTTCGGGATCAGCTTCTACCTGATCGCGATGCTGTTCATCCTCTTTGACGTCGAGGTCATCTTCCTCTACCCGGTGGCGGTCCACCTGAAGGTCGCGGGGGCCTTCGTGCTCGGCGAGATCCTCGTGTTCGTGGCGCTCCTGTCCGTCGCGTTCGTGTTCGTATGGCGCCGGGGCGCGCTCGAATGGAGGTAAAGCGGGAGCAGGTCGGCGCTCCGGGCCCCGGCAGACGCCGGCGCCAAGGACGACTTCCGGATCAAGCAACTGCGCGCGCGCGACCTGCTGCGCGGCGACCTCGAGGGCGCCGAGCTGCAAGAGCACGTCGAGGACAGCGTGCTCACGACCACGCTCGACCGGGCGCTCAACTGGGCGCGCTCCAACGCGCTGTGGCCGGCCACCTTCGGCCTCGCCTGCTGCGCGATCGAGCAGATTTCGCTGGTCACGTCTCGCTACGACAGCGCGCGCTTCGGCGCCGAGGTCTTCCGTGCGTCGCCCCGCCAGGCCGACATGCTGATCCTGTCCGGCCGCGTGTCGATCAAGATGGCGCCGGTCGTCCGCCGGATCTACGACCAGATGCTCGAGCCGAAGTGGGTGATCGCGATGGGCGCCTGCGCGTCGAGCACGGGCGTCTTCAACAACTACGCACTGGTGGCCGCGGACAAGTTCATGCCGGTCGACGTCCACGTCCCGGGCTGTCCACCGCGTCCCGAGGCGCTGATCCACGGGATCCTCAAGTTGCAGCGGCAGGTCCAGGGACATCCCGACCTCGGGTGGCGCTCGCGCTACCACGCGGAGGGCACAGAGGAGCTGCCCCACCCGAACGTCGCGCTCGCGCCCACCGCGCCGCGAGCCAGCTAGATGCCGGATCCGGCCGGACTCGAGCTGATCGCCCACGAGCTTCGCGAGCGGCACTCCGATTCGATCGCCGACACCCTCCACTACCGCGGCATCGCGACGCTGGTGGTGGAGCCGGAGCAGGTGGTCGAGGTCCTCGGCTGGCTCCGCGACGACCCGGCCCAGCGGTACGAGTTCCTGGCGAGCCTTCACGCCTGCGACTACCTGCCCGCACGAGCCCCGCTTCGGCGTCCACTACGAGCTGCTCAACATGGAGCGGGTCGAGCGCATTCACGTGAAGGCGCTGCTCGCCGACCCTGGCGAGCCCGCGCTGCCCGCGATCGACTCGTGCGTGTCGCTCTTCCCGACCGCGGATTTCCAGGAGCGCGAGGCGTTCGACATGTTCGGGATCGAGTTTCGGGGGCATCCCGACCTGCGCCGCATCCTGATGCCCGAGGAGTACGAGGGCTGGCCGCAGCGGCGTGACTTCCCGCTCGGGGGCGAGCCGGTGCTGTTCACGCACAACGAATACGAGATGCCCAGGTGGTACGAGTGAGCCACCGCGAGCCCGACGGAAGCGTCAGGGAGATGGCCACGGGCGTAACAGTCGACTCCGCCGCCGAGGCCGGGCTGCTGCCGCCCGACGTCGTGGACGGGCGCGAGGAGGCGATGCTCACCATCAACTTCGGCCCGCACCATCCGGCCACGCACGGGGTGCTCCGTTTGCTGGTGGAGCTCGAGGGCGAGGTCGTGCACGACCTGAAGCCGTTACGTCGGCTACGTGCACACGGGCATCGAGAAGAACTGCGAGGACAAGTCGTACTGGAAGGTGATCCCGCTCATCGAGCGGATGGACTACCTCTCGTACTACTTCAACGCGCTCGCGTACTGCATGTCGGTCGAGCGCCTTCTGGACGAGGAGGTCCCGGCGCGCGCGCAGTACCTGCGCGTGATCCACTGCGAGCTCAACCGGATCCACTCGCATCTCGTGTGGCTTGGGACCTCGGCGCTCGACCTCGGCGCGATCTCGATGCTCTGGTACTGCTTTCGCGAGCGCGACAAGGTGCTCGACCTGTTCGAGGCCTCGTCGGGCCAGCGCATGCATACGCGCTACATCCAGGTGGGCGGCGTGATCGAGGACATCCCCGCCAACTGGACCCGCAAGGTGCTCGCGTTCACCGAGGACATGGTCGAGCGGGTCGGCCAGTACATGGCGATCCTGGACCGCAACGAGATCTTCCTGCAGCGCACCAAGGGCGTCGGCATCGTGTCTCAGAAGCGGCTTCTGGAACTCGGCGTGACCGGCCCTCTCCTGCGCGCGGCGGGCAATCCGTGGGACCTGCGCAAGGCGGACCCGTACTCGTCCTACGACCATTTCGAGTTCAAGGTCCCGATCGGCACGGTGGGCGACTGCTACGACCGTTACCGCGTGCGCATGGCCGAGATCCGGGAGTCCTGCGCGATCATCCGCCAGGCGGTCGAGGGCCTACCGGAGGGCCCCTGGATCACGACCAACCGCAAGGTCGCGCTACCGCCGCGGCACGAGCTCGCGACGTCGATGGAGGCGCTGATCCACCACTTCAAGCTCGTGACCGAGGGCTTCCGCGTGCCTCCCGGCGAGGCGTACGTGCCGATCGAGGGCCCGCGCGGTGAGCTCGGCTGCTTCGTGGTCTCGGACGGCTCGGCGAAGCCGGTGCGGGTCCACATGCGCGACCCGTCGTTCGTGAACCTCCAGTCGCTGCGCGAGATGTGCGTCGACGGCTACATCGCCGACATGATCGTGAACCTCGCCATGCTCGACCCGATCCTGGGAGGCATCGACCGATGAGCAAGTTCGACCATCTGCGCGGAGTCCCCGGGTCGCGCAACAGGCTCGCGGCCCAGGTCTGGGAAGGCGCGAAGGTGGACGCTCCGGCAGCGGAGATCCCGGAGCCGGACCAGGTGCCCGTGCCCGCCGAGCTGCGGGAGGAGATCGAGTACCGCATGTCGCTGTATCCGGACTACCGCTCCGCCGTGCTGCCGGCGCTGCGGGCCGCCCAGCGGGTCCACGGATGGCTCTCGGACGAGGCGATGCTCCAGGTCGCCACCGTGATGCGGGTGACGCCGGCGTACCTGGAGTCGGTGGCGAGCTTCTACGACATGCTCGAGCTGGAGCCGGTCGGCCGGCACACGATCTACGTCTGCACGAACATCTCGTGCCAGCTGCGCGGCGCGCACGACCTGGCCGATGCCTTCTCGGCCGCGACCGGCTCGCCGGTGAACGGCTCGAGCCCGGACGGCTTTTTCCACCTGCGCTCGTTCGAGTGCATGGGCGCATGCGACATCGCGCCGATGGCGTCGATCGAGGGTCACTACCGCGGCCCGCTCACGAACGAAGACGCGCAGCAGGTGGCCGACCACATCCGCGCCGGCGGGGCGGCGGAGGACGTGCTTCCCGGGAAGCGGTTCGTCGGCGACTTCGGAAGGAAAAACCGGCCGTCAGTGGGCGAGCCCACTGACGGGTTAGCCGAGGGCGCGGAGTGAACGGCAGCCAGGGCATCCTCTTCAGGCACATCGACGAGCCGGGCCTCGGGCACATCGACATCTACGAGCGGCTCGGCGGCTACCGCGGGCTGCGCAAGGCGCTCACCCAGATGACGCAGGACGCAGGTGCTGAAGGAGCTCGAGGCGTCCGGCCTGCGCGGCCGGGGCGGTGCGGGCTTCCCGACCGGCAAGAAGGCCAGCTTCCTGCCGCACGGCGACGTCGAGAAATACCTGTGCTGCAACGCCGACGAGTCGGAGCCGGGTGCCTTCAAGGACCGCGAGCTGATGCACAAGAATCCGCATCAGCTGATCGAGGGCGTTCTGATCGGGGCTTTCACGGCGGGCGCGCAGCACGCTTTCATCTACATCCGCGGTGAGTACGAGGCGGAGGCGGCGATCCTCGACGCGGCCGTCTCAGAGGCATACGCGCGCGGCTACGCCGGCGACGACATCCTGGGCTCGGGCTTCTCGTGCAGCCTGGTGGTGCACCGCGGCGCCGGCGCGTACATCTGCGGAGAGGAGACCGCGCTGCTCGACTCGCTCGAGGGAAAGCGCGGCAACCCCCGATTGAAGCCGCCGTTCCCCGCCAACCAGGGCCTCTACAACGGCCCGACGTTGATCAACAACGTCGAGACCTTGAGCAACATGCCGCACATCGTCCTCAACGGCGCCGACTGGTTCCGCAGCTTCGGCACGGAGAGGTCGCCGGGCATGAAGGTCGTGTCGGTATCGGGGAACGTGAAGCTGCCGGGCAACTACGAGGTCGAGCTGGGGATCCCCGCGCGCGAGCTCATCTACGGGCGGGCCGGCGGCCCGTACCCGGGCAAGCGCGTCAAGGCATGGTTCCCGGGCGGATCGTCGTCGCCGGTCCTGACGGAGGAGCACCTCGACGTCCCGTATGACTTCGAGAGCATGGCCCAGGCGGGGTCGATGCTCGGGTCCGGCTCGATCATCGTCGTGGACGAGACGGTGCCGATCGTGGAGGTCGCACTGCGGCTGGCCGAGTTCTACCGCCACGAGTCCTGCGGCAAGTGCGTGCCCTGCCGCGAGGGCACCAACTGGACCGTGAAGATGCTGGAGCGGATCGACTCCGGCGAGGCGACGCCGATGGACCTCGACGTGATGGCGAGCGTCCAGGCCAACATCATCGGCAACTGCCTGTGCGTGCTCGGCGACTCGATGGCGATGCCGGTGGGCTCGATGATCAGTGCATTTCCGCGCCGAGTTCGAGCAGCACATGGAGCAGGCGCGGATCGCCGCCGAGCCCCCCGAGGGCTGACGGCGCCGAGCGCGGCGTGACCGACAACTGGATCACGTTCACGGTCGACGGGCGCGAGGTGCGCGCGCCCGAGGACGAGCTGCTGCTGGACGCGGTCAAGCGCGGCGACGTCGAGGTGCCGTTCTTCTGCTACGAGCCGAAGCTCGGCGCGCCGGTGGGCGCGTGCCGGATGTGCCTGGTCGAGATCGAGGGCATCCCGAAGCTGCAGACTTCGTGCTCGACGCCGGTCAAGGACGGCATGGTCGTCTACACGCAGACCGACCGCGTGAAGCACGCCCAGAACGCCGTGGTCGAGTTCCTGCTGGTCAACCATCCGCTCGACTGCCCGGTGTGCGACAAGGGGGGCGAGTGCCCACTGCAGGACATCTCGTTCGGGTGGGGAGATGGGCGAAGCCGCTTTCAAGACCAGAAGCGCAACTTCCCGAAGCCGATCGCGCTCTCCCCGCTGGTGGCGATCGACCGCGAGCGCTGCATCCTCTGCTACCGGTGCGTGCGCTTCTCCCAGGAGGTCGCGGAGGACTACCAGCTGGTCTTCCTGGAGCGAGCCGACCACACCTTCGTGGGCACGTTCGACGGCCGCCCCTACATCGCGCCGTTCGCGGGCAACATCATCGAGCTGTGCCCGGTCGGGGCGCTGACGTCGACCTCGTACCGGTTCCGGGCGCGGCCCTGGGACATCGTCGACGGAGGCTCGATCTGCACGCTGTGCCCGAGCCAGTGCAACATCTCCTTCACGGTCCGCGACGACCGCGTCGAGCGTGTGCTCGCGCGGGACAACGAAGCGGTCGACGAGGCTGGCTCTGCGACAAGGGGCGCTGGGGGTATCAGTCCGTGAACGCGGGCGACCGAGTGGTCGAGCCGCTCGTGCGCGACGGGGGCAAGCTGCGCCCGACGACCTGGGACCGTGCCCTCGAGGCCACGGTCGCGGGGCTCCGCAAGGCCGGCGCGGCATCGGCCGCGATCGTCGGGGGTCAGACCTCCAACGAGGAGGGGTACGTGCTCCAGCGGATCTTTCGCGAGGCGCTCGGCTCCGGCAACGTCGACTCGCGCGCAGGCGCCCTGGACCCCGATGCCGCGCGCCTGCTGGCTCATCCCGACCTCGGCGCCGCGGTATCCGACATCGACGGCGCGGCGTGCGTGCTGGTGCTCGAGACCGATCCGATCAACGAGGCGCCGATCATCGATCTGCGCCTGCGCAAGGCGGTGCGCCGGTTCGGCTGCCGGCTGGTGGTCGCGGCCAGCGGACCGACCGCGCTCGACGCGGGGGCGGCGGAGCGGCTCAGCTTCGCGCCGGGCACCGGCGAGGCGTTCCTGCGCGCCGTTCAGAAGGCGCTGCTGGAAGTGGACGAGAATGAGGCCGAGCGCGGCCAACGGCCGCAACCAGGTGCCTGGCGAAGCAGTTCCCGGAGAACCGGTGGAGGACGCCGCGCCGGGCGCGACGCCCGACGAGCATCCGGACCCCGAGACCGGCCAGGCGAACGGCGTGCGCGCTGCCGAAGATGCCGGGATCGAAGGCCAGGCGCAGCTCGCGACGTTCCTGGCCGAGCACTCCCTCGAACAACTTGCGGGGATCGCGGAGGTCGAGGTCGATGACCTGCGCGAAGCCGCCGCGCTCCTGACCCGCGCCGAGAACGTGGTCGTGATCTGGGGCGAGCGCCTCGGCCATGGCGAGCGTGGCGCCGGCGCCCTCCAGGCACTCGGAGACCTCGCGCTGGTGCTCGGGCTCGACGCGGGCGAGGGCTCCGGCCTGATCGAGATCCCCGCCGCGACCAACGGCCGCGGGCTGCGCGAGATCGGCTGCCTGCCCGGCTTCGGCCCGGGATTGACCACGGCCGAGCCGGGCCTGCGTGGCCGCCGAGTCGCGCGACGCTGCCGCCCGTGGCGAGATCAAGGCCTTCTATCTCCTCCATGCCGATCCGATGCGGGAGCTACCGGAGGGCGAGCGCTGGGACGAGGCGCTGGGCGCGGCGTCCTTCGTCGTGGCCCACGAGCAGTTTCTCGGGACGTCGGCGGAACAGCACGCGGACGTGGTCTTCCCCACCGAGGCCTACGCCGAGAAGGAGGGCACGGTCACCCATCCCGACGGCCGCCTGCAGCGCCTGCGGCCGGCGGTCGGCCACCCGGGTCAGGTGCGGGCCGAGTGGCAGGTGCTGGTCGACCTCGGCGTGCTGCTCGGGCTCGACCTCGAGCACCACGTGAGCGCCGCCGCGATCCTCGCCGAGATCGCCGAACGCTCGCCGCTCTACCGCGGCATCACGCCCGACGAGATCGGCGGGCGGGGCGTTCGCTGGCAGGAGCGCGACGTGTCGCGCGCCGCCGCGGCAGAGGCGCTCGGCGCGCTTGCGTTCAGCGAGCCCGGAGAGCCGCCCGCCACGGCGCCACCGGGCGACGGCGAGCTGCGGCTCTCGCCTCGCCGCGACCTGTGGGCATCGTGGGAGACGGACCATGCGCCCTCGCTCGAGTTCCTCCGCCCGCAACAGGAGCTGGTGCTCAACCCGGCCGACGCCGAGCGCCTCGGACTCGGGCGCGGCGACCTCGTCCGCATCTCCTCGAACGGCAGCGCGATCGAAGCCAAGGTGGCGCCGCGGGAGAGCGTCAAGGAGGGCACCGGGCATCTCACCGAGGGAACCGTGGAGCAGAACGCGAACGCCTTGACGAACGGCCTCCCACCGGTGATCCAGGTGAGCAAGGTGACGGAGAGCCGGTGACGCTGCCGATCGCCGACACGAACTTCGTCGAGTCGACGGGCGTGATCCTGATCAAGTGCGTCGTGATCTTCGCGTTCGTGCTCGCGATCGTCCCGATGATCCTGCTGCTCGAACGAAAGCTCCTCGGTCGCTTCCAGAATCGCTACGGTCCCAACCGCGTCGGCCCCTACGGCCTGTTCCAGCCGCTGGCGGACGTGCTGAAGCTCCTGAGCAAGGAGCAGTTCTATCCGCGCACCGGCGTGCCGTTCCTGATGGCGCTCGCGCCGGCGATCATGATCGTCACCGCGATCGCATCGATCGCGATCATCCCGTTCGGCGACGTCAAGCATGGTTTCGGCGCCAAGTACGGCCTCTACGGGATCGACGTCAACGTCGGCATCCTCTACGCATTTGCCTTCGGCTCGCTCGCGTTCTACGGCCTCCTCCTGGGTGGGTGGGCATCGGGCTCCAAGTACTCGTTCCTGGGCGCGATGCGCTCCGCCGCGCAGCTCGTGAGCTACGAGGTGTCGCTCGGCCTCTCGCTGATCGGCGTCGTGATGATGGCCGGCTCGCTGTCGCTCGTCGAGATCGTCGTACGCGCAGCACGCGGTCTGGTACGTGGTGCCGCAGTTCGTCGGGTTCCTGATCTTCACGGTCGCGGGCTTCGCCGAGACGAACCGCCCGCCGTTCGACCTGCCCGAGGCCGACGCCGAGCTGGTCGGCGGCTACAACACCGAGTTCGGCGGGATGCGCTTCGGCTCGTTCTTCATGGCGGAGTACATGAGCATGCTGGTGATCGCGGGTCTCGGCGCCGCGATGTTCCTCGGCGGCTGGCGCGGGCCCGGACCGGGTTTTCTCGACCCGCTCTGGATGCTCATGAAGATGCTGGCCGTGGTCGTGTTCTTCATCTGGGTTCGCGCCACGTTGCCGCGCCTCCGCTACGACCAGCTGATGAGCTTCGGCTGGAAGGTGCTGCTCCCGCTCGCAACGCTGAACCTCCTGGTGACCGCAATCCTGGTGGCCCTCTATGACCTCGCGACCCCCGAAACCCGACCGTTTGCTTGCAAACGGGCGGCCTTTTTAATGACCTATCGCCCTGACGAACACTCCATCGAAGTCGAGCGCGGGCCGGAGCCCGGGGGATTCGGCGGGCTGTCCCGAGCCTTCGGCGAGACGCTCCGCGGCCTCGCGACCACCTTCGGCCGGCTGGTCGAGGGACCGGTCACGATCCAGTACCCGGAGGAGAAGACGCCGGTCTACCCGCGTTTCCGCGGCCGGCACAAGCTCCATCGCTTCGAGGACACGGAGCTCGAGAAATGCGTGGGCTGCGAGCTCTGCGCGGCCGCCTGCCCGGCCGACTGCATTCGCGTCGTGGCGGCGGAGAACACGCCCGAGAACCGCGTCTCCCCCGGCGAGCGCTACGCCGAGATCTACGAGATCAACATGACGCGCTGCATCTTCTGCGGCTATTGCGAGGTCGCCTGTCCCTTCGACGCGATCACGATGGGCCACGACTACGAGCTGTCGGACTACAACCGCTCGGACCTGATCTTCACGAAGGAGATGTTGCTGGCGGACCCCGTGGAGCGCACGCCTCTCTGAGGACGCGAGGCACGAGTAGGTCTGCTTGAGACGCGCTGTCGTCGTTCTTCTGTTGCGGCGCGTTGGCGCTCGGCGGGGCGCTGGGCGTGGTCCTCCAGCGCAATCCGTTCTACAGCGTGCTGTCGCTGGTCGTGCACCTGATCGCGCTGGCGGCCCTCTTCCTGTTGCTGAACGCGGAGTTCATCGCGGCCGCGCAGGTGATCGTGTACGCCGGCGCCGTGATGGTGCTGTACGTGTTCGTGGTCGCCTACGTGGGCGGGCTCGAGGACCCGCTCGTGGAGCCCAACCCGGTGCTGCGGGTCGTGGCGCCGGTGTTCGCGGTCGCGCTCCTGGTGGAGCTCAGCTTCGCGATCCTCGGGTCGGGCCTCAAGGCGATCGACACGAAGGGCGCCGACGTGCCCGCCGGCTTCGGCTCGCCCGTCCGAGATCGGCGAGCTGTTCCTCACCAAGTTCCTGATCTCGTTCGAGGTCGTGTCGCTGCTGCTGCTGATCGCGGCGGTGGGCGCCGTGGTGCTGGCGCGCAGAGGCCAACCAGAATCTCCGGAGCATTTCTGATGGACATCGCCTGGTACCTGGTCCTCTCGGCCTTCATCTTCTGCATCGGGGTCACCGGCGTGCTCACGCGGCGCAGCCCGCTCGTGATCCTGATCTGCCTCGAGCTGATGCTGAACGCCGGCAACCTGGCACTGGTCGCCTTCTCGAAGATGCATGGCAACGGTGACGGGCAGGTGTTCGCGCTGATCGTGATGATCGTGGCCGCCTGTGAGGTCGTCGTCGGGCTGGGCCTGATCGTCGCGATGTACCGCAACCGCCTGCCGATGGACGTCGACGAGATGCGCGAGCTCCACGGATGACCGCGACCACCTTCGGCTGGCTGGTGCTCGCGTTTCCGCTCGCCGGATCGATCGTGATCGCGCTCGGGTTCCGCCAGTGGCGGGGCCGGACCGCCGGCTGGATCGCGTCGGCCGCGATCGGCCTCGCGTTCGCCAGCTCGATCGCCGCGCTGATCGACCTCCAGGGCCGCGACGAGCACGCGCGCACCGTCACATCCTCTCTGTGGACGTATTTCTTCTACCGCGGGCGTGAATGTCGAGCTGGGGATTCTCGTCGACCCGCTCGCGGTCTTCATGTGCCTGGTGGTCTCGGGCGTGAGCTTCCTGATCCACGTGTACTCGGTCGCCTACATGGACTCCGACCGCGGCTACACGCGCTACTTCAGCTACCTCAACTTCTTCGTCTTCTCGATGCTGCTGCTGGTGCTCGCCGGCAACTTCGTGATCCTGGTCATCGGCTGGGCGTTCGTCGGTTTCGCCTCGTACGCGCTGATCAGCTTCTGGTACCGGCGCCGCACCGCGACACGGGCCGGCATGAAGGCGTTCGTGATCAACGTCGTCGGCGACGTGGGGCTGGTGCTCGCCGCGATCCTGATCCAGCGCGAGACCGGCGTGCTCGATTTCCCGGGCGTGTTCGAGCGCGCCGGCGACACCTGGAGCCAGAACGAGTGGGCGATCGTGGCGATCTGCCTGCTGCTCCTGCTGGGGGCGTTCGCCAAGTCCGCCCAGCTGCCGCTCCACACCTGGCTCGCGGACGCGATGGAAGGCCCGACCCCCGTCTCGGCCCTGATCCACGCGGCCACGATGGTGACGGCGGGCGTCTACCTGATCGCGCGCATGCATCCGCTGTTCGAGCTCGCGCCCACGGCCGCCGACATCTCCGCCGCGGTGGGCGCGCTGACGCTGCTCTTCGCCGCCTCGGTGGCGCTGGTCGTCACCGACCTCAAGCGGATCATCGCCTACTCCACGATCAGCCAGATCGGCTACATGGTGATGGCGGTATCGATCGCCGCCTACAGCGCCGGCATGTTCCACCTCATGACGCACGCCTTCTTCAAGGCCCTGATGTTCATGGCGGCCGGCTCGGTGATCTCCGCGATGGCGGCCACGCAGGACATCGACCGCATGTCGGGCTTTCGCCGCGCGATGCCGTTCACTTACGTCGCCTTCCTGATCGCCGCGCTCGCGCTCGCCGCCTTCCCGGGGATGTCCGGATTCTTCTCGAAGGACGAGATCCTGGCGTTCGCCGCCGAGCGGGGCGGCGGGTACTGGGCGCTGTGGGCGGCCGGCACCGCGGGCGCGCTGGCGACCGCCTTCTACGCGTTCCGCATGGTGTTCCGAGTGTTCTTCGGCGAGCCGAACGACGAGGCCCGCGCGCTCGAGGGCGGGCACCTGGCGCACGCGGAGCCCGTCAACCCGACCACCGGCGAGCCCGAGGACACCGACGTCGGCTACCCGGGACCCGAGCACCACATCGCCGAGCGAGAGGCCGCGATGCGCGCGCCGATGGGGATGCTGGCGGTGCTCGCGATCGTCGGCGGCGTCGTGCAGATCCCGGGCGTCACGCACGTGATCGAGAACTTCCTGCACCCGACTTTCGCGGACTCGCGGTTCGCGGAGGTGGACGTCTCCACCGGGCACGAGACCCTCGCGCTGGTCGCGGGAGCACCTGCTCGATCCTCGGAATCGCGCTCGCCTACCAGCTGTACATCCGCAACCCGGGTGTGACGCTCGGCCTGGTGAGCGGTTTCCTCGCCTGCACGGCTTCCTCGCGCACAAGTGGTACTTCGACGAGGCCCTGGACGTGCTGATCGTGCGGCCCACGCTCGCGCTCGGGCGGCTCGCCTCGAACGTGTTCGAGCGCGTCGTGATCGACGGCGTGGCGCAGGGCGCGACGCGGGCCGTCCGGGCAGGCAACTCGGTCGTGCGGGTCGCGCAGTCGGGCCTCCTCCGCTACTACGCCCTGCTCCTCATGACGGGCGTCACGGCACTCGCCCTCTACTTCCTGATCGTGGCCAGTAGGAAGCGCATGCTCTCCGTTCTGATCTTCCTTCCCCTGCTCGGCGGCCTGGTCGCGGCCCTTTGGCCGGGCGACGACACCGACGGCGGGCGGCGGCGCGGGTTCATGTCGCTGCTGTTCGCGACCGCCACGCTGGGGATCGCGATCGGGCTGATCGCGGACTTCGACTACGGGCCCAGAGCTCGTGACCATGTTCGGGAGCGGCGCCGACGTGACGGGTCAGCTACAGGGTCTCCAGCACGTCACCGACGTCACGTGGATCTCGCAGCTCGGCATCCACTACAAGCTCGGCGTCGACGGCCTCAGCCTGTTCCTGATCGCGCTCACCGCGCTGCTCTGGGTCGGCGCCACCACCTGGTCGCTGTTCCGCGAATGGCCGAAGGCGCGCAACTACTACCTGATGCTGGCGCTCGGGCGAGACCGCCGCGCTCGGCGCCTTCTGCGCCCAGGACCTCGCGCTGTTCGTCCTGTTCTTCGATCTGATGCTGGTCCCGTTCTACTTCCTGATCGGGATCTGGGGCGGCGAGCGGCGCGTCGAGGCGACCACCAAGTTCGTGATCTACACGCTGGTCGGGAGCTTCCTGATGCTGGCGGGCGCCGTCGCGACCGGCATCCTCGCCGCCGGTGACGGCCAGGCGGTCACGTTCGAGCTGAGCGAACTCGGGGCGCGGCCGCTGTCGAACGGCACGCAGGAGTGGATCTTCCTGTTCTTCGCGGCGGCCTTCCTCGTGAAGATGCCGGCCTTCCCGCTGCACGGCTGGCTGCCGGACGCATATCGCGCGGCACCGACGCCGGTGCTGGTGGTGCTCTCAGGGGTGCTCTCGAAGGTGGGCGCGTATGGGTTCCTGCGGATCGCGCTGCCGCTCTATCCGCACGCCGCGATCCAGTTTCAGGAGCTGATGCTGGTGATCGCGCTGGTGAGCATCCTCTACGGCTCCGTGATGGCGTTCACCCAGACCTCCGCCACCTTGGTGGTCGCCTACTCCTCGATCGCGCAGCTCGGGTTCATCACGCTCGGGATCTTCTCGCTGCGTACCGACGGGCGCCCAGGGGGCCCTGCTGCAGATGGTCAACCACGGGCTCGTGGTGGCGCCGCTCTTCTTCATCATCGCGCTGCTGGCCGCCCGGGTCGGGGGTACGGACGACCTGCGCAAGATGGGTGGGCTCGCGTTCCGCGCGCCGGTGCTGGCGGCGCTGTTCCTGATCGTCGCGCTGGCGACGCTCGCGATGCCCGGCTCGGCCAACTTCGCCGCCGAGTTCCTGATCCTCACCGGCGTGCTGAAGGCCAAGATCGTCTACGCGTTCGTGGCGGGCACCGGCGTCGTGCTGGCAGCCGTCTACATGATCCGCCTCTACCAGCGCTCGATGCACAACACACTCGCGCCGGGCGCCGAGTCGCGTGAGATGTCGACCGCGGACGGGCTCGTGATCGTGCCGGTGGTGGCGGTGATCGTGGCGCTCGCCCTGTATCCCGGCTTCGTGCTGGACCGCTCCGAGGATGCCGTGAACGCCGGCCTCCCCACGAGGCTCGTGATCCGATGACCGCCGCGCTCCAGGCCCCACACATCGACTACGCCGGCCTGTCGCCGCTGCTCGCGCTCGCGGGCGGGATGTGCGTCACCCTGCTGCTCGGTCTGGCCCGCGGCCCCGGCACCCGCATGCTGGTGACGACATCGGCGCTGCTCACGCTGGCGGCCGCGGCCACCCTCAGTGCCTGGCAGTTCGGCGAGAACAAGACGCTGGTCGAGGGCGCTCTGCGTGTCGGACGACCTCGCGCTGTCGCTGGACTTCATCTTCTACGCAGCGGCCGCGTTCGCGCTGATCCTCTCGCTCCGCGACCCCGGCACGCGCCACGCGAGCCTCGGCGACTACAGCGCCCTGCTGCTCACGAGCGTCACCGGCATGGTCGTGCTGGCGGGGGCGAACAACCTGGTCACGCTCTTCCTCGGCTTCGAGCTGCTGTCGATTCCTCTGTACGTGATGTGCGCGGTCGACCTGCACCGCCGCACCTCGCTGGAGTCGGGGCTCAAGTACCTCGTGATCGGGTCGGTCGGCTCGGCCACGCTGCTCTACGGGCTCGCGTTCGTCTACGGCGCCAGTGGCTCCACTGACTTCGGAGAGATCGCCCGCGCGGTCGGCGCGAGCGGGATCGCCGGGGATCCGCTGCTGCTCACCGGGATCGCGCTGGCCGCCGCGGGCCTCGCGTTCAAGGCCTCGGTGGCGCCGTTCCACCAGTGGACCCCCGACGTCTACCAGGGCGCGCCGACTCCCGTGACGGCCTTCATGGCGGTCGCGACCAAGGCGGCCGCGTTCGCGATCATCCTGCGGTTCTTCGACGTCGCGGTCCATCCGGCGAAGGAGGACTGGGACGCGGCGCTCGCGGCGATGGCGGTGGCCTCGATCGCGATCGGCAACATCGGCGCGATCGGCCAGGACTCGCTGAAGCGGATGCTCGCCTACTCGAGCATCGCGCAGGCCGGGTACATGCTCGCCGGCGTCGTGGTGGGCACCTCACTGGGCCTGAAGAGCGTCGTCTTCTACCTCTTCGTGTACCTGCTGATGAACGTGGCCGCATTCGCCGTCGTGATGGCCCGCGAGCGCGAGACCGCGCTCGGCGACGACATCGAGGCGGTCGCGGGTATCGGCGCTTCGCGCCCGGCGCTGGCGTGGCCGCTGACGATCAGCATGCTGGCGCTCGCCGGCTTCCCCGGCACGGCCGGCTTCATCGGCAAGTTCTTCCTGATCGAGGGCACGGTCGAGGGCGGGTTCACGTGGCTCGGAGTCGTGATCGTGATCGGCTCGATGCTGTCGCTCGCCTACTACCTGCGCGTGGTCGCGGCCGTCTGGATGCAGCCGGGCGCCGAGCCGGCACGCGTGACGCCCGTCATGGCCGGCGGCTCCGCCGAGGCCGGAGCGTTCGCGGCGCGCACCACCGGCGTGCCGATCGAGGTCGTCGCCGTGGCGATCGTGACCGGCAGCGGCCGTGGTTGGCTTCGGGATCGTGCCGAGCCCGTTGCTGGACCTCGCCTCGGACGCGGCCGCGTCGATCTTTGGCTAGCGGCACTTCACCGGACGAGGAGCGCTACAGGCCGTATTCCTTCGCGGGCGGCCAGATCTACCTCGACGTCGAGCACTCGCCGATGATGCGCGCCCGCGCCGAGGGACGCTACGAGACCGCCAAGGTGGCGCTGATCCAGCGTTTCCTGCGGCCCGGGATGACATTCCTGGACGTGGGCGCGAACATGGGCGACTTCTCCCTGATCGCGGCGAAGACGATGCAGGACGACGGGCGCGTGCTGGCTTTCGAGCCCTCGCCGGACAACTGCCACTGGATGCGGCGCAGCATCGAGCTGAACGGCTACCGCAGCATCGAGCTGTTCGAGATCGCGCTGAGCGACGAGGCCGGCGAGGCGGCACTGTACCTCGGCGACAGAATCGCGAAGCATTCGCTTCTGCCCCGTAAGATCGAGCAGGACACGATCACGGTCACCGTCGAGACTCTCGACGACTTCCTGGAATCGACGGGGGACCCGCACATCGACATGATGAAGATCGACGTCGAGGGGGCCGAGTTGAAAGTCCTGCGTGGCGGCGCCGCCACGCTCAGCCGGACCGAGCCGATGATCCTGATGGTCGACATCCATGGCGGCCGCGTCAAGCCACACGAAGTGTGGTCACTGCTCGTCGAATACGGCTTTTCGGTCCGCTCTCCCGATGACCCAGAGCGCGAGATCAAGCCCACCGGCCAACTGAGCGAGGTGCTGGCGATCAAGGCCTGAGGTCCCCGTGGACGAGCGCTACAGGCCATACCCGTTCGCCGGCGGCCTGATCTACCTCGACGTCGACGAGTCGCCCGCGATGCGCCAGCGAGTCGATGGTCGCTACGAGCGCAAGAAGGTCGTCGCGCTCCAGCGCCTGCTCGAGCCGGGAATGACGTTCGTGGACGCAGGCTCGAACAAGGGCGACTTTGCCTTGATCGCGGCCCGGGTCATGAACGACCAGGGACGGGTGCTCGCCTTCGAGCCGGCGCCCGAGAACTGCCGCTGGATCGCGCGCGAGCGTGGAGCTGAACGGCTACCGCTGCATCACCCTTTTCGAGCTCGCGCTGTCGGATACGGATGGTCGTGTGCCGCTGTACATCGGCGAGTGGAGCGGGTGGCACTCGCTGCGCCGGCGTCCGAAGCCGCAGAAGTCGATCGAGGTCGAGGCGCGCACCCTCGATTCGGTGCTGGCCGAGACCGGCGATCCGCACGTCGACGTGCTGAAGATCGACGTCGAGGGTGCCGAGCTCGCGTTGCTTCGCGGTGCGGAGCGCACGCTCTGCGATCGGCGCCTGTTCGCGGTGCTGGTAGAGGTCCACCCGGATTTCGGCGTGGACGACCGCCGAGGTGTGCGACCTGCTGGCCGGGCACGGCTTCAGCTTTCGGGTCCCCGGGGACATCGACGGTCGAGCTGGCAGAGCCGCTCGAACGCCCGGAGGAACTCGTGGCGATCAGGGACCGGGGCCGGACCTAGGGGCGAGTGCCGCGGCGGCGTCCTCGAGCCGGTCGTCGCCCCAGAAGAGCTCGTCGCCGATCGCCACGGTCGGCATCCCGGTGATCCCGCGAGCCGACGCAGCGTCGGTGGCGTTGCGTAGTGCGAGCTTGATCTCCGGATCGTCCGGTGCCGCACGGGCGTCATCGGCGTCCAGGCCGCAGGCCACGGCCGCGGCGATCACCTCATCCTCGACGGTCGTGAGGTCACGACCTTCTCCGAAGGCCAGATGGAAAGCACGGCGTGCGAACTCCTCGCCCACTCCGGCGCCGTCCGCCAAGGTGGCCAGCCGCATGACGTCCAGTGTGTTGATGGGCTCCACGTCCACGCCCAGCTCACGGCCGGCCGCATACTTCTCGGGCCAACGCCAGGGCGGCATGCCGTACCCGGCCGCCCGCCGCTCGATGTCGGCATGCCGCTCGCGGACCTCGGCTGCCGGTCGTCGCCATTCACGGCCGGCGGCTGCGAGGATCGGTCCCATCCAGACCGGCCGCCATACCGGCGCGACGGGCAGAACCGACTCCAGCCGGAACGCCGCCAGGCACGCGTACGGTGACGCGAGGTCGAAGTAGAAGACCGGCTGCCGGTCCGTTTGCACATCGGGAACCTACCGGCTCTTCCGCGCCTTCCAGACCTCCTCGCAGGGCCAACGGCGTGCCCAGTCGAGCGTCACGAACGGGTAGCGGGTCGCGGATCCCTCGGGCGGCCTGATCTCGACGAGGCCCTCGACTTCGAAGCCGCAGTCACGCAGCAGGGCGATCATCTCACCGTGCGGCAGGTGGAACTCGACCGAATCGTCATCCGGCCACTCCATGCGGTGCATCCCGAAGTACGGCCGCAGCATCCGGTCGGTCGCGGGCACGCCTTCCTCTTCGGGGACACAGATCGCCATCAGCACACCGTTCACGAGGAACACGAGCCGGCCGTTCGGCCGCAGAAGGCGCGCCGCCTCCGGGATCCAGCGATACGGGTCGCACCAGATGCTGGCCCCGTACTCCGAGATCGCGAGGTCGAAGCTCCCGTCCGGGAACGGCACCTCCTCGGCGTTTCCGTGCAGCAGCGGGAACTCGAGCCCGAACTCCTGCTGGAACCGGCGAGCCGTGGCCAGCTGAGCCTCTGAGTTGTCGATACCCACCGGCCGTGCGCCGCGCCGCGCGAGCCACGCGGACACATATCCGGTGCCGCAGCCGAGCTCGATCGCATCGAGCCCCGCTGAGGTCCGGCGGGAACATCTGGACGTCCGACTCGGGCACGCCCCAGATGCCCCAGGTCGCCTCCGCCTGGGCCCAGTTGAGCCGGCCGGGCTCCTCGTACTCCTTCGCCCATTCATCCCAGTGCGCGCGGTTGCGCAGCACGTAATCCGACGGCTGCACCCGGCTCGCCCCTATGAGGCTGCCTGCAGGCGAGCGTGCCGGCGCAGCTCGCCCTGCAGCCGCTCGAGCCGCGGGCCGGTCTCGCGGTCCGTGTACGTCATCGCGGCCGCCACGGATGGGTGCACGGCGGCGATCTGATCCAGCATCTCGAGCGCGACCGCGCGGTAGCTGACGTGGCCTTCACGGCCCGAACGGAGCTCGATCAGGTGCATCGCCTCGCGGGCATTGAGGTCCAGCACGTAACGGATGCGATAGGCGAGCGCGACGGCATAGGGAGCCTCCTCGCCGAGCCCCTCCCCGCGCAGGCGCTCCCACTCGGCGTGGCTTCGCTCGAGCCCCTCGCGGTAGCGGTCGCCGAAGCCCGCTTCGTCGACTTCCTCCGGGACGTCCGCACCGAGCTCGCACCCGAGGCGCTGCCACTGCGCGGTGAGCATGCGATGGCGCTGCAGGTCGCGGAACGCGCCATAGTCGGAGACGATCTCGAAGCGGTAGCGCAGCATCTCGAAGCCGCGGCCGGGCTTGTGGCGGCGGTTCTGACGGGCCCCCACGAGATCGGTGAGGAGCGAGGCGCGCTCGCCTGGCGGCAGCTCTGCGACCCGCGCCTGGATTTCCTCCTCGGCGACATCGCTCGCCTCGTAGAGCAGCGCCGTCAGCAGCTGTTCCTCGGTGCCGTCGACGTGCACGAGGCGCACCGAGGCCGGCTCCTCGCTCACCTGCGCGTCGGCGAGGCCGAAGCGCGCGGCCGCCTCGGACGCGCGCTCGCGCAGCGCGCTCAGGTATTGGATCCAGGCGGTCCCGCGATCCGCCATGTCGACCCGCTTCAAGAACGCGGGAATCACCTTGCGAAGCTCCTCGAGCGCGAGCTCGCCGAAGTACCGCGCCTCCGGCAGCGGCGAGCCGAGCAGCCGCATCAGGAGCTGCTCGTAGGCCTGGCCGGTCGCGTAGACGCCCACGTGGCTGAGCGAGGCGGCGGGCAGCAGCCCGCGCATCGCGTCGAGCGCCTTCGCGTTGATCGAGCGCCGCCAGACAGCCTCGGGCTCGTCGGCGCGCGGGTAGCGCTCGGCGGACGAAGCCCGCAGCGCGCTCGAGGCCCTCCGAGTACAGCTCGAAGATCCGCTCCATCGCCTCGGCATACGGCGTCCCGAGCCGCTCGTCCCAGTAGTAGCGGTAGCGGCCGCTCGGCAGCTTCCGGTCGTAGGCGATGTAGCGCGTGGACTGCTCGAGGTAGGCGGCGAGGCGCCCGCGCTGGAGGACCTTGGTGAGCACGTTCGAGCACCACTCGAACGCCACGTGCGCACCCCCGAGCTGCGCGACGGAATCGTCGCCGAACTCGAGGAACACGCGCTCGTAGAGACGCTCGGCGCGGTCGGACCCGGAGTCGGAGGCGCCGGCCGCGGGCTCGTCGCCCTCCACGAACTCGTCCAGATACAGCCTGCGCAAGGTTCCCTGGTAGCGCGAATACCTCGCGAACAGCGCTCCCTTCACGACCTCGGGCAGGTTGACGACGCAGAACACCGGCCGGTCGAGGTTCGTGAAGTGCGGCTCGAGCAGCCGTCGCTCGGCGGGCGTGAAGTCTTCGCGCGGGTAGTCCATCGGGGTCAGCGATGCTACCCGGCTATCGGTCGGATTCCGCGGGGCGAGAAAAACCGGCTGGGTAGGAGGGTGGCTGTGCCGAGGTGCGCAACTCGGCACCGGTGGCTCCGGGTCCTGAATAGCAAAGGCAATTTGTACGGGCTATGGACCCCCCAATCGCCCTTTGCTCTTTGGCGCCCACGCAAGACCCTCACAAAGCGCATCGAGCGCCCACCCAAGGCACACCAAACTCACCCCCTTACTGCCGCTTTTGTTGGACCCGCCGCTCCCAACGGCCCCTCCGGGAAGAGCCGCGGCAGCGTTCACTACACTCGCCGCGACGAGCGAGAGGAGAGAGATGCCCGACGGAACCCCCGCAACCGGCGAACTCGAGCTGGAGGTACTGCTCGCCGACGAGGAGACCTTTCCGCCGCCCCCCGAGTTCACCGCCCAGGCCAACGCCTCCGACCCTTCGATCTACGAGGAGGCCGAGCGCGATCCCGAAGGCTGGTGGGAGGGCTGGGCACGGGAGCTCGAATGGGCCGAGCCCTGGTCGAAGGTGCTCGAGTGGGATCCGCCGTGGGCCAAGTGGTTCGTCGACGGAAAGCTGAACGCCTCCCACAACTGCCTCGATCGTCACGTCGAGGCCGGTCTCGGCGAACGGGTCGCCTACCACTGGGAGGGCGAGGACGGCGAGCGGCGGACGATCACGTACGCGGAGCTGCTCGACATGACGAAGCGCTTCGCGAACGTGCTGAAGGACCTCGGCGTGGAGCGGGACGACCGCGTCGCGATCTACCTGCCGATGATTCCCGAGGCCCCGCCGCGATGCTGGCCTGCGCCCGCATCGGGGCGCCCCACTCCGTCGTGTTCGGCGGCTTCTCCGCGGAGGCGGTGAAGGACCGCATCAACGACTGCGAGGCGAAGCTCGTGATCACGGCGGACTTCTCGCTGCGGCGCGGCAAGCCGCTGCCGATGAAGGAGAACATCGACCAGGTCCTGGTGGACTGTCCCTCGATCGAGCACTGCGTGGTCGTACGCCGTACGGGTGGCGAGATCCCGTGGACGGAGGGACGGGACGTCTGGTGGCACGAGGCGGTCGACGCCGCGCCGGACGACTGCCCGGCGGAGCCGTTCGACGCCGAGCAGATGCTCTACCTCCTCTACACGTCCGGCACCACCGCGAAGCCGAAGGGCATCGTGCACACGACCGGTGGCTACATGACCGGCGTGGCGGCTACCCACAAGCTCGTTTTCGACATCAAGCCGGAGACGGACGTCTACTGGTGCTCAGCCGACATCGGCTGGGTCACCGGGCCACAGCTACATCGTCTACGGCCCGCTCGCGAACGGCTGCACCTCGATCCTCTACGAGGGCGCGCCCGACTATCCCGACAAGGATCGCTGGTGGGACATCGTCGAGCGCTACGGCTGCACGGTCTTCTACACCGCGCCGACCGCGATCCGGGCCTGCATCAAGTGGGGGCGCGAGTATCCGGACCGGCACGACCTGAGCTCCCTGCGGCTGCTCGGGAGCGTCGGCGAGCCGATCAACCCACGCGCGTGGCTCTGGTACCACGAGGTGATCGGCGGCGGGCGCTGCCCGATCGTGGACACCTGGTGGCAGACCGAGACCGGCCACATCATGATCACGCCGCTGCCCGGCATCACCACCACCAAGCCGGGCTCGGCGACGCTCCCGTTCCCGGGCGTCTCGGCTGCGATCTACGACTCGAACGGCAACGAGGTCGAGGAG
Source organism: uncultured Solirubrobacterales bacterium (assembly GCA_963759145.1). Lineage (GTDB taxonomy): Bacteria > Actinomycetota > Thermoleophilia > Solirubrobacterales > JBBDJG01 > JBBQKG01. The sequence goes on from CAVWYB010000044.1 coordinate 60,314, forward strand.
GGCGGCGGGATCCTCGTCCTCAGGCGACCGTGGCCCGGCATGTTCCGCACGCTGTACAGGGAGCCGGAGCGCTACGTGGAGACCTACTGGTCCAAGTACGGGAACGACACCTACGTGGTTGGCGACGCCGCGCGGCGCGACGCGGACGGCTACTTCTGGGTGGTCGGGCGCACCGACGACGTGATCAACGTGTCAGGCCATCGCCTCTCGACGATGGAGGTCGAGTCGGCCTGCGTCTCGCACCCGCAGGTGGCGGAGGCGGCGGTCGTGCCCGAGCCCGACGAGACCACCGGCCAGGCGATCGTCGCGTTCGTGACGATGGAGGGCGGCGGCGACCCGCCCGAGGGGTTCGACCAGACGCTGCGCGAGCACGTGGGCGTGAAGATCGGCAAGCTCGCCCGGCCGAAGCGCTTCATCTGGGCCGACGACCTTCCCAAGACGCGCTCCGGCAAGATCATGCGGCGGTTGCTGCGGGACATCGCGTCGGGTCAGGAGATGGGCGACGTTACGACGCTGCGCGACCCGACCGTGATGGAGCAGCTCAAGGACAAGATCGCCGAACGGCAGGCGCAGGAGGACTAAAGCGGGCCGGGGACTGCCCCCGGCCCGCTGTGAGGCGGAAAGGCGACCTCTCGTCGGTTACGGCGAGAAGAGGCCGGAGATGGCGAAAGGCCGGTTGTCCGGCGTGCTCACCTTCCCGTCGTCGCCGCCATCCGTGACGTGTAGCTGTCCAATCTCGATGTTCATCCTCGAGCCGTTGACAGGCGGGTCCGGGGGAGGAACGATTCCGGCGTACACCGCGTTCCAGCTCGTCAACGTGCTGCACGTACCGCCGATGCCGGGCACCGCCGGGACGGCGCAGGGAACGGTGAAGCGCAGCAGGATCGTCCGGGCAACCGTGCCGGAGTGTGGCGGGGCCGGACACGGCCCCACGGCCGGGCCTCCATAGTTGCAGTGGTCGGTCACGTCGTCGATCGCGAAGACCAGCTGGGTCTCGCCCCGGTAGGCGGGCGGCCCCGGGCCGTTCGGCACGCAGAGCGCCGGGTTGGGCGCGATCGGCGCGTCGCAGCGGACATCGGTCATGTCCACGTCCACACTGATGTCGGACGGCGCCGGCGTGGTCGCAACCTTCTGTTTCACCGACCCGATGAACTGGGCGCCGACGCCGTTGGCGTCCGGCGTGCCAACTGTGAGAAACGGCGATTCCTTTACCGGCGGACATGACGGCTGCCCGGCCAGCGGCGACGTCGCCGGTCCGCCGTGGACAGTCGCCCCCGGCGGCTGGCACTGCTGGTAGTCGATCACGAGCTCGTCGAACTTCGGCGTCGCGCCTCGCGGCCGCACGTGGTTTGCGATAGCGGTGCCCGACACGAGAACGGCCAGCGCCAGCCAGACAGCCGGTGCTGCAATCGCACCCCGCTTCGAGAGTGCAAGCATCTCGCACCTCCTTCCCCTAGGGGTCTCGATGCATCCCTGCTGTGATTGGATCCGTCGCCCGTACTGAGGGGGACTCGGGCGACCACGCAACCTACTCGCCCGCCAAGGACCAGATCAATAGTCGTTAACGAAGTCTTCGCACTGCGGTGACAGCTAGCGCGGGCCGCGCACGACCTTCCAGGTGACGGCGCCGTCGTCGTCGTCCTGCTTCACGTTCAGCACCACGCGCTCGCCCTTCTCGGTCCTGGCCGTGCAGCGGAAGCTGGCGCCCCTGCTTGGGCTCCACCTCGTCGGGACAGTCGACCGACTCGATCGCGATCCCGGTCCGGTCGCTGAGCGTCTCCTTCATCTGCGTCTCGAGGCCCGCCGTGTCGAGCTTCGAGTCGCCGCCGCACGCGATCGGCAGCAACGAGAGCACGGCCGAGAGGCCGACGACCACGAGCCGACCGCCGGAGATGCCCGTGCGCATCACCGCCGGCGCTTGCGCTTGCGCCTCAGAGAGTCGGCGGGATCGCCGTCCTCGCGCTTGCGCACTGCCGGCCCGACAGCCTCGACCTCGCCGTTCGGAGCCGTGCGCAAACCGTCGTCGAGCGTGCCGCCGAAGCGCTCCCTGGCGCTCGGCATGCGCCACCGCCTCACCCGCATCCCACGCCGGCGGGCGCCTCCCCACGGCCAGTCCCGCGAACAGCGCGGCGACCGCCACCAGCCAGACCGGGAGGACGAACTGGAACAACCCGGAGAAGATCACCAGCCCCGGGCCGATCAGGATTCCCACCACGCCGACGAAGCGGCTCAGCAGGCCCGACGCGCATCGCGTCGAGGCAGCCCTTCACGAACCAGAACGCGAGCGCCAGCGAGCCCGAGAACGACAGCAGCCCGATCAGCTGGACGGTACGGAACGCGTCGTCGGCCGCCTCGATCGTCTGGAACTGCTTGTCGGTGAAGCTCGACGCCTGCAGAGCCAGCGCGATGCCGACGGCGATCGTGCCGATCCCCGCCGCGATCGGCCCGTAGAGGCCCATCACGAGCACCACCTGCGGCTCTTCCGCCCGCCGCGCCTTCGTGGCCCGGTACAGATGCAGGGTCACCGGCAAGAGCAGCAGCAGCGCGAGCCCGCGGAGCGTCGAGGAGCCGACCAGCTCCCCGATGTGACGGTCGAAGAACCGCAGCAGCGCGGGCGCCGTTTCGCTCGGGAGCGTCGCCCGACAGGGACTGCGACCAGATCGCCGCGCCTACCAGCAGAGCTGCGGACAGGAGCGCAGCGGCCGCCGCTATGCGGCCGCGACGCTGCTCGTCGGCGATCTGCTCCGGTGACATGTCGAGGGTTCGGCTGGGTGAGTTGCGCCAGGTGCGGCTGGCGCGCGTGCTCAATATCCTAAGCACCGGATGCACGAGCTCGCCGTCGCTGCGATCGGCCGTGACCGGCCCGGCATAGTCGCCGCGGTGGCCGAGGTGCTGCTCGCAGCACGGTGCGAACGTCGAGGACTCCCAGATGACGATCCTGCGGGGCCATTTCGCGATGACGCTGATCGTCTCGCTGGACGACTCGGCGGACACCGAGAGCCTGAAGCGGGGACTGGACCGCGTCCGCGAGCGGCTCGAGCTGGAGGCCCTCTCGGTCAGCGAGCTCAAGCACCTTGCTGCTGTGCGGACCGGATCCATCCCACATCGTGAGCGTGTACGGCATCGACCATCCGGGCATCGTCTACGCGGTCTCGGCGGCGCTCGCCGAGCAGCGGGTGAACATCACCGACCTGACCACTCGCGTGTTCGTCGGCGAGGGCGAGACGCCCGTCTACGCGATGATGATCGAGGTGGCGATCCCGCCGGATCTCGAGCCGGATGACCTCGAGCGCGGGCTGCGCGCGATCGCCGCCGAGCAGAGCGTCGAGCTCAGCTTCCGGCAACTCGAGCAAGCTCTGCTCTGAGGCGGCCCATTGGCGGTCAGGCGCGTCCTGCGATTCCCGCATCCGTCGCTCAAGCAGCAGGCGCTTCCCCTATCGCCGGAGGAGGGTGAGCGGATCGCGAACGTCGCGGGCGACCTCATCGACACGATGCAGGCGCACAAGGGCTGCGTGGGGCTCGCCGCACCACAGATCGACGAGGTGGTCCGGGTCGTGGTCGTCGACGTGACGGATCACCCCCGCGCCACCACCTGCAGCGGCCTGGTCGTGCTCGTCGATCCCAACGTCGTCGCTGCCGAGGGCAACGAGGTCGCCCGCGAAGGCTGCCTGAGCATCCCGGACCTGACCGCAAACGTGCGCCGTGCCACCGCGATCGCGGTCGAAGGCCGAACCCCGGCCGGCGAGACGCGCCGCGTCGAGGCGGAGGGATTCGAGGCTCGCTGCCTGCTCCACGAGATCGACCACCTCGACGGGATCCTGTTCCTCGACCGCGTCGACTCGCTGACCGCCGACGTGTTCCGGCGGAAGCGCTACTGATCCAGTTCCGGCTCTTGCCGCGGCTTGGAGGAGATGTCGCCCGGGCGCGGCTCCCACTCGCCGAGGGGGCGCACCGGGTAGTAGTCGAAGTCCTCCGGCTGCACGACGCGCGAGACGCGGTCCCCGACCGCCAGCACCAGGCTGAGCCCCGGGGCCATCAGCCCGATCAGCGTCTCGAACCGGTCGCGGGTCCGTGCCTGGGAGGAGGTCAGCTCGGTCACGAGGCGTCGATTCTAACCTGCGCCCCGCCCCTCTTCGCGGTGGCGGGTGCTCCGGTGTTCGCCCGTGGTCGGGTATTGCGGTATATACGTGCGACAGTGCGGATCCACGAGATCATGACGGCCGATGTCGTCACCGCCCCTCCGGACGCGCCGGCGCACACGGTCGCAGCCCTGATGAGGGACCGGAACGTCGGATCCGTGGTGCTCGTGGACGGCGACGGCCGGCCCGTGGGGATGGTGACGGACCGGGACCTGGCGGTGGACGTGCTGGCGGATGCGGCGGATCCGGACACGCCCGCCGAGCAGTGTGCGACCACGCCCGTCGTGACGGGCGACCACGACATGGAGCTGGAGGAAGCGGCTGCGCTGATGGTCGGCCACCGCATCAGGCGCTTGCCGGTGATGGACGGCGACGCGCTCGCGGGGATCGTGACGCTGGACGACATCGCCGTACGTACCGGCAACATCGAGATCGCCCAGCAGATGACGGCCGACGTCGCGCGCGCCGTGTTCCCGGACTTCTACTTCCACCAGCGCGGCGGCTAGCCGGCCAACCTACGGCGCGAGGCCGAGCACCTCGCGCATCGGCTTCGGCTCCACGCCGAGCGCACGCGCGTCGCCGCGTCCCGTCTCGAGACCGTCATCGGGAGCTCCATCAGCTGCGCCTCCTCCCAGGTCGCGAAGGCGGCCTCGCCGCTGACGCTCTCGACGAGCCGGAGCGCCCGTCGCACGACCGGCAGCGGCACGTGGACGAGCGGCCGGTGTGCGGCCCCACGCGTCGAGCGCGAGCCGGACGATCTGCTCGTAGGTGAGGGTCTCCGGGCCGGCCAGCTCGTAGTCGGCGTCCGTTCGCGCGGCCGCCCGTTCAGGACGCGCTCGGCGCAGGCGGCCGCGTCCTCCGCCCAGATCGGCTGATAGGCGGCCTCGCCCGATCCCGAGAGCGGCATCCAGGGCAGCCACGAGAGGCGGCGGAGCAGCGTCAGCCAGGGGTCGCCCGGCGCGTAGACGATCGACGGCGCCAGCACGGTCGCATCGAGGCCGGACTCGAGCACGGCCTGCTCGGCGAGCGCCTTCGCGCGGAAGAAGCGGGCGGGTGACGTGGTGCTCGCGCCGGCCGCGCCGAAGAACAGAAACCGCCGCGCGCCCGCCTGGCGGGCCTCGCGCAGCAGCCTGATCGTGGCCACCGAGTTCAGCTCCTCGATGCTGCCGCTCGGCTGATCGCGGATCGTGGCAGCGAGGTGCGCGACGGTGTCGACCCCCCGCACGGCCTGCCGGACCGCAAACGGGTTCGCGAGGTCGCCCATCGTGATCTGTACCCTGACCCGATTCGGTCCCAGCCGGCGCGGATCCCGGACCATGCACCGCACGTCCTGACCCGCCGCCAGCAGGCGATCGAGGAGGGCCGAACCGACAAGGCCCGTGGCTCCCGTCAAGAGGATCATCGAAAGTGATGATGCGCTCATACTTGCCCTGAGGTCCGAATTCGCAAGAATATGCGCCCGCCCGCTGGGGACGGGCGCGATCAAGCCGACCTGACGAAAGGCTCCTGACACCGAATGACCTATGTGATCGCAGAACCCTGCATCGGGACCAAGGACAACTCCTGCGTGGAGGTCTGTCCGGTCGACTGCATCCACCCGACCCCTGACGAGCCCGACTACGACGCGGTCGAGATGCTCTACATCGACCCCGACGAGTGCATCGACTGCGATGCGTGCGTCGAGGCCTGCCCCGTTGACGCCTGCTTTGCCGAGGACCAGCTCCCCGCGGAGTGGGCGAAGTACATCCAGATCAACGCGGACTACTACGCGGGCAAGTCCTGAGCGGCTCGAGCGCCGCCGCACGGCGAGCTCCTCCGCAAGTTCCGTCCGACGCCTGCGTCTCATTAACGGAACCGCGGTGATCGCCGTGCCCGTGGAAAGTCCTGGAATCGGCCACCTTCCTAAGCGTTGATTCGAGCGCGGTCGGGTGGCGCTGTCATCTATCTTGGATAACAGTCCCCGCGTTAACCGAATAGTGACCATTTCTTCACATGGGTGAGCTCACGCTACAGGCGGCAAGAAGGATCCATCCCGAGCGCGGTCGCGGCTCGGCGCTCGCTGGCGATCTGGGCGATCTTCGCGTGCGTCGGGGTCGATCGTCGGACCGCGGCTATGCCAGCTGGACCCTCCAGGCCTTCAACCCGGCAGCACTCCGACCTCGACTCACAGGCTCAGCATGCCGCGAGCCTTCACCGGAGCTGCTGCTGCTGTGCGCCGCCGGGATGGCGTTCGCGCTCGCGGCGTGGACCGCACGCGCCGCGAGCTGACGTGGCGCCTGGCCGGCTGCGGCGCTCCTGCGTTCGGCGTGTCGAGGAGCTGCTCGGCGTCCACTCCTGGCTCGTGTACCAAGGACGTGTCCTGGGCCGTCTCCTACCTGCCGGTGCTTCTGGCCGGCGACGCTGGTGCTCGTTCCGGCCCTTGCATCTACCGCAGAGCAGCCGGGCCGCAGGCGCTGTTCGGCGTCGGCGATCGTGCTGTGGTGGGTCGGCGCGCTGCTCGACAATCCCGACTCGTGGCGTCGAAGCCGCCGCCGGAGATGCTCGAGATGGCCGGCCGTGCCTGTTCGCGTTGTGACGCTGGTCCGGCTGCGCTACCTCGCGAGCCAGTACTACCCGCTGAGCGAGGCCGACACCCGGCTGTCGGTCGACCAGATCGCGGCCGAGGCGCTCGACCACGTCCGAAGTTCCGCCCGATCGCTGATCGGGACTCCTGCTCGTCGACGGCAGCGTTCGCGATCCAGCACGTCCTGCTGCACGACCGGCAACACCACGGACGCACCGCGTGCCGATCTTGGACCTCAACACCGAGCAGACACTGTGGGCCACGTTCCAGGGCGCGCTGATCTGCTCGGTCGCGAGTGCTCGCGATCCTGATCGGCCGGCTTCGCGCGACGCCCGTCGAGATGAAGCCGTGGTGGCTCATCCTCGGGCCGTCTGATCGTGCTCGGCAGCGGACGAGATCGTTGCGATCCACGACCGCTTCCAGGACGCGACCGGACTACCCGGCCAGATCGTCCTGTTCCCGGTCGCGATCGCCGGGATCGTCGCCTGGTGCAAGGTGTTCGGGCAGTCTATCGGATAACCGGCTGGCCCGCAAGCTCTTCGATCGTCGGCGCGGCGTTCTGGCCGTGTCGCAGCTGAGCGACTGTGCTCGATCCACGAGCGCCTTTCGCTGGACCATCGTGCCGGAGGAGGTCGTCGAGACGCTCGGCGTCCACCTTGTGGCTCTTCGCTGCTCGGTTAGTGGCTGCGCTCCGTGCTGCCCGGTCGGCGTGATCCCGCTAAGCCGGTCGCAGGGCATGCTGCACGCGCGCGCGACGATCGAGCCGCTGTCCGTCCGTGCGCGAGTCAGCGCTCGGCGACAGGCGCCTACTGGATGACCGGCAGCTCTTTGCCGCCGAATCCCGGCGCGGCCGCCATCGCCGGCGCCTGAATCACCGGCAGCTCGCGGGGCGTCGCCGCGACGAGCCCCCGTGCCAGGTGGAAGATCGCCTGCGAGGCCGGCGCGTCGGGGTCTGCCGCCACCAGCGGCCGCCCCTCGTCCGCGTGCACCCGCAGCTCTTCCTGGAGGGGAATCTTTCCGAGCAGCGGCGCGTCGATGTCGTCGGCCAGCCGCTGTCCTCCGCCCTCGCCGAAGATCGTGTAGCGGGCGCCGTCCGGAGTCGTGAACCCGGACATGTTCTCGACCACGCCGATCACCTCGAGGTCGAACTTGGCCGCCATCTCGGCGGCACGGTTGGCGACCGTCTGAGCCGCCGGCTGCGGCGTGGTCACCAGCAGCATCTTGGCCTGCGGCAGGAGCTGCGCGAGCGTCATCGACACGTCGCCGGTGCCGGGCGGAAGGTCGATCAAGAGGTAGTCGAGCGCGCCCCAGTCCACGTCCTCGAGGAACTGCTGGATCGCCTTGTGGAGCATCGGCCCGCGCCACACCACGGCGGCGTCGTCGTCCACGAAGAAACCGATCGACATCACCTTGACGCCCCCGGCCGCGTCGATCGGAAGGATCTTGCGCTCCTCGGAGACCCGCGGCCGGCCCGACGCGCCCAGCATGCGAGGGATGCTGTAGCCCCAGACGTCGGCGTCCATCGCCGCCGCCGCGTATCCCTCGATCGCGAGCGCGGCCGCCAGGTTGGCGGTCAGCGTCGACTTGCCGACGCCGCCCTTTCCGGACGCGACGCAGATCACGTTCTTGACCTGCGCGAGAGCGCCCTCGGGCAGCCGGTTGCGCCCCAGCTTCTGCTGGAGGCCCTGCTTCTCGTCGGGCGTGAGCACGTCGAACGCGACGTTCACCGCCCGGACCCCGTCGAGCTCGGACACGCATTGGGTGACGGCCTGCTCGAAATGGCTCCGGATCGGGCAGCCCGGCGTCGTCAGCGACACGGTCACGCTCACGACGCCGTCCGCCATCTCGATCGCAGCGGACCATCTCCAGCTCGACGATCGACCGCCGCAGCTCGGGGTCGATCACGGCGCGCAGCTTTTCGAGGACTTGATCGCGGGTAGGCATTGGAGACCCACCTTAAACCAATCGACTCTCGACCTTCTGGAGGCCCACATGACCACCCACGCAGGCACCTCTCCCCGGACCGGGATCCTGAGCCCGGACAACGAGGAAAAACGGGATGAGCTGATCGAGCTCCTCAAGACCGCCTACTGGATGGAGATCGAGACGGTCATGAGCTACATCGCGAACACGATCAACCCGGACGGCGTGCGCGCCCGCGAGGTGGTCGAGAACCTCGAGCAGGACATCCAGGAGGAGCTCGCGCACGCCCAGCAGTTCGGCACCCGGATCAAGGAGCTCTACGGAGTCGTACCGGGCAGCCTCGAGTTCACGGCCGAGCAGAGCTACCTGCAGCCGCCGGCCGAGCAGACCGACGTCGTACACGTGATCAAGGGCGTGATCGAGGCCGAGGCCGGCGCGATCGAGCACTACCAGCGGATCATCGACTTCTGCGACGGCGTGGACCTGGTCACCCAGGACATGGTGATCGCGATCCAGCGCGACGAGCAGGCGCACCTGCGGCTGTTCGAGGGGTTCCTGCGGGAGTACGAGGCGGAGGGGCGGGCGTAGGTAACCCAGCGGCCCATCCCAATCCCCTTATTGCCGGTTTTGTAGGTTTTGCCGGGTTTTGTGGGGCTTTTGGCCTGTGAAGGAGCCTCCACCAACCGGGAGCCTTCGCCACCCGCCCCAACCGCCCCAGAAAGACCGACGGGCCCCATGAAGGGGCCCGACGGCTGAGGGAGGAGAGGTTGCTGCTTTCCGCCGGCGTGACCCAGAGGGCCCTATGTGGCCGACGGAAACTTTGGCGGCGACTGCCCGTCGGTCACATGGACCGAGCGGCCGCGTGCCGCCGTAAGCCTTAAACGAACTGCTGCACCCGCTCCCGTGCCTCTTTGGTCTGCTGCTGGAGCTGGTCCTGCACCTTGTTCACCTGCGGCTGCACTGCGCGCTGAACCTGGCGCGACTGCTTGCGGAGGCCGCTCTGGGCCTTGCGCTGGTTCTGGCGCAGCGTGCGCTCCGTGCGCTTCAGCGTGCGCTGCGTCTGCCGGCGCTGCCCGCGCACGAGCCGCAGAAGCTGGTTGCGGCGCTGGCGCAGCTGGCGGACGAGGCGGTTGCGCGCCACGGACCCACGCCGCTCGAAGCGACGGACGTCGCGGCGGACCCGCGTGATCTCGCGCTCGGCGCTCGAGCGCTTGGTCCAGGGCTGAATCACGCCCACGACCCGGTCCCGAACCTCGAGTGCGGCGCCGACCGGTACGAGCACGGCGCTCTCGGCGACGCCCGCGACCTGGGTGGCGATGCTCTCGGCCTGCTTGACCTCGGCCCGCGCCTCCGACTTCAGGGCGCGTGCGGCGGTGCGACGCGTGCTGGTCGCCGACCGGCGTGCGGCCGTGGTCTGGCGGCGGGCGGTGCTGCGACGGCGCGTGGCGACGCCGCGCTTGGCGGACGCGCTGCGCGCTGCCCTTGTGGCAGCGGTCTTCGGCGCGCGGCCGTTGGTGCTCGCCTTGCTGGGCGCTGGTGGTCGCGCGTCGGCTGCTGGTGCTGCGGCGGCGGTTGGCCGCGCTACGTGCGCCGGACGCGCTACGGCGCGACTTGGCGGCTTGGTTTTGGGTGGTTGCCATACTCGGTGGGGCCTCCTCGGTGGATCTTACCCTAATAAACTTACCTCTAAGTACGACCCAGACTAACAGGTCGAACACATGTTTGTGAGTTACCCCGACATTTCCGCTCCGTTACACGCTGTGGGAAACGGGCGTGCGCGTCGCAGCGGCGTCAGCCGGCGTGGACCGCAGCACAGAACCGCGCTGGGTAAGGGGTCGAGGGTCGGGGCCGTGCTGGCTGGTACCGAATGGCCAAGTTCGTGCGCCTATATCTGTTCGCCTGGCGTAGGTATCGGACCGGCTCCGACATGCCCGCGGAGCGCCCCGAACCCACCCCTTCAATGCCGGTCTTGACCAGACCGGCCTAAGTATCGCTACGTGCCGCGGAAAGGCCGGCCGACTCATAGGCCGCGTCGCGATCGACGTGAAGCTCCATCGCGGTGCCCTTTCCCTCCTCGATCGTCCAGATCGAGTAGTAGGTCTCGGCGAGCCGGATGCCGCTGCCCTTCCCCCTCGCCGTGACCCGGGTCTCGATGAGCGCACGGTTGCCGTTCCAGAGGAACCGCGTCGGCTCGATCGACCACTCCTCCCAGACGTCGAAGATCTCGCCGGGTGAGCCGCTCGAAGCCCTCGATGCCGTGGTAGTGCGCCGGGTTCAGCACCCGATTCGTGGCATCGATCTCGATCTCGGGATGGAAGATCTCGGTGAGCGACTCGAAGTCGCGCCGGTTCCACAGCTCGAAGCCACGGCGGAGGAGCTGTTCGTCGTGCTCGCTCATCGGCCAAGTATTGCGGCGGCCGCGCGGAAACCCGCGTGATCTAGTCTTGATCGGTGGCTCTCGACGGGCAGACGAGCACGCCCGCGCTCGCCGTGCGAGCGCTCACGAAGCGCTACGACGACGGCACGGTGGCACTCGACGAGCTCGACCTGACGATCCCGGACGGCGCCTTCTTCGGCCTGCTCGGGCCGAACGGGGCCGGCAAGACAACGCTGATCAACTCGATCACCTCGCTCGTGCGGGTGACGAGCGGCTCGATCCGGGTCTTCGGCCACGAAGCCGTCGGGGACGGCCTCGAGTCCCTCGCGGCGCGGTCGATCGTGGGGCTCGCGCCGCAGGACATCAACCTCGACCGCTTCCTGACCGTTTACGAGTCGCTGCTCTACCACGGCGGCTACTACGGCATTCCCCGCCAGGACGCCGCCCGCCGGGCGGAGGAGATGATCGACGTCTTCGACCTGCGCGCCAAGCGCGACACTCGCACGCCCCGCCTTTCGGGAGGCATGAAGCGCCGCCTCCTGCTCGCGCGCGCGCTGCTGCACCAGCCGCGGCTCGTGATCCTCGACGAGCCCACGGCGGGCGTCGACTTCGAGCTGCGCCTCGAGCTGTGGCGCTACATCCGGCGCCTCCACGAGGAGGGCACCACGATCCTCCTGACGACGCACTATCTGGAGGAGGCGGAGACGCTCTGCGAGGAGATCGCGCTGATCCGCGACGGTCGCATCACGGCGCTCGACACCCCCGAGGGCCTGCGCCGCCGATACGGCGCCGACTCGCTCGGCGAGGTGTACGTGAAGGCGATGGGCGACCGCCCAGACCACGTGGAGGTGGGATGAGCTCCCTGGCGCATCTCCGGCGCCTCTCCTACAACAGCCTCTTCTGGCTGGCGGCCCGCGAGAGCCTGCGCGTCGGGCGGCTCTGGAGCCAGACCGTGCTGGCGCCCGTGGTCTCGTCGCTGCTGTTCGTGATCGTCTTCGGGCTGTCGCTCGGCGACCGGATCAAGGACGTGAGCGGCTTCGACTACCCCGTCTTCATCCTCCCGGGCCTGATCGCGATGGGCATGCTGACGGCGGCCTACTCGAACAACTCGAGCTCGATCTTCCAGGCGCGCAACGACCGCTACATCGACGACATCCTGGCCGCGCCGATGCGGGCGTGGCAGGTCGACATCGGCCTCACGATCGGCGGCGTGCTGCGCGCGCTCGCGATCGGGATCGTCACCACGGCGGTCGCGGCGCCGCTCTTGGGCGTGCCGGTGGAGCATCCGTTCGTGCTGATCGTCGCGTCGCTCCTCGCGATCCTGCTGTTCTCGTCGCTCGGCCTGATCGTCGGCATCTACGCCCAGACCTGGGACCACAACGCGTTCGTGCAGAACCTCGTGATCCAGCCGCTCGTGTTCGTCGGCGGGGTCTTCTACTCGGTCGACATCCTGCCGTCGCCCTGGCACCAGCTGACCCACCTGAACCCGCTCTTCTACATCGTGGACGGGATCCGCTACGGGTTCCTGGGCACCTCGGACGTGGCGCCGGCAATCGCGCTCGCCGTCACTGCGGCGCTGGCCGCGGCGCTCTTCTGGTGGTCGGTGTGGCTGTTCCGCTCGGGCCACAGGTTGAAGCCCTGATGAGCGATGCCTGACGGCAAGCCCGTCGACAACATCCGCTACGGCACGTCGAGCTGGACCGACAAGACGCTGCTCGACTGCAAGTGCTTCTACCCGCCCGACGTCGACACGCCCGCCGAGCGCCTGCGCTACTACTCGGAGCGCTTCCCGCTGGTGGAGGTGGACTCCTCCTACTACGCGCTGCCCTCCGAGCGAAACGCGGCGCTCTGGATCGAGCGCACGCCGATGGACTTCGTGTTCGACGTGAAGGCGTTCTCGCTGCTCACCCATCACCCGGCGCCGCGCCCGCGGCCTCCCGGCGAAGCTGCGCGAGGAGCTGCCGGACAAGAAGCGCTTCTACCGCAAGGACCTGCCGCCGGAGGCGCTCCAGCTCGTCGAGGACATGTTCGTGTCCGCGCTGCGCCCGCTCGATGCGGCGGGCCGGCTCGGGATGGTGCTGTTCCAGTTCCCGCACTGGTTCGTCCCGTCCCGGGCGAACCGCGACTACCTCGAGCAGCTGGCGGACTCGTTCCCGTACCGGATCGCGGTCGAGTTCCGCGGCGGCGGCTGGGTGAAGGACGACGCGAGCGCCGAGCGCACGCTCGCGCTGCTGCGAGGAGCTCGCCTTCACATATGTGGTGGTGGACGAGCCGCAGGGCTTCAAGACCTCGGTGCCGCCGGTCGTGGCCGCGACTTCGCCGGAGCTGGCAATGGTCCGCTTTCACGGCCGGAACGCCGAGACGTGGGAGAAGCCGGGGATCACGCCCGCCGAGCGCTTCCGCTACCTCTACACGGAGGAGGAGCTGCGAGAAGTGGGTGGAGCCGGTGAAGGAGCTGGCAGCGAAGTCCAAGCAGGTCCACGTGCTCATGAACAACTGCTACGAGGACTACGGCGTCCGCAACGCGGCGCAGATCGCCGATCTGATCGCGAGCCGCTAGCTCTCAGGGCAGGGCTGCCAGCCGCCGTTCGAGAAAGCGGCGCTCGGCGCCCTCCGGAGCCAGCTCGAGCGCACGCGCGTAGGCGGCGGCCGATTCCTCGTCGCGACCGAGCCGCCGCAGCAGATCGGCACGAGCGGAGTGAAACAGGTGGTAGCCGTCGAGCGCGTCACCGAGGCCATCGATCAGCTCGAGGCCGGACTCAGGCCCTTCCGCCATCGCGATCGCGGCCCCGCGGTTGAGCGCCACCACAGGGGAGGGATCTATGCGCACCAGCTCTCCGTAGAGGACGGCGATCTGCGCCCAGTCCGTCCGGCCAGGATCCACGGCTTCGGCATGCAGGGCCGCGATCGCGGCCTGCAGCTGATAGTGCCCGGGGTGGCGAAACGAGAGCGCCCGCTCGAGTACCCGGCGCGCCTCGTCGATCTCCGCCCGATTCCAGAGCGAGCGATCCTGGTCGGCCAGCAGCACGAGCTCTCCGCTCACGTCGATGCGTGCGTCGCGCCGCGAGTCCTGAAACAGCATCAGCGCCAGCAGTCCGAGCGCCTCCGGCTCGTCGGGCATCAGGACCGCGAGCAGCTTGGCGAGACGGATCGCCTCGTCGGCGAGCTCCGGACGGTGGGACGAGTAACCCTCGTTGAAGATCAGGTAAAGGACCGTCAGCACCCCGCGGAGCCGCTCGGGAAGCACGGGATCAGCCGGCGTGCCCAGCGGGATTCCGGCCTGGCGAATCTTTCGCTTCGCCCGCACTAGCCGCTGGGCGAGCGTTGCCTCGGGCACCAGGAAGGCGCGTGCGATCTCCTCGGTGCTGAGGCCGCCGAGCATGCGCAGTGTGAGCGGCACCCGGACGTCGGCCGCAAGTGCCGGGTGGCAGCAGGCGAAGATCAGTCCCAGGCGCTCGTCCGGAATGGATGACTCGTCGTCGGGCATCGGCTGTGCTGTGGCGTCCAGCCGGGCGAGCAACGCGCGCTTGCGCGCCAGCGTCTGGTCGCGGCGGATACGGTCGATGGCCGCGTTGCGCGCGCTCGTCGCGATCCAGGCGGCCGGGGAGCTCGGCATCCCATCTCGCGGCCAGCGTTCGAGCGCGGTGGTGAACGCGTCCTGCACCGCGTCCTCGGCAAGCTCGAGGTCACCGAGGACGCGGCCCAGATAAGCGACCGTCCGCCCCCATTCCCGGCGGAAGACGGCCTCTACTATGCCTGCGCCTCCGCGGCCACCGAAACGATCGGCCGCACCTCGATCGTGCCGAGTCGGGCCGACGGGATCTTTGCCGCCCATTCGAGCGCCTCGTCGAGCGTCTCGACGTCGACGATGTAGAAGCCGCTCAGCTGCTCCTTCGTCTCGGCGAAGGGCCCATCGGTCACGAGCTGCTCGCCGTCGCGCAGCCGGACAGTCGTCGCGGTCGAGGCCGGCTGGAGCTGGTCGCCGCCGGCCATCGCCCCCGCCTCACGAAGTTCCTGCGTGAAAGCGCCGTACTCCTGGTACAGGCGGCCGCGCTCGTCCTCGCTCATCGCGCCGAAGCGAGCCGGGTCGTCGTGGATCAAGAGCATGAACTGCATATCGCCCTCCTTTTCGGGGTGGATGGGTTTACCCAGAAGACGAACGGGCGGGCGGAAATCGACAGCAACCGTTCTCGATGGTCCCGATTTCAGTCTCCGGGCACGCCGGCGGCCGTGAGCGCTCGCGCCAGCACGTCCAGGCCCTCGGGCGTCCGGGCCGCCACGAGCCGGTAGCGCGCGTCGAGATCGAGCGGCGCCTCGACGCCCCCGTACCCGAGGAAGCTGACGAAGCCGCCCGCCTCGCGGACGATCAGCTGGCCGGCGGCGGCATCGACCGAGCGGCAGACGTTGGCGCTCGCCATCCCGTCGAAGCGCGCCGCCGCGACGAAGCAGAGCGACGCCGCGATCGACCCGATCACACGCAGCCGGTAGGTCTTCGCGACCAGCTCCTCCACGACCGGCAGGAGCCATTCCGGCCGGGCCGACTCGAGTCCCACGACCTCGAGCGTCGAGCCGTCCGGGTCCTCGAGCACCAGCGGGCGGCCGTTCAGGGTGGCGCCGCCGTCGCGGCGGGCGACGAACTCGTCGCCGGTGCCGAACTCGTGGACGAAGCCGAACTCGACGTCCTCCATCGAGTCGCCGGATGCGACGGCGATGCTGAGCGCGAAGGTGGGCAGCAGCCGCTTGGCGTTGAGCGAGCCGTCGATCGGATCGATCACCACGCGCACCGCGCTCTCCCCGTTCCCGTAGGGCAGGACGCCTCGCTCCTCGGAGATCGCCGTGAACTCGTACCCCTCGGCGTGGAGCCGGTCGAGCTCGGCCAGCACCACGTCCTCGGCCCCGTGGTCGATCACGAGGGTCTGGTCGCCGCCCGCACCTCGTCCCACCCCGACCTTGCGCTCGCCGGTCGAGGGGTATTCGGTGAAGACGCTCGCGAGGCGCTCCGCCGAGCGGCGGCAGACGGCGAGCCAGTCGGCTTCCAGCGCTTTATCCGTGATGTTCGTGCTCAAGGTGTCGCAGATCGTACGAGGCGGCGGAACCCGGGGTTACCATCACTCCGATGCGGGATCAGCTGCTCGCCGGCCTCAACGAGGCCCAGAAGGAAGCCGTCACCCATCCCGGCGGGCCGCTGCTCGTGCTGGCCGGCGCGGGCAGCGGCAAGACCCGCGTGATCACGCGGAGGATCGCATGGCTGGCGGCGCAGGGCGTGGATCCGGCCCGGGTGCTGGCGCTCACGTTCTCGACCAAGGCGGCGGAGGAGATGCGGGCGCGCGCCGAGGAGCTGCTCGAGGAGCCCTACGAGGAGCTGCACTGCTCGACCTTCCACGCCTTCTGCGCGCGACTGCTCCACGAGGAGTCGCTCGAGGGCGGCTTCGACCCGTTCTTCCACCCCGTCACCCAGGCCGACCGGCTGGCGCTCCTGATGGACCACGCCGACAGGCTCTCGATCCGCCATCACGAGATGCGCGGCAATCCGGCTCCCTTCTTCGCACGCGCGCTCGACCGCATCGACCGCCTGAAGGACGAGATGGTGAGCGCCGAGGAGTATCTGCGCTGGGCGGAGTCGCTGGCCGCCTCGCCGAGCGACCCCGAGCGGGACCAGAGCCAGCGCGAGCTGGAGTTCGCGCACCTCTACCGGGATCACGACCGCCTGCTCGACGAAGCCGGCGCGATCGACTTCGGGGAGATGATCATGCGCGCGATCCGGCTGCTCGAGGACCGCCCGGCGATGCGCGAGCGGGTCACGGAGGGCTTCGAGGCGGTGCTGGTCGACGAGTACCAGGACACCAACCTCGCGCAGAACGAGCTGCTGCGGCTGCTGGTCGAGCGCCGCCGGAACGTGGTGGTGGTGGGTGACGACGACCAGTCGATCTACCGCTTCCGCGGCGCCTCGCGAAAGAACATCCACGACTTCCAGGTCGCCTATCCGGACGCGAAGGTGATCCGGCTGGAGGCCAACTACCGCTCGAGTCAGCCGATTCTCGACGCGGCGCACGCGGTCGTTCAGCCGAGCGCCGAGCGCCTCGAGAAGCGGTTGAAAGCGACCGGCCGGGCCACCGGCCGCAAACCCAATCCCTTCGGGCTCGAGCCGGTCTCGTTCTGGCGCTGCGAGAACGAGCGCGCCCAGGCACAGGCAGTCGCCGGAGAGCTCGAGCGGCTGATCGCGGACGGCATCGAGCCGGCATCGTGCGCAGTGCTCGTGCGCTCGGTCCGCAACGAGGGCCAGCTCGTCGCGACCGCGCTGGAGGAGCGCGGCATCCCCTACCGGCTGGTGGGCGCGGCGGCCTTTTTCGAGCGAGCCGAGGTACGCGACCTGCTCGCCTGGCTGCGCCTGCTGTCCGACCCGAACGACGCGAACGCGGTCGTGCGCGCCCTGCTGCGGCCTCCGGTCGAGCTTTCGCCGGTCGATCTCGCGCGTGCGACGCTGATCGCGCGCCGGCGCAAGACCGACATGGTCTCGGCGCTCGATGCCGCGCTCCAGACGCCGGAGGTGCCGCCCGAGGCGCGCGAGCGCATGGAGACGTTCCTGCGGCTGCACCGCAGCGCCTGCCGCGCGTTCGAGGACATGCGGCCGGATCTGTTCATCCACCGCCTGATCGAGCGGATCGGCCTGCGCAAGCAATATCTCTTCAGCGCCAGCACGGAGTCGCTCGAGCGTCTCGTGAACATCGCCAAGTTCGCCGAGCTCGCGGCCGCCTGGGTGCGGCGGGAGCCGGGGCGCAGCTCGCGAGACTTCGCCTCATACGTCAGTGCGGTGAGCCAGGCGGGCCTGCGCGAGGAGGAGGCGACCGTGCGCGCGAGCCCCGGTGCGGTTCAGGTGATGACGATGCACGGCGCGAAGGGGCTCGAGTTCGAATGCGTCTACGTGCTCGGCGTCCAGCAGAGCCGCATGCCCGGCCAGCGGCGCGGCCCGCGCGACCCGGTGCCCGAGGCGCTGCTCAAGGAGGACCTGCCGGAAGACAGCCGCGAGGCGCATCAGGACGAGATGCGGCGCCTGCTGTACGTGGCGATGACGCGCGCGCGTCGGCGACTGGTGCTGGCCTGGCCCGAGCGGTCGGGCGCGGGGTCGGGCGACGAGACCATGCAAAAGCCATCCGTCTTCTACGAGGAGGCGCGCACCGCGCTCGACGCGGAGGAGGAGCAGCGCAACGAGGAGCTGCTCGGCATCCACGAGGACCTCTATTCGGCCTTCCGCATGATGCGGGACGAGGTGCTCGGAAGCGTCGCGCAGGTCGGCGCCGGGATGAGCGAGCTGCGCCTGGACGCGCACCTCGACGCGGTCCAGGCCGTCGCGCGCTACATGGACCTGATCAAGCTTGCGTGCCTGATCGAGCGCCGCCCCCGCGAGGAGGAGCTGGCGAGCTCGATCGGCGAGATCAACCAGGTGCTCTCGCACGTCCTGAGCGCCGAGCAGCGCGAGGTGTTCCTGGGCTCCAACCTCGACTCGCTGCTGATGGCCTCCGAGCGGGAGAACCTGCGCCGTCGCGAGCTGCTGGCCGAGCGCAAGATCCCTTCGCTGGAGTCATATCTGCCGTTGCGGGGCTCCGGTCTGATGCTGTCGGCGACCGACATCGACGTCTACCGCTCGTGCCCGCTGCGCTACAAGTTCGCGCGCGTCTTCTCCATCCCGCGCGAGCAGACGCTGCCGCAGCGGTTCGGGATCCTGGTGCATCAGGTGCTCGAGCGCTACCACTCGCAGCTCGCGAACGAGGAGGCCTCGGGCCAGGTGATGCTCGAGACGCCTGGGCCCGAGCGGCTCGTGACCCTGTTCGAGGCGGGCTGGCGCCGCGGCGGCTTCACCGACTCCAACGAGGAGCGCCAGCTCCACGACAAGGGCGTCGTGGCGCTCGAGCGCTACCAGGAACGCTTCACCGCCGAGGAAGGCTCGCCGGTCTGGTTCGAGCGGAACTTCGCGTTCCGCATCGGCCCCCACCTGCTGCGCGGCCGCGTGGATCGCGTCGACCGCCTGCCGGACGGCTCCTACGAGCTGATCGACTACAAGACCGGCCGGGCGCGGCGGCCGTCAGAGCTGAAGGACGACATCCAGCTGTCGCTCTACCAGCTCGGCGCACGCGAGTCATGGCGCCTGGACTCGGCGAAGCAGAGCTACTACTACGTACTGGACGACGAGAAGGTCCCGGTCCAGCCGAGCGACGACGACATGCACCGCATCGAGGAGACCGCGACCGAGGTGGCCGAGTCGATCATCGCGCAGCGCTTCGACCCGACCCCGTCGTTCAAGGTCTGCTCGATGTGCGACTTCCAGCTCCTGTGCCCCGCGGCTGAGCGGTAGGCGGCTGGGTCCTGAAACAGCCTCGAGTCCAGCGTCGTCCGGGCAGGACTGGCACTAAAGCGTTGAGGGATGGAGGCTAGGCCGAGCCAAACTGCACGGTAACCGCGATTGGATGTCTCGGGCACGAGCGCCTAAGAGCCAGTGAAGCCCGGTCGGGCAGCCGGCCCTACCCCAACTCCACCGACCCATCCTCGCGCACCGTCCACCGAGGATTGTGCGCCACCTCCCACGGATGGCCCTCAGGATCCACGAACACCCCGGAGTAGCCGCCCCAGAAGGTCTCGCCCGGCTCCCGCGGAATCGTCGCGCCAGCTGAGCGCGCCTCCTCGATCACCGCGTCCACCTCTTCCGGCGAGCGCGTGTTGTAGGCGAACGTGACGCCGCCCCAGCCACCGCCGTCCGTGACGCCGCTGTCCTCGGCGAGCCGCGCGCGGTCCCAGAGCGCCACGATCATGCCGCCGGCCTGGAAGAAGACGACGTCGTCCTCGGGGCTCGCGCCGGTCGACCAGCCGAGCGCCTCGTAGAACGTGCGGGCGCGGCCGAGGTCTCGCACCCCGAGGGTGACGAGACTCAGCCGCTGGTCCATCAGGACTCCTGTTCGCCCGGGGGTTGGTCGCGCAGGAAACGCTGGAACTCGCGCGCAATCGAGTCGCCGGAGGGCAGGTCGCCAAAGGAGATCTCCGACTCGTCGGCTTGCTGCTCGAGACGCTCGACGAGCGCGCGGACCTCCGGCTCCGCGGCCACCGCCTCGTCCAGGCGCCGTTCGTACTCGATGCTCGCCTCCTCGAGACCCGAGAGCTCGAGCGTCACGCCGAGCAGCGCCTCGACCCTCCGGATCAAGGCGAGTGACGCCTTGGGGCTCGGCACGGCCGCGACGTAGTGCGGCACGGGCGCCCAGAGGCTTGCGGACTCGAGCCCGGCGCGCGCACAGGCGTCGTGCAGCACGCCGACGATCCCGGTCGGCCCCTCGTAGCGCGTCTGTGAGAAGCCGAGGCGCTCGGCCATCTTGGTGTCGCCCGCGATGCCGGTCACCTGGACGGGCCTCGTGTGGGGCACGTCGGCGAGCAGGGCGCCGAGCGACACGACTTGCTGGACGCCGAGCTCGCGCGCGGCTCCCACGGTGGTCGCCGCGAACGTCTTCCAGCGCAGGTTGGGCTCGTTTCCGACCAGGAACACGACATCGCGGCCGGAGCCCGCCACGGCGGCGCTCGAGAACACGAACTCGGGCCAGTCGATCTCGCGCGTGAGGCCCTCGGTCAGCTTGACCGTCGGACGTGTGACCTGGAAATCGAAGAACTCCTCCGGGTCGATCGCGCCGATCCGCTCGGCGTCCCATTGGGTCGCCAGGTATCGCAGCGCGGAGGACGCCGACTCGGCGGCGTCGTTCCACCCCTTGAACGAGCACACGAGCGTCGGGCTCCGAAGCGGCAGCTTCTGTTCCCAGGTGACGCGATCCATGCGCTTAACCTAGCCGATCGAACATGGGTGAACCCCCTGTAGACGGAGCGAAGTTTGGCCGATAGATCGACCGTGCCTGTCGTCGACGATCTCGTCTTCCTGCAGGGGGTCGGCGCCACCAAAGAGACGCTTCGCCGCTGGAACCACCACCCCTGGCGGGTGATGAGGAGCTGGATCTTCGCGAGCGTGCTGATCGCGTTCGGCCTGCTGGCGGCCGTTTATCTGGTGGCTCGCGTCTCGACGCCCGACCCGTCCGGCATCTACATCCCGGGACTCGTCCACGGGCCGGACATCGAGGACATCGGGCTGATCCTGTTCCGCAACTCGCTCGTGCTCGCACTGCACGCATTCGCCTGCGTGGCGGGATTCATCGCGCTCAACTCGCTGCCGTACTCGGCCGCCAGCCGGAGCGGTCTCTCGAAGACCATCCACGAGAAGGCCGGGCCCTACGCGATGCTGTTCGTCGCGGGTGCGACGCTCTTCTCGCTCTCCACCCAGGCCTACTTCCTGGGCGCGACGCTCTCGAGCGCGGCCGCGCAGTTCGACCTCGGCGACTTCCACTTCTTCCTCCTGCTGCTGCCCCATGCCGTGCCCGAGTTGACCGCGCTGTTCCTGCCGCTCGCAGCGTGGCTGATCGCCAGCCGCCGCGGCGACTGGGATCAGCTGCTGGCCGCGACGCTCGTCACGGTCGCGGTCGCCGTTCCCACGCTGCTCCTGTCCGTCTCGGTCGAGGTGTTCCTCTTTCCGCACCTGATCGAGGCCGCCGTCAGGTAGCGCACCGGCGCCACATTCCAGTGGCGCGTCACAGGCGGCGCTGGTTCAATGGTCTTTGAACGGATTCGCTTTTCTCCCGGAGGTCAGGACCGACCATGCGTAATTCATCGGACGCGGTGCAGGTGCCGCGCAGCGGCTTCATGCGCCCGCCCCTCGTGCTGGCGTACCACGCGCTCGGCGAGGTCAGCCCCGAGCACGATCCCGAGCAGCTCGTGATCTCGCCGCAGGAGCTGCGCGCCCAGATCGAGCGCCTGCTGGCGCGCGACTACGAGTTCGTCACCATGACCGAGTTCGGGATCCGGATGATCGAGGGCCAGCCGATGGCGGGCGTCTGCGCGCTTACGTTCGACGACGGCAGCCTCGACAACGCGACGCTCCTGCCGAGCGTCCTGCGAGCGCTGCGCGTGCCGGCCACGCTCTTCGTCTGTCCCGGACTGCTGGGAGAGCCTCACCCGTGGGTGAGCGCCGGCGCGGGCATGCGGCTGATGGACCTCGATGAACTGCGCGCGGTCTCGGAGCTGCCCTTCATCGAGATCGGCTCCCACACCAACACCCATTGCGACATGGCGCGGATCCTCGACCCGAACATCGCCTACGGCGAGCTCCGCTCGTCGAAGCTGATGCTCGAGGAGATGCTCGACACGCACGTGATGAGCTTCGCGTATCCCTACGGCCGCTACTCCCACGTCTGCCCCGAGGCCGCCGACCGCGCCGGCTACCTGACCGCCGCCACCTGTGCGCACCAGGGTGGCTGGACCCGTACGAGCTCCAGCGCGAGCTGGTCGGTCCCGGCGATCTGTCGCTGCGGTTCGAGCTCAAGAGCCGCGGCTTCTTCCGCGCGATCGTGAGCTCGCCGCCGATGCGCCTGCGACGCCGGCTGCTCGGCCGGGACGTACCGTCGGACCCGCTCCCGGTCCGCCGCTCGGTCTCGCACTAGGTCCGCGGCTCAGCGAGCCTGCGCCAGGTTCGCCTCGGCGAGCTGGTTGAGCGCCTC
Source organism: uncultured Solirubrobacterales bacterium (assembly GCA_963759145.1). Lineage (GTDB taxonomy): Bacteria > Actinomycetota > Thermoleophilia > Solirubrobacterales > JBBDJG01 > JBBQKG01. Next base: position 82,892 of record CAVWYB010000044.1, read on the forward strand.
CGTGAAGCCTTCCGGCTCGGGCGGCAGCAGCGGGCCTTTGGCCGCGACGGCACTGAAGATGCGCTCCCGCGAGGAGTCGGCCAGGCGCCGAACGTGCGCGGGATCGACGCCCACCAGTCCGCCGGCCCGCTTCACGATCCGGCCGGCGACGATCACCGTGTCGACGTTGGAGGCGTTCGCCTGGACGACCACGCTTCCCACCGGCTCCGGGCGCGGCGTCATGTTGAGCGCCTCGCCTCCGACGAGGATCAGATCCGCCTGCTTGCCGGGCGAGATCGACCCGATCCGCGTCCCCAGCCCGAGCGCGTCCGCCCCGTTCACGGTCGCCCACCGCAGCGCGTCGCGCACGCCCAGTCGCAGGGTGGCGGGCATCTCGCCCGACGCGATCACGGGATCGTTCTCCATCGCGCGTTCGAACTGAAGGCCGATGCGCATCTGGGCGAACATGTCACCGGCGTTCAGGGAGACGATGTCGCATCCGAGCGTCGGCTTCATCCCGAGCGCGAGCGCGCGGCCGATCACCGGATGACCCATGCCCATCTGCAGCTCGGTCTCCGGCGTGCTCGACACCTTCGCGCCTGCATCGGCGAGCAGCCGCAGCTCGTCGTCGGAGAGTGCGTTGCAGTGGACGTGCACCTGAGCCGCGTCGAGCAGGCCGTGCGCTTGCAGCTCGCGGACACCCATCGTCGATTGCGAGCCCCACACACATGCGGTGTGCGCGGTCAGCAGCACGCCGAGCTCGCGTGCCGAGCGCACCTCCGTGGCCGTGTCTTCCCACGGCAGCAGGCCCGTCTCGGTGATCGCGACGCCCATCGTCAGGAGGCCGTCGGCGGAGGAGAAATGCTCCGCCTGCACCCGCCGCGCGTCGGCGATCCGCTGGTCGTGTGAGGCGAACGCCGGCTCGGTGACCGGCGCCGGGTAGTAGCCGTACGCGTAGACCGCGCGGATGCCGGCGTCGCGAAGGCCCGCGATCCCGGCATCGGCATGCGCCGGGCTGTTGTTGCAGTGCGAGTAGTCGAGGATCGACGTGACGCCCGCATCGAGCGCCTCGAGCGCGCCGACGTAGTTGCCGACGTAGACGTCGTCGGCCGTGTACTCCGGCGAGATGTTGATGCGGATCCCGCGGAAGTACTCCATCAGCGTCCAGTCGGCGCAGATCGCCCGCATCGCCGTTTGCCAGGTATGCCGATGTGTGTCGACGAAGCCCGGCATCACGACCATGCCGCGCGCGTCGATCCGCTCCGCGTCGGACACCTCGATCGACGGCGCGACCTGGGCGATGCGATCGTCCTCGACCAGCACGTTGCCCTGCTCGAGCTCGCCGACGGCGTCGTCCATCGACAGCACGTAACCGTTCTCGATGAGCAGGCGCCCCACGTGCGCAGCATTTCAGTTGCGCCCAGTGGTCGTCGTCGGGACGTCCGCCGAGCAAACGGCGAGGTTCCGGGGCCGGCAGTCAAGGACGCAGGGAGCTCGCGTACTCGGAAAGTACGCGGGCGACCGAGGACGCTGGATGCCGGTTCCGGAAGCCGCCGTTTGCCGGTGGACGTCTCGATGGCGACCACTACGATCGGTGTGGAGCGGCAGGGGTCTGGTGGCCCATCTGGTCTTCAAAACCAGCAGGCCGTGGCAGCCCCACGGTTGGATGGTTCGATTCCATCGCCGCTCCGTGGAGCGGATCTAAGCGATTGGCAGCGGCTTCGCGTGGCACTGCCGCGTTTGAAGAACGATCCGGTTACACCGCAGTCGAGGAGTCGTTCGACACGCTCCCCTTCGCCACAGCGACCCGATGGCGGGGCAATGGGCGCGCCGTGCTGGCCCGCTTTCTCGACGGTCAGACCTAGAACGAGGACGCTGGACCACGCCAACGCCGTGCCTTAGAGTTGGTCGCGCGGCTTGTTCGACGAGGGGACGAATCGAATGTCTAGGGCGCTTCGCAGCACGATCGGGGGAGTGGTAGTTGCCGGGGCTGTGCTGGCCGCAGCTGCTCCGGCCGCCCAGGCAGCTTTTCCGGGAGCTAATGGCAGGATCGCCGCCTTCCAATACGTGAATGCTCCCGTGAAAGGCATCTACACCGTGAAGCAGGATGCCACCGACCACCGGCTCATCTCGCCCCAGCCGAATGGCTCCTCCGGACCTCGTTGGTCACCGGAGGGGCAGCGACTGGCCTACTCGACCACGTACGCCTATGGCGCGATCCACATTATGAATGCCGACGGAAGCGGCGACTTCGACACCGGGCTAAACGGCAGGCACCCAAGCTGGTCGCCGAGCGGCACGAGGCTCGTGTACGAGACGATCAACCAGGTACTGGTCGCAAGCGATCTCGACGGCTCGAACGCCGTTCAACTGACGCCGAGCGGCTTATTCAGGGACGTGTACGACCCGGTCTGGTCGCCCGACGGAACGAAGATCGTGTTTTCGGCCGTCGGCGCCTGCGGCTTCGCCGACGTGGCGACGGTCAATCCGGACGGAACCGGTCTGACGGTGCTCACGACCCGTCCCGATCCATGTGCGCTCGACTACAGCCATCCCGACTGGTCGCCAGACAGCCAGAAGATCGTTCTCACGGAGACGCGGTGGTCTCCATATCCGGATCACTCCGAGCACTATCTCTCCGTGATGAACCGCGATGGGTCCGGTCTTCAGTACATCAAGCCCTCCTTTATCTCGAACGACGGACCAGCCTGGACGCCGGACGCACCAGCCTGGTCGCCGGACGGCGAGTTGATCCTGTCGAATAGCCACACCTACCGGCCCGACGGCACGGGCGCAATAGGGGGCGATTCCGGCTACTGGCCCGACTGGCAACCGGTGGCGCCGACCGGCGCCAACATCGAGACGACCATAAGCGACTCGCCCGACCCGGTCGTCGCCGAGACGGCGGTCACCTACGTCAGCGGAATCCTGTGGACGGCCCGCGAGAAGGGGGCTTACGGTACGAACACGCCCTGTACGGCGAAGAGGAGTTGCCGGCCGTATCGGCGTCGCTCGTCCGAGCCGCCGTCGTCGAGCCCGCAATCCCTCTAGCTCCCATACCGTCCGGGTCGTTCTCGTTCACCGACCGGGCACGACAGCCTCGACCGTGCTGACCTGCCCACACTAGAACCGATGTTCGTCGGCCGGTGGCGGTGCAGGGACGCTCAGGCCGATCTCTGTGGCTGCACGGTCGCCGGGCCCGCGCCAGTGTTGTTGCGGTCGGTGATCTGGAGCGGCAGCCGCAGGCCGAGCTCGCCGGTGTAGTCGGAAAAATCGGAGCGGCGGCGCACGTCGGTGATGCTCGCGTTCACCTTCACATCTGCCTCGTCCGCGGGCGTGGCGGCGTTGCCGAGCGGTGCGAGAGCACCACGTAGCCGATCGAGTTGCGCCCCGGCTGTTGGCGTCCGGTGTGCCGACCGTGAGCTCGGTCGAGGTCTGTGATGGCGTACAGGACGGAAACGACAGCGGCGCGCCGTGCGTGTTGGTGGGCGCGGTGCATTGGGTGTAAGCCGGCACCAGCGATGCGTAGGTAGGCGAGGCGCCCTTCGGCCGGGGATAGCCTTGCGGGAGCGGCTGCCAGTCAGCTTCCATGTCCCAGAGCGGATGGTTGGTGATCGGGACCTGTCCGCCGCCGTCGGCATCCATCTTGTAAATCTCATAGTTCGTCGCTGTCACCTGCCGATGGAAGACGATCGACTGCCCGTCGGGCGACCAGGCAGGCCCCCACTCGGACCCGGCGTGGGTCGTCAGCTGGCTGACGCCAGTGCCGTTCGCGTTCATGACGTAGATGTCGTAGCTCCCGCCTCGATCGCTTCCGAATGCGATCCTCTGCCCATCTGGCGACCAGGCGGGCGTGATGTCTTGGGCAGGGTGGTTGGTGAGGTTCGTCCTCGCCGTCCCATCTGGGTTCATGCTCCAGACATCGGCCGGCTGCAGGATCGGGTCGCCCTCACCCGGGTCGATCACGAACTCCGCACGCTGGAACGCGATGCGAGTGCCGTCTGGGCGCCACGCCGGGGACCTTTCGCTGTACGGGTTGCCCGGCGAGAGGACGGATTCGGGGCTGGTGGGCGCGCCCGCCACGTCCTTCACGATGATCAAGCCGTAACTGGACGCATCCCGATCAAAGGCGATCCTGGTCCCGTCGGGAGACCAGGCGGGAGCGCTCTCGCTGCCAGAGCCGCCCCGAAACAGACTCTGCCCGCTTCCGTCGGAGTTCATCAGATAGAGGTCGAACCCCCAACCCTGGCCGCCGTTGCGGTTTGTCACGAAGGCGATCTTCTGACCGTTGGGCGAGAAGGCCGGATCGGATTGCGAAGGCCAATCCGGGTTGTCGGTGGCCGCGGTCAGATTGACCAGCCCCGAGCCATCGGCATTCATCACGAAGACGTCGTTGTCGCCATCCTGTTGCGACCTGAAGGCGATCTTTCCGTTCGTGCCCGGGAATGCCGCATTAGCCGGAGCGACGAGGCCGATGAAAGTGAGACAACCCGCGAGAACCAGAGTATTCAGACGTCCGATGCGGCTCCCCCTCTCAGGACTCGACCGAGCATAGCCGCTGATCATCCAGTCGTGTACGGTCGCATCGGCAACACGAGGTCCGGAAGCAGGAGGAGTGGACGATGGGGCTGACGACACCGAACTTCCCGGCGATCGAGCCGGGGAAGACGGTCATGGACATCCCGTACCGGGAGCGAATCAAACGGTTCTCGCGGCACTGGGTCGACTACGGCTTCGGCGGGCCGAAGCTCTTCCCGATCCTCTACATCTTCAAGCTCCTCACGTTCTGCATCACGGGGTGGGCCGTCGCCGCGCTCACGACCGGCCTCAACCCGCTGGATCTCTCCGAGACCTGGCGCGAGCCGATCGTCTGGCAGAAGCTCGTCGTGTGGGTGATGCTGCTCGAGTCCCTCGGCGTCGCCGGCGCGTGGGGCCCGCTCACGTTCCACTTCAAGCCGATGACCGGCGGGGTGCTCTACTGGGCGCGGACGAAGACGCTGCGCCAGCCGCCGTGGCCCGACAAGGTGCCGGGCACCGCGGGGGACGAGCGCACGCCGCTCGACGTCGCGCTCTACGTCGGCTTCCTCATCTCGCTGGTGGTGTGCCTCGCGATGCCCGGCACACAGGACTCGAGCGCTGTCGAGGCGATCGGCGCCAACGAGGGTCTGATCCCGACCGCGCCGCTGGTCGCGGCGATCGTGCTGAACGTGCTGATGGGCCTCCGCGACAAGGTCACGTGGATCGCGGCGCGATCGGAGCAGTACCTCCCGGCGCTCATCTTCTTCGCGTTCTTCCCGTTCGTGGACATGGTCGTCGCGGCGAAGATCCTGATCGTCACGGTCTGGGTGGGCGCGGCGGTGTCCAAGATCGGCCGCCACTTCGGCCACGTGATCCCGCCGATGGTCTCCAACACTCCGTGGATGCTGTCCAAGACGATCAAGCGGATGCACTACCGCAACTACCCCGACGACATCCGGCCGTCCGAACGCGCGCTGATGCTCGCCCACGGGCCCGGCACGGTCGTCGAGTTGATCACGCCGCTCGTGCTGCTGTTCTCACAGAACCACACGCTCACCGTCGCCGCGGTCATCGTGATGATGGGCTTCCACCTGTTCATCATCTCGACGTTCCCGCTCGCCGTGCCGCTCGAATGGAACGCCCTCTTCATGTACCTCGCGGCGTTCCTGTTCCTCCAGTTCCCCGCGTGGGACGGCTATGGCCTCGGTGACATGGACCCGGCCTTGCTCGCGCTGACCGTCATCGGCTGCACGCTGTTCCCGATCATCGGCAACAACCGGCCGGAGTGGGTGTCGTTCCTGCCGTCGATGCGCCAGTACGCCGGCAACTGGGCCTCGGCGCTGTGGGCGTTCGCGCCCGGCGCGGAGCGCAAGCTCGACGAGCATCTCGTCAAGCCCGCCAACACACAGAAGCAGCAGCTCACCGACATGTTCGGGGAGGACGCCGCCGAGCTGGTCCTGCAGCACGGGGTGAGCTGGCGCGCGATGCACAGCATGGGCCGCGGTCTCAACTCCGTGATGATGAACCTGCTCGACGAGGACATCGACTCCTACTACCTGCGCGACGCAGAGGCGCTGTGCAACGTGGTCGTCGGCTTCAACTTCGGCGACGGGCACCTGCACGACTGGCGGCTGATCGAGGCGATTCAGAAGCGCTGCAACTTCGCGCCGGGCGAGTTCATCGTCGTGTGGGTCGAGTCGGAGCCGATCTTCCGCAACAAGCAGGAGTACTGGGTGATGGACGCGGCCGTCGGCTTCGTCGAGCGCGGCGAGTGGAAGGTGACCGACGCGGTCGCCGAGCAGCCGTGGCTGCCGAACGGGCCGATATCCGCTCAACGTGACGTGGCGCAAGCCGGGATACGAACGGGTTCGGCATCCCGCGCCGGACGTGCCCGTGCGCGCCGGCGACGACGACGGAAAGGCTGTGCCCACAACCGCATGACATCGGCGGTGGTGGTCGGCAGCGGCCCGAACGGACTCGCTGCCGCCCTGACGCTTGCGGCCGAAGGAGTTGAAGTGCGCGTGCTCGAAGCCGACGAGCGTCTCGGCGGCGGCACGCGGAGCAGCGAGCTCACGGTTCCGGGCCTGGTGCACGACGAATGCTCCGCCGCGCACCCGCTTGCGGTCGACTCGCCGTTCGCGCGGCGCTTCGACCTTGCGGCACACGGGCTGACGTGGCGGTGGCCGGAGGTCCAGTACTCGCACCCACTCGAGGGTGGCGACGGGGCGGCGGCCTACCGATCCGTGGAACAGACCGCGGCCGCGCTCGGCCCCGACCGCCGCCGCTGGGGCGCGCTCTTCGGGCCGGTCAGCAAGAGCTTCTCCGACCTCGAGGAGGACTTCCTGCGGCCGCTCTTGCGCGTCCCCTCCCATCCCGTGAAGCTCGTGCGCTTCGGCATGCGTTCCGTGCTCCCGGCAGCCGCCTTGGCGCGCTGCTTCGGGACGGCGGCAGGCCGCGCGCTGTGGGCCGGTGTGGCCGCACATGCCTTCCGGCCGTTCGGCTCACCCATGTCATCGGCGGTCGGGGTGACTCTCGGAAGCGCCGCACATCGCCATGGGTGGCCCGTCGCCGAGGGAGGCTCGGGGTCGATCAGTCGCGCCATGATCTCGCTGCTCGAGGATCGAGGCGCGCGCCTCGAGACGGGTGTCGAGGTGAAGTCCCTGGACGAGCTCGGGAAGCCCGACATCGTGATGCTCGACGTGGCGCCGGTGGCCGCCGTGCGCATCGCCGGGGACCGGCTGCCGCGCAGGGTCGCGCGAGCGTTCACTCGCTTCCGGCATGGCCCTGCGGCTTTCAAGGTCGACTTCGCGGTGGAGGGTGGGATCCCCTGGCTGCACGAGCCCTCGCGCCGTGCCGGCACCGTGCACGTGGGCGGCACGTTCGGGGAGATCGCAGCGGCAGAGCGCGACGTCCACCGCGGGAAGATGCCGGACCGGCCGTTCGTCCTCCTGTGCCAGCAGTACGTCGCGGATGAGTCACGCGCGAGCGGAGGCCTCTTCCCCGTGTACTCCTACGCCCACGTCCCAGCGGGTTGGACCGGCGACGCGACGGTCCAGATCGAGCAGCAGATCGAGCGCTTCGCACCCGGCTTCCGCGACCGGATCGTCGCGCGTCACGTCCGCAACGTGCGCGACATGGAGCGCCACAACGCCAACTACGTGCGCGGCGACATCATCACGGGAGCGAACACACCGATGCAGATGCTCGGCCGGCCGCGCCTCGCACTCGATCCGTACGCCACCGGGATCCCGGGCGTCTACATCTGCTCGGCGGCCACGCCTCCCGGTGCCGGCGCCCACGGAATGTGCGGGTACAACGCTGCGCTGTCCGCACTTCGGTCTCTGGGCTCAGGCGGCGAGGCGTTCCGCGGCGCGCACCGGTGAGCCGACGTCCGAAAACTCCATCACGCCGTCCTCGAGCGTGCCTCGCCTGAGCATCAGGATGTCGCGCGCGTAGTTCTGGTGGAGCCGCCACGGCGCCCTGCTGCCCTGCTTCGGGAACTTGTCGATCGAGCGCATCACGTAGCCGGACGCGAGGTCGATGAACGGCTGCCGCGGATGAGAAGGGTCGGGCTCGCGCGGCGTGCACTGCGCGTAACCGTGCTTGTCCATGTGGTTGAGCAGGCGGCACACGTGCTGGGCGACGAGATCGCACTTCAGCGTCCACGAGGCGTTCGTGTAGCCGACCGCGTAGGCCAGGTTCGGGACGCCACTGAGCATCATGCCCTTGTAGCCGACGGACTCGGCGATGTCGATCGCACGGCCGTCGACGACGAGCTCGATCCCGCCGAGCGGCAGCAGGTTCAGGCCCGTCGCGGTGACGATCACGTCGGCCTCGAGCTCGGCGCCTGACTCGAGCCTCAGCCCGGTGCTCCGTGAAGGTCTCGATGCGGTCGGTCACGACCGAGGCCTGGCCCTTGCTCACCGCCTGGAACAGGTCGGCGTCCGGGACGAGGCAGACACGCTGGTCCCACGGGTCGTAGCTCGGCTTGAAATGCGTTGTCGACGTCGTAGCCGCGCGGCAGGCGCCGCTCCACGCCCTTGCGGATCAGCTTCTTCATCAGGCGCGGGGGCGCGGCGGCTGAGGTTGTAGAACAGCGTGGTGATGAGCGACGTTCTTCCACCGCGCGAGCGGGATACGCAGCCTTCGCGGGCAGCACCCGGCGAAGGAAGTCGGCCACCGGGTCGCGGGCCGGCAGCGAAACGACGTAGCTGGGTGAGCGCTGCAGCATCGTCACGTGGGCGGCGCTCTCCGCCATTGCCGGGACGAGGGTGACCGCCGTCGCGCCGCTCCCGATCACGACCACGCGCTTGCCGGCGTAGTCGAGGTCCGCAGGCCAGTGCTGCGGATGCACGACCTGGCCCCGGAAGCGCTCCGCGCCTTCGAAGTGAGGAGTGAAGCCCTCGTCGTAGCGGTAGTAGCCGGTGCAGGTGAACAGAAAGCCACACGTGAAGCGGGTGGTCTCCCCCGTGTCGGTGCGCTCCGCCACGACCGTCCACAGGCCGTCGGCCGTCGACCATTCAGCCCGCACGACGCGGTGGTTGAAGCGGATCTTGTCCTCGATGTCGTGCTCGCGCGCGGTCTCGCGGATGTAGGAGAGGATCGACGGCCCGTCGGCGATCGCCTTCGCTTCCTCCCAGGGGCGGAAGGAGTAGCCGAGCGTGAACATGTCGGAGTCCGACCGGATGCCGGGATAGCGGAAGAGGTCCCAGGTGCCGCCGATCGCGTCCCGCGACTCCAGGAGCGCGAAGCTCTTGCCGGGGCAGTCCGCGGCCAGGTGGCAGGCCGTACCGATGCCCGACAGGCCGGCGCCGACGATCAGTACGTCGACGTGCTCGGCGGGTCTCTCCGGGAGGCGACGAGGCGTCTTCGGCAGGGGAGTTACCGGTTCGAGCGTTCCTGTCGTTGGCTTCATCCTCACTCCACCTCGGTCGTTCGACGGGTCGGCGGGCACCTTATCAACACACTGTCGATTATGTCAACGTGACGTTGATCACACTCGACCGCCGTGTATTATGGCGCTCGTGACCGCGCCTCCACAATCGACCGAGACACCCGTCGGTCGCGGCCGCCGGGTGCGCCGGACTCGCGGGGACGAACGCGAGCGCGCGATCCTCGAGACCGCTGAGCAGATGCTCGAGAAGCGTCCCTTCCACGAAGTCTCGGTCGACGACCTCGCGCGCGGGGCGGGCATCTCCCGGCCGACCTTCTACTTCTACTTCCCCTCGAAGGAAGCGGTCCTCCTCACGTTGCTGGATCGCATGGTCGCCGAGGCCCGCGGCCGTATGGGCCAGTCGGTCGAGCGGTTCGCCGAGGATCCACCGCGCTGGCTGCGGGCGGGCATCACCGCGATCTATGACACCTTCAGCGCGCACCGCGCGGTGACGGTCGCCGGCGCAGACGCGCTCGTGACCAGCTCCGAGGCGCGCGACCTCTGGGCACGGGTGATGGAGGGCTTCGTGCAGGAGACAACGGCCGTCATCGAGGCGGAGCGGGCACGCGGCGCCGCGCCCGAAGGTGTCAGCGCCCGAGATCTCGCGATTGCGCTCAACCGGATGAACGAGCGCGTGCTGTTATCGACGCTCGCCGGTCAAGAGCCGGCCGTCGACGAGGCAAACGTCCTCGACGTGCTCGTGGGTGCGTGGCTCAACGCGATCTACGGCTCCGTGGCGCAAGCTTGATCCGCGTCCCCCAACCGGATCAGGCGACCTAAGATCTCCCCGATGCGGGTCCTCTTCGTCTTGCACAACCACCCGTCGATCTCGCCGGGCGGCACGGAGGCGTATGCGCTGGGCGTCTACAACGCCTTCGTGCGATCGCAGGACGTCGAGCCGCTTCTACTCGCGCGCGCGGACCCGGGGCCGACCAGCGAACACGCCCAGACGCCGTTTGCGGCAACCGGCGACGACCCGAACCAGATACTCGCCTACCTCTCCGACGACGACTACGACAAGTTCTTCATACGCCTGCGCGACAAGGTCCCGTTCGTGAGGAGCTTTACCGAGCTGCTGCGTTCGCAGCGACCTGACGTCGTCCACTTTCAGCATGTCCTCTTTCTGGGCGCCGAGCTCGTCTCGGTGGTCCGGCAGGTGCTGCCCGAGGCAGCGATCGTGTTCACGCTGCACGAGTACCTGCCGATCTGCCACCACTACGGCCAGCTGGTCCGGACGGACGGGAGCCTCTGCACGCACGACTCGCCGCGCCGCTGTCACGAATGCTTTCCCCAGCATGCGCCCCAGGAGTTCTTCCTCCGGAAGCGCCTCCTCCAATCCCACTTCGACAACGTCGACACGTTCATCGCGCCGAGCCGGTTCCTGCTCGAGCAGTACGTGCGCTGGGGCATTCCCCGCACACGGATCCAGCACGAGCCGCATGGCTTCCCCGCGACACCGCGTGTGCCCGCCGAGCCACGGAGCCGGCGCAATCGCTTTGCGTTCTTCGGCGTGCTCACTCCCTTCAAGGGCATCGACGTGCTCCTGCGCGCGATGGCAAGGCTCGGTCCGGCGTTCGACGGGCAGCTGCAGATTCACGGCGCCGGCTACGCGGAGCAGCCCGAAGAGATGCGAGCCGAGATCGCGCGGTTGCTCGAGGAGACTCGCGCGACGGTCATCGACGCGGGTCCCTACGAGCACGCGCAATTGCCGCAGCTCATGGCCGACACGGACTGGGTCGTGGTCCCGTCGGTCTGGTGGGAGAACTCTCCCCTCGTGATCCAGGAGGCCTTCATGCACGGGCGGCCTGTGATCTGCAGCGGCATCGGCGGGATGGCGGAGCACGTGCAGGACCGGGTGAGCGGACTTCACTTCGAGGTCGGCGACGACCAGTCGCTTGCGGACGTGATCTGGGAAGCCGCCCTCCGGCCGGATCTCTGGAACCAGCTCCAGGGCGGGCTGCCTGGCGTCAGAACGATCGAGGACCATGCCGGTGCGCTCGGCAGGATCTATGCCCAGGCGCTCGAGCGCCGTCGGGAGCCCCGCCGCAGTGGCGCCATGGCCACGTGAGACAGTCGTGAACGGCTTCGCAGTCGTCGGGCACGTCGAGTGGGTCGACTTCCTCGCCGTGAGGCACGTCCCGGTCGCGGGCGAGATCGTCCACGCGGAGGGTTGGTGGGCGGAGGCGGCCGGCGGCGGCGCGGTCGCGGCGGTGCAGATCGCGAAGCTCGCCGGTGGCGCGCTCTTCTATACGGCGCTCGGGGACGACGACCTCGCCCGGCGCTCGGAGGCGCAGCTCGCCGATCAGGGAGTCGAGCTGGAGGCGGCGATGCGAGATGTCCCTCAGCGACGTGCCGTGACGTTCCTCGATGCCCGCGGCGAACGCACGATCGCGACGCTCGGGCCTCGGCTCGTCGCGGCCGCCGCCGACCCCCTGCCGTGGACCCGCCTCGACGACATCGACGGCCTGTACTTCACGGGCGGCGACAGCGGTGCATTGCGTGAGGCGCGGCGCGCGCGGGTACTGGTCGCGACGCCAAGGGCGCGGGATGCGCTCCAGGGAAGCGGCGTGGAGCTCGACGCGCTGGTGCGCAGCGCATCGGACCCGGGCGAGCAGGACGACCCCGAGCAGCTCGGCTACTCGGCTCGCCTGGTCGTCACGACCGAGGGCAAGCAGGGCGGCACCTATGTGGGCACGGAGGGCCGCACCGGCTCGTTCGAGGCGGCACCGCTGGACGGCCCGATCGCCGACACCTACGGAGCGGGTGACTCGTTCGCGGCCGGTCTCACGTACGGCCTCGGCGCGGGCCTGGATGTGCCCGCGGCCCTCGCGATCGCGGCGCAATGCGGGGCGGGGAACCTGACCGGGCGCGGCCCGTATGCGGGACAGCCGACGGCTGCGAGCCTGGGACTGCCCGCGCCCGGACCCCACTAACGTTCGAGCCGTGACGACCGCCGACGGCAACCGGATCGATCCCGCCGCCGCGATCGGCGCAGTGGGCCTGACCGTGGCCGATGCCGATCGCGTGAGCCGCTTCTACGAAGAGGCGATCGGGCTACGCCAGCTCGGGCGCTCCGGCGACGGGATCGGCCTCGGTGCCGGCGAACGAGACGCTGGTCGAGCTGATCGCGGATCCTGACGCGCCCGCCCGGCCACCTGGCACGACCGGTTTGTTCCACCTCGCGATCCTCGTCCCGAGCCGCCTCGAGCTGGCCCGCGCCCTTCGGCGCGTCGTTGATGCCGGCGGGCGATTCACCGGCGCGTCCGACCACCTCGTGAGCGAGGCGCTCTACCTGAACGACCCCGAGGGCAACGGCATCGAGATCTACCGCGATCGCCCGCGGGAGGAATGGCGCTACCGCAACGGCGAGCTCGAGATGGCGACCCTGCCGCTCGACGTCGACGATCTCGTCGGCGAGCTCGGAGGAGAGCCGCAAAGCGAGACGCCGATGGCGCCCGAGACGCGGATCGGGCACGTGCACCTGAACGTCGCCGAGCTACCACGCGCGGAGGAGTTCTATGGCGAAGGGCTCGGTCTCGATGTGACCGTGCGGGGATATCCCGGAGCGCTCTTCTTGTCGGCGGGCGGCTACCACCACCACATCGGCCTCAACACGTGGGCCGGCGAGGGCGCGCCCCACCTCCGCCCGGCGCGCGCGGGCTCGCATGGTTCGAGCTCGTGGTCCCGAGCGCGGAAGAGCAGGCGCGGGTCGAAGAGAGCCTGCGCGACGCGGGCTTCGAGCCCGAGCGCGACGGCGGCGTGCTGGCGACCGATCCGTCGCTGAACCGCGTGCGGATCCAGCCGCAGGAGCGCGGCGCCTAGCCGGGCCCGCCGACCACGTGGCAAAGGAACCGCGAACCCCGGCGACGCTGGACGAGGAGCTCCTCTCGTCGGGCCCGGTCGAGGAGGCCGCCGTCTCCCGCCGAGGCCGCCCGGATAGCCCGGATCCAGGAGGAGCTCGAGCGCGGCTTCGAGACACTCGACGGTATCGGTCCCGCGGTATCCGTGTTCGGCTCGGCGCGCGCGTCCATGAGCAGGACCCGATCTACGAGCTCGCGCGCGCTACTGCGCGCATGCTCGGCGAAGCGGGGTTCGCGATCATCACCGGCGGCGGCCCCGGGGTCATGGAGGCGGCCAACCGCGGTGCACGCGAGGCGGGCGTGAAGTCCACGGCGTGAAGTCGGTCGGCCTGAACATCGACCTGCCGTTCGAGCAGCCGCAGAACGAGTACGTCGACCTCGGCGTCGACTTCCACTACTTCTTCACGCGCAAGGTCATGTTCGTGCGCTACGCGATGCGCGTTCGTGGTCTTCCCGGGCGGCTTCGGCACGCTCGACGAGCTGTTCGAGGCGCTCACGCTGATCCAGACCGGCAAGATCCGGCACTTCCCGGTCGTCCTGGCTGCGCCCGAGTACTGGCGCGGGCTGCTCGACTGGCTGCGCGACCGGGTCGCCGCTGAGGGCAAGATCGACTCCGAGACCTGGAGCTTGATCGAGCTCGCAGCAAGACGCCGTCGGCGATCGTGCAGATCGTCAAGGCACACGTGGCCGAGCAGGTGAGATAGGCTCCCGTCCGAGGCGCGGGCCGAGGGGGATTCCGCGCGGACAACTGAGGGGGGATCGTGAGACTCGCAAGACTGCTGCTTGCTGGCATCCTGACCGTGCTGGTACTGGCGATCCCGGCGGCCGCGCCGGCGGCACCCGGAGAGATGGGTTGCGACCCGCTCGACCCGGCGGTCTGCCTGCAGCCCTGGCCGAACGACTACTTCACGGTCCAGGACCTTTCCACCGACACGGGCCGGCGGCTGAACCTCAACCCGCTCGCGACGCCGCGCAACATCGCCGGCAACCCGATCCGCCCGGACGAGTGGAACCGCAACGACGGCTTCAGCCCCGGCCAGAAGATCGTCACGAAGGTGCCCGGGCTCGACACCCCGCAGGCGTTCGCGAACACGGGCGCCGTCCCGATCACGGACATCGAGCGCTACCTCGATCCCAACCAGCCCGTCGTGGTGATCAACGCCGACACGCGCCAGCGCCACCCGATCTGGTCGGAGGTGGACGCGAACCCGGCCAACCCGGCGGACGTGAACCTGATCATCCGGCCGGCCGTGAACTTCGACGAGGGCGGGCCACTACATCGTCGCGCTGCGCCGCCTGAAGGACGCGACCGGCAAGACGATCGCGCCGCGGAAGCCCTTCGTCGACTACCTCACCGGGCGCCCCACCGGCGATCCCGAGATGGAGGCGCGGCGGCCGCACATGGAGGAGATCCTGATGACGCTCAGGCAGTCGGGGATCGGCTCGCGCGACCTCTTCCTGGCATGGGACTTCACGGTCGCGAGCACGCGCAACCTGACCGAGCGCGCACTCTTCATACGGAATTCGGCCTTCGAAGCGCTCGGCGACTCCAACCTCGCCGACATGCAGGTGCAGGGCACGGCGCCGCCGTTCGCGGTCACCGGCACGACCGACTACCTGCCGTGCGGCAACGACGGCTGCCAGAGCGGCGAGGACGACCAGATCGCCCGCAAGGTGGACGGCAACTTCACGGTGCCGTGCTTCCTGAACGCGGTCGGCTGCCCGCCCGGCTGCGCGCTTCAGCTACCTGCCGAACCAAACGTTGCCGGAGCGCATTCCGGGCAACGTGACGGCGGCCAACTTCACCTGCCTGATCCCGCGTGCTGCCGTCGACGGCGCCGACCGTCACGCCTCGCGCGGCCGTCGCTGTACGGCCACGGCCTGCTCGGCAGCGCGAGCGAGATCACGGCCGGCAACATCAAGGCGATGGCGAACGAGTACAACTTCGTCTTCTGCGCCACCGATTGGAGCGGCATGTCCACGCAGGACGTGCCCAACATCGCGTCGATCCTCGGCGACCTCTCGAATTTCGCGCTCGCTGCCGGACCGCGCACAGCAGGGCTTCGTGAACTTCATGTACCTGGGTCGCCTGCTGATCCACCAGTCCGGCTTCTCGAACGACGCGGCTTTCAAGTTCACGAAGGGCGGCGTGCCGCGAAAGGTGATCGACACACGCCGCCTGTTCTACGACGGCAACAGCCAGGGCGGCATCATGGGTGGCTCGCTGACCGCGCTGGCGCCGGACTTCAACCGCGCCGTGCTGGGCGTGCCGGGCATGAACTACTCGACCCTGCTGCGCCGGAGCGTCGACTTCGACCAGTACGCGGTCGTGCTCTACCAGAACTACCCGAACGAGCTGGAGCGGCCGCTGATCCTCTCCCTGATCCAGACGCTGTGGGACCGCGGCGAGGCGAACGGCTATGCGCATCACATGACCGACGACCCGCTGCCGAACACTCCCGCGCACACGGTGCTGCTGCACGAGGCGTTCGGGGACCATCAGGTCGCCAACGTCACCACCGAGGTGGAGGCCCGCACGATCGGCGCTGCCATCCGGCAGCCGGCCCTCGACCCGGGGCGGCACAGCGACGTGAACCCGTTCTACGGCATCCCGGCGGTCCCGTCGTACCCGTTCGGCGGCTCGGCCTACGTGGTGTGGGACAGCGGGTCGCCGACGCCGCCGGCCAACAACACTCCGCCGCGCGCGGGCGCCGACCCGCACAGCCATCCCCGCAACACCGCCCTGGCGCGGCTGCAGAAGTCGCAGTTCCTCCACATAAACGGCAAGTTCGTGGACGTCTGCGGCGCGGGCCCGTGCTACGCGAACGGCTACACGGGGCCGTAGAGCCGGCCGGCTCCAAGGCCTCGGGCACCACCACGCATCAACACATATCTCGTACCCACTCGGATTTCATTGGCATATCCCGGTAAATCCGAGTGGGTTCGCGTGCCTGGGCGGGCGCGCGGCTAATAGGGGCCTCTAAGGCGGCTAACGGGGGCTCTAAGGCGGCTCGCCGGCGTTCGCCGCCTCGAGCGCTCCCTCCACGTCACCGAAGAACGTGATCCGTGTGATCGCGCCGTCGCGGAGCCGGCACAGCCAGGCGCCCGGCGCCGCCACCTCGACCCCGCTCTCGCGATACCGGACGTGGAGCACCGCCTCGAGCACGATCCGGTCGGGCTGGGGCGCGTGCAGCGTCCACCACCTCGACGCGCTGGTATTCCCAGTCCTCCTCCATGTCGGCGAGCCAGTCCCTCAGCCCCTGATGGCCCTTGTAGACCGTTCCGTCGTGCACCGCGCGGAGGGGCTCGAGCAGCACATCGGGATGGAGAGTCGCGAGCATTCCGTCGATGTCGCGGCGATTCAGGGCTGCAACGCCCCCTCGGATCAGGTCTAAGCCGTCTTGAGCCATCGGCCGATAACAGTTGGAGGTGGCAGTATCGCGCCTGAAAGCCTCTCCGGAAAAGGGCAAAACCTGGCCTCCGAGGGGTGGCGTCGGGCATCAAACGACGCTACGATGGACCTGCGGCGGGATTCCTGAAGGGCCGCACCCAACGAGCAGGGGACGCGGGGCGGTTGGGGGTCTCTCCCAGCGGTCGCGTCAAACAGCACGAAATTGCTACCCTAGCGGCGCCCTCCGAAAGCTTTTTCCGGGCGTTTTCGCGAGGGTTGCGGGAGGGACGCAGGGATTTTCAACCTCGATCGGCATCGAGTTAGCAGGGCGAGCGACAAGCCCGCACTAGCAGCGGTTCCCTCCCCTGAGCGCCCGAGCGCCCGCGGCAAGTCCCTCTTCCACGGCGCGGACAAGCTCTACGTGCGCGGCGTCACCTACGGCACCTTCCGCCCGAACGACGACACGCACGACTTTCCGAGCCGGGAAGCGGTCGCCGAGGACTTCGCCGCGATGGCGGAGAACGGCATCAACGCCGTGCGCACCTACACGGTCCCGCCCCGCTGGCTGCTGGACCTGGCGCTGCGAGCACGGCCTGTACGTGATGGTGGGGCTGCCCTGGGAGCAGCACGTCACGTTCCTGGACGACCCTGCCCGATGCGAGTCGATCAAGCAGCGCGTGCGCGGCCGGCGTGCGTGCCTGCGCGCGGCCACCCGGCGGTCCTCTGCTACGCGATCGGCAACGAGATCCCGGCCTCGATCGTGCGCTGGCACGGACGGCACCGGATCGAGCGGTTCCTGGAGCAGCTCTACCACGCGGCCAAGGACGAGGACCCGGAGGCGCTCGTCACGTACGTCAACTATCCGAGCACCGAGTACCTCCAGCTGCCCTTCGTCGACATCGTCTGCTTCAACGTCTTCCTCGAGACCGGCGCGCAGTTCGAGTCCTACCTCGCGCGCCTCCAGAACATCGCCGGCGACCGCCCGCTGCTCGTCACCGAGACCGGGCTCGACAGCCGCCGCAACAGCGAGGAGGCGCAGGCCCGGGCGCTCGACTGGCAGGTGCGCACCGCGTTCGCCGCCGGCTGCGCCGGCACGTTCGTGTTCTCCTGGACCGACGAGTGGTACCGCGGCGGGTTCGACATCGACGACTGGGACTTCGGGCTGGTCGACCGCGAGCGCCAGCCGAAGCAGGCGCTGGCGGCCGTCGGCCGCGCGTTCGCCGAGACGCCCTTCGCCGCAAGCGCATCGCTGGCCGACGGTATCCGTGGTGGTCTGCACGTACAACAGCGAGAACACGCTTCGCGACTGCTTCGACGGCCTGCGCACGCTCGAGTACCCGGACTACGAGGTGATCGTCGTCAACGACGGCTCGACCGACCGCACGGACGAGATCACCCGCGAGTACGGCTTCCGCCTGATCAGCACGGAGAACCGTGGCCTGGCGAACGCCCGCAACGCGGGGCTGCAGGCCGCCACCGGCGAGATCGTCGCCTACATCGACGCCGACGCCCGCCCCGATCCCCACTGGCTCGTCCCACCTGGCGACCGCCTTCCATGAAGAGCTCGCACGTCGGCATCGGCGGCCCGAACATCCCGCCGGCCGGTGACGGCGAGATCGCCGAGTGCGTGGCCAGCGCGCCCGGCGGCCCGATCCACGTGCTGCTCTCGGACCGAGATCGCCGAGCACATCCCCGGCTGCAACATGGCCTTCCGCAAGTGCGAGCCTGGAGGCGATCGGCGGCTTCGACCCGCAGTTCCGCATCGCCGGCGACGACGTCGACATCTGCTGGCGGCTGCAGGAGCAGGGCTGGACCGTCGGCTTCAGCCCCGGCGCCGTCGTCTGGCACCACCGCCGCGACCGGGTCGGCGGCTACTTGAAGCAGCAGTACGAGTACGGAAAGGCCGAGGCGCTGCTCGAGCGCAAGTGGCCCGAGCGCTACAACCGCGCCGGCCACCTCGCCTGGGCCGGCCGCGTCTACGGCAACGGCAGCTCCAAGGCCCGCGGCCTGGCGCCGCTGGAAGGTCTACTACGGGACCTGGGGCCAGGGCCTCTTCCAGTCCGTCTACCAGCGCGCCCCGGGAATCCTCGGCTCGCTGCCCGCTGATGCCCGAGTGGTACCTGGTGATCGCCGCGCTGGCGGCGATCTCCGCGCTCGGGCCTGGTCTGGACGCCGCTCCTGCTGGCGCTACCGCTCTTCCTGCTGGCGACCGGCGCGCTCGTCTACGAGTCGGCCCTCGGCGGCCTGCGTGCCGCAGTCACGCCGCGCAATGGCAGTCGACTTACGCGCATGCGAATGCGCACCGTGATCGCCCTGCTCTACCTGCTGCAGCCCGTCTCTCGACTGTCCGGCCGGCTGCGGTTCGGCCTCGCGCCGTGGCGCAGGCGGGCCAATCGCCACCTCGCGCTGCCCAGGCCGCGCACCAGCAGCGTCTGGAGCGAGCGGTGGCAGTCGCCCGACGCGCGGCTTCGCGAGATCGAGGCCGAGCTTCAGGAAGGCAAGTGCGTGGTCGAGCGCGGCGGGGACTTCGACGCGCTGGGACCTCCAGGTGCGCGGCGGCGGCCTCGGCTCGGCCCGCATGCGCATGGCGGTCGAGGAGCACGGCGGCGGCAAGCAGCTGCTGCGCTTCCGGATCTGGCCGCGCTGCTCGCGCGCCGGGCTCGGGCTCGGTGCGCTGTTCGGCGCGCTCGCGGTGACGGCGGCCGCTCGACGGCACCTGGATCGGAGCTTTGGTGCTGGGCACCGCCACGCTGGTGGTGCTGGGCTCGCTCGGCCGCGATATCTCGGCCGCGATGGGCGTGCTCGTGCCGGCCGTCGAGCACCATGCGGACGAGCCACGGCCGACGCTCGAGGCCGAGCCTTCGTCCAACGGCGCCGTACCGGCCGACGCGAGGACGGCGACCCGCCTGGTGCAGCGCCTGCCGTCGTCGAACGGCAACCATCCGGACGGCGCGACAGAGCCGGCGCAGCGCAATGGAGCGATCGGGGCCCCGACGCCGATCCACATGCGCCAGCGCGGGCTCAACGTGACCGAGCACGAGGAGTAGCCGGTGCGGCTCATCAAGAAGTACCTCCGGAAGCGGCGCGAGCGCAAGGCCATGGCGGAAGGCGCGTGGTCGCAATGGCGTAGCGCGCCCAAGCTCATCCCCTACCTCAAGCCCTACAAGGGGCTGGTCGTGCTGTCCCTGTTCTTCACGGTGTTCTCGTCGATCATCGCGCTGGCCGAGCCGTGGCCGCTGGCGTTCGTGATCGACAGCGTGCTCGGCGATCACCCGCCGAAGGGGCCGCTGCAGGACTGGTTCGGCGCGAACCCCGATCCATATCGCCTGCTGATCTTCATCGTGATCTGCGGGTTCATGCTCGCGGTGCTGATCCACGGCATGCGCGTGATCAACGACTACGTGAACGCCAAGATCGAGCAGAACATGGTGCTCGACCTGCGCGGCAACCTGTTCGCGCACTGCGAGTCGCTTTCGCTCACGTTCCACGACGCGCGCCAGACGGGCAGCTGATGAGCATCATCAACATGCAGGCGGCGGCCGTGGGGGCGATCGTGATGGCGTTCCCGCCGCTGTTCGAGAGCTTCCTGATGCTGATCGGGATGCTGATCATCGCGCTCTTCATCGACTGGCAGGTGACGCTCGTCTCGCTGATGGCGGTGCCGCTGATCTACTGCGCGCTCGGCGATGTACGGCACGCGCATCGTGCCGCGGGTCCGATCGCGTGCAGGCGCTCGAGTGGCGGTCGCTCTCGATCGTGTTCGAGGCGATGTCGATGCTGCGCGTGATCGTCTCCTTCGGCCGCGAGCGCCACGAGCACCGGCGCTTCATGAAGCAGGGCAAGACGGCGGTGGACGCGCGCGTGAGGCTGACGGTCTGGCAGACGCTGTTCTCGCTCGGCGTGACGACTGCGACCGCCGCCGGCACGGCGCTGGTGCTGGGCTTCGGCGCCTGGCACGTGCTCCAGGGCAAGATCACGCTGGGTGAGCTGACCGTCCTGATCTCCTACATCGCGGCGGTCTACCAGCCACTCGAGTCGATCAGCACCACGATCGGCCATCTGCACCAGCAGTTCGTGTTCTTCAACGCGGTCGCTGAACACGCTCGAGACGAAGCCGGAGGTGCAGCGACGCACCCGACGCGATCGACATCGGGCGCGCGACGCGGCGACATCGAGTTCGACGACGTGTCGCTTCGCCTACACGGGGCGGGTGGACACGCTCCAGAACATCTCGTTCCAGATCGAGGCGGG
This sequence comes from uncultured Solirubrobacterales bacterium, assembly GCA_963759145.1. GTDB lineage: Bacteria > Actinomycetota > Thermoleophilia > Solirubrobacterales > JBBDJG01 > JBBQKG01. The sequence continues at coordinate 103,824 of CAVWYB010000044.1, forward strand.
GCAACGCGTCGCGATCGTCGGGCCCGACGGGCGCCGGGAAGACGACGCTGGTCAGCCTGCTCGTGCGCTTCTACGACCCGCAGAACGGCGCGATCAAGATCGACGGGCATCGACATCCGCAGCATCAAGCCTGCAATCCCTGCGCGAACCAGCTCGCCCTCGTGCTCCAGGAGCCGATGCTGTTCTCCGGCTCGATCGCCGACAACATCCGCTACGGACGGCTCGACGGCCACGCAGGACGAGATCATCGAAGCCGCCAAGGGCGGCCAACGCCCACGACTTCATCGAGCGCCTGCCGGACGGCTACGAGACCGAGCTCGGCGAGGGGGGCAAGCAGCTCTCCGGCGGCGAGCGCCAGCGCATCTGCGTCGCGCGCGCCTTCATCACGGAACGCGCCGATCCTGATCCTCGACGAGCCGACCTCCTCGATCGACTCCAGGACCGAGCAGCGTGATCCTCGACGCGCTCGACCGCCTGATGGTCGGACGCACGTCGTCTGATGATCGCCCACCGCCTCTCGACGGTCCGCAAGGCGGATCTGATCATCGTGGTGAACCGCGGCCGCGTCGCCGAAGTGGGCTCGCACGAGGAGCTGCTCGATGGCCGGCGGCCTGTACTACCAGCTCTACGAGGCCCAGAACGGAGAGATCGCGCAGATCGAGGCCGACCACCTGAGGCGTGTGCAGGCCGGAGAGGTGCCCGCCGTCCCGAACGGCACAGGGAACGGTCCCGGAGTCGAGCGCGAGGTGATCGACAGCCTCGCACGCGCCGTTCGCCAGCGGATTCGCGCATCGCTTGCCAACGGCGGCGACACGACCGCGCTTCAAGAGCAGGTGGAAAACGGTGAGGCCGGAAACGGCGAGCCCCCGCCGGCGGGCAACGGCCACCTGGCCGAGCCCAACGGGCATGCCGGTGCCCCGGACGGCGATCAGCCGGGGAGCGATCCACCGCTCCCGCCGGATACCGACCGTGGGCCGACGCCGTAGGCTTCGCTTCAGCAGCAAGCCCGTGAACCGCTGGAGGTGAGCTTGCTCACAGGGCCGAGCAAGAAGATCGTCCTGCTCGGGATGATGACTCGCATACCCGTTGCCGGCGTCGTCTGGCAGACGGTGCACTACCTGGTCGGCCTGGCGCGGCTCGGGTACGAGCCGTACTACGTCGAGACCCATGCGCGCACGCCTTCGATGCTGATGGAGCGCGAGGAGGACGACAGCTCGGCGATGGCAGCCGCTTTCATCGAGCGCATCATGCGGCGCTTCGGGCTCGAGCACCAATGGGCCTTCTACGGCCTCCACCACGACAACCGCTGCTACGGCATGACGCGCGGTGAGCTCGAGCGGTTGTACGACTCGGCCGAGCTGCTCATCAACCTGCACGGGGGAACCACCCCCCTGCCGGAGCTCTACGCGACGGACCGCCTCGTCTATCTCGAGACCGATCCGGTGCTCCTCCAGGTCGAGCTCCAGGCGGACCTGCAGGAGACGCTCGACTTCCTCCAGCCCCACTGCGCGTACTTCACGTTCGCGGAGAACCTGGGCGCTCCAGACTGCGGACTGCCGGCGGACGACCGCTTTCCGCTGCTCCCCACGCGGCAGCCGGTCGTGGTGGACTGGTGGAGCGGTCGAGAGGGCGCGCGGCGCGAGCTCACGACGATCGGCAACTGGCGCCAGCCCTGGCGCGAAGTGACGTTCGAGGGCGAGCGCTACACCTGGAGCAAGCACCACGAGTTCCTCAAGTTCGTGGACCTGCCGAAGCGGACCGAGCAGCCCTTCGAGCTGGCTCTGTCCAGCTACGAGCCCGAGGACCGCGAGATGCTCGAGCAGCACGGCTGGCAGGTGCGCCACGCGCTCGACCTCTCGACGGAGCCCGATCCGTACCGGGACTACATCACCGCCTCGCGTGGGGAGTTCACGGTTGCGAAGGACCAGAACGTGCGGCTCCGCACCGGCTGGTTCAGCGATCGCAGTGCCACATACCTGGCCGCCGGGCGCCCCGTGATCAGCCAGGAGACCGGTTTCAGCAACATCTTCCCGACCGGCGAGGGCCTGTTCGCGTTCTCGACCATGGACGAGATCCTGGCGGCGGTCGACGCGATCAACTCGGACTACGAGCGGCACAGCCGCGCGGCGGAGGAGATCGCGCACGATTACTTCAGCCACGAGGTCGTGCTCGGCTCCCTGCTCGAGCGCGGTGGGCGTGGAGCGGCCGCTGACCCGCGCGCGGCGCGCCGCGCGCGCGGGCACCGAGCCCTACCCCCCGGAGCTCGTGCTGACTCCCCGCTCGCGCCGGCCCACGCGGCTTCCGGTCGCGACTGTGGACGCCGTGCTCGAGGCTCCGGTCCCGGCGCCGCCCTCGCAGGAGACAGGCGAGCCCGAGACCAGCGTCGTGGTCGTCACGCTGGACCAGCTCGTCTTCACCCGCATGTGCCTCGAGACGCTGCTGGCGCACAGCGCCGGCGAGGCCTTCGAGCTGATCGTGGTCGACAACGGATCGACCGACGGCACGCGTGAGTACCTGCGAGCGCTCGCGGCGATGAATCGCGGCGTACGGCTCGTGCTCAACCCAGACAACGCCGGCTTTGCGCGGGCGTGCAACCAGGGGCTCGCGATCGCGCGCGGCAGCCGGATCGTGCTGCTCAACAACGACGCGCTGGTCGCCGCGCGGCTGGCTCGGTCGCTTGCGGAGCGCGCTCGCCGACCCCACCGTCGGGCTCGCCGGGCCGGTCACCAACCGCATCGGCAACGAGGCGGAGGTCGAGGTCGCCTACGACACCTGGGGCGGGTTCCTCGGAGAGTGCGGACGAGCGGGCTCGCGCCCACGCGGGCGGGGTGGCCGATATCGACACCGTCACGATGTTCTGCCTGGCGATGCGCCGCGACGCGTTCGAGCGCATCGGGCCACTCGACCAGCGTTTCGAGGTCGGCCTGCTGGAGGACGACGACTACTCGCTCCGGGCACGGGAGCTCGGGCTTCGCACCGGTCTGCCTGACGGACCTGCTCGTCCACCACTTCGGCGAGACCTCGTTCGGGGAGCTCGTCGCGAGCGGCGAGTACGGGCGCATCCTGGAAGCGAACAAACAGCGGTTCGAGGAGAAGTGGGGCCGGCCGTGGCAGCCCTACGAACGCGGGGAGAAGCCCGAGTACGAGTCGATGACGCGCCGGATCCGGGAGGTCGTGGCAGAGACGCTGCCGCCCGAGGCCACCGTGCTCGTCGTGAGCCGCGGCGACGACGCCCTGCTCGACCTGGACGGCGCGACACGCGCGCCACTTCCCGTCGACCGAAGAGGGCGACTGGGTGGGACACCACCCGGCGACGGGCGCTGACGCCGTTGCCGCGCTGGAGGCGATGCGCGCCGCGGGCGGCGAGTTCCTCGTGCTGCCCCGCACCGGGCTGTGGTGGCTGGAGCACTACAGCGAGTTCAGCGAGCACCTGGAGCGGAACTATTCGGTGCTCGTGCGCGACGTCGAAACCTGCGTGATCTACTCGCTCAACGGCACCGGCACGTGACGGACCTCTGCTCGATCGTGATCCCGGTTCACGGGCGAGCCGGTCTGACGCGGCAATGCATCGACGCGATCCTCGCCGAGCCCCCGGCGACCGAGTTCGAGGTGATCGTCGTGGACGACGCATCGCCAGACGACACGGCCGCCGTGCTCGGCGCGCTACGGAGACGCGATCCGGGTCGTCGCCCGCGACGAGAACGGTGGGTTCGCGCGGGCCTGCAACGACGGGGCGGCGGCGGCGCGAGGCGAATACCTCGTGTTCCTCAACAACGACACGATCCCGGTGGCCGGCTGGCTCGACGCGCTCGTCGCGGTCGCCGACGGCGATCCCGGGGTCGCGGTCGCGGGCAGCAAGCTGCTGTTCCCGAACGACACCGTGCAGCACGCCGGCGTGGTCGTCTGCCAGGACGGGCGCCCACGACACATCTATGCGGGGTTCCCGGCGGACCACCCGGCCGTCAACAAGGCGCGCCGGTTCCAGGCCGTGACGGCGGCTTCGATGCTCGTGCGCCGCGATGCATTCGAGCACGCCGGCGGCTTCGACGAAGCGTTTCGCAACTCCCTCGAGGACGCCGACCTCTGCCTGCGGATCGGCGCCCTCGGTCATGAGGTCCGGTACTGCCCCACGAGCGTCGTCTACCACCTCGAGTCCGTTTCGCGGGGACGCCGCTCGCAGGAGATCCAGGCTGCCGGGGCAGCTGTTTCGGGAGCGCTGGGACGGAAAGGTCGAACGCGACGACCTGCGCATGTACGTCGAAGACGGGCTGCTGCGCATCCGCTACCGGGATCTCTATCCGCTCCGGATCGAGCTCGCGCCCGAGCTCGCGGTGGCGGCGGGCCTCGAGCCGGGCAGCTTCATCGAGATCCAGTCGCGCCAGGTCGCGGACCTGCTTGCGCGAGACGGTGCGACTGACCGCGCACGTCGCGGACATCGAGCTTGGCGAGCGCCCGGCGGACGCGCCCGCTCGATCGGCTCCGCGGCCGCCAAGCCCGCCGCCGAGGGATTCGAGAGCCTGGTGGCGGATGCCGATCGCCTGCAGCTGGACATCCACGCGTTCCAGGCTCGGATCGCCGAGACGCTTGCCCACGAGCGGAGATCCCGCTGCCAACGGGCAGCCGTTCGCGCCCGGCGAGCGACTGGCATATCTCGATCTGAAGGAGCGCATGAGGCCCGGTGATCGAAGCCACGATCCCGCCCGGTGAGGTCGCGCTGGTCGTGAGCCGCGGCGATGAGAGCCTCCTCGAGCTCGCAGGCGATGGCTGGCATTTCCCGCAGGAGGCGACGGCTCCTATGCCGGCAGGCACCCCGCCTCGAGCGACGAGGCGATTGCGGAGCTGGAGGAGCTTCGCGCCCGGGGCGCGCGCTACCTGCTCATCCCCGAGAGCGATTCCTGGTGGCTCGAGCACTACGACGGGCTGAGCCGCCATCTGCACGAGCGTTACGAGGCGCTCACGCATCCCGGCGCGCCGTGCCTCGTGTTCAGGCTCTACAAGCAGCCAGGTTGAAGCTCGTGGACAGTGGACGGACCCCGGCGGAGCTCCGGGAGGAGGTGATCCGGCTCGGGCCCTGGCACATCGACATCGACATCACGCCCGAGGTCTCGACGGCCGCGTTCCTCGAAGCTCCCTCGCAGCCCTCCACCGAGGACGCGTCGGGGATTGCGTTCCACAATCCTCGCGAAGGCTTCCTGCGACGCCTCCATCGGGCGTTCCCGGACGGTCTCGAGGGCAGGAGCGTGCTCGACTGCGCCTGCAACTGCGGCGCCTACCTGTTCTATGCGAAGGAGGCGGGGGCGGGCCGGTGCCTCGGCTTCGACCTGCGCGAGCACTGGATCGAGCAGGCACGCTTCCTGGCGGAGCATCGGACACGCCCGACCGCCGACATGCGCTTCGAGGTGTGTGACCTCTACGACCTCCCGGCGCTCGAGCCGGGCAGGTTCGACGTCACGCTCTTCCTGCGGGATCTTCTACCACCTGCCCGACCCGATCACCGCGACTCAAGCTGGTCGCCGACATGACCGACGAGGTGCTGATCGTGAACACCGCCACGAAGGCGGGACTCGCCGACGGTCACCTCGTCGCCGAGCAGGAATCGCCCACGAAGCTGATGTCGGGCAAGTACGGCCTGAGCTGGCTGCCGACGGGCCCCGAGGTGATCATGCGGATACTCGAGTTGGCTCGGCTTCGCCGAGGCGCGCTGCTCGGTCTGGCGCCACGCGCCCAGGCAGCGGGGCGACCTGGATCGCGTGGAGGTGATCGCCGCCCGCACTCCCGGGTTCTTCTCCGCCTGGGACGCAGCTGCGCCGGCGGGCGCCGGACGGGTGCGCGAGATCATCGAGACCCACACGCCCCCGGGCGCGACCGTGCTGGCGGTGGGCCCCACCGGGGAGCTCGAGGACCTCAGCAGCCGGCGGGTGGTTCCGTTTCCGCTTGACTCGGACCACGCGACGGCCCGGCTCGCGGAGCTTCAGGGCGAGGGAGCGCGTTTCCTGCTGGCCGTCGGAGAGGGGATCGGCGAGCTCTCCGAGCACGGCGCGCTGGCCGAGCGCCTCGAGGAGGGAAGGCGAATCGTGGACGAGGCGGACTGTCGCATCTACGCTCTCCCGGACCGCTCCGAAGCGCGCGATCCGGGTAACCGCTGACTAGACTGGCTGCAGGGACTGGGACCTGGCTCGATGGTGATCGGTGAGAGATTCGCATGGGCGCACCTGCCCAAGACGGGCGGCAGCGCGACGCTCGAGCTGTTCCGCGTCTTTCCGGAGCTGATCGTGTTCGCCGACTTCGATCCCGGGAACGACAAGCACGCGACCTTCAAGCAGCGCGAGCAGGAAGTTGCGGGCAGGATGCTCGTGATGAACCTGAGGCGGCTGCCGTTCTGGGTCCTGAGCCGGGCTCAGCACGTGGCGCGGTGGGGCGTTCATCCGGACTATCAGCCGATCCCGATGGCCTCGGCGCAGGAGCTCTCGGAGAGCCCCTTCCCCGACAACCGGATCGCGCTCTACACGGATGACGCCCGGTTCTCGATCGACAGGTGGCTGCGGATGGAGCGGCTCCCGGATGACTTCCTCGAGTTCGTGTCGGAGTTGACGGAAGTCACCCCGGAGCAGCGAGCGCGAGTGTTGGAACAGCCTCCTGTCAATGCGCACGAGTACGACCACGAGCTCGGGACCTGGTTCACGCCCGAGCAGGTCGAGCGGATGTACGAGCGCAATCCCGTCTGGGCGGGCCTCGAAGAGCAGCTCTACGGAGACCTGTACCGGCCCGAGCTCACTCGCGGAGGCACCGGCCGGTCATGAAGCGGAAGGTCCTGTACGTCGTGCACAACCATCCGGTCGTGCGACCCGGGGGCGCGGAGGCATACGCCCTCGAGGTCTACCGCGCGATGCGCAGCTCGACGGAGATCGAGCCGATCCTGGTGGCGCGCACCGGCCCGAGCGGCGACGTATCCCCGCCGCGGCACGCAGGCGCTCCGTTCAGCACCGTGGGAGACGACCCGAACGAGTACTTCGTGTTCACGGAGACCACGGTTTGCGACTTCTTCTTCGACACCTACCGCGACAAGAGCCTCTACACCACCTACTTCGCGGACTTCCTGCGCACCTACAAGCCCGACGTCGTGCACTTCCAGCACACGCACTTCATCGGGTACGACATCCTGGCGCTCACGCGCCGGCTGCTCCCCCAGACACCGATCGTCTACACGCTCCACGAGTACCTGCCGATGTGCCACCGGGACGGCCAGCTCGTGCGCACCGGCACCGAGGCGCTCTGCCTCGGGCCGTCTCCGCGGCGCTGCAACGAGTGCTTTCCGGACTGGACGCCGCAGAACTTCTTCCTGCGCGATCGCCTGATCAAGGCCCACCTGTCGCACGTGGACCTGTTCCTGGCGCCATCCCGGTTCCTGCTGGAGCGCTACGTCGACTGGGGGATCCCGCGCGAGAAGCTGATGTTCGAGGACTATGGCCGGATCCCGCAGAGCCGATTCGAGAGCAGGATCGAGAGCCGGCCGCGGAACCAGGCTCGGCTTCTTCGGCCAGATCAGCCCGTACAAGGGCGTGGACGTCCTGCTCCAGGCGATGCAGCTGCTGGCCGAGCGGGCGCCTGATGTGCATCTCGTCCTGCACGGCGCGAACCTCGACGTGCTCCCGCCCGCCGACCTCGAGCACCTTCAGGGCGCGCTCGAGGCGCGCGGCCCGAACGTGACGTTCGCCGGGCGGTATTCACCGGACGACGTGCCGCGCCTCATGTCCGAGATCGACTGGGTGGTGGTGCCCTCGCGCTGGTGGGAGAACTCGCCGCTCGTGATCCAGGAGGCGTTCATGCACGGCCGGCCCGTGATCTGCAGCGGGATCGGCGGCATGGCGGAGAAGGTGGAGCACAACGTGAACGGTCTGCACTTCCCCGTCAGCCAGCCGAACGAGCTGGCCGAGACGATCCGTACTGCGGCCGGCACGCCCGGGCTCTGGGAGCGGCTGCGCGACGGGATCCCTCAGATCTACCCCATGGACGAGCACATCGCGAGACTCACGGACCTGTACGAAGAGCTGATCGCCCAACGCAGCGTCACGGAATCCGATCCCATGGCGCTCACCGGGGACGCAGCGTGATCGACGCGCTGCGCCGGCTGTTCGGCATGCAGCCTCGGATGAGGTTGCCGTGTGCCGCCCCGCTCGGCGAGTTCCTGCTGCTGTCCGTGAGCCGGCGGCGCCCGCTCGCGGCAGGCACCGTACGGCGCGTCGGAATCGTTTGGCCGCTACCGGGTCGCGGTCCACGACGTGAGCGAGGAGGGCGATGGTGGCCGGCCGCCGGTGATGCCGCTCCCGGATCTCCTCGATCAGCTCCTGCCGCGGCTCGAGATCCCGGGAGCGCAGGGAGCTCGCCGATTTCGTGCTGGCGCACGACTGCCGAGGATCTCGACAAGCGGGTGGCGCGTCGCTCGCCGCGGCGCTCCGCCTGCTCCGCGATCGCCTGCGCGAGCCGCTACCGGCGCTCGGGAACGAGCTCACATCCGGGCGCGTGATGGTCGTGGACGTGATCATCGCGCTCGACCAGCGATCGTTCTGGGTGGGCGGCTGGTGCGTCGACGACGGCACGCTGGACGGCTTCGAGATCGTGTCACCGGAGGGCTGGCGGAGCCCCCTCCTGGAGGGCGCCTACCGGTACGCGCGTGCCGACGTCGAGGAGTCGCTCGCTTCGGTCGGGATCCGCACGGGCGAGCTGCACGGGTTCTCGAGGTACCTGGAGCTGCCGGGGGCGAGCCCCCTGAACGAGGGCTGGCTGGGGGAGCTCCGGAGCAGGACCGGGAGCGGCTTCGAGCTGCCGCTGACCCAGGTGACCCGCGACCTGGTCGCAGCCCGTGCGCGGATCGTGGGCGAGCTCGCGGTCGAGCCGCCGGACAGCGACGTCTTCAAGCGCGATCACGCCCGGCCCGCCCTGGAGCGGATCCAGGAGCGGCTGATCGACGACGTCGCGATTGCGAGCGACGTCCAGCACGGCATCCCACCGGCGGATCCGGCGCTGTCGATCATCGTGCCGCTCTACGAGCGGATCGACCTGATCGAGCACCAGATCGCGCACTTCTGGCAGGACCGCGACTTCCACGAGGCGGAGCTCATCTACGTGCTCGACTCACCCCACCTCAGGGAGCCGCTCGCGCGGCTCGCGGGCGCCCTGCACGAGCTCTATGGACTCCCTTTCAGGGTGCTCGAGCTGAACCGGAATGGCGGCTACTCGACCGCCAACAACCTGGCCGCCGCGCAGGCCCGGGGACGGCTCCTGCTGATGCTGAACTCCGACGTGCTGCCGGATGAGCGCGGCTGGCTCTCGCAAGCTACGCGAGTTCTACGACGCGACGCCTCAGATCGGCGCGCTCGGACCGAAGCTTCTCTACGAGGACGAGTCGATCCAACATGCGGGCATGTACTTCGCGCGGGACGCCGAGTACCGCCACTGGGAGAACCAGCACTACTTCAAGGGGTTCAGCCGCTCACTCCCGGCAGCCAACGTCAGCCGCCCCGTGCCGGCGGTTACGGGCGCCTGCCTGATGGTGGAGCGGGCGCTCTTCGACCAGGTCGGGGGGCTGTCCTCGCAGTACGTGCAGGGCGGTTACGAGGACTCCGACCTGTGCCTGCGGCTGATCGAGGCTGGACGCCGTAACTGGTACCTCGCGGGCGTGGAGCTGTATCACCTCGAGGCGCAATCGTTCCCGATCCACGTGCGCTCCACGAATCGGTACAACGCCTGGCTGCAAACCCATCTCTGGAACGACCGGATCGAGCAGACGATGGCGGAGCAGCCCGACGTGTCGGACGCCCGCGTGGTCGCGATCGGCTGATCCGGGTTGGCGCTCTACCAGGTCCAAGACATCACGCTCCGGCCGGAGCGGCTCGAGCGGCTCCTCGGCTTCGAGATCGACGTGCCCGCCCCCGGCGAGCAGCGCAACGTGCACGTCCTGCACGTGATCGGGTGGGCGGTGGGCCGCGAATCGCGGGCGACCGCGGCTGGAGGTCCTGCAAGGGGACCAGGTGATTCGCGCCATCCCGATCAGAGGGCCTCGCGACGACGTCGCCGCCACATTCGGGATTCCGGCCGACACGGACTGCGTCTTTCACGCGCTGATCAGCCTCGTGGGGCTGGGCACCGCTCCGCACCTCACGTTCCGGGTGGTCTTCGAGGATGGCAGCAGCTGCGTCGCGGGCTCGATGAGCCTGAGGCGCGAGCCGCTCCGGACGGGCTTCGAGCCGGCTCTCCAGCCGCTGATCGTGACGACACTCGGCCGCAGCGGGAGCACGTGGCTGATGCAGCTCCTGGCCGCACACCCCCAGGTCGTCGTCTTTCGCCGCTTTCCGTACGAGTCGGCGCCCGCCAAGTACTGGCTGCACATGCTGCGCGTGCTGTCGGAACCCGGCAACCTGGACCAATCCGCACATCCCGAGGACTTCTTCCGCAACCGGTGGTGGGTGGGCGCCAACCCTTTTCACGACGACCGGGTGTACGAGCAGGTGCCGCTCGAGACGTGGTTCGCGGACACCTACATCGAGAGCCTGGCCGACTTCTGTCGCCGCCGTATCGAGGACTGGTACCTCACGCTGGCGCGAACCCAGGTACAGCCTGCTCCCGTCTACTTCGCCGAGAAGCACGTGTGGCCGGACGACCTGCCCGAGCTCACCTGGGAGCTCTATCCGCGCGCCAAGGAGCTGTTCCTCGTCCGGGACTTCCGCGACATGGCACGGTCGATCATGGACTTCGACGCGCGGCGCGGCTACGCGGGCTTCGGCCGCCCTCCGGGCGCGACGGACGAGGAGTACATGCGCGGGGAGCTGAGGCAGATGGCGGCCGACCTCAGCAGGGCGTGGCAGACGCGCGGGAGCGGGCGCATCTCGTCCGGTACGAGGACCTCGTGCTGGAGCCCATCGAGAGCTTCACCCGGATCCTCGAATACCTGGGTCTGGACGCTTCACCCGAGACCGTTCGACACGTGCTCGAGACGGGATCCGAGCAGGTGCTCCGCCTGCCCGGAGCGAGCTTCGAGGCGGCGGAGGTGATGGCACACCGCACCGTCCCCGACCCACGTGCGACGATCGGGCGGTGGCGGGAGGACAGCCCCGACGGGTTCGGTCCGCTTTCCGACGAGGTCTTCGCGGAAGCGCTCGTGGCCTTCGGCTACAGCTAACGAGCTGTGGAGCAGCGATCACCCTGATGCGCTTGGAAACGCATCTCGGACACTGAGGAGCATCGATGAACCCTGAGCAGGAACACCCGGATTCAACAGCTCGCCGACCGCTCGAAATTCGTCGCTTCCGCGAGACAGCCGAGACACTGAACGTGATCGCGGAGATTGCTCCCAACGACGACATGTTCCATGCCGGGACAGACGCCTACTTCGAGTCTGGCCGCTCCGCCATCGATTGCATCCAGCTGGCGATGCTGGCCGCCGGAAAAACCGACGTCAGGAATGTGCTCGACTTCCCGAGCGGTCACGGTAGATCGTTGCGGACTCTGACCGAAGCCTTTCCCGACGCAAGCTTCACGGCCTGCGACCTGGACAGGGACGGGGTCGACTTCTGTGCCCGTATGTTCGGAGCCCAGCCGATCTACTCACATGAAGACCCGGCTCAGGTTCAGATCGAGGACAAATACGATCTGGTCTGGTCAGGCTCCTTCTTCACACATCTCGACGCGGACCGTTTCTCCGGATTCCTTTCACTTTTTGACTCCCTCCTGGAGCCTAATGGCCTCTTTATCTTCACCGTCCATAGCGCTGGACTGACCGAGTCCTTGAAACACCGCCCCACGGCGCCCGAGGAGGATGTGATGCTCGAGGCATACGAGCGCGAGGGATATGGTTACTACCCCTATCCGGGGCAGAACTACGGAGACGCCCTGGCATCGCCTCCCTGGGTCACCAAGCAGCTTGCGGGCCTCCCCGGCCTTAAGTTGGTGATGTATTCCGTTCGGGCCTGGCACAACTATCAGGATGTAGTCGCCTGTGTACGCCAGCCGAGCTGACCGGCCGAGATGCCGCTACCCCTCGGCTTGAGGTCCGGCGCGGCCGGGCCTACGGCGCAGCCAGAAGCTTCCCGGCGGGGAGGATAAAAGGCTGGGAATCGTCTGTCGCACCTCGTCGGGATGAAATAGCCGCAGGTAGTCGCAGAACAAGAGGACTTCGAAGGCGTCGTTGAACTGCAGGAACGCCCGGAGCAGATAGGACTCCGACCACGCGCGCCCTTCGGCGATCCACTCGCGCGTGTACTCGAACGGGTAGTGGATGTCATGGAAGTGGATGTGCACGTCGCTCTTCAGCCGCGGCAAGATCTCGAAGATCTCGTGGTTCACGTCGCTGCCGGCCTTGACCACGTGCGACGAGTCGATGAACAGGATGTCGTTTGCCTCCAACGAGTCGAAGATCGAAAGGGGAACGTCCTGTACCGGCTCTCGAATGACCGTGGCGTTCTTCAGGTCATCAGGACGAAGCAGCCCTGTCAGGCGCTCGGGCTCGGGCTCGATGAAAGTGCATGCGATGCTCCCGTCGAAGAACCGGTCGTTCGTGTCCAACGTCAGCGCCGAGCTGAAGCCCGAGCCCACCTCGACGATGCGCCGCGGGCGGAGATGCCGAATCATCGCGTGCAGGGAATCTGCGTCGCCATTTCCGAAGAAGCTGTTGTTGTGGCAAAACCGCCAACCCGAGTCCGGTTCACGCGGGAGCTCGGCGTCCCGGACGTACGGAGCAAGCACCTCGAGCAGACCGAGCTGACGGTCGGTATTGAGATCCAGGCCCGGGATCTCCACGGTGGCCGTTTCCCTGGCGCGCTGGGCGCGATCCACGTCCGCATCGGAGGGGAAGGGAGAGTGGTAGTGCCCGATCGGGAAGTAGCCAATTGCCGCCACAATCCGGCGTGCCTCGTCCAGCATCTCGTTCTCGGTTTGCGGCTCCATTGTTCGAGGACACTCCCGGGGCGCGAGGCTCTCAGCATGCCCCCGGCGGGGGCGAGCGCTCAGGGAGCAGCTTGATAGATTAGGCGGTCTTGGCTGTGGACCAGAAGGCGGGGATCGTTCTGACCGAATCGCAGCGCGAGAGCTTCGCGCGCGACGGATTCCTCGTGCTCGACGATCCGTGTCCTCCGGAGCTGGTCGACCAGGTCCTGAGCGAGGCGGACTCTCTCTATCACGATGACTTTCATCCGGGGCCCGAGGTCAACGAAGACGGCGTGATCTTCACCCGCGATCAAGGCGGGATCGAGGGCTATCACTGGCACCGCGTGATGAATGCCTGGAAAAGCAAGCGGGGCATCAGGGAGCTGGCACTGGCGCCGAAGGTGCTGGCGGCTACGGAGGAGCTGTTCGGCCGCCGTGTGCTCCCCTTTCAGACGCTCAACTTCCCGGTCGGCACGCAACAACCTCCGCACATCGACGCGTTCTTCTTCAGCTCCGATCCCGCGGGCTACATGTGCGGGGTGTGGGTGGCGCTCGAGGACATGGACATGGACAACGGGCCGCTCGTCTACTACCCCGGCAGTCACAAGCTGCCGCTACCCGAGTGGAGTGAGATCGCCGACCGGACCGGGATGCCCATCGACCGGGAGGCTTTTGCGACCGAGCAGGAATTCAGGACGGCGCGGGGCCAAGCTTTCACGATCTGGGCGCGCGAGCTGATCGACCGTCATGGGTTCGAGCCGCAATACGGCACGGTGCGCAAGGGCCAGGCCCTGATCTGGGCTCCGAACCTGCTCCACGGCGGCGCACCCCAGAACGACATGAGCCGCACCCGCCACAGCCAGGTGAGCCATTACTACTTCGAGGGCTGTCGTCACTTCAGCCCCCTCCACACCGAGGGGGAGCACGTCTACTACAGGTATCCGGAGTGGATCCGCGAGCCGCCTCCGGAGACCACACCCGAGACGATCAGGGAAGCCGTTCAGCAGGTCGTCCCCGCCGGCTCGACGGTGCTCGTCGCGGGTGCCGGGTTTGGTTTGCTCGACCTCGAGGACCGGACGGCGTGGTCATTCCCACAGGACGAGGAGGGGAACCAGCTGCAGCTCGATGAGCTCGGCGCGGGAGCGGTGGATCAGCTCGAGCGCTTCCGGTCAGAGGGTGCGGAGTTCGCGATCTTCCCCATAGACCAGCTGTGGTGGCTGGAATACAAGGCGACCGAGCTGCAGGAGCATCTCGAGAATCGGTACGAGGGCGTCTTTCGGGACGGCGCCTACTGCGCGATCTACTCCCTCAACGAGCGCTAGCAGCTCCTCGGCCGGCCGCCCTCAGTTGCCGTCGGCGTCCTGCTGAGCCGCCTCGGCGCCGTTCTGAAACTCTTCGTCCGGCACCGCCTTGATGCACGCGATCACGTCCTGGGCCCACTTGTCCCGATTGAATCCCCACCCGCCCTCCGTGTACAGCAGGAAATCGAGGCTGGGGGCCTGCTCCTGCAGGGTTTGGCACACCCACGCGGGCGTCGCGACGCAATCGCCATAGTCGGAGGGGGCGTTCTCGACCTCGCCCGCACCAAGGCTGTTGTAGTAGCCGAAGCCGGTGCGCTCGTACTCCTTGATCACCTGCTTGGTCTGCTTCTCGTCGAACGAGAGAGGATCGTTCAGGGGACGCAGCCGGCCCTCCACGATCTTGCGCCCGAAGGTGGTGAACACCAGGATGCCGCCCGGCGCAAGCACCGACTCGAACAGCTTGATGAACTTGATCCAGATGGGCACGCCGACGTGGGTCAGAAGCGATCCGCACCAGATCAAGTCATAGGGGCCGGTGAGCTCCGTATCCATCGGGTCGTCCCTGCCCTCCACCGGGATCGCACCCAGTACGTCCGCACAGAAAGCGACTCCCCGCTTGTCGATGTCGCAGGCCGTCAGTTGAGCGTCCGGGAAGGCCGCCTTGAATACCCGCAGGCAGCGTCCATAGCCGGACGGTAGATCGAGAATGCTGGTGACGGTGTCCTTGCCGGCCGCGAGCATCGCGAGGCGAATCGAGCGGAGAGCGGAGAAGCCGGCCGGGTAGTACCAATCGTGGTTGTACTCGTACATCGTGTCGCCCGGATGGATCTCCTGGATGATCCCGTCCAGCGATTGCTCGTTCAGCAGCGCGCTCAGGTTGCTCTGCGCCTCTGCGGTGCTGTTACCGGTCTGTGCAGGCACGTTTGCTCGATCCCTCCTCGGCTCAGAAGACGGACAGTTTAGTCGCCGGTGCCGGCCGGCTCGAGCGCAAGGATCAAGCAGCGCCCGTCGTCCAGCACCGAGCGGTAGCGCGTCTGCAGATGCTCGCGGAAGTCCTCGTAGAACTCGAGCCACCAGAAGTCGGACTCGGGGATCGCAAGGTGCGACGCTCCCTTCTCCCGTAGTTCCTCGAGCTTCGCGATCGCGTCCTCGCTATCGGCCGGATGGTGGGTTTGGTAGGTGCCATCGTCGTTCTGCGGGAAATGCCATCCGGATCGACCTCGCAGCTGCAGCATGTCGTCGACTCCCTCGGTGAGCACGAGCACCGTCGATCCCTCCGGTACGTGCTGCTCGATCATCTTCTTGATCAGGCGTGTGTTCTGGGCGGGACCGTTGAACCTGACGGGCGCGTCGACCCGCTGGAACCAGGCGTCTCCCGCCACCATGTCAGAGACACCTTGGTTCTCGCAGTAGTCCACCAGATCGGACATCCGATTGATGAAGCCCATTCCCTTGTAGTTCAAGGAGGTGTTGCACAGAACGCCCACGCCGTGACGCTCCGCGAACGCGGACAGAAGATCGTGTTGAGCCTTATTGCTCTCCTTCGTCACCGTCTGTACTCGCGCCGAGCCATCCACGTGCGTGACCGCCTTCAGGTCTGCGGTGGTCGCCATGCGGAAGTGCAGCATGTAGGGGTCATGGAAATCGCGGTCGTAGACCTTTCCGACATCCTCGATGCGGCAGCAGGGGGCGATGGGCCGATAGGCCTCGCGCAGCTTGATGTCGTTGAGAAGGTCCTTGGTGCTCTCGTGGAACGGCTCGGCCAGCAGTGACCGGTTGCCGAGAGCTCGCGGCCCGAGCTCGTATTGCCCCTGGACCCAGGCCACGACCGATCCGGCCGCAATTGCGTCGGCGACCTCGGCCTCTTGCATCGGCCGCCTCCTCCACTTGGTGGCGCTGGGCTCGTCATCCCACTCGAACTCGAGCCCGCAATAGACGTCCCAATCGACACGAGGATCGCCCGTCAGCGTGTGCAGCGCGTCGAGGGCGGCACCAATCGCCGAGCCGGAGTCGTTGGCGCACGGGGGTACGAACACGGACGAGAAGTGGCCGAGCTCGCGGAACATCTCGTTCCAGTCGCAGTTGAGTCCGCAGCCACCTGCTATGTACAGCGGGATGCCCGCTGGGATCTCCTTCTGCGCGACCGCTGCGAAGGTTTCGAACATGCGGCGGTGGATCAGGGCCGCCGCACTCTTCGCAACGTCCGATTCGACGCCCTGGTTGTAGAAGGGCGCATCCCGATAGGCACCCTTCGGAGGCCCGTAACCGTCCGGGCTCATGAGACGGTCGATCGTCTCGACGACGCCGGGGTCCGCGTCGGCCGGATCCGCGTATGAGGCCAGCGCCATGAGCTTGCCGGAATCGTCTCCAAAGGATTCGACGATGTCGTCCGGATAGTGCGGCGCGGCGATCTCGAACACCTTCGCATAACGCCCGCCGGGGTAAAGAAGCACGGGAATTTCCCGGACAACGTCCCACTTCTCATCGAGGAGATAAAAGGAGCCGTCATAGCCCTCCCAGCACAGCATTGCCCGGAGGGGAGCATCGTCCCTCGGCGCCATGCCGGCCGCCGACATGATGTGAGTCCGTATGTGAGTGCCGGAGAAGAGCGTCACGGGCTTCCCGCAGAAGCTGCCCTCACGCTGTGTCCGTGGTTGTGCCCCGAAATAACCGACCTCGATGGGACGATCAACGCCCGGCGGAAACCATTCCTTGTAGGAGCCCCCGAAAGCAATGACGTCGGGCACTTCGCCGATGCGCGCCACGACATCCATCAGGTTCATGGGCGTCACCTTGGCGTGTCGCAGGAAGGAATCCTTCTCCCCCTCCACGCACAAGCGGAGCTTCCTGTCTTCGATGACCGCGACCGCCCCGTCGTGGCCTGGATGGATTCCCATCACCAGCATCGTGATTGCCTAGTTCCGCGTTTTGACCTGTCGTGATCCGGTGAAGTCCAGCCGCACGGAGCCGATCGAGCTCGGTCGCGTGCAAATCGAAGACTACGAGACCGCGCTCGCCTCTACCGCGCCAAAGCGCAACACGTCCGCTGCGCCGAAAGAACGCCCCTGCGTCGTCCTCGCGAATATCACCAGATTAGCTGCCGGAAGGTTGCAGCGTCAAGCGCGGTAGGCTGTCCGCCATGGCGATCGGATATCAGGTCGAAGGCGCCCTGACTCAAGAGGCGCGGGATCGTTTCGAGCGGGACGGATTCCTTGTGGTCGACGACCCATGCTCGCTCGATCTCGTCCAGTCGGTCAGGTCCGACGCCGAGTCTCTCCTTCAAGACGCATTCGACACCGAGCCTGATGTCGATCGCGATGGCGTCGTCTATACGCGGCATCCGGGGGGAACGGAACGCTTTCACTGGCATCGCGTAAGAGAGGCTTGGAAGATCAAGTCGAGCATCAGGGAGATGGCCCTGTCCCCACGCGTACTGTCGCTCGCCGGAGAATTGTTCGGGCGGCAGGCGGTGCCCTTTCAAACTCTCAACTTTCCGATGGGCACCCAGCAGCCTCCGCATATCGATGCCTTCTATTTCAACTCGGATCCGAACGGTTTCATGTGCGGCTTCTGGATAGCGCTCGAGGACATGGATATGGAAAACGGGCCGCTGGTCTACTACCCGGGCAGTCACAAGCTTCCCTTGCCCGAGTGGGACACGATCAGCCAAGTCACGGGCATCGATGTCTCACCGAGTGCTTATGCAAGTGGGCCGGAGCTGTCGGAAGCTCGCTCGCAGGCGTTCACCGCCTTCTGCCAGGATCTGATCGAGCGGCACAACCTCGAGCCCCAATACGGCACGATCCGAGCCGGGCAAGGGCTTCTCTGGGCGGCAAATCTCCTGCATGGCGGCGCACCGCAGCAGGATCTCGAGCCGGACTCGGCACAGCCAGGTGACCCATTACTACTTCGAAGGGTGTCGCCATTACCGGCCGTTCCTGACTCAGGACGACTACCGGTTCTGGTCATACCCGGAATGGATCCGTGAACCGCCGCCGGATGCATCCCCCACCGCGCTGAGGGAGGTGGTCAAGGAGCACGTACCTGCCGGTACCACCATGGTGGTCGTGGATGCCGAGGAGCTTCACGACTTGGATGACCGCCGTAGCATTCCCTTCCCTCGAACCGAGGATGGTTCACAGGGCCCTCTCGTTTCGGACGAGGACATCGTGCGTGACCTCGACCGACTGCGCGCCGACGGTGCCGAGTACGTCGTCGTTCCGAAGCGGCACTTGATGTGGTTCGAGTACCACGCACCGGAGCTGCAGAATCAGCTCGAGAACAACCACCACGCGGTCTTGCGAGATGGGGCCTACGGCGTCATCTACGCGCTCGACTGACCTCGCGGCGTCGCTTAGACCTACGCGCGGTCCTGGATGTCGCCGGCCATGATGGCCGCGATCCGGTCCCCCCAGAGGTGGGTGTGGAGCCACATGTTGTAGCGGTTGGCCGGCCGCCGCGGCGTCCGGCGTGTACGACTGGCGCCTCGAGGTGGTAGAGCTCGGCGTCGGGCAGGTACCAGTTCTCGTAGCCCTGCTCGAGCAGCTGCAGGCAGAGGTCGGAGTCCTCGTAGTCGCCCTGCACGTAGATGCCGCTGCAGCCCGCCGAACTGCTCGTAGAGCTCGCGGTCGATCATCATGCAGGCGCCCGAGACCGGCCGGCACGCGGCGGGCGACGTTGGCGGCCGGCAGCGTGCGGTGCATGCCCTTGAAGTAAGTGCGCGTCGACCCAGACCGTTCGAGCCGGGCGGTTGGTAGAAGTACATGCCGGCGTGCTGGATCGAGTCGTCCTCGTAGAGCAGCTTCGGCCCCAGCGCGCCGATGTTCGGCGTCGCGTCGTAGAAGTCGCGCATCGCGCTGAGCCAGCCCGGGCGGTCGGGCAGCACGTCGGAGTTGAGCAGCAGCAGCAGCCGCCCGCGCGCGAGGCGACGCGCCCGCGTTGTTGGCGCCCGGCGAAGCCGGCGTTGCGCTCGAGCATCGCGACCCGGAACGGGACCTGGTAGATCGGGAACAGGTCGGCGGCGTAGCTGCGGAGCTCGTCGCGTCCTGCTCGGGCGAGTCGAGCACGTAGATCGAGGTCGGCCTCCGCCAGCTCGGGGTCGTCCGCGAACTGGGCGAGCTGCACCTCGACGTGCTCGATGCTGCTGGTACAGCGGCACCACGATCGAGATCTCAGGTGCCTCGGGCGGGCTTCCGTACTGGATCACGTCGGCAACGATCCGTCGCAGCGTCCGAGGCGCTCCTGGATCCGGCTGATCGCCGGGATGGACGTGGTCCTCCATCAGCGTCGTCGATCCGGCAGCTTCTCGATGTAGGGGTCGTTCAGGATCGCGTCTCGCGCACCTCGAGCGCGTCGCCGATCACCGCGGGGCGCGGCGAACTCCGACCTGGCGCCGCACTCGTCCTCCATCTCGAGCATCCATCCGTCCGGCCTGATGCTCGGCGCGTCGAGCTCGAAGAAGCACACGAAGCCGAGCTTCTCGCTGGAGTCGCTGGTCGCCGAGCGCGAAGAACTCGGCCACGTCGGGGCGCGGGATAGCGAGAACAGGCGGCCGAGCAGCTCGGCGCGGGCGCCCTCCGGCGAAACGGCGGTCACGGCGCCGATGTCCAGGTCCTCGTGGTGCATCCAGCCCTCGATGTAGAAGGAGCGGTCGTCGACCGCCATCAGGCGGTCGACGTGGATGCCGCGTCGCTTGCTCTGCGAGACGACCGACGCCGGCAGGCGCTCGCGCACGCGCCTCGCGGATGCCGTGCAGCGTCTCGCTGAGCTCGCTCCGCTCCGCCTCGCGGGACGAGGCTCATCGCGGACACGACGAACTCGAGCGCGATCGCGCGCTGCTCGGCGTCCAGCGGCGCGAGCGTACGCCGGATGAACGTCTTGAGATCGGTGGTGGCTGCCTGCAGGCCCGTCGAGCGGCAGCTTGCCTCCGCCGGACTCGATCACCAGCGATGGCGCGGCGCGGCCTCCGCGCGCTCCCGGGACCGCCACCAGCAGCACTGTGACTGCGCTGTCCGCGCCCGTCGAGCTCCGGTGGAGGCGCGAGAGAGCGCACGCGGGACTCGAGCCTGCGTCGAGGTCTCCGTCGCGCTCGGCCCAGACGACGACAGTACGAGTCCTCGCCGGCCGGGACGGCCAGCGCCAGGCAGCTCGGCGCTCAGCCAGGTGGCGGAGTGCACGACGCCGCTACGCGTGCTCCGGCGTCGGCGGAGCGTCAAGCACCCGTGACTCCCTCCAGGGCCGCCTCGACGTCCCGCGCGGCGCGTCCGGTCGCGCAAGCAGCTGCCGGTAGAGGTCGCTCAGGATCTCGACGTGGTCGGCCATCCAGCGGGGCGGTCGGCGCGGGATGCCGGCGCGCAGCTCCTCCCAGAGGCCCGGGCTGTCTCGGCGGCGCGCTGCATCACGTCGGCCAGGTGCTCCGGGTCGCGCCGCCGGAAGTGCAGGCCGTTGACGCCGTCGGTGACCTTCTCCGACATCCCGCCGATGTCGCTGCAGATCACCGGCCGCCCGTACTGGAACGCCTCCAGCACCACGATCGGCCCGGTCTCCCACCAGATCGAGGGCACGACCACCCAGTCGATGCCCGCCATCAGCTTGCCAGGTCGAGAGCGCTCGTAGGCGCCCGGCGAACGTGACGTGTCCCGGTCTCAGCTCGAGCAGCGCGTCGAAGCGCTCCCGGAACTCGGTCGGCTGGATCTCCAGGTTCGCGCCGTAGATCCAGAGGTGGCCGTCGAAGTCGTCGCCGAGGATCTCCATCGCCTCCAGCAGCACGTCGGCGCCCTTGTACGGGGTTGAACTGGCCGAAGAACGCGAAGCGGTTGCGCGGGCGCGTCTCGGGCTCCTCGGGCAGGCGGTCCGCTGACCGGCAGCATGCCCTGCGGCTCGACCTGGATCTTCTCGGCCGGGATGCCCCAGTCCACGTAGCGGTCGCGCACGTAGTCGCTGGGCGCGATGAAGAGGTCGACCAGCGACAGGTGGGACTGGATGAAGCGCTTGCGCATGTAGAAGGTCTGCGGGCTGATGCTGCGGGAAGCACTCGTGGCAGCGCCGCGGCGACTCCTCCTGGCAGAGCTCCTCGTTGAAGGTGCGCACCATCTGCCCGTCGCGGTGGCAGATCGGCAGGTACTCGTGCAGCGTGTAGACGATCGGCACGTCGGGCAGCGTGTTCTTGATCACGCGGAGCAGGTCGTAGCCGAGGAAGATCGTGTGCTGGAAGTGGATCGATGTCCGGCTGCTGCGCGAGCAGGAAGTCGCGGAAGAACCGGGTCAGCATCGACCTTGTTGGCCCACTTGCCGAAGAGCGGGTCGTAGTCCGAGGGTCCGCGAACGTGTTCGTGTAGAAGAGGTACTGGTTCGGGTCGTCGTTCGACCGATCGCGAACGGCGACCAGCCGTGGTAGCGGGTGTCGGCTCGGTGAACGGCGGCCCGGCCCGGGCGCAGGAAGACCGGCTCGAACTCGTCCGAGTCCCGCATCGCCTCGTAGAGGTCGAGCGTGTAGGCCTCGAGCGCCGCCCGGGCCGGATCGCGGGGTGGTTCGAGCTGACGTAGAGCACCTTCGCTGCTTAGGCACTGACCACGCTCAGCGTTGGCCGAGCGGCCGCGGGCCTGCGTGCGCGCTCGGCCAGCAGCCGCTCGGTAGATGCCGGCTCAGCGATCTCGACGTGGTCGGCCATCCAGCGCGGGCGAGCCGGCGGGGATACCGGCGCTGCAGCTCCTCCCACAGCCCGGGCGTCTCGGCGGCGCGCTGCATCACCTCGGCCAGGTGCTCCGGGTCGCGCCGGCGGAAGTGCAGGCCGTTGACGCCGTCGGTGACCTTCTCCGACATCCCGCCGATGTCGCAGCAGATCACCGGGCCGCCCGTACTGGAACGCCTCCATCACGACCATCGGCCCGGTCTCCCACCAGATCGAGGGCACCACCACCCAGTCGATGCCGGCCATCAGCTGCCCGCAGGTCGCGACGCGGTCGTAGGGGCCGCCGAACGTGACGTTGCTCACGGTCGCGTCTCGAGCAGCGCGCTCGAACCGCTTCCGGAACTCCGGCGCCCTGCTTGTCGAGGTTCGCGCCGTAGATCACAGGTGGCCGTCGAAGTCGTCGCCGAGGATCGTCCATCGCCTCCAGCAGACGTCCGCGCCCTTGTAGGGATTGAGCTGGCCGAAGAAGGCGAAGCGGTTGCGCGGGCGCCCGTCCGGCTCCTCGGGCACGCCGGTCCGTGACCGGCATCAGCCCTGCGGCTCCACCTGGATCCTGCTCGGCGGGAATGCCCCAGTCCACGTAGCGCTCGCGCACGTAGTCGCTCGGCGCCATGAAGTGGTCGACCAGCGACAGGTGGGACTGGATGAAGCGCTTGCGCATGTAGAAGGTCTGCGGGGCTGATGTGCGGGAAGCATTCGTGGCAGCGCCGCGGCGACTCCTCCTGGCAGAGCTCTTCGTTGCATGGTGCGGACCATCTGGCCGTCGCGATGGCAGATCGGCATGTACTCGTGCAGCGAGTAGACGATCGGCGTCGTCCGGCAAGGCGTGTTTCGTGATCACTCGCACCATGTCGTAGCCCATGTAGAGGGTGTGCTGGAAGTGCACGACGTCCGGCTGCAGGGCCAGGAGGAAGTCGGCGAAGGACCTCGTCAGCACGCTTTTATCGCTGAGACGCCCGAACTCGTAGTCGAACTTGGAGAAGTCTGTGTAGAGCAGATACTGGTTGGGGTCGCGCCCCACCATCGCGAGGGGCGCGTCGGAGTGCTGCGAGTCCGTCCGCGAGTACGGCTGGCCGGCCCGCGCGAGCACGAACGGCTCGAACTCCGGGGAGTCCCGGAACGTGTCGTAGACCCCCGCCACATAGCTCTCCACGCCGCCGGCCAAAAGGGCCCAGTGGTTGTGGCACACGAATAGGACCCGTCGCCTGGAAGGCTGGCCATCGTGCGAACGGGCGGGACTATCGATGTCCCTATCGAGCTTCATGAAAGACGCCTCTCTCTGGCCCCGTGGGGCCTTGGTCACTGTACCAGCGGTTCTGCGCAGAGCTTTCGCTCACAACGTCCGGCGAATTACCGGCCGCCGAACAACCGCCTGAGCCATCCGCCGGCACCGCGTTCACGGTCGCCACGAGCCTCGTCTTCCTTGTCTTCGGCCTCTGCGAGGGTCGGCTGTAGTTTCGCGACGCCCTGGGAAGCCGGGGGTGCTTCATGCGACAGCTCATAGAGCTCGCAGGCCTGCTCCTGGCGCGTCACGAAGCGGTGCGCAGTCCTAAGGTAACGCGTCACGGCGGGCCGCTCGTCCAGCCATCCGAACGCCGCATGAGGGATCGCGACGAATTCCACGCCCTCGGCCGCCAGCGCCGCCAGACGTGCGACCGCCTCCTCCTCGGCGTCCGACAGCTCGAGCACCCTGCTGAACCGGGCGTCGAGGCCCGCGATGTCGCCCGCATAGTGGCTGACGACGGCCACCCGTGCCTGATCAGGGACCAGGGCCCGCACCACGTCTGACAGGAACCGCTCGGTCAGTTCGAACACCATGCAGACGTCCGGCTCGTAGGCGACCGTCGCGTATCGCGCGCGCAGGTGCTCGGCGAATCCGGCGTAGTGCTCGAGCCACCAGAAGGCCGCGCTCGGAAACACGAGGTACTCGCCGCCCTTGACTCTCAGATCCTCCAGGTGCCCGATCGCCTCGTCAGCAGTCGCTGGGTGGTAGCCGAGATACCGGCCCTCCGCGTCCCGCGGGAAATGCCATCCACGGCGGCCGTTCAGGTTCAGAAGCTCGTCGTCGCCTCGGCTCACCACCAGCACGGTCGAATCGGCCGGCAGCTCAGAGTCGATCGTGGCCCGGACCTTGGCGATCAGGTCCGAGTAGGTTCCGGGAGCCATGCCCGTGTCGTTCGTCTCACTGGTCACGTCGGAGCTCCTCGGCGCCGGTCCAGCGGGGGCCCCGCCGTCCCTGAGGTCGAAAACGACCCCGGTCTCGGTCCTCATTTGTGTTTCATAGCGTGCTTCGAGGTGGCGGGCAAGCCCCGTGTAATGATCCATCCACCACAGATAGGTCGCCGGGATCACCAGGAACTCCGCGCCGGCCTCCCGCAGCGCCTCTAGATGGGCGATTGCGTCCTCGCTGGTCTTTGGGTAGTAGCCGGCGTAGCGACCGTCCCCCGCGCGTGGGAAATGCCACCCTCGGCGGCCCGGGAGGGCGAGCAGGCTCTCGTCTCCCTTGCTCACGACCAGCACGGTCGCGCCTTCGGGCACGGTTTCGCCGACCAGCGCCGGTAGGTCGGCGCGCACGTCCGCATAGCGGACCGGCTTCTCCCCGGGGTCATCGGCGGTCGCCGCCGGTGTGACCTCAGCCGCGCCGTCTCGGCCGTTCAGGGCCTCGCCGAGCTCTTCGCGAAGTGCGCTCAGCCGACTCTCGAGCCGCTTGCGGCCGCGACCGTACCGACGCGGTCGCCGAGGCCTGGGCGTGGCGCTTCCGCGGCCGTTGGCCTCGACGCCCTCCTCTGAATAGGTGGCGAGGCGGACGGTCTCGCGCAGCAGGTGCAGGAACTGGCGCGACCGGATCTGAAGCATCTCGGCCTCTTTCTTGCGCCTGCCGCGGTCCAGCTGCACGAGCTCAGGCGAGAACCGCAGAAAGTCCAGCAGCCCGTCCTCCAGGTAGTAGTCGAACTCGTCGCTCTTGACGCGGTCCCCCCACTTCTGCCGGTACACCTTGGCCGAGGCGCTGGGCGTGTCGGTGTATCCGCGCGAGGCCGACTCCAGGTGATAGAGCACGCTCTCGTGGCAGTAGTGGACCTCATGGCCCTGCTGACCGAGTCGCAGGCAGAGATCGACGTCCTCGAGATCGTTGTAATAGCCGGTGTCGAACCCCTCGACCTCGAAGAAATCATCGCGGTGAACCATCAGGCAGGCAGCGGTCACGGCCTGGAAGCGCCGTGACCTGTTGACGGCCGGATGGTCGGCGGCACAGCCGGCGTAGATGTGCATTGGGTCACCGGAGAAGCTGAACGCGACGCCGGCGTGCTGGATCGTTCCATCCGGAAACAGCAGCTTGCTGCCGATCACCGATGCCGCGGGAGTACGGAGGGCGTACTCCGCCAGCGCGTCGAGCCATCCCGGCTGCGCGATCGTGTCGTTGTTGAGGAACAGCAGCCAGTCACCGCGGGCGGCTTCGGCACCCGAGTTGCAGGCGGTCGCGAAGCCGGAGTTGCGCTCCAGGCGGACGGTCGTGACGTCCTCGCCATAGGCCTCCAGCATCGAGGGGGTGGAGTCATGCGAGGCGTCGTCCACGACCAGCACCTCGAACGGCGCGTCGGGACGCGCCTCGAAGATCGAGTCAAGGCACTGGCGCGTGAGCGCGGCCTTGTTGTGGACCGGAATGACTATCGAAATAAGGGACTCGGCCATCGCCGCCGTCTCGAAACGTAGCGCGCTTGATCGGCTTGCCAAGTGGACGCAGCCGGCCGGGGCGTCCGATCGCGGAGCACCGCGGCCTTTATCCAATCGTACTTACAGCCGCGCGCCTTGAGCCAGTCGCATGTCGCCCTTGCAGACGAGCAAGACCCGACTGCCGTCGTTAGCGAAGGCCTGTGAAAGTATGGCGACGTGCAGGCAGGGGGGCGCAAGACCGGGAGGCCACGGGCGGACTTCGTGCGCCGTTGGCGACCGCCGAGCTTCATGGCCGAGAGCCGCGGCTTCATCGCGGATCCACCGCCCTACGAGCGGTGGGAAGCGCTGCTCCGAGCCGAAAGGTCAACAGGGCACCAGCTGGTGCTGCTGGCGGCACGTTCGCGGATGCTGCGAAGGCTGCTGCGCCTGCCCAAACAGCTCGCCGAGCCGGTCGGGATTTCGGTTGCGGACCGGGAGCAGCGCGTATTGGATGTGGGCCGTACGCGCCTTGGCCGCATCGTGCGTGGTCCGACGCCGGCCAATCGTCTCAGGCGCACGTTCGGGAGGCGACCGCGGCTTGACCGTCCCGTTCCCATACCGCAGCACCCGAGTGGCCCGTGCCGGGCCCCCTGGTACAGCGTGAGATCGATGCGGCGCTTTCGTTTCTCCGCAACATGCCGTTCGAAGAGGTGCAGCGGCATGGCTCGCAGCTCCATCCCAACCACTTCTCCTCGCCGCTCAACGACCTGCGTTTCCTGCGCGAGAACCCACAGACGTGGCTTCGTGAGCGAGTCCCTGACGAGATCGACTGGGGGCTCGACGCTCAGGAGGAGCTCATCGGGCAGCTCCGGCCGTACATCGAGGAACTGAGCGACGTTGCGGCGGATCCGCATGAAAGCCCGGGAGAGTTCGTTTGGAGAGGCGGGCCGTTCAGCGGGTTCGATGCATGCGCGTACTACGGTCTCGTGCGACACCTGCGTCCGCGCCGTGTGATCGAGGCGGGACTCGGCTGGTCGACGCTGATATTGCGGCGCGCGCTGGAGGCGAACGGCGAGCCGGCCGAGGTGACGCTGATCGATCCCTATCCGGATCAAAAAGCTCATCGGCGACCTCCGGCCGGGGTGGCGCATCGTCGAGGACATGCTCCAGCACGTCGACCTGACCGAGTTCGATGATCTGAGTGCCGGCGACATCGTGTTCTATGACGGTTCCCACTGCGCACGCGCCGGGAGCGATGTCAACTGGATCCTGTTCGAGGTGATGCCGCGGCTGCCAGAGGGCGTATGGGTCCACTTTCACGACATCTTCTGGCCCGGCGACTACCCCGCCCCGTGGTTGCTCGACGAGGGACTCAGCTGGAACGAGCAGTACGTGTTACAGGCGTTCCTGATGCACAACGACGCCTGGCGAGTGAGGCTGGCGGTCTCGCTGCTGCGGTCCCTACGAAAGCAGGCGCTCATGGCTATGTCGGACCAGCCGTGGTGGCCTTACGCCGGTGCGAGCGTGTGGCTGGAGAGGGTGCGTCGGTAGCTCGGAGCCGCTACGAGCTCATGCTAGGGGACAAAGACTCCCTGGGTCGCAAACACCGTGTTGTCCGCGATGGTGGAGCCATCGGCGTCCGCGCCGCCGTCGAGCACGCGCACCTGGCCAAGCTGCCAGACCGCGCGGCGGCCGTCCTCGTGCGTGCCGGGCGCGAGCGCGTTCATGGAGGTTGCGAGCATGCAGTCGGAGCCGGTGATGGGCTCGGCGGGGCTGTCGGCGCAGGGGATCGTGAAGCCGTAGGTGAACGGCTGCGTGGTGGCGGCGCCCGGGCCGCCGGGGTGGGGTGTGTTGAGCTTGTCGGTGATCTCCAACGGCAATTGCGCGCGAAGGGTGCCGGTGTAGTCGGTGAGGTCGGTGTTGGCGACGTCGTTCAGGTGGGCGGCGATCTGCACGTCGCCGGTTACGACCTTGAGCGTAAGCGCGGCGGTCATGCGCACCGGCCGGCCGTTGGCGTCGGGGGTGCCGGTCGTGAGGTGGGCGGAGGCGGGATCGGGCGGGTTGCAGGACGGGAAGGCGAGCGGGGGCGCCGTGCGTTCTTGTCGGGGGCGGTGCAGCGCTCGTAGGCGGGCACGAGCGAGACCTGCGTCGGGCTTGCGCCCTTGGGGCGCGGGTACGCGTTGATCGGGATCGGCTGCCAGTCCGGAAGGGCATGCATTCCAGCGTTGTTGGTAAGCCGGACTTGCTGAGCTCCGTCGGCGTTCATCGTGTAGATCTCTTTGTTGCCGTCCCGACGACTGGTGAAAGCGATTTTCGACCCGTCGGGTGACCAAGACGGCTCCGAATCCAACCCTGTACTTGTCAGGCTCGTTCGGCCGGTGCCATCCGCATTCATGACGTAGACAAAGGGAATTAGGGCCGCGAACACTCGTGTAGACGATCCTGGAGCCATCCGGTGACCAGTCTGCGTTTATGTCGTAGACGTCTTCGGGCCGATCAACGAGCTTGGAAGCCCGGATCCATCGGGCCGGATCGTGTAGACGTCGTACTCCCCGCTGCTGCCGCTCGCAGCACTCGAGAAGGCGATCTTCGTGCCATCCGGCGACCACGCAGGGTCCACTTCTACGCCGGTCACGCTGACGCTCGTGGTGAGCCCCGTTATGCCCGTTCCGTCGGCGTTCATCAGGTAGATGTCCGCTGGGACCGCTGCGAACGCTGTCGAAAACGATCTTGGTGCCGTCAGGAGACCAATCGGGCAGGTGGTCCGTTCCGCCTGTCGTCAGGAATATTCGACCTGCTCCCATCGGCGTTCATGAGGCCGAGCGAACCTGACCCGATGTCAAAGAGCGATCTTCGTGCCGTCAGGCGACCACGACGGTGCCTGCTCTGCGTCCCTCAGGGTGTTGGTGAGGTTGGTAGACGCGCTGCCGTCGGCGTCGATCGCGTAGATCTCGCTGGCCGGCGTTATCGGATTGTCCCCGTGGAACGCGATCTTTCCATTCGCGCCCGGGAAGGTGGCATCAGCCGGGGTCGCCAAGCCGAAGAAAGCGAAACAACTTACGAGGACTACGGTTCTCAGGCGTCCGATGACGGCTCCCCCGTTGAGACTCGACCGAGCATAGCCACTCATGGCCAACCCGAGCAAAACGCATCGGCGCGGTGTGGCCACAAGGCCGCCAAGGCCACCTCAGCTGCCAATCAACTTCCCTTATCAGGGGACGAACAGGCCTTGGGTCGCGAACAGCGTGTCGCCCGGCGTCGAGGTCGAGCCGTCCGCGCCGCCGTCGAAGACCTGGACCGCTCCCAGATCCCAGAGCGTGCGCCTGCTCTCAACGACGAAGCCGGGGAAGAGCGCATCGGCGGTCGTCTGAGCGGCGCACGTGCTTCCGCCCGAGCCAGCCGTGGCCGTGCATGGCATCCGGACGTCCAGGAAGAAGTCATCCACCGTACCTGGGTCGGCGGTGCCCAAGCCACTCAGCCTGTCCGTCAGCCGTAGCCTCGCCGCCATCCTGAGGTCGCCGAGGTAATCCGTCGGCACGGCACCCGCGCTGAAGACGTCCGAAATAGTGGCCGTGATCTCGACATCTGCCTCGTCCGCCGGCGTGCTCTCATTGCCGAGCCGCGAGCGGAACTGCACGAACCCGATCGATCGCACCGATAGGCCGTTGGCATCCGGAGTGCCCAGGGTGGCGTAGCCGGATGCCGGCACAGCCGGTGTACACGAAGGGTGCGAGAGTGGAGCGCCATGCGTCGTGTTCGGCGCAGTGCAGCGTCCGTAGGCCGGAACAAGCGGTACTCGCGTTTTCTGGGCGCCCCTGGGACGTACGTAGTTTGGCGTGAACGTGGCCGTGTACGTCGTGTCGGTGGTTGGAGTCGTGATCGCGTGCGACGGGGCACCGCCGTCCGACCACGAGACGAAGTTCTGTCCCTGACCACTGGAGGTGAACTGCGTCTTGGGCGTGCTGAGCTGCAGCGTCCACCCATCCCACGCGGTGAGTCGAGGCTGGAGCAACGGTGCCGTTGAGATCGATTCGCAAGCCGGCGGGATTGGTGGCGAAGCTGAGGTTGACCAAACGCGGCCGCAGCTCCTGGCTGACCGTGGTGCTCAAGCCCTGGGAGTCGGTCGCCGTCAGGCGCACCTCGAGATAGCTGTTCGTGGTGGCACCGAGGTCCTCCGGTACCGGGGCCGTGATCGTTGCGCTGTCGCCGGTAGTGGGCGGCAGGAAGGGGTGCGTGTGGGTCGCGTGGTGCTTGACCACCTGCCACGTCAACTGTGAGCTCGGCACGGTCAGGTCCTCAGGATCGGTCCCGGAACCCGAGAGCGTGATCGTCTCGCCGACCCTGAACTGCTGGTTCGCAGTGGGCGAGGCGATCGATGGAATCGGGGCGTTGTTGCCTGCATCGATCCGGATCTCGGCAGTGTCCTGCCCACCCTGTCCGTCCGAGACCGTCAGCGTGGCCGTGTACGTGCCGGGGGCCTGGTACTCGTGCGAGGCCGTCGCGGTGGTGGCGTGAGCCGATCCGTCGCCGAAGTCCCAGTCGAAGCTGAGCGATTGGTTGTCCGGGTCGCTGCTCTGGGTGCCGTCGAAGTTCGTGGTGAGCGGAAGGTCGCCGTTCGTCGGGCTGGCGGTCGCAACGGCGACCGGCGAGCGATTCTCGTTGCCCGTGTACCGGATCCTGTAAAGGCCGGGCGGGCTCGCCCAGGTCATGTAGTAGAGATCCTTGGAGGACGAGTTCGGGGGCCCGAAGGCCATCGCCACCACGCCGCCCACCTCTGACCCAAACTCGCTGGAGCTGAAACCGCCGCCTCCATCAGGCACGAGCTGGAAAAGCTTCCCGCAGACGAAATCGCCGTACAGATAGCTGCTGTCGTACTGAGCCGGCCACACTCCGTCGGGCACGAACGCGCCGGCGGTGATCGAGGTGCAGCCGCCGGTGTGGTCGTAGTCGTAGAGCGGGGTTGGTGATGCCCGCCGGCGGCGGTCCGCAGTCCGTGTAGGAGGCGACCGCGCAGTGGCCCTCGCGCTGGTTCCAGCCGTAGTCTGCGCCCGGGGCGCCCTGGTTGATCTCCTCCCAGTGATCCTGGCCCACGTCGTTGATGAAGAAGCGGGTCGTGGGAGCGTCGTCGTCGAAGGCAAACCGGAACGGGTTGCGCAAGCCGGTGGCAAAGATCTCCTGGCACCAATCACCGGGGATCGTGCGGCCGGTGAGGTTGCAGCGGCTGGTGCCCGGGCCCTGGTGGGGGTTGTCGATCGGGATCTCGCCGTCGGCGGTGATCCGCACCACCTTGCCGACCAGCGCGTTGCGGTAGGTGGCGGCGTTGTTCCACATTCCGCAGGCGCTCGCGCCCGTGTAGTCACAGCCGCTGTCGCCGATCGTCACGTACAGGTAGCCGTCCTTGCCGAAGTGGATGTCGCCGGCGTTGTGGTTGCCGCTCACCGAGGGGATGTTGTCGAGCAGCACCGTCTCGCTCGACGGGGTCGATCAGGCTGTCGTCGCCGAGCACGAACCGCGACAGCCTGTTGACCGGCTGCGAGGCCGGGTCGGCCTGGTTCGTGCCGCAGCTGTCGGTGCCCCGGTCGTAGGTGTAGTAGAGGTAGACGTAGTGGTTGTCGGTGAACCCGGGATCGACGGCCACCCCCACAAGCCCGCGCTCGATATCGGTGCAGAGCTTCGGACCCGAGGTCGATCACCGGAGTGGAGCGAAGCGCGCCGTTTTCGTAGACGCGCAATAGCCGGTCTGAACGGACATCAACAGACGCCCATCGGGCGTGAAGGCCATCCCGGTCGGAACACCGAGAGCCCCGAGACGCTCGTTTTCGAACCCCGCCGGAAGCTGCGTCGCCGCCCGACTCTGGACCGGCAAAACGCAAGACAAGCTCAGCACACACGCAAGGACTGCCAAGCAGGCGCGCCGGCGACTCAGGTCCCTGGAGGTCGTCCCATGGGGTCTCAACCGTTCTCCCAGGAACATATTGACCTAACTTGCCTTGCTCTGCGGACGCTCGCCTGCAGTCTCGACGCGTCAGCCATGAAAGGCCTGCCGAGTGCAGGCCTTTTCAATTTCACCGCCCGGGATAGACCCGTCGCTCGACCGAGCGCAGCGCGTCTCCGCGGTCGGCCTCCGATGTGTCCTGGCCCTTGCCGCCGAAGACCCGGTCGACGCCACGCCGGTTGAGGAACGCGATCAGGAGGTCGTCGCCGGCCTCGCCGTAGAGCCGGTTTCGCCCACCGCCGCCGACAACGCGATCGTCGCCGCTCTGACCGTGGAGGACGTCGCGGCGAAGTTGCCGTACAGGGAATCCCCTCCCTTGCCGCCGAACAGGCGATCGCGCCCCCGGCCTCCGAACAGGTCATCCGCGCCGTCGCCCCCGCGGAGCCGGTCGCGCCCACCTCCCCCCGGAGGATCGCCTCCCGCGCCGCCGCTGATCCGGTCGTCGCCGTCGCCCCCGACGATCAGGTCGTCCCCGCCGTTGCCGAAGATCCGGTCATTCCCGCCCAGCCCGCACACCACGTCGTTTCCCGATGTTCCCTGGAGCAGGTCGTCGCCCGGCGTGCCCACGACCGTGCAGGTCACCACCTGCCCATGGCCGATCTCGACCCGCGGAGGCAGCTGACTGAAGCCGGGGCCGCGACTGAGGCAGCGACGGGAGCCGTAATCCCGGGCAAAGGTGGCAGTGTACGTGGTATCGGTGGGCGGCGTCGTGATCGCGTGAGATGGGGCGCCGCCGTCCGACCACGAGACGAACGTCTGTCCCTGTCCCTCGGAGTCGTACTGCGGCTCTGGAGCGTCGAGCTGCAGCGTCCAGCCATCCCAGGAGGTGATGCGAGGGCGGAGCCGTGGTGCCGTTCAGCTCGAGCCGCAGGCCAGCGGGATTAGTAGCGAAGCCGAGGTTGACGAGGCGGGGCCGGAGATCGCGACTGACCGTTGTGCTGAAGCCCTGCGAGTCGGTGGCAGTCAGGCGCACCTCCAGATAGCTGTTCGTGGTCGCTCCGAAGTCCTCCGGCCGGGGCGGTGATCGTGGCGCCGTTACCCGGCGGTCGGCGGCAGGAACGGGTGCGTGTGCGTGGCATGGTGCTTGACGACCTGCCAGCTCAAGCTGGAGTCCGGCACGGTCCCGTCCTCGGGGTCGGTCGCGCTGCCCGGAGAGCGTGATCGTCTCGCCGACCCTGAACTGCTGGTCGGCGGCCGGCGAGGCGATCGACGGAGTCGGCGCGTTGTTGCCCGCGTCGATCCGGATGGTCGCGGTGTCCTGCCCGCCCTGTCCGTCCGACACGGTCAGCGTCGCCGTATAGGTGCCCGGCGTCTGGTACTCGTGCGAGGCGGTGGCGGCGCTCGCGTGGCTCGATCCGTCGCCGAAGTCCCAGTCGAAGCTGAGGGTGTCGTTGTCCGGGTCGCTGCTCTGGGTGCCGTCGAAGTTCACCGTCAGCGGCAGGTCGCCGCTCGTCGGGCTGGCCTGCGCGACGGCCTGCGGCGAGCGATTGGCGTCGCCCGTGTAGGCGATCCGATACAGGCCGTGGCCGGGCTGGTCGTCCAGCCAGGTAGTAGAGGGCCTGCGGAGCGGTCCGGAGGCCCGAACGCCATCGCCACGATCGCCGCCCACGTCGGACGCGAACTCGGTGGCCGTGTAACCCCCCGCTCCATCTGGCACGAGCTGGAAGATCTTGCCGCAGACGAAATCCCCGAACAGGTAGCTGCCGTCGTACTGAGCTCGGCCACAGATCCCGTCGGGCACGAACGCTCCGCCGGTGATCGCACGTGCAGCCGTCCGAGTGGTCGTAGTCGTAGATCGGGTTGGTCATGCCCGACCGGCGGCGGCCCGCAGTCGGTCGCCGAGGCCGTCCGCGCAGTGGCCCTCGCGCACGTTCCAGCCGTAGTCGGCGCCCGGCTGGCCGAGGTCGATCTCCTCCCAGTGTCCTGGCCGACGTCGTTGATGAAGAAGCGCGTGTCCGGCGGCGTTCGGGTCGAAGGCGAACCGGAACGGGTTGCGCAGGCCCGAGGCGAAGGTCTCCTGGCACCACGTCCCCGGCGATCGTGCGGCCGGTGAGGTTGCAGCGGGCTGGTGCCCGCGCCCGAAACGGGTTGTCGAGCGGGATCTCGCCGTCGGCGGTGATGCGCAGGATCTTGCCGAGCAGCACGTGCGGGTCGCGCGCGGCGTCGTTCGCTGGCCCGCAACCGCTGTCGTCCGTCGTAGTCGCAGCCGCCGTCGCCGACGCTCACGTAGAGGTAGCCGTCCTTGCCGAAGTGGAGGTCGCCGGCGTTGTGGTTGCCGCTCGCCGAGGGGATGTTGTCGAGCAGCACCATCTCGCTCGCCGGGTCGATCAAGTTGTCGTCCCGAGCACGAACCGCGACACGCGGTTGACCGGCTGCGATCGCTGGGTCGGCCGGATCGGTGCCGCAGCTGTCGGTGCCCTTGTCGTACGTGTAGTAGAGGTAGATGTAGTGGTTGTCGCGAAGCCGGGATCGACGGCGACCCCGAGCAAGCCCGCGCTCGATGTTCGTGCAGAGCTGCGGACCGAGGTCGATCGCGGGAGTCTGAGCGCATGGCGCCGTTCTCGTAGATCAGGAGCTCCCGGTCTGAGTGCGTCAGCAGGAGCCGCCCGTCGGGCGTGAAGGCGAGACCGGTCGGGAATCCCAAGACGCCGAGCTGCTGGTTCTCGAATCCCGAGGCACTGTCCGCCGCACGACTCGGCGTGGCAGCGCCGAACAGCAGGCCAGCACGCACGCTGCAAGTGCCAAGGCAGCGCTCAGGCGACTCACATCCTTGTCGAGTCCGCTTCCGTGCCAAGAGATCCCTCCCACGAATATATTGGACCTCGGAACTTGCTGCGCGTGCTCATAGCGCGCAATAAGCTTGCTGACTCACAGTGCTACGAGCTGAATGACCGCCGTTGAGATCGGCGAGGTCGCGCTCGCGTCCGAGAGCGAGGCCCTGATCGCGCTGCGCGCTCGACGCGCCCGAAGCCGGGCAGCGAGAGCACCTTCTTCGGATTCGACCTGCGCGGATGGGCGATCGGCCGCCGAAGCCCGTGCAAAGGTCGTGTTCGCGCGCCACGCCGGCGGCGAGCTGCGGCGGGTCGAGGTCGACATCACCCGCCCGGATCGTCGCCGAGCGCCACCCCGAGATCGAATGGGCGCAGCAGCAGCGGCTTCTTCATGCCGCTCGGCGCCCTGAAGCTCGACCCCGAGTTCGAGGTCGAGCTGGACGTCACGCTCGAGGACGGAACACACGCTCGGCTCGGGCAGCGTCCGGGGCCGGCGGTCACGCCTGACCACCGCGTTCGAGCCGCGCATCGAGCCGATCGGCCTCACGGCGCTCGGCCGCACGGGATCGACCGCGGTCACGCGGCTGCTCGCTGCTCATCCCGAGGTCGTCGCATACCGCCCGTTCGAGTACGAGCCGCGCGTCGTCACGTACTGGCTCGACCTCGTCCAGGACCTTTCGGACCCGGCCGCCTTCCGCCGTCAGGTGCAGCCGCAGGGACCTCTGGACGCCAGGCTGGTGGACGGGAGCGCGGGCACCCTTCCCGCGCCGGCTCGTGGACGACGAGCTTCAGGCCCTGCTCGGTGGTGAGGCGATCGACGAACTGGCGCTCTTCGGCCAGCGGAGGATCGAGCGCTTCTACGTCCGTGCCGCCGAGCTGGCCGGGCGCCCGGGGGCCACCCGTTTCGTCGAGAAGCTCGGCCCGCGCACGGGGGCGTTCCTGCGCGAGCTCTACCCGCGCGCCCGCGAGATCGTGCTGGTGCGCGACTTCCGGGACATGGTGGCATCGGTCTTCGCCTTCAACCGCAAGCGCGGCTTTCCCGGCTTCGGCCGGGCCCGGACCGCGGACGACGTCGAGTACGTGACGACGATCGTCGCGGACTCCGTCGAGATGCTGGCGGAGGCTTGGCGGGCCCGGTCCGGCGACGCCTTCCTCCTGCGCTACGAGGACCTCGTGCAGGCGCCCGACGAGACGGTTCGCAGCCTGCTCGAGCATCTCGAACTGGCGGCGGCGCCCGGCACGATCGAGGCGATGCTCGCCGCCCTGGAGCGAGCCCGAGTCGGAAGGACATCGCACGATCGGTGACGCCGCGGGCAACGATCGGCAGATGGCGCTCCGACCTCACCCCCGAGGTCCAGGAGGCCTGCGCGCAGGCCCTCGGTCCGGCGCTGCGCCAGTTCGGCTACCCGGAATGAGCGCGCGCGGCACGATCGCCGTGGCCGGCTCGGTGGCTCAGCGGCCGTTCAACGGCGGCCATACGTGGGTGTTCCTCCAGTATCTGCTCGGCCTCCGGAAGCTTGGCTGGGACGTGCTGTTCCTGGACCGGCTCGACGCCGGGGATGTGCGTCGATGCCCAGGGGCAGCCGGCGGACGTCGAGCACTCGGTCAACATCGAGTACCTCGACCGGGTATTCCGCGCCTTCGGGCTCGGCGATCGGTACGCCGTGTTTCACGACGGAGGTGTCCGCACGGTCGGGCTGCCTCGTGATCGGGTACTGGAGGAGATGGCGCGCGCCGCGGCCGTCATCAACGTGAACGGCTTCTTCGAGGACGAGGAGGTGCTGGCGCGGGCGGGGCTTCGCGTCTACCTCGACATCGACCCCGGGTTTGCACACATGTGGCGAGCGCTCGGGCTCCACGACGCATTCCAGGGGCACGACGCATACGTGACGGTCGGCGAGAGCCTCGGCCGGCCCGAGTGCACGATCCCGACCGGCGGAATCGACTGGATCACGACGCCACAACCGGTGGTGCTCGAGCACTGGCCCGTCCAGGATGGACCGGGCCATGCCTTCACGAGCGTGGGGAGCTGGCGAGGCCCCTTCGGGCCGGTCGAGTACGAGGGCGTCACATACGGCCTGCGGGTGCACGAGTTCCGCAAGTTCGCCGGACCTTCCTCGTCACGTCGCCCCGCCGCTCGAGATCGCGCTCGACATCGACGATGCGGACGCGCGCGACGTCGAGCTGCTGCGCGCGGGTGGGTGGAATCTGGCGAACCCGCGCGAGATCGCCGCGGACCCCTGGCGCTATCGAGCCTACTTGCAGGGCTCAAGCGCCGAGTTCATGGTGGCGAAAAATATGTACGTGGCGAGTCGAAGCGGGTGGTTCAGCGATCGCAGCATCTGCTACCTGGCAAGCGGGCGGCCGGTACTCGCCCAGGACACCGGCTTCAGCCATTACCATCCGGTCGGCAGGGGTTTACTGAGCTTCTCGACGATCGACGAGGCGATCGACGGCGTCGAGCGAATCGCCGGGGACTACGGTTCTCATTCGCGCGCCGCGCGCGAGCTGGCGGAGGAGCATTTCGAGTCGGGCCGCGTGATCGCAGGTCTCTTGCAGAAGCTTGGGATAGCCTGAAACGAGGATCCGTGAGCAATCCCTATTCACAACCCCAGGAGAGCCCTCAGCAGGACGACGTTCCCGTCCGCCGGCTGAACTGGGGCTCCGGCGAGTTCCCAGATCCGGGCTGGATCAACTCCGACATCAAGGCCGGGCCCGGGATCGACATCTCCTGCGACATCCTCGAAGGCCTCCCGCTGGAGGACTCGAGCATCGACTACATCGCCAGTCACCACGCCCTGCCGGAGATTCCGCTGATGCACGTCGTGCGCGCGCTCCGCGAGCTCCGGCGCGTGCTGAAGCCCGGTGGGGTCCTTCGCCTCGCGCTCCCCGATCTCGACAAGGGCATCAAGGCGTACCTGGAAAACGACCGCGACTACTTTCTCGTTCCGGACAAGGACGCAGCCACGATCGGCGGCAAATTCGTCACCCAGCTGCTCTGGTACGGATATTCTCGAACGCTCTTCACGCACGACTTCGCCGAGGAGCTACTGCGGCAGGCGGGCTACCGCCAGATCCAGGCCTGCTCCTACCGCGAGACCAAGAGCCGGTTCCCCGAGATCGTGGAGCTGGACACCCGCGAGCACGAGAGCTTCTTCGTTGAGGCGATCAAGTAGCGAGCGAACCCGAGTTCTCTTCTTCCGAGACTTCAAGCGGTTCACGGGCGGTGACCTGAAGGTCTGGGACTATTTCAACCACGTCCGCTCCTCTCCGCACCACGAGGCGCAGATCCGCTTCACCGAGGAATCCGTGTGGGGCTCGGCCAATCCCTGGAGCGCCGCACCCGAGCACGTCGTCCCATCGGGTGACGAAATCGATCAAGACGTGCTGTTCCTCTCAGGCGTCGATTGGCAGCAGATCGATCGCGCGTGGTGGCCGGAGGCCCCCGTGCCGGTCATCAACCTGATTCAGCACGTATGGCACGCCGATCCGAGTGACAAGCTGGGACGTGCCCGCTTCCTCTCGAACAAGGCGATCCGGATATGCGTGAGCCCGGAGGTGACGCGCGCCATCGAGCGGACCGGTCGCGTGCGCGGTCCCGTCTTCACGATCCCCGATGCGGTCGACCTCGAGCGGCTGGCTCGTCACGCTCGGCCGGGGCCGCGCGACCTCGACGTCGTCGTACTGGCGAACAAGCAGCCGGAGCGGGGCCACGCGGTGCTCGAACGGCTGGCGGGAGATGGCCGGGCCCGGATCGTCGATGCTCGCTCGCCCCAGGATGAGGTGCTGGACATGATGGCGAGTGCCGCCGTCACCGTCTTCGTGCCGAACCCGAAGGAGGGCTTCTATCTGCCGGCGCTGGAGGGCATGGCGCTCGGCACGATCGTCGTGTGCCCGGACTGCGTGGGCAACCGCTCGTACTGCGAGGACCGCGTGAACTGCTTCCGCCCGCCGTACAGCGTCGAGGCGATCGTCGCGGACGCTCGCGAGGCGCTCGCGAGGCGCAGCGATCTGACCGGCATGATCGAGGCCGCAGCCCAGACCGCGCGCCGCCACGACCTGGGGGAGGAGCGCACCGCCTTCCTGCAGATCCTCGACCGAGTCGAAGAGCTCTGGGCGGCAGCCTGACGGGAGCGGTCCGGGTTCGGGGACGCCGGTGCGATAATCGCTGCGTGGTGCCGCACCGTCCCAGCTGAATGACGACGATCGTCGTAGGCGGCGCGGTCGCCAACAAGTTCCTCAACGGCGGAGAGGCGTGGGTCCGGTTGAGCTGGATCCGCGGCTTCCAGCGGCTCGGGTTCCGTGTCCATTTCCTGGAGCAGATCGATCCCGCCGTCTTCGAGGACGACGCCCGGGCGTACTTCGATCGGATCATGGAGCAGTTCGGCCTGACCGGCTCGGCCACGTTGATGCTGGGCGATCGCGAGACCGTGAGCGGGCTCTCCCACGACGAGGTGCTCGAGCTCGCGGGCGAGGCCGACCTGCTGGTGAACATCAGCGGCAACGTCCGCGCGCCGGATGTCCTGGCACGGTTCGCGCGGCGGGCATACGTGGATCTCGATCCGGGCTTCACTCAGGTGTGGCACGCGGCCGGGAATCCCGGGGCGCGACTGGAGGGCCACGACAGCTACTTCACGGTCGGCGAGAACATCGGCACGGAGGGTTGCCCGATTCCGACGAGTGGAATCGATTGGCGCCCGGTGCCGCCCCCGGTCGTGCTGGAGGATTGGCCCGAAGGTGGACGGTGGACGGGTCCTTCACCACCGTGGGGGCTTGGCGCGGCGCCTTCGGTCCGGTCGAGTACGAGGGCCGCACGTACGGTCTGAAGGTGCACGAGTTCAGGAAGGTGATCGAGCTTCCGCGCCGCGTCGCGGACGCCGAGTTCGAGATCGCGCTCGACATCCACCCTGGCGATGCCGCGGACCGCGAGGCGCTGGTCGCCAACGGGTGGCATCTCACCGATCCCCGTGAGGAGGTTCCCGGGCCGCTCGAGTTTCGCCACTACGTCCAGCGCTCGGGGGCCGAGTTCTCGGTCGCGCAGGGGATCTACGTGGACACCGGGAGTGGCTGGTTCAGCGACCGCACCGTGCGCTATCTCGCCTCGGGAAAGCCGGCGCTCGTCCAGGACACCGGCTTCGGCCGCAACCATCCCGTGGGAGAGGGGCTGCTCGCGTTCCGGACCCTCGATGAGGCAGCCGCAGGGGCACGCCGGATCATCGAGGACCACGGACGGCACGCGGCCGCCGCCCGGAGGCTCGCGGTGGAGCAGTTCGACTCGGATGTCGTGCTGCCTCGCTTCCTCGAAGAGGCGCTCGCATAGCGTGCACATCGCTCGTCCCAAGCGCCCGGACTCCTCGCGCGCCGCCCTGATCGGCTCGGCGGCGGCGCTCGCCGCGGTGGTGCTCGGATTCGCCTGGATCTCGATTCAGTCGTATGAGCTGCTCCACGGCGAGTCGCCGCGCAGCTCGCCGTTGGAGCCGGTGAAGATCGTGGGTCCGGAGGAGGTCGTGTTCGACTTCAGCAGGCAGGCCTGTGGAGAGCAGGACATCCCGGACGCTCCGGCACGGGCCTTCCGCGACGCCGACGGCACCGTCCACCTCGTGGCGTCGCATTACATTTCCCGGCAGGCCATGGGCCCCAGACCTCGGCCGGGTGGAGCACCGCTGCAACATCGTCATGCAGTCGAGATACGACCGCAGGCCGAGTGCATTTCAGGACAAGGAATGGCTGTTCTCTCCCTACACCATCGACGGCCGGACCGTGTTCGCGCTCATCCACGACGAGTACCAGGGCTACACCCGTCCCGATCTCTGCGTCGCCCGCACCAACGTGCGTTGCTGGTACAACGCGGTCACGCTCGCGCGCTCGGACGACCTGGGAGCCACGTTCCGTCACGCGCGGCCGGCTCCCAATCACCTGGTCGCCGAGGTGCCCTACCGCTTCGAGCGCGAACCTGCCGCGATACGGCATCTTCCAGCCGAGCAGCATCGTCAAGAAGGACGGCTACTACTACTCGCTGGTGACCACGACCGCGGCACCGAAAGCAGGAGCAGCGGCACCTGCGTGATGCGCACGAAGCGCCTCGACGACCCGACATCCTGGCGCGCCTGGGACGGCGACGGCTACGACGTGAGCTTCGTGGATCCGTATCGCGAGCAGGTGGACGATGCCGACCACGTCTGCGAGCCGGCGTCGCCGGACGAGATCTCCGACATGAGCTTCAGCCTCACGTACAACACGTACTTCGGCAAGTACCTGCTCGTCGCGACCTGCGAACCAGTACAACAACAGACGCAGGCTTGTCACCGGCTTCTATTACTCGCTGTCGGACAACCTGATCGACTGGAGCCCGCGCAAGCTGATTCGTGAGGTCGTGGTGCCGCAGACCTACCGCTGCGGCGATCGGGATCCCCTCTTCTACCCCTCGATCCTGGACCCGACCAGCGGATCGCGGAACTTCGAGACCAGCGGGCGCCGGCCGTACCTCTATTTCACCCGGATGCACTACAGGGCCTGCCAGCAGACCTCGGACCGCGACCTGGTGCGCGTCCAGATCGAGTTCTCGAAGTGAGCCGGGCCTGACGGCGTGACGCGCGTCGTGGTGAGCGGCATGGTGGCCGGCGTCCCGTATCAGGCGGGTGCCTCGTGGGCCGTGCTCCAGTACGTGCTCGGCCTCGAGCGGCTCGGCCACGACGTGCTCCTGGTCGAGGAGTGGGAGCCGCCGGCGGAGGCCGCATCGCTCTCGGACACTCCCTCGAGCGTCGTTCTTCGAGGATCTGGTGCGCGGGTTCGGCCTGGAGGATCGCGCGGCGCTCCTGCGCGCCGGCACCGAGGAGACCGTGGGGCTGCCGTACTCGCGCCTGCGCGAGCGCTGCCGTGACGCGGAGCTGCTGCTCAACATCTCCGGCACGCTCACGGACCCCGAGCTCGTCGAGCACATTCCGGTGCGGGCCTACGTGGACCTCGACCCCGTCTTCAACCAGCTCTGGGACGACAGTGGGATCGACATGGGGTTCGGACCGCACAACAGATTCGTCACGGTGGGGCAGGCGCTCGGAACCCCCGAGTGCCCGGTGCCGACCGGCGGGCGCGACTGGATCGCGACGCTGCCGCCGGTGGTGCTCGACCGGTGGCCCGCCGCCGAGGGACCGGGCGACGGCAGCTTCACGTCCGTCGGCAACTGGCGTGGCTACGGAT
This sequence comes from uncultured Solirubrobacterales bacterium, assembly GCA_963759145.1. GTDB lineage: Bacteria > Actinomycetota > Thermoleophilia > Solirubrobacterales > JBBDJG01 > JBBQKG01. The sequence goes on from CAVWYB010000044.1 coordinate 145,348, forward strand.
CGGTCGAGCTGGACGGCGTCCAGTACGGGCAGCGCGTCCATTCGATGCGCCTCTTCATGGAGCTGCCGCGGCGCACCGACGCACGCTTCCGGCTCGCGCTCGGAATCCACCCCGACGAGCGCCCGGACCTCGAGGCGCTCGCGCAGAACGGCTGGGAGCTGGTCGATCCGGTCGAGGCGGCCGGCACCCCGGACCGTTACGAGCGCTTCATCCAGGACTCCACCGCGGAGCTCGGGATCGCAAAGAGCGGCTACGTGCTCTCGCGCTCCGGATGGTTCAGCGACCGCAGCGCCTGCTACCTCGCGTCCGGCCGGCCGGTGCTGGCGCAGGAGACCGGATTCAGCAGGTTCCTCCCGACCGGCGAGGGCCTGCTCTCGTTCGAGACCGTCGACGACGCGGTCGCAGGCGTCGAGGAGATCCGCGGCGCTTACGCGCGTCACGCCAAGCGGGCGCGCGAGCTGGCCGTGGAGCTGCTCGACTCCGATCGCGTGCTCGGCAGGCTCATGGAGCGGCTGGGCGAGGCGTCGTGAGCGCTGTTCCCACGGACGAGCTGCGGACCGCGCTCGAGCCCGTGCTCGGCAGCGAGATCGAGTCGCTCGAGCGGCGCCCATGCGCGTATCGAACGAGCTATGAGCTCGACGAGCTGGACGTGACGCTGGCGGACGGCACCGAGCTGCAGCCTGATGCTCAAGAGCCTCGGCCGCGGCGCGCTCGACCCGGTTGCGCTCCGGGCCAAGCCCGACTTCCTGCACGACCCGCTGCGCGAGATCGAGGCCTACCGATCCGTGCTCGCGCCCGCCGCGCTCGAGCTCGCCGCGCTACTACGGAGCCGTGGTCGAGCCGGACCGCGACCGGTACTGGCTCGTGATCGAGAACGTGGCCGGTGAGGTGCTCTGGCAGGTGGGCGAGCTGGATGTGTGGCGCGAGGCCGCCCGTTGGCTTGCGGACCTGCACGCCCGCTTCGAGGAGCACGATCTCGGCCCGGCCGCGGCGCACGTGATCCGCTACGACGCATCGTTCTATGCCGGGTGGATGCAGCGCGCGCTCGAGTTCGCCGATCGGGAACGTCGCGCCCGGCTCGAGCCGCTCGCGGAACGCTACGACCAGGTCGTGGCTCGGCTCTCCGAGCTGCCCGTCGACGTTCATCCACGGCGAGTTCTACGCCTCCAACGTCCTGATCCAGCGCGGAGACGGGGCCGTCCGCGTATCCCCGATCGATTGGGAGAACGCCGCCTCCGGCCCGGGCGTCATCGACCTCGCTGCGCTCACGACGGGCGGCTGGAGCGCCGCCGAGCGGGAGCAGATTGCACGCGGCTACCTCGAGCAGGCGGCGGCGCTCGGGCATCCGCAGAGCGAGGTGGAGCTGAACGAGGCGCTCGAGCTGGCACGACTGCACCTGGCGGTTCAATGGCTTGGCTGGGATCCCACGTGGACGCCGCCGGACGAGCACCGCCACGATTGGCTCGGCGAGGCGCTCACGATCGCCCGCAACCTGCGGCTCTAGAGTGATGCCCGTGTCCGAGCGCGTCCTGATCGTCAACGCCGACGACTTCGGCCTCAGCCGCGGCATCAACGCGGGTGTCATCAAGGCGCACGAGCAGGGCATCGTGACCAGCACCAGCCTGATGGTGCGCGGCCACGGCGCGCGCGAGGCGGCAGCGTACGCGCGGAAGGCACCGGACCTGGCGGTCGGCCTGCACGTCGACCTCGGCGAGTGGGTATTCGTGGACGGCGAGTGGCGCGAGCGCTACCGGCTGGTGGCCGACGACGACCGCGCCGGCGCGCGCGCGGAGGCAAGGGCGCAGCTCGAGCTCTTTCGCGGCCTCACCGGCACCGACCCGACGCACATCGACTCTCATCAGCACGTGCACGTCCACTCCCCTGCGGCGCACGCGCTGGTCGAGATCGGCGAGGAGCTGCGCGTGCCCGTGCGCCACATAACGCTGGGCATCCGCTACATCGGCGACTTCTACGGGCAGGCCGGCACCGGGACCCTGAACCCCGATGCGATCACGGCGGCGAACCTGATCACGCTGATCCGGCGCCTGGGGCCCGGCACGACCGAGATGGGCTGCCATCCGGCGGCCGAGATCGACTTCGAATCGGCGTACGGCGACGAGCGCGTGGCAGAGATGGAAGCGCTCTGCTCCCCCGAGGTGCAGCAGGTGATCGCCGACGAGGCAATCGACCTGCGGTCGTTCCGGGAGCTCCGGGACTTCCCCGTGGCCGTGGAGGGACCAGATAAGGTTCCCGCCTTCATGGACCACAGTGGCTTCACGCTCTGGCTTACCGGACTGCCGCGCGCGGGCAAGAGCACCGTCGCGGGGGTGGTCGCCGGACGCCTGCGGGCGCTCGGCGTCGGTCGCATCGAGGTGCTCGACGGCGACGAGGTGCGCGAAGGGCTCTGCCGGGATCTCGGCTTCTCACGCGCGGACCGCGACGAGAACATCCACCGCATCACCTACGTGAGCAAGGTGCTGACCAGGAACGGCGTGGTCGTGATCGTGGCGGCGATCTCGCCGTACCGCGAGGGCCGCGAGCGTGCCCGCGAGGAGATCCAGTCGTTCGTCGAGGTCTGGTGCAAGGCCTCGGTGGAAGCCTGCGCGGCGCGCGACTACAAGGGGCTCTACGAGAAGGCGATGCGCGGCGAGATCGACAACCTGACGGGCGTCAACGACCCCTACGAGGAGCCGGAGGACGCCGACCTCGTGCTCCAGACCGACAGCGAGACGCCCGAGCAGAGCGCGGAGCGAGTGATGGAGCTGCTCCGCGACAAGCAGCTGATCCGCTGAGCGCCGGCGCCTGCGAGCGGCGCTACTTGCCCTTGGCGGGCACGATCTTTACCTGCTTCTTGAGCTTCTTGCTGCCGATCTTCGCGTTGGCGCGGCCCTTGATGCGCTTCTTCGCGCGGATCTTCTTGACTTCCTTCTTCGAGAACTTCAGCTTGATCATCTTGGACTTGCGCGAGCCGATCGAGAGCTTGCTCGGACGCCTTGACGCCCTTGCCGCTCACGGTCACATTGCCCTTGCACGACCGGCCGCCCGTGCAGCTGACCCGCAGCTTGCCGATCCCCTTCTTGTTGACCTTGATGGTCTTCGTGGAGATCGAGGCGCTGACCGACTGGTCGCCGGTGTTGCTGCACCCCTCCTGCTCCAGGTAGGCGACCTTCTTGACCTGCTTGCCGTTCTGGCCCGTGAAGGTGTAGTCGTACTTGCGGTGCGTCTTTTGAGACCCGACTCCGCAGGCGTTGTAGAAGTTGTTCAGGATGCCGCCCGCGCCGCCTCGGATCTTGAGCTCGAAGTACGCCTGCGGGACGTCCGGCAGGCCGTCGAAGGTGTTGATCGTCCTGACCGCCTTGAGGAAGGCGTTGCGCGCACGCAGCACCACCTCGAGCCCGCGGCCCTGCAGCACCACGTAGAGCTTCGGCAGCACGCTGCCGATCTCCTGGACCACGTACACCGGCCCGGAGAGCTGGAACGGCAGCACCGGCGTGATCACCCGCGCGGAGCCGGCCAGCGACGGCGCCGGGCAGGTGCGCGTCGCGAACTGCTCGTCGCTGCACAGGCCGCCGGGCACGTTGAACTGCGACCGCGTTCGGCCGGATCAGGTCCGGCAGGATGACCTCGGAGTTCTTGATGTTGGCCTCGCCGGGACCCTGCGTGACGATCGCCGTCAGCGGCGGGTGCTGGAGCTGGGCGTTCTGGCCCTTGGCGCCGGCGATCAGCCGGAGCTTCGGGTTGAACGGGCAGGTTCTCGCAGCCCTTCGCGTTCAGCATCGTGGTGGACGTGTGCGTCTGGCCGCCGTAGGACGTGAAGGTCGCCGTCAGCGGCCGCGGCTCGCAGCCCGTCGGGTTGATGAAGAAGCCCGGCCGATCGACCCTGATCTCGATGTTCCGCACGTGCAGCGGCACGCCGCCGAGGATCGACGGGATGTCCGTCGTGATCGTGTCGATGCCGGTGTCCGATGCGCGCAGCGTCACGCTGTTCAGCACCACGACCTTGCCGAGGTCGATCGGGCCCGCCTTCGCCGGCACGACGAGCGCGAGCGTGGCGGCCTCGCCGTGGACCTTCGGCTCGGCGAGATAGAGCGACCCGGATGTGGTCAGCAGCGAGTTGCCGCTCCCGACCGTGGTCTTGACGGTGCCGACCTTCGTGCCCTCGGGGCAGTTCCCGGCTTCGCGCCAGTGCGATCGGGCACTGCGGCACGGCCGAGAGGCTCCCGACAGCGCCGACCGGCAGCGACAGCTTCAGCTGCTTGATGTCGTCCTGGCCGTCGCCGCGGCTGATCTTGATGAAGGACGTGGTGTTCGCGCCCGCCTGCTCGGGGTCCGAGCCGGCCTGGTCGACCGACGGCGCGAACGGCTTCACGTCCGCGCAGTTCGTCGGCGTGACGCGCATGTTGCTCGTGGTCGTCTTGTCGATTCCCTGGCCCGGCGTGTCCGCCCAGCCGGTCAGCAGTGCGTTGCCGTCGTGCGGCTTGCAGTCGCCGGCCACGTCCGGCGTCGCGTCCTCCGGCGGGCCGTCCGGGTTGGTGAGGATCGAGCGGGCGCCGCCGTTCAGGTTCAGCTCGAGGCGGTTGAACGGCACCTGGGGCTGGTCCACGAACTTGTTGTGGATCTGGCCCGACTCGGAGACGTCCACGTCGCCGACGAGCTTGATCCGCAGGCCCGCGCCTTCGATGAAGAGGAAGAGCTTCCACGGGTTGGCCGCCGTCGGGCGGCCGGGAGTTGTCAGGCACGGCTGATCGGCGCTCGTGCGGTTGCAGCCGAAGAAGACCTTGCCCGAGAGCGACCCGTCGGGAAGCACCGGCGTGTCGACCGTGAGCGTGCCGATCTGAGCTCCCGGCGGGCATGCGGGCGGATCGTCGTTCTTCTGCGGTGCCGTCGGGGTTCACGCCGAACTGCTCGAAGTCGCAGCCCTCGAGACCCGACGCCGCCGCCGGGGGAGAGGGTCATGCCCTCGGGAAGCGTCACGTCGGCATGCCGCAGCGCCGACTGCCAGATCGGGTCGTTGGCGAAGTCGCCGCCGTAGTCGATCGCGACCTGCTGCGCGCTCGGTTGCGTGGCGTCCGTGGTCTCGGTCGCCTGGATCGTCACGTGCGCGTCGAACGGCACGTGATCGCAGCCGGTGGGCGTGAACGAAGGCACGATCTGGCCGTTCGCCAGGTCGACGTCGGTTGCGGTGTTCGTGCCGCATCCACGTCCGGCGCGTTCCAGGACCAGGCATCGAGCGTTGAGATCGCCGGCTGCTGCACGAGGTCGGGTTCACGAAGAATGGCTTGGCGCCGGGCAGCGGTCTGACCGTCCCCGGCTGCTCGTAGTTGAACGCGTACTGCTGCTGGTCGAAATTGTCGGGATCGAAGGGCACGCTGCAGGGCGCATAGCCGCACAGCGCGGTCTCGATCTCTGGATGACGGCCTGCGGACCTCCGAGGTTCTTCGGCATGTCGATCACGGCGGAGTTGATCCCGTAATCACGTGGTGAGGTCCTGAGCTTGATCGCGATCGGGATCGGACCGGGCGGATCGCCAAACAAGGACGTCCGTTCCGAGTCGCGCAGGTTCCAAGCCGTTCGTGGGCACTCGGTAGAGGCCGGTTGGCGCTTGACATGGGAGCGACGATCGCGAGCGGGACCGTCAGCGTCCGCGTGTTGGACTGGCCGACCTGGGTCGCAACGGAGCAGCCCTGGCTCCGGGAGATCTGGCGGTTGTCCGAAGTGACCCATCGTTTCGCGTGGACAGACGCCCACCGCCTCCGGGTTGCCGAGAAAACCGGGTGGGAGCTGCAGCAGGAACCGCCTGATCTGCATGTTCTCCTGGCCTGTGGCGTTGTTCACGCAGCCGGGAATGCCGGCGTCCCGACGGCGAGACACCCAGCCGCCACTGGTATAGGTCCCGCTGCCGGCGATCGGTGCGTCCGCGAAGCCGAGGTCTGGAGCTCGAACGTCGTCGGGGTAAGGACCATTGCCTGGCCCAGCCCCATGTTGGCGGCAATGTTGCCCCGGACGCCGCGGACCGTGACCGGAGCGCCGGTCTGCGAGTCCATGTGGCTCGAGCGTCGTGATGATGATGGGCGAGCGCCGTGTTGGTCGCGTCGATGACGTGCGGGATCGGATCGCAGAAACGGAAGAAGAGATGGACGTCCGGGTGGCCGCCGGCCTGTGTCGTGGACGGGTGCGGGTAGAACTCGTTGATCTCGGCCGAGCCGAGCGGCGCCTGCTGGGCCACGACCGTCGCCGGCACCGCCAGCATCACGATCAGCGCCGCGGCGATCAGAGATGACTTCGGCCCACGCACGTCTCATCGGGTTACCTTCTCCATCTCGGGGCCATGATCGTCAGGTTCTGCGACCGCTTGCTTCCCCTCGACGTCGACGCGCTCGCGGTCTTCACGGAGACGGTCGCGTGGGCGCGGAGAGAGCCCTTGTGCCGCTTCAGCAGTCGCTTGGCCGTCTTGGTGAGCTTGACCGTGACGGTCTTTCTCTTGCCGGCCTTCAACGTGACGCGCTTGCTGCCCACCTTCTTGGCTCGCTTGGCCTTGCCGACGGTCCGTAGCTTCAGCGTGCCCTTGCCACCCCGCGGGCAGGAAACCTTGATACGGATCGAGCCCTTCTTGTTCATGTTCACGAGGCTCGGCCCGATGGTGCACACGGAAGCGGCGCCGATGACCGCCTCCTCGCAGTCGTTTGCGACCGTGTCGTCCTGATCGACCGCCACCACATCGTTTCCGGCACCACATGAGATGTTGCCCTTGACGCCGTCGCGCGAGTCGATCCGGTCGTTACCGGAGCCCGTCTTCAGGCTCTCCGTCGTCAGGCGGACCTGGTCGCGCTCACCCGACTCGCCGTCGTTGTCGGCGCCGTCGAGGGTCACGCTGACTGCTGCGCTACGCGCCGCGTACATCGCGGTGTCATTGCCGTCATCACCCGCGAGGATGTCGCTCGCAGCGCCGCCGTCGAGCGAATCGTCCCCGCCGCCGCCGTTCAGGACGTCGGCCTCGGTGCCGCCAAGCAGGTTGTCGTTGCCGTCGTCGCCGGCCAGCGTGTCGGCCCCGCCGGAGCCGGACGCAGTGTCGTTGCCGGCGCCGCCGAAGAGCTGGTCGTCGGCGCCGCGGCCCTCGAGCGCGTCGTTGCCGGGACCACCGCTGAGGATGTTGACGGCGTCGTCGCCGGCGATGCTGTCGTCGCCGTTGCCGCCCGCGGCCGCCTCGATCTCGAAGAGTGCGTCGCCCTCGCCGGCTTCCCCGCCGCCCGCGGCCGTGAGATCGACGGTCACGGGTCCGGCGCGCCCTGCGTAGCTCGCGATGTCGATGCCGGAGCCGCCCAGAAGGAGGTCGGGGCCGCCGCCGCCATCGAGCGTGTCGTCGCCGCCGCCGCCGTCCAGCACGCCCGGACCGCCGTTGCCGACGAGCGTGTCGCCCGCGCTGCCGCCCCACAGGTCCTCGACCGTGCCGGCAAGATTGTCGCCCTCCGCCCCGCCGTTGCTTCCGTCGTTGGCGACCCCGTCGGGAATCGCGACGACCGAGGTCGTGCTGTTCGAGTAGTCGACCGCGTCTTCGCCGTCGCCGCCGTCGAGGGCGTCGGCATCCGGGCCGCCGTCGAGCGTGTCATCTCCCGGACCGCCACTCACAGTGTCGTTGCCCGGCCCGCCGAAGAGCCTCGTTTCGAAGGTGCCTGGAACCTGATCGTCCCCGCCCTGCCCATCGACCACGTCGTCTCCGCCTTCGCCCAAGAGCGTGTCGCTGCCCTCACCTCCGAGCAGCGTGTTGTTCGCGGAGGAGCCGCCGAGCGTGTCGTCGCCGCTGCCGCCGATGAGGTTCTCCACGTCGGGGCCCACGCTGTCGGAAAGGCCGGTGTCCGTGTTGACGTCAGCGGCTGCTGCCGTCGTTGGCGGCGCCGTCGAGCGACACCTTGACCGGCTCTGTGCGTAGGTCGCATAGGTGACCGTGTCTTGCCGTCGCCACCGATGAGAGCACGTCCGCGCCGGGGCGGCCGTCGAGGGTGTCGTTGCCGCCACGCCGCCTCGAGCCTGTTCATGCCGCGGGGTTCGAAGAACGCGGCCATGGCGATGTAGGCGCCGGGGCTGTTGCCGATCGAGAGTGTCGTTGAACGCGCTGCCGATCACGTTCTCCGATGTCGACGCCGACGCAATCCTGCTCACCCGGCTTCCCGTCGTCGGCGACGCAGTCCTTCTCGAGCTGCGGGTTGTGGACGATGCCGGAGATTGTCGGTCTGCCGGCAGTCGCTCCGGGCCTGGATCCACTCGGTCCTGCTGATCGGTGGACTCCCATTTCGGTTGTCCGGGGGCAGGTTCGGATTGGGTCGAGGCTCACGTTCACGGCCGGCGTCGCTGCCGCTGTAGTCGACCGTGTCGTTGCCCTGAGCCACCGCAGAGCAGATCGGCTCCGCCGCCGCCGATCGAGCGTGTCGTTGTAGATGCTGCCGAAGATCTGGTCGTTGCCCGGAGTGCCGACCAGCTTGGCGGTCCGGAAGTTGCCGCGAATCCCTTGACGAGCACGTTGGCCTGGACGTCGCCGTTCTGGTACCCGGGTCGGATCGGTCCAGCACGTGCTCGAGCGGCTTCCGCGCGACGTCGCGTCGATCGACCACGCCGCCGGCGCTGTCGGCTGCCGTGAACTGAAGAGTGTTGAACCCGGAGCCGCCGTCGATGAGGTCCGGGCAGTGAAGCATCGAGGTCGGTGAAGTCGGGTCGGTCTCACAGGGCTGTCGAAGCTGTTGAAGACGTCCAGGTCGACCTCCGTGCTGACATCGTCGGGATCGATCACGTCGTCGCCCGGGCCCCCGATGATCTTGTCGGCGCCCGCACTCGCCGATGACGTGTCGTTGCCTGGGCCTCCGTCGATGCGCGTACCGTCGCGCGGCGTGGCGTTCACCGTGAGCGTGTCGTTCATGTCGCCCGGCATAGACCGAGAGGTGGTCGATGCTCGGCAGCGCCGGCTGAGGACACGTCGTGCTGGTCGGACTGGCAAGCGAACACGGCGGCAGCTGCCGTCAGCGTGACGTTGGAGCCGGTGTCCGTGATCGTGTAGATGCCGCCGCTGAGGTCGACGATGATGTTGTTCACCTCGCCGGGAGCGGCGATGTACCGGACGTCGCTGCCGTCGCTGGTCGCTGTGCCCGCGAACGATGACGCCGGCATCGCCAGCAAGGCGACCGCACAAAGGGAAATCAGGAGGACCGCCCCGCGGCGGCCCGATTCAGGTGCCTTCACCGACTCTCTTACTCTCCCCAAAACCTCTGCCCGTTCCCCCAAGAAACAGGTCCCCTGCAAAACATACCCCATTGCTGGGGTTTTATGATGGACGTCGGCCAGTGGCTCGTACGACCGTCCAGGCCACTATACCCAGATTCGCCGAAGGCGTCCCACCTTCTTGCGGGCTCGTGACCGAGGCGCTGCACCCGCCCGCGATCGACTCGAAGCCGCGAACTTGTGTTGCCGCGGGTGGCCTCCGGAATGCATACTGAACACAACGAAGAACAAGCTCTTGGTTCAGCGTCATGCTCCCCGCTCGAACCACCGGCGGCGCTCTTCCGCCCGCGTCTCGGAAGTCCCGTTTGACCGCCAAATGCAGGCCCTTCCTGACTGGTCGGAAGGGGTCGAAAATGGACAGCACAAGCGCGAAATCTGTGGTAGAGTCGCCCTCGGTTCGCCCCTAGGTTGACGGCGAGCCTAACTGCAACCTAGGAGCACGGAGGCTCGAACCAACCCCAGAAGGGGAGGGAGGCGTTATATGACCATCAAAAGGAAGATGGTGTTGCCGCTGGCTCTCGCCGTCGGCGCACTCGGGCTCATGGCTGTGAGCCAGCTTGCCAGTGCATCGCACGTGCGGCCGAAGGGTGCGACCCCACTGCGGGCCTCACTCGTTCCGTCGTTCAAGGCGTGCACGGTGCCCAACCGGACACACGGGGCGCCGCTGGCATTCCCGTCCTGTAACCCACCCGTGCAGACATCGAACTTCCTCACGATCGGCTCGCCCGACGCCAACGGCGCCGGCGCGAACTCGACGGGGTTCATCCTGCTGAAGGTCAAGCCGACCTCACCGGAGGATGTACTCATCACGTCGTCGATCACGGACGTCCGGTGTACAGGCCGCGACCGCAGCTGCGGTGTGCAACAGCGCAAACGCAGCTGACGGTCCGGACTACTCGGGTCAGGTCCAGGGCACCGCGACGATCAGGATCTCGGACCACTACAACGGTCCAGGCCTGAACGAGGCGGCCACCGTGGTCGACATCCCGTTCCCGGTGAACGGGAGCTGCGCGAACACGGTCGCCACGACCAGCCGGTGGTACCTGCACCGTCAACACGACCGCCAACACGGTCGTCGTCGGCTCGGTGAAGGACAACCAGCGCGGCGTCGTCGAGATCGGCCAGCTGCTGATCAACGACGGTGGCGCGGACGGTCAGATCGCGACCGCCGACAACACGCTGTTCGAGGTCCAGGGAATCTTCATTCCGTAAGGACTTCAGAGCTGCTGCGCGAAAGCGCAACGAGCGAGGGCCGGGAGTGGGAAACCGCTTCCGGCCTTTCGCTATTTTGTGATCCACAACTGCCCGACGGACGTACGAAGGGGACGGATGTACTTGAAGCGTTATCGACTACTCAAGCTTGCACTCGTTCCGGGGGTATTGGCACTGGCGCTGCTCGGCGCCGGTTGCGGGGGAGACGACGAAAAGAAGGGCGGCGGAGAGCTCTCGCTGAGCGTGGACGCGGACCGGTTCGCAGGTCCGACTCCGCTGAACGTGAAGTTCTCGGCCAAGCCGAAGAACACGACCGGGGACGTGCTTTACCGCTGGCGCTTCGACGACGGGACCCAGAGCGACGAGCCAAGCCCGTCGCACTCGTTCCCGCGCGCCGGCTACTACACGGTGATCGTGGACGTACGTGACGAGAGCGGCAACAACACCCGCCAGAGCCTCCTGCTCGGAGCCTGGCCTCCGCGTCAGTGGGCGCTGGCTCAGACCAAGCCGCTGACGAAGAAGGGCGCGCTCACCACGCAGAAGGTCCAGCAGGCACGAACCGACGCGCGGCACAAAGAGATCCGCGCTGAGTTCCGCAAGAAGCTCGAGGCCGGCTCTTAGCCCGGTCGAGCTCCGGGAGCGGGCGCCGGGCCGACCGTCCGGCGCCACGCGCCCCATCGACGGGCGCCGCTACTGGCTCTGGAGCGCCTCGTTCAGTTTGGCGGCCTGCGCCTTTCCATCCTTGCCGCAGCCCGAATTGAGCTTCTTCGCCGCCTCTTGCACGACCTGCTGCAACTTGAGGTCGCGCTTCTTCAGAGGCTCGTGATAGACGGCGTCCGGCTCCTTCTTGTAGATGATGATCAGCTGATCGACCGCCGCCACCACCGAGAAGAGCGCGCGGTCGTAGAGCTCGCCCTTGCCGAGCGACGCCAGCGAGCAGAACTCCTGGATGTCCGCCCGGTCCTGATCCACCTTGAGGTTGTCCGCGGAGGACAGGGTGCCCTTGCCGCCGCTGCCGTCGTCGCCGCCGTCGCCGCCGCAGCCGACCGTGGCGGCCGGCACGGCCAGGGCAACCATGGCGACCAGGGTTGTGAGCTTCCGTTGCACGGCCGCGTACTGTAACCATGCCGCCGGGCCGACGCGTAATACCCGCGCGCATGAGGCAACCCCTTGCAGATCCTCTTCGTCTACAGCCGCGACTCGACCTTCGTGGAAATCGACCGCGAGCTGCTGGGGCGCCGCTGGAGCGTTCGGGACTGGCCGCAGCCGCGGGCGCTGGTGAACGTGCTTGCGGTGGCGGCGGCCGTTCGGAGAAGCGATCTGGTCTTCGGGTGGTTCGCCTCCTGGCACACCTTCTGGCCGGTGACGCTCGCCCGGCTCCTGCGGACGGCCCTCGGTGATGGTGATCGGCGGGTTCGATACGGCGAAGCTGCCGGAGATCGACTACGGGCTTCAGCAGCGCGCGGTGATGGGCCGCATCAGCCGCTGGGTGATGCGCCGCGCGACTCGGCTGATCACAAACTCCGATTACAGCCGGCGCGAGATCGAAGCGAACGTCGGGGCATTGCCCCACGGGGTGACGGTGGTTCACCACGGCGTGCCGGATCCGTTCGGCGAGCTGCCCCAAGGAGGCCGTGAGCGCCTCGCGCTGACGGTGGGGATCATCGAGCGCCGCAACCTCGAACGGAAGGGGCTGCTCACGTTCGTCCGGGCTGCGGCCCACCTGCCCGACGTCGAGTTCGTCGTCGCCGGCAAGTGGATCGACGACTCCGTGGACGAGCTTCGGGCGGCGGCGCCCGCCAACGTGACGATCACCGGCTGGGTCGAGCAGGCGGAGCTGGAAGCGCTCTACCGGCGCGCGGCCGTCTACGTGCAGGCTTCACGCCACGAGGGCTTCGGGCTGTCGGTGGCGGAGGCGATGCTCGCCGGCGGCGTGCCGGTGGTGTCGGCGGCAGGCGCGCTGCCGGAGGTCGTCGGCGACACAGGCGTGGTGCTCGAATCGCAGGCGCCCGAGCCGCACGAGCTCGCCGACGGCATCCGGCGGGCCCTGGCCGCGGAGGACTCCGATCGCGAACGGGCCCGCCGCCGCGTGCTCGAGCACTTCCCGGTGAGCGCGCGCGGAGACGAGCTGGAGCGGGTGGTCGAGGAGGCGCTCGCGGCCGGCCGGGAGTAGCCGCGACTCGATCAGATGGAGACCGTCAACCTCTTCAGCGACACGCAGACGCGGCCCACGCCCGCGATGCGGCAGGCGATCGCGGAGGCCGAGGTGGGCGACGAGCAACGCTTCGACGACCCCACCGTGAATGCGCTGCAGGAACGGGTCGCAGACCTGCTCGGCAAGGAAGCTGCGCTCTTCCTTCCCTCGGGCACGATGTGCAACGCGATCGCGTTTCGGCTTCACCTGCGCGCGGGCGGCGACGAGGTGATCCTGGACCGCACATCGCATCCGGTCCGCTACGAGGCGGGCAGTCCGGCGGCGCTCTCCGGCGCGATGGTGCAGCCGGTGGACGGCGACGGCGGGATCTTCACGGGCGAGCAGGTCTCGGAAGCGCTTCGCCCGGCGGGCGACCGCTACGCGCCACGCTCCCGTCTCGTGTCGATCGAGCAGACCACCAACGTGGGCGGCGGTCGGGTCTGGTCACGCGCCGCGATCGACGCCGTGCTCGACGTCGCGCGGGAGCACGGCCTGCGCGCACATCTCGACGGCGCGCGGCTGATGAACGCGGTCGTCGCGAGCGGCGTCTCGGCCGCGGACTACACCGAGCGCTTCGACACCGCCTGGATCGACTTCACCAAGGGGCTGGGCGCGCCGATCGGGGCGGCGCTGGCCGGCTCGCAGGAGCTGATCGACGAAGCCTGGCGCTACAAGCAGATGTTCGGCGGCGCGATGCGCCAGGCCGGGATCGTGGCGGCCGGAGCGCTGTACGCGCTGGATCACCACGTCGATCGCCTCGCCGAGGACCACGCCAACGCGAAGCTGCTGGCCGAGGGGCTTGCCGAACTGCCGCAGGTCTCGATCGATCCGGCGGCGATCGAGACCAACATCGTGATCTTCGAGGTGCCGGATGCCGCCGCGACCTGCGGGGCGCTCTGGCAGCAAGGCGTTCAGCTTGCGCCGCTCGACCCCCGGCGAATCCGCGCGGTCACGCATCTCGACGTCGACCGGGCGGGCATCGAGCGGGCGCTGGAGGTCATTCGTCGCGAGCTGGGCTGACGCCGTCCTCGGCGCGAAAGGCGCGCCGCACCAGCTGAGCGGCCACGAACAGGATCAATCCGGCGAAGCCGATCTCGAGTGCGCGCTCCGGGACGCTGTTCGACACCACTGCCCCGATCAGGACTCCGACAGGCGACAGCACTCCGATCAAGAGCCCCTCGCGCAGCCGCACGTTGCCGTAGCCGTACTGACGCCACGCGCCCACCACCGCGACCGGGATGATCGCGAGCAACGAGGTCGACTCCGCTCGCAGCTGGCCCTGGTCGAGGAAGATCGTGAGCGCGGGCACGAACAGGATCCCGCCACCGACGCCCGTCAGCCCGGCCACCGCGCCCGCGGCGAAACCGATCAGGATCGCGGCCAGCTCGCTCACTTCACCACCAGCTCGATCGCCACGACCACCAGCAGGCCGGCGAACAGCAGCGACACCATCCGGCCGGAAAGCCGTTGCTGCAGCGAGGTGCCGACCAGCACGCCACCGACCGCCGGGATGCCGACCAGCAGGCCCTTGCCGACGTCCACGTTGCCGTAGGCGCCCTGCGCGACCGTCGCGAAGGCCGCGATCACCGCGATCGCCGCCAGCGAGGTGCCGGTCGCCTCGTGCTCTCCATAGGCGAACCAGAAGATCAGGAGGGGGACGATCACGGTCCCGCCGCCGACGCCGAAGAGCCCGCTGAAGGCCCCTGCCGCGGTCGCGATCACGGCGAGCTTCGCGAGGCTCCGATCCGACATGGTGGGGGATACTAAGGACCCATCCCACGGGCCCAGCATCTCGTTGGACTTTCCAGAGCTTCAGCCCTTCCTCGCCGAGCCGCAGCGCTCGGCGCTCCTTTTCGACATCGACGGGACGCTCGCGCCGATCGTCGATGATCCGGCCGCGTCCGCGGTCCCGGGCCGGACCCGCGAGCTCCTGGAGGCCCTTCAGCGCCGCTACGGGCTGGTCGCGTGCATCTCCGGGCGCCAGGCGCTCGAAGCCAGGCGGATCGTCGGGATCGACTCGATCGCGTACGTCGGCAACCACGGGCTCGAGCTGCTGGCGCCGGGCGCCGGCGAGGTCGCGACCGATCCGGCGCTCGCCCCGCTGGGCGCCGCCGTGAAGGAGTTCGCCCAGGACGCCTACAAGCGCGGGCTCGCCGACCTCGGCGTGCGGCTCGAGGACAAGGATGTGATCTGGGCTTTTCACTGGCGGGGCGTGCCGGACGAGACGGCCGCGCGCGAGGCTGTTGCCGAAGTCGCCTCCGACGCCGACCGCCACGGGCTGATCCCACACTGGGGCCGCAAGGTGCTCGAGATCAGGCCACCGGTGGCGGCCGACAAGGGGACCGCGGTTACGACTGCGCTCGACGGGCGACCACTCGCGCGCGCGCTCTACGCGGGCGACGACACAACGGACCTCGACGCCTTTCGAAAGCTGCACGCGCTGCAGGCGGACGGGCGTATCGATGCGCTCTGCGTCGGCGTCCGGTCGAGCGAAGGCCCAAAGGCCCTGGAACGCGAAGCGGACCTCGTGGTGGACGGGACGGAGGGCGTCGCCGGGTTGCTGCGAGTCTTGTCAGGAGAGGATCGGGACTAGTCGTGCTCTACACGGATTTCCTCAAGGCAACGGTGTTCCTGGCGGCCGCCGAGGCGACCGCGCTGGCCGTGGTCACGGTCGCCGTCGCCGCCGGGCGCGACGACACCACGCTCTTGATATTCGCGCTCGCCTGGTGGACCGTCGCCGCCGCGATCGGAGCGTGGATGGGGCGACGGCTCCAGACGACGGAGAGCATCGGCAGGCTGCTCGCGAACGCGCCGTCGACCACCACCCTTCCGGAGATCCGCCCCGCCGCCGTGATGCTCAACCGCCTGTGGCTGCTGGCCGTGTCGGCGGTGCTGGCGGCGGGTCTTTCCTGGTTGATCCCTCAGCTCGCCGCCGTGGTCGCCGGCGGCTCGATCATGATCGCGCTCGCGTGGCGCAAGCAGGAGCGCGCGGTCACCGCGATCGAGGAACGCGACGGCGTGCGCTTCTACGTGGTGCCGACGTCGCCTTTCAAGGGCATCGAGCTGGTGCGAACCGGCGGCCTCAAGCGCCTGAGGAGCGTGAACGGCGCCGGGGCTTGACCGGCGATCCCGCGCATCGCCTGAAGGTCAGCTCTTAAGTAGAGCGCTCAGCGCTTGCGCGCGGGCTTGCGCAGCTTCTGCAGCTGCTTCCAGGTCCTCGTGTTCGCCACGTGCTTCGGCTCGAGCCAACCGCGTCGCGCGGTCGCGACGCCGTAGCGCATCAGCGGCAGTAGCCGCGGGCTGTGCGCGTCCGAGTCGATCACGATCAGCGCGCCGGCTTCCGCCGCCGCGCGCGCGTGCAGGTCGTTCAGGTCGCGCCGGTCGGGCGCGGCGTTGATCTCCAGCATCGTGCCGGTCTCGACCGCCTTCTCGATCAGGCGCTCGACATCGACGTGATAGGGCTCGCGCGTCGTGATCTTGCGTCCGGTGGGGTGTCCGATCGCGTCCACGAGCGGATGCTCCATCGCGGCCATCATCCGCTCGGTCATCTGCTTCTCGCTCATCCTGAAGGAGGTGTGCACGGACGCGACCACCCAGTCGAGCTCCGCCAGCAGCTCGTCGTCGTAGTCGACTGAGCCGTCGAGCTGGATGTTGACCTCGGTTCCGACCAGCAGCGTGAAGCCCTTGAAGCCCTTGTTCAGCTGGCGCACCTCCGCGATCCGCTCTCGCAGGGCGTCGGCCTGCACGTCGTTGCCGAAGCCGAACGTGGCCGAGTGGTCGGTCACGGCCAGGTACTCGTAGCCGCGCTCCTGGGCCGCCGCAGCCATCTCGCTGGGGCGTGCCGCGGCCGTCGGACAAGGTCGTGTGGCAGTGGAGGTCGCCGCGGATCTGATCCTCGCGCACCAGATCGGGCAGGCTGTTCTCGATCGCGGCCTGCAGCTCACCCCGGTTCTCGCGCAGCTCCGGCTCGATGTACGGCAGTCCGAGCACGCGCGTACACCTCCTCCTCGGTCGCGCACGTGTGCTTGGCGCCGTCGTTGTCGTCCTCGATCCCGTACTCGCTCACGTGCTGGCCGCGGCGGACGGCGTACTCGCGCAGCGCCATGTTGTGCTGCTTGGAGCCGGTCAGGTGCTGCAGCACGTTCCCGAACTGCTCGGGCGCCACCACGCGAAAGTCGACCGCCAGGCCGTTGTGCGTCTCGATCCGCGCCCCGGCCTCGCCCTGCGAGCGCACCTCGCCGACCAGCTCGAGCTCCGTCGAACGCCTTGGTCAGCGCGGGCGCGTCGTGCGCCGTCGCGACGACGTCGAGGTCCTTGCAGGTGTCGGTCCACCGCCGGGCGCTGCCGGCGATCTCGACCCGGTCGGCGGCGGGGTGCTCGCGCAGCGCCTCCACGATCTGATCGCCGATGCCGAGCACGGCCGACAGCAGGAAGCGCCCACCCCGCTCCGGCTGCCCGTCGGACTCGAGCGCCTTCAGGATGTTCTGCTCCGCCTTCGGGCCAAGGCCCTGCACCGACTTGAGGGTGCCGCTCTCGGCCGCCGCGCGCAGCTCGTCGAGCGTCGCGATGCCGAGCTCGTCGTAGATCTTGCGCGCCGTCTTCGGGCCCAGGCCCGGGATCTCGATGAAGCGGACCAGGTCGGCGGGGAACTTCTGGCGAAGCTTCGTGGCCTGCGGGATCTCGCCGGTGTCGACGAGCGTCTTGATCTTGTCCTCGAGCGTCTTGCCGATGTGCTGGATCTCGCTCGCGCGGCCTTCGGCGGCGAGCTGGGCGACCGCGCGGGGGAGTCGCGCACGGCCCGGGCCGCCTGCCGGTACGCCACCACCCGGTAGACGACCGCGCCGTCCAGCTCGTAGAGGTCGGCGAGCTCGTCCAGCGCGGCTGCGATCTCGGCGTTCCTCATCGGTTGAACGTTAGATACTGCGCCGATGCCCGTGGCTCTCCCCGGCTCCGTCTGGGTCGTGATCCCGACCTACAACGAGCGCGAGAACATCGGTCCGATCGTGGAAGCCGTGCGGGCCGAGCTCGATTCGCTCGGCGCCGAGCACACCGTGCTGGTCGTGGACGACTCCTCGCCCGACGGCACCGGCGAGATTGCGGACCGGCTGGCGGCCGCGGACCCCCACGTGCAGGTGATGCACCGGCCCGCGAAACGTGGGCTGGGACCGGCCTACATCGCCGGCTTCCAGCGCGCGCTCGACGCCGGCGCGGAGCTGATCGTCGAGATGGACGCCGACTTCTCGCACGATCCGGCCTACCTGGCGCCGATGCTGGAGGCGGCGGGCGACGCCGACCTGGTGCTCGGATCGCGATACGTGGAAGGAGGCGGCATCCGCAACTGGCGCCTGCGCCGCCGGATCGTGAGCCGCGGCGGCAGCCTCTATGCGCGCATCGTGCTGGGACTGCCGGTCAGCGACCTGACCGGTGGCTTCAAGTGCTTCCGCCGGGCGGTGCTCGAGGCGATCGACCTCCCCGGGGTCAGGTCGCAGGGCTATGCCTTCCAGGTCGAGCTCACCTATCGGGCGATCCAGCTGGGGTTCCGCGTCAAGGAGATCCCGATCGTGTTCACCGAGCGCCGCGAGGGCCAGAGCAAGATGACCCGCGAGATCGTGCTGGAGGCGGCCTGGATGGTGCCCTCCCTGCGCCTGGGCGCTCCCGCACGCCGAAGGCTGCCGCCCGGGTGGCCGGGCGCCGGTGGAAGAGGTCGAGGTCGAACGTGACGGGAGCAGGCGCGTCTAGACTCTTCTCCAGACCTTCCGATCGAGCCGAAAGGGGCAAAGTTGTCTGGCCAAGTGCACGACGTTACGGACGCGACATTCGAGGGTGAAGTGCTGGAGAGCGAGACCGCTGTGCTGGTCGACTTCTGGGCTCCCTGGTGCGGGCCGTGCCGCATGGTGTCGCCGATCCTCGAGGAGATCAACGCATCGCGCGAGGACCTGCGCGTGGTCAAGCTGAACGTCGATGAGAACCAGGCGACCACGATCAAGTACGAGGTGCTGTCGATCCCGACCATGATCCTGTTCAAGGACGGCGAGGTCGCCAAGAAGCTGATCGGGGCGCAGCCCAAGGCGCGCATCGAGGCCGAGCTGGAGCCGGCGCTGGCGTAGCGCTCGGCGGCTCGTCTTTTAGAGACTTCAGCCGCATTTGCGGGCATCCTTTACGGAGAAGATGCCCGAGCCACGGATTCCGGTCGCATATCGGGCAGTCGTCCTCGCGGGCGTGCTGCTGGTCCTGGGGCTGCTCTTCCGGCAGCTCGCCACGCTGCTGCTCGCCACGCTGCTGACCGTGATCATCGCGATCCCGCTGTCGGCCGGCGCAACGAAGCTCGAGCGGCGGGGTGTCCCGCGGCCGATCGGCGCACTCGCTTCGCTCCTGCTCGGCCTGAGCGTGCTGGCGGGCGTGCTGGCGCTGATCATCCCGACGTTCGTCGACCAGACCAACAAGTTCGTGGAGCAGGTCCCGGCGATCGTCAACGACCTCGAGAAGACGGTCGGGAACGTGACCGGCGACCGTCCGAGCGAGGTCGGCGACAAGGTCCAGCGCTACCTCGAGCGCTACACCGACCGCCCGGAGCGCCTGATCGGACCGGTCACGTCGATCGGGCTGAGCGTCGCCGGCGTGGCGGGGGCGCTGATCCTGATCATCCTGACCGCCTACTACATAGCGGTGCGCCCGCAGCCGCTCGTGAACGGGGCGCTGCGACTCGTGCCGCCCGCGCGGCGGGCACACGCCCGGGAGGTGATGGACCGGCTCCGAACGGCCTGGATCGGCTGGATGCAGGGCGTCGTCTTCGACATGTTCATCTCCGGGACGCTGCTCTTCATCGGGTTGACGATCATCGGGCTGGACTTCGCGCTCGTGTTCGCGGTGATCACCGCGCTGCTCGTGGTCGTGCCCTACTTCGGCGCGATCGCGGGGGCGATCCCCCCGGTCCTATACGCGCTCACGGTCTCACCCGGCAAGGCACTCGCGGTGCTGGCGGTGTACATCGCTGTCCAGCAGATCGAGAGCAACATGATCATCCCGCTCGTCATGTCCCGGACGACGCGCCTGCATCCCGCGGTGATCGCGATCGGCGTGCTCGCGGTCGGGCAGCTCTTCGGAATCGTGGGGCTGTTCGTGGCGGTGCCGATCATCTCGGCCGTCGTGATCCTCACCGAGGAGACCTGGGTCAGGGAGATCGAGACGGCCGACGCCCGCCGCACGGCCGAGGCGCTCAAGGTGCCCCCGGCGGGCGCGCCGATCTCGGACGTGGTGGAAGAGTCGCCGGCCGGGCTGGAGGCCGAGCAGGGGGAGCCGGCTCGGCGGTAGAGGGTCGCCCCGGCCAGTGGAAGCGTTTGGTGGAGTCTGAGGGGACCCCAAAACCTGGCATTGAGAGTGTGGTCGTTGGGTGGCCGTCGCTAGAGATCGACGGGCCGTGTTATTTGTGGCGTGGAGCAAGCGAGAGGGTCAATCAAGCGCCCTTGGGCGGTAATCCGTATCGGCCCTAATCGTTCGCTGAACACTTTTCCGGGCTGTAGACCTGAAAAGTGTTCAGCGAAGGATGGTGTGCCAATCGCGCAATGGTCTCGTGCGAAATCAGCAAAGAACGTCAGTCTCCTCGACCCCCTACCCAGCTGGTTTTTCGTGGTGGGCCAGCGCCCGCCGGCGCTAGGTCGCCCGCCGCAGCGCGATTGCCAGCTCTGACCCGTCGATCCGGGCGGTCTCGACGTGGGACCCGGGGTCGAGCGCGGCGCCGTCCAGCTGCAGGCTGCTGGCGAGCGTCTCCCCCGCCACGTAGTCGGCGTGCTGGCGCACCGCCTGCAGCAGACGGTGGTCGCCGGAGAGGGCGAGATCGATCCTGTCCTCCACCTGCAGGCCCGCGCCCTTGCGGGCGTTCTGCACGGCGTGCACGACGTCCCGTACGACGCCTTCGCGGACCAGCTCGTCGTCGAGATCGAGCTTCAGGGCGACCGCGTAGTTGGCCTCGCGCTCGAGCTGGTAGCCCCCGCGTGGCAGCATCACGAGAGAGAGGTCCTCGCCGGTGAGCGATTCCTCGCGGCCGGCGACCGAGATGTGGATCGGGTCGCCCCGGTCGATTGCAGACGCGACCGCTGCCGGGTCCAGCGCCTCGATCGCGGCCGCCGCGTCGCGCATGCGCGCGCCGAACCTGGGACCGAGGGTGCGGTAGTTGGGCTTGACCTCGTAGTCCGCCAGCTCCTCGGCCTCGCCGACGTACGAGATCGACTTCACGTTCAGCTCCTCGAGCACCTGATCCTCGAGCCTCGCGATCGCCGCGCGCTCGCGCTCGTTGGCGACCACGACCGCCTCGCGAAGAGGCTGGCGCACCTTGATCTTGGCCTGGCTGCGGGCCGCGCGGCCGAGCACGACGGTGCGGCGGGCGACCGCCATGTCGACCTCCAGCTCGCGGTCGAGCAGGGCCTCATCGGGCTCGGGAAAGTCGCACAGGTGGACGGAGGGCTCGGTGCCGTCGAGGTTCGTATAGATGGCGTCCGCGATGAATGGCGTGAACGGCGCCAGCAGCTTCGAGACCGCGGCCAGCGCGTCGTGCAGCGTCAAGTACGCGGCTGCCTTGTCGGCACCGGCGCTCTCGGCGTCGCCGGCTTTCCAGAAGCGTCGCCGGCTGCGGCGCACGTACCAGTTCGAGAGGTCGTCCACGAACGCCGCGATCGAGCGCCCGGCGGAGGTGGAGTCGTAGTTGTCGAGCTCCTCCGTCACGGCGGCGATCGTGGTCTGGAGCCGAGAGAGGACCCACCGGTCCATCAGGGGGCGGCTGGAGGGATCCGCGCTCGCGGAAGCGTGATCGAAGCCGTCCGCGTTCGCGTACAGCACATAGAACCTGTAGGTCTCCCACAGGGTGCGCAGGAAGCGGTGGCCGGTCTCGCCGACCGTGTCGACCGAGAAGCGGTAGCCGGACCAGGGCTGCTGGGAGGTGAAGTAGTACCAGCGGAACGCATCGGCGCCGTGTTTCGCGATCACGTCCCAGGGCGCCACCACGTTGCCCCGGCTCTTGGACATCTTCTGGCCGGCGGGGTCGAGAATCAGCCCCAGGCACAGCACGTTCTTGTAGCTCGGGCCGTCGAACAGCAGCACCGACTCGGCCAGCAGCGAGTAGAACCAGCCACGTGTCTGGTCGAGCGCCTCGCAGATGAAGTCCGCCGGGAAACGCTTGCGGAACAACTCCTCGTTCTCGAACGGGTAGTGGAACTGTGCGAACGGCATCGCGCCCGAGTCGAACCAGGCGTCGATCACGTCCGGGACGCGCGTCATCTGCTCCCCGCACTCGGCGCAGGCGAGCTTCACCTCATCGATGAACGGCTTGTGCAGATCGTCCGGGACGGCGGCCTCGCCCGCTGCCTCGCCGAGCTCCGCGATCGAGCCGATGCAGCGCGTGTGCCCGTCCTCGCAGCGCCAGATCGGCAAGGGCGTGCCCCAGTAGCGCTCGCGTGAGAGCGCCCAGTCGACGTTGTTCTCGAGCCACTTGCCGAAGCGCCCGTGCTTGATGTGGAACGGGTACCACTCGATCGCCTCGTTGGCCTTCAGCAACTCGTCCCGCTTCGCGGTCGTCCGGATGTACCAGCTCGCCTTGGCGTAGTAGAGGAGCGGCGTGTCGCAGCGCCAGCAATGCGGATACGAGTGCTCGTAGTCCTCGGCGCGCAGCAGGCGACCGCGCTTCTCCAGGTCGGCGATCAGGTCCGGATCGGCCTCCTTCACGCGTCGGCCGGCGTAGGGGCCGATGCGCTCGTCGAAGGTCCCGTCTGCCCCCACCGGGTTGATCACGTTGAACCCGAACTGCTCGCCGAGGCGGAAGTCGTCCTCGCCGAACGCGATCGCCGTGTGGACCAGCCCGGTGCCGTCGTCGGCGCTCACAAAATCGGCCGGCAGCACCGTGTGGCCGAGCGGTCCGTATTCGTCCGCCGCGATGAACGGGAAGGGCGCCTCGTACCGCGCGCCCTCCATCTCCGCACCGGGGAAGCGACCCAGGATCTCGGCCTGCTCGCCCAGGACCGCCTCCACCCTCGTCTCGGCCAGCACGTGCACCTCGGCGTCGAGGCGGGCGCGGACATAGGTCAGCTCTGGATTCATCGCGACCGCCGCGTTCGAGACCAGCGTCCACGGAGTGGTGGTCCAGATCAGCAGCTGGTCTCCCTGCTCGAGCGGGCCCCGCGGCTCGATCACCGGAAAGCGCACGTAGATGGAGGGATCGACCACGTCCTTGTAGCCCTGCGCCACCTCGTGGCTGGAGAGCGCCGTGCCGCAGCGCGGGCAGTAGGGCACGACCTTGTGGCCCTCGTAGAGGAGCTCGTTGTCCCAGATCTGACGGAGCGCCCACCAGACCGACTCGATGTACTCGTTGGCGAGCGTCACGTAGGCGTCGTCGAGGTCGATCCAGAACCCGATCCGCTCGGTCAGCTGGTTCCATTCCTCGACATAGGAGAAGACGGATTCGCGGCACCGCTGGTTGAAGTTGGCGATCCCGTACTCCTCGATCTCGTGCTTGGAGCTGATCCCGAGCTGACGCTCGACCTCGAGCTCGACCGGCAGCCCGTGGCAATCCCAGCCGGCCTTGCGCGGCACGTAGTGGCCCCGCATCGTCTTGTAGCGGGGGAAGATGTCCTTGAAGACGCGAGAGAGCACGTGGTGGGCGCCGGGCGCGCCGTTGGCCGTCGGCGGTCCCTCGTAGAAGACATAGAGGGGCGCTCCCTCACGCCGGCGGAGGGTCTCGTGGAATACGTCGAGCTCTCGCCAGCGCTCGAGCACCTGATCCTCGAGCGCGGGGAAGCTCTGGCTGCTGTCTACGGGGCGGTACCGGGACATCGCGGCTGAGCCTAGCTCAGGCCGCGCGGTCCAGCTTGCGGCAGAGCCGCGTGAGCTCGCGCTTTTCCTCTTCGTCGAGCGGCGTGAAGGCGTCGCGCACGCGGCGCGCATGGCCCGGGAAGACATCGGCCAGCAGCGCCTCGCCGGCCGGGGTGAGGTGGATCACCAGGGCGCGGCCGTCCCGCAGGCTCGGCATCCGGCTCACGAAGCCGCGTAACTCGAGCGTGCCGAGCACCTCGGTCGCGTTCGCCTTGCTGAGGCCGAGCCGCTGGCGCAGCACTCGCAGCTCGATCGCGCCGCCGGCGGACTGCAGCACCACCAGCATCGAGAAACCCGTCGCCGACACCCCGCGTCGCTCGAGCTCGTGGGCGAGCCGCCGCGTGACCCGCGTCTCCGCGCGCACCAACGCGTCGAGCGCACGGTGGGCGAGCGGGTCCTCGAGGAGGGTCGAGAGATCCGCCACGCCCGAGAACGTACGGCGCGCGCCGGATCGAATCGCCCTTCCCATCGCGATTGCGCCCGATTAGGATGGTCTGCATGTGGGGACGAAGGGGAGTCGTTCTCGGGCTGGTGCTCGCAGCATTCGCCGCACCCAGCGCGGCCTATGCCACCTTCCCGGGTCAAAACGGAAGGTTGGCCATCGAGCACACGGACGGCGAGTTCACGACGGGCATCCAGATCTTCACGATCGAGCCTTCCGGAGCCGGGCTTGCGCAGCTCACGAACGTGGCGGACGGCGCCGGGCTGGAGCCAAGTTGGTCCCCGGACGGCACCAAGGTTGTCTTCAGGACGCTCACGTTCCCGAATCCCGTCAGCGTCAGCAGCGACCTGTACCTGATCAACGCCGACGGCACCGGGCTGCAGAAGATCGGTCCCGGTGTCACGAATCCGGCGTGGTCGCCGGACGGCCGGAAGCTCGCATTCAGTCAAGGGCCTCCGTGCTCTCCGTTCTTTCCGCCCTGCGCCCAGCGCGACATCTACACCGTCAATGCGGACGGCACAGGACGCTCGCGGCTCACCAACGGAAACGGCGTCGACGAGATCGAGCTCGACTGGTCGCCGGACGGCTCCAAAATCGCATTCAGCAACGGTGGCGGAGGGATCTGGACGGTCGGCTCCGACGGCACCGGGTTGGTAGAGCT
Source organism: uncultured Solirubrobacterales bacterium (assembly GCA_963759145.1). Taxonomy (GTDB): domain Bacteria; phylum Actinomycetota; class Thermoleophilia; order Solirubrobacterales; family JBBDJG01; genus JBBQKG01. Next base: position 169,981 of record CAVWYB010000044.1, read on the forward strand.
CACCAGCCAAGAGGCGGTCTTCGACCGGATGCCGAGCTGGTCGCCGGACGGCCGCAGGATCGCGTTCATGTCCGACCGTGACGAAACGCGGGATCCAGGGTGCGGTGCCACCTGCAACAGGGAGATCTATGTCATCAACGCGGACGGCACCGGCGAGACCCGCCTCACGAACGACCCAGGGATCGACAACTGGCCTGCGTGGTCACCGGACGGTACGCGGATCGCCTTCACCCGCGTGCAGTGCACCTTCTCGGGCTGCGGCCCGTCCGACATATTCACCATGAGTGCCGATGGCACCGATGTCCGCAACGTCACCAACAGCCCCGGCTACGACAACCGGCCGGACTGGCAGCCTTTGATCGGCCCGCGCCGCGAGGATTACAAGAACGCGGCGAAGTTCTGCAAGGCAGAGCGCGAGTTCTTCGGCGAGGAGGCTTTCACTAGGCGCTACGGAGGTGGCGCGAACGCCTACGGCAGGTGCGTCAGCGGCAAGGGCGCCTAGCGCCTAGCCGATGTTCCCCTTCGCCATCTTCATGAGGTCGAGCGCCTCCTCGAGCGTCTCCTCGTCCACGCCCATCTCGCGCGCCACCTCGCGCGGCGGTCCTGCCGCTGGCCGCGGCCTCCTTCACGATCTCGGCGCCCTTGTCGTAACCGATGTGCGGGTTGAGCGCGGTCGCCGACGCGAGCGTGGACTCGGCGTGCCGGTCGGTCATCTCCCGTGTTGACCTCGATGCCCTCGATGCACTTCTCAGCGAAGAGGCCCACTGCGCTCGAGAGCAGCTTTACCTGGTCGAGCAGGTTCCGCGCGATCAGCGGCACGCGCACGTTCAGCTCGAAGTTCCCCTGCGTGCCCGCGATCGTGATCGCGGCGTCGTTGCCGATCACCTGCGCGCACACCTGCAGCACGACCTCGCACATCACCGGGTTCACCTTCCCGGGCATGATCGAACTGCCCTTCTGGAGCTCGGGCAGGAACAGCTCGGCAAGCCCGGCCCGCGGCCCCGAGCCCATCCACGCGATGTCGTTGGCGATTTTCGTGAGCGAGACCGCGAGCGTCTTCAGCGCGCCGGATAACTCGACGAGCGCGTCGCGGCTTCCCTGCGCCTCGAACGGGTCCTCCGGAGCGCGAATCTCGAGCCCGGTGTCCTGGTGGAGCAGCTCGCGCACACGCGCGGCGAACTCTGGATGCGTGTTGAGGCCGGTGCCGGTGGCGGTGCCGCCGAGCGGCACCTGTGCGACGTGCGGGAGCGTGGCCTCGATCCGCTCGCGGCCGAGCCGGATCTGGGCGGCGTAGCCGGCGAACTCCTGTCCCAGTGTCACCGGCACCGCGTCCATCAGGTGTGTGCGGCCGGACTTGACGACGTCGGCGAACTCCTTCGCCTTCGCGGCGAGCGCCTGCTCGAGCCGCTCGAGCGCCGGGAGGAGGTTGGCGCGTACCTGGTCGAGCGCCGCGAGATGCACGGCGGACGGGAACACGTCGTTCGAGGACTGTCCCATGTTCACGTGGTCGTTGGCGTGCGCGGTGTCGCCGGCCAGCTTGGCGAGCACCTCGTTCGCGTTCATGTTCGACGAGGTCCCGGAGCCGGTCTGGAACACGTCGATCGGGAACTGATCGTCGTACTCGCCCGCCGCGACGGCGTCGGCCGCCTCGGCGATCCGGTCGGCGATGTCGCGGTCGAGCAGCCCGAGATCGGCGTTGACGCGGGCTGACGCGCCCTTGATGCGACCGAGCCAGTGGATCACCGGGAGCGGCACCTGCTCGCCGGAGACGGGGAAGTTCTCGACGGCCTTGCTGGTCTCCTTGCCCCAGAGCTGGTCTTCCTGGTCGCGCACGGTCACGGCTCTAACTCTATTGGCTGGCAGGTAGCATCCTCGGGGTGGCGAGCCCCGGCGGCGCAGCGCTCACCGATCCACATCCGACCATCGTCGACGACTGGGAGCCCCGTCCGGAAACGTGGCTGCGACGGGCGCCCTCGCGCTTCGCCGGCAAGCCCGATCGCCCGATCTTCATCGGCGCCTGCCCGCGCTCGGGGACCACGCTGCTGCGGGGCATGCTGAACAACCATCCCGATCTCGCGATCCCGCCCGAGACCACCTTCCTGCTCTCGGTCTGGTGGACGCGCGCCCGATTCGGCGACCTGCGGGTGGCCGCGAACCGGCGGAAGCTGGCGGAGTGGATCTTCGATACGCCCGGCCGCGGCGGCGAGCGGATTCGGGCCCGGGCGTTCGACCGTGACCAGGCGATCGAGCGGGTCGTCGCCTCGCCACCGACGCTCGGATCCGTGTTCGCGACCTGCTTCGAGATGTTCGCCGAGGCGAAGGGCAAGCGACGGTGGGGAGACAAGCGGCCCCGGTACGCCTGGTACGTCGATGAGCTCTTCCAACTGTTCCCGGACGCGCAGTTCATCAACGTGATCCGTGACCCCCGCGGCGCGGTCGCATCGCAGATCCCGATCGGATGGGATGAGCGGGACGTCGCGGTCGCGTCTGCGGCCAACAGATGGGAGCTGTCCGTGCGACGGGTGGACCGCTCCGCGGAGCGACTCCGCCCGGACCAATTGCTCGACGTGCGCTACGAGGACCTGGTTCGCGATCCCGGGGCGACCCTGCAACGCATCTGCGAGTTCGCCGGCTTGCGCGATGGTGACGCGATCGAGCAGATGATCGTGCGGCCGCGACGGGGCAGGTTCAACCCCGGGTGGCACGAGCGGCTGGCGGAGCCGATCACGGCTGGTCCGATCGATAGTTGGAAACAGCAGCTTCAATCCCACGAAGTGGCGCTCGTCGAACACGCCACCGAGCGATGCTTCGACCGTCTCGGGTACAGGCCTGACCCTGGCCTGCAGGCCGCTCCCAAGCGGTCCGATCTAACGAAGCTACGACGAGTGCGCGTGCGGCGGGCATGGATGTGGTGGAGATATGCAGTCGGAGAGCTGAAGCGGCGGCGCATCACGTACCGGCATCCGGTGGCGAAAGAGCGAGCAGATCAATGGTGACGGCCGAGGAGATCGCGGAGGTTCCACTCTTCGCGGATCTGTCGGCGCCCAACCGTGAGCGGATCTCGCGGACCTCCGCCGATATCCGCCTCGGTGCGGGGGAGTACGCCGTGCACGAGGGCGACGAACGCGCACTCTTCGTGGTGCTGGAAGGCAGGATCGAGGTGGTCAAGCTCGTCGACGGCATCGAGCGCGTCCTCGGCGAGCGCCTTCCGAGCGCGATCTTCGGCGAGGTGCCGATCACGCTCGGCGCGCCGTTCCCGAGCAGCTTCCGCGCGGCAGGGGCCGCGCGCGTCATGCGCATCGAGGCACAGGACTATTACGCGGTCGCGTCTGCAGCTCCCGAGCTGGCGGTCGGCGTCGGCGCGCTCGCACGCAAGCGCATCGGCGGGCTGCAGGAGGTGACCGCCGAGCCGGCGCAGCCGCGCGCGCTCGTGCTGGGCCACCGTGCGGACGTGGATTGCCTGGCGCTGCGCCGCTTCCTCGATCACAACCAGATCACGTTCGAGTTGCTCGCGCCGGACGCGCCGGACGCGGTCGAGCGCTGGAATGGCGCTCTGCCGCCGGAGAGCGACTGGCCCGCGGTCCGCACCCCGGACGGGACGGCGCTGGCACGGCCGCGGCTGCGCGAGGTCGCCGAGCTTCTCGGCCTCCAGACCCAGGCCTCGGCCGGCGAGTACGACACCGTCGTCATCGGCGCCGGGCCGGCCGGCCTCGCCGCCGCCGTGTACGGGGCCTCCGAGGGCCTGCGCACGATCGTGATCGAGCGCGAGGCGCCCGGCGGCCAGGCGGGGACCTCGTCGCGGATCGAGAACTACCTGGGCTTTCCCTCAGGCGTCTCGGGCGGTGAACTGGCGAGCCGCGCGCTGCAGCAGGCGCACCGGCTCGGAGCAGAGATTCTCGTGACCCGGTCGATCACGGGCATCGATCCCGCGACACGCCACATCCATCTCGACGGCGGCGACGTGCTGGCTGCACGGACGATCATCCTCGCCACCGGAGTGACCTGGCGCAACCTCGCACTCGACGGCTTCGAGCGGCTGATCGGCAAGGGCATCTTCTACGGTGCGGCGAGAAGCGAGGCGCCGAGCGTGCACGGCCTGGACGTCCATGTGATCGGCGCAGGTAACTCGGCCGGACAGGCGGCGATGTTCTTCGCGAACCATGCCCGTACGGTCACGATCATCTGCCGCGGCGACAGGATCGAGAAGAGCATGTCGCAGTACCTCGTCGACCAGATCCGGGGAAAGCCGAACATCGCCGTGCGGCTCGGTGCCGAGGTCGTCGCGGTTCACGGTGACACATCGCTGAGCGCCATCGGCATCAACGAGCGTGCGACCGGGACGCATCAGCAGGCATGATTGCGGCGGCCTGTTCATCTTCATCGGCGCCGACGCGGAGACCGGCTGGCTACCCACGGAGATCGCCGTCGACGAGCGCGGCTACGTGCTGACGGGCCCTGAAGTGCAAGCGAGTGGCCGTTGGACGGGCGACCGTGATCCGTATCTCCTCGAGACGAGCGTGCCCGGCATCTTCGCCTGCGGGGACGTGCGCTTCGGCCCGGTGAAACGCGTCGCCTCGGCGGTCGGCGAGGGCAGCATGGCGATCGCCTTCGTGCATCAGTATCTCCGGGACGCATGAGAGAGGGAGGGGTAGCCGCGACCGACAGCCAACCGCGCAGCACGGACGAGGCCGACCCGCGCTCCGCGGCGGTCACGTTCGTGACCACGGAGCACTTCGCGCTCCAGGGCGCCCGCGCCGCGACGATCGCCGAGTCGACCGGCCGGGCGAACATGTTCCTCGCGGCGGTCTCCGGCGGCCTCGTCGCCCTGGGACTGCTGGCGACCGCAAGCAGCTTGGGAGCGGCCTTCTACGGGTTCGGGCTGGTTCTCCTCCCGACCCTGGCCTTCGTCGGGTTTGTCACCTTCGAGCGGGCGCTGCAGTCCTCGATTGAGGACACCGAGTACGCGCGCCGGATCGCCCTGCTGCGCGGCTACTACCTCGAGCACGCGCCGGAGATCGCTCCGTACGTGCTGAGCGTCCCGCCGGCGGAGCGGCTCCTCATGCAGCGAGTGCCCGGCGATCGCTGGCAGGGATTCCGGACGGTCGCCGGCATGGTCGCGGTGATCACGGCGGTGCTCGCCGGCTCGACCGCAGCCCTGGCGGCGATCCTGATCTTCGATGACTCGCTGGCCGCGCCGGTGATCGCAGGGACGCTGGTCGCGCTACCCACGATGATCGCGATGATCCGACACCAGGATGTGGCCTGGGAACGCGCCGCCGCCGAGCCGCTCAGGCCCGGCGAGGACTGACGCCAACCCGGCCTCTCAGAGCGCGACGGCGCAGTACTTCGTCTCGAGGTACTCCTCGATGCCCTCGAAGCCGCCCTCGCGCCCGACCCCGGAGTGCTTGACGCCGCCGAACGGTGCGGCGGGGTCGGAGACGATGCCGCGGTTCAGGCCCACCATGCCGTACTCGAGGCCCTCCATCATGCGGAAGGCGCGGCCGAAGTCGCGGGTGTACAGGTAGGCGACCAGCCCGTACTCGGTGTCGTTCGCCCAGCGCAGCGCCTGTTGCTCGTCCGAGAACGTCTTGATCGGCGCCACCGGGCCGAAGATCTCCTCTTTCAGCAGGCGCGCGTCGTCGGGCACCGAGGCCAGCACCGTGGGCTCGAAGAAGTAGCCGCGCGTGTCGGCGCGGCCGCCGCCCACGACCGTCTTGGCGCCCTTTTGAATCGCGTCCTGGACGAGCTCCTCGACCTTGCCGACCTGCTCCTCGTTGATCAGCGGCCCGACCTGGACGCCGTCCTCGGTGCCGCGGCCGACCTTGAGCGAGGACATGCGCTCGGCCAGTCCCTCGGTGAATTCGCCCGCAAGGGCCTCGGCCACGTAGAAGCGGTTCGCGGCGGTGCAGGCCTCGCCGATGTTGCGCATCTTCGCCAGCATCGCGCCCTCGACCGCTGCGTCGAGGTCGGCATCGTCGAACACGATGAACGGGGCGTTGCCTCCGAGCTCCATCGAGACTCGCAGCACCTGCTTGCCGGACTGCTCGATCAGCTTCTGCCCGACCTCGGTGGAGCCGGTGAAGCTCAGCTTCCGGAGACGGAAGTCGTCCAGCAGGGGCTTCGACACCGCGCTCGAGCTGGAGCTGGTGAGGACGTTCAGCACGCCGCCGGGCAGCCCGGCTTCCTCGAGGATCCCGGCGACCGCGAGCGCGCTCAGCGGAGTCGCGCCGGCGGGCTTCAGGATCATCGTGCAGCCGGCCGCGATCGCGGGACCGACCTTGCGCGTGGCCATCGCGGCGGGGAAGTTCCAGGGGGTGATCAGGTAGGCGGGGCCCACCGGCTGCTTCATCACGATCACGCGCCCCTGGCCGCTCGTTGCGACCTGATACCGGCCGCTGACCCGCACGGCCTGCTCGGAGAACCAGCGGAAGAACTCGGCCGCGTACGTGACCTCGGCCTTCGACTCGGCGACCGGCTTGCCCATCTCGAGCGTCATCACGAGCGCGAGGTCGTCGCTTCGCTCGACCATCAGCTCGTAGGCGCGCCTCAGGATCTCGCCGCGCTCGCGGGGCGGGTGCGCGGCCCATTCAGCCTGCTGCTCGTGGGCGGCGGCGAGCGCCCGCTGAGCGTCGTCGGGCCCGGCGTCGGCGACCTCGGCGATCTGCTCGCCGGTGGAGGGATCTTCGACCCCAAGGACGCCTTCGGCGCCGTCCACCCACCGGCCGCCGATGAAGAGTTTCTTCGGCACGGCGTCGAGTACCGCACGCTCCCGTTCGGACGCCGTCAGAGTCATTGCCGAGGGCTCAAGTAAGGAGATCGCATGTCGATGTCAATGTAGAACACCAGCGGTGCCGGGCGCCGACGGCGCATGCATCGCGGGTGGTCGGTATTACTGTGGACCCGTCCCGCGCCTCGATTTCGGGGAGAACGAGCGCGACTTGGGCCCACCTTGCGCGTTCGAACCAGGGATGAGACGAATCGCAATCACAGCCGCCGCCGTGGCGACGCTTGCCGCCACACTGCCGTCTGCCGCGACCGCAGCCGACCGCTGGTCGCTGCGCGGCGCCGGCTGGGGGCACGGGATCGGCATGAGCCAGTACGGCGCCTACGGCTTCTCCAAGCACGGGGCCGACTACCGCCAGATCCTGGCGCACTACTACCGCGACACCGCCATCGGCCGCCGGGACGGCGGCACGATGCGGGTCCTGCTCGAGCCCAATCAGTCGGCGATCATGTTCCGCACCGGCCGGCAGCGCGGACGGGAAGCAGCTCGACCCGAACAAGCTCTACATGGCGAAGCGCAATGGCTCCACTGTGGTTCTCCGAACCGCGAGCGGTCGCGTCGTGAAGCGCGGCGCCGGCATCATCACGATCTCGGGCGCGCCGCGCGTGACGCTGATCGGGAAGGCCGCGAACGGAGTTCGGAACGGGGTCTACCGCGGCAACATCGAGATCCGCACCGCGATGGGGCCCGGGCTGAACTCGATCAATGCGCTCGATCTGGAGAGCTACGTCCGCGGCGTCGTGCCGAACGAGAGCCCCTCGTCCTGGCCGGCCGCCGCGCTCGAGGCGCAGGCGGTCGCCGCCCGTACCTACGCGATCACGAGCAACGTCGGCGGCCGCGGGTTCAACCAGTACGCCGACACCCGCAGCCAGGTGTATCGCGGTTACCTGAGCGAGACGCCGTCCACTGGAGCCGCGATCACGGCCACACGTGGAGAAGTGGTGACCTATGGCGGGAAGGCCGTCACGACGTTCTTCTTCTCGACCTCGGGTGGCTACACGGAGGACAACGAGAACGTCTTCACGGGCGCCGGCGCGCTGCCTTGGCTACGCGGCGTCGAGGACCCCTACGACGACTCTTCGCCCTACCACCGGTGGGGCCCGTACTCATATTCGACCAAGGGCTTCGCCGCCAAGCTCGGCAGCTGGGTGCGGGGGCGCTTCAAGAGCCTCGACGTGCTCCAGCGGGGAGCCTCACCGCGGGTGGTGCGCGCGGAGGTGCGCGGATCTGCAGGCAACACGGTCGTCACCGGACCGCAGCTACGCGCCCGGCTGGGACTGCGCGACACCTGGTTCTACGTGCGCCGCGTGTCGAGCACGACCAGCAGCGGCCTGCGCGCCCGCACGAGCAGCGGCAGCACGCCGGTGGTCGCGATCCGCGGATCCGTGAGCTCGACTGGTCAGCGCTTCGTGACGCTTCAGCGCCAGGTCGACGGCAAGTGGGTGAAGGTCGTGGACGTGCCGCTGAAGGACAAGCGGTACGCGATTCACGTCGGCCAGGCGGGGTCTATCGCGTGCTCGCAGGGTGGGCGCCGGGGCCGACGCTGCGCGTTTCGCCTTAGCGGCCCCGGTACTTCCAAAAAATTCGGCGATAAGGGGTTGGGTTCGGGGGCGCCTCAGGCGCTCCCGGACGGTGTGGTTTCAGGCGCCGGTGCTACGAGATGGCGGATTAAGAGCCCTCGTGCCGTAATGCGTATCGGCACTAGCTGGATTGGGCCCGTATTTGGGGCTCAATCCGCAACGCGTCGATTCGTGGCGTTACTCGACCTCAGAAGCCCGCACGGCATGCGCACGCCTCGCACCGAATCGACGCCGCTTTACGCGTCGCCTCGGCACACCTCCAAACTCATCCCCTACTGCCCGGTTTTGTTCGTAGCCGCCGAGGCGCCCGCAGCCCTACCCCGTGAACCGAATCGTCAGCACGTCGCCGTCCGCGACCACGTAGTCCCGCCCCTCCGTCCGCAGCAACGCCCGCTCGCGCGCCCGCGCGAACGACCCGGCCTCGACCAGCTCACGCCAACCGATCGCCTCGGCGCGGACGAAGCCCTGCTGCATGTCGGTGTGGACGCGGCCGGCCGCGTCGAGCGCGGTCGCGCCGCGCCGCAGGCTTCGGGCCCGCACCTCGGTCCCTCCGACCGCGGTGAAGAACGTGATCAGCCCGAGCAGGTCGTAGGCGGCGCGCACGACGTTCTCCAGCGCGCCGCTCTCGAGCCCCAGCTCGGCGCGCATCGCGGCCGCCTCATCCGGCTCCAGCTCGACCAGCTCGGCCTCGTCGCGCGCGCAGACTGCGACCGCCCCCCGCTCGACGAGCGCGGGCGGGAGCGCCTCGCCCTCGCCCACGTTCGCCACCACGAGCGTCGGCTTCGAGGTCAGCAGATCGGCCTCCGCGGGAGCGGGCCTGCCCTGCTCGAGGCCGGCCACCACCGAGCGCCAGAGCTCTGCCTCGCGGATCGCCTCCTTGTCATTGCTGCGGGCCGCCTTCTCGGCGCTGTCGAGGCGCCGCTCGGCGCTTTCGAGGTCGGCCAGCAGCAACTCCGCCTCGACCGCCTCCAGGTCCGCGACCGGGTCGAGCTCCCCGTGCGGGTGCGCGACCTGCGCGTTCTCGAAGGTGCGCACCACGTGCAGCACCGCGTCCACGTCCCGGATGTGGCCGAGAAAGCGGTTGCCGAGGCCCTCGCCTTCGTGCGCGCCCTTGACGAGCCCCGCGATGTCGACGAACTCGATCTGCTCCGGGCACCCGCTTGGAGATCCCGAGCACGTCGCCGATCCGGTCGAGCCGCTCGTCGGGAACGGGGACGATCGCGACGTTCGGGTCGACGGTCGTGAACGGATACTCGGCGGACTGCGCGCCCGCCCGTGTGAGCGCGTTGAAGAGCGTGGACTTGCCCGCGTTGGGAAGGCCGACGATGCCGACTTTCATCGACCGCGTGCGACTGCCGCGCCGAGCACCCCGCCCAGCGCGGCCCCCGCCACGACGTCGGACGGGTAGTGGACGCCGAGGTAGGGACGGGTCAGCGTCATCAGGGCGGCTGCGGCCATCAGGGCCGTCCGCGCGCGCGAGGCGCCAGCGCGCCGATCGCGGTCGCGCCCGTGAAGGAGGTCGCGGCGTGGCCCGACGGGAACGAGAACGTCGAGGGCGCCCGCCCCACCGGCGGCAGGCCACGGAGCCTCGGCCGCTCGCGCCGCACGATCCGCTTGACCACCGCGTTGACGCACAGCGAGGCCGGAACGGCAGCGGCCGCCACGAGCCAGGCGTCGCGCCGCTCGGGATCGAGCCAGGCTCCGGCGAGGGCCGCCGCGATCCAGATCGCGCCGTACTCGCCGGTCGTCGTGTACGCAATCGCTGCGCGCTCGAGCGCGGGCGGGTGCAGCCGCGTGCGAAGCGTGCGCAACGCCTCGCGATCGAGCCGCAGAAGTGCTCGCCTCACTTGCGAAAACGCGCGAAGTAGCCGAGCGGCGAGCTGCGCTTGCTCTCAAAAGTCAGAGCAGCCTCACCGGCTCGTTCGCTGCAGCGCGCCGAATCGCACCACGTGCGGGTCACCCGCAAAGGTCTCGCCCACCACCAGCCGGCCGCCGGGCTTCAGCACGCGGCGCAGCTCGCGCAGCGCCGCGTCCTGGTCCGGGATCTCGCCGAGCACCGTCACGAGGTAGGCCGCGTCGAACGACTCGTCGTCGTAGGGCAGCGCTGCGCGTCACCGAGCGTCGGGTCGATGTTGTCGAGACCGCGCTCGGCGCCGGCTCGCACGGCGTGATCGAGCAACTCCTGCTGGATGTCGAAGATCGCCAGCCGCCCGTCGCCGAGCCGCGAGGCCACGGGCACCGCGTAGTAGCCGGTGCCGGGACCGATCTCGAGGATCCGCTCGCCCGGCGCCGGCTCGAGCACCTCGAGCAGCCGCTGCGCGTGATCCCCGGGTGCGGCGCCCGCCACCAGGAAGCGCTGGCGAATAGGGGCAGGCGGAGGGGTTCTTGCGCCACCAGTAGAAGCCGGCCGCGGCAGACGTGCCGCGCCGGCCACGATCCAGGGCGCGCGCGGCCACAGCGCCTAGAGGCCGGAGAAGCCGACCCGGTGATCGCCGGTGTCGAGCTTCATGAAGACGACCGCATCGAGGTTGAGCGACACGAGCCCGTCCGCGGACTCGACCTCGGTCCAGCCGCCTCCGCGCTGGACGTCCTTGCGAAAGCTCTCGTAGGCGCGCTGCGGAAGCCTCAGCGTGATCGCCTGGCCGCCGGCGAAGCCGACCTCGACGCGGCGCAGCTCGTCGTCGTCGCGCGCCATCAGTGCGCGGCCCCCTCGGCGGGCTGAACCAGCTCGGTCAGCACCCCGCCGGTCGAGGCCGGATGGAGGAACGCGACCTGGCTGTCGCGGATCCCGCGCCGCGGCTGCTCGTCGATCAGGCGCAGCCCGCGTGCGCGGCACTGCTCGAGCGCCTCGGCGACGTCCGGCGCAGCGGTAGGCGGTGTGGTGAAGCCCGGGACCGCGCTTGGCCAGGAACCGCCCGACCGGCGTGTCCTCGCCCAGCGGCCGGAGCAGCTCGACGTGCGAGTCGCCGACGCCGAGCAGCGCCGCCTCCACGCCCTGCTCGCTCACGGTCTCGCGGTGCTGCAGCGGCATTCCCAGGCCCTGCGTATAGAGCTCGATCGCCGTGTCGAGATCCTCGACGGCGACGCCCACGTGATCGACAGCCTCGAACATGGCGAGGCAGTCTAGATGGTCGGTTCCGACCATCCTCCGAGCAGCTATTGCTGGACCGGTTCGGGCTGCTCGTTGGGAATGGAGCCGTTCGTCCGGCGGGGCCACACTGGGCCGGGGCAGCGGCGGTGCGACGCTTCCGTTGGAAGTCGGCTCGACCGGCTCGACCGCCTCGATGATCTCCTCGATCTCCGCGGCGGGCTCCTCGGCCTCGGGGAGCTCGGGGGCGGAGTCGTCCGGCCGCATGATGGCCTCGATCTCCGCCCGGTCGAGCGTCTCCTTGGAGAGCAGAGCCTCGGCGAGGCGGTCGAGCGTCGCACGGTTGTCCATGATGAGCATGCGCGCTTCGAACATTGCCTCGTCCACCAGACCCTGCTGCTCCTCGTCCCGGCGATGCAGCGTTGCCTGTGAGGTCAACGCCTCGCTGCCGGATCCGCTTGCTAGAAAGATCTGCGACCCCATCCCGTAGTCCTCGATCATCGCGCGGCTGATCTTGATCACGCGCTGGAGATCGCCGGCGGCGCCGGTGGTGGTGCGCTCGAACACGAGCTCCTCCGCCACGAAGCCGCCGAGCAGCACCTTCAGCTGGTCGAGCAGCTCGGGCTTGGACATCAGGTACCGGTCCTCCTCGGGGAGGTGGAGCGTGTAGCCGAGCGCCTGCCCGCGCGGGATGATCGAGATCTTGTGCGGTCGCGACCGCGGACGGCAGCAGCTCGCGAGACGAGCGCGTGCCCGGCCTCGTGGTAGGCGATCACGCGCTTCTCGTCGGGCGTGATCACGAGCCGCGTCTGCAGGCCGGCGACGACACGCTCGAGCGCGTCGTCGAAGTCCTTCGAGGTGATGATCGAGCGGCCTCGCGCGCCCGGCGAAGATCGCCGCCTCGTTGCAGAGGTTCGCGAGGTCGGCGCCGGTGAGCCCCGAGGTCTGGCGCGCGACGGTGGCGAGGTCGACTTCCTCGACCGGCTTGTTGCGCGTGTGCACCTTGAGGATCTGCTGTACGGCCGTCGAGGTCGGGCGGCGAGACGAGCACCTGGCGGTCGAAGCGGCCCGGCCGCAAGCAGCGCGTCGTCGAGCCCTTCGACGCGGTTGGAGGCCGCGATCACGATCAGGTCGCCGCGGTCCTCGAAGCCGTCCATCTCGACGAGCAGCTGGTTGAGCGTCTGGTCCTTCTCGCGTGAGATGTCGAAGCCACGCTTGAGACCGATCGCGTCGAGCTCGTCGATGAAGATGATCGCCGGGCGGTGCTTCTTCGCGATCTCGAACAGGCGGCGGATCCGTGCGGCACCGAGGCCGGCGAACATCTCGACGAACGAGCTCGCGGACTGGCTGAAGAAGTGGGCGCCCGACTCCTTGGCGACCGCCTTCGCGAGCAGCGTCTTGCCGGTGCCGGGCGGGCCGTGCAGCAGGATGCCCTTGGGCACCGTCGCGCCGAGCTTCTTGAAGCGGTCCGGCTCGCGGAGGAAATCGACGACTTCGCGCAGCTCGTCCTTGGCCTCGTCGCAGCCGGCGACGTCGTCCCATTCGATCGAGCCTGAGGCCTCGGGCTTGATCTGCTGCGGCTTCGTCCGCGGCATCATCTTGAGCGTGCGCCAGACGAGGTAGACCAGCGCCACCATCAGCAGGATCGGCATCCAGGTCAGAGTCCAAGACTCGACCTTGTCCATCAAGGTTAGTGCTGCGAAAGGCATCCGTGCCCCCTGCCCCTCAGGGCATCAATTGATCCAGCAGGAGTGTTAACAACATAACTACGAATTGGCCGGATTGCGCGCCGAATTTGGCGCCCGGACCGCGGCTATACGACGAGCTCCAGGCGCTCGTTGGGTGAGTGCCGCCGGCCGACCTTTGCGCGCGGCTCGCCCTCCACGATCACGACGTCCGCGGTGAAGTCGTTCTCACCCCGGATCAGGCTGGAGCCGACGCCGTAGACGTCGACCGGCACGCCGCTCGCGCTCGAACTCGCGGATCCGCTCGGCGTTGAAGCCGCCGGAGACGACGATCCGCACGTGACGGTGGCCGGCCTCGTCGAGCGCGTCGCGGACAAGCCGCACGAGCTCGGGGATTCACGCCGCGCGGGTCGAAGCTGCCCATCTGGTGGAGCAGGGAGCGGTCCACGATCGTGTTCGAGGTGTCGAGCCGCACTCCCCAGAGCCGGTCGCCGAGCGCCTCCGCGACCTCCAGCGACGTGCGCACGGAGTCGTTCTCGAAGTCGACCAGCACCACGATCCGCGTCTCACCGGCGAAGTGGTCGGCGAACGCGCGCGCAGCCGCGACCGTGTCGCCGTCGAAACATGCGATCAGCGCGTGCGGGACCGTCCCGATCCCGCGGCCGCCCCACCACGACGCCTGCGCGTCCGTGGACACGCCGATCGCGCCCGCGATGTGAGCCGCCCAGCCGTCGCCGGTCTGGACCAGCCAGTGGTCGTGGCGCGCGGGGAAGTAGAGGATCGGCTTGCCGGCGGCCGCCTCGACCACCTCGCGGACGTTTCGCATGATCAGGGTGCGACGCGCGAGCGAGCCGAGGTAGACGGTCTCGAGATGGGCGAAGAGCGAGTAGTCGCCCTCGATGTGCATGACCGACTCGTACGGCGCGATCTCGTCGCCCTCGTGGAGCGCGTGGACCGTGAGCTCCTCCCAGCCGGGCTGCCAGCCTCCGTTCCGCTGCCGTCCCGAGCACAGCTTCAGGACCGCCACGGCCTCGTCGATTCCCCCGAGCACCGAGTGGTGCTTCTGGAAGACCTGCATCACGACGTTGGGATGACGGTCCTGTGCCTCCAGCAGCTCCTTGGTGAGGTTGAAGTAGGCGTCGGTGTAGTAGCCCGTCGCGGATCTGCTCGACGGGGAGCCGGAAGACCTCGGGGTCGAGCCGCTCGCGCCGCCGGGTCGGCTCAGCGAGCGTCACGGGGAAGTTCGAGCCGAAGGATCTCGGCCATCGCCGCGCGCCCCACCTCCAGCTGCTCGGGCGTCGGCTCGCGCGTCGCGAACAGGCGCTGCATCTCGAAGCCGGGCCGGTGAAACGCGCGCGCCAGCGGGCGCTCCGGGTGGCGCTCGGACCAGGCGAAGAGCTCGACCGAGAGCGCCACGCTGCCGAGCGCGACCGTCGCGCCGGCAAGCGGCCCACGTGCCTTCAGCAGAGAGCGCACGACGAGGTTCCCGGCGAGCGTCGAGAGCATCATCGGCGCCACGAGGTTCGAGCCACAGCGGTCATGCTCCTTCGAGGCCTCTGAGGCATCGGTGCCCTGCTCATAGCCCGCGATCGCCTTGTGCTCGACGCCGTGGTACGCCGCCAGGTCGGAGTCCCTGAGCGCCAGCGCCGCCGGCGCGATGCCGAGCAGCGCGAGTGCGCCCTCGCGGCCGGGAGTGCGCCCGCCGCGGCGCACGCCCGCCGACAGCGCGCTGGAGGCGACCATCGCCGCGATCATGCGGCCGTCCTCGAACGGCAACTTCAGCTCGGGGACCTGGCGCTTGATCAACGGCAGCAGCGCGAACGCCTCCGTGATGCGGGCGACGCCCCGCACGCCGGGCAGGTCCGCGAGTGCACCCCGAAAGCGCGGCTTGCGCCCGGAGTCGACCTTGATCGAGCCGTCGCGCGTGCGCACGGCCGTCGCCCAGTGCTCCGCCCCGTGGACGAGCAGGCCGTTGCGAAGCGCCATGCCACCGAGGCGGACCTTCTGGGCCGGCTGCTCGACGACGCCGTTGTCGGTCGCCTGGTGAGTCATCCACCAGATGCTAGTGGGCACTACGTCAGCGCCTGCGCCACCATGCTCGTGGCGGCCACGACCAGCACGATTCCGATCGCCCGGAGCAGGGCTTCGTCGGACAGGCGCCCGGTCAACAGCGAGCCGAGCAGCGCGCCCGGGATCGACGCCGCGGCGCCCACCGCCAGCAGGTCCCAGTCGGGCGGACCCGAGGGAAGGTGCCCGATCACTCCTGCGACGCCCACCACGAAGCCGACGGTCACGTTCGTGCCCACCGCACGCGCCGGCGTCTCCCCTACGAACCGGATCAGCGCCGGCATGCGGAGCGAGCCGAGGATCAGGCCCACGACGCCTCCGAGGAAGCCGACCGCAACGCCGGTGAGCACGGCAGCGCGCAGGTCGAGGTCCGCATCGGGCTCCCGCTTCGCTACCGGCCGCCGAGCGGGACGCAAAAGCTCGAAAGCGCTGTAGAAGAGAACGGCTGCGATCACGATCAGCAGCGCGTCTCCCGGCAGCACGCCCGAGAGATATCCGCCCGCGACCGCCCCCACGATCGACGGGGGCGCCATCCAGGCGAAGAGCGTCCAGTTGACGCGCCGCGCGCGCACGTGCGCGACCGAGGCGGTGGCGGCCGACACCGCACTGATCCCGATGTTCGCACCGGCGCCCGCGGCGGGGGAGCTCGAGAGCAGCAGCACCACCGGCAGGCGCAGATTGCCCAGCACGAGACCAACGAGACCACCGCCGAGCGCGACCAGGAAGCACCAGGCGGCAAGCGCGGCGTACTCCATCGAAGCAGCGCACTGTATTGCCAGATGTTTGATTTCACGGCCGCGTGCGTCATCCGTGCGCGCGTGGTCGTGGGATCAAGCATCTAGTCTCACTCCGATGGAACAGCTCTTCGATGCGGGCCCCGAGAAAGGGCGTACCTCCACCGCGGGTCACGCGGGCACTTCCGATGCCGGGCCGCTCGCCGCCCGGATGCGCCCGCGCACGCTGGACGAGTTCGCGGGTCAGGAGCACCTGCTCGGCGACGACTCGGCACTGCGCACCGCGATCGAGAGCGGCGTGCTGCACTCGATGATCCTCTACGGCCCACCGGGGAGCGGGAAGACCACGCTGGCCCGCATCGCCGCCTCCCAGACGGGCGCCGCGTTCGAGGAGGCGAGCGCCGTCCAGGCCGGGCGGGCGGAGGTCCGCGCCGTGATCGAGCGGGCCGAGCACAGACGGCGTTCGAACGACACCGGCACTGTCTTCTTCCTTGATGAGATCCATCGCTTCAACAAGGCCCAGCAGGACGCGCTGCTGCCGGCGGTCGAGGAGGGGCTCGTGATCCTGATCGGGGCCACCACCGAGAACCCGTACTTCGAGGTGAACTCGGCGCTGCTCTCCCGCTCGCAGATATACGAGCTGCGACCGCTGACGCAGGAGCAGGTCGCGGCGCTGCTGCGCCGCGCGCTCGGCGACGCGGAGCGCGGGATCGCGGACCCTCCGCCGGTCGACGACGAGGTGATCGAGTTCCTCGCGGTCCGCTCGGGCGGCGACGCGCGCGCCGCCTACAACGCGCTCGAGCTCGCATGCGAGACCGCCACCGCCCTCGGCCGCCCGGTCACGGTCGAGCTGGCCGAGGACGCGATGCAGAAGAAGGCGGTGCTCTACGACAAGGGCGGCGACAAGCATTACGACTACATCTCGGCCTGGATCAAGGCGACGCGCGGCTCGGACGTCGACGCGTCGGTCTATTACCTGGCGGTGATGCTCGAGGGAGGCGAGGACCCGCGCTTCATCGCGCGGCGGATGATCGTGCTGGCCTCCGAGGACATCGGCAACGCCGATCCGCAGGCGCTGCAGGTGGCGGTCGCAGCGGCGCACGCGGTCGAGCACGTCGGCATGCCCGAGTGCGCGCTCAACCTGAGCCAGGCCGCGGTGTACCTGGCGCTCGCGCCGAAGTCCAACGCGAGCTGCACGGCGCTCTCGCGTGCCCGCGGCGACGTGCGCGAGCACGGTGCGGAGCTGCCGCCGCCATACCTCCAGGACGCGCACTACCCCGGCGCCCGCAAGCTGGGGCGCGGCACCGGCTACGAGTATCCGCACGGCCTGCCCGACGGAGTGTCCGACCAGCCGCTCCTGCCCGAGGCGCTGCAGGACCGCACGCTACTACGAGCCGACCGACCGCGGCTTCGAGGCGAAGCTCGCGGAAAGGCTTGCAATGCTGCGGAAAAGGCTGCGCAAGACCGGCTCTTAGCCTCTACAGTGTCCAAAGGCAGATGGGGAGCTTTCGCCTCAGGCAGGGGCCGCAGCCGCAACGTCTGGCCGGCATCTCTTGGCGCACGACCGTCCTTGGGCTGATCCTGGGATTCGTGCTGCTCGGCGCCGCGCCCAGCGCAGCGAGCGCAGCGGCGGACCTTTCGGTCACCGAGACCGCCACACCGGAGCCGGTGCTGGTGGACCAGCTGCTCACGTACACGATCACCGTTCAGAACCTGGGTCCCGACCCGGCCACTGAGGTGAGCCTCGGCGACGAGCTGGCCTTGGGCCTCAGTCCACGCGAGGTGACCGCGACCCAGGGCACGTGCGCGAACGGCCCGCTGGTCACGTGCAGCCTCGGCACCATCGCCAGCCAGGCGACCGCGACCGTCACGATCTTGGTCTTGGTCACTGCAGAGACTCCGTCGGCGATCGTCAACTCGGCGAACGTGTCCTCGCCGGACGACTCGATCGTCGACAACAACGATGCACCCGAGGTGGTGACGACAGTCGTCCCGGTGGCGAATCTGATGGTCACCATGACGGCAGTTCCCGATCCGGTGACAGCTGGGGAGCTTCTCACCTACACGCTCGTCGTCAAGAACAGGGGACCGTCGACGGCGACAACGGTCGCCCTCACCGACACGCTGCCCGCGGGAGTTGACTTCGTCGCCGCGAGCACAGGCTGCGCGGAGGCCTCCGGCGAGGTGACCTGCGATGTCGGGACGCTGCCGATCGGTCAGAGCTCGACGCTGGACATAACAGTGCGTACGCAGAGCGCGGGTTCGCTCACCAACCGGGCGGCCGTCGCTTCGCCGGTCACCGACCCGGACTCCGCCGACAACTCCGCGAGTCTCGATGTGACAGTGTCATCGCCACCCGCAACCGGCGGCGGGGGGAGCGGCGGCGGCGGTCCGAAGACAGGTCCGCTGGACGTCGTGCTGACCGGCTCCTACGTCCTCATCTCGGGCCGGTCGGTGAAGCTCGTGAAGGGCAAGTTCGTGCCCGTCAGGCTGACCTGTGCCGGGCAGCGGAAATGCGAGGGTGCGATCACGGTCTCCACCGCCAAGCCCGTCAAGAGCACGAAGAAACCCAAGAAGGGCAAGAAGCTGAAGCGACGGGTCGCGCGCCTGGGGTCGAAGCGGTTCGCGATCGAGGGCAACCGCCGGCAGATGGTGCTCGTGCCACTCAGCAAGAGCAAGATCAAGCTGCTCAAGCGCCTCAAGCGGGTGAAGGCGAAGGCCGCCATCCGCGAGATCGACCTGAAGGGCAATCCGCGTATTTCCACGCGCACGTTCATGTTGCGGGCGCGTTAGTCGCAGTGGCCTCTGCAGCGTCCTGCTTCTTGGTCGTATAGCAACCACTAGGCAGGACAGCCCAGCCGGTTTTTTGGACGGCCGCCGCCCGAAACTCACGCGAAAGTAGAATCGCCTCACCAGCGCTAGCGAGGAGGCGAACAGATGGCCGTAACGACCAAGGGCCAGGCAGAACAGACCAACAGCTCGAACGGGGGGCCGCCCGGCGAGCTCGAGTCCTTCAATCCGGCCACCGGGGAGCGCATCGGGTCGGTGCCCACGGTCACGCCGGACCAGGTCCAGGGGATCGTCGACGACGTCGCCGAGGTGCAGCCATTCTGGGCTCAGCTCTCGCTCTCCGAGCGGGCCGCCTACCTGCGCCGGGCCGCCCAGGTGCTGCTGGACCACTCCGACGAGATCGCGGAGCTGCTCACGAAGGAGCAGGGCAAGCCGCGCGTCGAGTCCTACACGATGGAGGTGCTCCCCACGATCGACCTCCTGCACTGGTGCGCGGACAACGGTCCCAAGATCCTCGCGCGCGAGCCGGTCCGCTATCCGCAGATCCTGATGAAGCAGAAGAAGAGCTCGTTCAGCTACGAGCCGATCGGCGTCGTGGGCGTGATCGCCCCCTGGAACTATCCGTGGTCGATCCCGTTCGGCGAGGTCGCGA
>CAVWYB010000045.1:0-8526 GCA_963759145.1 uncultured Solirubrobacterales bacterium
CGCGCTAGCTCGCCCGCCGCAGCGCGATCGCCAGCTCGGAGCCGTCGATCCGGGCGGTCTCGACGTGGGCCGCCGGGTCGAGCGCGGCGCCGTCGAGCTGAGGGTGCGGCGAGCGTCTCCCCCGCCACGTAGTCGGCGTGCTGGCGCACGGCCTGAGCAGGCGGTTGTCGCCGGACAGCGCGAGGTCGATCCGGTCCTCGACCTGCAGGCCGGCGCCCTTGCGCGCGTTCTGCACGGCGTGCACGACCTCGCGCACGACGCCCTCGCGCAGCAGCTCGTCGTCCAGATCGAGCTTGAGCGCGACCGCGTAGTTGGCCTCGCGCTCGAGCTGGTAGCCGCCGCGCGGCAGCATCACGAGCGAGAGGTCTTCGCCGCTCAGCGACTCCTCGCGGCCGCCGACCGTTGATGTGGACGCGGTCGCCCCGGTCCAACGCCGCCGCCACCGCGGCGGGGTCGAGCGCCGCGATCGCGGCCGCGGCGTCGCGCATGCGCGCGCCGAAGCGAGGGCCGAGCGCCCGGTAGTTGGGCTTGACCTCGTAGTCCGCCAGCTCCTCCGCCTCGCCCACGTAGGAGATCGACTTCACGTTCAGCTCGTCGAGCACCTGGTCCTCGAGCCGCGCGATCGCGGCGCGCTCGCGCTCGTCGGCCACCACGACCGCCTCGCGCAGAGGCTGGCGCACCTTGATCTTGGCCTGGCTGCGGGCGGCCCGGCCGAGCTCGACCGTGCGGCGCGCGACCGCCATGTCGACCTCCAGCTCCCGGTCGAGCAGCGCCTCGTCGGGCTCGGGAAAGTCGCACAGGTGCACGGAGGGCTCGGCGCCGTCGAGGTTCGTGTAGATCGCGTCCGCCATGAACGGCGTGAACGGCGCGAGCAGCTTCGAGACCGTGACCAGCGCCTCGTGCAGCGTCAGGTACGCGGCCGCCTTGTCGGCGTCGCTCGTCGTCGCCGGCCTTCCAGAAGCGGCGGCGGCTGCGGCGCACGTACCAGTTCGAGAGGTCGTCGACGAACGCCGCGATCGCGCGGCCCGGCGGAGGTCGTGTCGTAGTTGTCGAGCTCCTCCGCACGGCCGCGATCGTGCTCTGGAGCCGCGAGAGAACCCAGCGGTCCATCAGAGCGGCCGGCTGCCGGGATCGGCGCTCGCGGGGTCGTGGTGGAAGCCGTCCGCGTTCGCGTACAGGACGTAGAAGCTGTAGGTCTTCCACAGCGTGAGCAGGAAGCGGTGGCCGGTCTCCCCCACCGTCGTCGAGCGAGAAGCGGTAGCCCGACCACGGCTGCTGGGAGGTGAAGTAGTACCAGCGGAACGCGTCCGCGCCGTGCTTGGCGATCACGTCCCAGGGCGCGACCACGTTGCCGCGGCTCTTGGACATCTTCTGGCCGTCGGGGTCGAGGATCAGACCCAGGCAGAGCACGTTCTTGTAGCTCGGGCCGTCGAACAGCAGCACCGACTCGGCCAGCAGCGAGTAGAACCAGCCGCGCGTCTGGTCGAGCGCCTCGCAGATGAAGTCCGCCGGGAAGCGCTCGCGGAACAGCTCCTCGTTCTCGAACGGGTAGTGGAACTGCGCGAACGGCATCGCGCCCGAGTCGAACCAGGCGTCGATCACGTCCGGGACGCGCGTCATCTGCTCGCCGCACTCGGCGCAGGTGAGCTTCACCTCGTCGATGAACGGCTTGTGCAGGTCGTCCGGGACGCCGGCCCCGCCGGCCGCCTCGCGCAGCTCCGCGATCGAGCCGATGCAGCGCGTGTGCCCGTCCTCGCAGCGCCAGATCGGCAAGCGGCGTGCCCCAGTAGCGCTCGCGCGAGAGCGCCCAGTCGACGTTGTTCTCGAGCCACTTGCCGAAGCGCCCGTGCTTGATGTGGAACGGGTACCACTCGATCGCCTCGTTGGCCTTCAGCAACTCGTCCCGCTTCGCCGTCGTGCGGATGTACCAGCTCGCCTTGGCGTAGTAGAGGAGCGGCGTGTCGCAGCGCCAGCAATGCGGATATGAGTGCTCATAGTCCTCGGCGCGCAGCAGGCGACCGCGCTTCTCCAGGTCGGCGATCAGGTCCGGGTCGGCCTCCTTCACGCGCCGGCCGGCGTAGGGGCCGATGCGCTCGTCGAAGGTCCCGTCTGCCCGCACCGGGTTGATCACGTTGAACCCGAACTGCTCGCCGAGGCGGAAGTCGTCCTCGCCGAACGCGATCGCGGTGTGGACCAGCCCGGTCCCGTCGTCGGCGCTCACGAAGTCGGCCGGCAGCACCGAGTGGCCGAGCGGGCCGTATTCCTCCGCCGCGATGAACGGGAAGGGCGCCTCGTAGCGCGTGCCCTCCATCGCCGCGCCGGGGAAACGATCCAGGATCTCGGCCTCCTCGCCCAGCACCGCCTCCACCCTCGTCTCGGCCAGCACGTGCACCTCGGCATCGAGACGGGCGCGGACGTAGGTCAGCTCCGGGTTCATGGCGACCGCCGCGTTCGAGACCAGCGTCCACGGAGTGGTGGTCCAGATCAGCAGCTGGTCTCCCTGCTCGAGCGGGCCCCGCGGCTCGATCACCGGGAAGCGCACGTAGATCGAGGGGTCGACCACGTCCTTGTAACCGAGCGCCACCTCGTGGCTCGAAAGCGCCGTGCCGCACCGCGGGCAGTAGGGCACGACCTTGTGGCCCTCGTAGAGAAGCTCCTTGTCCCAGATCTGCCGGAGTGCCCACCAGACCGACTCGATGTACTCGTTGGCGAGCGTCACGTACGCGTCGTCGAGGTCGATCCAGAACCCGATCCGCTCGGTCAGCCGGTTCCACTCCTCGACGTAGGAGAAGACGGACTCGCGGCACCGCTGGTTGAACTCGGCGATCCCGTACTCCTCGATCTCGTGCTTGGAGCTGATCCCGAGCTGGCGCTCGACCTCGAGCTCGACCGGCAGCCCGTGGCAGTCCCAGCCGCCCTTGCGCGGCACGTAGTGGCCCCGCATCGTCTTGTAGCGGGGGAAGATGTCCTTGAAGACGCGCGACAGCACGTGATGGGCGCCGGGCGCGCCGTTGGCCGTCGGCGGCCCCTCGTAGAAGACGTACAGGGGCGCTCCCTCGCGCCGGCGCAGGGTCTCGTGGAATACGTCGAGCTCGCGCCAGCGCTCCAGCACCTGATCCTCGAGCGCGGGGAAGCTCTGGCTGCTGTCTACGGGGCGGTACTGGGCCATCGCGGCTGAGCCTAGCTCAGGCCGCGCGGTCCAGCTTGCGGCAGAGCCGCGTGAGCTCGCGCTTTTCCTCTTCGTCGAGCGGCGTGAAGGCGTCGCGCACGCGGCGAGCATGGCCCGGGAAGACATCGGCCAGCAGCGCCTCGCCGGCCGGCGTGAGGTGGATCACCAGGGCGCGGCCGTCCCGCAGGCTCGGCATCCGGCTCACGAAGCCGCGCAACTCGAGCGTGCCGAGCACCTCGGTCGCATTAGCCTTGCTGAGGCCGAGCCGCTGGCGCAGCATCCGCAGCTCGATCGCGCCGCCGGCGGACTGCAGCACGACCAGCATCGAGAAGCCGGTCGCGGACACCCCGCGCCGCTCGAGCTCGTGTGCGAGCCGCCGCGTGACCCGGGTCTCCGCACGCACCAGCGCGTCCAGCGCACGATGGGCAAGCGGGTCCTCGAGGAGGGTCGAGAGGTCCGCCACGACCGAGAAGCTAAGCGTGCGGGCGGACGAAAGCCCGCAAACACCGAGCTACCCGATGTTCCCCTTGGCCATCTTCATGAGGTCGAGCGCCTCCTCGAGCGTCTTCTCGTCCACGCCCATCTCGCGCGCCACCTCACGCGCGGTCCTGCCGCTGGCCGCGGCCTCCTTCACGATCTCGGCGCCCTTGTCGTAGCCGATGTGCGGGTTGAGCGCGGTCGCCGACGCGAGCGTCGACTCCGCGTGCCGGTCGGTCATCTCCCTGTTGACCTCGATGCCCTCGATGCACTTCTCCGCGAAGAGGCCCACGGCGCTCGACAGCAGCTTCACCTGGTCGAGCAGGTTGCTCGCGATCAGCGGCACGCGCACGTTCAGCTCGAAGTTCCCCTGCGTGCCGGCGATCGTGATCGCGGCGTCGTTGCCGATCACCTGCGCGCACACCTGCAGCACGACCTCGCACATCACCGGGTTCACCTTCCCGGGCATGATCGAGCTGCCCTTCTGGAGCTCGGGCAGGAACAGCTCGGCGAGCCCGGTCCGCGGCCCCGAGCCCATCCAGGCGATGTCGTTGGCGATCTTCGTGAGCGAGACCGCGAGCGTCTTCAGCGCGCCGGATAACTCGACGAGCGCGTCGCGGCTTCCCTGTGCCTCGAACGGGTCCTCCGGAGCGCGAATCTCGAGCCCGGTGTCCTGGTGGAGCAGTTCGCGCACGCGCGCGGCGAACTCTGGATGCGTGTTGAGGCCGGTGCCGGTGGCGGTACCACCGAGCGGCACCTGTGCGACGTGCGGGAGCGTGGCCTCGATCCGCTCGCGGCCGAGCCGGATCTGGGCGGCGTAGCCGGCGAACTCCTGTCCCAGTGTCACCGGCACGGCGTCCATCAGGTGCGTGCGGCCGGACTTGACGACGTCGGCGAACTCCTTCGCCTTCGCGGCGAGCGCCTGCTCGAGCCGCTCGAGCGCCGGGAGGAGTTTGGCGCGGACCTGGTCGAGCGCCGCGAGATGCACGGCGGAGGGGAACACGTCGTTCGAGGACTGCCCCATATTCACGTGGTCGTTGGCGTGCACGTTGTCGCCGGCCAGCTTGGCGAGCACCTCGTTGGCGTTCATGTTCGACGAGGTCCCGGAGCCGGTCTGGAACACGTCGATCGGAAACTGATCGTCGTACTCGCCCGCCGCGACGGCGTCAGCAGCCTCGGCGATCCGCTCGGCGATGTCGCGGTCGAGCAGCCCGAGATCGGCGTTGACCCGGGCTGACGCGCCCTTGATGCGGCCGAGCCAGTGGATCACCGGCAGCGGCACCTGCTCGCCGGAGACGGGGAAGTTCTCGACCGCCTTGCTGGTCTCCTTGCCCCAGAGCTGGTCTTCCTGGTCGCGAACGGTCACCTCTCTAACTCTATTGGCTGGCAGGTAGCATCCTCGGGGTGGCGAGCCCCGGCGGCGCAGCGCTCACCGATCCACATCCGACCATCGTCGACGACTGGGAGCCCCGTCCGGAAACGTGGCTGCGACAGGCGCCCTCGCGCTTCGCCGGCAAGCCGGATCGCCCGATCTTCATCGGCGCCTGCCCGCGCTCGGGAACCACGCTGCTGCGGAGCATGCTGAACAACCATCCCGATCTCGCGATCCCGCCCGAGACCACCTTCCTGCTCTCGGTCTGGTGGACGCGCGGACGATTCGGCGACCTGCGGGTGGTCGCGAACCGGCGGAAGCTGGCGGAGTGGATCTTCGATACGCCCGGGCGCGGCGGCGAGCGCATCCGGGCCCGGGCCTTCGACCGCGAGCAGGCGATCGAGCGGGTCGTCGCCTCGGCACCGACGCTCGGTTCCGTCTTCGCGACCTGCTTCGAGATGTTTGCCGAAGCGAAGGGCAAGCGACGGTGGGGAGACAAGCGGCCACGGTACGCCTGGTACGTCGATGAGCTCTTCCAGCTGTTCCCGGACGCGCAGTTCATCAACGTCATCCGAGATCCGCGCGCTGCCGTCGCCTCGCAGATCCCGATCGGGTGGGACGAGCGGGACGTGGCGGTCGCCTCTGCGACCAGCAGGTGGGAGTTGTCGGTGCGAAGGGTGGACCGGTCCGCCGAGCGGCTACGGCCGGACCAATTGCTCGACGTGCGCTACGAGGACCTGGTTCGCGATCCCACGGCCGTGCTGCAGCTGATCTGCGACTTCGCCGGCTTGCGCGACGGTGCCGCGATCGAGCAGATGATCGTGCGGCCGCGGCGGGGGAGGTTCAACCCCGGGTGGCACGAACGGCTGGGAGAGCCGATCAGCGCCGTTGCGATCGACAGTTGGAGAGAGAGTCTTCAGCCGCACGAGGTGGCGCTCGTCGAGCACGCCACCGAGCGATACTTCGATCGTCTCGGCTACGGACCTGAGCCTGGCCTGCACGCCGCTCCCACGCCGTCCGATCTCAGGAAGCTACGACGTGTGCGGGCGCGGCGGGCATGGATGTGGTGGAGATATGCAGTCGGAGAGCTGAAGCGACGGCACGTCACCTACCGCCATCCGGTGGCGGCAGAGCGAGCAGATCAATGGTGACGAGCGCGGCTACGTGCTGACGGGCCCCCGGCTCGCTCACTCGTCGGGGCGCACGTACACGGAGGCCTCGGGCGCCGCGCTGGCGAGCTTCCGAAGGCGCTTCTGATTCGCGGCCTTGGCCACTTCCTCCCACTGCGTCCCGGGATGCGTGAGCAGTCGCATCTTGCCCCAGTGCGGCTTGGGATTGCGGATGAAGATGTCGATCGCCTCGTCGGCGGCGGGGGCGGCGACGCAGATCACGAGCAGGCGGCAGTTGCTGGCGAACGCATCGAGCTCGTCCGGCACATAGGGCTCGTAGATCTGCGATCGGTCGAGGACGAGCCCGAGAACCGCGCGCCGGCTGTCCCGGGCCAGCACGTCGGGCCGCAGACGCGAGCGCTTGAGGCCGCCGAGCTTGAGTCGCGCCGGCCGCCGATGACCGGGAGTCGCGGCCGCCTGAATGGAGAGGCTCGCCTGCTCCATGACGCGCACAAGATGCTGCACGAGCATCTCGCGGTGTTGCGACGTCTCCTTTCCCGCTCTGGCCATCGGGCTATACCGACAATCTAGATCGGCAGATCGGCGAGTCACGTTGAGTCCGGACGCGCGCGGATCTCGCCAGCGCGCGCATTGGGCTACCGCCCGGTTAGCTGCCCCGTCCCATAAACCCGGCTATGGCGCGGGAGCGGCGGGGTTGGCTGCGGCCTGCGTCAGCCACGTGGTGAAGAAGCGCTGCACCGTGTCGAGTGGCTGGGTGCTTTGGTTTGCTCGGCTCAAGATAAGGGCGCCCTCGAGAGCTGCGAGGAGTACGGAGGCATCGTCCTCTGCGGTTGACTCCTGGACGCCGAATTTGACCAAGGCGGCGTGTACCGAGTCACGCCACTGATCGAGGAGAGCGCGAGCCTCTTGCCGTAGCCGGTCGTCTCCGCCGGCATCTACGACGGTCGCGGCGAGGGGACATCCCATCGTGAAGTTGCTCTCGACGAGCACTTGGCGCCAAGGGGCGAAAATTGCGTCGATCGCATCGGCCAGCGTGGCCGCCTCGATGAGCCCTGACTCGGTGTCGTCTAGCACCTCGGCGCCGGCCAGGTTGAGGGCCTCGGTGATGAGCTGCGTCTTCCCGCCCGGGAAGTAGCGCTGGAGGGACCCGCGAGGGCCGTCGGCATGGGCAACGATCTGGCGAAGGCCGACGCCGTGAACACCGCGCTCGCGAACTAGCGCGGCCGCGCTGCGCACGATGCGGTCACGGGCGGGCTGCTGCTTGCCGCTTCCCCTCGTCCGCGAGGTCTCTTGCCGGGCGTCCATGAGGACAGCGTATCTGGGCGCGATGACGATCGTCATCGCAGTCTGCTATCGTCCGCCGCACCCTCGATGACAGTCGTCATCGGCTGCTCTTCAACCCGATCGATTCGGCACCCAAAGGAGCGCACATTGAGCGAGGAAAGCGATCTGGAGACAACAACGATGAATGCAGCAGGGTATTCGCCCATCTCTCCGCTCTTTCGAGTGTGCGACGGGGTGCGGATTCGGTTTGCTGAC
Organism: uncultured Solirubrobacterales bacterium; assembly: GCA_963759145.1. Classification (GTDB taxonomy): domain Bacteria; phylum Actinomycetota; class Thermoleophilia; order Solirubrobacterales; family JBBDJG01; genus JBBQKG01. The sequence goes on from CAVWYB010000045.1 coordinate 7,688, forward strand.
AACAAAGCGGACTCGTCGGCAGTGACCGTGTTGATGTTGAGCCCGTGGCCGGAGAGCCTCTGGGCGTTCCGAAGGATCTGGGACCGAGTGTCGGGGGCGGCGCGCGTGGTCGCGATCGACCTGCCGGGCTTTGGCCACTCAGACGGTCGCCCGGAGCTGATCGCACCGGATGCGATGGGCACGTTCCTTGCGCGCCTGATCGAGGAATGGGGCCTGGGCGCGCCGCACGTGGTCGGTCCGGACGTGGGCACCGCCGCCGCGTTGTTCTTGGCGGCCAACGCTCCAGACCGCGTCACGAGCTTGACCATCGGTGGAGGCGCGGTGCGTGCTCCCATCGATGCCGGCGGCGCGCTCAAGGATGTCATCGAGGCCCCGAGCCTCGACGCCGTCCGACAGCTGGATGCCCGAACCAACATCGGGTTCGCCGTCGAGCCCGCGGCCGGTGCCGATAGCGAGCCCGACGTCCATGAGGACTACGTCAGCGCGTATGACCTCGGGCGCTTTGCCGAGTCCGCTCGCTTTGTCCGCCACTACCCCGAGCAGAATCCGGTGCTGCGCGGTCTGTTGCCTTCGATCACCACGCCGGCTCAGATCATCGCCGGACGCGAGGACGACTTGGTGCCGTGGTCCAACAACGAGTACCTCGCCGACCTGCTGCCCAACAGCGAGATCCACCCGCTGGATGCCGGCCACTTCGCGTGGGAGCAGGCGTCCGATGAGTACGGCCGTCTCATCGTGGAGTGGGTCACCGGCGGCTTCCAGCGGCTCGGTGGCGCGGTGACGGCCTGAGACCTCCGATGCAGGGAAGAACTTGTTGAAGTCAGGCTGGTTGCGCCCCC
>CAVWYB010000046.1:0-76334 GCA_963759145.1 uncultured Solirubrobacterales bacterium
GCCTCGCCGCCCCGAGGACTCGCTCGACCCAGCACCAGCAGGGTGACGGCGATCTTGATCGCCCGCGCCTGATCGTTCTGACCGGTCAGGCCTCTGAGTTAGCATCGGCGCTTCAGCGCGCATGAAGCCAGAGAAATCGAGCGGCCCGGCCTAACCTTGTTCGGCGTCGGTTTCTCGCAACTCCCGGCTGACGCTCTGTCGTTGCAACCCGGTGCGCGTCGCGACGATCACGAGGCGGACCAGTCCGGCGATCAATGCGAGGTCGAACAGCATCTGAACGGTCACGAGCGTTCGCGCGGCGTCCGACTCGGCCGCGATGTCGCCGAAGCCGACGGTGCTGATCGTCGACACCGTGTAATACATGGCGTCGATCCGGTTGAGGTGCTCGGAGAAACTGGCGGCGTCCCGCGTGAGATCGACAGGTACGTGAAGGCGAACACGACGGCGAGCAGGGGAAGGGCCAGATTGACGACCTCGACCGCCCGGATCACGGGGTGCTCCGCCCGTGTGATCGTGCGGATCTGCCAGCCGACGAGAGCAACGAACACCACAAGCCCGACGATCAGGCCGATGAATGCTCCCGCTCCCGAGGTTCCGGTGGGGATCGGCACGAAGGCGTAGAGGACGAGCAGTCCGAGCACCGTGGCCAGGATGCGCAGGGCAGAGCGGGCGATCATCCGCCGTCGCAGCGCGCGAGTCGCCGGGCAGGACCGCGCCCAGATCCAAGGAGTCGGCGTGTTCGCTCATGGATGGCTGCGTCATGATCAGATCGGCGCTTCTGCCCGAGCGGTCGGCGTATCGCGCCGGGGCGCTTTCTCGGAGGCGCTGGCAGCCCCTAGGGGTGACCCCGGCAGGTCGCCGGCGAACCACAGCGCGACGAGCGCGAACAGCGAGGCCGCCAGCAGCGCCCGCTTGAGAGCGTCGATCTGTGCGTCCTGTAATCGTCGACGACCGCGTCGACCTGGTCGGGGGGAAGGCCCGCGTCCTCGGCGGTCTGTTCGGCGGTCTCCTCGAGACCATCTCGACGCCCTGCTCGGTCCCTCGACGATCTGCTGCTGGACTTCCGCGGGGATCGGCGTCTTCGGCACGCACCCGGTCGTGGAAGCCCGTAGTCAGGCCGGCGAGCAGGATCGCGCCGATCACCGCGGTGCCAAGCGAGGAGCCCAGGCTCTGCGAGGCGCCCTGCAGGCCGCCCGACCTCACTGCTCCGCGACTCGTCGACCGACGACATGACGACGTTGCCGAGCTGCGAGATCGCGAGCCCGATTCCGGCGCCGAAGAACGCGAGCGAAACCGAGAACAGGCGGGGAGCTGAGCGAGGGCGAAATCGAGGCGAACAGCCCGATCAGGCCGACAAACAGCAAGACCAGCCCGACCGCACGATCCTCCGCGGCGAGACCCTGGTCGGCGAGCCGTCCGCCCCCGACCGCGGCGATGATCATCGCAATCGAGATCGGCAGGATCGCGATCCCGGTCTCCAGGGCGTCCTTCCCGAGGACGAGCTGCAGGTAGAGGGGCAGCACGAAGAAGGTCCCGGCCATGATCAGGTAGGACGAGACGAACATCGACAGCCCGGCGCGCAGCTGTGCGATCGAAAGCAGGTCCGGGCTGAGCAGCGGTGCGCGTCCGAGCCGGACCTGTCGCTGCTCCCAGCTCCGGAAGGCCACCAGGGCCCCGATGCCCGCCGCGATGAGGAAGGGCACGACCGAGAAGCCGAAGGGCGTTATCTCCTCCCCGCCGATGGTGGGCGCGTCGGCAGGAGTGATCAACCCCCACTGGCTGCTCTTGAGGATCCCGAATACGACGAGGCCCAGGCCGAGCGCCGATAGGACCACGCCCACGACGTCGATCCGTTCGCGCGCTGGAACGGGAGCGTCCTGGATTCGCCGCACGCCGAAGATCAAGATCGCGATCACCACGACCGTCTCGGCTGCGAAGACGACGCGCCAGGTCAGCGCGCTCGTGACGAACCCGCCGATCAGGGGCCCCGCGGCCACACCGGCGCCCGCGATTCCGCCGAGCAGGCCGAAGGCCAGCGCGCGTTCCCGGCCGGAGTAGTTGGCCGCCGTTAGCGAGGCGATCGCCGGGATCACGAGCACCGCGCCGATGCCCTCCACGAAGGACCAGCCGAAGAGAAGCACCCCAATGTTGGGGCTGAGCGACGTGATCAGCGATCCCGTGCCGTAGATCGCCAGCCCGATCGCGAAGATGCGGCGTCTGCCGTAGAGGTCGCCGAGCTTCGCGCCGGTCAACATGAACGCCGCCATCACCAGCGCGTACGCCGTGATCGCCAGCTGCACCGCTGAGACCGTCGTATCCAGGTCGGCGACGACCTCCGAGATCGACACGTTCATGACGGTCGTGTCGAGGACCATCACGAACTGGGCCGTGCCGAGGATCAGGAGTGTCGTTCGATTGCGCATTGCGACAATCCTGGCGCCACTGACGGCTTGCTTCGAAGCGCCAGTGGCGCCTTTGAACGGTCAAAATACCCTTGCCTCTATCCGCGCTCGGCAGCCGGATCGAGCGCGCCTGGGGCGGTGAGCTGCGACCGGCGTGCCGTGCGGCTCGGGGCTCCCGGGAAGGCAGAACGGCGGCGGCGAGGCCGATGAGGGCGAAGCACGGCGAGGGCGACCATCGCGAGCGACGTAGGACGTGTTTCCGGAGGCGAGGTCGGAGACCAGGATCGTGCCGGCGATCGCGGTGCCGAAGGACGAGCCGAGATTGGAGACGCTGCGCGACAGGCCCGAGATCTCGCCCTGCAGCTGCTCGGGGAAGCTGGACTGCACGACGTTGACCGAGGGGGTCAGCATGACCCCGAGGCCGAGGCCGATCAGCAGCAGCCCGGGCGCGAAGGCGACGACGCGCGACGACGCCCCGACCAAGGCGAGCAGGAGCCCGATCCCGGCGATGGTGACCACGAAGCCCGCCATGATCAGGGTCCTCTGCGGGCGCCGCTTGGCGAGTCGCTCGGCGGCAAGCGACGAGACCAGGACGCCGACCGTCGCGGCGGTGAAGATGACGCCCGTCTCGATGGCGTTGTAGCCGCGGACGGTTTGGAGGAAGACGGCGACGACGAACGACGTCCCCATGAGCAGCAGCCACTGGATGTTCTGCGTGACGAGGCCGAGGTTCGACGTGCGGTTCTTGAACAGCCCGGTGGACAGCAGCGGCTCCTTGCCCGCTCGCTCGCGAGCGCGGATGTAGAGGAAGAACCAGATCAGGAAGGCGGCTCCGGCCGCGAGCAGCACCGCCATGAGCACGGCGTCGCTGTCGGCCTGCAGGATCCCGAACACCACGAAGAACATGCCGACCGCCGACAGGATCGCTCCGACCGCGTCGAACGGGCGCGTCGGGTCCGGCGCGACGGGATCGGCGATCCGGCGGCTGAGCAGGACGATCGTCGCGACGATCGCGGCTTGGAAGACGAACGCGGCCCGCCAGCTGATCCCGGTGGTGATGAGACCGCCGATCAGCGGCCCTGCCGCGGCGCCGATGCCTCCCAGCCCGCTGATCACGCCGAAGGCCCGGGCACGCGAGGTGAGATCGCTGAACTGCAGCGTCGTGAGGATGTAGACGGGCGGGATCAGCAGGGCCGTGCCGACGCCCTCGAGCACCGAGTTGCCGAGGATCAGCACGCCGAGATCCGGGGAAACCGCGCTCAGCAGGGCGCCGATCCCGTACAGCACGAGGCCGGCGATGAAGCAGCGCTTGCGGCCCCAGCGGTCGGTCAGCTTGCTGCACGGGATCATGAGGATCGCCATGATCAGCAAGAACAGGGTGATCGTGGCCTGCACGCCCTGTCACGGTCGTGTCCAGGTCCTCGCTGATGTCGTTGATCATCACGTTCATGTTCGAGCCCGCGAAACTGCAGATGAACTGGGCGAGCGCGAGCGGAGCCAGGAACCTGCGCCGGGAGACGGCCGAGCCGAGCCCGCTCCGTCGTGGATCCGCGCTCAAGCCGAAGCCGCCGGCTCCGCGGCCGCCTCGGCTGCGGAGATCGTCGCGCGCTGCGAGGATCAGGGTGAGGTGGCTGAACGCCTGGGGGAAGTTGCCGACCTGCCGCCTGCCGTCCGACGTCGTACTCCTCGGCGAGCAGGCCGAGGTCGTTGGCCAGCCCGAGCGAGCCGCTCGAACAGCGCTCGCGCCTCCTCGATGCGGCCGTTGAGCGCGAGCGCGCTGACGAGCCAGAACGAGCAGGCCAGGAACTGGCCCTCGTCGCCCGGCAAGTCCGTCGTCGGTGCTCGGCGGTCGAGTAGCGCGAGACGAAGCCGTCGCGACCGAGCTCGCGCGAGACCGCGTCGATCGTCCCGGTGACGCGCTCGTCGGTTCCCGGCAGGAAGCCCACGAGCGGGATGTTCAGGACGCTGGCGTCGAGCTCCTTGGATCCGTAGTACTGGGTGAAGGTGCGGCGCTCGGCGGTCGTAGCCCCGCTCGCAGACCTCCCGGTGGATCTCGTCGCGGATCTGCTTCCAGCGGTCGACCGGCGCCTCCAGCTCGAACCGCTCGGCGAGTGCGAACGGCGCGGTCGAACACGACCCACGCCATGACCTTGGAGTACGTGTAGTGCCGCTGCGGTCCGCGCGCCTCCCAGATCCCGTCGTCGGGCTGGCGCCAGATCGTCTCGACGTGCTCGACGACGGCCCGCCAGCGCGGCCACAACCGCGTCTCGATCCTGCCGAGCAGCTCGGCGCCGACGAACATGACCCCGGCGACCTCGCCGTAGACGTCGAGCTGGAACTGCTCGGACGCCGCGTTGCCGACGCGGACCGGCTTGGAGCCCTCATAGCCGGGAAGCTCCGGTCCAGCTCGAACTCGGTCAGGCGCCGTTCGCCGCCGATCCCGTACATGATCTGGATCGTCGTCGGGTCGCCGGTCGCCGACTCGCAGCAGGAAGTCGCGGAACGCCAGCGCCTCCTCGGTGTATCCGGCGGCGAGCAGCGCTTCCAGCGCGAGCACCGAATCGCGCAGCCAGCAGTAGCGGTAGTCCCAGTTGCGCACGCCGCCGATGTCCTCCGGCAGCGACGTCGTCGGCGCCGCGATCACCGCGCCCGTCGTCTCCGAGGTCATCGCCTTGAGCGCGATCAGCGAGGTCAGCACCTCGTCGCGATACGCGCCCTCGTAGCCGGCAGCGCCCACTCCACTCCCGCCACCACGCCTCCGTGCGGGCGAGCGCCGAGTCGGCGTCCTCGACCGGCGGGGTCTCCTCGTAGGAGAGATGCCAGGTCAGCGTCAGCCGCTCGCGGGCGCCCTCGACCGCCACGAACTCGGCCCTCACCGTTCCGTCCTCGACCTGCAGCGGCAACGGCGTGCTGAGCCGAAACGCATCGGGGCCGGCGGTGGCGACCACCCCATCCGACGCAAGCTCGACCCACGGCCTGATCGACCCATAGTCCGGACGCAGCGACAGCTCCATCCGCATCGGGACCCGACCCCGCAGGCCCTCGACGATCCGCATCACGCGCGGCGGGCCCTCACCTCGCCGCGGCATGAAGTCGATCACGCGGACCGCGCCCTCGGCGGTCTCGAAGTCGGTCTCGAGCACCAGCGTCCCGGGCCGGTAGCGGCGGGAGCTCGCGCGCACCTCGCCGGCCGGCGCCAGCAGCCAGCGCCCATGCCGCTCATCCCCCAGCAGGGCCGAGAAGCACGACGCAGAGTCGAAGCGCGGCAGGCACAGCCAGTCCACCGCGCCGTTACGACCGACCAGAGCGGCAGCCTGCATGTCGCCGATCAGGCCGTAGTCCTCAAGAAGCATTCGACGCCCTCCCCTTCGGGTTCGACTCATGCATCACCAACGGCCCTAACCCCGATTATGTTCTCGCCGGCCGACGCCTTGTACCGGCGCCACGGCACAAGCGGCGCGAGCGCGGTGTGCTCCTTCTCGCAAGAGGCGGACGCTCGTGGCCCGGCGGTCCGGCCCTCAATAGGAGGCGAGCGACTTGACGAGCACGAGCAAGGCCCCGAGCGCCGTGAAGGCGCTGCCGGCCGTCACGCTCCGCACGACCGACAGGCCCGAGACCCTGTTCGCGAGGAAGGCGTAGAAGCCGACGACCGCGACGCCCGTCCAGATGGCAGCTCGGAAGGCCGTGTCGAGCTCCATCAGCCCCAGGCCGGCGAGCAGGAAGAAGACGACCGGGAGGATCGCGGCGAGCAGCCCCGCCCAGGCGTTGCGGAGAGCCTCCACGTTCTCACGGCGTGTCGGGTGGCGTCCGTCGCTGATCGTTCCGGCCAGGTAGTCGGCATAGACCTCGGCGAGCACGGTGGCGATGGCCGCTGCTACGACCGAGGCGATCACCTCGCGCGTCCGGGCCGCCGTCCCGTCCAGCGCGACGATCACGGCGAGGACGATGACCGACCCGTAGACCGCGTGACGAGCGCGCTCGGCCAGGCGCTGTCGATCCTGGGCCTGCATGTAGCGATCCTACGTGGGGGGGCCCCTCCCTCCTCCTGGCTATTCGCCAAAGCAGGGCGGCGAGCTCCTTCACGAGCTCCATTCGGAACTCCTTATCGCGAGTCTAGGTCTCCGTCGCGGGCGATTCGGGCCAACGCAAGTACGCCATCCCACATGCCTTCGGGAACCTCGGCGGACGGGGAGGCGCCTGGATGTTGGCGAGCGACGCGTGCGCGCAACACCCTTGGCCGGATGCGAAAGCGCAGCGGTGGATCCAGCACCAGCGCTTCGCCGTCGATGCCGGCCGCGACCGGGTGGTCGGCGTCGACTTCGAACGTCGCTGCGGACCACTCACTCCAGGGTCGGTGCACCAACCGACCGCCTGCTGTGCGCCGCCGAGGTGCTCCCACCACCGCGATCCCGAGCAAACCGTCGTCGATCCGCGGCCGCGTACCAGAGCCGATAGCACGGCCGAGGCGGTAGCGGTTGTTGGAGATGAGTACCGCCGCGCCCGAATGGTGCGTATCCCCGCCCGGGTCGGCCCAGCGCAGGTCGAGCTCACCGCCGTCCGGGCCGAGCACGTCCGGCACGGTGTCGAGCAGCGTGCGGAGCTTCGCGTCGCGATAGCCCCCCGCTGGACCGCCTCGGCGTACAGGCCGAGAGAAACGTTGTTCACGAACACGCGCCCGTTGATCTCCGCCAGGTCCACCCTCCGCTCGCCGCCGTCCACGAATGCGTCGAGGGCGCCGACGACGTCATCGCGGTCGACGCCGAGGTCGAGCGCGAAGTGGTTGCGAGTGCCGGCGGGCACGCAGGCGTAGGGCAGTCCGCATTCGGCGGCGATCTCCGCGACCACCGCCTGCGAGCCGTCGCCCCCGGCCATGGCGAGCGCATCGGCGCCTTGATCCACAGCGTTGCGAACGAGCGCCTCGAGGTCATCCCCGGGCTTCAGCTCGATCGGCTCGATCCCACGCGCTCTAGCCTCCGCCGCGAGCGAGAACCGCTCCGCCTTCCCGCCGCCGGAGCGGGGGTTGAAGAAGAGCACCGGCCGATGCGGCGCCGATGCGAGGTGGCAGAGACACATGCGCGCCGAGGGCGGCGCGCGCCGCCCCAAGACACACGACGAGACCGACGAGCAGCAGCAGTTCGGCGATCCCCCCTGAAAGCAGCAGCAGCACCACGACACCGACGAGCGCCAACACTGCGACAGTCAGCCCCGCCACGCGCGCAACCCCTCGCCGCAGCACGCCGTACCAAGCGGACAACCCGGCAACGACGACGCAGCCCAGCACGCCCAGGCCGCGCGGGAACTCGCTCACGGCGACGGCGACAGCGAGGGCGATCGTTGCGGCTCCGACCACCAGCGCGACGATCGCCGCGAGCCGCCTCATAGGATGCCCCCGTCTTGTGCGGCACCGTCGAACCCACGAGCGCGCCGCGGCGCCGGCCACGTTTCATGGAGGACGTCGAGCGCCTGGATCTCGCGATCTACGCGGCAATCGCCCGCACCCCAACCCCAGCGCTCGACGCCGCGATCGGCAACCTGTCGCGGGCCGCCGACTATTCGCGCCTCTCCCTCGCCTCCGCCGGACTGCTTGCGCTCACCGGAGGGAAGCCCGGTCGCCGGGCCGCCACCATGGGGCTTGCTTCGCTCGGAGTCACCGCTACCGTGGCCAACCTCGCCGTCAAGCCACTCGGACGCCGGCGGCGCCCAGACCGGCTCGCGCAGGACGTGCCGTTCGCCCGCCATGTACGGATGCCGAGCTCGCGCTCGTTCCCTTCTGGACACTCCGCAACGGCCTTCGCATTCGCGACCGGCGTCGGCCACGTCCTTCCGGCGGCGGCCGTCCCGCTGCACGCTCTCGCCGCGCTCGTCGCATACTCGCGCGTCCACACCGGTACCCACTATCCCGCAGACGCACTGGCCGGCGCAATGATGGGCACTGTGCTTGCGCAGCTCACGACACATGCCGGCGATCGCCACCGGCGCCACGCGACACTCGGCGCCCGGCGTGTCAGGTGACCGCGACCTGTGGCCGCCGCGGGGCGACAAGGGGGGTGACCTCATGGCCGCTGCGGGAATAGTCAGTCGTAACAGCGCACCGATCGCGGCGGTTGGCCTCGGCGCGCCGGCTGTCAGGCGGTCACCCATATGACGGCGGTCCCACACCCGAACCCGCAAGAACGAGCAGCCATGGGCAAGGCCGCGCGGGCCAAGGTGCCGCGTTCCGTCCACGGCCAATGGGCACCGGCCTCCGATCGTCGGGACCCGGTAGAGCTCCTGGAGAAGCAGGCTGCATCACGGCTCCCAGAGCTGGTACCGATCCGTTATGGGCGAATGCTGGTGTCGCCGTTCACATTCTTCCGTGGGGCGGCGTACCCGATGGCGGCCGATTTGGCCGGCGCCCCTCGGACCGGGCTGCAGGTCCAGCTGTGCGGCGATGCGCATCTGTCCAATTTCGGGGCCTTCGCCGCGCCCGATCGGCGCTTGGTCTTCAGCCTAAACGACTTCGACGAGACCCTCCCGGGCCCCTTCGAGTGGGACGTCAAGCGCCTCGGCGCCAGCTTCGCGGTCGCCGGTAGGGACCGGGGCTTCAACGCCAAGCAACGGAGGTCGATCGACTCCACGGTGGCGCGCACCTACCGGGAGGCGATGAAGGACTTCGGCGCGATGACGAACCTCGATCTCTGGTACGGCCGTCTTCAAGTCGACGACGTCGTCGAGCGAGTGGCCCAGCTGGCCCCTGCGAGGCACGTCAGGCGTCTCGAGCGGAACGTTGCCAAGGCACGGTCGAAGGACAGCCTGAAAGCGTTGGCGAAGCTCACAGAGATCGTCGATGGGGAGCCGCGGATCGTCAGCGATCCTCCGCTCATTGTGCCGATCGAGGAGGTGGTGCCATCAGCTGAGCACCATGGGATCGACGGCTTCGTAAGAGGCGTCATCCGCGCCTACCGCCGCACGCTTCCGGCCGACCGACGCCGGCTGCTCGAGCGCTTCCGCTACATCCACTCGGCGCGAAAGGTCGTCGGCGTGGGCAGCGTCGGCACGAGAGCCTGGATCATGCTCCTGCTTGGCCGCGACCGCGACGATCCGCTGTTCCTCCAGTTCAAGGAGGCAGAGGCATCCGTGCTCGAGCCGTTTCTAGGCAGGAGCACGTTCGGCTCTCACGGCCAGCGGGTGGTCGAGGGCCAGCGGCTGATGCAGGCCGCGAGCGACATCATGCTCGGCTGGATTCGGGCCACCGACCTGGATGGCCAGAGCCGCCACTTCTACGTCCGCCAACTCTGGGACCAAAAGGGCTCGGCCCCCGTCGAGGCGATGGACCCGCGCACCATGACGGTGTACGCGGAGCTCTGCGGCCGGACGCTGGCGAGGGCGCACGCGCGCTCGGGCGACGCAGTCGCGATTGCGAGCTACCTCGGTAAGGGCGACAGCTTCGACCGCGCGCTGGCGGCCTTCGCTGAGGCGTACGCCGACCAGAACGAGCGCGACTACCACGAGCTGCGGGAGGCTGTCGCGTCAGGCCGCGTCGTTGCCGAGTCTGACCTCTGAGAGCTGCTGTAGGGTGAGTTGGTCCGAGTCGCACTCAGCACGGAACCCATGAAGGGGAGCTGAAGATGTCCGATCGGCCCGTCTTCCTCTACGCCGCCATCTACGACGACGTCGCCGACGCCGAGGCCGACTACGAGGCCGTGTTCGACCTCCACGCCGCGGGAGCGATCGGGACGTTCGACTCGGCGGTGATCCGAAAGGACGACGACGGCAAGGTTCACGTGACGAAGACCGAGAAGCCGACCCAGCACGGTGCTTGGACCGGCGCCGGGGTCGGAGCCCTGGTCGGGATCCTGTTCCCGCCGGCGCTCATCGGCAGCGCGATCGTCGGCGCCGGTGCCGGCGGGTTGGTCGGGCACCTGTCGCGTGGAATCTCGCGCGGCGATCTCAAGGAGCTTGGCGATGAGCTCGAGGACGGAAGCGCGGCGGTGATCGTGCTCGGCGAGTCGAAGATCGAGGAGCAGCTCGAGAAGGCGGTGAGGCGCGCCAACAAGCTGATCGAGAAGGAGATGGACGCCGACGCCGAGGAACTCAAGCGCGAGATCGACGCGGCGGCCCGAGAGGGCGCGGACTAGAGCCGAGTTGGCGCGAGCCGAGGCCGGGGGCGTGCGGGATCTAGAGATCTGCGCGAGCGCCGGCCCGTTTGACGCGAGACCTCGCTGAATCTAAGCTAGGAGCCGGCTCTGAGCGCCGCCATGCGCTCATGCCGCGCGCTCGTCAGGTCCTTGATCACGATCTTGAGCGACGCGGCGACGGGGACGGCGAGGATCGCCCCGATGACGCCGAGCAGCGCCCCGCCGGCCATCACCACGGCGATCGTCGCGAAGCCCGACAGCTCGACCGCCTCGCGATAAACGAGCGGCTGGATCAGGTAGTTCTCTACCTGCTGATAGACGAGGATGACGACAAGCATGACCACTGCGGCGCCCACTCCGGCGCCCGCCAGGGTGATCAGCACGATGATGACGGCGGCGATCATCGAGCCGACCTGGGGGATCAGGTCGAGCACGCCGGCGATCACCGCGAGCACAATCGGGAACGGAGCGTCGATGAGGACCGCCGTGACGCCGACCACGGTGCCGGCGATCACCGAGATCACCAAGTTGCCGAGCAGCGAGTAGTTGATCGTCTCCGAGACCCGGGTCACACAGCTTGTCCGTCCGAGCGGCGTCGGCGGGAGTCATCATCGCCAGGGCCGCCCGTTTGAGGTCGGGCAAACCGATCAACAGGAACAGCGTGAGGAAGATCAGGGTGACGACGCTGAGCGCGGAGCCGACCAGCGACCCCGTCAGACCCAAGAGCGCGGTCGCCGCATCCGGGATCGCCCTCGCGACGTCCTCCGCCACCGCCGTCGCCTTCTCCTCAAAGTCCGTTCTCTGTGCCAGCTCTTCGAGAACCGGATCGTTGGACAGGTCCTCGATGTAGGCGGGCACGTCGTCGACGAGTTGCTTCGTTCTCCTCCCAGATCGGAGTGGCGGCCCAGATGATGATGATCGAGGCCGCCGCGAAGAGGACGAAGAACACCAGCAGAGCGGCCTTACCACGGCCGAGGCCACGGTTGGTCAGCCGCCCGACTGCCGGGTCGAGCCCGAGGGCGAAGACCAGCGCCAGCCCGATCATCACGACGACGTCGGCGTGCGACGATCAGCGCGTAAACCGCGAGCGCGATCAGGGCGGCCCTGAATGTGGCTCCGCTCGTGAGGGAGACCTCGACCCGGGGCGTCGTGGGCCCTCACGGCTCACGATGGCGGGCCCCTCCCACAGCGTCCGGACGAATCTGCCCGCGGCCATGAGGTATGCGTGGGACTTCGCTGAAGGTTCGGCACCCGGGACGGCGTCAGCTAAAGAGCTCGATCGCCCCCGAGCGACCATGAGGTCCTCCCATCTCGGCGCCCCGGTTGCCCTCGTGGACAGGTGCCCAGGAAAGCGCGCGAGTGTGGCGAAGACCCAGCCGGTGTTTCCACTTCTTCTCGCGTTCCGAGGACTTGCGCGCGCGGTCGTCGCGGTCTGGCGCGATCCCGAGACCAAGGCGTTGCCCGTCGTCGCGGGCGCCTTGGTGCTGACCGGGACGATCTTCTATTGGCGCTTCGAGGACTGGACCCTCATCGAGGCGCTCTACTTCTCGGTCGTGACGTTGACGACCGTTGGCTACGGAGATCTCGCCCCGACCAGCGAGGGAACGCAGATCTTCACGATCATCTACATCCTCACGGGATTCGGCGTGCTCGTCGCGTTGCTGACCGCGGTCGCGCAGCAATACCTGAGGCAGAAGGCGGAGAGCCCCGGCCGCGCGCGAGAGCGCGTGAGTGCCCGTCGGCGCAGGGGTGCGCCTATTGAGGAGGACGGACCGCGTGGAGCCGGCTGAGGCCGACGGTCCGGCCTTGCCCGCTCAACAGCGCGGCGCCCCAGGAGCTCAACTCTTGGACCGTGTCGGAAGCGCTGCGGAAGACGGTCCGCAGGCCTCGGGACCTAGCAAGTAAGGCGAGATGGCAAGACTCCTGACGACCGACCCGCGGTGGCCTGAAAAGTGCCTGTGCGCGGCGGCTCGGCGCTGAGGATGCGGGCCGGCCTATCTCAGCTCACGCGCGTGCTTGTGATCTGGATGATCACGGCCACCGCGCTGGTGCTTCTGAGCGCGCTGCTTTCCGGCTTCGACGTCAAGGACTTCGGCGCCGCCCTCGTCTCTGCCGCGACGATCGGACTAATCAACGCGCTGGCCTGGCCTCTCCTGATCAGGATCGCCCTCCCTTTCACCGTTCTGACGCTCGGGCTGGGAGTGCTGGCGCTGAACGGCGCGGTGGTGCTCGCGGTCGGTGCACTTGAGCCAGGCATGGAGGTCTCGGGACTCGGTGTCGGCATAGTCGTGGCCCTCGGGCTGACCGTCGTCAACACCTTGGTGACCTCTCTGCTTGCGATCGACGACGACGCCTTCTGGTACCGCAACGTCGTGAAGCGCCACGCCCGCCGGCTGCGTGCGGAAGGCGATCTGAGCGTGCCGGGGGTCTACTTCCTGGAGATCGACGGGCTGGCTCACGACGTGCTGCGCCGATCGCTCCGGGATGGGCACGCTCCGACCCTCGCGCGCTGGTTGCATGACGGCACCCACCGCCTGCTTCGCTGGGAGACGGACTGGTCGTCGCAGACCGGTGCCTGCCAAGCAGGGCTGCTGCATGGCAGCAACGACGACATCCCGGCCTTCCGCTGGTGGGAGAAGGAGCACGGGCGCCCGATCGTTACGAACCATCCGAAGGACGCCGCCGAGATCGAGCGTCGCCATTCGAACGGGAGAGGCTTGCTGCACGAGGACGGCGCGAGCCGCGCGAATATCGTCTCCGGCGACGCCGTTCACACACTGCTCACGATGAGCACCGTGCTTGACCGAGGGCGACCAGGACGGATCGGCCAAGACTACTTCGCCTACTTCGCGAACCCCTACAACCTCACACGGACGATCGTGCTCGCGATTCTCGACATCGTGCGTGAGCGCCACGCCGCGGCGCAGCAGCGGCGGCGCGACGTCCGACCACGGGTCGAGCGGGACCGAAGGTACGCGCTCGTGCGTGCCTGGGGAACCGTGGTGCAGACCGATCTCCAAGTCCAGGCGGTGATCGCCGACATCTACGCCGGCCGCCCTGTCGGCTACTCGACGTTTCTCGCCTACGATGAGGTTGCCCACCACTCAGGCGTCGAGCGGGCCGACACCATGGCAGTGCTGCGGCAGGTGGACAGGCAAATCGGGCGCATCGACGCCGCCGCCCGCGACGCGCCGCGCCCCTACCGGTTCGTGATCCTCTCCGACCACGGGCAATCCCAGGGCGAGACGTTCCGGGACCGCTTCGGCATCTCGCTCGAGGAGCTTGTGCGAGATGCCTGCGGGACCGAGGAAATCGAGGCCGAGTCCGCCCGGACGAACGAGGCCCTCGGGTACCTGAATGCCTCGCTGACGGAGGCCTCGACCGCGGACTCCGCAGCCGGGCAGGCCCTCAGCGCCGCCGCGCGCGGCCGCAAGGTGGACGGCGAGGTCCGGTTGGGCGAGGAGCGTGGCGAGCGAGGAGAGGATGGCGAGCTGCCCGAGCTGTCCGTTATGGCCTCGGGTTGCCTCGGGCTGATCACGTTTGCGCGCGAACCCGGTCGCGTGACGGTCGAGCGCATCGAGGCGCGCTGGCCGAGCCTGATCCCGGCGCTCCGGGAGCATGCCGGGATCGGATTCCTGTTGGTGCGCTCGGAGCGCTACGGCGCGACCGTGATCGGCCGATCGGGGACGAACTACCTAGACCACGGACACGTCGAGGGGGAGGACCCGCTGACGCCCTTCGGCGCGAACGCCGCTCGACACGTCAAGCGCACCGACGGCTTTCGCCACTGCCCGGACATCGTCGTCAACAGCAGCTACTCGCGCGAGACGGACGAGGTGGCCGCCTTCGAGCAGCTCGTCGGCTCGCACGGTGGGATGGGCGGCGCGCAGTCGTTCCCCTTCGCGCTGGTGCCTGAGGACTGGGAGCCGCCGATGGGCCCGATCGTGGGCGCCGAGGCCATGCACGTCTACTTCCGCGCGAGGCTGGCAGACCTCGGCCACGACGCCTACCGGGACGGGAACCGCGCCTGACGTGCTCCAGCGGGTGCGCAGCCGTTCGGGATCGGCGTGTGACTCGTCGCGTCCGACCGCACGATCGCGTTCGGCACGCAAGCCTAGAGCGGATTCTCGGCCCGACCTGGCGATAAGGACAGGCGCTCGCCGGGGCGAAGGATGCACACACGGACACCAGGAGCGCAGGAATCCATGCGCCGGGCGAACTCGAGAGCGGGCCACTCACGGTGTGCTGTCGAGGCCAGCGGGGTAGCGAGAGTCCCCCAGTGGATCGGCACGGCTACGCGCGGGCGCAATAGCGCTGCAGCGTGTGCGGCGCGCTCTGGGTTGAGGTGGCCCGCGGGCAGCCTCGCCCCCGAACCAGACACCGGAAGCATCGCGAGCGCCAAGTCAGCTGCGAGGTCGCGCATCCCCTCGAAGAGGTCTGTGTCGCCCGCGAAGTACAGGCCATGCGGCTTCTCGAGGATGTAGCCGACGGCTTGAGACGATCCGCCGAGTGGAAAACGGCGTCCATCGTGTTCCGCGGGCGCGACACGCAGATCCACATCTCCGATGGTCAGACGCTCACCCGCTTCCACCTCCCTTACGTCGTCGTGTCCACTCCGTCTGACCAGCTCTCGCCCAGCCGCGCGGAACGACGACCGGAACAGACGGCGCGATCTGCCGTAGCGAGGGGAGGTCCAGGTGGTCGAGGTGGGCGTGCGAAATGAGCACTGCATCGGCGGAGGTGAGGGCCGGGAAGGACGGCAGGGGAACGAGCCGCCGCAGGTGAGCCACGCGGCCCCTGAGCAGCGGATCGGTCAAGAGCCGGGTCTTCCCGGCCTCGATCAGCACGCTGGCGTGGCCCAGATAGGTAATCGCTGTCACGGTGGCTGGACGGGGTCTGCGGTCAACGGCTCCGTTCCGGCCCGGACTCGCTCCCACGAGCAGCGCCGATTCCCTCCGCCAGCCAGGCGCTCGCGGCCGCTAGGTCCCGCGCTCCCCTGTAGAGGAGAACCGCTGTCCCGCGGCGAACCTGGGTTGAAACCGACCCTGCTGTCAGCAAAGCCAAGGAGGAAATCCAGTGTCAACCGAACCCGGTCGAGAACAGCACGTCCCCGGGTCGGCGCTCGGCGGCATCATCTTCGCCGCCTGCGTCCTCACACTGATCGGCGCCTTTCAGGTCATCGCGGGCCTCACGGCGATCATCGATGACGAGTTCTATGTGGTGCTGCCCAACTACACCTTCGATCTCGACACCTCTGCCTGGGGCTGGATCCACCTGCTTATCGGGGTGCTGCTGCTTTTCACCGGCGTGGGGCTCTTCGGGCGACAGACGTGGGCCGGGGTCACCGGCATCTTCCTCGCCTCGATGAGCGCCGTGGCCAATTTCTTCTTCATCCCCTACTACCCGCTCTGGGCGATCCTGCTAATAGCCCTCGACATCTGGGTGATCTGGTCGCTGACGCGCCCCGGCGCGATTCGCACCTGACGACGGATCGGCCTGTCACCGAATCCTGCGAAGGCCGGAGTGACGAGGAGCTCAAACGGTGAGGTCGAACTTGGGGGGACTGGCCATGCGGTGCAACGATGACAATTCGAATGGACGGGCGCTCACCGGGAAGCGTCTGCAATGGGCGGCTCTCCTGGTGGTCGCGGCAACCGGTCTGATTGGGTGCGGCGAGTCGGCGGAGGAGGAGGCGCTCGCCGAGGTCTGCGACGCAAGGGCCGAGATCGAGCAGGAGGTCGACGGGCTTCAGAGCCTCACCCCCTCGACCGTCAGCATCGATCGGGTGAGGGACGCCCTAGGCGCGATCGAGGCCGATCTTCAGAACATCACCGATGCGACCGGCGACCTTGCCGAGGACACTCGAACGGAGGTCGAGGAGGCGACCGACGACTTCCGCTCGAGCGTCGACGACACGCTTAGCGGCCTCGGCGAGACCACAACGCTTCAAGCTGGAAGGACGCAGGTGAGCGCCGCGATCGACGATCTGGCGCGCTCGTATGAGGACGCATTTGCGCCGGTCGAGTGTGACTAGCGTCGCAGTGCTCCTCGACCCTCAGGCCGGTGCCCGCCTTGTCGAACAGCGTCAGGCGCGCGAACGAGGCGACCCGATCCCAAGCAAGCGTATGGCAACGACCGCGATGGGCGATCGGACTGTGCGAGGCGCCGGCCCCGATTGACACCCCTGGAACAGTGGGCGACGATGGGTCCTAGGTGACCTGTCCTAGCTGCGCCGCCGAGAACCCTGATTCCGCGCGGTTCTGCGGACACTGCGGCGCATCGCTGGTCACCGCCTCGCCTTGCCCCGATGAACCCGGAGACCCGGCAGCGGGCGATCTTTGCGACGCTGCGCCGCCTCGTTCACGCGCGCGCTCGGGAGGGTCCCGGGGTGGTCATCGTCGAGGACCTGCACTGGCTCGATCCGGGGAGTGAGGCGTTCCTCGCCAACCTCGCGGACTCCCTGTCGGGTCGCGGACTCTGATGGTGGTCAACTTCCGCCGGAGTACCGCGGGGAATGGCTCCATCGCTCCTCGTACGAGCAGCTCGCTCTCCGCGTTCTGGGCCCGGAGCAGGCGCGCACGCTCGCAGGCGAGCTGCTGGGCTCCGACCCGTCTCTGGACGGGCTTCCCGAGCTGGTGGCGGAGCGGACCGGCGGCAATCCGTTCTACGTCGAGGAGGTGGTGCGCGCGCTCGTGGAGGAGGGCAGCCTTGCCGGCGAGCGTGGTGCCCACCGGCTGGTGCGCTCCGTTGAGTCGCTCGAGATACCCGCCACGGTGCAGGCGGTGCTGGCGGCGCGCATCGACCGGCTCGACGACACCGAGAAGGCCACCCTCCAAGCCGCGGCGGTGATCGGCAACGAGTTCACGGAGCCCGTGCTTACGAAGGTCGTGGGCTTGGAGCAGGAGCAGCTCTTCTCGGCCCTCCGCAACCTGTGTCGTGCCGAGCTGCTGCACGAGCGAGCGCTGTATCCCACCGCCGAGTACGCCTTCAGCCACCCCCTGACCGAGGAAGTGGCATATCGGTCACAGCTGGGCGATCAGCGCGCCGCTGCCCACGCGGCGGTGGCCGATGCGCTCGAGTCGCTCGAGCCAGATCGCCTCGACGAGCTCTCGGCGCTGATCGCCTCCCACCGCGAGCGAGCGGGGCAGCTCGAGGCGGCCATCCCCTGGCACGCCCGCGCCGCCGGGTGGGCCGGCCAGAGCCACCCAGCCGATGCCATGCGCCACTGGCGGCGCGTGCGCGAGCTCTCGGCCGAGCTCCCCGAGGACGAGGGCGCCGCCGGCACCCTGGTCGGGGCCTGTCTCTGGATACTTCAGTGGGGCTGGCGGCTTGGGATCTCCGAGGAGGAGATCGCCGCTGTCTACGAACAGGCCCGGGCGCTCGTCCGCGACTCGGGCCCCGCGGCTATGGCCGCGGTGATCGCTGCGTACGGCATCGCCAGGGGCATGAGGGGGAATGTCCAGGAGGCGCTCGAGCTCTCCGGCGAGGCCAGACGCTTGGCGGACGGGGCGGGGGCGGAGGAGCTCATGGTGTCGACCGGACACCCCTCTGGCTGGAGGTGGCGGGCCGCCTGGAGGAGGCGCTCGCCATTCACAACGACCACGTCAAGCGCTTCGGTGACCGGCTCGATCTCGGACGGGCGATCCTCGGCTTCAGCGGCACGATCTGGGTGCGCTGGTACCGGGGCATCATCCTTGCGGAGCTCGGTCGCCTCGACGAGGCGCAGCCGGAGCTCGAGTGGGGGAATCGCAGCGGCGCGAGAGCACGACGACATCGAGAACCTCGGCTGGGCGCACGGGGGCTTTGCGGTGCTCGACTATTACCGAGGGTCGCCTGCCGAGGGGTTGGCGCATGCTCGCGAGGGCATCGCTATAGCGGAGCGGATCGGCAGCTCCTTCTCATGGGTCACGGCGCACAACTGGCTGGCCATGGCCCACCTCGCGCGGGAGGAGTGGCCGGAGGCCATCGCCGCCGTGACCCAAGCGCTCTCCAGCGTCAGCGAGACGAACACCGCGGTCCAGTACGTCGCTTTCATGCAGGCCGCCCTGGCGCACGCCCGCCTCGAGGCAGGGGACGTCGATGAGGCGGCAAGGATTGCCGGCGAGGGTGCCGACCGGGCAGAGGCCCGCAAACAACCCGTGCAGGAGGCGTGGTGCCGGCTCCTCCTCGGGCGTGCGCTCTTCGCCGAGGGACGCGGCCAGGAAGCGCAGGCGCAGCTCCACCGCTCATTGGCCTTGGGTGAGGCGGGCGGGCTGTGGGTCGTGCCGCACGTGCACGTTGCTCTCTTCGAGCTTGCAGCCGCTCGCTCCGACGCCGAGCTCGCCGAGCGCGCGCTCGCCGCCGCGCGCTCGGGCTTCCAGGCGCAGGGTGCGGACGGCCACCTACGTCGGCTCGAGGCGCAGGGGAGCTCGGCTCCCGAGGCGGTGCCTCGCTAGACGGCACTCGCAGCAGGATTCTCTCAACTCATCCAAGATTGCGACATCCGTTTGACGAAGCGTACGTCCGGGATTAGGCTCATGGCGTTCGGCGCTCGAAACGTCGCGGGGGAGGTGCTGAGATGTCTCAGGGGTGCGGCTCGTATCTCTTCGTCTTGGGTCGAGCGTGTGCTGGAGACCTCTGAGCGATGCCTCCGCACGAAAAACCAGATCCGCCCTACGAGTTTGATCTCGACGCCGAAGTAGACGCTCTGCAGGGCTGGCGCGAGGAGGATGGCCGCGTGATCCCGGCCCGAGACGCCGAGCACGTGCTGCTCGCGACCTGGAACATCGCGAATCTTGGGGTACAGGAGCGCCGCAACAAAGACTTTGACCTGATCGGAGAGATCCTCGGCTGGTTCGACATCGTCGCCCTGCAGGAGGTGAACGACGACTCGCTCACCTCCGGGAGCTACTCAAGCGGCTTCCCCCGGAGTACCGGATCCTGTT
This sequence comes from uncultured Solirubrobacterales bacterium, assembly GCA_963759145.1. Lineage (GTDB taxonomy): Bacteria > Actinomycetota > Thermoleophilia > Solirubrobacterales > JBBDJG01 > JBBQKG01. The sequence continues at coordinate 19,444 of CAVWYB010000046.1, forward strand.
GTCCGCGCCCGCTGGCAACCGGGAGCGGCTGGCATTCATCTATGACGCAAATCGACTCCAGCCCGGACTCAAGATCGGCTCGCTGACGATCCCCGACACCGAGCTTCAACGGGTCAAGCTGCCGGGCGTCGACTGGGACTTCAAGGGCTTCAACCGCCACCCCTATGTGGCCTCCTTCCATGTCGATGACACGATCTTTCTACTCGTCAACGTCCACTCGGTTTGGGCGTCCAGCGATCCGATCGGCCGCCGACAGCTCGAAACGTTCGCGATCGCAAAATGGGCCGACGAGAGGCATGAGAGTGACTACGCGTACACCCACAACATCTTGCCGCTCGGCGACTTCAACCTACCCAGGATGGAAGAAGGCGACGAGATCTACGACGCTCTGACGTGAGGGGGACTCGAACTTCCGCCGTACTCCACGAAGATCGGTGGCTCGAGAATCTGGACGGGGACAAGCAGTACGACCAGATTGCCTTCTTTCCGGGGCAGGTCACGTTCGAGAACCGGGGCGTATTCGACTTCGATCAGGCGGTCTTCCGAGAATTTGGGAATCCCGATGCCTCCACGTACTTCTTTCAGAACGTCCGCTACTTCATCTCGGACCACCGGCCGCTATGGGCACAGTTCAGACCAAAGACAGCGGCCAGAGAGCTGAGCGGCGCACCGGGGTAATGCGAGGCGTCGCCGGCTTTCTCCTCGTGCTTGGCGCGATCCTCGCGTTTGCGCTCGATGAGGATGATCCGGCGTGGCTCGGAGTGAGACTCGAGCCGCTCGGCGTGATCATGCTCGCACTGGGCATTCTGCTGATGGTTGGTCCGACCGTCAGAGGCGTCTTGCACGCTCTGCAGGGGGCGTCGCTGCCGACCGTGGAGGGTCTTCAGCCCATCGCCGGACTGCTTGCCGTTCTCATAGGTGTGGTCGCCGTTTGCGTGCTCGCGGTCGTGGCGCTCGCACGGCTCACGGGAGACACAGCGAGCACGGTTGCGATGGGGAGCGCCGCGCTCGGGGTGATCTCGGCAGTCGTCGGCGCATACCTCGGGATCAAGACGACCGCGGAACAAGGAAGCGAAGCTCGACGGGATGCCCAGGAGGCCCAGGCGCAACTCGGTGCAGCGAAGGCCGCCGTCCAGCGACTACCAGACCAGGAACGGGATAGAGCCGAACGTGCCATTGCGGGTGCGGGCGAAGGTGCAAGGCGGACAGTGAACCGGACCGGCGCCTGACCCGAAAGACGCCAATAGAGGGAGCAAAGGAGGAACCACCGGATGCGCTATCGACCGATCAGCGAGGACCCGCATGACGGAAGGCTCGGGCGCTTCATCCCCGACGACTGGGGTCACGTCGAGGGCTACCCACTCACCGCTCTCCCGGAGGAGGAGCGGCCGACCAGGGTTCCGGTGGTTATCGGCGTCAACTGGTACGCCGAGCTGTTCCGGCCGGAAATGGACGCCGGGACCGGGGAGTATTTCGTCGCCCGTGACGGTCCGAGCTCCTTTACGACAATCGAGGGCGGCCACTGTGTGTGCCTCGAGCCGGGAGGCGAGCCCGACACGGAGGAGTGGTGGGACTTCTACGACCAGGGGCGCGAAGGGGGCGTGCGTCGGCTTCGGCTGGTCCCGCTGTATGACGATACTGAACCAGGGGAAGATATATGCGCCCCGCTGGCTATGGGACCGCTCGAAGGAGTCCGATCAATGGCCGGAGACCAACCCGGGCGACAACGAGGGAACGTCGGTGCGCTCGGCTGGTGAGGTCCTCAATGGCCACGGGCATGTTCCTTGGGAGGACGACCTGTCCGACGACGACCATATGAGCGTGCTAGCTACTCGCCGACGCTCGAAGAGGGCATCTCAACCTTTCGTTGGGCTCAGTCGATAGATGAGGTTCACGGTGTGCTCGGCAACGATCGGGCCGACGAGCTGGGAGCCGTACCGTTCTAACTCGTGGGGCCGTGGCTATCCCCACCGAACCTGGATGCCCGACAAGGTCCTTGACCGGTTGATGGCTGAGCAGGGTGAGGTCGCCATACCCACCGACCGCTAAGGGGCGGACGGCGCAAAGTCCGGAGGCGCGTGGCTCCCCGGTGTCTCGAGACTCGGACGGCGCGGATGAACCTCGCGCGGCTGGGAGGAACGTCCGCTGGAGGCGGAGACGTAAGGCTCGCCATGCGCAGGGTGACCACCCTCCGGAATGTGAACGTCTCCACTGCGTCCCGCTTCACGTCAAGCGAGGCTGTCGTGAGTCCGGACCGAAGCCTGACCGACACGAGGCAGGTTCCCCCGTACGAGCGTGCCACGGAAGGACACCGCCCTCCGTGCCGCATCACCTCGCGCTCATGACGATCGGCGCTAAGCGCGCCGGCGGTGCGGGAGTTGCCGGCCTCCCCCCCTCCCCGCACGGGCGGGACGAGAGGGCACAGCTCCGCGCTCCCCCTCCAGCCCTGCCGGACAACTTAGCGCGGAGAGGCATCCCTGTGACACCCGAGACCGGAGCCGGCGGCGCCAGGGTGGCCTGGTTTGGGGAGCCCTGGAGACGGGGGTCTTCTTCCCCGCCGGCTGCCTTCGGGGCCTCCAGCGGAGCAGTACCCGCGTGCGCTTCTGTGCGGTAGCCCCCTCGTCCTTCTGATCCGCCCCGGCGCAGCACCGAGGCGAGCTGGGCAAGGCTCGACTTCGGGCCGATCTGATCGGTCAACCGTCTCTCCTGGCTCGAGGCGCGGTCCCTCCTGCATAAATCACCCCTCTCCTGCGCCGGCGGTTCGTGACCGCGTCAAATGCCCTTCGCATCAACCTTGCGCAGTCCGACGTCGTCGCACTAGGGTCGATCGCGTGATGCTGCGCACGTCACGCGCGCCGCTGTTGCCGCTGATCTTGGCGCGCGAGGCCATCACGCGGAGCGATCGCCCACGTGAGCCCGAGCCGATGGTGATGGACGAACCGCAGGGCGTTGCCGAATACGACCGGGCAGGGGCAGAAGTACAGGTGCCCGTGCATCATTTCAATGCGCTCGCTCTGAGCCGCCTTCTGCCGGAGGGAGGGACGCTGGTCGACCTCGGCTGCGGCTCCGGGCGTCTGCTTGCGCGGCTCGCACGCGGGCGGCCGGACGCGCATCTCGTCGGCTTGGACCTGTCAGAGCCGATGCTCGAGACCGGGCGACAGCTGCTGGAGAAGGAAGGGGTCGCGAATCGAGTCGAGCTGCGACGCGGCGACATCACGACGTTCGACGACGACCTTCAAGGCTCACCCGACGTGGTGAGCTGCAACTTCACGTTGCATCAGCTGCCGAGCGAGGATCTTGTCCGAGGATGCCTGGCCGCGATTGCCCGGGCACGCGAGCGTACGGGTTGCCGTGTCTACCTCTTCGACCTCGTGCGGATGCGCAACGCGAGCAGCTGGCCGACGATGATGTCGCTGCTGAACCCTCCCCCGGGTGACGTGTTCATGCACGACGCCGTTGCCAGCGAGCGCGCGGCCTTCACCTTCGCCGAGTTGACGGAGCTGTTGGAGCAAGCCGGCCTTGGCGATCTTCGGCATGCCCGCGCGCGGCCGTTTGGTGAGTACCAGGTGCACTGGACTGCCGGAGGCGACGAGGCGCCGCCCGGACCGTGGCAAGACGTGCAACTCCCGGAAGGCACGGGGCTCGTCACCCGCATCGTCATCAGGTCGTTCCCACGTGCACTCTCCGGCGCATAGGCGCATGCGGTAGCGCTCGGGTCCGGTCGCGTCGCGATCCTCACGGATCGTCGGTGACCGCGACGTTGACCGTCGAGCAGCGACCGCAGCGGACGCGGACCTTCTTCGTCATCTGCACCGGATGCATCGCCTCGGCGAGGACGTTGCCGCACTGCACGCAGACGTAGTCGTCCGGGCCGTTGCCGCGGAATGCGGGGCGATCGGGATCCTCCTGGATCGCGGTGCCGCCGTCGAACGGCACCTCGCCTTCGCGGATCTGTCGCATCCGCACGGTCGCCATCAGCGGATCAGAGCTCGCCGACCTTCCCGGTGAAGTCGGTGATCAGCGCGTCGAGCACGCCGATCACGACGCCCTCCCCCATCGACGCGGCCTTGCCGGTGATCTGCGCCTTGGTGTGGATCGACCCGCCGCCGTCCTCGAGCTGGAAGATGACGTCCGCGTTGGCGTGCCCCTGCCCCCCGGCCTCCCTGGACTTGACGCGCAGCACGGCGCGATGCGCGGCGGCGTCCTTCTCGGCGACCTCCACGGTGCCGGTGAACTTCATCGACATCGCCCCCATCTTCATGACGATCTCGGCCTTGACCGAGTCCGGTCCCGTCGTCTCGAGCACGCGGCCGCCGTCGACGCACGGCACCACGCGTTCGAGGTCGGTGATCGCGGCGAAGCTGTCGTCGATCGACTTGCGTCGTCGAGAAGCGATGATCCAGTTCAACGGCCATTCGGTTCGCTCCTTTCTCGAGGTGGTCGCGCTATATGCTCGGCGCGTGTCGATTCAGTCGGGCATGCATCGGCTCGGGCCCGACAACGCCACGCTCTCCGTGCGCACCGAACGGGCCGGCGCCGCGGCGAAGGCCGGGCACGACCTCGTGATCCGCGTCACCTCCTGGGAGGCGGAGCTCGTGGTCGGGGAGGACCCGGCCGAGACGAGCATGGAGCTCACCGCCGACGCCACGTCGCTTCGCGTGGTCGAGGGCACCGGCGGGATGCAGGCCCTCGGCGACGACGACGTGGCGAACATCCACCAGACCATCGACGACGAGATCCTCAATGCGTCAGGACATCAGGTTCCGCTCGACCCGGGTGCAGACCGAGCCCGACGGCGAGCAGCATCCACGTAGAGGGCGACCTGACGCTCGTCGGCAAGACCCGGCCGATCGCGTTCGACCTCGCCATCGGCGGCGGCCGGCGTGCTCAGCGGCACCGCCGTCGTCACCCAGAGCGACTGGGGCATGAAGCCCTACTCCGCGCTGTTCGGGGCGCTGAAGGTCAAGGACGAGGTCGAGGTGGTGCTCGAGGGCCACGTCTAGCCTCAGTCGCGGTAGACGGTCTGCGCGTCGAGGCCGCCCTCGACGCCCGGCGGGAGAGCGCCGGTGCCGTGCGCGTAGAGGGCGATGTCCTCGATCGTCTTGACCTGCGCCGGGTCGCTGCCGTCACCGGCCGCCCAGCCGCCGTTCGACGACGTGAGCGTGTCTCGGGGCCGCGTCCAGCGCCGCGCCCGCGAGGAGTCGCGCCTTGTCGCGGATCTTGCCGCTCGCGCTGGACGATCGCCGCCGGCGTGCCCTCCGACGGGCTCGTGTTGAAGCCGTGACCGACGCCGAACCGGTCGGTGTCCGCGGGCACGACCTTGACGTCGAGCGCCGGAACGCCGAGCTCGGTGGCCACGAGCTGCGCGTACTCGCCCTCCTTGCCGTCGGATTCGGTGGTCAGGCTGAGCACCATCTTGCCGGTCGGGTGCACGCGCAGGAACACCGCTCGGTAGGCCTCGTCGGCCATCACTGATCCTCCTCCTCGTCCTTCGCTCGGCCTGGGACGCGAGGCGCTCGCGCTCCTGGTGGGCGCGTCAGCGCGTTGTGCTCCTCCAGGTCGCAGAAGGCGGGCTGCGGCCCGCCCAGCTCGTGCGGTGGAACCGCCGGCCGCTCGCACCCCGGGTAGATGCAGGTCTTAGCCGTCGTCATCGCTCGCCCCATCCCGGGGTCGTGTTGCCCCTGCTCGGGCCGTACCCGCTCGGCATCGCGACCGAGCTGCCGGGCACCGGCGTGGCGCTGGCCCACGGCTCCTCTCGTCGCTCCGGTCAGCCGCGAAGGCCTCGGCCGGCGCATCCCGGCCGGCCCACGCGGCGCCCCGATCGCGTCGACCACCTCGCCGAGGGCCTCGAAGCTGTGGCCGCTCACGAGCGCGTCGCAGTGCTCCAGCGCGGCCACCATGCCGCCCGCCCGCACGGAGAACTCGCTCGCGCTGACGCGAGGGTTGACCCAGACGATCCGGTGGGCCAGCCGCGCGAGGCGCTCCATCTCGCGCCCCACGAGCATCGGGTCGCCGCGCTCCCAGCCGTCGGAGAGGATCACGACCACGGCCCCGCGAGCCATGCCGCGACGCCCGTGGCGGTCGTTGAACTCCTTGAGCGCGTCGCCGATCCGGGTGCCGCTCGACCAGTCCGGCGCCGCGAGCGCGGCGCGCTGGATCGCCCGCTCCGGATGGCGAGAGGCGAGCGCGCGGGTCAGGCGGGTCAGCCGCGTGGCGAAGGCGAACGCCTCGGCGTTCGGCCCGCTGCCGGCGGCGCAGGCCAGGAACTGCAGGTAGGCGCGGCCGTAGGGCTCCATCGAGCCCGAGATGTCGCACAGCATCACGAGCCGCCGGCGGACGACGCGCCGGCGCCGGCGCGCCAGGCGGATCGGGTCGCCGCCCGAGCGCAGGCTGCCGCGCAGGGTCCGCCGCATGTCGATGCGCTGGCCGTGGCGGCCCTCTCTCGTAGCGGCGCGTGCGCCGCAGCGGGGTGGCGAGCTCGAGGCGCGACATCAGCCGGTAGAGCTGCGCGAGCTCGTGCGGCTCGAGTGCGTCGAAGCGCTTGCCGGCGAGCCGCTCCTCGTCGCTCGCCATCGCGAGCGGAACCTCGACCTCGGCGCCGTCGTCGGTCCGGCGCTCCCCCGGAGCCGACGACGTGGCACGCGCCTCGCCCGGCGCCGTCCTGGTGCGAGCCCCCGGCGAGGCCGCGCGGTCGGGGCTCGGCCGCTCGTGGCGGGGCGGCGTCCTCGCTCGCACCGCTCGCGGGCGCGGCCGCCGAAGATCGAGCGGAAGACCTCGTCGAAGGCCTGGGCGTGGGACGGGTCGGACACGAACACCGAGCGGGCGGTCCAGTAGAGCCGCCGGCGGCTGTTCGGCCGCACGAGCGTGAGAGCGCGCGCGAAATCGGCCGAGCGCTCGGGGGTCACCGGCAGGCCGGCGGCGCGCAGGCGCTGGCCCAGCGACCCGGCCAGCGGCGGCAGGTCGAGGTGGATCGTCTCGCACTCCGAACGCCGGCTCCGGCGCGCGGGCGTCAGCCACCGCTGCGCACGAGCTGCTCGAGGCCGGCCGCGCGGATCACCTCCTGGTCCTCGTCGTACTTCAGCACCGATCCGAGGGTGAGATCCACCGCCGCGGCGTCCAGGTGCTCGATCCCGAGCACGCTCAGGGCCGCCAGCCAGTCGATCGCCTCGGCGATCCCCGGCGGCTTCTGCACGTCGCTGTCGCGCATGCGCGACGACGGCGTCCGCCACTTCCACCGCCAGCGTCTCCGAGGCGCCCTGACACGCGGCGGCGCACGATCTCCACCTCGCGCTCCGGCGGTCGGGTAGTCGATCCAGCGGTACAGGCAGCGGCGCTTGACGGCGTCGTGGAGATCGCGGGTCCGGTTGGAGGTGAGCACGATGATCGGCGGGTGGGTGGCGATGATCGTGCCGAGCTCGGGGATCGTCACGCTGGCGTCCGCCAGCAGCTCGAGCAGGAACGCCTCGAAGTCGTCGTCGGCGCGGTCGATCTCGTCGATCAGCAGTACCGCGGGCCGCGGGCCGGGATGCTCGAGCGCCCGCAGCAGCGGCCGCCGGATCAGGTAGTCGGGGCCGAACAGCTCCTCCTCGCTCAGCTTCGAGTCGCTGGAGTCGGCGAGCCGGATGCTGAGGAGCTGGCGCGGGTAGTTCCACTCGTACAGCGCCTCGGCCGCGTCGATCCCCTCGTAGCACTGGAGCCGGACCAGCGGCGTGTCGAGCACGGCCGCCAGGGACTTGGCCGCCTCGGTCTTGCCCACGCCCGCCTCGCCCTCGAGCAGCAGCGGCTGGGGCAGGCGCAGGCTGAGGAACATCGACGTCGCCAGGCCCTCGTCGACCAGGTAGTCCACCGCGGCGAGGCGCCGGGCCAGCGTCTCGACGTCGGGCACGAGGCGGCGGACCTCTCCGGTCGCGTCGCCCGTTACCTCCGGCGGGCTCATGCGACGGTCAGGGCGTCGAGGACGGCCCGGTAGTCCTCCGGGGTGTCCACGTCCCGCGGGATCGGGCCCGCGACCGGCACCTGCACCACCTCGCCGGCGCGCTGGTCGAGCAGGCGCCACACGCCCTTGTCGCCGTGGAGGTCGGCGAGCTCGGGGAACACGCTGCGGGCGAACGCGATCGGATGGCCGTGCCGTCGTCGTAGCGGCAGACGGCGAGCGGCGCGTCGCCGCGGCCGGCGAGCAGCGTCGCGACGGTGTCCGCGGTCACGCCGGGCTGGTCGCCGAGCATCAGCACCATGACGTCGCAGCGCGGGTCCACCGCGGCGAGCGCGGCGGCGATCGAGGACGAGCAGCCCGCCCGTAGGCGTCGTTCACGACCACCTCGGCGCCGCCAGGTCCACGCCCGCGCGAACGGCTCCGCCGAGCCGCCGATGGCGACGATCGTCTGGTCGAACGAGCACGCGCGGGCGGTGGCCGACCACGTGTCCCAGCAGCGTGCCGTCGCCGTAGGGGAGCAGCTGCTTGGGACGGCCCAGGCGCTTCGAGCCGCCGGCGCCGAGCACGAGCCCGGTGACGAACGGCTCAGTCCGTGGCGGCATGCTCGGTGGGCCAGCTCGAACTCGGCCTTGCAGCCCTCGCAGCAGAAGTAGACGGTCTCGCCCTCGTGCTCGACCGAGAGCGTGCCGGCCACGGCGGCGACGGTCATCCCGCAGATCGGGTCGACGGCGGTCGCGGCCGTCCGGCGCGGCTTGCTGAGCGCGCCGTACACGGCGCATCCACCTTCGCCAGGATCGAGAGCGCGATCTCGGCCGGGGTGCGCGCGCCGATGTCGAGGCCGGCGGGCACGTCGATCCGCTCGAGGAGCTCCGCGGACACGCCGTCGCCGCGCAGCTCGCCGATCACGCCGTCGCCGCGCTTCGCGCTGGCCACCAGGCCGACGTACGGCAGGCCCGCCTCCGAGCCGCGGCGCAGCGCCCGCAGCTCGTCGCGCCCGTGCGCGGCCACCACGAGCGCGAGGTCGCCGGGCCGGGGTCGAGCCGTCGCCGTCCACCGCCACCGTGTCGAGCCCCAGCTCGGCGCCGAGCCGCATCACGGCGCCGGCGATCGGCGTGTCGCCCACCACGAGCACGCGCGGGGCGGGCAGCGACGGGCTCGAGGAAGATCTCGATCGCCCCGCCCGACAGGCAGGGGTTCTCGACGGTCACGGCGCCGTCCTCGCTCGCCACCTCGCGGCCCTCGGGGCCGTCTCGGCCTCGTCGCCGAACGGGAGGATCCGCAGCAGCAGCGCCTCGCCGCTCTGCAAGAGCCTGAAGGGCATACGCGCGCACGCTGTGCTCCGCGCACGCGCCGCCCACGAATCCCTCGATCGTCCCGTCGCCGAGCACCAGCGCCATGTTCCCGGGCTCCACGCTCGTCGGGCTGCTGCGCGCGCACCACGGTCGCGGTCACGAACGACTCGCCTCGGTCGGCGAGCTGCCTGCGCTCGCCGGAACAGTCGCGGCGGGCATCATTGCGGTGGCTCGGGCCGCCCCTGCATCGCCGCCCAGACCCGAGCCGGGGTGCACGGCATGTCGATGTGCTCGACCCCGTGGGTCTCGTGCAGCGCGTCGATCACCGCGTTGACGATCGCCGGCGGCGAGCCGACGTTGGGCGACTCGCCCGACGCCCTTGGCGCCGAGCGGATGGTGGGGGCAGGGCGTGACCGTCTCCCCGAGCTCGAAGTCGGGGCATTCGAGCGCGGTGGGGATGAGGTAGTCCATGAACGACGAGTTGAGGCAGTTGCCCTCCTCGTCGAAGGAGATCAGACTCCATCAGCGCGATGCCGACGCCCTCGGCCAGCCCGCCGTGGATCTGGCCGTCCACGACCATCGGGTTGATCCGCACGCCGCAGTCGTCGACCGCGATGAAGCGCCGGACCGTGACCTGGGCGGTGTCGGGATCGATGTCCACGACCGCGATGTAGGCGCCGTAGGGATAGGTGAGGTTCGGCGGGTCGTAGATCACCTGCGCGTCGAGCCCGCCCTCCATGTCGGCCGGCATCGGCTCGCCGCTGTAGGCCCGCTCGGCGATCTCCTCGATCATCGCGCCCTTCTCGGGGTCGCCCTTGACGTACCAGCGGCCCTTCTCCCAGGCGAGGTCCTCGGGCCGCGTCTCCAGCATCGTCGCGGCGATCAGGCGGGCCTTGTCGCGGACCTTGCGCGAGACGACGGCGACGGCCCCGCCGGAGACCGGCGTGGAGCGGCTGCCGTAGGTGCCGAGGCCGTAGGGGGACTTGTCGGTGTCTCCGTGGCGGACCTCGACGTCCTCCGGCGGGATGCCCAGCTCCTCGGCGACGATCTGGGCGAACGTGGTCTCGTGCCCCTGGCCCTGGGTCTGCGCGCTGATGCTGACCACCGCCTTGCCGGAGGGATGCACGCGCAGGTCGGCGCCGTCGTTCATCGACAGCCCGAGGATGTCCATGTGCTTGCGCGGCCCCGCGCCCACGCCCTCCGTGAAGAACGACACGCCGATGCCCATCAGCTCGCCGCGGGCCCGCTTCTCGGCCTGCTCGCGGCGCAGGTCCTCGTAGCCGGCGATCTCCATCGCCACGCCCATCGTCTTGGCGTACTCGCCGGAGTCATACGTCCAGCCGGTGGTGGTCTCGTACGGGAACTGCTCGGGCTCGATGAAGCTGCGCATGCGCAGGTCGATCGGGTCGGCCTTCATCTCGAGCGCGAGCGCGTCCACCATCCGCTCGACGAGGTAGACGGCCTCGGTGATCCGGAACGAGCAGCGGTAGGCGACGCCGCCCGGGCGCCTTGTTGGTGTAGACGGCCTTGACCTTGACGTGCGACGCCTGGAGGTCGTAGGACCCGCAGACGATGTGGAAGAACCCGGCCGGGAACTTCGTCGGCTGCGCGGTGCTGTCGAAGGCGCCGTGGTCGGCGATCGACGTCCACGCGCAGGCCGGTGATCTTGCCGTCCTTCGAGCACATCTCGCCGCGCATGACGTAGTCGCGGGCGAAGCCGGTGGAGATCAGGTTCTCGGAGCGGTTCTCCACCCACTTGACCGGCACGCCGGCCACGATCGAGCCGGCGATCGCGCACACATAGCCGGGGTAGACCGGCACCTTGTTGCCGAAGCCGCCGCCGATGTCCTGGCAGCGGATCCGGATCATGTGCTCGGCGAGCCCCGCGACGTGCGCGTAGACCGTGCGGTGCGCGTGCGGCGCCTGGTTGCCGTTGTAGATGTCGAGCTGGCCGGTCTCCGGGTTGAAGTCGGCGATGATGCCGCACGTCTCGAGCGGCGCCGGGTGGCAGCGCGGGTAGATGATGTCGCGGCTCACGACCGTGTCGGCCTCGGCGAAGGCGCGGTCGGTGGCCGCCTCGTCGCCGGCCTCCCAGGTCGGGCTCGCGAGGTTGTCGCGCTGGCCGGCCTTGTCGTCGCGGATCAGCGGCGCGTCGGGGTCGAGCGCCTTGCGGGCGTTGACCACCGCCGGCAGCGGCTCGTACTCGACGTCGATCAGCTCCAGCGCGTCGTTGGCCGAGTACTCGTCGGTCGCGATCACGAACGCGACCTCCTGGCCCTGGAAGCGGACCTTGTCGCCGGCGAGCACGGCCTGCGTGTCGTAGGAGATCGTGGGCATCCACGCCAGGCCGAGCGTCTCGAGGTCCTTGGCGGTGACCACGGCGGCGACGTTGGGGTGGGCCAGCGCGGCCGAGGTGTCGATCGAGACGATGCGCGCGTGGGCGTACGGGCTCCGCAGCACGGCGCCGTGCACCATCCCCGGCAGCTCGATGTCGTCGAGGTAGGTGCCCTGGCCGCGGATGAAGCGCGCGTCCTCCTTGCGCTTCAGCCGGCCGAAGCCGATCGGGCGCTCGGTCGAGGGGCTGGGGAGGTTCTCGACGATGGCCATGCTCATGCCTCCTGTCTCGCGTGGCGCGCTTCGTGTTCGGCCGCCCAGCGAACGGCGCTGACGATGTTCTTGTAGCCCGTGCAGCGGCAGATCGCGCCGGAGATCGCCGTGCGGATCTCGTGGTCGCGTCGGGTCCGGGTTCTCGTCCAGCAGGGCGCGCGCGGTCATCAGCATCCCCGGCGTGCAGAACCCGCACTGCAGCGCGTGGCGCTCGTGGAAGCCCTGCTGGATCGGGTCCAGCTCGCCGTCGACCTCGAGCGACTCGACCGTGCGGATCTCGTGGCCCTCGCACATCGCCGCCAGGACCGTGCACGACTTGACCGGCTGGCCGTCCATCAGCACCACGCAGGCGCCGCAGTTGGAGGTGTCGCAGCCCCAGTGGGTGCCCTTCAGGCCGAGCGTCTCGCGGATGAAGTGCACGAGCAGCTGGCGCGGCTCGACGTCGCGGGAGACCTGCTCGCCGTTGACCGTCATCGAGACGTCCATGCGTCAGGCCTCCTGTTGCAGCGCGCGCGCCGTCGCGCGGCGCAGCGCGCGTTGGGTGAGCACGCCGGCGAGGTGGCGCTTGTAGTCGACCGGGCCGCGGCCGTCGGCGCTCGGAGAGCAGTCGGCCGAGGCGATCTCGCCCGCCTGCGCGAACAGCTCCTCCGACGGCGCCTTCCGCGCATCAGCTCCTCGGCGCGGGTGAGATCGATGGTCGTCATCCCGACCGCGCTGAGCGCGATGCCCACGTCGGAGACCGTCCCGCCGTCGATCCACACGGCCGCCGACGCCGCGGCGATGGCCCAGTCGCCCGGCGCGCCGCTCCACCTTCTCGTGCGCGCTGCCCGCCCCGGCGCGCAGCGGCAGGCGGATCTCGGTCAGCATCTCGCCCGCGCCGACCGCGGTCGTGAACGGCCCGACGTGGAAGTCCTCCATCCCGACCACCCGCTCGCCGCCGGCTCCGCGGATCACGACCTGCGCCTTGACCGCCGAGCAGACGGCCGACAGGTCCTCGGCGGCGTCCGCCTGGCAGAGCGAGCCGCCGATCGTGCCGCGGTTGCGGACCACCGGGTCGGCGATCACCTCCTCGGCGTCGCGGAAGAGCGGGAAGTGCCGCGCCAGCAGCTCGGACTTCGCCAGCTCGACGTGCCGGGTGAGCGCGCCGATCCTGATCTCGCCGTCCTGCTCGCGGATGTAGGCGAGCTCGGCGAGGTCGTTGATGTCGATCAGGTGCGACGGGATTGGCCAGCCGCAGCTTCATCATCGGCAGCAGGCTGTGGCCGCCGGCGATGATCCGGGCGTCGGAGCCGAGCCGCTCGAGCGCCGCGATCGCGCCTTCCACGCTGGTCGCGCGCTCGTACTCGAATGGCGCCGGCGTCTGCAAGTCGTCTCCCTCGATCAGGAACGGCGCGCCGGGAGCCGCTTGCGAGGAGCCCCGATGTCGTCGCGCTGCTTCGTACTGGACGGGGGCGTCGGTGCCGATGACCGGCGAGTTCGGCAGGTTCTCCGGGCTCGTGTGGCGGACGCTCGGGTAGAGCTGCCGCGCCGCCAGGCTGCCGCCCTCGACGTTGCGCAGCACCTCGCCCGCCGGGCTGGCGGCGGCGATCGGCGCCTCGCGGCCGAGCCTGCGCGAGCGTGAGCGTGCCCTTCGTGTAGACCTCGCCGATGCGCGGCGCGTCGACCTCGGTGCTCTCGGGGAAGTTGCGCAGCCCGGCCGCGGCGGCCCCGGGATAGACGCTCTCGATCAGGCCCGACGGCGTCGGCGCAGGCCCGCCTTCTTCACGAGCAGGCCCTCGAGCAGGTCGACGCCCGCGTCGAGCTGCTCGTTGATCGCGTTGACCACGTCGTTGACCGGCGCGCTCTTCTCCACGATCTCGCCGACGCCGGCGATGACCTCGTCGAGGCCGGCGGCGATCCGCCGCAGCGCCACGATCGTCGAGACGAGGTAGTAGACGAGGGCGAGCACGATCAGCAGGACCGCGACGATCAGCACGGCGCCGGCGGCGCGTCATCGCTGCTCCTCCCCGCGTCGTCGACGATCACGTCCAGCGAGCCGCCGTAGTTCGGCGACGCCCGCGACCGTCTGCTCCACCTGGTCCTGCGTCGTCAGCAGCAGCGCGGCGGCGTCGAGGTCCTTCGATCCCGCGGCCGCCACCGTCGCGATCTCGCTCCACCGACGGGACGATGCTCCTGGCCGCCTCGAGCACGCCGCTCAGCAGGTAGACGACGACCGGGAGGATCACGAGGAGCAGGACGGCGTCGCCGATCCACCACAGGGTCATCGCGGCCTCCTCTCGGCGACGATCGCGGCCTTGCGGGCGATATCCGGCAGCGCGCCGAGGATGACGTCGAACTGGGCGTTGATCGCCTTGACCGCGGGCTCGAGCGGACGCAGGTGCTCGGCCTCGACGCCGCTCAGCGCGTCCGCGAGCGTCGCGAGGCCCTCGGAGATCGCCGTCAGGCCGCTGGCGGACCAGGATCAGCGCGACGGCGAGCACCGCGATGACGACCACCGCGAGCACGACGCTGAGCACGATGTACGTGTCGTTGCTCACTGCCGTCTGCCGAACCCGTCGGTGAGCGCGTTCATGTAGCCGTCCTGCACCACGGCCTCCTCCACGATCAGCGCCAGCACGGGCGCGGTGGCCTCGAGCTGCGGGATGTTCGCGGTGTTCGCGCCCACCTTGCCGGCGATCTCCAGCAGGCCCTCGACCGATCGCTGGATCCTCCCGACGTGGACCAGGAGCAGCGCGAGCAGGGCCGCGACGACCAGCGCCGCGACGAGGCCGATGACCAGCGCGATCGCCCAGTAGGTGTGCCCGGAGACCGCGACGAGGGTCACTTCCCGACCGCCGCCTTTCGAAGCGCCCGCGCGGCGTGCAGGATCCTCACGCCCGAGTCGTTGATCCGCGCGATGCCGCCGAGCTCGGCCGTCTGCCGGCGGACCACCTCGACCGCCTCCTCGGCCGTCTCGGCCTGCTTGGCGATCCGCATCGCCAGCGCCACGATCACGATCACGATCGCCGCGGCGACCGCGATCACCACGACGCCGAGCACGAGCCCGACCACCCAGCCCGTGGATGCGGCTATCAGGTTCTCCTCCTCATCACGCTTCTCCCGAGCGTGACAATATCGCCTCGAGCTAGCCGGCCGAAGGGGCTGTCGTCACGGCGCGAAGCGGCGCCGATGTCCTTCAGGTCGGGCTCGGCGTCCTCCGGCAGGTCGGGCCCGCCGTCGGACGTGGCGTCGGCGTCGTCGCCCGCGCTCGAGGTCCACGCCCTCCTCGGTGGCCGGCTCGTCCGAGCCGGTGTTCGCCCGAGGACCGAGCTGTCGAGCTCCGGGTCCTCCGCCAGCATCTCGCGCGGCGCGTCGGACCCGCCGAGCTCGGCGGGGACGATGCCCTCGCCGGCGGTGCCTCCCCACTCGCCCTTCTCGCGAGCCTCCTTCTCGTCCGGCGTGGTTCCGCCGCGCTGCTCGCTTGGCTTCTGCGGGCCCTTCTCCTTGTCGCTGCCGGCCATTGGACCTCTCTTACCCCGGTGGCGGCAGAGTTAACTCGGCCTGGCGGCGCGTGGATCGGGCCGCTGGCGTCGGCGAGCCTTCCGCCTCGCCTGCCGGCGCGCAGCGCCAGGATCTCGCCGAGCACGGCGATGGCGGTCTCCGCCGGGGTGCGCGCACCCACGTCCAGCCCGCACGGCGAGCTGATCCGAGCCAGCTCGTCCTCCGTCACGCCGCTCGCGCGCAGGCGCTCCTCGCGGTCGGCCTGGGTGCGCCGGCTGCCGAGCGCGCCGATGTAGCCGGCGTCGCTCTGGAGCGCGGCGATCAGCGCGGGCTCGTCGAACTTCGGGTCGTGCGTGAACACGAGCACGGCGTCGCTCGCCCCGAGCTTCCTGTCGGCGAGGTAGCGGTCCGGCCAGTCCACCACCACCTCCGCGTGCTCGCGGAAGCGCGGGCTCTGTAGAAAGGCCTCGCGCGCGTCCACGATCGTCACCCGGTAGCCGATCTCGCCGGCGATCTTGGCGAGGGCGGCGCTGAAGTCGATGGCACCGAAGACGCACCATGCTGGGCGGCAGGGCGAACACGTGGATCGAGACCCCGAGGTCCGAGCCCATCATCTCGCCCTTGCGGCTGTAGCGGCGAATCGCCGAGCGGCCCTCGTCCAGGAAGCCGCGCGCCTCGCGCTGCGACGCTGCGGTCGAGCAGCTCCGTCACGCCCAGGCTGCCGACGGTGCCCTCCGCGGTCACGACCATCTGCGCCCCCGCGCCGGGACCGTCGAGCAGCGTGGTGAGCGCGACCGGCCGCTCGCGCTCGATCGCCTCGCTCGTCGCGGCGAGCGCGGCGCGCTGGCGCTCCCGCCAGCTCGTGCACGAACACCCGAACCGTGCCGCCGCACATGAGTCCCACGTCGGCCGCCTGCTGGTCGCTGATTCCGTACGTCGCCACGCGCGGCGGGGCGCCGGCGAGCACGCCCTGCGCCTCCTCGACGAGCGCGCCCTCGATGCACCCGCCGGTCACCGATCCCTCGATCCGGCCGCTGTCGTCCACGAGCATCTCCGCCCCGGGATCGAGCGGCGCCGAGCCGACAGTCTCGACGAGCGTCGCGGCAACGACGCGCCGGCCCTCGTCGAGCCACTCGAGCGCAACGCGGTGCGAGCTGGGAAGCACTGCGGGGAAGCTTAGGGGCGTTGGCTTCACCACACGCGTTGTCCGAGAGGTCCTCGGACCGCATAGTCGCCGTCAGATCTAGTATGGGCGGCGGCCGACTTTGAGACCACCTGGATCTGAGCCGCATCCCGCTCGGTTGCCGGGGGCCTGGGGTCTGGTGGCCGCTACCTCTCCCGTCCTGGGGCGGTCGGCTGGTTCGGTTGTCCCTTTCGGACGTTACGGCTCGTTCTGGCGGGAACCCCGACGTCGCCTGGCACCGGGGTCACCCGTTCGTTCGCTGCCATAGGGTCCTCACGGCTGATCCGAAGTACGGCCCGTAGACGTGATGCGGCTCGTCGGTATAGAAGTAGCTGGCGAGGGAGTCGACGTAGAGCTCGTCGATAACCCAGCCCCCACCGCTAGAGCCCGCCTTCATGTTGCAGCCCATCGTGTTCGCAGGCGGGCCAACCGGCTCTGACTGCGGGTCGATGCCGCCGAACGAGGACTCGCACAAGATCGGGCGCTCGGCATTGAAGTAGTTGAACGGATAGCCGAAGAACTGGAAGAACTGGAAGCGTGGCTGCGAGAAGGCGATACCCCGTGTCCCAACAGCTGACTGAACTCTTCGCCCGCCGCCGTTCGGCCATAGCCTCATGGCAGCGATATCGAAGTTGAGATTTTGGCTGTCACGCCATTGGGGGGTCACTTGGACCGACCTGCCACGAAAGAGACCGAAGCGGACTCGTCCGTTCCGGTACGCCGGGGCAAACACTGCATCGTCTATCCACCTGCCGCGCCAGAACGCGCAATGGCCCGCCGTGAAGATCAGGCTGCGGTGGCGGCTCGGCACCACCGTGGCCGAGCACTCGTCCCAGCCCGATGCCCCGCGCTCCCTTACGAACAGCTTCCCGTGCGTTCGGTAGGGGTACCCGTTCGGGTTTGTTATCTCGTAGACAGAGTACGGCTGGTGCGATTGCCCCTTGTAGCCAGACTCGGCGTCAGGGGGGGAGCCTGGCTCGAGCTGGGTGGTTGGAGACGAGTCGCCAGGACGAACCGGCGGCACGAACGTGGGTGGGCCGGGGGTTCGGGGGCCGAGGGCCTGCGTGGTTGGGGCATCCGCTGCGCTGCTCGGCCGCACTGGTCCGATCGGCTCCGCCTCGCGCATGTCCTCGGGCGTGATCTTCCCCTCACCGGGGCCTGTCGCCAGGGGTCTTCCGCCAGCGACGGCTGGCAGGAAGGCGGCAAGGAGCGCAGCCGCCGCCAAGGCCGCCAGCAGGACCGTCGTTCGGCTTCCGTGGAAGGTCCTAGTACGGCTCACAGGCGACTCCATCCCCATCGCGGTCAAGGTCGAACGGGTCGGAGCCGCCGATCTCCACGCGCCCGCGTCGATCCGAGCGCACTTCGCCCATCGGACCTGATCCTATATCGCCACAACTTGCTCGCCGCTCACGTGTTCGAGGCGCAATGAGGTCCACCACGATCGCCCTCGCGGTAGCCGTAGCGGCAGCGCTCCTGCCGACGGCGCCTGCGCTATCCGCCGAGCCCTACCGTCTGAAGCCCGTCGAGTTTGAGCTGGAGGCTCCTCTGGAAGGCCTTGGCACCGCCGACGCACGCGGCTTCGTCTCGGAGGAGATCCGTGCACCGCGGCGGTTCAACCTGGTCGGATTCGCCTGGGAGGGGAACGCCGCGCCGGCCATAGCGGTTCGGGTGCGGGAGTCAGGCGAGGAGTGGAGTCGCTGGACGCCGGTCCCGCCCCAGGCTGACGGCGGCCCCGACCTGCGGCAGGGAGAGGCGCGAGCAGAGGGAGTCTCGCAGCCGGTCTGGGCGGGTGCAGCTGACTATCTGCAGTACCGGATGTCAAGGCAGCCCCGCGAACTGCGGATCCATTTCGTCAACACGACGGGGACAGCAACGACCCGCGGCAGCCTCGAAACCGCCCTGCGCGGCCTCGCCGACGAAGGTGTCACCAGAACGGCCAGCCTGGGCAAGGCCGGACCCGCGTCCGCCCGTCCCAAAATGGTCTCTCGACGCGCCTGGGGCGCGGAGGCGTGCCAGCCGCGTCACGGGGCTTCCTATGGGAGCGCCAGGCTCGCCTTCGTCCACCACACGGTCAGCGTCAATAGCTACAGCCGCGCGGAGGCGAAGGCCATGGTCCTCGCGATCTGCCGCTACCACCGCGACACGAACGGGTGGAATGACATCGGCTACAACTTCCTGGTCGACCGGTTCGGCAGAATCTTCGTGGGCCGCGCCGGCGGCGTGGAGGAGCCAGTCGTGGGGGCCCACGCCGAGGGCTTCAACTCCTACTCCACCGGTGTTGCCGCCCTCGGCACCCACAGCTCGGACCCCCTCTCCTCGGCCGGCGTGGAGGGCATCGCGCGGTTGCTTCGCTGGAAGCTGCCGCATCACGGTGCCCCGGTCAGTGGTAGGACCACCGTCACTTCGGGAGGCGGCTCGACCAGCAGGTATCCGAGCGGTCAGCGAGTGCGGCTCAAGCGCATCTCCGGGCATCGAGACGTGAGCCACACGGAGTGCCCCGGAGGGGAGCTCTACAACCAGCTCCGGACGATCCGCCAGAGTGCGGAGGCCGGGTGAGCGGTTGCACTCCCTCCGGGTAGGAGGCGATGTCCCACCTCCTTTGTCCGGACCGGGAAAGGGTCGATCCGTTGCTGACCTCTCGGAGTGGGCACAGAACTCCACCTCGCGGACTGTCACTATCGCCGGCGAGTCGATCACATCGCGCCAGCGGGCTTCCTTCAGGGCAATCGACCGCGTTCGAGGGCCGGCCCGCGAGAAGGCGCGCCGCGACCGCTGAACAGGTCGACGGCGACGACGCCTTAGGAATCTCCCGCTTGCGGCTCCCGCTGGAGCGCGACCCCGAGTCGCAGGTCGTCGGGAACGAGGCTGTCGCGACGGAGCGCCGACCGCACCTTCAGGTAGTCGCGCGCGGCCTCGACGTTGTGCGTGCGCAGGATCGCCGCGCCGCGGTCGACGGACGCGGCGAGCGCCGCGAGCGTGCCCGCCAGCCGGTCGCGCGGCGGGCGGTCGGTGAGCGCACCGATGAAGTCCTTGCGTGAGATGGCCACGAGCAGCGGGCGCCCGAGCTCGCGCAGCTCACCGAGCCGGCTCAGCACCTCGACTGACTGCGCCGGGGTCTTCGCCAGGTCGATGCCGGGGTCGAACACGACCTGCTCGAACCCGACCCCGCGTCGGCGTGCCTCCTCCGAGCGCTCGCGCAGCAGCGCGAGCACATCCTCGACGACGTCGGCGTATGCCGGGAAGCCCTTGAATTTGGGCGGTACGCGCGTGTGTGTAATGACGAGCGCGGCGCCCGTCTCGGCGCAGGCATCCGCAACTCCGGGGTCGGCGAGGCCGCTCACATCGTTGACCATCGCGGCCCCCGCCGCGAGCGCGGCCCGCGCCACCGGCGCGCGCCAGGTGTCGACCGAGACGAGCACTCCTTCCGCAGCGAGCCGCTCGATCACCGGCGCCACGCGGGCCGCCTCATCCTGCTCCGGAATGGCCTCCGTGTCCGTGCGGCCGGACTCGCCGCCGACGTCGATAAGCGTCGCTCCGTCGGAGGCGAGCTCTCGCCCCCGCTCTACGAGCCCTTCGAGCCCGGGCCTTGCCGGGTCCGAGAAGGAATCGGGGCTCGCGTTCACGATGCCCATGAGGAGCGGCTCGTCTGAGATTCGGAGGGTCTCCGATCGGAGTTGCAGCGCTATCGCTTCGGCGTGCACTCAGCCGGCGAGCCGGTCGATCTTCGCCGCCAGGACGAAGTCGTTGCGGGTCAGGCCCGACGCGGCGTGAGTCGTGAGCTCGAAGGCCGCCCGTCCCCAGCCCAGCTCGATGTCGGGGTGGTGGCCCTCGGCCTCGGCGATCAGCGCCGCTCGCGCGACGAAGCCGAATGCGTCCCGGAAGTTGGGGAACGAGAACTCGCGGCGGAGAGCACGGGTGCCGTCGCGCTCCCAGTGAGGCACCTGGGCGGACAGCTCGGCGGCCTCGGGCTCGGGAAGCGTCGGCGTGCCAGGAGTGCAGACCTCGCAGTGCGCCACAGCAAGCTCGCTCACGGCGCCAGCTTCGCAGTCCCAGCACGAGCTGACAAGCGGCCTGCGAGGGCCTACGCTGGTGATGGAGAGGAACGATGCCGTCGACCGCGTTTTTCGACGATCCCCGGTACCTGCGTTCCGTGGTCGCCGAGAAGCCGGCCTCGGAGTCCGCGGCGCAGGCCGAAGCCGCAGCACGCTTGGCCGGGTGCCGGCCGCATGCCCGCATCCTCGATGCCGGCTGCGGCAACGGCCGCCACGCCGTGCCGTTGGCGCTCGCCGGCTACCGGCCCGTGGGGCTCGACCGCTCGCCCCTGCTGCTCGCCGCGGCCAGGCGTGCGGGCCGCGGCGCGTCGTGGCCTCGCTTCGCGCGCGGGTCGTACTCGACGCTGCCGTTCGAGGACGGCGTCTTCGACGCAGCGCTGTGCCTCGGAACCGCGCTCGGGTACCTGGGCGACGAGGGCGACCGGGCCGCGCTGCGCGAGCTTCGGCGCGTGCTAGGCCCGGGTGGGCGGCTCGTGATCGAGACGCTCCATCGCGACGAGATCGGCGCCCGCTTGTGTGAGCACGAGGAGCGGCCGCTTCCGCGCGGCGGCACCCTGTGCTTCGAGCGCCGGTTCGATCGCTCGCGTAGCGTGATGCGCGAGGCGCAGCGCTTCGAGGACGACACCGGCACCGGAAACGGAGCGCCGCGGGAGTACGAGCTGCGCGTCTATGGGGAGAGCGAGCTGCGCCGGATGCTCGACGGAGCGGGCTTCGCCGTCATCGGCCGCCACGCCTCGCTTGCTGGGGAGGGCGAGCCCTGTCCCGCCACGCCGCTCGTGCTGGTGGCGGAGGCTCGCGCGCGCCCACGCGACTCAAGCGCCCGCGACTCACGTCTGCACCAGTAGGTCGATCCTCGCCGCCACGATGAAGTCGTTGCGGGTGAGGCCGGATGCCGTGTGCGTCCACGTCCTGAACCCGGCACGGCCCCACTCCAGCTCGATCTCAGGGTGGTGGCTCTCGGCCTCGGCCATCAGGGCAACCCTCACGACGAGGCCGAACGCGCCGCTGAAGTCGTCGAAGTGGAACTCGCGCCGCAGCGCGCCGTTTCCGTCGCGCTCCCACGCCGGCACCTGTCGTTGCAGCTCCGTCGCCTCCGACTCGCTGAGCGGCGGCGTCCCCGGCGGATACTCCCGGCAATGCTCGCCCGCGAGGTCGCTCACCGGCCAAGCCTAACGCGGCCGCTGCTCGGTCCGCCGAGGCCGCCACGGGGGTGGGGACCACCGCTGCAAAACGGACGGCAGAGGTCGGCTGGCAGAAGTTCCGATGCTCTCCGGGTGGAGGGCGTGACGCCGGCCGTGAGCGGTCGCCCACGTTCGCGTCACTATGTTGGGCCGATGCGTGCGCATGAGCCAGCCGCATCCAGAGATGAGATGCCTCCAGAGATGAGATGCCTCTAATTAGGGGCGGGAGCTCCGCCACCCATATCAGCCAGGCGTTTCCGGACAGGGTCGAGGTTCGGGGCCGCGACCTGTCCGGCGACCTGATGGGCAGGTTGAGCTTCACCGAGTACTTCCATCTGCTCGTCACCGGTACGGAGCCGACCGAGGACCAGCGCTTCTTCCTCGACCTCCTGCTCGTTGCGATCGCTGAGCACGGGATGATGCCGACGAACATCTCTGCGCGCATGACGCTTGCCGCGGACCCCGGATCGCTCCAGGGAGCGGTCGCGGCGGGGATCCTCGGATGCGGCCCGGTCCTCCTCGGCACGGCCGAGTCATGCGCTCGGCTGCTCGACACCGCTCGCGAGGAGGTCGCGTCCGGCGGCGCGCCGGCGGCCGTGGCCGACGACACGGCGCGTGCGATCCACGGCTCGGGCGACAAGGTGCCGGGCTTTGGCCATCCCGTGCACCGGCCGCTCGATCCGCGTGCGGAGCGGATACTCCAGCTGGCCGACGCCCGCGGAGTGAGCGGCCCGCATGTTGAGCTCGCACGGTGCTTCCGCGACGCAGTCGCCAAGACATGGGGCAAGCCGCTCACGATGAACGTCTCCATGCCGATCGCGGCGGTGATGCTCGACCTGGGGTTCTCCTCCGACGCGGTCAAGGCCGTTCCAATCCTCGCGCGCACGGCCGGCCTGCTCGCTCATCTGGCCGAGGAGCGACAGCAGCAGCTGGGCTTTCTCATGGCGGGACGTGCGGAGGAAGCGATCGAGTACGAGCGTCAGATCCAAGACGGGGAGGGGTGATGCCTGCGCCCGAGGCCGAGACAAGGCCCTGGGCAGAGCAGCTCGCCCTCGATGACGCGTCCTATCGCACCCAGGTCGGCTATCTCTTCGAGCGCTCGGCGTTCTATCGCGAGAAGCTGATGGGGGCCGGCTTCCGGTCTGCCCGCGCCGTGGGCGGGCTCGCGTCCATCGCTCAGCTGCCCCTGACCGACAAGCACGAGCTCAGGGCCACCTGTACGCCCGAAAACCCGATCGGAACGCACCTCTGCGTGGGGCGGTCCGATATTGCCCGGATCTACTCGACGAGCGGGACCACCGGCACGCCGAGCTACATCCCGCTGACCGCCGGGGACATCGAGAACTGGGTGACCGGCTCGGCACGCAGCTACGAGGCCTCTGGCGTCGCACCCGGCGAGTGGATCGTCTCCACATACAGCGCCGGTCCGTTTGCCGCGGGTGCGGCGCTTGCCGCCTTCGAGCGCATCGGCCTCTCTCACCTCCCGGTCGGCGCCGGTAACACAGAGCGCCTCGTGCGGGCGATCGAGCTCCTGAGGCCCGAGGCCGCGGCGCTCACCCCGTCCTATGCGGCGCACCTCGTCGAGTCGGCCGGGGAGAGGGACGTCGATCTGCGGGGCTCGAGCGTCAAGCGTCTCCTGGTGGCGGGTGAGCCGGGTGGTGGCGAGCCGGCTCTCCGCGCCAGGCTCGAGGAAGCGTGGGGGGCCAAGGTCACCGAGGCGATGGGGATCGGCGACGTCGGGGTGTCGCTGTGGGGGGAATGCGAGGCGCGAGACGGGATGCACCTAGGCGCGCGCGGCTTCGTCCACCCCGAGCTGATCGAGCCGGAGACGGGCGCCGCGCTTCCGTTTGAGGACGGCGCCGCCGGCGAGCTCGTGTTGACGCATCTCCGGCATCGCGCGGCACCGCTCCTGCGGTTTCGAACGCGCGATCACGTCCAGGTCCGGATGAGCCCGTGCGGATGTGGCCGCACGGGCCCCCGCGTGCGGTGCTCGGCCGGACCGATGACATGCTGATCGTCAGGGGGGTCAACCTCTTCCCTTCTGCCGTCCGGGAGGTGGTCAGCGAGTTCGCACCCCGGGTAAGCGGGCACATCCGCGTCAAGCCGCAGGCCCCCGGCGTGAAGCAGGAGCCGCCACTCCCGGTCAGCGTGGAGCTTGCCCGCGGTGAGGCGGCCGACGCGGGGCTCGCGAAGGCGATTCGTGAGAGACTGCGTGCGGTCCTCGTCGTCCAGACGCGCGTTGATCTGGTGCCTTGCGGCGCCCTCGGGCGCAGCGATTACAAGTCGGAGCTCGTCGAGCATTAGGTCGAGGCCGCGATCGTGCGAGCGCAGCGACTACAACATCGCCCAAATTCAGCTCGCGGATGCCATCGAGATGCTCGTCTGGCGATCGCGGGCGTCGCTCTCGGAGGAGCGATCGCCAAAGGACCCCGTACAAGTAGCGCCAAGCCCGCAACGCGGAGACCGGAGGAAACATGGCTGCCAACACGCTGAGCATCCTGACGCCGAGCGTCAACAACCTCGCCGCTCGCGTCCTCGTGCGAGCCGCCGGGCTCGACTTCGAGGAGGTGGACGTCTGGGGAAGGAAGGACAAGCCGGAGTTCGTGCGAAAGGACCCGGCCAAGCTCACGCCGCTGCTCGAGGAAGACGGTCTGCCGCGGGGATCGCTCTGGGAGAGCTGCGCGATCATGCAGTACCTCTGCGGCAAGCATGGCCTGGACCACTTCTACCCGACTGACCCGGCCGAACGGGCGATGGTGGACAGCGCGATGTTCTACCTCACCGGCACCTTCTACCCGCTCGTGGCGCGAGCGACCTACCCGACCCTCGGCTTTCCGCAGTACGCGGGCGAAGTGGCGACGTCCGATGCCGACGACGACATGAAGGCAGGGGCCCAGAAGGACGCCGAAGCGGCGCTTGCGGAGCCGCTCGAAGCCTTCCACGCGTTCTTCCTCGACGGCAAGCGGTTCGTCGGAGGCAGCAGCCCGTCGATCGCCGACATCCGTTGGGCGGTGACACTCGAGTTCCTGCGCGGGATCGACTACGAGTTCCCGGCCTGGGCCGAGGAGTACATGACCGCGGTCGAAGACGCCCTCGGCGAGGCCTACTCGGAGCCGGCAGGTGATGTGCGCGGGTTCGTCGGCTCCATGAAGTCGCCGAGCGCGTGAGCACTGGGTGACGGGGCCGTCCTGCCGAGGGGTCGGTATGCGACCTCGGGCCAGGACGCTGACCTTTCCTATGGCGCCCCGTCCACACCCACGCGTCGAGACATGCTGCGGGCGGTCGGACCGCCGCGCCGCGGCCACCGAGGCTGAGGGGTGGGATACCGTCGCGGTATGCTGAGGGAGCTGTTCGGGAAGGAGCGGATCTCTGCGGCGGAGGTGATCGCCGCGCTGTCGCTGGCGACCGATCTCAGCATCGGATTCGACTTCGAGCACGGGCTGCGCAGCACGCTGGTCGCGGTGCGCCTGGCCGAACGCCTGGACGTCGACCGTGAGACCGCCGCCCAGAGCTACTACGCGTGCCTGCTGCAGCAGGTCGGCTGCACCGCCGACATCCACGTGCGGGCGAAGATCCTCGGCGACACGCGCGAGGTCGTGAAGAACCACCTCATGCCCGTGTGGTTCGGGTGAGCCGCGGGAGATGGTGGCGGCGCTCGCGCGGTCGGTGGCGCCGGGGGCGGCGCCGCCCGTTCGTGCGGCATCCAGGTCGCACGCAAGGTTCCGCAGGCCGCGCGCGTGATGCCGCGCGTGGACGTCGCCTGCCGCGAGGTTGCTCGGATGCTGATCGAGAGACTCGGGCTGCCCGCTTCCATCGGGGCGCTGTTCGCTTACGTCGACGAGCGCTGGGACGGAAAGGGCCCGACCAAGGCCAGGGGCGAGGAGATCCCGCTGGCCATGCGGATCGCCCACGTGGCTCGCGACATCGACGTTCAGCGCGTGCTCGGCGGGGCGGAGCTCGCGGCCGCGGTCGTCGGCGAGCGGGCCGGCAGCGCCCTCGACCCGGCGATCGCCGCCCGCTTCGTGGAGGAGGCCGAGGCCATCCTCGCCATCGACGACGAGGTGTCGGTATGGGATCAGACGCTCGCGTGCGAGCCGGCCCCGCGGTTCGTCCTCGAGCGCGGCGGGATCGATCGGGCCCTCTCGGCGATGGGCGACTTCACCGACCTCGTCTGCCCGTTCCTTGCCGGCCACTCCGCCGGAGTGGCGAAGCTGGCGAGCCGGGCGGCGGAGGCGTGCCGGCTCGACGAGGACGAGGTCACGGCGGTCCGACGCGCGGGCCTGGTCCACGACCTGGGCCGGGTCGCGGTCCCGGTGCCCATCTGGCAAAAGCCGGGGCCGCTCACGACCGGCGAGTGGGAGCGGGTCAGGCTGCACCCCTACTACACCGAGCGCGTCCTGAGTCGCTCGCCGTTCCTGGCCGCCCTCGCGCCGGTCGCGACCGCCCACCACGAGCGGCTCGACGGCTCGGGCTACCACCGCGGTGTGCGAGGCGGCTCGCTCACGCCCGCTGCGCGGCTGCTCGCGGCCGCCGACGCCTACCAGGCGATGACCGAGCCGCGGCCGCACCGCGAGGCGCTCCCACCCGAGCGGGCCGCGGAGATCGATCGGCGAGGAGGCCCGCGCCGGGCGGCTCGACGCCGACGCGGTCGGCGCGGTGCTGGAGGCGGCGGGGCAGCAGGCGCCGCCGATCAAGCGTCCTGCGGGTCTGACCGAGCGCGAGGTCGAGGTGGTGGCGCTGCTGGCGCGCGGTCTGCAGACCAAGCAGGTAGCGCATGCGCTGGGCATCTCCGTCAAGACCGCCGACCGCCACGTCCAGAACGCCTACCGCAAGATCGGCGTGTCGACGCGCGCCGCGGTCGCGGTGTTCGCGATGGAGCACGGGCTCACGGCATGGGGAGAACTCCCGATTGGCAGCCGCGCCGGTCGCTCGTAGCGTCCTTCCACCGCCACGACGAGCGGAGGATCGAGGAGACGATGAACTACCAGCTCGCCTACAGGATCGGGTTCCATCCCTGGGAGGACCTCGCAGAGCATCCACCGTTCGCCACGAAGCTCCTGGAGCTGGTGGCGCGCGAGGAGGACGGACATGCGCCGCCGTTCGGTCCTGCGCTCGACCTCGGCTGCGGCAGCGCGGTCTGGGGCGTCCGGCTCGCCCAGCGCGGCTGGGACGTGACCGGCGTCGACATCGTCGAGAAGGCCCTTCGCCGCGCGCGCGAGCGGGTCGCCGAGGCCGGGGTCGAGATGCGTCTCGTACACGGCGACGTGAGGGCCCTCCGGGAGCGGACGTCGGCACAGGGTTCCGGCTGGTGCTGGACACCGGGACATTCCACGGCCTTACGGATGCCCAGCGCCAGGCAATGGGTCGCGAAGTGAGCGCCATCGCGGCCGCCCGACGCCACGGTGCTGCTCGACTGCTTCGCCCCCCGCCGGAGAGGCCCGCTGCCGCGCGGCGCGAGCCGCCCCGACGTCGAGCGTGCGTTCCCCGGGTGGGAGGTGACCGACGTTGAGATCGCGGACACCGAGCCCGATGCGCTGGCGCGCCTGTTCAGGTTCGACGAGCGCTTCTACCGGATGCGCCGAGACGGGAGTACGTCGTAGCGCTTGCCTACGGGCTGCTCCACGCCGACGAGCCAATGTTGCTAGGTGGCTCATCTGCGTGACGACCCGTGCGCGCACCCAATCCGTATTACGGACGCCGTCGCCGATCCTCGGTGCGACCGACAGCGCTCAGAGGGTGGGACCACCGTCACTTCGGAGGCGGCTCGACCAGCAGGTATCGGAGCTGTCGGCGAGTGCGCGATGTCCCGAGCCCGGCCCGGCCCGAACGCCGCATGAGAAACCCCCGCGTTTGCGGGGTTTCTTCGAGGTGAGCGACGGACTCGAACCCGCGACCGCCTGGACCACAACACGGCCTGGGGGCTGCTCTCAGCTTCCGTTCGGCTCTCTAGAGTGACGTACGGTGCTGTGAAGCACTCTCTGATTGCTCAGATCGAGACCACAGGTGAGCCCACGGGCCGACGCGGCGTATCCAACGGCCCGCGCAGCCGGGGCGGCATGCGTCAGCCGCGGCAGAGGCCGTTACCTCGCGTAGCGGCGGCGATGGATTGCTGTACCCAGGAGACCGAGCGGCAACGGGAGCCAGTACGAGAAGAGGCGATAGGCAAGCGTGGCCAGCACAGCATCGCCCGTGCTGACCCCGGCGAGGGCAAGGGTGGCGGTCAACCCCGCCTCGACGAAACCGAGGCCGCCTGGCGTGAACGGGATCTGGGCCAGAACCTGAGCGGTGCAGAAGGCCAACAGAACAAGGGCCGGACGCGGGTGGGATCCGACTGCGGCCAGGGCCGCCAGAAGCGCCGCGTAGTCGAAGGCCCAGCGGCCCATCGCCGCCAGCAATGCTCCCTTCCAGCGCGGACCCAAGGTGTTCAGCAGCCGGTCGCGCTCTCCCAATAGCCGCTCGGGCAACCGAGCGACGGGCGGTGCCTGACGCCGGAGCGCGTTACGTACCGTTTGCACGGCTCGGCCGATCCATCTGAGCGGGCCGTCGAGCGCGAGCGCCGCCGCGCCGGCAGCGCTCAGAAGCGCGAAAGTGACCAGACCGATCACCGTGGCCTCGGCCAGGCTCCGATGAACCCCGCCGCGGACGATCGCCGGCACGACGAGGATCGGTAGGGCGAGGACGATCGCGAAGGTTAGGAGGTTGGTGGCCGTCAGCCCCGCGACCGCTCGGCCGCGTTCGATCCCGGCCTCGACCAGCATGCGGTACTGAAGGGCAGCGCCCACGGCCCCGCCCGCGGGCGCGATCTTCGACAGCGCGTTGCCGGCCAACTGCGAGTCGATCACATCGCGCCAGCGGGCTCCCTCCAGGGCAATCCGCTGCAGCGCCCAGAGGCACGCGAGCGCGGCGCCCTGAAGCGCGGCCATCGCCGGAAACCATGCGCGGTCGAGCTGCGAGAGGTTGGACCAGGATCCGAGCACGTCGATCAGGCTCGGCGCGACGCCATAGAGCGAGACCGCCGTTACGACAAGCCAGAACACCGTTCGGGCCAGGCTCCGACCGGGGCGGGCCTCCGCCTCGCCCCGTTCGATCTCCCGCTCCGCATCAACGTGATCCTCGATCGCTCGCTCGACCCGAGCGCCGACCGAGGGCTTCGAAGTCAACTTGGCCGAACCGGACGCGTTAACACGGGACCATTTTCCCGGCCCCGACGAGCACGCCGATCAGGCCCGGACAGCCGCCCTACATGCACCCGGTGGTTCGCTCGTGCGGGCTTGGAGAAGGAATCGGCGACATTGACGGCGTGATTCCGGCGCGCCCGGGACGGGATGAACAGCAGTCTCCTAGGGTGCGGAGGCGACATGCCCTTTCGCGGCCTGCCCCGATACGCAGCCTGGCAGCACCGCGATGTGCGAAACGGGTTCGAGGTCGTATTCCTACGCTCGGATCGCGTTGGCTACCACTTGGCGGGCGATACCGCCGCGGTCGAGAACTGCGAAGCATGGGCCGTCCGGTACGAGATCACGCTCAATCCAGACTGGTCGACCCGGAGCGCCCACCTGTCGGGCCGGACGGCGTCAGGCCGCCACGAGCTGGGGCTGAAATCAGACGAAGCCGGCCGGTGGCGGATCAACGGCGTGGCTGCACCCCAACTCGACGGCTGCCTGGACGTGGATCTCGAGTCGTCCTCGCTCACGAACGCGTTTCCCGTCCACCGCCTCGGGCTAGCGATCGGCCAGGAAGCCGACGCCCCCGCTGCCTATGTCCACGCGCTTGATCTCAGTATCGAGCGACTCGAGCAACGCTACGTCCGTCTCGCCAACGACGGGAACCGCGAGCGTTACCGCTACAGGGCTCCCCGGTTCGGGTTCGAGTCCCAGCTCTCGTACGACGAGTTCGGCCTGGTCCTCGATTACCCTGGCATAGCGGTTCGGGCTGCTTAGCCTGGGCCTGGTGACGCTCGCGTCGAGATGCGGGCGCCCGCGAAGCCCTTCCTAGTCCCGGAACGGCGGCGCCTCACCCCAGCCCCAGCGCGGCACGGGCGCTTGCTCAGCGACCTCGGCACCTGGTTGGGGGGTCGTGCATCGCGTAGCGTTCCCCACTCGGCTGCCCCCGAGAGACTCCTCCTAGGCGGTTCGTGACCAGGCCTGACCCGAGGTCTGCTCGCTCTCGCAGGCCGCGCCCCACTGTCGAGCCCCCCGGAATCTCAACGTCACCTGATCGGCGGCGGAACACCCTCCGCCGTGGCCGCGAGGGCCGGGTCCCATTCGCACACCGCGCAGGCGTGGCGGAAGGCCGACCGCGCGAATTCCAGTGCGAGGGCATGGGGATCGGGGCTCTCCCGGATGTCCTCCCAGTCGAGCACGTACTCGCCCAGCTTGCGTCCCAGCGCACCTCGGCGGGGCTGAGGCCGGCGTCCCCAAAGCCGTCGGGCGCCGGATACGCGATGGCGAAGAAGGCGGCCCGCGTCGTGGTTCGGATCCCCCGGCCACCAGCCGATTGGACCTGCTGGGCGTCCCCTCCGTTGCGCATGATGAAGTCGTCGGACGGCGGATCGGCCGGCCGTCCCGAGAAGAAGTTGACCGCGAGGTCGAAGGTGCCCCACCAGGCGTTCACCGGCGTCGAGCGACCGCGAAACGGGGCCCGGAATTCCGCCAGGACGAGCGCCGCCTGGGTGGCGGCCTCAAAGTAGGTCGCCACCTGGTCGGCGTCATAGGTCGCGTGCTGGTAGTCCTCGTCCAGCGGCACCGTCCACGGCACCTCCTGGGGCGCCGGGTTGATCTCGACCGCCCCCCCGAGGCGGCCCACGGCCTCGAGCACCTCGCGCGTGACCTCGGCGACCGGCCGGTGGGGTGTGAGGGCGATCCGTGTCTCGCGGCCGTTGCTGTGCTCGACTACGGCCTCATGCGTGCGCAGATCAAGAGCCGCGACGATCGCCCCGGAGCCGTCCGGCGCCGGCAGCGGAAGCGTCTCCCAGCCGCGCGCGCTCAGCCGCAGGGCGGCGTGCTGGAGCTGGGGCTCGGGCGGGGCAAGCTGGACCGCGAGCTTTCCGAGCACCTGCGTGTGCGCGTGGAGCGTGTCGCAGGTCGCGCTCCACGAGTCGTAGGCGAGCGGTGGCCACTCAGTGGCCATAGTCGAACGCTACTCCCTCCTCCTCGCCGGCTATTCAGCGCTCGAGCTTGCGCCGGCTCTCCGTGCCCGGACTGCTCGATCTGGTCATGGTGGGCGGTCGCGCCAGTCGCGACTTCCTCCGCGACCGGAGCATCCCCGCCGAGTGGGTCCCGCTCGGCTACCACACCGGCTACGGACGCGAGCTTGGAGTGGCGCGCGACATCGACGTCATGTTCCTAGGCGCGACCGACGTTCCAGGACGGCGGCGCGCCCTGCGGCGGCTCAGGCGCGAGGGCGTTGCGGTTTCGGTGGCCGGCAGCTGGCGCGACCCACGGTACTGGGGAGAGCATCGAACGCAGCTGCTCAACCGGGTGCGGATCCTCCTCAACCTGCCGCGCCGGCCCGGAGAGATGTCGGGACAGAGGTTGCTGCTCGGGATGGCAAACGGTGCGCTCGTCATCTCGGAGCCCATCTACGACTCGGCCCCGTTTACTCCCGGCGAGCACTACGTCAGCGTGCCGCTCGACGAGATGCCCGCAGCGATCGGCAGTTACCTCGCTGACGGAAAGCGCGTGAGTGTATAGCTGCAGCCGGGCGCCGCTTCGCGACGAGCGAGGTCACGCTGGACCGCTCGGTCAGGCGCCTGCTGGAGCACATCGAACGTCGGCGAAGGGCTCGGGCCGGGACCTAGCGTGGGGTAGTCCACGTTAGGGTGTGCGTACCTGGCCGGCATCCTGCGCGGGTGCCGCGTGCGCGCCGCGGGGAAGAACTGCACCTCCTCGCCCCGATCCGCGAGGGAGCGATGACTCACTCCACCGAAAGGACCACTCATGTCACCCACGATCACATCGTCTGAGCGGGAAACGCGGCAGGTTGAGCAGGCGAACGCGAGCGGGCAGACGCCGGTTGTATTCATCCACGGGCTTTGGCTGCTGCCGAGCAGCTGGGAGCGCTGGGCCGACCTGTTCGAGGACGCGGGCTATGCCGCGGTGACCCCGAGCTGGCCCGACGATCCCGAGACGGTCGCAGAGGCCAGGGCGCACCCCGAGGTCCTCGCGAAGAAGACGCTCGGCCAGGTCGCCGATCACACCGCGGAGGTAATCGGGAGGCTGGATAAGAAGCCCGCGGTCATGGGCCACTCGACCGGCGGATTGCTGGCGCAGATCATCGCCGACCGGGGTTTGTCCGCGGCGACGGTTGCGATCGATCCCGGACCGTTCCGCGGTGTGCTGCCGCTGCCGATCTCAACGTTGCGGGTCTCGAGCGCGGTATTTCGAAACCCCTTGAACCGGGGTCGTGCCGTCACCCTCACCCTCGACCAGTTCAAGTACGGCTGGGCGAATGCCCTCGACGACGAGGAGGCGGAGCGACTGTATGAGACCTACCACGTGGCAGCGCCCGGCGTGGCGCTGATGCAGATGGCCAATGCCAATCTGAACCCGCGGACCGAGGCAAAGCTGGATCCCGGGAACCCGGATCGCGGGCCGCTGCTGATCATCGAGGGAGAGAAAGACCACACGGTGGCGCCGGCGATCGCGAACGCATCGTTCAAGCGCCAGCGACGGAACCAGGCCGTCACGGAGTTCGAAAAGGTCCCCAAGCGCGGTCACTCGCTGACCATCGACAGCGGTTGGCGCGAGGTGGCCGACAGGGCGCTCGCGTTCGTCAGGCGCTTCGTCTGAGCCGCGGCAGAAAGGACCGTGAGATGAAGATCGTTGTCATCGGCGGAACCGGCCTCATTGGGTCGAAGCTCGTCGAGCACCTGCGGAAGCAGGATCACGAGCCGCTGGCGGCGGCGCCTAACACGGGCGTCAACACGCTCACGGGCGAGGGCCTCGCCGAAGCGCTCGAGGGCGCCCAGGTGGTTGTCGACGTGGCGAACGCGCCTGCCTGGGACGACGCGGCGGTGCTCGACTTCTTCGAGACCTCATCCCGCAACCTCCTCGCCGCGGAGACGGCTGCCGGGGTGGGACATCACGTCGTACTGTCGGTCGTCGGCACCGACCGCCTTCCGGAGAGCGGCTACCTCCGCGCGAAGGTCGCGCAGGAGGACCTGGTGAAGGCCGGGCTGATCCCGTACACGATCGTCCGCGCAACGCAGTTCTTCGAGTTCATCGGCCGCATCGCCGATTCGAGCACCGACGGCAACACCGTTCGGCTGTCGCCTGCCCTCGTTCAGCCGGAAGCGGCCGACGATGTCGTGGGCACTCTGGCCGACATCGCGGTCGGGCGCACCACTGAACGACACGGTCGAGCTGGCCGGCCCCGAGGCCTTCCGCCTCGACGAGCTCGCCCGACGCCTCTTGAGCGCAAGCGACGACCCGCGACAGGTGACCGCCGACCCTCACGCCCGCTACTTCGGCGCCGAGCTGGACGACCAGTCCCTCACCCCCGGCGACGACGCACGCATCGCCCCGACCCGCTTCGAGGACTGGCTCAGCCAGTCAGCGAGCTAGTTCCAGAAACCAACCGAAGGATCTCCCATGCCACCCACCATCATTCTCGTCCACGGCGCGTTCGCCGAGTCCGCGAGCTGGGACGGCGTCATCGACCCGCTGCAGAGCGCGGGTCACCCGACGCGCGCCGCCGTCGCGCAGGCTATCGCCGTCCTGCGCCAGGCGCTCCACAGCGCCTAGGCGTCAAGCGCTTCGCCTGGGCACGACTGAAAGGCCGAGCGAATCGGACGCTCGACCGGAGCAGAGAGGAGGCATTATGGTCAGTTCGCAATCCCCCAGGCCAAGGCTGAGATGACCAGGCCCACACCTCGAGCGATCCGCTCGTGGGAGCGCTCGCCACCATGCTGCAGCGCGTTGACCTGGTCGCTTGGCAGCGGATCGCCGTCTGGGCGGAGAAGCTCGAGCTGTCGTTCGAGGACCTGCGCCTCTTGCTCGCGCTGAAGATGGAGGACGGCCCGACCGGGGTAAGTGAGCTGGCCGCGCTCGCCGGTCTATCGCTCGACACCGCGTACCCGGCCATCCACGGTCTCCGGGGCCGCGGCTACTTGCGCGAGGACCGACGTCAATACTCGCTCAGCGACCAGGGGCAAGAGCTCGCCGCCGGCTTCGACACGGCGCACCGCGAGGGGATCCAGGCATACGTCGACCACCTGGGTCCCGACGGGCGTCGCCAGCTCGAGGAGGCCTTGGGGATCACGCGATGACTCCGAACCCGTAGTCGAGCTGCTCGCGCTGTACCGCGAGCGGATTGAGCGCGATTCGCTGCCCTTTCCGCGACGGAGTCATGGGCTATTTCCACAAATTGGACCGACGATTGGACCGTTGAGGTGATGTGTCGCGGTGACCGGGCGTCACCGGGACACCCGCCCCTCCCGCTCTCGCGGCGCAAGCAGCCGGTCCATGCAGCTTCGCGGCGCTCTCGCTCCGGACGAAAATGAGCAGCGGCCGCCGGTCGCTCCCGCCGCTGCTCCTGTGCGCGAGTTGGAGAAGCGCCGGCCACGAGGCGAGACGCCGCCTTTTCGTCCAAAGCACGTGTTTGAGGTGGCTTGGCGTGACCCGGGACATCTCAAGCTCAGACCGAGGGCGGGTCTGATCGCTCCACCGACCGCGGATTTCAAAGGACGGGACGCACGACGAGCATCCCCCGGCTCGAGACGAGATGCGCCAAGTCGTCCGCCAAGCGTTGGACGTGTTCGCTCGCCTGTTGCTCGAAGCGCTCCACGTCGACGATCTCGGCGATCAGCACGTAATCGGCTTGACCGATGGACTGTCCGGGCACGTCGGCCGGCCGCGTAAGCCGCCAATCCGAGACCGTGTCCAGCGACCCGCGGACGATGTCGCGATCCTCCGTCATCAGACGCTCAAAGTCGTCGGCCAGCTCCGGCGAACGCAGCTGAAACCACAGGAGAAGGGTCGCCGGAGGACTCATCCACGAAGCGTAGTGAACAATCGCAACATGACGAACGGAGTGATACGGCCTCATACGGTGTCGAAGTCAAGGGCCCCATCTCGACGCCGGTCGAGGCTTCGTCCAGCTCCCGCTTTCATCGCCAGGACGCACCTAGATCCCGCGCGCCCGAGACTTGCTAGGCGCGGAAGGCAGGACGCCACGCGTCCGCTTTCGGCCCGAGTGTGAGCGCCCAAGTGTCGGCCATTGGCGCGCCTGGTCTGGACGACGAGCGAGCGCGGTTCTAGGGCGTCGCCTCGCTATCGCTTTGCGCGATAGGCGGCAGCAGCTAAGGGCGAGTCGATCGCCCCGGCGCCGCGATGAGGCTCGAAGTGCCGGCTTCGAAAACGAAAGAAGCGAGCCGTAGATCGAAAGTGCGCTGTCAGATAGGACCGTCTAGGAAACCGACCTATGCCCGGCCGAGCCTGGGCGCAACGACACCGTATCCGCGCGCGCACGAGAAGGCGCGCAGATGCAGTCAGAGCGTGTGTCAGAGCGAATCGTCAGATTCGGTGCTCACCGTTCTCGCCGCCCGCGCCCTCCGGGCCCCGCCCCGAGCCGCTCGCTCGCGATCCTCTCGCGAAAGCCCGCGTCCTCCCGCTGCACGGCGTGTGCGCCCTCGAGTACCTGCTCGACTTCGGCCGCCGGGATCACGGCAGCACCCGAGTCGTCGGCGAACACGTATGAGCCCGGTAACACCCCAACTCTGCTGAGCACCACCGGTACGTTCGCTTGGTAGGGGGTGACCAGGTTTCCGCCCCAGTGGGTCGCCTCGCCGGCGCAGTACGCCGCGAAGTCGTACCCTTGGAGCTCGGCGAAGTCGCGCAGCCTGCCGTCGGTGAGCAGCCCGGCCAGCCCGTAGTGCTGGAGCCGGGCTAGCTTCGTCCCGCCGCCCATCGAGGCCTCGGCGTACCCGTTGCTCGCCAGCACCAGGACCTTGCCAGCGGGCGAGTCGCCGACCGCCTCGTAGAAGAGCTCCGCCAAGTTGTAGCGCTCGGGGTCGAGCCCCGCCGAGCAGCTCGGGAAGTACGAGATCGTCACGGCTGGCCCGAACAAGACGCGTCCGGGGGTCGGTGTGACGAGGTCGAGGATGTGGCAGCGGTGCCGGTGCAGGCGGCCAACAGCGTCGACGATGTCGGCGCAGCTGAGGCCTCTAGCCGCCTCGCGCAGCGTGGTCGGATCAGTGCTCGAGGTCACGTGCTCCTCTCGACCCTGCCCGGGTGGATGAAGCTCAGTTGACGCACTGGGGGCTCCGCCTACCCGACGTGAACCGCGTCGCCGCCGTGCTCATCAAGCGTGTTTCCCTCGGGAGGGATCGGGTGGTCCTTGAGGATCCGAGCCATGTGGAGCAGGTTGTGGGCGCACCACGACGAGGTCCGCCGTGTGTAGGGATGGTCCACCCCGCCAGCCTCCAGGTACGAGGGACCGGGACCGGCGTCGCCGACCCAGTAGGTATCGGCGTTCGGGGGCACCGTGCACCCGAGGTGGGTGAGGTTGAAGAGGGTCGACTCCGCACACGCGTGGGCGCCGTCCTCGTTTCCGGTCACCACGGCCCCCGCCACCTTGTTGTAGAGCGGGTACTGGCCCTGCTCGTTGCGCTCCGCGTAGGTGCCGTCGAGGCGCTCGATCACCATCTGGCAGACGCTGGACCGGTGTCCGAACCAGATCGACATCCCGAGCACCAGGATGTCGGCCGCCTTGACCTTGTCCAGGACCTGGGGCCACTGGTCGCCGTCCCCTTCGTCCGAGGTGACGCCGAACCTGATCACGTAGTCGACGGGGCGAACGATCTCGGTCTCGACGCCGTGGCCCTCGAGTAGGTCCGTCACCCGCCGCATCAGCGCCTCGGTATTGGACTCCTGGGGGGACTTCTTCAGCGTGCAGTTGAGCCCCAGGGCCCGCAGCCCGGCGCCGTATGTCGCGTCTAAGGTCATCACGCTTCCCTCCATCATCCCGTCGGTCCGAAGCGCTCCGTCCGGATGTCCTGGGGCTCGAAGCCGGCCTCGAGCAGCAGGCCGGCGGCGGCCTCGACGAAGCCGTTCGAGCCGCAGACGAACGCGGTGCCCGCGTCCACGCCGGCCTCCGCGATCAGCGACGCGTCGATGCGCCCGGTGTGGCCGCGACCAGCCGTCCGGCGGCTCGCGCGTGAAGGTGAGCAGCGGCGTCGTCGCCGAGCTCGTCGGCGTAGATCACGTCCTCGGCGGACCGCACCGAGTAGACGAGCCGCATCGGCAGCTCGGGCATCGTGCGGCGCCGGTGGCGCAGCATCGCCATCAGCGGCACCACGCCGGAGCCGCCGCCGACGAGCAGCACCGGCGCCTCGCCGCGCCACACGAAGTAGGAGGCGAACGGCCCGCGCACCTCGACCTGGTCGCCCTCGACCACGACGTCGTGGAAGTAGGGCGAGACCTCGCCGTCGTCCAGCCGGTCGATGGTCAGCTCGATCTCGCCCTCGTCGAGCGGCGAGGAGGCGACCGAGTAGGAGCGCTGCGCCCGGTAGCCGTCGGGCGCGGTCAGCCGGACGTCGTAGTGCTGGCCCGGGCAGGTGCGGCATCCACATCGGCAGCTCGATCCGGAACGACTTGACGCGCGGCGTCTCCTGCTTGATCGCGGTGACGGTCGCCGATCTGCCACCTGCCCGGGAGCGCGCTGCTCGACCGGCGTCAGTCCGTCCAATAGCGCTCCTCCTTCCAGGGGTCGCCGCGGTTGTGGTAGCCGTTCTGCTCCCAGAAGCCCGGCTCGTCGTGGTCCATGACCCGCAGCCCGGCGACCCACTTCGCGCTCTTCCAGAAGTAGAGGTGCGGCACGAGCAGCCGGGCCGGCCCGCCGTGCTCGCGCGGCAGCGGCTCGCCCTCGTGCTCGGTGACCACCCAGGCCTTGCCGCCGGTGAGGTCCTCGAGCGGGAGGTTGGTCGTGTAGCCGCCGTAGGAGTACTGCCATCGCGAAGGCGCCCTGCGGCTCGACGCCGCTCGAGCAGGCGCGTCGACCGACACCCCGCCGAAGCTCGTGCCGAGCTTCGACCACTTGGTCACGCAGTGGATGTCGCACGGCACCGTCTCGAACGGCAGCGCGCCGAACTCGTCCCACGTCCACTCGCGCTCCTCGGCGACCATGCCGTCGATCCGGAAGCCCCAGTCGTCGGGGTCGATCCGCGGGCGTCGGGCCCGCGGTGAGCACCGGGAAGCCGCGCTCGACGTACTGGCCGGGGGGGAGGCGGTCGCCGAACTGCTCGCGGTCACCGCGGCCCCCGAAACCCCTGGAAACGAAACCGCTCATGACAGTCCTTCCCCCCGAGCGGGACCAGGCGCATTGTCGCCCCCGAGGATCTCGCGGGCAGCCGGCAAGTCCTCCGCTAAGACGAGGACCTCGTGGGGACCGCCTTGCGGCATGCCGTCCGACGCTCCTGCACCGAAGTTCGTGAGGCGCATGGCACTCGATGCCGGCGCCACGCAAGACCGAGCAGAGCAGCTCGGCCTCGGGCTCGCTACCGGCGACCTCGACTACGACCCAGTCGTCCATCTCGAGCTACCCGAACGTGAACACGTACGCCTCGGGGCCGGGCTCGAGGAACGTGATCTCCAGCGTCCGCTCGCGGACCCCGTCGTGCTCGCGCACGAGCTGATACAGGCGGCCGTCGCGGAGCAAGCCGTTCCCGTCGTCGTCGACGTCCACGCCGTGTGACGGGCCCGGAGCCTCGCCGTCGAGGAGCACGCGGAAGGGAATCGGCTCTCGCGCTGCCGGAGCCAGCACGAGATGCGCGTCGCGCGCGTGGAATCGGCAGGCGATGCTGCCGCCGGCCTGTTCGAGCACGACACTCTCAGGCCCGATCGTCCACTCTCCGGCCAGGGCCCAGTCGTTGGAGCGCAGGCGCTCGGGGAGCTCGTAGGCGCGGCGTTCGTCGAACGCGGCGCCGTCCGGTGACGCGACGTCCTCGCTGCGCCCGTAGCCGAGATACGTCTCGGGCGTCCGCAGGTGGTCCCAGTCGGCCTCCGCCTCCAAGCCGGCCCCTTCGACGGAGACGAGCTCGCGGTCGACGCCAGCAGACGCTGGATGACGCGCTCCGATTCCTCGTAGCGTCCTTCGCCGAAGTGGTGGTCTCGGATGATGCCGTCCGCGTCGACGAAGTAGAGCGCCGGCCAGTAGTGGTTGGCGAAGGCGTTCCAGATCTCGTAGTCGTTGTCGACCGCGACCGGGTAATCGATCGCTCGCTCCGTAGTCGCCTGCCGCACGAGGTCGAGCTCGTGCTCGAACGAGAACTCCGGCGTGTGGACACCGATGCACGACCAGCCCGTCGTCTCGGTAGGCCTGCGACCACGCGCGTACGTATGGCTCCTGGCGCAGCCAGTTGATGCACGTCAGCGTCCAGAAATCCACGAGCACGACGCGGCCCCGTAGCCCGGCGGGGTCGAGCGGCTCGGAGTTGATCCACTCGGCCGCCCCGGCGAGCGAGGGCATATGCAGACGTTCGGAGACCGTCATCTAGCGAAGTGACCGGAACGCCGCTCGAAGCTCCTCCGCGAAGAGTTGCGGCTGCTCCCAGGCGGCGAAGTGACCGCCCTTGTCGACCTTGTTGAAGTAGATGAGGTTGGGGTAGGCCTGCTCGGCCCAGCTCCGCGGCGCTTCATACTGCTCGCCGGGAAAGACGGTCACCGCAACGGGGATGGAGACGCCCTTGGCGTTGAAGAAGCCGCCCTTGTATTCCCAATAGAGGCGAGACGCGGAGACCCCTGTGTTCGTCAGCCAGTAGAGCGTGATGTTGTCGAGGATCTCGTCACGCGTCAGTTCGCCCGTGGCGCTCGTGGTCCGGTCCAGAGCAGAGACCACCGCCGCGGCTGGCTGGCCGTCGGCATCGTTGTGGTCGAGAAGCCAGGCGGCCAGGCCGACGGGCGAGTCCGCGATGCCGTACAGGGTTTGCGGGCGCGCCGCCATCATGTTCGCGTACTCGACCTGCTTGTACGTGCGGATCAGCTGCTCGTAGGCGCGCCGTTCTTCCGCTGAGAGGTCGGACGGCGGCGGGTCGCCGGCAAGGGAAGCCTTGTCGACGTCAGCTGGAACGGTGGCAGGCATGTTGGTGTGGATGGCGAGCAATCCCGCAGGGGCCTGCAAGCCCATCTGGTCGACGACGAACGCACCCCAGTCGCCGCCTTGGGCGACGTAGCGGCTGTAGCCGAGGCGTTGCATCAGCTCTGCCCAGGCTCGGCCCATGCGCTCGGGGCCCCAACCGGTGCCCGTCGGCTTCGCCCGAGAACCCGTAGCCCGGCATCGAGGGAACCACGACGTGGAAGGCGTCCTCAGCGCTCGCCCCGTGGGCGGTTGGGTTGGTGAGCCGATCGATGATCTTCAGCTGCTCGATGATCGAGCCCGGCCATCCGTGATTGACGATGAGCGGCAGCGCGTCTTCATGTTCCGACCGAACGTGAATGAAGTGGATGTCCAGCCCATCGATCTCGGTGATGAACTGCGGTAGGGCGTTCAGGTTCCGCCTCGCACGTGCGCCAGTCGTAGTCCGTCATCCAATGGCGCGCGAGCTTCTGGATCATGGCGAGCGGCACGCCCTGGGATTCATCCGCGACGGTCTCTTTCTCGGGCCAGTTCGTGGCCGCGATGCGTCGACGAAGGTCCTCCAACGCCTCGTCCGGAACGTCGACCTGGAATGGGCGGACATCGACGGCGGTCTCGACGGCGCTACTCATGACGATCCCCGTTCGTGCGCAGCGACGTGAATGCGGCTCGCATCTCCGTGGCGAACAGCTCAGGCTCCTCCCACGCGGCGAAGTGGCCGCCCCTGTCGACCTCGTTGAAGTAGGCGAGGCCGGGGTAGACCGCCTCGACCCAGCTGCGCGGGGAAGCCCAGATCTCGCCGGGGAACGTGGTGAAGCCGACCGGCACGGTGACCGCCGGAGGGGCCTGGCCGCTCGCAAGCGATGCGGCCAGCGCGCGTGCGTCCTCCCAGTACGACCGGGCCGCCGAGGCTGCCGGTGCCGGTCAGCCAGTACAGCGTGATGTTGTCGACGATGTTGTCCCGAGTGAGATTGCCCGACGGGCTCGCCCGTCGACGAACGCGCGGGAGATCTTGTAGTAGCTGTCCGTGTCGTGGTCGAGCATCCAGGCCGCCAGCGCGACGGGTGAATCCAGCAGGGCGTAGCCGATCGTCTGCGGCCGCGTTGCCATCTCGAGGAAGTAGCCGAAGCCGTCTTCCTTGAACGTCGCGACCGCCTCGGCCGCTGCGCGTTCCTGTTCGGATTCCTTGGGCAGTTGATCGCCGACCGCGAGCACCGCCGTGAGCAGGTTCAGGTGGTAGCCGACCAAACCCTCGACCGCCTGGCGACCCATCAGGTCCGTAACGAGCGGCGCCCACGTCGCCGCCCTGGGCGACGTAGCGGGTGTAGCCGAGGCGGTGCATCAGCTCCGCCCACGCGCGTCGCGGTGCGGCCGGCGTCCCAGCCGAGCTCGGTCGGCTCACTGGAGAACCCGTAGCCGGGCAGTGACGGCAGCACCAGGTGGAACGCGTCCTCGGCGCGTGCCGCCGTGCGCGGTCGGGTCGGTGAGCGGGCCGACGATCTCGAGCAGCTCGATGACCGAGCCGGGCCAGCCATGCGTCATGATCAGCGGCATCGCGTCCTCGTGCCGCGACCTGCACGTGGATGAAGTGGATCTCGACCCCGTCGATCTCGGTCGTGAACTGCGGCAGCGCGTTCAGCCTCGCCTCGACCTTGCGCCAGTCGTAGTCGGTCGTCCAGTAGCGCGCGAGCGCCTGCATCGTCGCCAGCTGCACGCCTTGGGACCGATCTGCGACGAGCTCTTCGCTGGGCCACCGCGTCGCGGCGATCCGGCGGCGGAGGTCGTCTAGGTCCTCTTGCGGAATATCTACGTCATAGGGGCGGATTGCGCCGTTTTCGGCCTTCGCCTTATCGGCGGCGGCCGCTGGGGTCAACGCTGACGGCTTCCATCTGCGGCTCCTGACTTCGCGATATGCGGGCCTGTGAAGGCCCTCACTCGATTGCGGGGCGCAGACGGGGTCGAGGCACTCGGCGCCATCGCGCCAAGGCGACCCTATTCCCCCGTGGCGAACAGGTCAAGGGCCGCACGGGGCGCACCTCGGTGGCGAAGAGCTCAGCGGGCGAGACCGCGGCTTCCCACGCGCAGGGGTACTGAGCCCGGCCGCGGAAGAGACGCCTGCTCCGTGACGACCGCCTCGGCGTGGAGCAGTACGCAGCCGTAACGGGAGGCAGCGAAGCGCGGCCGGTCTGCTAAGCAACGGCGCTCATGGCGGAGGAGCGCGTAGGGCTTCAGAACGAGCCGGTCGACCCGTCGACGGAGTTCGCGGCGAGTCGCACCGTTGCTCGAGGAGGGAGGAAAGCGTGGTCTACCTGCCGCCGGCGAAATGGAGCGGGTGGCTCGAGAGGGGGCATCGCCGAGGACTCGGGGTTAGCTCACCCGCTAGGCCGCGCCCGGAGTGGGGTAGTCGCCAGAGGCCATGCGTCCACCACGAGGGGAAACGCATCACCCCCGGTCGGTCCACCTTCGGTCGTAGCGCTCGCCGAGTGTGCTCGGAGCGAAATCGTCCGATGCCTCGGGCGAGCGCGGACGGGCTGCCGGTAGTGTCGCTGCAAGGCTATGTCGGTCGCGGATAGGCAACCGCGTGGCCGCCCGGCGCGACGCCGCGGCAAGCGTCGGCTGACCGAACTGGGTGCAGGCCTGCGGGGGTTCGGTCGCCGGCACCGCACGGCCGATCACGGTCGTGGGCTCGCTGGCCACCGCGGCGGTCCTCGTGCTCCGTGCTCGCGCGGCCGGCGCGACGAGTTCGCGGACGGCGCTCTCCGGCGCCACCGCTGTGGGTGCTCGCCGTGACGGTCGCTGCTGCAGATCGTCGCGCTGCTCGCGCGCAGCGAGGCGTGGCACCTGACGCATCGAGGCGGCCGGCGGGACGGTCGACCGCCGCGTCCTCTACCGCGCGTCGAGCATGCAGGTGCTGGGCGGCGTGGTCAACGGGCAGCTCGGGGTCGCCGCGCGGATCGCCGCGCTGCGCCGCTCGTCTCCGGCGGTCAGCCCGCAGGTGCCGACGCTGATCGCCGCCGAGTTTCCGATCCTCGCCGTCGAGGCGGACGCTGGCGGCGCTGGCGTCGTTCACCCTGGTCGGCACCGCTCGGCCTGCCGTGGTGGCTGCCGCTCGTCGGCGTCGCGGTGGTCGCGGCCGTCAGCGCCGGCCTGCGGCATCTCGCGCTGCGGAAGGGTCGCGAGCTGTGGAGGGGGCTCGCGGTGCTCCGCAGCCTGCGCGGCGGAAGCCGCGTCGTCGGCTTCGTGCTGGTGGCCGTGTTCGCGCAGATCTTCCGCAACTGGCTGCTGCTGCACGCGGTCGGTGTCGACGCCTCGTTCTTCGACGCGATCGCGGTGCTGATCGCGGTGGTCGACGCTCGGGCAGCTTCCGGTCGGCCCCAGCGTCGGCGCCGCGGCGGCGGTGCTGATCCTCGGCAGCGACGGGGTGGCGGCGGCGGCGGCGGCCGGGGTGCTGATGACCGTGACCGGCACGGTCGGCGGGCTGTGCTTCGCCGCCTGGGCGCGGCGCCGACAAGCTCTGGTCCGTCAGTCGCTTAGGCGTCGGTGCGCCGGCGTGCTCGGGCGCGAGCACGACGAGCGAGCTGAGCGCTACAAGGTCGAGAACGGCGACCAGCCCGTGTTCGCGCGCCCACGGCCGCTCCTTCCACGCGAAACTCGCGCGCTCTCCATGCGACGACTCGCCGCCCTGATACTTGCGCGTCCCGAAGATCACGCCGTAGAACGCGCACAGGTGCCGAGCGCGAGCAACCCGAATGAAGCGGTCACTAGTACCCCTGTAGTACCTCGAGACGCTGGCGATGGCGGTCGAGCGGGCGGAGGCTCGGCCCGAGCCCTTCCGGATCCCTCGGGCCGGGTCTGGAGAGTTACCGAAGGTCACGGGCGAAGAGAACCTTGATCGCGCGCCGCTGGTCCATCGCCTCGTAACCTTCGGCGGCACCGCTCAAGCGGCAGTTCGAGATCGAAGACCTTGCCGGGGTTGATCCGGCGGTTCCAGATCAGGTCGATCAGCTCGGGAAGGAAG
Organism: uncultured Solirubrobacterales bacterium; assembly: GCA_963759145.1. GTDB lineage: Bacteria > Actinomycetota > Thermoleophilia > Solirubrobacterales > JBBDJG01 > JBBQKG01. Next base: position 63,262 of record CAVWYB010000046.1, read on the forward strand.
CGGCGCACCGGGGCCGGCCCCCCGTGGAGGTGGACAAGGCTCCAGAACAGCTCCATCCCGGGCACCGCGACGTCGTGACCGACGCCGACGAAGCCGACGTGCCCACCCGGGCGCGTGGAGCGGATGCGCCTGCAGCATGGACTCCTGCGTGCCGACGGCCTCGACAACGCAGTGCGCACCGAGCCCGTCCGTGAGCTCTTTGACCTTCGCCACGCCGTCCTCGCCGCGCTCTTCGACGATGTCGGTCGCGCCGTACTCGCGCGCCAGGCGCCTGGCGTGACTCGTGGCGGCTCATAGCGATGATCCGCTCCGCACCGAGCTGCTTGGCAGCAAGCACGGCGTGCAGACCGACCGCGCCATCGCCGACTACGGCGACTGTTTTGCCCGGCCCCGCCTCGGCGGCGACGGCACCGAACCAGCCGGTGCCGAGCACGTCGGAGGCCGCGAGCAGGCTCGGGATGAGATCGTCGGCGGGGAGGTCCGGGGTGGCGACCAGGGTGCCGTCGGCAAGCGGGACGCGCAGCAGCTCAGCTTGCGCGCCCAAGGCGCCCATGGGTACGCGGTTGACGCAGGCGCTCTGGTAGCCAGCCCGGCAGATCTCGCAGGCGTTGTCGGAGGCCCAGAACGAGCCGACCACGAACTGGCCCGGCTCGATCGTCTCAACTTCAGCGCCGACATCCTCGACGATCCCGGCGTATTCGTGACCCATCGGGCGGGCCACTCAAGCTCCTCGACCCCCCGGTACGGCCACAGATCAGAACCGCAGACGCAGGCGGCGGACACGCGGATGATCGCGTCGGTCGCATCGAGGATCTGTGGGTCGGCTCGCTCCTCAACGCCCACGTCGCCGGGCGCATACATGACTGCACCATCCACAACGGTCTCCTCCTTTCTCGGCGCGATACGCCGCCGGACAAAAGGCGGTTACCCCGATAGCGCCAGAAGTACCGCGTCCCGTGCAAAGCGGAGCGTTTTTGCGCAGCGCACTAGACGGGGGTCGCGGGCCCGCCTGAGCGAAAAACCGGACATCTCGCTGATCGGGCTCGCTCGGCGGCTTGACTTCGCTGGTTGTTGATCCGCTTCCAGCGGCGAGCTTGCTTCCGCCGATACCTGCTGGTCTGCTTCGCCACCTTCAGGTCGCCCCCGGTCAGTAGGCCGTCGTTGCCATCGCCTCACTATCCCCGTGCCGCCGAAGGTCGGGTCCACGTCCGTGGACAGCTTCGGCCACTGGATCGACTCGCGATCCGTGGGGATCACCCGAAGACCGCTGCGAAGCGCGGACCGCTGAGGGCTCCACGATCACGGCCGGTGATCCCGCGTTCGTGACGCTGACGGCCACCCCGCACAAGCTGGCGCACCGGGTTGAAGTCACGAATGAGGTGATCGACGACTCCGAGCCCTCGGTTACGGAGGTCTTGAGCGCTCACCTCGCCACGATGCTCGGGTTGAAGCTCGACCGGAGCATCTTCGAGGGCACCGGTACCGCTCCCGAGATTCGCGGGATCAAGAACGTGGCGGGCACTCAGACAGTCTCCATGGGCACAAACGGCGGTCCGGTGACGGACCTCGATCCAGTCGCCGACGCGATTGGGCTACTAGAGCAGGCGAACGTCGCCCCGCCCTACGTGGCGGTGATGCACGCTCGGACGTGGGGCGCGATCCGCAAGCTGAAGGAACAGCCGAGCGGGCATAACAAGCCGCTCGTGGCGGACCCGCCGTCGAGCGACGCCCCGCAGCGAGTGTTCGGTGCGAACGTCTACGCGTCGAGTCAGCTCAGCGTCTCAGAGACTCAGGGCTCGTCTAGCAATGCCAGCTCCATCTATGTCTACGCCCCGAGCGAAGTGGTGCTCGTACGCCAGCAGGACGCCGACATTGAGCTTGACCGGAGCCGCCTGTTCGACCGCGACATGTCGGAGTTCCGAGGGAAGCTCCGCGCCGACCTGCTCGCCCCGAACCCGGCCGCCATCGTGCGGGTCGTGGGAGTCACACCGTGAGCCCCCGCAAGGTCAAGGTCGCCGTCCAGCCGGGCGTGGTGGTCTACTCGGAGGGCGTCGCCTACCAGCGCGGGCAAACGCTCGAGGTGACGCCCGACGAGGCGAAGGCACTCATGGGGCAAGGGCTTGTGGAGAAGGCGTGATCTTTCGGCGGCGTTCCTCCCCCCTTACGTCGCCGGAAGGGCGAGCGGGTTACTCCTGTTCACGCTCGCCGAGGTGATCCCTGCGCGCCCGGTGCGAGGTTTCGGATAGTTCTCCCTCGGCCCAGGCGCGCGGGGGTGCCCCCCGCTAGTCCCTTTAGGGCGCTGCGGAGAAAGATTTAGGAAGATCTTCGTCGGAGGGGAAGAAAGGAGTAGGGTGTTCGTAAGGGCCAAATAGGCCGTTCCTGCTGAAATCACTCGCGCAGGGCACCAGCCGGGCAGTACGCCCTCCAGATGACCTCACGGGCCGTTTCGTCCCGAGCGACTGAAACGCCGGCACGACGCGGACCTTCCCCGCGAATTGGGGAAGGTCCGAAGGGGGGTCTCATGGCCACCGCCACGCAACATAAGCCGCCGCTAGCGGAGAACCCGCAGGCGGTACTTCCTGACGGTCAACAACCGACAGGTGTTCCGGCCTCAGAGGGCCAAGGGAGCCAGCAACAGGCCTATACGCCGCAGCAGTTTGCGCCGCAGCAGCGTGCGCCGCCGCAGTACGCGCCGCAGCGGTATGCGCCGCCGCAGTGGCCTATTAGCGAGGCGTCTTCCATGTCTCGCAACCCAAGGTCCGCCGTTGTTCGGTTTTGGAACGCTCGCAGCCTCTCGGCCACCCCTACGGCGGTGCGCAAAGACGACCAGCTTGGCGGTTTATCGCGCTTCTAGCTGAGACCTACGTAGAAGGCGTCGTGGAACCAGACCTTGGCTGCACCACCGTGAAGCTGGACGCGCGTGATGCGCTTGGGGTCGAAGTACAGTCGGTCGCGCTCGCCGCCCAGGAGCCGGACCAGAACGACATCCCGTCCTCGGTCCATGTCGGTCGCATTCTCGATCCGGCCGAGTTGCGCATGCATCGCAAGGAGATAGGCGTCAGCTGAATGCTCCGAGTCGGGGTCGGTCGTTCCGACTTCGACGTAGACCCGCTCACCCTCTCGATCCGCCAGCCAGTCGAACAGGTCATTGAACGTCGCATCACCCACGCCGACGAACAGCGTATCGTCGGGTTTGATGTCACGTAGATGTCACTAGCGCCGCGCTGGCAGAAGCAGCCAAAGAGAAACCCCCGCAATAGCGGGGGAATCTCCAGGGTGAGCGACGGGACTCGAACCCGCGACCGCCTGGACCACAACCAGGAGCTCTACCAGCTGAGCTACGCCCACCAGGCCGGGTCGGAATCTAGAGCATCGTTGGACGTCCGGCCAGGACCTGGAACGTCGCCTCAGCGCAGCGGCGTCACCTCGACGGGCACGGTCTCCTCTGCCACAGCTTCGACCGCCTCCTCCTCCGGCTGGCCCTCCTCGCGCGCGCATACGATTCGGAACGCGCCGGTGCCGATGTTTGCGTCGGCGCGGATCGGGAGGCCGCGGATGGTGTCCCACCCCAGCCGGTCCACCTCGAAGGGGTTCATCGCGACCGCAACGGCCGGGTACTCGCAGGTCGCATCGTGGTGCTCGATCGCCTTCACGATCCGCTCGAGATTCTTGGCCTCGGAGGAGCTCATTCTCGTCGGCCCCTAGAGCGTCGGGGAGCGTTCCAGTCCCTCGACGAGGCTCGCGACCGTCCGGCCGATTCCCTCGCGCACCGTCACCTGGGGCTCCCACCCGAGCAGGTCGCGCGCACGGGAGATATCGGGCTGGCGCACCTTCGGGTCGTCGATCGGAAGCGCCTCGAACACGATCTCGGAGCGGGATTCGGCCACCTCCACGATGAGGCGCGCCATGTCCAGCAGCGCCATCTCGTCAGGGTTGCCGAGGTTGATCGGCTCGTGAACACCCGACTCCGCCAGCGCGACCAGTCCAGCGATCAGGTCGTCGACGTGGCAGAGGCTCCGCGTCTGAGATCCGTCGCCGAACACAGTGACCGGCTTGTCCGCGAGCGCCTGGCGCAGGAAGGTCGGGACCGCGCGTCCGTCCTGCGGCCGCATCCGCGCTCCGTAGGTGTTGAAGATGCGCGCGATACAGGTGTCGACCCCTGCTGGCGCGGTACGCCATGGTCCAGCGCCTCGGCGTATCGCTTCGCCTCGTCGTACACGCCACGCGGACCGATCGGGTTGACGTTGCCCCAGTAGGTCTCGGGCTGCGGATGCACCTGCGGATCGCCGTAGACCTCTGAGGTGGATGCGAGCAGGAACCGCGCCCGCTTTCGCTTGGCCAGCCCAAGCGAGTTGTGGGTGCCTAGGCGCCGACCTTGAGTGTGTGGAGCGGCAGGCGGGAATAGTCGATCGGGCTCGCCGGCGAGGCCATGTGGTACACGGCGTCGACGGGCCCGTCAATCTCGTAGTGGCTCGTGATGTCGAGGTTGAGGTAGCGGAAGTCCGCGCCACCGCGGATGTGGCTGATGTTCTCGAGCGACCCCGTTTCGAGGTTGTCGACGCAGATCACCGAGTGACCTCCTGCGAGCAGGTGGTCGCAGAGGTGGGACCCCAGGAAGCCGGCGCCCCCGGTTACGAGGCAGGTGGGCATGTCGCCGTGACTCTAACCCGGCGCGAGCCGAGTCGATGCGGCCCGAGCGCTAGGCGCCAGTCGGCGGTTGATGCAGGCCGAAGCGAGAACCCTGATCGTCGCGACAGAGCTTGAAGCGGCCGAACTTCGCGATCGACGCCTCGTCGCCCTCTACGTCCATTTCCTCCACGGCCCCGCCAAGCTCCCGCACGCGCTCGAGGGCGGCCTCCATGTCGTCGACCGCGAAGAAGACGTACGGCGCCGCGCCGGCGTCGCCGCCATGCATGCCGCCGCGCAGGTTCGGCGCGGTGATCACGAACCCGCTGCCCGACGGCCCCACCTCGAAGCCCCAACCGAACAGGCCCTCGTAGAAGGCCCGTCCGCGCTCTGTGTCCTCGACGCCCAACTCGAAGAACGCCAGCTCGCCCGCCATGTGTCCTCCTTTGGTCTTGATCACCTCACCACCCGAACCCGACCACTCCTCCTTCACTCGTTCACGGAGCAGTGCCCCCGGCAGGACTCGAACCTGCGAGCCCACTGCTTAGAAGTGAGCGCCCGAGTACCACAGCGTCGTCACCGAGGGGGTCACCAGCCTGTGCAGGCTCTCCGGAGCTACGTGGGCGGTGTGGCTCCGCTGTTCCGCGAGGCGCAGCGTGCCAGGAGCTAGGGCGGCGGTCTGGAGACGTCTCCGGCCGGACGCTCCTCGTCCTCCTCACCCACCACGTCAACCTCCGCCGGCGCTGGAGCCGCGTCGTCCTCCACCCCCGCCACGTCAACCTCCGGCGCTGGAGCCGCGTCGTCCTCGACCCGCGCCACGTCAACCTCCGGCGCTGGAGCCGCGTCGTCCTCCACCCGCGCGTCCTCCGCGGTCGCGGCCACGTGGGCGGACGCCGCAGCCGGCTCCGCCGATCCCGGGGTACCGCGCATCGGGGAACTCCGCCCTGGATCTGACGCAGCTCCGCCTGAACGGACTCCAAGTTCCACGATATGGCGTCCATGAGCTGTCCTGCTTCGCGGCGAAGGCCGTCGAGCATCTGCACGAGCTCGGACCCGGCGGCGCCGACCTGCTGTAGCACCCTCTCGCTGGCCTGCTCGACACGCGCCACGTGCTCACCGGCCACAGCCTCCGCGCGCTTCCGAACCTCGCCCCGGTGGACCTCTTCCTTCCGCCTCGATTCCTGCGCATCGTCCTCGGCGCCCTGGCGGATGACAGCGGCAGCGCGCTCCGCGGCCCCGACGATCTCCCGGATCTGCTTCGCGGCGGAGCCCGCGAGCCCCCACCCCTGCTGTTCCTGTCTGAGGCGCTCGACTTCATCAGCGAGCCCGCTCGACCTCTCCTGTTCCTGTCTGAGGCGCTCGACCTCTTCCGCCACTCCCCGCAGGTGGGCGAGGACCTCGTCACGATCGTAGCCGCGCCGGGCGGTCGAGAAATCGTTGCGCTCGATGCGGTCGCGGTTCATTTACGCGCCTCCTCGTGCTAGCAAGTCGGCGCCAGCGTACCGAAGCTGGAGGCGGTGTAACACCAGAGCGCGCCGTTACGACTCTGCGCCGCGTGCGGATCTGAGCTAGCCCGCTGGACGGCGGCGAGTTTTCGGCGGCATGGCGCAGCAGTCCGTCGATGTCTCCCGGACCGATATCCTCGCCCTGGCGGATGCGCGCATATAGCTTCTCCAGCACCTCGCGGGCCGTCGCACATGCACCAGCCGGCCCCGTCAACGTGACGACGTTGCCGTGCGCCTGCGCGACGATGCCGAGGCGATCCTCAAGAAGCGCCAAGTGTCCATCGTACTCGCCAAGCAGCCGGTTGAGATGCCGATTGTCCTCGAAGGGCACGACCACGCGTGCCTGCTCCGACTTGAGCTGTTTGCTGAGCCCCGTTACCGCTGGCCCGCGTGCGCCAGTCAATTAGGCGGCCTCCTGGATGGTGCGAGTATTTTCCGAATCCTCAAGATCAAGCCTAGCATACCCCAACAGCAATTGCGTCAGGTCAGGCCCCACGTGATGCCCTATGCTGAGCACTCCTGCCAGACTATTGGGGCCTGCGCTGCGAATTTCAACAGGCAGGACCCGCCCGAACGCCGAAAATCGGCTTCAGCATGAACGCTTTGCAGATACGGCGACCTGCCGATCAGCTGCCCAGGCTTGCGCCCGCTGCGATCGAACAGCACAGGCAGAACCTTGCCCACGCAGAGTGAATTGAACGCCGTTTGCTGGCGGCCGAGCGCGGCTTGCAGGCGATGCAGCCGATCGACCTTCACGTCTTCGGGCACCTGATGTTCGATCGCGGCGGCGGGCGTGCCAGGCCGCGCGCTGTACTTGAAGGTGTAGGCCTGCGCGAAGCCAACCCGCTCGACCAGATCGAGCGTTGCCTGGAAGTCCGCCTCCGTCTCCCCCGGAAAGCCGACAATGAAATCGGTGGAGAGAGCCAAATCGGCGCGCGCGGCGCGGATGCGGTCCACCAGCAAGAGATAGTCGGCGATCGTATGCCGGCGGTTCATGGCGGCCAGGATGCGGTCGGCGCCTGACTGAACCGGCAAATGCAGGTAGGGCATCAGCTTCTTCTGGCGCCGATGCACCTCGATCAGATCGTCGGCCATGTCGCGGGGATGGCTGGTCGTATAGCGCAGGCGCTCGATGCCCTCGATGTCCGCCAACTTGTCGATCAGCTGGGCCAGCGACCAAGCCCGGCCATCGGGGCCGGCGCCGTGATAGGCGTTGACGTTCTGGCCAAGCAGCGTCAGCTCCCGCACACCGCTGCGAGCGAGCCGGCGAGCCTCCGCCTCGACATCCGCCACCGGACGCGAGAATTCGGCGCCGCGCGTGTAGGGGACCACGCAGAACGAACAGAACTTGTCGCAACCCTCCTGCACGGTGAGGAACGCCGCAGGCGCCTTGCTGGGCGTGCGGTCGGGCAGCGCCGCAAACTTGTCGACTTCTGGAAAGCCCGTCTCGACGATGCTGCGTGTGTGCGACCCCGCGCGAGCGACCAGTTCGCCCAGCTTGTGATAGCTCTGCGGCCCGACGACGATATCGACCGCCGGAGCGCGACGCGCGATCTCGGCGCCCTCCGCCTGTGCCACGCAGCCCGCCACGGTGACGATGGTGGCCTTGCCGGCCTCCAGACGCTGCTCCTTGATCTTGCGGATGCGCCCGAGGTCTGAATAGACCTTCTCGGCGGCCTTCTCGCGGATGTGGCACGTGTTGAGGACGATCAGATCGGCGTCCTCCATCACCTGCGTCACGGCGAAGCCGTGCGGGGCCAGCGACTCCGTCATGCGCTCGGAATCGTAGACGTTCATCTGGCATCCGAACGTCTTGACGAAGATTTTCCTTGGCGCGGGCATGCCTATTGGAGCGGTCTGTGGCGGTTGCAGCAGGTTCTGGATCGGCCGAGGTGTAGCCCCCTTGTGCGACCACGTAAAGGCACGCGCGGACCGAGCATCCGTCTCATTCGCGCGGGCGCTTGATCGGCGTGCCATAGAGTTCGAGCTTGTGGCCGACCAGGCTGAAGCCGAGTTCCCGCGCGACCCGCTCCTGGATCTGCTCGATCTCTTCGTTGCGGAACTCGATCACCTTGCCCGTCTCGATGTCGATCAGGTGGTCGTGGTGGCGGCGCGTGGCTTCCTCGTAGCGGCCGCGGCCGGCCCCGAAGTCATGTCGCTCCAGGATGCCCTTTGCCTCAAACAGCCTCAGTGTCCGATATACGGTCGACAGGGAGATGCGCGATCGACGGCGTTGGCGCGCCGATACACTTCCTCGACGTCCGGGTGGTCGTCGGCCGCGGACAGGAGCGGCGATGACACGGCGCTGGCCGGTCATGCGCAGGCCCTGGTCGGCACAAAGTTGCTCGATGCGAGACGGAGCGTTTCCCGGCGAGGCAGCCATGCGTCCTCTCCGAACGAGTTGACGGTTTTTCTGCCGTTATAGGTGAGCCGCTTGCATACCGCAACGCAGCTTGAGCCGCTAAAGGTTAAGGGCCAGTGTCAGCGCGTCCTCAGCAGCTCCGTCCGGGTGCTGATAGTATCCCTTGCGCCGACCTACCTCCTGGAAGCCCAGCGACTGGTAGAGGCCAAGAGCCGCTACATTGCCCGTCCCGACCTCCAGGAACAGCCGCCGCGCCTCGGCCTTCTTGACCGCACGTGCGAGCGCCTCCACCAGCTTGCGGCCGATAGCATGCCGCTGCCGGTCCGCGCGCACGCCAAGCGAGAGGATCTCTGCTTCATCTGCTGCAAGCTGGCCGACAACGAACCCCACCATTTCCACGGGCGACCCAAGCCGCGCCAGGAAAGCGGTCGAGCCGGGGTGACTGAGCAGACGTGAAAGGCCGCCTCATCCCACGGCTGATCGAAAATGCCGCGATGCAGCTCGGCCAACTCCCCGGCATTCTCGGCGCCAGCCCAGAGTATACTGACATGCTTGTAGTCGATGACTTGGGTCATGGCGCGGCTCGCGGAATTGATTTGTCGCCCTGCACCTTGGCGTCGGGGCGTCTGAGGTAGAGCGGCCGGACGGACCCGATCGGATCGAGATCGGCGGCCAGGGCCGCCCGGCGCGCGCGTGCGGTTGCAGGTCGGTCAGGGCAACTTCGGCCTGTCCGCCAGTATCAGCCACCAGGCTCGCGACAGCCGCCGCACCCGATCCGACAATCACAGCCGGCCGCCGACCGATCAGCGTGGCGGCATCACGGGGTCGAGCAGCAAGACTTCACCGGCTCCACCGGCGTCGTCGTCGAACGCCTGGACATAGACCATGCCGGCCCGCGCATCGACAGCGACAACCAGCCATCGTTTTTCGGCTGCGTCACTCAATAGCCGCCTGGCCTCGTGCGCCATGGCGGCGAGACTGGTGACGCCCACGGCTGGCTTACCCGTCGCCAGCGACAGGGCACGCGCCGCGGCTACTCCTACGCGCACGCCGTGAAGCCACCAGGCCCCGCGGTCACCGCCAATCGATCGATATCGCCAAGCGCCAGGCCGGAGCGCTGAACGGTCTCGTCGATCATCGGCACGAGACGCTCGGCATGTCCCGACGTTCGCGCCTCGTAGCTTTCCGCAGCACAGCAGGCCCTTGGCGTCCATGCTGCAGACCGCAGCGGACACCGCACCGAAACACGTATCGAAGGCGAGCACGTTCATAGGATTGAGGTTCTACAGGATTTGAGCCATCTCTCCGAAGGCAAAGCGCGGACCACGCGGCCGCATGCCGGACGCGTCGCCGTAGCCGATATTGCAGAGGAAATTCGATCTGATGTCCGTGCCGGCGAAGAACTCCTTGTCGACCCCGGCATTGTCGAAGCCGGACATCGGCCCCGCAATCGAGGCCGAGCGCCCGCGCCGCCATGATGAAATAGGCGCCCTGCAGCGAGCCGTTGCGCAAGGGTGTCTTGATCCGTCGGCCTTGCCGGCAAAGCCTATCCAGCGGTTGCATGCCCTTGGGCAGATGCTCGTAGAATTCAGGTCGAAGCCGATGATGGCGCACACCGGAGCCGCCATGGTCTTCTCGCGGTTGCCTTCGCTCAGGAGCGGCTTCAGCCGCTCCTTGGCCTCCTTGGACTTCAGGAACACGATCCGCGTCGGCTGGCAGTTGGAGGCCGTGGGACCCATCTTCATGAGATCCACCAACTCTTTCAGAAGGCTGTCGGGAACCTCGTGCTGCTGCCAGGCGCGATGCGTGCGCGCCTCGAGAAACAGCCGATTGAGCGCTCCAGCGTCCGGCCGCGTGGTCATGACCATTTCCCCAGCACTAATGATCAATCCATGAATAACGAAAACCCCGCTCGCAAGCGAGCGGGGCGTTTTCAATTCAGCGACTCGAAATGCTGCGTCAAACGGGGCGAACCTCCTGCACATCCGGGCAAAAATGCCGCAGCAGGTTCTCGATGCCGTGACGTAAGGTCGCCGTCGAGCTGGGGCAGCCGGCGCAAGCTCCGCGCATGTGCAGGAAGACGACGCCGTCGTTGAAGCCGTGGAAGATGATGTCGCCGCCGTCGTTGGCCACCGCGGGACGCACGCGCGTGTCCAGCAACTCCTTGATCGTCTTGACGGTATCCTCGTCCTTGGGATCGTAGTCGCGTGCTCGCCGTCGTTGGCCGCGTCGTCCTCTCGACCACAGCGCGCCCGACATGTAGTGCTCCATGATGGCGCCGAGGATGGCGGCTTGAGGTGCTGCCACTCGCCGTCGCCCTTGGTCACCGAGATGAAGTCGGAGCCGAGGAAGACGCCGGTCACGCCGTCGACGTCGAACAGGCGCGTCGCCAGCGGCGAGGCGTTAGCCTCGATTTGGCGCGGAAGTCCGCCGTTCCATCGCCCAGCACGGAGTTGCCGGGGATGAACTTCAGCGTCGCAGGATTTGGGGTCGCCTCGGTCTGGATGAACATGGTGGCCTCTCCCGGTTGCGTCGCCTGGCACAAGGCTGGCGGTCGGTCTAGATTAGAATAGTTCTGAGATTAGGGTTTCGGGCCGGATGTTCGAGAGCCTCCAAGTTAGGCGTTCAAGCCAGGCCTGGATTTCGTCGAGCTTCAGCTCACCCGGCACGATGGTAATCGGGATAGGGAACTTGCCGGCCATGGCCCGGCGGCCAGGGACGAGACCAGCGGCCCAGGTCCCGCAGCCTCGATCGACGCCCCCAGCACGAGAATGGCGATGTCTTCGTCCTCGTCGATTAGCTTCAGGATCTCCTCGACTTTCTTGCCCTCGCGGATGATCTCCTCGCCGGCACGGCTCGAAGCCCTCATTGGTCAACTTGCGCCGCATCAGGCGGAACAGCGCCTTGGCCTTGTTGGTCTGCTCCTCGAGCTGGACCTGCCGCACGTCCTTCCAGAACTGGTTGTCGGGCTCGATGACGTAGAGCATCACGATCGTGGCCGTGGTGTGCTGAGATGCGACCCGCCGCATAGTAGAGCGCACCCTCCACCTCCGGCGTCTCGTCCACGACGACCAGCAACTTGCGGACGTGGCCGGCTTCGAACACGCGGCGTTTTTTACCCATGCCTCATGCTGCCACGGGATTCGGTCCGCTAACAATAGACCAGCAGTGCTTGCGAACGGTGCCGACGACGCCGTGCACCCGGCACGGACGGTCACGATCGCAGGAAGCCGACGATATCCTTGACCTCGTCCAGATGGGACCGGCAATGGTTCGGGCCCTACGGGCGCCATCGGCCAGCAGGCGATCGATCTCGGCCGGATCGGCCAGCAGGCGCGTCATCTCGGCGTTGACGGGACCGATGCGCGACACAGCAAGCTCGACCAGCGCCTTCTTGAAGGTCGAGAATTGCTGTCCCCCGAACTCGGCCAGCACCTCGGCCTTGGTCATGTCGGCCAGCGCGGCATAGATGCCGATAAGGTTGTCGGCTTCGGGCGCGTCTTTCGAGCTCCGCCTCCGTCGCTCGGCAGCGGCTGAGGATCGGTCTTGGCCTTCTTGATCTTCTTGGCGATCGCGTCGGCGTCGTCGGTCATGTTGATGCGCGACATGTCGGAGGCATCCGACTTCGACATCTTCTTCGTGCCGTCGCGCAAGCTCATGACGCGCGTCGCCGGGCCCATGATCAGCGGCTCGGGCAGCGGAAAGAAATGCCGTCCGTCGATAGCCTGCGTCGCGGATCGACGCGCCGAAGTCGTTGTTGAACTTCTGGGCGATGTCGCGCGCGAGCTCGAGATGCTGCTTCTGGTCGTCGCCGACCGGCACGTGCGTGGCCTCGTAGGCGAGGATGTCGGCCGCCATCAGCACCGGATAGGCGTAGAGGCCGACCCAGGCGTTCTCGCGGTGCTTGCCGGCCTTCTCCTTGAACTGCGTCATGCGGTTCAGCCAGCCCAGGCGCGCGACGCAATTGAACACCCACGCCAGCTCGGCGTGCTCGGGCACCTGGCTCTGGTTGAAGAGGATGCTGCGCTTGGGATCGATGCCGGCGGCGATATAGGCGGCCGTCACCTGCGCGGATCGGCTGCTTCAGCTCCGGCGGGATCCTGCCACACGGTGATCGCGTGCATGTCGACGACGCAGAAGATGCACTCGTGGCTCTTCTGCAGCTCGACCCAGTTCACCATGGCGCCCAGATAGTTGCCGAGATGCAGGTTGCCGGTCGGCTGCATGCCGGAGAAAACACGCGTGGCGGGCTTTTGCGGAAGGCTCATGGCACTCTCTCGATGGAACGGCGCGGGTTATCGCGTGCAGATGCTGCGAAGGCAAGTCTCAGGCGCGGGGCGTGCGCCAAAGGAAGCCGCGCAGCTGCCGCAGGCCGAGCGCGCCGGTCGGCCAGGATCGCCACGGCATAGACGAGCAGGCCGATGCCGACCATGGTCGCCAGCGCCGTGCCGCGCACGAGAGCGCCTTGCGTCGGAAACAGCCAGGGCTCCAGCCAATCCGCCGCGATCCACAGGGCAACACCCATGATCACGCTCGACAGCAGGATCATCGGCAGAGTCCGCTGCAGGCGGGCGTCGGCC
>CAVWYB010000047.1:0-111052 GCA_963759145.1 uncultured Solirubrobacterales bacterium
CGTGACTTCGCCAGCGCGCGATCGAGGCGGCCGGGCGCAAAGCGCATGAGCATCACCGCCGACGATTTTTTAATGCGCAGCAACTACCAGGAGTTCCAGCGATACGCGGAAGCGGATCTCGCGATGGCCGCCGACGGCGAGGCGACGCTGCCGGCCCTCGTCGAGGCGGTCAGGCGGCTGGCACGCAGACCGGCGCCGCTATTTCGACGATCGCCGGACGAAGCTGGCAACGGCGCACGACGAGGCCCTGGACGAGGCGCGTGAGGCGGCCGCGCAGGGGTGGGACGCGAGCCCGATCAGCACAGCGCGCCTGTGCGCCGAGGTCTGGGCGCAAATCAAAGGCACCGATTGGTCGCTGGTGGCCGACGTCATCTTCATGCAGAACTGGCCGCTGCGGCTGTGGGAGATGGACAGGCGCCACCACTACATCGGCGGACCGGGCGGCTACGGCGTCGGCTACGGGGCGCGCCGCCGTCGGCGCCGCGCTGGCGAACAGGAAACAGGGGCGGCTGACGGTGAACTTCCAGTACAACGGCGATCTGATGTTCGCGCCGGGAGCGCTCTGGACCGCGGCGCATCACAAAATCCCCCTACTCACCGTCATGCACAACAATCGCGCGTATCACCAGGAAGTGATGGAAGTGCAGCGGATGGCGCTCGCGCACGGCCGAAACGCGACCCGTGCGCACATCGGCACGAAGCTCGAGAATCGGCGATCGATTTCGCGAAGCTGGCGCAGAGCATGGGCGTCCACGGCGAGGGCCCGATCGCGAACCCGAAGGATCTCGGCCCCGCGATCAGACGTGCGATCGACGTCGTGGAACGGGGCAGCCGGCGTTGGTGGACGTGCTCACGCAACCGCGCTAGGAATTGGGAACTTAGGAATTTGGAATCTGGCATTCGGAATCCCGCCGGGCGGGCTTCGCACCTCGGCTTGCTGATCGTGTCTGCCGCGGCTGCGGCTCAAGTGCCGACCGCGCCGCATCAGGGAACGTGCAGCAGGGCAAAGAGCTATGAGTTCCAGCTGCTATGCCTGCCACGGCACCGAAGGTCACGGCGGCGCACGCCCGCGGCTCATCGCTCGCGCGACGCCCGATGCCCTGATTCGCTATGTCCGGAAACCGAGCGGCGCCAACATGCCGCCGTACACGACGAAGGTCATCTCGGACCAGAATCTGATCGACATCCACGCCTATCTGCGGTCGATTCCGCCGTCGCCGGCGGCGAAGAGCATTCCGATGCTCCAGCAATAGGGACCGGTCTTCAACCGTACATCGATCGTCCACCCGCCCTACTGCCCCACCCGCGCCACCGCCCTAACGAGCGGAGCACGCCGTCGGATTCCACCCTTTCGCATCGGGCTGACGCTTGAACTGGACGCTGCGGACGTAGGGCTGCGCCAGGTACTGCGGGTCTTCAAGGAAGTTGGTCACGACGAGATAATCGATGCCGCTGTCGGTCAGCGTCTTGAAGTCCTCGTCAGCACGGCGTTTGCGCTGTAGGGAATCCCGTTCTTCCGGAAGTAACCCGGCCGCAGCCGGGTCGTCACCGCTTTCAGCGACCCGTGCCGGGCGACCCCGGCCGGGGCCGCAGGCCGCGGCCCCGGCGTCCGCGGCCGTCGAATTCCCACTGCGCGGTCGAGTAACCCTGCCAGCTTGGCTCGGCGTTTGCGGGGTCAGACCCGGACTTCGGGTCTGACCCCGGTGAAAGCGGAATACGCGGGTCTGCGTGCCGGCATCGGCGTCGAGCTTCAGCGTCGAGTCGTCTTCCCACGTGATGCGCAGCCGCCCGGGCAGATGCATGATGGACGGCGCGCCGTAGCCCTTGCAGTGTTCGCCCGCCGCTTCGTCCTTCGCGGGATCCCAGTTGTCGGCCGCCTGTCGCCCCGCCGGGTTCAGCGGCAGTAGAGATAGTCGCCTTTCGGCGGCGTAACCATCCGCCAGCGCCAGTCATCGGTGACGAGCGAGACCCAGTAGCCGCTGATATCGATCGGCGCCGCCGCCCTGGCGGTCGGCGCCGGGCCCTGCGCGCCGCCGCGCTGCGCGTCGATGCCGGGCGCGAGCCAGAGCGGGCTGTCAGCGCCAAGAGCGAGACCCGACGTTCAACCAGAAGCGCGGAACACGCGGAGAAGATCCGATTCTGCGCGTTCTGCGATTTCCCATTCGATCGTTGTGGCGCATCTTCAGTGTTTTTTCTTCGCAGGGACCGCAGTTTTCGCCGGGGGCTTCTTCGGAAGGAGGCTCTTGTAGGTCGCCTCGATGAACTGTCGGCGGTGTAGTCCTGCGCCCCAGCGCGGGTCGTAGTCTTCGTCGGCTTCGCCGCCTTCACCTGCTCGAGCGTCATCCCCTTCTTGACCAACTCCTGCACGCGGTCGCGAATGATCGTGAGCATGTCGCGGTAGTAGGCGAGATCGCCCCGAATCGCAGATCCGGCCGTGGCCCGGCACGACCATCGTGCCGCCTTCGAGCCGGAACTCCGGCACCGTCAGGTCGAGCATGTGGTTGAGCGAGTCGATGATGCCGTTGATCGTGCCGCCGCGGTCGATGTCGATGACGGATACATCGTCATCACGAACAGATCGCCGGCCGCGATCACATCCGACCCCGGAAGAAGACGAACGTGTCGCCGTCGGTGTGGGCGTTCCGGGATGGAACAGCTGAATGCCTTCGCCGTTGAAGAAGTGACTCAGCTTCATCGCGTCGCCGAAGAACGTGTCGGTCGGCAGCCCGTCTTCGGGCGCGGCTTCTGCTGGCCGTTCGGCGTGCTCAGCGGGTTCACGACGTTCTCGTGCGCGATGATCATCGCGCCTTCGCCGGCATCGGTGATGTCGCCGGCCACGTTGCCGCCGGTGAACGTCTTGCCGGCCTTGCTTGAGCTTTTCGTTGCCGCCGACGTGATCGGGATGGGCGTGCGTGTTGATGATGTAGCGAATCGGCTTCGGCGGCGCGAACGGGTTGAGCGACATCTGCAGCGTGCCGCGCGTTTCGGCGCCCCAGCCGATGCACCGGCGGCGGCTCGCGCTGCGCCAGCTCTCTCTGCAGCCGTTGGATCGCGGCGAGCAGCTTGTCGGGATCTGCGGCATGCCGGTGTCGACGACGAGGACGCCGTCTTTGCCGGCGGACACGAGGACGTTGCCGCCCGCGCCAAAGATCGCGTAGACGTTGCCCTTGACGTGGAGCACTTCGAGTTCGCGCTGGCGGCCGGCGCTGTGCGCGCGCGGCGGTGCGGGCTGCGCCGCGGCGCATGCGGCTCAGCGCCGCCGAGCGGCACCGACACGGTCCGCGCACGCGATGCGTACACAGCGACGGTTCTCATGACTACTTCTCTTGCGGCCGGCGCGGCGCTTTCGCCGGCGCGGCTTTCGGGTCTGCTCGATCTTCTGCACGATCTCCGGATACATCGTCTCCGCGCCCGACGATGACCTCGAACGGGATGTTGTACTTGTCCGCGAAGTACTTCACCTCGTCCACGAACAGCGGGCTGCTCGGCAGATGGTGCGGCACCATGCCCCTCGGCCGATCGACTTCTTCCACGACGTTGCACGGATACGGCGGGATGTTCTGGTGCTGGTCGATCTGATATTCCGTGCTGCGGATCAGCGGCTCGGTGATATACGCCGGGTCGTGTTCGATCATCACCCAGGTCAGATAGTTGCCGCGGCGGATCAGGTAGTTGGTAACCGTCGCCCGATCGCTGTGAAACACGCCGTTGCGCTTCAGGTACTCCTCTTTGATGTGCGTGGTCGTGAATCTTCAGCATGTCGCCCTGCCATTCCCCGAGCGAGAAGCCGCCCCAGGTGTGCGGCGCGTTCGCCGACGGCCGCGGACGGCCGTCCATGTAAATCGCCTTGTCCACCGATCGCAGCCACTCCATGTGCCACGCAGTCACCTCGCGCGACACCGGATCGACTTCCTTCGAAATGCGCAGCTGCGACGGCCCGCGCGAGATGTAGGTCGCCGCGTGCGGCCGGCACTGCCATTCGGGCAGCGTCTGGACCGACGCCATCCACGCCATCGCGCGCAACCGCGCGGCCTCGTTCATCGGAATGCCGCCCCAGTCGCCGAGCTCGGTGTTGCCGGTGTTGTCTTCTTCGCGCACCGGCGTCCATTCGCCGGACAGATCGACGCCGCCGGCAGGCGCCGCCATCCCCTCGGGATACTGCTGCGCGCGCGCTGACATGCCGACGAGCACGCCCCGAGCATCAACGCGAAGAATGCGGCCGGTGTTGCGCGATGCATGTTCCTCGGCTAGAAGAACGTACTTCACGGCCAGCTGCACGATGCGCGCGGAGTTGTTGACGGCGGACGTAATCTGACCGAACGTCGGGCTGTTGAGCGCCGAGGCTGGCGGTCCCCACTGGAACCAGTTGAAGGTGTTGAACGCCTCGGCCCGGACCTCGATGCTCTGCCGGTTCGAAATCGGAACCTCTCGTCAGCGCCATGTCGACGTTCTTGTTGCCCGGACCTCTGATGCTATTACGTTGGATCGTGCCGAGCGTGCCAATGGCCGGAATCGAGAAGGCCAGGGGATTCAGGAACCTGATGCCGTTGTTTTGCGGGTTGCTGGACTGATCGCCGAACGGGTTGTCGAGAACCTGATTGCCCCGCTGCGTGTTCGGCTGCCCGCTCAGCGCGCGATCGGTCCGGCGGTGACGTTGAGCCACGCGCCCGTCAACGCCCTGAAACTTCCCACAAGCCTCCATCCGGTGCCCACGGCGCGCAGCGCGGCGTTCTCGAACCGCGGCGACTCGACACCGGCGGTAATCGAGAAGTTGTGCAGCCGGTCCGCGGTGCAGTTGCCGTCGTCAAAGCCAGGATCCTCGGGTTTGTTATAGCCCGCCCCCAGGTTGGTCGTGGCACCGCCATTGCCGTCGGGAGAACCATAACAGTGCGACAAGGCGTAATTCGCACCGAACGTCACACCGCGGGCCGCGCTCCGCCGGACCGGTAGGCTCCGCGTATAGGGGTACGGATTGACGGGGGGTAGAAGTGACAACTGACGGCCGGAACGGAAGGCGAGCAGCGAAGCTCGACCCAGTCGCCGGGGTACGAGCGATGGCGGACATCCAGGCGGAGGGGCTGCGGGCCGCCGGCGACCTCTTGGAGCGGGTGCTTGGAAGGGAGTCCGGCTCACCGGCGACGCGCGCGACTTCACCGGCGAGCGAGTACACGGCACTCGTCGACGCATGGATCGAGGTTCTGCGCCAAACCTTCGCCGGGCTTGCGCAGCCGCCCGCGGGTGAAACGGTGACGGTGCCCATAGAAGCGAACGGCATCGGTCCTCCGCTGCGGCTCGCGGTCGGCCCGGCGAGTGAACCCGCTGAGCGCAGCGCGGAGGTGTGGCTGCACAACGGAAGCCGGTCCGTCGTTGGACCGGTGGTCTTCCGCTGCGGTGATTTGAGCGACGCGCACGGAGAGCTTCTCGAGGGTGTGGAGGTTCGATTCGATCCCGCGGAGGTCGAGCCCCTACCAGCCCGCTCGAGCCGCGCGGTGACGATCTCGCTGGCGGGGGAGGGCCCGCCCGGCGCCGGCACGTACCGCGGCACGATCCAGGCACGTGGCGCCCCGGGGGTCTGGTTGCCACTGGAGGTGGTGGTCCAATGCTGAGCACCAGCGGGACCGAGCTGGTCGAGGCCTACTGCGAGGAGGTGAACCGCCTCGTTCGCCGCTCGATGCTCGACACGATTCCGGACGGCGAACCGCACCGGTGGCTGTACCGAGTCGCACGCGCGTATCCGAGCCTCCCCGGCAAGGCGATCCGGCCGGCGCTGTGCGTCGCCACGAGCCGCGCGTTCGCCGGCCGCGACGAGGACATCCTGCCCGTCGCCGTTGCGATCGAGCTGCTCCACAACGCATTCCTGGTGCACGACGACATCGTGGACGGCAGCGAACTGCGCCGCGGGCGCCCGACGCTCTGCGCCGAATACGGACTCGGGCTCGCTCTCAATGCCGGCGATGCGCTCGCGGTGCTGGCGAACCAGGTCCTGCGCCGGCACGCCGCCTGCATGCATCCTGCCGTGGCCGACCAGCTGCTGTCCGAGTTCGACTCCATGGCGCTGCGTACGCTGGAAGGACAGGCGACCGAGCTCGGCTGGCGGCGTGATGGCGTCGAGGAGCTGGCACCAGCGGACTACCTCGAGCTGATAATGCAGAAGACCTGCTGGTACACGACCGTGCACCCGCTGCGGGTCGGTGCGCTGGTCGGCTCAGGCGGCATCGCCGACCTGCGTCCGATGGTGCGGTTCGGCTTCTACCTCGGGGCGGCGTTCCAGATTCAGGACGATCTGCTCAACCTGGTCGGCTCGGAGCATGAGTACGGCAAGGAGATCGACGGCGATCTCTACGAGGGGAAGCGAACGCTTCCGCTGATCCATCTGATCCACAACGCGCGCGCTGAAGACCGCCTCACAGTCGAGCGGTACCTCACCCTCGACCGCGCGGAGCGCTCACCCGAGATGGTGGCTGAGATCCGGGACCTGCTCAACGCCTACGGCAGCATCGAGTTCGCCGCGGCGTACGCACGCGGCATCGCCGGCGCCGCTCTGGACGCGTTCGAGGACGCCTTTGCTCCGCCCACCGCCGGGCCACACCGGGACTTCATCGAGGCACTGGTGCCGTACATGGTCGACCGGAACTGGTGAGCCCGACTGCCCTAGCGAGCGTCTTGCTCTGACAGCCCCACGGCTTCGAGAGCATCCGCCCTCTCCCAGTAGCTGCATCCGAACGGCCTTGCCATCTTTCAGGGTCCAAAGGTGGGCGGTCAGATGTGTACATCGATGAAGCGCTCGGGCACCATTCGATAATCGTCCAGGACTTCCGCGATCCTGCGTCGATACTGCTTAGCGCTGGGACAAGAAATGGGATTTCCGAGCGTCATCGCTGCGCTCAATTTCACGGCCGCTCGACGACTCGCTTCATTTCACGATCCTGTACTTGATGTGGGTGACGCCGGGCGCCTCGACGGCCCGGACCTGCTCGAGCTGCACCTCCGCGTCGCCGAGGTTGTCGAAGAGGCGAGCACCGTCGCCGAGCACCACCGGAACGACGTGGAGCTCGAGTTCGTCCAGCAGTCCCGCTGCCAGGTACTGCTGCGCGACCTGGCCGCCGCCCCAAAGCATGACGTCTTTGCCGCCGGCGGCCTCCTTTGCTTGTTCGAGCGCGGACTCGATTCCGTCGGTGACGAAGTGGAACGTGGTCCCGCCCTCCATCACCACGGGATCACGGGGGTGATGGGTGAGAATGAACACGGGGTAGTGGTAGGGAGGGTCGTCGCCCCACCAGCCCGTCCACTGCTCGTCGCCCCAGGCACCACCGCCGATCGGGCCGAACATGTTTCGACCCATCACGCCGGCCCCGACGTTCTCGACCGATTCCTCGAGTATCCGAGTGCTCTCGTTCACCTCGCCGCCTTGCTTGCCGTGGGGTTGGCGCCAGGCGGCCAGCGGAACCACCCAATCGTGGAGCCGCTCGCCGCCCTCGCCGAGCGGGTTCTCCTCGCTCTGGTTCGGGCCGGCGACGAAACCGTCCAGCGAGATCGAGATATGACACCTAAGCTTGCTCATCGTGCCTCCTCGGTAGGCGGCCGCTGCGGCGGCAGGTTCCTTCTCAATGCCTATTGACCCGTCAGCGCCGGAAGACTAATCGCAGCAGCGGGGCCATCTCGATCTGCGGCATTCCCAGTGCGCTCAGCTCTCGCCGTCACGCGAGAGGAGCGACTTGCTACGAGGCGGCGCTCTTCGCGTTCCGCTCGTAGAGTGCTCTTGCCGCTGCGAGCACCCGCTCCTGCTTGATCTGTCCAGGCTCACCGCCGGCTCCTACCAGGAAAAGGCGCGGTCCGATCGTGAACGCGACCCCGTAGTCCTCGAAGGGAGGCGGAGCGTTTGGAGGCGGGTCACGCAGGGGGGTGTGATGCACGCCTTTCGCCCCGGGAATTCCCGCGACCGCGAACTCTCGTGAGTCGACGGCGCAGACGGCGAAGCACGGCTGTTTCAGGGCCTCCTTGCGAACGTAGTCGAGCGCTTTCCGGGCATCTTCGTCGGAGCCGAGCTGGACAACGCCAACGTTGGCATCCGGCCCGTCGAACGGACTGCCCTTGGCCGCCACCAGCCTCTCGCCAACGCCCGCTTCGAACCCGAAATCCTCAAACTCTTCGACGGCGCTTGAGCGTGGAGTAGCTTCCGGTAGGGGAAGTCCCTCGTGCACGAAGTCGATCGGGTTGTCCCATTCGACGTTCCGCACGACTCTTGAAGCCGGGGAGCTCGGATACGGGTAGCAGACGATCCTTGAGGCTCGCGGGCGACGTGCCGTCGTCATCCCCACCGCAGCCTGTGAGCGCGCCAATGGACACCACCACAGCACGAGGGCCGTACGCAGGACCCACGCGGCCCTGGCTGAGCAGGGACGGCTCGTTCCGCGGCCGACCACTCCTAGAAGATCCCGCCTCATATGGGCGGGAACCTACACGATAAGACTGAGCGAACGGAAGCAGCCTGCCTCATATGGCGTGCTCGTCGAGCTAGTGATTCTGGCTCACGCACTTCCCGTGGGCGTTGGCGGCGTTGCCGTTCGTGCCGTACTTCTTCGCGAAGGTGACATCGCCGAGGTAAGCGCGCTCCGCCTTGCAGAACTGGTCCGCATTCTTGTAGTCGCTGCGCTTGGGACCGGGAATCGGTTGCCAGTCCGGCACAGCGTCGTCGTGCCCTGGATTGTTGGTGAGATTCGTCTGGTTCGAGCCGTCCGCGTTCATCGTGTAGATCTCGTACCTGTACAAGAACCGGTCAGTGTCGCCGGTGGTCTTGAACGCGATCTTGGTCCCGTCGGGCGACCAAGCCGGCGACCCGGCGATGGCCCCGTCGTCCGTGAGCCGCGTCTGGTCTGAGCCGTCGGCGTTCATCGTGTAGATCTCTTCATGATCTCGAACGGCGGGCTGCCGTCGCGGTCGGTCCCGAACGCGATCTTGGTCCCGTCGGGCGACCAGGCCGGTTCAGAGTCGGAGGACGTGTTGTTCGTGAGCCGCGTCTGGTTCGAGCCGTCGGCGTTCATCGTGTAGATCTCGTAGTTGCCGTGGCGCCTTGTCGAGAACGCGATCCTGGTCCCGTCGGGCGACCAGGCCGGGTTTATGCCGTCGACCCCGAAGTTCGTTAGCCGCGCCTGGTTCGAGCCGTCTGCGTTCATCGTGTAGATCTCGTAGGTGTAGCCGCGGTCGTGGCTGATCTCGAACGCGATCTTGGTTCCGTCGGGCGACCAGGCCGGCTCCAAGCTGTAGGCCATGTTGTTGGTGAGCCGCGTCTGGTTCGAGCCGTCGGCGATCATCGTGTAGATCTCGAAGGAAGTCGTCACGGTCCCGGTCGCGAACGCGATCTTGGTCCCGTCGGGCGACCAGGCGGGCGACGTGTCGGAGGCCGTGTTGTTCGTGAGCCGCGTCGGGCTGGACCCGTCCGCCTCCATCGCGTAGATCTCGTAGTTGCCGTCGCGGTCGGTCGAGAACGCGATCTTCCCGTTCGCGCCCGGAAAGGTCGCGGACGCTGGTGCGACGAGCACGAGCGTACAAAGCACCGTCGACGCGAGAACGGTTGTAATCCTCGACGCCATTCTTCCTCCCCCGGAGGTCGACATGTCGCCATTCTTTCAGAGAGCACTTCGCTGAGATAGCCCGCGCAGTTCCCGCAGGCCAGGATGCCGATACCTTCCTCACGGTGCACGCGGTCATGTACTCCACGGGTCTCTGCCCGTACTGCTTCCTCGCGCGGAGGGTGCTGGAGCGCCACGGGATCGACTTCCAGGAGTGCCGCATGCGTCGCGCCGATCGTGCGCTGCTCGCGCCGCTCGGAGGAGGTCTCACTTTTCCTCAGATCGAGATCAACGGGCGGATCGTCGATGGCCTTTCGGAGCTTCGGCAGCTCGAGCGTGACGGTGAGCTCGACCGGTTGATCACAGGCCGATAGATTGGCGGCCATGAGCGACGAGAGTCTCGATCTGGTGCGTCGCTTCTGGGGAGCGTTCAACGATCGCGACCTCACCGGGCTCGAGCACCTCTTCGCCGACGACTACGTCAATCACGCGGCGCTGCCCGGAACACCTCCTGGTCCGGAGGGACAGGCACAACTGATGGAGCGCCTGTGGACCGCTTTTCCGGATGGCCACTTCTCCGTCGAGCACGTCGCCAGGGACGGCGACACGATCATCTGCGTGGGCACGATGGAGGGAACTCACGAGGGTGATCTGATGGGGCTGGCTCCCACGCACCGCCGGGTCCAGTGGCGCCAATGTCACCTGATCCGGGTCGACGCCAACGGGAAGGCCGCAGAGCATCGGGCGATACGGGACGACGTTGGGCTCATGCGCCAGCTCGGGGTCGCTCCTGGCGCCAACAGTTGAGGTGACCCGATGACCGACCGAGAGCCCAGCGAAGCACGAACTGGGTGGCAGCTACACTGCCGCGCTCATGGACTGGAAGCTCGAACTCGTGGCGGTTCCGGTCTCGGACGTGGACCGCGCCAAGGCCTTCTACACCGAGCAGGCCGGGTTCGTCGCCGACCACGATCACACGGTCAGCGACGAGATCCGGTTCGTTCAGCTGACGCCGCCGGGATCGGCCTGCTCGATCGCCATCGGCACCGGGATCGTGGACACCCCGCCGGGGTCGGTCCAGGGCCTGCAGCTCGTGGTCTCCGACATCGAGGCCGCCCGGGCGGAGCTCGTCGAGCGCGGCGTGGAGGTCAGCGAGATCCAGATGTTTCCCTGGGGCTCGTTCGTGTTCTTCAAGGATCCGGACGGCAACGGCTGGTCCGTCCAGGCGCTCCCCCCGCGCGACCAGTAGCAGCGATAGCTAGTCGCGGAGGGCCGCGTCCACCGAGGTCGCGATCGGCACGACCTGCTCCACCTCGGTCAGCACCAGCACGCGCTTGATGAACGAGTCGTCCGGGACCACCAGCTCCAGCCGCTGCCCGCGCGTCCGCATGCGCTCGGCCAGCTCGAAGATCAGGCGAATCCCCGAGCTGTCGAGGTAGTCGGTGTCCGACAGGTCAAGCACGACGGCCGTCGCCGTGTTCGGGATCCCCGTGAGCAGCTGCTGCCTCACCGACGGCACGTTGGAGAGGTCCACCTCGCCTTTCAGGCGCGCCAGCAGGGCATCGCCGAGCGGCTCGAACTTCAGATCCTCGAGCGGCGCCATCCCGCTAGCTCTTCACTCTTCGGACCATGTGCACGTCGGTTCCTCCTTCGGGCCTCCTGACCACGTTCACCGTATCCATGAGCGTCTCGATCAGGGTCAGTCCGCGCCCGCGATTGATGCCCCTCGGCTCCCGCCACCGGCCGTGGTCGCGCACGGTGATGGATATTTCCCCATCGGAGAGCGCTGCGTCGAAGTCGACGGTGCCGTCCGCCGGCCCGTACGCGTGCTCGATCACGTTCGCGAGCGCCTCGTTGCACGCGAGGATCACCTCGCGGCTCTCGTCCTCGCCCACGTCCCATTGGCCGAGCCAGCGTCGCAGCGCCCGGCGGAACGAGCTCAGCACCTTCGGCTCCGCGCGCATCGTGAGCGACAGGCGCTCCGGCGCGAGCCGGAGGGGTTCGAGCGCGAGCATGGCGACGTCGTCCTCGCCGCTCGGGCCGAGGTCTGCGAGCACGCCGTCGCAGAGCGCTTCGAGGCCGTCGTGAGGTGCGCTCGCAGACAGGGCAAGGGTGCCCAGGCCTTCATCGATCAGGCCGCCGCGCCGCTCGACCAGCCCATCCGTGTAGAGGAGCAGGGTGGAGCCCGGGTCGAGCCGGTACTCGGCTTCCCGGTAGATGGTGGCCGGCTGGACCCCGACCGGTAGCGAGCGGCCCTCCTCCAGATACTCGGAGGAGCCGTCCGGCTTGGTCTGCAGCGGCGGGAGGTGGCCGGCGTTCGCGAGGCGCACGAGACCGGAGGCCGGGTCGAAGACGAGATACACGACGGTCGCCATCACGCTCTGGTCGAGGTCCCACGCGAGCCGGTTCAGGTGCTCGAGCGCGGTGGCCGGCGGATGGGCCTCGAGCGCGTACGCGCGCAGCGCGTTGCGAAGCTGCGCCATGATGGCCGCCGCCTGGAGACCTCGTCCGGCGACGTCCCCGATCACCAGGCCGATGCCCCCGCCGTCGACCTCGAGCACGTCGTACCAATCGCCTCCAACCTCGACCCCGGCGCCGCCCGGTATGAAGCGCGCCGCGAGCTGAACGCCCGGCACGTCGGGAAGCCGCTCGGGAATGAAGCTCCGTTCGAGCACGTCGGCCCGCTTGCGCTCCGTGATGTCCTCGTGAACGGCCACCCACACCTTCCCGTACTCCGGGTGGTCGAACGAAGAGGTATGCGCGCGGCACCAGAAGGGCGTGCCGTCCCGCTTCCTGCTCAGGACCTCGTACGTGGCGTCGCCCGACCGCTCGAGCTGGTCGGCTATCCCGCGCGCCATGCCTCTGGAGGCGAGACTGCCGTCCATGTAGTTGAGGGTTGCGACATGCTTGCCGTCCAGCTCGCCGGAGTCGTAGCCGAACATCCGCTCGAACTCCGGGTTGGTGTAGACGATCGCGTAATCCGCGGCTCTGAAGAGACAGACGCCCTCCGCCATGTTGCGGGCGATCAGGCCCTGTAGCTCCAGCTCCTTGTGCGAGTGCTCGACCTCGGCTGTGCTTTCTTCCACCCTCTCCTCCAGCCGGTCATGCGCCCGTTGCAGCTCCGCCACGGCCTGGCGTCGCTCACTGGTGATCGCCGCCAGCAGGAGGGCGGTGGTGCCGGCGACTCCCATGAACGTCTGCGACAGCAGAAGGCTGTCGTCGAGCGAGTCCTGTGCAAACGGCCCCATGTCGTGCTCGACGTAGATCACCGCGATGGTCGCCACGATCAGGCTCGCGAGCGCCGCTCCGAGCTGACGGAACCGGAGCGCCGCCCAGATCAGCGGCGGAAATACGAGGAAGCTGAGCGGAGTGTCCTGCGAGAACACGATCAGGCTGAGGCCCACCAACGCCGCCAGGAGCAAGCCCGCTTCCGCGAGCACGGCAGGCCGGCGAGTGAAGCGTGCGCCGCTCGCGAGCACGAGCAGAAGTGGTGCCACGAGCAGGTCGCCGGTCATGTCTCCGAGCCACCACACCCGCCATGCCGAGGGCAGATCGCCCACGTCTTCGATCCGGTCGCCGATCCAGAGGCTCGTGACCCCGAGGGTCGCGCTCACCATCGTGCTGAGGCCCGCCGCCAGCACCACCAGCGCCAGCACGTCGCGGACCCGGTCGAGCGCCGGCCTGAAACGTGCGAGGCGAAGAAGGTAGACGCCGACAAGCGCCTCGAGGGTGTTGCCGATCGTGATTCCGACCACCGCCACCGGCGGCGCGTCCCCGGTGAACGTGTTGGCGAGCGCGGCGCCCAGCGCGACGCCCGGCCAGAGGCGGTAGCCCCAGACGAACAGCGCGGCGAGCGCAATGCCCGTCGGCGGCCAGACCGCCGTGATGCTCGGGTGCTCGGACGCGAGCTGGAGACCAAGCTTGGCCGTCCCGAAGTACGCGCCCGCCACGAGGACGACCTTCGCCAAGTAGCTCCTGAGCTCTGGGCGGCCGCCGAGTTGGCTTGCGATCCGTGACACGGGCGTTTGCCGCGCAGACACTACCCGCGAGGGGCCGATTGCAGCGGCGTGCCGGCCACCGCGCAGTGGTATTCCGGCGCCGTCTGCATAGCCTCGAGACAGGGTTCGCGACCAGGCGCCTCAGCTTGCTTCAGCACGTCGTTGCTGATCGTCAGCCAGGCCAGTACCCCGCCGGCCGCGGACAGGACCGCGCCCGCCAGCATCGCGGTGTGAAAACCGTCGGCCATCGCGGTTGCGTTCTCGAAGTCCGCCCCGGACAGTCCCGCGATCAGCGGGAACACGGCCACGGCGGCGAGCTGGGCGGTTCGGGCCACCGCGTTGTTGACGCCCGATGCCACGCCCGCGTGATTTGGGTCCGCGGCGGCCAGCACAGTGGCGGTGATCGGCGCCACCACGAGCGTCAGGCCGGCCCCGAACACGAGCACCGCGGGCAGGACCGCCTCGACGTAGGTGTCACCGATGTCGATGCGCCGCATCAACAACATGCCGAGCGCGATCAGGATCGGGCCAAGGGTGAGCGGCAGCCGCGGGCCGATCCGCTGTGCCAGCGCTCCGGAGCGGGCAGAGAACGCGAGCATCAACCCGGTGATCGGCAGGGACGCCGCGCCCGCCGCGATCGGCGAATAGCCGAGCGAGGTCTGGAGGAAGACGACCAGCAGGAAGAAGACGCCGCCGAGTGCGGCGTAGACCACGAACGTGACGAGGTTGGCGCTCGTGAACTGACGGGAGGAGAAGATGTCCAGCGGCAGCATTGGCTGCTTGCTGCGGCGCTCGGTTCGGAAGAACAGGAGCGATGCCACGACGCCGAGCGCGAGCGCACCGGCGACCGTCGGGGAGGTGATGCCCTGGTCGGGCGCCTGGATCAAGCCGAAGGTGAAGCCGCCGAGGGCCAGCGCGGCCAGGGCGGAGCCGCGGATGTCCATCTTGCCCGTGACCGTGGGATCGCGGGTCTCCGGGATGCGGCGTGACTGATAGACCACGAATGCGCCGATCGGCAGGTTGATCACGAAGATCGCACGCCAGCTGACCGCGTCGATCAGGTACCCGCCGACGAGCGGGCCGATCGCGGCGGCGACGCCGCCGAGCGCCGACCAGGCTCCGATTGCACGGGCCCGGTCGTCGCGATGGAAGGTGGCTTCGATGATCGCGAGGCTGCCGGGCGTCAACAGCGCGCCGCCGATGCCCTGGATCACTCGTGCCGCGACCAGCGTCTCGATGTTGGGCGCGACCGCGCAGAGCAGCGAGGCGAGCGTGAACCAGACAACGCCGAGCTCGAAGATCCGGCGGCGTCCGAAGTGGTCGCCGAGCGACCCTCCCAGCAGGATCAGCGCGGCGAGCGTGAGCAGATAGCCGTTGAGGACCCACTGCAGGCCGGAGACGTCGGCGCCGAGGTCCTTTCCGATATCCGGCAGCGCGACGTTGACGACGGTCGCCTCCAGGAAGGCCATGCCCGACCCGAGGATCGTGACGGCCAGCACCCAGCGTCCGGCCGCGGTCCCGAAGCGGAGGTTGGGCTCCTCGGGCATGGCGGAGGCGGGCGGTACGGAGGTCAAGGTCGCCTAGCGTAGAGTTTGGGCTCGTGCCGAGCTGGGATGACGTCGTCGCGATCGGCTTGAGGCTCCCGGGCGTGGAGGTCGCGACTTCGTACGGCACGCCGGCCTTGAAGGTGAAAGGCAAGGGAATGTGCCGGCTGCGCACGGATCCGGACGCGCTGGTGGTGCGGGTGCTCGACCTCGCCGATCGCGAAGCGCTGCTCCAGGGCAGCCCGGAGGTGTTCTTCTCGACGCCGCACTACGACGGATACCCCTACGTGCTGGTGCGCTTGGACGCCGTCGGGCGGGACGAGCTGGCCGAGCTGATCGAGGACGCATGGCGGATCCGGGCGCCCAAGCGCCTCGTCGCCGAGCGCGACGCCGCCGGCTAGACCATCAGCGGCCGGCGCCGCGCCACAGGCGCTCGAGCATCGCGTCGATGCGGCGCTCGGTATCCACCCTGTCGGTGACCGCGTAGTACTCCCGGCCCCGCGTCGCCGCCCACGGCACGAGCACGTCGAAGTCGAGCGTCCGGATCAGCTCGAGGCTCTCCATGTAGGGTCCGCGATCGCTCGACTCGAGCACCGCCGCGACCCATTCGCCCTCGCGCAGATAGATCGTGTCGCCCGTGAAGAGGAAGCGGTGGCGGCCGCCGTCCCAGAGAAACGCGGTGGCGCCGGCGGTGTGGCCCGGAGTGGGAATCACCTCGAAGTCTTTTCCGAAATGGTGACGCTCGGCGAAGGTCTCGTCGATTGCGCAGCGTGCCTCCGCGCCCGGGCGGTCGAGCTCGTGGCAGATTAGGGAGGCGTCGAACGTGGCCGCGATGCGGTCGCAGCCGAATTGGGCCTCGTGCCAGTGGTTCAGGTACTGGCGGGAGATGCCGCCGAGGTCCCCGATCGCCTCGACGTCGTCCGGGACGGTCGGCGCGCTGTAGACCAGCAGATTGCCTTGGGGTCGCCGCAGCAGAAACGCCCGGATCTCCAGCGAGGGGTCGAACGGCAGCGCCGCCGGCGCCGAGGCGTAGAGGTGTGAGGTCGGCGTATCCGTGACCGCGGGGTTCATCCGTCCGCCTCCCCGAGTGCCGGCCGCCCACGCAGGGGCGACGGCTCGACCCGCAGCAAGCGCGCGGGCCAGCTCGGCAGCCACCAGTTCCAGCGGCCCATCAGCGTGATCACCGCGGGGACGATCAAGGCGCGGATCACGGTCGCGTCGAGCAGGATCCCCGCCGCCAGGCCGGTGGCCATCATCCTCAGGTCGGTCCCCGGCCCCGAGGCCATCGCGGTGAAGGTCAGGAACAGGATCAGCGCGGCGCTCGTGACCAGGCGCCCGGTGCGTCCGATGCCGCGGATCACCGCGGTCTCCGTCGATCCGGTGCGGTCGTACTCCTCCCGCATGCGGGACAGGATGAACACCTCGTAGTCCATCGAGAGGCCGAACAGGAAGGCGAAGATCATCAGCGGCATCCAGGATGGGATCGAGCCGGTCGCCTGGATGTCCCAGATCAGCTCCGAGCCGAAGCCGTGCTGCCAGACGAGCACCAGCACGCCCCATGCCGCGGCCACGCTGAGGATGTTGAGCACGATCGCCTTCGCCGGCAGCAACAAGCGACCGGAAGGCCCGCGCGAGCAGGATGAAGGTCGTGATCGTGATCAGGGCGATCATCACCGGGAAGCTGCCGTAGACGGCGTCGATGAAGTCCGCGTTGGCTGCGGGCTGCCCACCGACTAGCACGTCGGTCCCGGCCGCGTGCGCCCGGTCACGCACGGCTTCGAGCGTGTTACCGCCCTCCTCGGTGCCGCTGTCGGGGATCTGGATCGCCTCGACCACAGCCGTGCCGTCGCGCCGCCAGTCGCGACTGTCCGGCGCCACCGCGCCGTGGATGCCCTCGACCTGGCGCGACCTCGGCCGCGACGGCATCGGGGTCCGTGCGACCCTCGACCAGGATCTCGTGCGGGAGCAGCGAGCCCTCGCCGATGCCGGCGTCCTCGAGCGCCACGAGCCCCTGCTTGGCGTCGCCCGACTTGGCCATCGTGTCGGCGTCCGAGGTGCCGAGCTGCAGGTCGGTGGCGGCCAGCGCAAGCGCGAGCACGACCGCCATCCCGGCGCCGGCGGCGAGCCAGCGCCGTCGCGCGACCGCCTCGGCCCAGCGGGTCCACATCCGACTCGCCTTGTCGTCGGTGCGCCGGTGCGGCCAGTCGAGCCGCTGCCCGGCCTTCGCCAGCACGACCGGCAGCAGCGTGATCGCGACCAGCGTCGACACCAGCGGGATCAGCATCCCGCCGTAGCCCATCGAGCGCAGGAAGGGCAGCGGCAGGGCGATCAGCGCGAGCAGGCCGATCGCGACCGTGATGCCGCTGAACACGACCGCGCGGCCCGCGGTCTCCATCGCGCGCTGGACCGCTTCGTCGCCCGCGTGCCCGTGAGCGCGCTCCTCGCGCCAGCGCGAGACAACCAGCAGCGAGTAGTCGATCGCCACGCCGAGGCCGATCAGCGCGATCAGGAACTGGACGATCGGCGAGACGGTGGTGAGGGTGGTCAACACGAGGAGCAGGAGGAAGGTGGTCATGATCGAGACGACAGCCATCAGGATCGGGACCACGGCCAGGAACGATGCGAACACGAAGGTGAGCACGGCCAGGGCGCCGAGCCCGCCCAGCAGGGCTTCCGCCAGCACTCCCGGCCCCTCGTCGCCGCCGCTCTGCTCGGCGAGCGCGTCGAACCCGGTGAGGTGCACCGGTGCGCCGGCGACCGTGGCGCCTCTGAGCGCGCCCTGCGCCGCCTTCTCGGCCTTGGGGTTCTCGCCGAAGGCCGAGTCCGGGTCGGGCTGCGGGTAGACGATCGCGAAGGTCGTCCGGCCGTCCTGGGAGACGAAGGTCCGGTCGCCGGTGGAGGCAAAGGACGCGAGGCGGGAGTTTGGCAGGGCCTTGTCGAGACGGTCATCGACCTTGGCCAGGTCGGCCCGCACGCCCGGTGAGTCGACTGTCTTCCCCGCCGGGAGCGCGACCACCGGGACCAGGGGAACCGTGTCGCCGCCCGTGCCGCGGTAGTGCTTGGCGATCTCGACGTTCGTCTCCCAGCCTTCCTTGTTGGGAACCGAGAACTCCGGCTCGAGCGCGTCCGTCGCCGGTCCCGCGGCAGCGATGCCCGCAAACAGGAGCACGATCCACGTGACGACGACAGTGCGCTTGTGCGCGAGAACCCAGCGAGTGAGCGAAGACAAACCTACCTCCAGTTCGGGTCAATCAGGGGACGTTCGCCGACGGTACGGACGGGCCGAGATACCCACAACCCTCCTCGGTATGAACCGGGAGTCCTCCTGACGAGGGAGGCATCCCCCCTGAGTCGGATCAGGGGGAGGTGTGTTCCTGGGCGCGGCGGGCCAGGCCGTCGACCAGCCGCTTGATGAAACGGCGGAGCTGATGACGATAGAGCCACCCGGTGCCCGGCACCTTGGGGTCGAACGACGAATGCCATTGAATCCTCTCCGGGCTCGCCGGGGTGGTGGCCGAGACCCGGATGTCCTGGCTCGGCATTCCCCGGCTAGGTCAGGCGGGCGGATTGAAGGATGGTGGCGAGCAGGCCCGGGAAGCGAGCCTCGAGGTCGTCGCGGCGCAACGTGTTGAGGCGCGAGGTTCCCTCCTGACGCTGCTGGATGACTCCGGCTTCCCTCAGCACCTTGAAGTGATGCGTGCAGGTGGACTTCGTCACCGGGACGTCAAAGCTTCCACAGGTGTGCTCGCCCTCTGCCGCGGCCAGTGCGGCCACGATCTTGAGGCGGACCGGATCGCTCAGCGCATGCAGCACGGCGCCGAGCTCGATCTCGGCGCGGAGCGGGTGAGCGATCTCTTCAGCGACCTGTGGCGGCATGATTTCTGACACCTTGTACGACGATCATCGTACAAGTGCTAACGTACGACACCCATCGTACAACCTCGACCGCGGGGAGCACTTCGATGAACGACCGACGACGTGACACGGGCTCTTTTGGCCAGCTTCATCAGGTAGGACCAAAGGCCGCACCAACGGCCGCGCCGGCGGAGGGCGACCGCAGCCGGTGGCTCGCGCTCGTGGTCCTGTGCGTGGGCTTCCTGATGATCATCCTCGACCAGACGATCGTGAACGTGGCCCTGCCCTCGATCCAGGACGACCTGGGCTTCTCCCAGTCCAGCCTCGCCTGGGTGGTGAACGCGTATCTGATCGCGTTCGGCGGCCTGCTGCTCCTGGCGGGCCGCCTCGGCGACCTCCTCGGTCGCAGGAACATGTTCATGGCGGGCCTGTTCATCTTCACCACCGCCTCGCTGCTGTGCGGCGTCGCCCAGAGCCAGGAGGTGCTGATCGGGGCCCGCTTCGTCCAGGGCGCCGGCGGCGCCATGACCGCTGCGGTGATCCTCGGCATGATCGTGACGATGTTCCCGGAGCCGCGGGAGCAGGCGAAGGCGATCGGGGTGTACAGCTTCGTCGCATCGGCCGGCGCGTCGCTCGGGCTGCTGCTGGGCGGCGTCCTCACCGAGGCGATCAACTGGCACTGGATCTTCTTCGTCAACCTGCCGATCGGCGTCGCGACGGCCGTGGTGGCATCGAGGCTCCTCGACCGCGACCAGGGGATCGGCCTGGGCAGGGGGGCGGACGTGCTGGGCGCGGTGCTCGTCACCGGTCCCTGATGCTGCTCGTCTACACGATCGTGAAGGCCGGCGATTACGGCTGGGGCTCGACCAACACGCTCGGGCTCGGCGCGCTCGCCATCGCACTGCTCGTGTTCTTCGTCGTCCGCCAGGCGCGCACTGCGAATCCGCTGATGCCGCTGCGCATCTTCCGGTCGCGAGTCGTGTCAGGCGCCAACGCGGTGCAGGCGCTGATGGTTGCGGGACTGTTCGGGATGTTCTTCCTGGGATCGCTGTACATGGAGCGGGTGCTGGGCTACGGGCCCGTCGAGATCGGGCTCGCGTTCCTGCCGGTCGCGCTGCTGATCGGCTTGTTCTCGCTCAGCTTCTCGGCACGGCTCAGCGCACGCTTCGGCGCGCGGGCCACGCTCCTGTCCGGGCTGTCGCTGATGGCGGCGGGCCTCGCGCTGTTCACCCGAGCGCCCGCCGACGCCAAATACGCGAGCGAGCTCCTGCCCGTCATGGCGCTGCTCGGGATCGGCGCCGGGCTGTCGTTCCCCGCGCTGATGACGCTGGCCATGTCCGGCGCCACGCCGCAGCGATTCGGGCCTCGCGTCCGGCCTCGTCAACACGACTCAGCAGGTAGGCGGCGCGCTCGGTCTGGCGGTGCTGGCGACGCTGTCGACGAGTCGCAGCGACACCTTGCTCGCGAGCGGCGAATCCACCTCCTCGGCCCTGACGAGCGGATATCACCTCGCATTCGGGATCGCCACGATCCTGGTCGTGGCCGCGCTCGGGCTGGCCGCGACCGTCCTACGCCCGGAACCGTTGGCGGTCGAGGAGGCCGAGCTGGACCCGGCGCCGGCCGAAGCGGAGGTGGCTTATCAGGAGGCGGCGTAGGGCGGGCGCGCGGACGGCCGTGTTCAGCGACGTCCCAGACAGGATGGGCACTAAAGGGCGACGGATAGAGCACATCCTGACTGACCGCCTGGTTACCGTGCACTTTGGCCGTTTATAGCGACCCTAATTGCCGGTAGCCAGATTGGCCGGGCCGAAAGTGCGAACGCGAGTGTCACCACGCACCACGGACGCACGCAACCGTCACAACCCCCTCTCCGTACATGCCCGGTTTCCAAGCGGCCCGCGCAAGGGAAGCCATGAAGCCCAGCCACTCGGCCGCGAGCCCAGCCCCAGCCCAGCCCCAGGCCCCAGCCCCAAGCTCAAGTGAGCTTGAATAAGGAAGCCGGTGTGCTTACCTCCGCGACGTGGACACTCTCCTGACGATCGGCGAGGTCTCCCGCCGGAGCGGCGTGGCGGCATCGGCGCTTCGGTTCTACGAGGAGCGCGGCCTGCTCACGTCCGAGCGGGCCGGCGCGGGCCACCGCCGCTATCCGCGTCCGGTGCTCCGGCGGATCGCGTTCATCGTGTTCGCCCAGCGGATCGGGCTGACGCTGGACGAGATCGGCACGGAGCTCGCCAGGCTTCCCCCGGACCGTGCGCCCACCCGTCGCGACTGGTCACGGCTCTCGGGCAAGTGGACGGCGAGGATCGACGAGCGCATCGCCGAGCTCGAGCGGCTCAGGACGGGCTTGACGGAATGCATCGGCTGCGGATGCCTCTCGCTCGACCGCTGCCGGCTCGCGAACCCCGGTGACCGCGCCGCCGCGCGCGGGGCCGGCCCGCGCTACTGGGTGGGAGACCGTCCCTCGGTCTCGCCGAACCAGTAGTCCACGGCGGTCGCCCGCGGCGCCAAGAGGTCATCGTCCTTGTTGCCCGTCCAGATGCCGATCTTGTCGCTGTCGGGATAGACGGTCACCGCCGGATGCTTGACGGTCGAGAACATCAGCACGCGCACGGTCTCGTCGGTCTCGTTGCGCACGCCGTGTGCGCCCTCCGGTCCGGGGCAGAAGCAGACCGCGTCCCAAGGCTCGAGCCGATCGGCGCCCTCGGGATGGCGAAGGGTGGGACGGCCCTCGAGCACCAGCAGCCATTCCTCCTCGGCGTACTCGTAGTGATACGGGCAGATCGCCTGTCCGGGAGGCAGCTCGTAGACGCTTGCTCCGAGCTGCGCTCCTCCGACCATCCGGCCGAATCGCAGCATCCCGGACCGGAATCCGGGCGGGTCGTCGGCGTCGTACTCGAACTCGGGCGAAGCGATGTTGAACCGGCGCACGGAGCGCATTATCCCGGTCCTCCCGCAGGGGTAGGCCGTTCACTCCCAAGGAGGACGCGAGCTCGGCCGCCGGTCGGCTACCGTCGGTATCGGGAACGTGTATTCGAGACTGGTAGCGGCCTGGAGAGACAACGCGAACCGTCTGACCGCGCGGGATCGTGCGGTCGACGCCGCGATCGCGTTGCTGGTCTTCGGGGCCGCCGTCGGCCTCCTGTTCAGCAATGGTCTCGGGCCGCCACCGGCCGACACGCGGGACGGCGATGCGCTCGGTGTCTCCCTGCTCGTGCTCGCCTGTCTGCCCTTGGTTTTTCGCCGCGTCGCACCGTCGCTGGTACTCGTGCTCACCACGGCCCCGGTGGTGCCCTTCATCCTTCTGCACTATCCGGGCGAGATCAGCAACCTGCCGGTGATCGCGGTCTACACGCTGGCCGCCGCCGGCGATCGCGACCCGGCCTTCGGCTCGGCGGCGAAGGTGCTCGCGGCGATCGCCTTCATCGCGCTCGCGACCGCGGTCGTGATCGTCGACGACGGTGGCTTCCCTGCTCCTGAGCTCGCGGCCATAGGCGTGCTGTGGCTCGCGTTCTGGATCGCCGGCGATCGCGCTCGGCTCCGGCGCGAGCGGATCGCCGAGCTCGAAGAGTCAGATGCGGCGCGTACGGCGCGAAGCCGAGCGGGAACGCCGACTCGCGGCGGCCGAGGAGCGGACGAAGATCGCGCGCGAATTGCACGACTCCGCCGGCCACGCGATGAACGTGATTCTCGTCGAGGCAGGTGCGGCCCGGCTGCTGCGGGATCGCGACCCCGACCGGTCGCGGGCCGCCCTGGAGACGATCGAACAGGTTGCGCGCGCGACGATCGGCGAGATCGACCGCCTGGTGCGCGGCCTCCGCGAGTTCGGGCAGACGGAGGATCCGCCTGGTGCGCCGCTGCCCTCGCTGGAGGACATCGAATTGCTCGCGGACCGCCAGCGCTCCGTCGGCCGCCCGGTGACGACCCGGTTCGAGGGCGAACACCGGCCCCTCCCATCCGATGTCGAGCGCGCCGCGTACCGGATCGTCCAGGAGGCGCTCATGAACGCGGTCAGGCACGGAGGAGGCGACGTCGACGTGCTCGTCAAGTACAAGCCCCGCGCGCTCGAGGTCAACGTGACCAACCCGCTACGGCCTCCCGGCCACCGGGTCCCGCTGAAGGCTGGGTGCCATCGAACGGCTCCAACGGTGCGGAGGGCGGTCACGGGATCGTGGGCATGCGCGAGCGCGCAAGCCTGCTCGGCGGGACGCTGGAGGCTCAGCGAGTGGACGGAACGTTCTTCGTGCGCGCGCTCCTGCCGTACGACAGTGAGGCGCTGTGAGCGCCCCGGTGCGCGTGCTGCTCGTCGACGACGACGATCTGATGCGGGCCGGATTGCGGGCGGTGCTGTCGAGCGACGAGACGGTCGAAGTGGTGGGCGAGGCGACTGACGGCCTGCATGCCGTGGACCGGACCGCGCGCGTCAACCCGGACGTCGTGCTGATGGACGTTCGCATGCCCCGGCTCGACGGCATCTCGGCAACGCGGGAGATCCTCGCGGCCGCTCCGGCCGTCAAGGTGCTGGTGCTCACGACCTTCGAGGAGGACGACTACATCTTCGGCTCACTGAGCGCCGGAGCGTCCGGCTTCCTGCTCGAAGCGCACGAGCCCCGAGGAGCTGATCGCGGCGATCCACACGGTCGCGGCGGGTGAGGCGCTGCTGTCCCCTTCGGTCACGCGCAGGGTCGTGGACCGGATGGCGAGCCGGCCGGAGGTCGGCGAGCCGCCGGTGGAGCGACTCGCAGAGCTAACGCCGCGGGAGCGCGACGTGCTCGAGCTCGTGGCGCTCGGCCTCAGCAACAACGAGATCGCCGATCAGCTCGTGATCGAGGAGTCGACCGTGAAGACGCACGTCAAGCGGATCCTGATGAAGCTCGACCTCCGGGACCGGATCCACGTGGTGATCTTCGGCTACGAGAGCGGCCTGATCCGGCCTGGCGAAAAGCCGCGACCCGCGCCGCGCTGAGCTACCCGGTATCGGCGGCGAGGCGAGAGACCGCTCGCTGTTCGACCAGCTCCGCTCGCTCCGCGGCGACGAGTGAGGTAGATTTCTAACAATGGCCGACATCGAATGCCCGCTGTGTGCGACCAGGTTCGATGCTGTCTTCTCGGCATCCGACCGCTGCCCCTACTGCACATCGAGAGGCGTCGATCCCGCGCCTCTGCTGGTCAAGGATCCCGCTCCCGCGGAAGACCGCGTGCGAACTCTGACCACGAGCGGTGAGCTGCGTCGGCCGCTCGGCCCCACGGCGACCACCCGATAGACGTATGCCGTACGCGGCCGCAGGCGCCGGTCGCGCAGGCGACCGCGCGCGCCGACCGCCACCCGCACGCGGTGGCGGCGCCCGGCGCGCCGGCGGGTCGCCCTCAGCCTCGCTCCCTTGCGCACCTTGAACACGAGCAGCACGCTGCGCCGTCCCACGCGCCGCTTGCGCAGGGTCGGGCGCTTGGGGCGGATGGGGGAGGGGGGTGCAACGACCCACGCGCTCGCGGGCAGCGCCTCGGCGAGCCAGGCGAGCAGCGTCCCGGCGGTGGTCGATGCGCGAATCGCGTAGCGCTGGCCGATCGGGTTCCCGGGCAGGTTGTAGACGGCGTGGTCCTGGACGAAGACGACGTTGAACGCGCGGGTGAGCCAGCTGCCGAGCCAGGCCGGAATTGGCGCGTAATTGGTGCTCTGCTGGCCGTAGTTCCCGTAGGGAACCGCGAAGGCGAACGGCTGGAAGCCCGGAAGCTGTGACGCCAGGAGGCTGCGGCCGGCGAGGATGTCAGAGGTCACCCGGCGTTTGAACACGCTGAACCATTCGCGGGTGCCGTTGCGGTAGATCAGGTTCGCGTAGTACGGACCGGTGCGGCCGCCGGGGCCGGTGGGAATCCGCACGTGGCCCGCGTGCGCATGCTCCTGCACGTCCCAGCGCCGGCCCGCGGCCATCGCCCGCAGCTGGGCCCAGCTCAGGTATCCAGGCGCGGCCGCGGCGGCCTTGGCGGTGATCACGAACATGGTCGCGCGCATTCCGTAGCGACCGAGAGCCGCGTCTGCACCCTGGTAGCTGTCCAGGCGACCGTCGTCGAGAGTGATGAGGATAGGCCGGTCCGGCAGGGCCGCTGTGTATCCCGCGGCGAAGCGCGCGTACTGGTCGATCGAGATCGCATGGAAGCCGGCGGCGGCGAGCGCAGCCATGTGACTGGCGAACTCAGGCTGCGAGATCGCGTAGGGGTCGCGGGAGGGATCGGGATTGGCGTGGATGCCGTGGTAGACCAGCACCGGGACGACACCGCGATAGTTGTGGACAGGCGCGTCCGCGTGTGCCCGAGGCGCCGCTCCCAGCAGCGCCGCAGCGCTCAGCGCAGCGAGGAGTGCAGCGGCGATCACCTTGTGGAACATACGGCCGGACGCGGTCGCGGGCCCCCGATTGCCGGTAAAACGTACCCCCCAACGAGAGGAGCTTCGATGCCGGATGTGACCTTCAAGCTGGAAGGCGACGTCGGCGAGATCGTGTTCGCGGATCCGCCGCTGAATCTATTCGGGCTCGAGCTGGCGCGCGCGCTCACGGCGGCGGCCGAGGAGGCTCGGGACAGCGGCGCCCGTGCGATCCTGCTGCGCGCGGAGGGAGAGCACTTCTCGGCGGGGGCGAACGTCGAGATGTTCCTCGATCGCGACGAGGCGGCGGCCCGCGCGCTGCTCGAGGAGTTCATGTCGGCGATCAGGCGCTTCGCGGAGATCCAGGCGCCGACGGTGGCCGCCGTCCAGGGCCTGTGTCTCGCGGCCGGCCTCGAAGTCGCGCTGAGCTGCGATCTGATCTGGGCCGCCGACGATGCACAGCTCGGTTTGGTCGAGGCCGTGATCGGCGCCACGCCGTTCGGGGGAGGCACGCAGCGGCTGGTGGCGCGTGCAGGCGCGGGCCGGGCGGCGGAAGCGGTGCTGACGGGCCGTCCGTACCCGGCGCAGACGATGCTCGAATGGGGAGTCGTGAATCGCGTGGTCCCGGCTGAGGACCTGCAGGCAAAGACGCGTGAGTTCGCCCGGCGTCTGGCCGCCGGCCCGACCCGCGCCCACGCGGCCACCAAGCAGATGATCCGGCTGGCGGTGGACAGCGGGGTGGAGGCGGCCGACGCCCGGCTTCCGGAAGTCGGGGCGCCCGTGATGGCGAGCGAGGACCTCCAGAGCGGCGCACGAACTTTGATGGAGAAAGGCCCGGGCCACGCGACTTTCGCGGGGCGGTGAAAACCGGGGGAGGCTACCGGCCTCAGCGCCGGGCGGCCATCCAGTCCTCGTGCGAGGGCACCTTCTCGCCTACTACATGTAGGAAGTAGTACGAGCCGGTCTCGCCGAGGAAGCTGAAGTGGCGCCTCAGGTCGGCTACCGTCTCGTCGAACGAGCCGTGGGAGCGCAGGTAGTTGCGGAAGCCCTTGTGCTCTCGGTCCAAGGCCACCATCTCGACCGCGTTGTCGATCGTGGCCTGGATCTTCCGCCGGTTGCGGACGATCCGCGTGTCCTGCGCGAGCCGGTCCACGTCAGCGGGCGTGAAGCGGGCCACCTTTTCGGGATCGAAGCCCTCGAATGCCTCGCGGAACCCTTCCCATTTCGCCTCGATCACCTTCCAGTTGAGTCCGGACTGGAAGACAGCCTTGGTCATCACCTCCAGGTAGTCGCCCAGCGCCTTGGGCTTGATCTGCTTGGGTCCCTCAGCCGGCATCGAAGCTTCCGGGGCCAGTCTTTCAGACATGGCCGGACCTGACATCCTTCCTCCTGTCGTGCGCCGGCTCATCACGATTCCCATCAGTCACTACTGCGAGAAGGCGCGGTGGGCGCTTGAGCGGGCCGGTCTTCCGTACACGGAGGAACGCCACGTCCAGGGCGTGCACCAGATCGTCGCGCGGCGCGCCGGCGGCCGCAAGACGGTGCCGGTCCTCCTTGCACCAGAGGGTGTGTTCGCGGAGTCGGAGGAGATCCTGGCCTACGCGGACGAGTCGCTGCCGGAGGAGCTCCGTTTGTTCCCGGACGAAGCCGCGTTGCGAGCGGAGGTCGAGAGTCTCAGTCGCTGGCTCGACAAGGGGCTGGGCCCGGATGCTCGCCGCGTGATGTACACGTACATGCTCGAGCAGCGGCGGCTCATGCTGAAGGTGAACAACCAGGGCGTGCCGCGATGGGAAGGGGCAGCGATGACGGCCTTCTGGCCGGTGATGGTGCGGTTTGCAAACCGCGAGCTGCGGATCGACCCGGCCGGGCCGCAGAAGGACGAGGCTCGCGTGGGAGGCCTTCGAGACGATCGGCGAGCGCCTGGCCGACGGTCGCCGCTACCTCTGTGGAGACCGGTTCACGGCGGCCGACCTCACGTTCGCGGCATATCCGCTGCGGTCACGGTGCCGACCGAGTACGGCGTATCGCTTCCGCAGCCGGACGACCTGCCCGAGCCGGTGGCGAGCGCCGTGCGCGCGTTCCGTGCGCATCCAGCGGGCGCCTTCGCGCTGAGGATCTTCCGCGAAAAGCATAGCGACCGGCCCGCGGCGGCCGCAACCATCTAGATGCTTGATCCCCCGGCCACGCACGCACGGATGACGCGCCATTCCTTCGGTGGATCTGCGTCCTCGGGCTGGCCCATGCAACCAGCATGGGCGTCACCCTGCGTCCTTGCCCACCTCGGACTGGCACGCCCCCGCACGCACGTCGCCGTGGAATCAACCATCTAGTGGCACGCAAGCAGGGGCGGCTCGCCCAACTCGACCTGGCCTCAAGCTGTCGCGCGAAGAAGAGGAGGGACGCCTCGTTGCGGCCCAGCGCCGGCTGCTGGCGCTGCGGCTCCAGCTCGGGGGCAAGCTCGATGACGGCCGGCTCGGGCCGCCGGTCTGCACGGTGTTCGAGGGTTGGGATGCCTCGGGAAAAGGCGGCGCGATCAAGCGCCTGGTCGCCAAGCTCGACCCGCGCCACGTGCGCGTCGCCACGTTCGAAGCGCCCACCCCGCAGGGAGAAGCGCCACCAATACCTCTGGCGCTTCGTACGGCGCTGCCCGGCTGGGGCGGGATGGCCGTCTTCGACCGCTCTTGGTACGGCCGTGTGCTGGTCGAGCGCGTCGAGGGGCTGGCGAGCGTGGAGCAGTGGTCGCGGGCGTACGAGGAGATCGTCGAATTCGAGCGCATGTATGCGCGCGAGGGCATGATCATCGTGAAGTTCTGGCTGCACATCTCGGCCGAGGAGCAGCTGAAGCGCTTCAAGCGCGCGTGAGAGCGACCCGCTCAAGCGCTGGAAGCTCACCCCGGAGGACTGGCGCAACCGCGGGCGCCGCGAGGACTACGAGGAAGCGGTCGAGGACGATGCTCGAGCGGACCGACCACGACCTCGGTCCGTGGCAGCTCGTCGAGGCGGAGTCGAAGCGCTACGCGCGCGTGAAGGTGGTCGAGACCACGATCGCGGAGATCGAACGCGGCATGCGCAAGCACGGGATCGAGCCGATCCCCGTCGTCACTCGAGATCCTTAGGCCTGACGAACGCGAGGAGCCCGCAGCGCCGGGCTCGAGCTCGTCCCAGTCGCCGGGGAACGTCGAGGGTCGCGAGCGCTCCCGTCGGGTACTTGCTCCGAAGGCCGCTCGAGCTCGTCGCCATTGCCGGCCAAACGCAGCGCGAGGGCCTGGATCGAGGGGTTGTGGCCGATCAGCATGGCCGATTGCACCGTGCTCCGGGATGGTGCGCAGGCGCGCGACGAGCTCGTCCGCAGAAGCGCCGTAGAGCTCGGGCTCGAAGCGCACCTCGGGGTCGTCGCCGAGCCCCGGCGCGATGCCCTCGAACGTCTCGCGGGCGCGGCGCGCGGTGGAGCAGAGTACGAGGTCCGGCGCGATCCCTTCGCGCCGCAGGTGCTTGGCCAGCAGCTTCGTTGCACGTGGCCCCGGAGCGCGAGCGGGCGGTCGTGGTCCGGCAGGCCGGGATCGTCCCAGCTCGACTTCGCGTGGCGAAGCAGGTAGAGCGTTCTCATGGGCAATGGTGGCGGAATCGTCGAGCCGGATTGAAGATCTTGAAAACGGTCCTGGGAGAATCACGGCGATGCCCGGCCCGGAGGTGTACGCGACCGCCAAGCAGGGCTGGCGGACCCGTCTGGCTTCGCCGCTCGCGGCCAGGGCGCGAGCCTCTCGACATGAACGGTTCTTCTCGCTGACCGGGGCGCAACCGGGAATGCGGGTCGTGGACGTCGGCTGTGGCCCGGTCGGGCTCAGGGGGCTCGCGCCCGGGCTGGACATCACGGGCGTGGACGTCCGCGAGCGTCCGGACTACGAGGGTCAGTTCGTGCAGGCCGACGCCGCCGAGCGGCTGCCGTTCGCAGACGGCGAATTCGATCTCGCGTACTCCTCGAGCGTGATCGAACACGTCGTGCCCGAGCGGCGCGCGGCTTTGCCGCCGAGCTACGGCGGGTCGGCCCGCGGCTGGTACGTGCAAACGCCGGCGTTCTCATTTCCGGTCGAGCCGCACGCGCTCTTGCCGTTTGCGCACTGGCTCCCGCCGCGCGCGCGGCGGCCGTACTGGCGGCTGGGGGTGGCCGGGGACTGGGAGGAGATCGCGCTGCTGCGGCGGCGCGAGCTGGCCGCGTCCTCTTTCCCGGCGCCCCGGTGCTGGCCGAGCGGGTCGGCGGGCTCGCGAAGAGCTGGATCAGCGTGGCTCCGGCCTCAGCGTCTCCTGATGCGCAGGACGACCGCGAGTAGCCCGAGCAGGGCCGGCACGCCGACGGCCGGACCGCCTCAGAGGCCGTCGGGATGGCGCGCCGCGAACCCGCGGCTGACGCGCGCGCCGGAGCGCCAGCGTGGGCCGCGCTGGCCCGGGCCGGAGGTGTCGAACCGCAGACCCGCGATCACCGCGAACGCATGCCGCGGGTTCGTGTAGACCGTGATCCACGCACCCTTCCCGCGCAGGCCCCAACGCATCAGCGCGCTGGAGTCGAGGGGCTTGTCCAGCAGACCGGCGCCGTGCAGCGCATAGCTGACGGAACCAGAGCAGTCGTACGCCGTGTCCAACAGGAAGGAGCGGTGCCCACCCCCATAGCGGTACGGCTTGCGCGTCAGCTCGTTGGCGGCGTAGATCGCGTTCTTGACCTGGTCGGGCGCGCTCGCCGGGGCGATCGCGGTGCGCCCGTCCGGCGACAGCTCTGCGGTCTCGAGCGCCGTGGTCGGCGGCACGGCGGGCGGGGCCGGCGCGGGCGGGATGACGGTACCGGCGCCCCCGGTTCCGTGCTCGGCGGATGCCGGCGCCGCCAGCGCGGCGAGCGTTGAAACGACGATCGCGATTGCACGGACGCACGAACGTCCGCATGGCGAAGTCCGCAAGCTGAACAGCTCCTTCGGATGCCGACGGGGTTAGCTGTCGGGCTGGCGCTGAAGGAGCGTGCGCCTCCACTCGCGTGGATTAGCCCCTCTTCTTGGGTCCCCCGTTCCCTGCTTGTCAGGGATTAGGCGGTTTGCTGGCGTGACCGTTCCGAAAGGCTACGACGCGGACCGGCCGGATCCTGCCTCGGCCGGCCCCCGGTGCCGATGGACCAGGTCTCAGGGACGCAGGTGGACGACGGGCAGCCCGTGCTCGGTCGCGAGGCGCGCC
This sequence comes from uncultured Solirubrobacterales bacterium, assembly GCA_963759145.1. GTDB lineage: Bacteria > Actinomycetota > Thermoleophilia > Solirubrobacterales > JBBDJG01 > JBBQKG01. The sequence goes on from CAVWYB010000047.1 coordinate 30,536, forward strand.
GCGATCAGGAGCGGTGGCACGCCTCGGGATCGCGCTCGACGCAGAAGAGCGCCGACACCCGTCGGCCGGCATGCTCCTCGACGATCGGCGCGAGATCGACGCGGTCGAGGATCTCTCTCGTATAGCGCTCGACGTACTCGGGCGCGAGCGCATGCGCGAGCGCTTTCCGACGCCCTGCCGGTCGTCCTCGCGGTACTGCAGCCGGCGCAGCTCGGTGGTCGGCGCGAGCTCCTTGTGATGGCGGTAGTCGATGCCGGCCTCGGCGAGGGCGGCCTGCAGGCGCTGGCGTTGGCCCAGGCGTACTCGCTACCGCGCACCCCGCGGCGCTGGCGCACGTCGAGCAGCTGGCGCGACGTCCGCCTCGCGCGAGCGTGTCGAGGAACCCATCCGCGGTGAAGCCGTACACGCCGATCGTCGCGGCCTTCCGCACGGCGACATCCTCGCACGGGAGGCGCCGGAGACGGACCCGGGCCTGACGGGACTCAGGTCCGCCGCAGGAGCTTCGGCGTACTCGTCCGGGAGCTCGGCGAAGAGGTCGCCGAACTCCTTCTCCGAGATCGCCTCGCGGAGGGTGCTGAAGACGGCGTGGGCGTGCTTGCGTGCCTCGTCGGGCGCGGCTCCTTCGCGTTCCGCTACACGGCGTACGAAGTCGGCCAGAGACATCCGCTCGGCCTTGCCTCTGGTGTGCTCGCTGCCCCGCTCGAGCGGGGGCCGCAGCTCGGTTGGCAGCTGGGCGGCGAGGTCCTTCACCTCTCCGCCCGCGATCCGCTCCGCCAGCGTCCAAAACGGCTTCGTGGCGGCGAGCCGTGCCGGCTCGAAGTCGAGCCCGGCGCGATCGGCTACCCGCTCCAGGAACTCCTCGAACGGCACCACCTCGTGGGGGCCAACTTGGTCGGCTGCCGCGAGCGCGGGCGTGAGCAGCGGCTCGAAGTCCTTGGGTAGCTCGGCCGCCATGTCCTTCAGCTCACGGTCCTTCACGGCGCGCGCGATCGCGAGGAACACGGCGCGAGCATGTCGCTCGGCGGTGTCGAGGTCGACCTGCTCGCGTTCCGCCACGCGGCGAAGGAACTCTTCCGCGTGGAAGGGCTGAGCGCCGTTCGAGCTAGCGAGCCATTTTCCGAGATCGCCGGGTAGCTGCCGGGCGATGTCCCGCGCCTCACCCGCCGAGAGCCTCTCGGCGAGCGTTTCGAGCGTCGACCGCACGGCCCGCTCGGCCTCGTCCCACGAGATCGCGGCCTCGCGCTGGACGGTCTTGATGAACTGCTCGTGCTCGTAGCTGGTGACGGTGGTATCGGGCATCGAATTACTCGGTAGGCCTGATTCCTGCTGCTTCCAGGTGACAAAGTCACATTGGTTGTCGCCCACGTTGGGCAGAATCGTGCTCGTGACCCAGATCCAGCGACCGGACGGCATCGAGATCCACTGGGAGGCCCAGGGCGAGGGGCCGACGGTGCTGCTCACCCATCACACGCTGTGGAGCTACCCCGGCGTCTACAAGCGCCTGATCGCCGACCTGGCCCGCGATCACCGTGTGCTGCTCTACGACCCGCGGGGGTGCGGACGATCGAGCCGGCGCGGTCCCTATGACATGGACACGGATGCGGACGATCTGCAGGCGGTCCTGCAGGACGCGGGCGGCGCGGACGTCGCGATCGGCGTCGGAGACGGGTTCAATCGAGCGGCGCGGGTGGGCGCGTGGCGGGAGGACCTGCTCTCGCGCTTGATCGCGATTGCGCCAGGTGCGGCCGGGGTGTTACCCCGCGCCGAGCTGGAGGGATCGGGTGTGATGGCCGCGTCGGACTCAGTGATCGCACTGCTCCAGCAGATGATGATCACGGATCCGCGAGCGGCCCTGCGGTCGGTGTTGGCGGCCATCAATCCGGACCTCGACGAGGGCCAGCTACGAGAGAGAGTCGAGTCCGTGTCCGAATACCTGGACTTCGAAGCGGCATCCGATCGGGCCACCAGCTGGCTTGCGGACGACGTCAGCACTCATGTCAGCGCACTCGGCGACCGCGTGTGGATTCTCCACGGAGGTCCCGACCCCATGTTCGAGGGCGCGCTCGGCGAACGGGTCCGCACGCTCTTCCCCGAGGCGCACCTCGAGCCAATGGAGGACGGCCCGATCAGCAGGCCTGAGCTCACGAGCGAGCGCGTTCGACGCCTCACCCACGACGCGCCTTAGCGTTGTAACACCCGCTGCTTGGCGATCAGGCTGCTGCCGAGAGCGCCGGCCATCTCATCGATGCAGTCGGCCTCATCGGTGGGCAGGCGATCGAGTGCGACCGCGACGGCCTTCAGAACTTCCTCGGCCGTCAGTCCGAATCCCGCCGCGGCCTCGAAGACGGTGCCGTGTCTTCAGTCGTCGTCACTGCCTTCGTCTTCGGCGCGGTCGTCGTCGGTCTCGACACCGACCCGCTGCAGATCCTTGTTCAGGTCCACCTCGGTATGGCGGCCGTCGGTCCGCACGATCTCGACCTCCCAAGCGGACTTGGCCTCGTCCTCACGCTCGATGCTCACGACGCGACCGCCGCCGACCGATTCGACCGCCGCCTGCTTGGCCTGATCGGCCTGGGGACCGGTCGCCTGCTCATCCGAGTCGTCGCTTACGGCCTGGGCAACTCCCATCCCTCCGGCGCCGAGCGCGACGACCACTGCTCCGGCCAGTATCAGCTTCCTGCTGCGAGTCATGTCTGCACCTTCCGTTTGGTCTGGTACCTGCTCGTCGCTAGCTTGCCCGCCCGACCTGAGACTGCGATGAGAGGGCGCCGACGGCACGGCCGCGGGCGTCCCCGCCGGCAACCGCTGGGATGAAGAGCCGCACCGTGGGTCCGCCGGTGGGCTGCTCGACGATCGTCGCGGTGCCCCCGTGCGCCTCTGTGATCGCGCGCACGATCGCCAGACCGAAGTCCGGACCCGCCTTGCGCGCCCGCGTCGTGTCCTCCCGCAAAGCGCTCGAACGCACGGTGGACCAGTTCCGGCGGGAAGCCGGATCCCTCGTCGCTGACGTCGATCTCCACACCCCCCGAGCGCGACCGCGCCGAGAGATGAATGTCTCCGGCGCCATGTCCCAGCGCGTTGTTCACCAGGTTTGCAAGGGCCTGGCGGATCCTGATCGGATCGAGCGAGGCCGTCAGTCCGTCCGGCGCTTCGACCCGGATCTCCCGGCCCTGCTCGCGGGCGCGGTCGGCGAAACGCTGTCTGGTCTGTTCGAGGAGCTCGCCCATCCGCAGCTCCTCGCGCCTCAGGGCCAGCTGGCCTTCGTCCGCCCGGGCGACAAGGAGCAGGTCCTCCGCGAGCTGTGCGAGGTTGTCCATCTCCTCGAGCGCCGTCACCAGCGACCGCCTTGTCTGGGCATCGCCGCTCGTGGTCCGGAGCGCCACCTCGAGCTCGGTCTTGGCGACCGCGATCGGCGTGCGAAGCTCATGGCCCGCATCCGCCACGAAGCGGCGTTCCCGCTCTAGCGATGCCTCGAGGCGAGCGAGCATGTCGTTGAGCGTCTCCCCGAGACGGCGCACCTCGTCGTGTGATTTGGGCAACGGCAGGCGCTCGCCTCCGCGGCTGAGGGAGATGCGCATAGCCCGCTGCCGCATCGCCTCGATGGGCGCGAGCCCGGCGGCGGCCAGGAGGTAACCGACTCCGGACGCGACGAGCACCGTGACCGTGCCCCCGATCACGAAGGAAGTGACCAAGCCCGAGAGCGCGTCATTGCGGTCTTCGATCTGCGTCCCCGTGACGACCACCAGCGGGCGCGATCCAATCGTGACGGGCCGCGCTAGCACGCGCGCAGGGCCGTCGATCCCGGCAACGCGGTGCTCGAAGAAGGTCGGAGCCCGCGCTGCGCGCCGTGCTTCGCCGGGACTCAGCGCCGGCTCGCGCGGGCCTCGGGTCCCGTCCACCAAGCGCCCCGCGGGAGTCAGGACCTGGGCGAAGCTCTCCTCCGACTCGGCCAGCCGAAGGCCCTCGTTGCCTGCCAGGCCCCGGTTCGACTGACGGACAAGGGCGGCCACGTTGTCTGAGCGCGAGCGCAGGCCGTCGTCGATCGTCTCGTCGAGGTCTGCACGCTGGCGCACGTAGACGAACAGCGCCGTCGCCACCAGCACGAGCACGATCGCAACGGCGAAGGCGGCGGTCAAACGCACGCGGATCGGCAGCCTGCCTAGCATCCGCCGTCCTTGCGCAGCCGGTAGCCGGCGCCCCTCACGGTCTCGATCGATTTGACGCCGAACGGGCGGTCGATCTTCTCGCGCAGGTAGCGCACGTACACCTCGACCACGTTCGAGCGGTTCTCGTAGTCGTAGTCCCAGGCCAGCTCGAGCAGCTGAAACTGGCTGAGTACCTCGCCGGGCCGTCGCATGAACGCCTCCATCACCGCGAACTCCTTCGAGGACAGCGTGATCTCCGCGTCGCCTCGCCACACCTGGCGGGTGGCGGGGTCGAGGCGCAGGTCACCGATCTCGAGCACCGCGGGCCGCTCGCACAGGACCGCGACGGGCGAGTGCTCGCAACCGCGCCATCAGCTCGGCGATCGAGAACGGCTTGGTGAGGTAGTCGTCTGCTCCCTGGTCGAGGCCCCGGACGCGGTCCTCGATTGAGTCCCGCGCCGTCAACATGAGGATCGGCGTCCAGACCTGGTCCGCGCGGAGCCGGCGGCACGTCTCGAAGCCATCGATACCGGGCAACATCAGGTCCAGCACGACGGCGTCGAACTCCGTCGCGCGTGCCATCCATAGTGCATCCTCGCCGCGTGAGGCGATGTCGGCCACGATGCCTTCGGCCTCGAGCCCACGCCGCAGCGCCGCCGCCATCTTGACTTCATCCTCGACGATCAGGACGCGCATGAACCCGAAATGATCGCGCCGAAGCTGAGAGGAAGCTGAGAGTGGCCTGAGAGGGACCCTCTGGACCTCTAGCTTTGAACGCCCACCGTGATGCGGCCGTCGTAGCCGCCGCCGTTTCGGCGCGCCACCTTGACGGTGGCCTTGTCGGCGCCCGCGGCGGCATAGATGCCGTCCGCGTCGTTGGTCGTACCTGCTTGTCCATGGGCCTCGTAGTCGGAGGTCCTGTAGACGGAGGCACTCGTCCCGTCGTCGAAGAAGAGCTGGCCGGTGTGGACATCCGCACCTCCCACGTGGACCTTGAGGTGGATGTGCGGCGTGCGGCCCGGGTACCAACCGGGGTAGATGGTGTCGAAGCGCGCGTGTCCCTTCGCGTCGCTGCGCTGGTGCCCGCGCAGGAAGTGCTGGTCGTTGCCGTCGACGCCGGAGTACACGCCGGCGGCGTCCGCATGCCAGAGCTCCACGTCGGCGCTCTCGATCGGCTTGCAGCTACCGGCGTCCACGACCGCCACCCGCAGCGCGAGCGGCTCGCCGGGCCGACCCTCGGTGATGTCCCGCCGCGTGGGCTGGCCGGGGAGGTAGTACGGGCCCTCGGTGCTCTCGGGAGTCAGCACACAGTCCGGCGTCGCGGCATCGCCGCCGCTCGCCGAGGTGGTCGCGGTCGAACCGTCGCTCTGGGAATCGCCGGAGCCACACGCCGCCTGCCACAGCCCGGCCACGCCGATGCCGGCGAGCGCGACCAGCAGCTCCCGGCGACGAAGCGCGCGGCCCAGGATGTCTTCGCGAGCGCCCATCCGCCGAGCATAGGACGGCGCGATCCTTGACGCGCCGCCTGTCAGCTATCACGCTGGGCGAAGTGTCCGCGACCACCGCGCTTGAACACGAGCTCGCCGCGCTCCTGGGGGCGGATCGGGTCCTGCCGGCAGATGCTCCCGGCTACGGCGCCGACGACAGCGAAGCGGCCGGTGTGGCCGGCCGGCCCGACGCGGTGGTGCTTCCGCGCATCGACGGATGACGTTGCCCGCGCCGTCGCGTGGTGCTACGCGCACGGGGTCGCGATCGTGCCGCGCGGCGGCGGGACCGGCTTCGCCGGGCGGCGCCGTGCCGGTCGACGGCGGCGTCGTGCTGAGCCTCGAGCGGATGACCGGCCGTGCGCTCATTCGACCCGCTGCTGTGGCGGATCCACGTCGAGGCCGGCGTGCGCACCGGCACGCGTCCGGCGGCTCGCGCGCGAGAACGGGCTGATCTTTCCTCCCGACCCGGGCGCGTCGGAGCAGTCGCAGATCGGCGGCAACATCGCCACCAACGCGGGCGGGCCGCACGCGTTCAAGTACGGCGTGACCGGCGCCTGGGTGACCGGGCCTCGAGGCCGTCGTGCCGCCGGGCGAGGTGGTCACGGTCGGCGGCCCGATCCGCAAGGACGTGGCCGGATACGACCTGATCGCGGCTGCTGGTCGGCTCCGAGGGCACCCTCGGCGTCGTCACGGCCGCGTGGCTTCGCCTGCTGCCGGCGCCCGAGGCGGCGCTGCCCGTGGTCGGCCTTCTACCGGAGCAGCAGCGCGGGCTGCGCGGCGATCGAGGCGGTGCTCGGCAGCGGCCTGCAGCCCGCCGCGCTCGAGTACCTCGACGCCGGGCGCGCTGGCGGCGGCCGCCGCCGCGTTCCCGAGGCCGGTGCCCGGCGAGGCCGGGTTCGCCGTGATCGCCGAGGCCGACGGCAGCGCGGGCCGAGGCGGAGCGACTGCAGCGGCGAGCTGGTCGAGGTGCTCGGCGAGCGGCGCGCTCGCCGTCGAGGCCCTGCGCGACGCCGGCCGAGGTCGAGGCGCTCTGGCGCTGGCGCGACGGCGTCTCGATCGCGGTCAGCGCGCAGCGTGGGGGCAAGGTGAGCGAGGACATCGTGGTGCCGCTCGACCGGCTCGCGGAGGCGATCGAGGAGACGGTCGCGATCGGCGCCCGGCACGGCCTCGAGGCCTGCAGCTGGGGCCACGCCGGCGACGGCAACCTGCACTCCACGTTCCTCGTCGACCGGACCGACGCGCGACGAGCTGCAGCGCGCGGAGCGACGCCGCCGAGGACCTGTTCGAGCTGGCCGTGCGGCTCGGCGGCTCGGTGTCCGGCGAGCACGGGCTCGGCTGGACCAAGCGCGGGCCAGCTCGCCCGCCAGTGGCCGCCGCCCGCGCTCGAGCTGCACGACCGCGATCAAGCGCGCCTTCGACCCGAAGGGGCTCATGAACCCGGGCAAGAAGGTCGCGCTGCCCTAGATACCTAGCCACCGGCCGCGGCGCGCGCCGCCTCTTCGTCCACGAACACGCGCATCGTGACGATCTGCTCGCCGGAGACCCGCACGACGTGGAACACCTCGCCGAACTCCGCGCTCCCGGCCTGGTCACCGGCTCTCCAGACCATCGGCACGAGCACCTCGTCGCCAAATGCGCTGAGCTCGTGCAGCTCCACCGACCCGCCGCCCACTCGCCTCGGCGACCTCGCGAAGGCGCGCGAGCGACCGTGTCCCGGCCGTGGACGCGCACGGCGTCGGGCATCTCGGGGGCGTCCTGCAACTCCACCGTCTCGGAAAGCCAGGGAGCGAGTGCGTCGAGGCCCTCGGAATTCCAGGTTTCGTAGATCTCCCGCACCAGCTCGACGTTCGTTCTCGACACGGCTGGGATTATCCCCCGCTGCCCTTGAGTCCTCCCTCGAGACTTTTCACAGGAACGACCCATTAGATTGACCGCCATGAAACGGATCTCGATAGTGGCAGCGGCTTGTGCCCTGGTCGTCGGGGGCGCCTGCGGATCGGACGACGAGAAGTCGAGCACGACCACCGGCACCAGCACGACCACGAGCGGTCAGAGCGACGGCAAGTCGAGCCTCCCACAGGGAGCCGAGCCCGTGACGCTCGACCCGGCGGACTTCACGACCGACATCGACAATCCCTACTTTCCGCTGCGGCCCGGGCAGCAGGGCGGTGTTCCGCGAGGGAGATCAGCAGGTCGTGATCAAGGTCACGAACGACACCAAGAAGATCGAGGGCATCACTGCGCGCGTCGTTCGCGACACGGTGACGGAGAACGGCGACCTGGTCGAGGACACGTTCGACTGGTATGCGCAGGACTCCGCCGGCAACGTCTGGTACATGGGCGAGGACACCACCGAGTACGAGAACGGGAAGCCCAAGACAAAGGAGGGCTCCTGGGAGGCCGGCGTGAATGGGGCCGAGCCGGGAGTCATCATGCCGGCCAAGCCGCAGCCCCGGCCAGGCGTATCGCCAGGAGTACTACAAGGGTCACGCAGAGGACCGCGCCGAAGGTGGTCAGCATCGACGCGAAGGTGACAGTGCCCTTCGGCAGGTTCGAGAACTGCGTCGAGACCAAGGACACGGCTCCGCTGGGAGGCGGCAGCCTCGAGCACAAGTACTACGCGAAGAACGTCGGGCTGGTGCTCGCCGAGGGCTCCGGCGGCGGCCGCGAAGAGCTCGTCAGCTTCAAGCGCGGCTAGGAGACCGGAGCGCCTGAGCGGGTCGTGACGGCGCCGCGGGGCGGCGCGTCGCCGGCGTCCACCCGCGGCAGCGCCAGCGTGAAGGCGCTTCCGTTCCCCTCTTCGCTCTCGACCCAGACCCGTCCGCCGTGGGCCTTGGCGATCTCGAGGCAGATCGCGAGCCCCAGCCCGCTGCCTCCGCCATCGCGCCCGCGGGCGCGGTCCACGCGATAGAAGCGGTCGAAGATGTGCTCGCGGGCGTCGGTCGGGATGCCGGGGCCGTTGTCGGAGACGGTGACGCCGCATTCTTGCTCCCGGCACCAGCTGGTGACCGTCACCTCGCCGCCGGGCTGCGCGTACTTGATCGCGTTCTCGATGAAGTTGGTGAGTGCTTGATGCAGGCGCTGGGGATCGGCCTCGACTTCGCACGGTTCCCCGTCGGTCTGGAAGTCGAAGCCCCTTGGCGGCCGCCAGGGGGGCGAGCGGGTCGGCCGCCGCCTCACTGGCCTCGGCGATGTCGATGCGGCTCTTGAGCAGCTCCAGGCGGCCCTCGTCGACGCGGGCCAGCGTGAGCAGGTTGTCCACGGTGCGGCTCATCCTTTCGACCTCCTCGAGCGTGCTCTCGAGCACCAGTTGCGCGGACTCCGTGAGGTCGTCGCCTCGCAGGCTGATGTCCAGCTCCGCGCGCATCGCGGCCAGTGGCGTGCGCAGCTCGTGAGACGCATCCGCGATCAGACGGTGCTTCTCTTCGACGCCGCGCTCGAGCCGGTCCAGCATCGCGTTCAACGTGACCGCGAGGCGCCCGATCTCGTCGCCCGTGCGCGGCGGGGCGATGCGCTCGTGCAAGTCGTCGATGCCGATCTGCTTTGCCTTGGAGGTCATCCGCTCGACCGGCCGGAGCGCCTTGCGCGCCATGAACCACCCGCCGACCGCGGTCGCGAGCAGGGCCGCCGGGCCGGCCAGCAGCAACAGCACCAGCACCCGGTCGACCGACTCGTCGACCTCGTTCAGAGACTGCGCGACCACCAGCACGCGCTCCTTGCCTCTACGTTTCACCGGCAGCGCGAGCGCCCGGTACTGCTCGTCGCCCTGTCCCACGTCGACCGTCACCATCCGGCGCTCGCCGCGCAGCACGTCGGCCTGCACGTCCGCCGGCACGATCGGGCCGGAGATGGGATCCCCGTGCGCCAGCAGCACGCTGCCGCGGGGATCGAGCACCTGCGCCGCGGAGCTGCCGAGCGGGAGCACGGTGCGGCTCACGTCCTGGAAGTCCTCCGCGCCCTCGTACGCGTAGCCCTGGGCGATCTGCGTCGAGTTGGCCCTCACCTCGCGATCGACCGTGGCCTGGAGGTCGGACCGCAGCTGCAGCACGAGGAACGCGCCCAGGCCCGTGATGATCGCCGCCAGCAGGACGGCGTACCAGGCGGTGAGGCGAACGCGGATCGGCAGCTTCATTCGACCTCGAGCCTGAAGCCGACGCCGCGCACGGTGCGGATCATCTTCTTGCGGAACGGCCGCTCCAGCTTGTTGCGCAGATAGCCGACATAGACGTCCACCACGTTCGTCGAGCCGTCGCCCGGTCGTCCCAGACGTGCTCGAGCAGTTGCTCCCGCGACACAACCTCGCCCGCATGCCGGGCGAGGAAGTGAAGCAGCGCGAACTCGCGCACGGTGAGCTCGACCTCGGTCGCCGCCACGCGACACGACCCGCGACGCGGGATCCACCCGTAGGTCGCCGACCTCGAGCACCGGTGGCCGCTCGGACGGGCCCCGCCGGATCAGCGCGCGCAGCCGCGCGAGCAGCTCACCGAAGTCGAACGGCTTCACCAGGTAGTCGTCGGCGCCGGCGTCGAGGCCGCGGATCCGGTCGCTCACCTGGTCGCGGGCGGTGAGCATCAGCACCGGCGTCCACCGCTCGCTGCGGCGCATCGCCCGGCAGACCGAGAACCCGTCCCGGCCCGGCAGCATGACGTCGAGCAGCACGACGTCGTAGTCGTTCTCCTTTGCCTGTGACAGCCCTTCGTCGCCTGTGTCGGCGAGGTCGATCACGTAGCCCTCGCGCTGCAGACCCCGCTGCAGCGCGCGTGCGAGCTTGGCATCGTCCTCGACGACCAGCAACCGCATCGTCAGGTCACCAGCCGGTCATCTTCCCGCGCGGTCCCGCTCAGCGCACGATCTTGAAGTTCGTGCGCTTGACCTTGGTCTTGCTCGGGCCGGTCGTGGCCACGGCGCTCAGGCGGTAGCTGCCCGGCTTGAGCCGCTTGCTGCCGACGCGACCGGAGAAGCCGAACTTGTTGCCGCCGGCCTTCCCCTTGTGCGTGAAGCTGCCCTTCACCCGGACGTACCGCGTGCACTTCCTGCCCTTCTTCTTGCCCTTGGCCTTGACGCACTTCTTTCCGCTCTTGCGTCCCTTCTCGACTCGCTCGACCGTGAACTTGGTCGATGCGGCAAGCGAGACCGTGTAGCTGACCTTAGTGCCGGTCTTGCCCTTTTTCTTCTTCTTGGCCGTGATCGAGGCACCCTTCGGGGCTGCCCTGAACGAGCTCGGTGAGAGCCTCACCGAGGACAGGCTCAGCACCACCACCGGCGGCGGGGGTGGTGAGACGGCGGCGTCCCGCACGATCCGGCCGATCTTGTCGGCGCAGTACTCGCTGAACCAGAGGTCGCCGTCCGGTCCCAGCGTGATGTCGCTGGGGTCGCTCAGTGGCGAGGGCGTGGCGAACTTGTTCGTGAACGTGCCGCCGCTCGTGATCCGGCCGATCGCGTGCTCACCCGTGCCGGTGCACGGCGGACTGGTCGGCAGCGGGGCCTGGTAGCCGAGCGTGTACCAGAGCGCCCCGTCCGGGCCGGCCGCGATTGCCGAGGCCGAGCTGCCCGAGCCCGGGAAACTCGGTGATCGCTCCGCCCGTCGTGATGCGGCCGATGGCGGCGATGCCCGGCTCCGTGAACCACAGGATCCCGCCCGCCGTGGCGACGATGCCGGAGGGTCGCTCGGAGGCGAGGTCACGTTGATACTCCGGTGATGGCGCCGGTCGCCGATGTTGAGCGCGCCGATCTTGTTCCCGACCGTCTCCGTGAACCAGAGCCGCCCGTCCGGGCCAAGCTCGAGGTCCGAGGGGTCGCTGGTGGCCGTCGGGATGGTGTAGACGGCGCCGTAGGTGCCGTCTCGTGTCGATCTGCCGGATCGTGTTGCTGGCGGCCGCCGTGTACCACAGGGCGCCGTCCGGGCCGACCGCGATGCCCTGGGGCTGGCCGCCGGCATTCGGATACTCCGTGATGACGCCCGCGGTAGTGATCGCGCCGATCCGGTTTCCGCCCACCTCGGTGAACCAGAGCCTCCCGTCCGGGCCCGCGACGATCTGGTCCGGAATGCTGCCCAGGTTCGGGAGCTGGAAGTGCGTGTACTGGCCACTCGTGGTGAGCCGCCCGATGAAGTTGACCGGGGACGCGGGCGGAGGTGGCCCCTCCTCCGTGAACCACAGCGCGCCGTCCGGACCTGTCGTGATGCCGCCCGGCTTGTTGCCCACCGGGAACTCGTCGATCGCGAACGCGGCCTGCGGCAACAGCAGCAAGCCAACCAGCCCGATCGCCACCCCCAATACGCGTCCGAGCCTTGACGCACGGTGGCGTCCAAACGAACTACCCCTGCCTTCCATCATGTTGCCTCCCTGCCCTTCGGCTCCGTCGCGCTCCAGCGAGCTGAACCTAGCCGAGCATTGAATGTCGAGTCAAGCCAATTTTCCATCTTGCAAGCGTTCCTACTTCTCAATTCCCCACCGGCTTCAGCCGGTCGAGCAGCTGTTGGTTCTGCTCCTGGAATTCCGCCTCGTACTGCCGGCGCACCGGCACCTCGACCGGCAGGATCTCCTTCTTCTCGCACGCATCGTCCACCTGTGCGAGCTTCACCTCTTCACGCTGGAGGTCGGCGAGCGCCGCCTTGTCATAGCTCGTGCCCGCGTCGGGTGGCACCGTCGCACCCGCGGTGACCCCGACCCCCACGATCGACTCGAAGCGCTTCAGGAGGTCGGCGTCGATCTCCTCCGGGTCCTCGTACTGGTAGCCCTGCTCCGTCATGCACGCGGCCCACTTCTCGATCGCCTTCACCATGCGCTGGTCCTCGAGCACCCGCTCGTCGAGCCCGTCGAGCTTCTTCTGCAGGCTCGCGAGCACGGCCGTGCCCCCGAAGACCTGGTCGGTCGCCTGGCGCGTGCAGCCGCCCAGCTCGTTGGTGGCGTCCGTGTCGGCCGCCTCCGCGAACGTGAGCCCGGGGCTGTCGCCGAAGAGCGCGCGGTCGTAAGCCGCACGGTCGGCCGCCGAGAGGCTCTTGCGGATGCCGTCGTTGGGGTCGGACTGCTCGTTGCCCTTGCCGAAGAACGTCGTGATCCCGTAGCCGAACTGCTTCTTGAACTCCTCGTCCTTGATGTTCGCCTTGCCGGTCAGCGCCGCGCGCTGCGCGAACGGGTCAACCGGGATGTAGTCGAATCCCTGCGCCTTCATACACGCCTGGATTGCGCCTTCGACGCGGCTCTGGCGTTCGGTGATGCCTTCCTGGCTGAAGCCGATCCGGTCCTCCAGCTCCACGAAGCTGTCGTTGGACTTCTTCTCGTCGCCGCAACCGGCCACGAGGATCGCGATGATCGCCACGGCGCCCGCAAGGGCGAGTCGTCGGCGCAGGTTCTTCATCGATTCTTCCTTTCGAGTGTTGCCCAACGGACCTGAGGCTGAGGAGTGGGGATGAGATGCCGGCGGGTGCTCATGTGGCCCCCGCGCGAAGCGCCTCGACGGGCTCCATCCGGGCGGCCCGCATCGACGGATAGGTTCCAGACAGCAGGCCGATCAGCGCGCCCACCAACGGCGCCGCGAACGGCACCCACGGCTGCAGCACGGGAGTCCACGTCCGGCTGGCGGACACCGCCACCACCACCAGCGTGCCGAGGCTCGCGCCGATGATGCCGCCGAGCAGTCCCATCACCGTGCTCTCGATGAGGAACTGGGCGGCGATGTGGCGGCGTGCAGCGCCGAGCGCCCGCCGGAGGCCGATCTCGCCGACGCGCTCGAGCACCGAGACGAGCGTGACGTTGGCGATGCCGAGCGCTCCCACCAGGAGTGACACCGCTCCGAGCAAGATGAACAGCGCATTGAGGTCGTTCTCCACGCCGCCGCGCAGGGACCTCGGGTCCGGCGGAGCCGCGACGCGCAGCTGCGCGGGGTTCGTCGGGCTGAGGGCCCTCGGCGCCTGGCGGGCGACGAGGTCGACTGCGCCGACCTCGGTCTCGACCTGGACCGAGGCGGGCGCGGCTGAGCCCGAACTCGCGGCGTGCGGTGCCCTCCGGGATCGCGATCGACCCGAGCAGCGAAGACTGGCGTCCGATCGTGTTCAGCAATCCGATCACCTGGTACTGGCGGTCGCCGATGAAGATCGCGGGCTGCTGTTCGAGGGTCGTGATGTTGAGGCGCCGCGCGGCGTTGAGACCGAGCACAGCGACTCGATCGGCCCGCGCCGAATGGCCGGCGTCCGGGAAGCGACCCGAGGACAGGGTGGCGCGCACCGCTCTCCACAGTCCCGGCGATGCGGCTCTGACCGGCAGCTGCACCTCGGTCTGCCCCAGCGGATCGTTGACCGGGATCGACCGTGCGAGCTCACCTTTGACGTCCACCTCGGCAAGCGTTCCAGCCGCCGCCACTCCGTTCAGCCGGGAGAGGCGCGACTCTGCATCCCACGGGATCACGTCCGTGCTGCCTTTCGGCGCGCTCGGCGCGGGCGTGATCACCACGTCGGTGGCCGCCACCTTGTCGAACCGCCCGACGATCTGGTTCCCCGCTGTCTTCGACAGCCCGAGCGTCGCGACCAGCGCCGCCACGCCGATCACGGTGCCGAGCACGGTGAGTCCCACGCGCGCGGGGCGCGCCATCAGCCCGGCGGCGGCTTCGGTGACGAGGTCGCGCATCTCCATGTGCGGCTCCAACGGGCGGTGGCTGGGCTCGCCGCCGACGGGGGCGCGCTCCTTGCCGGAGCCGCCTGCGGATCGCACCTCGAATCGAGGGAAGCCTCATTGCGGGACCTCCGTGAGGCAGCCGTCCACGATTCGCACGACCCGTTTGGCGTGCCGCGCAACATCCTCGTCGTGGGTGATCACGATCAAAGTCAGGCCCTGGCTTGCGAGTCCGTCGAAGAGATCCAGCAGCGAGGCGGTGTTCTTGGAGTCGAGGTTGCCGGTGGGCTCGTCGCAGAGCAGCAGCCGCGGCTCGCCGAGCAGCGCACGTGCAATCGCGACGCGCTGCTGCTCACCACCGGAGAGCTTGATCGGCAGGAAGTCGCGCCGGTGGCTCATGCCGACCCGCTCGAGCGAGGCCTCGGCGCGCGCCTGGCGGCTCGCCCGCTCGCCCCGTGCGTACACCTCCGCGAGCATCACGTTCTCGAGCACAGTGCGGTGACTGAGCAGGTGAAAGGTCTGGAAGACGAAGCCGATGAGCTGCGCGCGCAGTGCCGCGCGCTCGTCGTCCGTCAGGCCCGCCGGCGTCGATGCCGTCGATCCGGTAGGAGCCGGCGCTCGGGCGATCCAGGCAGCCGAGGATGTTCAAGAGCGTGGACTTGCCCGACCCGGACGGGCCGACGATCGCCATCCACTCGCCGACGCCCACCGTCAGGTCGACGCCCCGCAGCGCCTGCACCGGGGGATCGCTTCCATAGGTACGGCTGAGCTCGTGCAGCTCCACGACCGGCTGCCCGTTTCCCGGCTGCAGGTGACCGTCGACCAGCGCGACCGTCTCCGGTAGGAGCGTGGCGGGGGAAGAAGAGGGCTCTGCGACCATCCGGCCCGCGGTTATGGCGTCGTGCCGGAGGGGCCGGTGGTGCCGGCGCTCGGGTCTGCGCCGTTGTCCTGTGACTGCTCGTGGAGCCGCCCGCGGAGGCGCCGCCACCCGAGGGCGTCGAAGGTCCGGTGGCCCCGCTGCTCCCAGAGCCGCCGGTAGTGCCCCCGGTTGAAGATCCCGCTCCGCCCGCCGAGCCGCCCGATGCGCCCGTGGCGGACGTCGGCGGCGAGGTCGCGGCGATGCCCTCGCGGGAGCCGACCATGACCAGATCGCCGGGCTCGAGCTTGCCTCCGTCCGTGGGCGTCACCTCGACGAGGCCCTTGGCCGCGAGGCCCGGGTTCACGGTGACGTACTCGAGGCCGCCGCCGGCCCGCTGCACCTGGACGCGGGCGGCCCCGTCGGCGCCGACCGACAGCGCGGTCAAGGGCACCACCAGCACCTCGCCACTGGTGCTCTTGATGCTGATCGTGAGCTTCACCGAGGTCCCGACCAGCTGTGCCGGGGCGGTCTTGGGAGTCACCTCGAGGTAGATGCGGCCGGGATCGGCCTGGTGCGTGCCGGGCCGGTCGGAGACCAGCGTCACCGCGCCGGTCGTCTTCACGCCCAGGTCCGGCTCCTCGATCGTGACCTGAGCGCCCTGGCGAACGAGCTTCGCGTCGTTGAGCGAGAGCGAGGAGTCCACGGCGAGGCGAGAGTTGCTGACCGTCATCACGCGACCGGTCACGCTGTCGCCGCGCTTGGCGCGCACGTTGTCGACGCGCAGCGGCAGAGTGGGGAAGAAGAGCACCTCGTCGGCAGGCATCTGGATGCCCACCTGGCGGGAGAGCCTGCGCACCTCGGCGGCGGCGTTGCGCGCCTCCTCGGCCGCATTCGCGGTGACCAGCCGCTGGAGCGATGTGTCGTCCGGGTTGCGGAGCACCGCGAGCCGCTGCTCCGCCAACACGACCTGGTGGCGCGTGCGCGGAACGGCCCTCTGGGCCCGCCGGTGCTCGGCGCGAGCGGTAGCCACGGCGTTGCTGCCGGCCGCGCGCGTCGCGCGCGCCGACGCGCGCGAAGCGTTCAGGTCGGCCTGCGCCACAGTCACGTCTTCGGTGGCCTGGCGGACGTTCACCTCCAGCGCCACCCGCTCCGCGGGAGACGTGTCCGGAGGCGCGCCGGCGAGGGCGCGCTGGGCCTCGGCGAGCGCGTCACGCGCCCTGTTGAGAGCCGCGGTCCTGGTCGCCACCTCGGCGGCGGCAACCGAATTGTCCCGCGCTGCTGTTCAGGATCGCCAGGGTCACCGCACCTCGCTGGGAACCCAGGTCGCGCTGCGCCGTCTCGGCGGCGTCGCGCGCCGTCTCGACGTCGATGCGCGCCTGGGCGATGTCGCCGGCCGGCGCGCCGGCGGTCACCAGGCGGCTCTGCAGAAATGCGTCTCGCGCCTGCGGTGGCGGCCGACCGCGCGGCGCGCAGCTGCTCGAGCTGGACGTTGGTCGGCCCGAACGGCTCCCAGCCCCGCTTCTCGTAGAAGGAGGCGACGGCGGAGCCGGTCTCGCCGTCGTAGCGGCCGTCGATCTTGCCCGGGAAGAAACCCATGCGGTTGAGCGCGGTCTCGAGCTGGCGCACGTCGGGGCCTCGCTTGCCTGGGCCCAGGTCGCGGTGGGACGCCTGTGCGCCGCGCAGCACGAAGACCGGGCCGCCCGGAGATCGTCATCGCGACCGAGCCCTCCCCGACCCGTGCGCCGCGGCGCGGCGCGGTCGTGACGATGTCCGTGGGGCTGGTGGAGGCGTTGCTCTGCTTCGACTCCGAGGTGGCGAGCACGACCGGTTGCGGCGAGCCGTAGCGCACCGTGCCGCGCACGATCACGTCGCTCGACAGCACACGCTGCTCGACCGGCACCGTGATCGCCGAGGGGTCGGGCGCGGAGGTCTCCGCAGCGATCTGGGCGGGCGAGCGGATCTGCCCCCCGATGATCCATGCGGCTAGGGCCAGCACAATGGCCCCTCCCAGCCCGACTGTCAGAGTTCGCTTACGTCCTTGTACGTTCACCCTCGGCGTCCTTCATTTGCCCGGAGGGGAAAGCACAAGCGCTTCGCAGGCAAACGATCTGTCGCGCCGTGACGCGTCGCCCCTGCTCCAAAGAGCAAACCCCTCGAACAAAAAACAAGCACAGCCTCCATGCGGCTTCCGCCGTAGGGCGCCAGTGTAACGCGCAACATGGCTTCCTGGCTAGGCCCATTTTCAAAAGTGATTGCAGCTTTGCGGCGGAGCTCGCGAAGCGCATCGGCGACGCCCGCCCGGGCGCCCCGGCTCCTCCGTTTCGACGGCCCCGCGCAACGCGCTTTGCAAGCCGGCGCTCTTTCTAGTGCGCTCGCCTCGTGCCGCAAAAAAATTCGCTCGCAGGGGTTGACAAGCGAAGAGCGCCGCGGGTAGCTTGTGAAAATTCTAAGAGAACTCTGAGAGAACTCTGAGAGCCGGGACGGCTTTTCCGAGAGCCTCAGAAGGGACGGATTCGAACAGCTCCCGCGTCTTCGGACCGGGGGAACACGGATGGAGGTGGGGGATTGCCTATTCACGCTGAACACGCCGCGCCGCGGGCGCCGCGGCCTGTCCAAGGGCCTTCCCATGCACCTCCCCATGACTGCGCCGGGGGGTACCAAGCAATGATTCGTGCCATCGTTGGATCGAGCCTTCGATTCCGACTGCTGATCGTCGGCATCGCGGCGGGCATCATGGTCGTCGGCCTCGTGCAGCTGCGCAATGCGCCGTCGGACGTGCTGCCCGAGTTCACGCCGCCGTACGTGGAGGTTCAGACCGAGGCGCTCGGACTCTCCGCCGAAGAGGTGGAGCAGCTGATCACGGTGCCGCTCGAGGCCGACCTCCTGAACGGCGTGCAGGGCGTGGAGACCATTCGCTCCAGCTCGGTTCCGGGCCTTTCGTCGATCGTGATGGTCTTCGAGCCGGGCACGGACCTCTACAGGGCGCGCCAGCTCGTTCAGGAGCCGCTGACACAGGCCCATGCACTGCCGAACGTGTCGAAGGCGCCGACGATGCTGCAGCCGCTGTCCTCGTCGAGCCGCGTGATGATGTTCTCGCTGGCCTCCGACAAGCTGACGCCGATCCAGAAGTCCGTGATCGCGCGTTGGACCGTGCGGCCGCGCGTGATGGGCGTCGAGGGTGTCGCGAACGTGTCCGTCTACGGCATGCGCGACCAGCAGATCCAGGTGCAGGTCGACCCGCGTGAGCTGCGTCAGAAGGGCGTGCGGCTGGACCAGGTGGTCGCGACCGCCGGTAACGCGCAGGTCATAACGCCGCTGAGCTACCTCGAGGGTTCGACCCCCGGCACGGGCGGGTTCATCGACACACCGCAGCAGCGCATGCAGGTGCGGAATGTGCTCGACCAGATCGCCGATCCGAAGGAGCTCGGCAAGGTCCCGGTCGAGGGTACCGGGGGCAGGCTGCGCCTGTCCGACGTGTCAGACGTGAAGATCGACCACCAGCCACTGATCGGCGATGCGATCGTGAACGACAAGGACGGCTTGCTGATGGTCGTCGAGAAGTTCCCGGGCGCGAACACGCTCGAGGTCACCAAGGGCGTCGAGGAAGCGCTCGAGAAGCTGCAGCCGGGACTCTCCGGCATGCAGACGGACACGTCCGTCTTCCGCCCCGCGACCTTCATCGAGGACGCGAAGGACAATCTCACGCTCGCAATCGTGATCGCAGGCGTGCTGCTCGTCTTGGCGCTGGCCGCATTCCTGTTCCACTGGCGCACCGTGCTGATCGCGCTCGTGACGGTCCCGGTGTCCCTCGTCACGGCGGCGCTGGTGCTCGACCTGCTGGGCGAGACATTCAACGCGATCTCGTTCGCGGGGCTTGCGGTCGCACTGGCGGTGATCGTGGACGAGGCGGTCGTGGGGGCCGAGAACGTCGCCCGCCGCCTGCGCGAACGCCGCGAGGAGATCGGAAAGGCCGGGAGCGACGAGTCGGTCGCCTCGGTCGTCGCCGAAGCCTCGCGCGAGGTGCGCAGCCCGATGGCGTATGCGACCCTCATCGCACTGCTCGCGATCGTGCCTGTCGTGATCATGGAAGGGCGCCCCGGCGCGTTCTTCGAGCCGCTCGTGCTCGCATATGCGCTGGCGGTCGGTGCTGCGATGCTGGTGGCGCTGACGCTCACGCCGGCGCTCAGCCTGATGCTGTTCTCCAGAGGTGCGCCGGCCCGTACGGAGTCGCCGGTGGTGAGCCGGATCCGGCCGCGTTACGAGGGTGCGCTCTCGAAGCTGGCTAGCGAAGCCGCGCACCGCGCTGCTCGCCGCGGCCGGCTGCGTGGCGGTCGCTCTGATCGTGCTGCCGCTGCTCGGACACCTCGTTGATCCCGACCTTCAAGGACCGGGACGTACTCGTCAACCTCGATGCGCAGCCGGGGACGTCTCAGCCGCGGATGACGCAGATCACCTCCGAGGTGAGCCGCACGCTGCGCGGCATCGATGGCGTCGACAACGTCGGCGCGCATGTCGGACGCGCGGTCGGTTCGGACACGATCGGGGACGTCAACTCCAGCGAGCTGTGGGTCAGCATCGACTCCGGAGCGGACTACGACGCGACCATGAGCGCGATCGAGCGTGCCGTGGACGGTGTCTCTGAGGTGTCGCACGAACGTAACCACCTACTCGGATCAGAAGATCCGCGACGTTGGCGGCGCTGAACGAGGGTGAGAACCAGGTCACAGGGGACGGGCTCGACGTGCTGACAGGGGCGGACAAGCCGCTGGCCGTTCGGGTGTTCGGCCAGGAGCAGGACGTGCTTCGCCGCGAGGCGGCGAATGTCCAGCGGCTGATGTCCGAGGTCGACGGGGTCGAGGACCCGCAGATCTCGCAGCCGACCGCACAGCCCGAGCTCGCAGATCAAGGTGGACCTGGCCAAAGGCCCGCGCCGAGGGCATCAAGCCCGGCGACGTGCGCCGCGCCGAAGCCACGATGATCCAGGGCCTCCAGGTCGGAAGCGTGTTCGAGGGCCAGAAGGTCTTCGACGTGATCGTCCAGGGCAAGCCGGAGACGCGGCAGAGCGTCGCGGACGTGCGGAACCTCGTGATCGACAAGCCCGAAGGCGGCAGCGTCCGCCTCGGCGACGTGGCCGACGTACGCGTCACAGACACGCCCGCCGTGATCAAGCGTGACGCGGTCTCCCGGTACCTCGACGTCGAAACCGACGTCAGCGGGCGCAGCGTCGGCGACGTTGCGAAGGACCTCGAGAACCGGCTCGCCGACCTGAGCCTGCCGCTCGAGTACCACGCCGAGGTGATCGAGCAGAGCACGGCCGAGGAGATCAACACGGCCGAGATGCTGGCGTTCGCGATCGCCGCTGCGATCGCGATCTTCCTGCTGCTGCAGGCCGGCATTCGGTGGCTGGCGGCTCGCGGCGCTTGCGTTCCTGACCCTTCCGGTCGCGCTCGCAGGCGGAGCGATCGCCGCGCTGATCGACGGCGCGGAGCTGTCGCTGGGCTCGATCGTCGGGTTCGTGGCGTTGTTCGCGATTGCCGCCCGCAATGGGCTCATGCTGATCCGGCACTTCCAGGATCTCGAGCGCAAGGAAGGCCACGCGCTCGACGCCGAGCTGGTGAAGCAGGGAGCGAGGGACCGCCTCGCGCCGATCCTCGCGACGGCCACGGCACTCGCGCTGATCGCGCTGCCGTTCGTCGTGATGGGCTCGCGGCCGGGCCTCGAGGTCATCCATCCGATGGCCGTCGTGATCCTCGGCGGACTGGTGTCGACCACGTTCCTGAGCCTGTTCGTGCTGCCGGCGCTGTACCTGCGCTTCGCAGTCGCGCACGAGCCGAGTGTCACACCGGAGGACGAGCTCCTGCACCGGTGGGCGGGCGTTCAGCCCGAGCCTGCCGGCGCGGCGCCGGGCAGCGAGCGGGTCGCCTCGCCCGGCACCGCGGCCAACGGAGATTCCGTGCCGGCCAAGGACGCTGCTCCGGCGGCGACCGACTCGGAGCGGGAGGCCACCCAGTGATCAGGCGCGGCACCCGAAAAGCCCGCCTGGTCGCGGCCACCGTCGGGGTGGCGCTCGCCGGCCTGTCCCTCTCGGCCTGCAAGGAAGTGGAGACGGAGACGGCCACCGGCTACGAGCCGGCCCACCTCGAGGAGGTCAACGAGGATCTGAAGAAGGTCACGTTGACCGAGGAAGGGGCGGCCCGCACCGGGCTCGAGACGGAGAAGGTCCGCGGGAGCGGAGGCGACAAGGTCGTGCCCTACGCAGCGCTCATCTACGACACGGAGGGCAAGACCTATGTCTACACGGCGCCGAAGCCTCTGACCTACCTCAGGGAAGAGGTCAAGGTGGATCGCATCGACGGCCAGCGTGTGCGCGTGTCGGACGGTCCGGCCGCCGGCACGGAAGTCGTGACCACCGGCGCCGCAGAGGTGTACGGCACGGAACTCGAGATCGCAGCCAGCCATTGATGGCTCAGGGGGGTAATTCGTAATGCGTTGGATCGTTTCCAGAAGCCTGCGGTTCCGCTGGCTCGTGCTGTTCGCCGCGACGGCGATGATGGTCTTCGGCGCCAGCCAGATTCCGAGCGCCGAGGTGGACGTCTTCCCCGAGTTCGCGCCGCCGCGGGTCGAGATCCAGACGATCGCGCTCGGTAACTCCTCGGAGGAAGTCGAAGAGTTCATCACGGTCCCGCTCGAGGAGCAGCTGAACGGTATTCCGGGGCTGGACGAGCTTCGATCGAAGTCCGTCTCCCAGCTGTCGGCGATCGAGCTGATCTTCGATCGTGGCACCGATCAGATGAGGTCGCGGCAGCTCGTCCAGGAGCGGCTTGCGCAGATCACCCCCACCTTGCCGACATGGGCAAGCCCGCCCGTCATGAAGCCGCCGCTCTCGGCGACCAGCCGGATCATGAAGATCGGCCTCGCCTCTGAGGAGCTCAACCTGGTCGAGATGTCGTCGATCACCTACTGGAAGATCAGGCAGCGCCTGCTGCGCGTGCCCGGGGTCGCCGCGGTCGACATCTACGGCGAGCGGCTGCAGCAACGCCACGTGCAGGTGGACCCGGCCAAGCTGGCCAGGTACGGCGTACCGCTCAACCGGGTGATGGAGACGACCTCCGAAGCCGTCGACGCGGGCGTGCTGGCTTACGCCGACAGCTTCGTGGTCGGCACCGGCGGGTTCGTCGAGCACAACGGCGAGCGCCTCAACGTGCGCAACGTCCAGGCGATCCAGGGGCCTGAGGATCTCGCCAAGGTGCCGGTCGTGCGCAGAGGCGACCGCGTGCTGCGACTCGGCGATCTCGGCGTAGTCAAGGAGGACCACCAGCCGGTCTGGGGCGAGGGCGTCGTCAACGACGGCGACGGCCTGCTGCTGATCGTGCAGAAGTTCCGCGGCGCCAACACGATGGAGGTGACCGAGGGGATCGAGGAGGCCGTCGACGAGATGCGGCCCGGGCTGCCCGGGATGGCGATCGACACCACGATCTTCCGGCCGGCCACGTTTATCGAGCAGTCGATCGACAACCTCACCAGGGCGTTGCTGATCGGCGTGCTGCTCGTGATGCTGATCATCGCGGCGTTCCTGTTCGAGTGGCGCACGGCCTTCATCAGCCTGATCGCAATCCCGCTGTCGCTGCTCACCGCGATCCTGACGCTCGACCTGACCCACACGACCATCAACGTGATGGTGCTCGCGGGGCTGGTGGTCGCGATCGGGGTGGTGGTGGACGACGCGATCATCGACGTGGAGAACATCGTCAGACGATTGCGCCAAGCGCGCCTCGAGGGCAGGGACGTCTCCACGTTCAAGGTGGTGCTCGACGCCTCGGTCGAGGTGCGAAGCGCGATCACCTACGCGACGCTGATCAACGTCGTCGCGATCATCCCGGTCTTCTTCCTCGAGGGACTGTCGGGCTCTTTCTTCCAGCCGCTCGTGCTCGCATACGGGCTGGCCGTGCTGGTGTCGATGGTCGTCGCATTGACCGTCACGCCGGCGCTGTGCCTGCTGATGCTCTCGAAGGGCCACGTCCGCCGTCGCGAGTCGCCGCTATTGCGGGTTCTGAAGCGCGGCTATGGCGCGGTCCTCGCCGTGATCCTGCGCCGGCCGAGTCCCGCGATCCTCACCGCGGCCGCCTGCATCCTCGCCGGCCTTCTGATCTATCCGACGCTCGGGAACCAGCTGCTGCCGAACTTCAAGGAGCGCGACTTCCTGATGCACTGGCTGACCGAGCCGTCCACCACCGCCGCCGAGGAGAAGCGGATCTCCATTCGGGCCTGCAAGGACCTCCGGGAGATCCCGGGCGTCCGCAACTGCGGCTCCCACATCGGACAGGCGCTGCTGTCGGACGAGGTGTACGGCGTTTACTTCGGCGAGAACTGGATCAGCGTCGACAAGAACGTCGACTACGACGACACGCTGGCGAAGGTTCACCGGACCGTCGAGGGTTATCCGGGTCTCTACCGAGACGTGCAGACGTATCTACGCGAGCGGATCAAGGAGGTGCTGACCGGGACCAGCGAGTCGATCGTGGTGCGGATCTTCGGCCCCGAGCTGGACGTCCTGCGCGCGAAGGCCGACGAGATCTCGGAGAAGATCTCCAAGGAGGTCGACGGCGCCATGGACGTGTCCCCGGACTTCGCGGCGGATCTGCCCCACATCGAGGTCGAGCTGAACCTCCAGGCGGCGCGGCGCTACGGCCTGACGCCAGGCGACATCCGCCGGCAGACATCGACGCTGCTGGCGAGCGAGGAGGTCAGCGACCTCTTCCATGGCGGCAAGGCCTACGACGTGCACGTGTGGACCATCCCGTCCGCGCGCAACAGCCTCACCGATGTGGAGGAGGCCCAGATCGATACGCCTGATGGGGGCCACGTGGAGCTGTCTCAAGTCGCGGACGTGCGCGTCGCGCCGACTCCGAACCACATCCAGCGCGAGCTGCAGTCCCGCCGGATCGACGTCGGGGCGAACGTCGAGGGACGTGATCTCGCTGCTGTCGTGAAGGACGTCGAGGAGACCGTCAAGGACATCAAGTTCCCGGCCGAGTACCACGCAGAGGTGCTGGGCGAGTCCACGGAGCTGAACGCTGCGCAGGACCGCTTGTTCCTCTTCGGCATCGGCGCTGCGATCGCGATCTTCCTGCTCCTGCAGGCAGCTTTCGGCAGCATCAGGCTCGCGGTGCTCACCTTCCTGCTCCTGCCGATGGCGCTGGTGGGCGGAGTGCTCGCCGTATGGCTCGGCGACGGGATCCTGTCGCTGGGCTCGCTGGTCGGGTTCCTCACGGTGTTCGGGATCGCCGCGCGCAACGGGATCCTGATGATCAGCCACTTCCAGCACCTCGAGTACAAGGAAGGCGTGCCCTTCGGGCGGGACTTGGTGCTGCGCGGGGCCAGGGAGAGGCTCGCGCCGATCCTGATGACGGCCTGTGCAACAGGTCTTGCATTGGTGCCGCTGGCGGTCGCCGGCAGCATCCCCGGACACGAGATCGAGCATCCGATGGCAATCGTGATCCTGGGAGGCCTGATCACCTCGACGCTGCTCAACCTGTTCGTACTGCCGTCGCTGTACCTGCGCTTCGGAAAGAGCCGGAAGGCGCAAAGGGCCTTGACCACCGACGCTCCGGCGTAAACGCGGGTTGACTAAAACGCACGCGTCGGAGAAACTCCCTCTCGGCAGGTGAACCGGATGTTCAGGAGGGGTGGGATGGGGTCAATGAGGATCCTTGGCGGCGTGGCCGTGCTGGCTGTCGCTGGACTGTTGACGGCGGTGGGCGCACAGGGGGCGACGTCCAGCTACATACCGTCCGAGCAGGCGGTGTTCCCCACCTGCGACCACCTGCGGAGCTTTCCGGACGTCTATTTCCCGAAGCAGCCAACCGACAGGAACAAGTGGCTGCCGCTCACGCCGGGCAGACAGTACGTGCTCGAGGGGCGGTCGAACCGCGGCGGCGGGGCGCTTCCGCACACGATCACCTTCACGGTCACCGGCCTGACGAAGGTCATCAACGGCGTGAACGTGCGGGTGCTGTGGGACGTGGACGTCAACTCGGGCCAGTTGGTGGAGACCGAGCTGTCGTTCTTCGCGGAGGACGGGCAAGGGAACATCTGGCTCTTCGGCGAGTACCCCGAGGAATACGAGGGCGGTCTCTTCAAGGGCGCCCCGAACACGTGGCTCGCCGGCCTCAGTGGGTCTGAGCCCGGGATTCAGGTGCCCGCGTATCCGAAGCTCAGCGGACCCTCCTACATCCAGGCGATTGCGCCGGAGGTCGGCTTCTTCGACTGCGGCAAGGACATCATGAAAAAGCAGAGCGCGTGCGTACCGGTGGGCTGCTTCAACGACGTCCTCGTGGTGGAGGAGTGGAACCCGGACGACCCGGTGGGCGGATTCCAGCGCAAGTACTACGCACCGTGGGTCGGAAACATCCAGGTCGGCGCCGTCAACGATCCCGAGGGCGAGACGCTGGTGCTGGGGACGGTCAACGAGCTCAGCAGGAAAGAGCTGCGGCAGGCCAACGCCGAGGCATTGAAGCTCGACGAGCGCGCCTACCTGGTGAGCGACGACTACCGTCAGACCGAACCGGCCCAGCCGGGCGGGATGCGGCCGCCGATCCCGCCGCCGGCGCCGGTGGTCGGGTCGCCGGTGGTGCCGCCGGTGGTCGTACCGGCGGGCGCTCTCGGCTGCGCCGGCCCAACGACTCAGAAGGCGAAGAAGAAGAAGCGAAAGAAGGCCAAGCGGTGCGCATCCAAGCGCAAGAAGCGCGCCGGCTCCAAGGCCAAGGGCAAGAGCACGAAGCGCAAGCGGTGCGGAGCCAAGAAGCGTCGCCCGTCGTCGAAGTAACGTCACGGCGTGAACCTGTGGGCTAGGCGGGGCCTCGGCGCGGGGATCGCGATCCTCGCGCTGGGGGCCCTCGCCGCTGCTTTTCCCATGTGGTCCGCAAGCGCGCCGAAGTTCTCGGCAAAGGTGGACAACCCGTACGTGCCGCTCACCACGGTTCCCGTCACCGTGTTGGAGGGCGTCGACAACGATCCCGAGGAGCCGAAGCCGATCAAGACGCGGGTCGAGACGCGCGTGCTGCCGAAGACGGTACGCGTAGCCGGCGTCGATGTGACGGCCGTGCGCGTGAAGGAGTACGAGGGCGGCAAGCTCAAGGAGGCCACCGATCGACTACTTTGCCGAGCGCCGCGACGGGGCGGTGATCTACTTCGGGCAGCGCGTCGACAACTACCGGAACGGCAAGGTGGTCGCACACCGAGGCGAGTGGATCGCCGGCCGGAAGAAGGCCAAGCGCGGGCTGTTCATGCCGGCGAATCCCAAGGTGGGGCAGGTCTTCGTGCAGGAGACGGGTGCCGGGCATCGCGGTCGACCGCTCCACGGTGCTGGCCGTCGGTGGCACCGTCACCACTCCCGCGGGGACGTTCGGCAACTGCATGAAGGTGCAGGGACTACGCCGTGCTCGACAAGGTCAGCGAGACCAAGTACTACTGCGCCGGCATCGGCCTCGTGCGCGACGACGAGAAGCACGCGACCTCGTCGCTCGTCAGCTACCAGCGCGCAGGCTAGTCGCCCAAGCGTAAGACTGCCGGCATGAAAGTCGGGGTCATCACCGGGACCGGCACCTACGCCCTTCCCGGCGCCGAGGCCGCGGCGCCGCGAGCCGGTCGCGACGCGGTTCGGGGAAGCGCCGGTGACGCGAGCCCGGGTGGGCGAGGTCGAGGTGCTGCACGTGTCCCGGCACGGCGAGGGCCACAAGCGCCTCTCCGGCCACGTGACGCATCGCGCGAACATCGCCGCCCTGGCCGAGCTCGGCGCGGACTGCGTCGTCGGGGTCACCGTATGCGGGGCGGTCGAACCGTCGTTGCCGCTCGGCTCGCTGGTCGTGTTCGACGACCTGCATTTCCTGCAGAACCGCCTGCCCGACGGTTCGCTGTGCACCTTCTACGAGTCTCCCGGGCGATCCGCTGCGGGGCCACTGGATCTACGAGGGCCCGTTCTCCGAGGACGTGCGCGGAGTGCTGATCGAGGCCTGCCGGCAGGCCGGCGTCCCGGCGCGCGAGCACGGCTGTTACGGGCACGTCGACGGGCCGCGCTTCAACACGCGGGCCGAGATCCGCTCATTGGCGCTCGCAGGCGTCACCGCCGTGAGCCAGACGGCCGGCCCGGAGACGGTGCTGTGCGGGGA
The DNA here is from genome assembly GCA_963759145.1 of uncultured Solirubrobacterales bacterium. GTDB lineage: Bacteria > Actinomycetota > Thermoleophilia > Solirubrobacterales > JBBDJG01 > JBBQKG01. The sequence goes on from CAVWYB010000047.1 coordinate 57,803, forward strand.
GGCGCAGCTGCCCTACGCGCTGCTCGGCTACGCCACCGACTATGCGAACGGCGTGCAGGACGAGGCCACGCCGGTGAGCGAGCTCCTGCGCCTGATCGGCGCGAGCACCGATGTGTTCGCGCGCGTGCTGGCGGCGGCCCTGCCGGCGCTTGCCGGACGGGAGCCCGCCCCGCCCGGCGCGGTCTATCGCTTCGAGGAGTAGCGGGATCCGCTGGACCTGCGCGACTACATCCGTGACGTGCCCGACTTCCCGAAGCCCGGCATCGTCTTCAAGGACATCACGCCGCTGCTCGTGGACCCGCGGGCGTTCGACTATGCGGTGGGCGCGCTCGCCGAGCATGCGCGCCGGCTCGAGATCGAGCTGATCGTGTCCGCGGAGGCGCGCGGGTTCATCTTCGGCGGCGCGCTCGCACGCGAGCTGGGCGTCGGCTTCGTGCCGGCCCGCAAGCCCGGCAAGCTGCCCCGGGAGACGGTCAGCGTCCAGTTCCAGCTCGAGTACGGCCTGGACGAGCTCCAGCTCCACGCCGACGCGCTGACCGGCGGCACGCGCGTGTTGATCCACGACGACGTGCTCGCCACCGGCGGCACCGCGAGGGCGAAGGTCGACCTGGTCGAGCAGCTCGGCGGGGTGGTGGCAGGGTGCGCATTCGTCGTCGAGCTTGGCTTCCTCGACGGGCGCGAGACGCTCGCGGGGTATGACGTGAGCGCGCTGGTGCGGTACGACGAGCCGTAGGGCGCGTGTTTCCGTGGGTGCCGTGGGGTCGGTGTGGCTCGGAGCGTCCTTTAAAAACCGGCATTGAGGGGATGGGTTCGGGACGCGCCGCGGGCATGTGGAGCCGGGCCGATTCGGACGTCGGGCGAACAGGACGGTCAATTAAGGGCTCCCGTGTCCGAAGACGTGACGGGCCGCTCCGAGCAAACCGATTTTGTGGGGGCTATAGGCCGTACAAATCGACTTTGCTCCCGGGCAGGCCCACGAGTTTTCCAACCGGTATCGGAACACCCGCACGACTTGGCACCTTGGTAACAGTCGGCGCGGGCGCGACCCTCACCCTCTTAGCCGGCGATGGGAAAGCCGATGCGGCGGCGCCCAGCTGCGCCCCGATCGGCCGCGGACTGGCATTCTTTGCCGGCCCCATCGCCGGGAGGGGCCAGACATGATCGCCGCCTGGATCGCATTCCCACTCGTACTGCTCGTGCTCACGCTCGGCTGCGGGCTGCTGCTCGAACGCGCCACCGGCCGACCACTGGGACTGCTGCTCATCCCCGGTGGCCTGGCGGTCGTGATCGTGGCGGCGGAACTTCCTGACGATGACGGCCACCACGGCGAAGCTCGCCACGGAAGGGGTGATCGCACTGGCGGTGGCGGGCTTCGTGCTCGCGTGGTTGCAGCGCAGCTCGACCGGAACGTCGAAGAGGCCGCGCCTCGACGGCTGGGCGGCCGCCTGCTCGCTCGGCGCGTTCGCCGTCTACGCGGCCCCGATCGTGCTGTCCGGCGAGAACACGATCGCCGGCTACATGAAGCTCGAGGACACCGGCCACCTGGCTCACCATGACCGATCAGGTCATGAGCGACGGCCGGAGTCTCGCCGACCTGGCGCCCTCGTCCTTCGAGGCGATCCTGCGCTCCACCTTCGAACTCGGCTACCCGGTCGGGGCGTTCCTGCCGTGGGGGGTGGCGCGGCCGCTGGTCGGCCAGGACCTCGCCTGGCTGCTCCAGCCCTACATGGCTTTCCTGGCGGGCGTGCTCGCGCTCGCGCTCTATGCGCTGGCGGCTCCGCTCGTCGAATCTCGCCCGCTTCGCGCCCTCGTCGCCTTCATCTCGAGCCAGCCGGCGCTGCTGTTCGGGTTCGTGATGTGGGGAGCGGTGAAGGAGCTGGTCGCGGTGGCCCTCCTGGCCGTGCTCGCCGCGCTGCTGCCGCATCTCGTTCGCAACCCGATCACGCCGCGCAGCCTGCTGCCGGCGGCGGTCGTCACCGCGGCCGCGCTCGGCACCCTGAGCGTCGGCGGCGCGATCTGGATCGCGCCGCTGCTCGCGCCGGCGCTCTGGGTGGTCTGGAAGGAGCGGGGCCGCGTGGAGGCGATCCGCGGCACGGTCGCGTTCGTGGGACTGGCGGCAGTCCTGTCGATCCCGGCCCTCGTGCTGGCGAGCTTCGTCAGCAAGGGCTCGGACTCGTTCACGGGGAACGAGGACCTGGGCAACCTGATCGAGCCGCTGAACTTCTTCCAGGTGTTCGGCATCTGGCCCACAGGCGACTTCCGGCTCGAGCCGGACAACATGCTCCTGACGAGCGCGCTGATCGTGGCCGTCATCGCCTTCGCCGTGGGCGGCGTCGCGCTTGCCTGGCAGCGAAAGGCATGGGGGCTGCTCACGTTCGCGGCCACGTCCGCGTTCGGGGTCATGTTCTTCTGGGTCACCGGCGCCCCGTGGATCGTGTCGAAGGCGCTCGCAGAAGCCGCTCCCGCGTTCGTGCTGGCGGCGCTGATCGGTGCTGTCGCCCTGCTGGGCGAGCACTCGCTCCCGGGCCGGGCGCGCGTCCTGGTGACGTCCGTCGCGTTGATCGCGATCGGCGGCGGTGTGCTCTGGTCGAACGCGCTCGCGTACCGCGAGGTCGACCTGGCGCCGCACGACCGCTTCGCGGAGCTCGAGACGATCGGCAACCAGATCTCCGGCGAGGGACCGACGCTCACGACCGAGTACGAGTTCTGGGGCGTGCGCCACTTCCTTCGCGACGGCCAGCCCAACGGGGCCTCGCTGCTGAGCCGTCGGCAGGTGGCGCTCAAGCCGGATGTCGCCTTCAAGCAGGCCCGCGATCAGGCGAACGCCGACGGCCCGTCCGTGCTGCTCGGCGGCAGCGTCCCGCAGGAAGGCTTGTTCTTCGACCTCGACGACTTCGAGGCTCAGACGGTGCTCCCGTTCCGGACGCTCGTGCTTCGTCGTTCCCCGGTGGCGAGCCGCCCGCCCTCCGTGTACGAGCTCACGTGGCGCGGTCGCTACTACGAGGTCTGGCAGCGGCCGGCCGGCCCGCCGCCGCCGCTGGTGCACCTGTCGCTCGGGAACGCCCTGAAGCCCACCGCCGTGCCTCGATGTGCGCGGGTGCGGGAGCTCGCGAGGCTGCCACAGGCAACCCGGCTCGCGACCGTCGAGCGGCCCAGCCCGATCGTGATCCCGCTCACCAGGACCGCCTTCTCGGAGAGCGAGTGGAAGCGGGGAGACACGCCGGTGGTGCTCCATCCCCGCGGCGAGGCGACGCTCGAGACCGAGGTCGACGTGCCGAGGGCGGCGCGCTACACGATCTGGCTCGGCGGCTCGTTCAGGGGCTCCATGGAGGCGTCGGTGGACGGCCGTCGCACCGGCTCCGCGCGCGGCGAGCTCAACTACTCGAGAGGTCAGTACGAGCAGCTCGGCAGCGTGGACCTCACGCCCGGGGAGCACCGGGTGAAGATCCACTACGGCGGCGCGACCCTGCGGCCCGGCAGCGCCGGGAACGCCGTGCTGCCGCTGTCGAGCGAGGAGGAACGGGGGCTGTCGAAGAAGTCGGACCGGTCCTACGCGGTCGGGCCGCTCGTGGTGAGCGCGGCGACCGCGGACCGGCCGGTGACCTATGTGCCGCCCGCGGCTGCGGGGCGCCTGTGCGGACGGCCCCTCGACTGGGTCGAGGCGCTGGCCGATTGACCGAATCCACCCGGGGGACGCTGGCGATGCCTGCCACAATGCCCGCATGAGCCTGGAGGGCATTCACCACGTCACCTCGATCACGGCGGACGCACGCAAGAACGTGGCGTTCTACGCAGGGCTGATGGGCCTTCGCCTCGTCAAGAAGACCGTCAACCAGGACGAGCCGAGCGTCTATCACCTCTTCTATGCGGACGAGCAGGGCAGCCCCGGCTCGGATCTCACCTTCTTCGAGTTCCCGGGCGCGCCGCAGGGCCGAGCGGGCGACGGCATGGTGCATCGCATCGGCTGGCGTGTGGGCTCGACCGACGCGCTCGATTTCTGGGCGCAGCGGCTCGCCGCCGCCGGCCACGAGTCGGTGCGCGACTCCGACCGGCTGCGATTCAAGGACTTCGAGGGTCTCGAGCACGAGCTCGCGGTCGTCGAGACTCCCGACCCGCCGCTGATCGCCAACCATCCCGAGGTCCCGCGCGAGCTCGCGTTGCAGGGATTCGACGGCGTGCGCGCGTACAGCTCGAACCCCGAGCGCAGCCGCTCATTGCTGGAGGATGCGCTCGGGTTCGAGCCCGCCGGCGAGGGATGGGAATCGCGCGGGGAGCGGCGCGGCTCCTACTACGCGTACGACGAGCCGCCCGGGGAGCGCGGGCTCCAGGGCAGCGGGCACGGTACATCACGTCGCGTGGGCCTCGCACGACGAAGACCACGAGCGGTGGCGCGAACGAGTGCTGGCCGCCGGTGCGCAGGCGACGCCCGTGATCGACCGCTTCTGGTTTCGCTCGGTGTACTTCCGCGAGCCTTCCGGCGTGCTCTTCGAGCTCGCCACCTACAGCCCCGGCTTCGCCGCGGACGAGTCGCCGGAGCACCTGGGCGAGACCCTTGTGCTGCCGCCCTGGCTCGAGAGCCGGCGCGAGCAGATCGAGGCTCAGCTCACCCCGATCGAGAACCCGCGCCAGGTCACGGCTTAGAGGCTGTTTCAGAACCCCGCGCGGGGGGTTTTGAGACAGGCTCTTAGGACGCTGGTAGTGTCGCGCGCGTGACCGACGGCGCGCGCTCCTGAGGCGGCATTCGGGGACTACTACCGCGAGATCTACGCGCGCGGGATGCTCGCGGGCGAGCAGCCCACGATGCCGGTCTCGTGGGAGGAGCTGGAGCGGGCGGCCGAACAGGCGATGGAGCCGCGGGCCGCCGCCTACGTGTACGGGGGCGCCGGCAGCGAGGACACGATGCGAGCGAACCTGGAGGCCTTTCGCCGCTGGCGCATCGTCCCGCGCATGATGCGCGCCGCGACCGGTCGCACCCTGCGCACGGAGGTCCTCGACACCGAGATGCCGGCCCCGGTGATGCTCGCCCCGATCGGGGTGCAGACCCTGGTGCACCCGGACGGCGAGACGGCGAGCGCTCGTGCCGCGGCCACGCTCGGGGTCCCGATCGTGGTCAGCACCGCTTCTGCCACCACGCTCGAAGACGTGGCGGAGGCGAACGGTGACTCGCCGCGCTGGTACCAGCTCTACTGGCCCGGGAACGACGAGCTCACGGCGAGCCTCGTCCGCCGCGCGGAGGCCGCCGGCTACACCGCGCTGGTCGTGACCGTCGACAACTACGTGCCCGGCTGGAAGCCGCGCGACCTGCAGGGCGCCTACCTGCCGTTCCTCGAGGGCATCGGGATCGCGCAGTTCGTCTCGGACCCGGTCTTCCGGGCCGCGTTGGACAAGACGCCGGAGGAGGACATCGGTGCGGCCGTCGGCCACTACATCGGCGTGTTCGTCAACCCGGATCAGACCTGGGAACGGCTGTCGTGGCTTCGCGAGACCACCTCTCTGCCGATCCTGCTCAAGGGCATCCTGCACCCGGACGACGCCCGCGAAGCCGTGCGGCGCGGTATCGACGGGATCGTGGTCTCCAACCACGGCGGGCGGCAGGTGGACGGTGCGATCGCGGCGCTCGACGCGCTTGCATCGATCGTGGACGCAGTCGGCGGCGAGCTCGCGATCCTGTTCGACAGCGGCATTCGCTCGGGAGCGGACGTGGTGAAGGCGCTCGCGCTCGGCGCGGACGCCGTGCTGCTCGGGCGTCCATACCTGTGGGGCCTCGCGCTCGAGGGGCAAACCGGCGTCGAGACGGTCTTGCGCATGCTCCTCGCGGAGCTCGACCTGACGATGGTGCTGACCGGCCACATGACGGTGGACGAGCTGGACCGCTCGGCACTCGCCCTCGCGCCTTCCTGAGGGATTAGAAGCTCTCCTCGCGGGCTAGGCTCTTTCCGAGGGAACGGAGATGGGAGAGGTCATCTGGCTGGCGGTCTCGGTCGCGCTGTTCGCGGTCGGGATTTCACTCGTCCTACGTGGCACGTCGAAGTCGTGGCGGATGGCTGGAGTCGCATACGCAGTGGGCGCTGTGGGACTGGGGATCCACTCCGTGTTCAACGTCACCGGGGCGCTCGATCCACCTCTCGACTACCCGGAGGTCGACATCGCGGTGTGGTTCGGGTTGATTGGTTTCTTCTCGATTGCCGCGGCGATGCTGCTGACGCTGATCGCCCTCGGGCAAGCGGGGAGGCGACGTTTCCTGATCGTCTTCGCGGCCACGACGCTGGTGGTCGGGACCTACCAGTTCTGGACCTCGAATTGGGCGGCCCGTACGGGGACCGCCGCCGACCGCTGTTACGACACGGGTCACGACTCCGGACCGAACAGCCGAATCGAGCGGATGCCGCCCGGCGTCCGCTGCTCTCACGGCGCGACCGAGGTCTTCGTGGCACCGGACGCGATCTGCTGGCTCGCGCTTTTCGGATGGACGGCGTTCGACTCCCTGCTCCTGACGTTCCCGATCACGGGCGTGGCTTGGGCGGCGCGGCGGCGGCCCATGCTCCGGCCGGCGTGACCCGGAGGGATCAGCGGCTCGAAAAAAGCGGCTGGGTAAGGGGTGAGGGTCGGGCGGAGGTGGTTGTCACGGAAGGGCCAAGCTGTGCGGCTTTCTCGATACCGGTTGGAAAAGTCGTGAGGGCGCTCGGGAGCAAACTGATTTTGTGCACCCGGAGGCACCACAAAATCGGTTTGCTCGGAGAGCCCCATCACGTCTCAGGACATGAGGTCTTAGTTGACCCTCTCGTTCGCCGGCGATCGAAATGGCACGGCTGCTCATGCCTTAGAAGACCCCCCGAACCCACCTCCTTAAAGCCGGTTTTAAAGAGACCCGCCGAATCACCGCGAGTCCCCAGCCCCACCCACGAGCGCCGCGCATGACACCAACACCGACCGGAATCGCGCAAGTTCCGGCGCTCTGCATCGTTAATGGAGGACGATGGGCACCGGCATCGCATGGATGCGGATACCGGTCGCGTCGATCGCGACCCTGCTGGTCACAATTGCGTCGGCGTCGCCGGCGCACGGCGCGTTCGAGATCTCGGACTTCACCGTGAGCCCGAGCTCCGCACCGGCCGGGTCGCATCCGGACTCGACCGTCTCGATGTCGTTCGGCGGAAGCGCCGGCGAGGACGTCAAGGACATCATCCAGCACTTCCCCGGCGGCATCATCCCGAACCCGGAGGCGCTGCCGAAGTGCTCGCAGGCGCAGCTCGCGGCGGACCTCTGCCCGCTCGCCAGCAGACTCGGCACGACACAGTTGACCGCGACGCCCGAGCTGCTCGGCCTGCCGACGACGTCGCAGGGCGACGTCTACAACATCGAGGTGGGCCCGCCGTACGTCGGTGGGCTCGGCTTCGTCGTGCGACCGGCGCCCGGACTGCATTCCTCGCTGGCCGCGCCCTTCACGGTGCGCACCGCGCGCCACCCGATCACCACGTCGCTCGCGGACCAGGACGCAGACTTGAACCAGCAGCCGATCATGCCGACGGCGCGCGACTACGGGCTCACGGGCGTCTCGGTGGACGTGCCGAGGGAGCTGGACCTGCTCGGGCTGGGCGCCGCCCCGATCAAGGTCAACCGCATCGAGTACACGCTCAACGGCATCGCCCAGAGCACCGGCATCCCGTACCTGACGACGACCACGGCGTGCGTCGACGGCTACCCGATGCTGGAGGCGACCCAGTGGGACGATCCCGGCACCCGGGTGCAGAGGCTTGGCAACGTCCTGTCATCGCTCGACTGCGCGGACGATCACGTGCCGTTCGACCCGCAGCCGTTCGACGTCTCGCTCGAGACCGGCCGCACCGACACGCCGAGTGGCCACGACATCTCTCTCAACATCCCGGCGAACGAGCTGCCGCGCCACCAGTCGTACCTGCGCCGCGCGGAGATCACGCTGCCCGAGGGCACCGCGCTGTCGCCGCCGGCCGGTGAAGGCCTGGAGGCGTGCGGCGACGAGCAGCTGGGCTTCGGCACCAACGCGCCGCCGAGCTGTCCCGCCGGCTCGGACATCGGCGACGTGACGGTCGTCTCGAAGAATGTGCCCGCGCCGCTTCACGGGGACCTGTACCTGGGCCGGCCGACGCCCGCGCAGACCTTCAGGCTGTTCATCGCGTTCCCGATCGTGGCCGGAGACTGGGTGAAGCTCGACGGCACGACCGAGCCGGACCCGCAGACCGGCCGGATCACGACCGTGTTCGACGAGCTGCCGCCGCTGCCCTTCGAGAAGTTCACGCTGAGCCTGCAGGGCGGCGATCGCGCCGTGCTCGTGAACCCGCCGGCCTGCGGCACGCACACGCTGATCAGCACGCTCACGCCGTGGAGCGGCGCGCCGGCCTTCCCCGCCGACAAGGACGAGCATCCGCAGGGCCAGTTCGACACCTCGTTCGACGGCCAGGGGGCGGCCTGCCCCGCCATGCGCCCCTTCGACCCGAGCGGCGCGGTCTCGACCAGCACCACCCAGGCGGGCGCCGAGCTCGTCGATGTCGATGTCCTTCTCGAACCCGGATCGTCACCAACTGCTGCGGACGCTGAAGTCGTCGCTGCCACCGGGACTCGTCGGCCGCCTGCCGGGGATCCCGCTCTGCGCGGTGGACGCCGCGGCCGCGGGCGCTTGCGGGGAGGACAGCAAGATCGGCACGGTGGGCGCGGCCGTGGGCGCCGGCGGCAGCCCGCTCACGCTGCCGGGCTCCATTCATCTGGCGCGGCCGCTGCAGTCCGGTGACCCGGCGTCGCTGTCGATCGTGGTGCCTGCCCGGGTGGGACCGTTCGACTTCGGCCTCGTGGTCACGCGGGCGCGGATCGCGGTGCGGCCCGATGCCGGCATCGACGTCGTGCTCGTCGATGACCTGGCACGAATCGTGGGCGGCATCCCGGTGCGGATCCGCTCGGTCGACGGCGACCGTCGACCGGCCCAACTTCATGCTGAACCCGACGTCGTGCGCGGAGCTTCGCCTCAACTCGGCATTCGCGTCCTACGAGGCCGGCGAGCACAGCTCGGCCGCTCCCTACCGGGCCACCGGCTGCGAGTCGCTGCCGTTCTCTCCCAAGCTGCGCTTCCAGGTGCAGGGCGACACGAAGGCCGATGGGCACCCGAGCCTGAAGGCGACCGTGACGCAGCCCCCCGGGCAGGCGAACATCGCGCGCTCGCGCGTGCTGCTGCCGGCCGCGATCCGGCCGGAGCTGCTGGCGCTGCAGCGGCCGGGCGTACTCTGCCCAGAGGCGCTGGCCGCCACGCGGAGCTGTCCGCCGACCTCGCGCGTCGGCACGGCGCGGGTGGTCACGCCGGTGCTCCCCGAGCCGCTCTCCGGGCCCGTTTACATCGTCCAGCATGCGGCCAGCCCGCTGCCCAAGCTCGTGATCCATCTCGACGGGCTCGTATCGATCCGACTCGAGGCTCAGAACCAGATCCAGCGCGTCCAGATCGTGAACACGTTCGGCGCGGTGCCGGACGTGCCGATCACGAGCTTCGAGCTCAGGATCAGCGGCGGCAAGAACGGCATCCTGAAGAACTTCACGAGCCTGTGCGCGAAGGAGCTTCGCGGCGAGGTCGCGTTCGATGCCCACTCCGGCAAGAGCTTCTCCGACAAGCCGGTCGTGGACGTGCCGGGCTGCGAGTCGGCGTCCGCGGCACCGCGTGCATCGATCGCGCTGCGCGGTGTGCGGGGCGGCGAGCCGGTGCTGACCGTTCGTGTTCGGCGGGCAAGCGGCGGAGCGAAGCTGAACGGCCTCAGGATCTCGCTGCCGAGCGCGCTGCGGGCGAACCGCGGCATGGCCGGCAAGGGCGTGCGCGTGGAATCCACGCGGAGGCTGGCGCGCGGGCACTGGAAGCTCACACGCCGGGCGCTGGTCGTTGAAGAGGCTGCCGAGGGCAGGTGTGGCGTCGATCCGCGTGGTGGTGGGCAAGGGCGCCCTGAAGCCGACAGCGTCGCTGCGCGCCAGCGGCGGGCGCGCGGAAGTTGAAGTTCAGGCTGCGCGTTACCGACGCGGCGAAGCATCGCTTCACGATCACGCGCAAGGTCCGCCCGCGCCCGTAGGACGGCGGCCCGGCTAGACTCGCCGCTTGGCCGTCCCGGAGTCCGACAGCGACACTCGCCGCGACGCACTCGTCGAGCGCCTCTTCGGCGCAACGCTCGGCACCTGGGACCTGCTCGGCGTGTACCTCGGTGACCGCTTCGGCCTCTACCGCGAGCTCGCGGAGGCCGGACCCGCTGACGTCGGGCGAGCTTGCCGAGCGCGCCGGCATCCACGAGCGCTACGCGCGCGAATGGCTGGAGCAGCAGGCGGCCGGCGAGATCCTGACGGTCGAGGACCCGGGAGCCGCGCCGCACTCGCGGCGCTACGCGCTCCCCGCCGGTCACGACGAGGCGCTGCTCGACGAGCAGAGCCTCAACTTCATCACGCCGATCGCTCAGCTCGCGGTGGCCTGCATCCGCCCTGTGGACGAGCTTCTCGAGGCCTTCCGGACCGGCGCCGGTGTGCCCTACGGAAGTTACGGAGCCGACCTCCACGAGGGTCAGGCCCGCTTCACGCGGCCGATGTTCGAGAGGCTGCTCGGGACCGAGTGGCTGCCGGCGAGCGGTGAGGTCCACGAGCGGCTGCTGGCGGACCCGCCCGCGCGTGTCGCCGACGTCGCGTGCGGTGAGGGCCGATCGAGCATCGCGATCGCCCGCGCCTATCCGAACGTGCGCGTGGACGGCATCGACCTCGACGAGCCCTCGATCGCCGCGGCGCGGAAGCACCTGGCGGGAGCGGGGTGGAGGACAGGGTCGAGTTCCACGCCCGCGACGCGGGCGACGCACAGCATGCGGGCCGCTACGACCTGGTGACGATCTTCGAGGCGCTGCACGACATGTCGCGCCCCGTGGACGTCCTCGGCGCCCTCCGGGGCATGCTCGCCGAGGGCGGCAGCGTGATCGTCGGCGACGAGCGGGTCGAGGACGAGTTCACCGCCCCGGCGGGCGAGATCGAGCGCCTCTACTACGGGTTCAGCGTGCTGCACTGCCTGCCGGTGGGGATGGTCGGCCCCGACCCGGCGGGGACCGGGACCGTGATGCGCGCGGGCACCGTGCGCCGCTATGCCGAGGAGGCGGGCTTCTCCGAGGTCGAGGTGCTGCCGATCGAGAACGAGTTCTACCGCTTCTATCGATTGTTGCCGTAGGGGGCGCGCAGGGGCGGCCAGTGGATGCGGCGTGGCTGGGCTCACGTTCTCGGGCCTGAAAATGGGCCATGAGACTGCGCCACGAGCTGTCCGGGCTGGTTTTGTTGAACCCTGGACCACCACACGGCGCCCCGGTTAGGCTTGCCGCGAGAGGCGCGGAGAGTGTTGTCGTGAACAGATCGGGCTGGGCGGTGCTGCTCCTTGCGGTGGCAGCCGCCGGGCTCGTGGCGGCTTCGCCGGCGCCCGCGGGCTCGTTGCCCACGGTCGAGTCGGGTCACCGGCCGGGGCCCGACATCCTGTACGCGCGGCCGGCGCAGGCGCCGCAGCTTCGGAACGTCGGCGTCTGGCAGGCGCCTCCGATCCTGATCTCGGCCACGAGCGCCTACCGGGACGGCGAGTTCCTCTACCAGGACCTCCTATATGACGACCACGGCGCGCGCGGGCAGCGCGACCCGGGGGACCCACGCCGGACGGTCGACGAGACGGCGGCCACGCCGAACGGGTCGTACACGTACCCGACGGACCGTGCGTACGCCGGAAACGCGGCCGACTTCGTCGAGATCCGGGTCAAGCCTCTGGCCGGCGCGACCGCGTTCCGGGTCACGCTCAACTCGCTCACCGATCCCGACCTGGTCGCGTTCACGATCGCGATCGGCGGCACGCCCGGTGTGCTGCGCGAGATTCCACACGGGGCCGGCGCGCAAACGCCGGCGGACCTCTTCCTGACGGTGCACGGGCGCGAGGCCGAGCTGCTCGACGCAGCCACGGGGCAGCCCGCCGGCGCCCCGGAGGTCAGCGTCAGCCTCGAACGCCGCCAGTTCGACGTGCGCGTGGAGCATGCGGACTGGGACCCGGGACTCGCAACGGTTCGGCTGGCGGCGGTGGCGGGACTGTGGGACGCGCAGGCGGGGAGCTACCTCGCGCCGGGCCCCGCGGCGACCGCCACGACGCCCGGTGGCGCCGGTGGCCTCACCGATCCGAGCGCGATCTTCAACGTCGCCTTTCGCGCGCAGGAGCCCTTCCAGGGCCCGGACTTCAGCGTGCTCACGGACGCGACCTGGTGGCGGGACCGGTTGCAGGCGCAGGCGCTGACCCGCCACGACATCAGCCCGTTCTTCGCACAGGTGGACTTCGCGAAGCTGGCCGCGCGGACGAACGACGAGACCGCCGTCCCCAAGGACGGCCCCATGAACCGCATCCTCGCGAGCCGCTTCGACCTCGGTCAGGGGATCGACTTCTCGAAGAGCTGCCTGCCGGGCACACTGCCGGCGTCCTGCACGGGCGAGTACCTCGGCCGGCTCCAGCCCTACTCGATCTATGTGCCGCGCAAGCCTCAGCCGGCCGCCGGGTACGGCCTGACGCTGCTGCTGCATTCCTACGGCGGCACCTACAACCAGTACTCGACCTCCCGCAACCAGTCGCAGCTCGGCGAGCGCGGCGAGGGCTCGATCGTGATCACGCCCGAGGGCCGGGGCCCCGACGGCTGGTACTTCGACTACCCCGGCGCGGACACGTTCGAGGTGTGGGCCGACGTCGCCCGCCGTTACCGGCTCGATCCCGACTGGACCGTGATCTCGGGCTACTCGATGGGCGGCTACGGGACCTTCAAGCTCGCGTCGCAGTTCCCGGACCTGTTCGCCCGCGCGCAGACGACGGTCGGCCCCTCGGGCTTCTCCTCTCCGAGCGCGAACACCCGCGCGCAGCTCGAGTCGCTCCGCAACGTGCCGATCCTGATGTGGGCCGGCGGTGCGGACGCCAGCGTGCCGGTGTCCGACACGCAGCCGCAGGCGGACCGCCTCGACGCGCTCGGCTACCGCTACGAGTACGACCTGTTCGCGGGCGCGATCCATCTGCTGCCCGCCTTCAACGACCAGTACCAGCCCGCCGCCGACTTCCTCGGCACGGCGAAGGTCGATCGCGATCCGGCGCACGTGACCTACATGTACAACCCGGCGATGGACTTCTCCGCCGTGGGCACCGCCGCGGGGCACGCCTACTGGGTGTCGGACGTGCGGCTGCGCGACGCCGCGGCGAACGGCGGCCGGGGCCTCGTGGACGTGCGCTCGGAGGGCTTCGGGGCAGGCGATCCCGCGCCCTCGGGAACCATCCGCGGCACCGGTCAGCTCACCGGCGGCGTGCTCTTCAGCCTGCCGTTCACCTCGCAGGCCCAGACCTGGGGCCCCGCGCCGGCCGCGCCGGCCGCGAACCGCCTCGTCGTGCACGCGACGAACGTCGCCTCGCTGACGATCGACCGCCGCCGCGCGCGCGTCGGCTGCAAGGCTCGGATAGACGTGGTGAGCGACGGCCCGGTCAAGGTCCGGCTCGGCGGCTGCAAGAAGCAGCGAAGGAAGCGGGACAGAGACGACGACTGACGCGCGCGCTCGGATAGGCTCGCGGCTCGAGGCGAGTCGGGAGAGAGGAGACAGATGTCGGAGATGCGCGAGCTCACTGCAGGTCTGAAGTTCCCGGAAGGGCCGGTTGCGATGTCCGACGGCAGCGTGATCGTCGTGGAGATCGGGCGCGGGACGGTCACGCGCGTGGGGCCGGACGGGAGCGCGGAAGAGATCGCCGAGCCCGGCGACGGCCCGAACGGCGCGGCGATCGGCCCGGACGGGAACCTCTACGTCTGCAACAACGGCAGCGCGTTCGACTACCTCGAGAGAGACGGAATCCCGGTGCCCGTGGCATCGGTGCAGAACCACACCTTCGGTCGCATCGAGCGCATCGACCTCGACTCGGGTGCGGTGGAGGTCATCTACAACGAGTGCGACGGCAACCCGCTGCGCGCGCCGAACGACCTCGTGTTCGACGCGCACGGCGGCTTCTACTTCACCGACCACGGGCTCCGCGAGGAGCGCACGGCCGACCGCACGCGGCGTGTTCTACGCGATGCCCGACGGGTCCTCGATCGGCGAGGTGATCCTCCCGCTCGACTCGCCCAACGGCATCGGGCTGTCGCCCGACGGCTCGCGGCGTCTACGTGGCGGAGACCTACACCGCGTGCGTGTGGTAGTGGGAGATCGCGGGACCCGGGCGAGGTGAAGCCGGCAGAGGGCCTGCTGCCGCACGGCGGCGAGATGCTCACCCGGCTGCCGGGCTTCCAGTATCTCGACTCGCTGGCGGTGGACGGGGACGGCAACGTGTGCGTGGCGACGCTCGGCTCGGGCGGCATCACGTCGCTTTCGCCGGAGGACGGCTCGGTGGTCGAGTTCGTCGAGTGCGGCGACATGTTCGTCACCAACATCTGCTTCGGCGGCGAGGACCTGCGCACCGCGTACATCACGCTGTCGGGCACCGGCGGCTGCTCGCGACGGAGTGGCCGCGGCCGGGGCTGGCGCTCGCCTACGCGGCGTAGACGCCGGCGGGCTCGAGCGAGCTCGCGAATCGCTCGAACCGCGGCGCGAAGCGGCTGCGGGCCGGCCAGCTGCCGGTCGCCGCGTAGGGCGCGAGGCGGATGAACATCGAGTCGACCAGCCGGTTCCGCTCGCGCACGTCCTTGACGATCTGCCGCGGTGCGGCTGCTCCCGGTAGGCGAACGCCAGCGCCTGCTTCGTGCCGCTCCCAGATCGTGAACGTCATCGCGCCGCGGTACAGGTGCTCGGGCCCGGCGGTGCCCGCGATCAGCCCCGGTGAGCGCGAGCAGCACTGGCGTCGCGCCGCGGATGCCGCTCCAGAAGAACCAGAGGTTGCGCGGCGCGATGTTGCGCGAACGTCCAGATCGCCGCCGGGCCGTCACCGGGCGCTCCGGCGCAAGCCCCGCGAGCGGCTCGTGGCCGCGGTAGGTGCCGTGGCTGCGGAACGGCGTCATGCGGACCTCGCAGTACTCGTCGGTCTGCTCACGCCAGCCGCGGCCGATCGGCGACTCGCGCAGGAAGCGGTCGAGCGCGGCCTCGTCCTCCCACAGGCACATCGCCATCTGGCGCCGGGGGTCGACGAGCCCGATCGTGAAGCCCTCGCTGCGCGGTGCCGCCGACGAACACGAGCCGGCGGAACAGCAGCCCGCCGGCGCGGCCAGCCGGCGGCGCGCGACGAACAGGCTGCGGGCCGCATCGCGGGGGGAGCGGAAGCGGAAGAGGTGCGTCGAGGCGACGGGCACGATCGCCCAAGCTAACCGATCCCCGGGCGGGCCACACCGCGCCCCGGAACGACAGACGGCCCGCGCGAGGCGGGCCGTTCTGCCAGGGGGGAGGTGTGGCTGTCTGTGCGTTGTGTGGGGAGAAGGTCCCTTACTTGGTCCAGCTGGTCGACCAGGAGCTACGGCTCCAGCGCGACCGCGTGGGGTCGATCGCTGCCGCTGCTGGTCCTGGAGCAGTCGCAGCTCCAGCTCGACCGGCTCCAGCTGGAGCGGCTCCAGCTCGAGCCGGCTCCAGCGCGACCTGCTCCAGCGCGACTGCGTGTAGTCGATCTCGCCGGTGGTCGGGTTGATCAGCGTGTTCGGCGTGATTCCCGCGTTCGGGTTCGTCGTCGGGACGTCGCCGAAGACGAGGTTGTTGACCGAGACCTCGTCGAGCGAGGACCGCCGCACGTTCCGGCCGTTGGCGAGGATGCCGCCTTGACCTGGTTGGGCGTGAGGCCCGGGTGCTCCTCGAGCATGTCCGCGATCGCACCGGCGACCATCGGCGCCGCCATCGACGTGCCGCCCGCGCGGATGTACTGACCGTCCGACGATGCAGCTCGGGCACAGCGTCGTGAACGCGCTGCTCGGGGCGAGAGGTCGAGACGATGTGCGCGCCCGGCGCGAGCACCTCGGGCTTGGCGAAGCCGTCCTGCGTCGTGCCGCGGCTCGACCAGTCGGCGAGCGCGTCGTCGTCGGTGTTCTTCGTGCCCATGGTCGTCGACGCGCGCCGACCGAGATCACGTACGGGTCGTTGCCGGGCGCGTAGTTGACCGCGTCGGAGGCGGTGCCGCGGTTGCCCGCGGCCGCGACCACGACGATGCCGCTGAACCAGGCCGCCTCGACCGCCGCGTCGAGCGGGTCGGTCTTGTAGGACTGAGCCTGCGTCGACTCGAGCGACAGGTTGACGACGCGGATGTTGTAGGCGTCCTTGAAGTCGACGGCGAACTGCAGGCCGTAGATGACGTCCAGGACGCGTCGCGTCGCCCTTCGTCGTCGGAGACCTTGACCGAGATCAGGTTCGCGTCGGGCGCGACGCCGACGTACTTGCCGCGCAGCGGGTCGCTGCCGAGGCGGTTGTTGCCGTTGCCGGCGATGATGCCCGCGACGTGCGTGCCGTGGCCGTAGTTGTCGTCGTCGCCGGTCTGGCGTAGGGGTTGGTGACCGCCGACGCGACGACGCGCGACTCGTGCCGTTCGTCTGGGAGACGCGGAAGTCGGGCAGCGTTGCCGGCGATGCCGGTGTCGATCACGGCCACGCCGACGCCCTTGCCGGTCGCCGCGTCGCCCCAGCACCTTGTCGGGGCCTGGACCGAGTCTGGTTGTAGGAGGTCTCGAGCAGGCGCGGTGTCGATCCGCCTGCGAGCCCGTTCTGCTTCACGCCGCGTTGAGCGAGACCGCGCGCACGCCGTCGCTGGCTGGCGAGGCGCGTTCGCCTCGGCCGGCGCGTCATCGGGCGGCGAGGCCGTTGATCACGTGCAGGTCGCCGGTCACGCGGCCGCCGGCCGCGCGCACCAGCTGGCGCGCGCTCGAGCGGGCTCGACGCCGGCCTCGAACTGCACGATGGCCTCGACCGGACTTGCCGGGCTGCGTTGTCGGCCAGCTTCGCCAGCGCGGGGCTCGCGCCGCCGTCAGGGTCGCCGCGGCCGGGTGCGCCGTTGGCGGGCGAGGCGGCGGTCGCCACGAGGGCGAGGACGACGGACGACGGCAAGCACGCGGTCGACGACGCTGAACGCGCTGAAGCCCCAACGAATGCGCAGCGGGAGGGCAGGGAGTAGCTCACTGAGCGGATCAACCTCCGTGTCGCGTTCCGAGTTGCGGCCGAGCTGTCTCGAGGGGGACCGAGACCTCTTGCTTTGCGTCTCCGCCTCGCGGCGGGTTTGCCGAGGAGTTCCGGCTTCGCGCTACGTGGCCAGCATGCGTGAGCCGGAACCCTCGCGCAACCTCAATCGCCCCGTTTCGACGTATGTATGAGTTGGGGCCGCGCGAGGCGGTTACTGGGGCGTTTCACGCCCGCTTGACACAAAGCCGGCAACGAGGGGGTAGCGGGATTGGGGCCTCGGGGGAGCCCGAGGCGCCCGGGGCCGGTTCGGTAAACGGGTGCTCGACCACTCACCCGACACGTGTCGAGCGCGCCCTACGGCGCAGGCTGCGACGCAGGCCGAGCGCCGGCAGCGTCGGGTCGCTCGTCGCGGTCCAGCGGCACCGCCAGGTAGAAGCCCTGGCCGAGCTCGCAGTCGAGCTCGCGCAGCGCCTCCAGCTCCTCGGCCGACTCGATGCCCTCGGCGACCACGTGCAGGTCGAGCGCGCGCGCCAGGTCGATGATCATGCGCACGAACGAGTTCTCCTGGCTGCCGCGCGCCATGCCCTCCACGAACGGCTTGGCGATCTTGAGGATGTCGAGCGGCAGCGAGCGCAGGTAGCTGAGCGACGAGTAGCCGGTGCCGAAGTCGTCGAGCGCCAGCCGCACGCCCAGTCGCTCGCAGCTCGCGCAGCGCCGGCTGGCTCGACGTCGGCGTCCTGGAGCAGGCTCTCGGTGATCTCGAGCACGAGCAGGTCGGGGTCGAGGCCGCGGCGCTCGAGCGCCGCCGCGACGGTCGTCGGCGAGCGTCGGGGTCCGCGCAGCTCGACGGCCGAGAGGTTCACGTGCACGCCGATGCCCGCTCCGCCGCGTCGCCGCTCCTGCCATGCGCGCGCCTGCGGCAGGCCTCCTCGAGCACGAACTGGCCGAGCGCGACGATCAGGCCGGTCTCCTCGGCGAGCGGCACGAACTCGGACGGCAGCAGGCGGCCGCGGCCCGGGTGGTTCCAGCGCACCAGCGCCTCGGCGGCGCACCACGTCGCCGGTCGTCGAGCGCCACGATCGGCTGGTACTCGACGACAGCTGGCCGCGCTCGACCGCCCTCTGCAGCTCTTCCTTGAGGCCGTGGCGCTTCAGCACCGCGTCGCGCATGCTGGGGTCGAAGATCGTCGTAGCGGCCCTTGCCGGACTCCTTGGCCGGTACATCGCGAGGTCGGCGTTGCGGATCAGCTCGTCGGCGTCGCGGCTGTCGTGCGGTGGTCGCGATGCCGATGCTGAGGTGGACGAAGATGATCTCGCCGGCGGCGCTCGACCGGCTGCTCGAACGCGCTTCATGATGCGCTCGGCGACCATCGTGGCGCTCGTCGTCGCACGCGAGCGCTCGTCGCTGCACCATCACGGCGAACTCGTCGCCTCCCAGCCGCGCGATCGCGTCGTCCGGGCGCACGGACTCGCGCAGGCGGCTGCGCGACCGCCATCAGCAGCTCGTCGCCGGCCCCGTGGCCGAAGCTGTCGTTGAAGGTCTTGAAGTCGTCGAGGTCGATGAACAGCACCGCGACCTCGCCGGCGCTCGGCGTCGAGCGCGTCCTTCACCTGGTTGATGAACAGGCGAGCGGTTCGCGAGGTCGGTGAGCGGGTCGTGGAACGCCTGGTGGTGGAGCTGCTCCTGGAGCTCGCGCAGCTGGAGCACCGCCTGCTCGAGGCGGTCGTACTGGAGCGCGACGCTCGCGTTGTTGGCGAGCGTCTCGAACAGCTTCAGGTCGTCGTCGCTGAACGAGCGGATCACGCCGAAGCGGTTCGCGAGCATGATCGTGCCGATCACGCGGTCCTCGCCCGGCAGCATGGCGACCATCGCGTCGGTGACCAGGCGGCCGTCGAGGTAGCGCCGCAGCCGCTCGCGAGCCGAACGGGCCGCGCGAGGCGCACGCGCCGGCCGGTCGGCGTCGACCAGCGCGCGCAGCTCGTCCGCCACGACCGCGTCCATCGGCTCCATCACCTCCTTGTAGTCGCCGGGGCCGAGCGTGGTGCGCAGCGGCGGGCTGCCGTCGGAGCCGAACAGCACGATCTCGGCCATCTCGGCGCGGAACGCCTCGAGCGAGCGCTCCAGCAGGCCCTCCAGCGCCAGCACGATCTCGGGCGAGCGCGACAGCGTGCGCGTCGCCTCGTAGAGGAACTCGAGCCGCTCGTGGCGCTGGCGCTCCATCAGGTAGGCGCGGTAGGCGAGGAACGACCGTGACGGCCGGCACGAGCAGCAGCGGGATCGCGCGCGGCGTCGGTCGACGACGACGATCGCGCCCGCCAGCGCCGAGGAGGTGTTGGTGGCCGTCACGACGAAGTCCATGGCGAGCATCTGCCCGATCGTGCGCAGGTGCAGCGCGCCCTCGGAGAGCGAGATCGCGGCACCGATCAGCAGCACGGTGATCACGCGCGCTCGCCTGCGTGGCGAGGAACACGGCGGCCCACAGGTGCGGGGTCGAGCTGCTCGGAGCCGTCGACCAGGTTGTGCACGACGAACAGTCGCGAGCGAGGCGGCGAGCGCGAACTGGGCGAGGTTGAAGACCAGCTTGATCGGCGGCAGCCGGCGCTCGAGCAGCGAGCGTGCAGCGAAGTCCCGAGCAGCGCCCCGCACCAGAGGTCGTCGCCGCTCGCGAACAGCAGGCCGAACACGAGCGGGATGTCGCCGAGCGAGAAGGAGTGGGCGCTGCGCCGGAACTGCAGGTGGACCACGCAGCGCTCGGCGACGAAGAAGCCGGACGCCAGGGCCCACCAGCGGCAGGTGCGGGCTCTCGAGCGGCGGGCAGATCCTTCCACGACCGTGAAGAACAGCGCAGCCGCGGTGCCCACCAGCAGCAGGTTGAGCCACCAGACGGGGCTGATGCCAAGCAGTGGGCGCGGCCTGACGCCCGGCATCGCCGGTGTTCTGCCTCGCCGTGATCGCATCTCGCTATGGCCAGCATCGGCACTGCGCCGCGCATGCTTGACCGTCGCGGCGCGGCACGGGCAGCGCTGCCCGGCTGCTGACCGCGGCCTCTTCTTGTACTTCTAAAAGGGCAGCTTGAAGCGAGTCTTGCGGCCGGCCGAGCCGCTCTTGTGGACGGCCTTGCGAGAAGAGCTGAACGGTTTCTGGAACCAGCGGCCCAAGCGACCCGGGCGCCTCGCCGCGGCGCCTGGCCGCCCCGCAGCGGGGCGTCACCACCGCGCTCGACCTTCCCGGACAGGCGCGGCGCGAGCACGGCGATCACGAACAGGAGCACACAGAAAGCGATGATCCCGGCAATCAGCATGTGGTGCTCCTACCCGATCCGGCGATCTCGAAGCAGGACGCTACCGCGGCGAGAGCGATTGCAGCTTCAGCAGCGTATCGCTCGCGGTCGCGGACCTTGCCGAACGGAGAGTCCACGGCGGTGGCGCTCCGCACCCGGCGGCGCACCAGCAGGCCGTTGTCGCGCGCGAGCCATGAATCGATCCGGTTGGCGCCGTCGATCCGGCCGCGCAGCACCGCGTGGGCACGCACGAGCACCGTCTCCACGCGCTCGCCGCCGACGGCGATCGACTGCTCCCTGATCGCCTCGTAGCGGACGGTCACGCGCGCCCCGGCGCCGCGGCAGCGATCCGTCCAGCGGAACCCGAACGGCAGCGTGGGCGCGCGCGGGACGAAGGGGCCGTCGCAGCGAGAACTCCTGCCGTACGGCCTGGCCGAAGAACTCGTGGTAGTCGAGCAGCGCGTCGAGGCGCCAGCGCCCGCCGTCCAGGCAGAAGCGCCACTCCGCGGACCGCTCGGGGCGCGGTTCCCAGCGCTCGCTGACGCCGCAGCCGGTCCTGGCGACGGTCACGGTGGAGGGCGACGGATACTCGTGCCGGCTTGCGACCACGGCGCTGAGGCGCTCGAATCCGCGCGTCGCGTACGAGTACACGCCGATCGGCTGCGAGTCGGCGGGCGCCGCCGGGCGCGGCGACGGCGTCTGCTCGTCATCCGAGCCACCGCAGCCGGCCACACAGAGCACCGCGGCGGCCACCGCGACACGGAAGCGGAGCCTCATGGCCGCATCATGTCGTGCGCCGCGGGCGCAGGCGTCAGATCCGGCCGCTCGCGTCCGACCCTCAATCTAAGGTCACTTGGTTCACATGGAAGCCGTCCACAGACTTCAATTCCCGGACCAGAGCGTCGAGCTCCGCGGCGGCGCCGTGGTGATCGACAACCTCGTGGTCGAGGACCGCACGCTCGCCGAGCTCGTCGAGCGGCGGCTCGAGCGCGAGATCGCCGCCCTCGAGACGGTCACCGACGCGCTGGAGATCGGCGCGCGCGTGCTCGACCGTGAGGCCACCAGCGCCGAGGTGGACGCGATCCGGCACGAGCTCGAGCGGGCCTCGGCGGAGGCCGAGCACTCGTTCGCCGAGCGGGCGCGCACGATCGGCGAGAGCCTCGAGAAGCAGTTCGAGCGCTTCCTCGGCGAGGACGGCGGCGCCATGTCGAAGGTGCTGGACGCCCATTCCGACGAGCTGGCCGAGCTGGTCGCCAAGCACTTCAGCGGCGAGCGCAGCACCGCCGTGCAGCACCAGGTCAAGGAGCTCGTGGCGAAGGCGCTCAGCGACTCCCGCCAGGACCTGCTCCGCCAGTTCTCCGCCCAGGACGGCCACAACCCGCTGGCCGACTTCAAGGCCGCCGTGGTCCGCGAGGTGAAGCGCTCGGGCGAGTCACACGACAAGCTGATCGAGAAGCTCGCGCAGCTCGAGGGCGAGGTCAAGCGCCTCCACGACGCGACCGAGGCCGAGGCCGAGCTCGCCGCGGAGCGCGAGCGCGGCACGAGCAAGGGCCGCGCCTTCGAGCAGCAGGCGTTCGAATTGATCGAGGCGATGGCCGCCGCGCGTGGCGACGTCGCCCACCACGTCGGCGACGCGCGCAGCGCCAGCGGGGGCAAGAAGGGCGACATCGTGATCGAGGTCGACGCCGCCTCAGGGCCCTCGAAGGCGCGCATCGCGGTCGAGGCGAAGGACGAGAAGCTCTCGAAGAACCGCGCGTGGGAGACGCTGAACGCGGCGCTTGCCGAGCGCGACGCGGGCTTCGCGATCCTGGTCGTGGGGTCGGACGAGAAGGTGCCCTCCGGTCGCGAGCCGCTGCACGAGTACGAGGGCAACAAGATGATCGTCACGCTCGACAAGGATGCCCTGGACGGCCGCGCGCTCGAGCTGGCCTACCGCTACGCCCGCTGCCGCTGCCTGATGGCGGCCGAACGGGACCTCGCACTCGACGCAGCCGGCGTCCGGGACGCCGCCGAGGAGGCACTCTCGGCGCTGCGCGACGCGCAGAAGATCCGCAGCTCGCTGACGGGCGCCAACAACAGCGTCAAGACCGCGCACGAGACGCTCGACGCGATGGTCGCGCGCGTGCAGGCCAGCCTCACGCGCGTCGAGTCGCTCGTCTCGGCGTCCTCTTAGCCTGAACCTACCCGCCGGTTTTCGCGGCCGCGCACCACCAAGGCCTGTCGCCCCGCCGTTAAGCTACTAGCGGCGCTCGGCCCAGCGAAGCGACTCAGAAAGCGAGTGACGCGATGGCGGTTTCTCACCTCGACCGGCTCAGCGCGACGGACGCCAGCTTCCTCACCCAGGAGAACGAAGCGGCGCACATGCACATCGGCGGCGTCTGCATCTTCGAGGGCCCCCCGCCCAGCTACGACGAGTTCGTCGAGCACGTCGAGGCGCGGCTGCACCTGGTCCCTCGCTACCGGCAGAAGCTCGCCTTTCCGCCGCTCGGAGCGGGCAAGCCCGTCTGGTGCGACGACCCGCGCCTCAACCTCGAGTACCACGTGCGGCACTCATCGCTGCCCGCTCCCGGTGACGACGAGCAGCTCGCCCTCCTGATCGGGCGGATCTTCTCGCAGCGCCTGGATCGCTCGAAGCCGCTCTGGGAGATGTGGCTCGTGCAGGGCCTCGAGGGCAATCGCTTCGCGTTGATCACGAAGACGCACCATGCGCTCGTCGACGGCATCTCCGGGGTCGACCTCGCGACCGTGCTCTTCGACGCCAACCCGGTGCCGGTCGGCCTGACGCCGCCGATCCGCCCGTGGGAGCCGCACCCCGAGCCGAGCGACGCGCAGCTGCTGTCCAAGGCTGTGCCGAACCTGGCGAAGGTGCCGGTGCGCGTCGGCAAGCGCGTCCTGCGCGCCGCACGGCATCCGCGCGACACGGTGTCGCACGCCACCGAGGTCGCACAGGGGATCGGCGAGATCGCCTGGGAGCTCATGAACCCGGCCCCGAAGGTGCCGCTCAACACGCCGATCGGGCCGCATCGCCGCTACCGGTGGGTGCACGCGAGCCTCGCCGACTTCAAGGTCGTCAAGGACGCGTTCGGCGGCACGGTCAACGACGTCGTGCTGGCCGTCGCGGCCGGCGCCCTGCGGCACTGGCTGCGGGGGCGCGGGATCCGCACCGAGGGACTCGAGCTTCGTGCGCTGGTGCCGGTCAGCCTGCGCACCGAGGAGGAACGCGGCATGCTCGGCAACCGGCTCGCGGTCTTCCGCGCGCCGCTGCCCGTCTACGCCGAGGATCCGGTCGAGCGGCTGCGCATCGTGCGCGAGGAGATGGGCAAGGTCAAGCAGTCGAAGCAGGTGATGGGCGCGCAGGCGATCGTCGGGTTGAACGACTTCGCGCCGCCGACGGTGCTCGCGCAGGCTTCGCGGCTCAACTTCTCGACGCGCCTCTTCAACATGATCGTGACCAACGTGCCCGGCCCGCAGTTCCCGCTCTACGTGCTCGGCCGGGAGCTCGAGACGGTGGTCCCGATCGCGTTCCTGCCCGTGAACCACGCGCTCGCGCTTGCGAACTTCTCCTACAACGGCAAGATGAGCTTCGGCCTGCTCGGCGACTTCGACGCGATGGAGGACATCGACCTCGTGCAGGAGGGTCTGGTGACCTCGCTCCAGGAGCTCGTGGAAGCGGCCGCCGCAGAGCAACCGCGGGTTCGACGCGGGGCGCCCGAGCCGAGCCCCGCGACCTGAGCCCTTCGCGACTCGCCGACCGTCGCGAGGCGGGGCGCCTGCTCGCCGAAGAGCTGGCCGACGTTCGCGCCGATCAGCCGCTCGTGTATGGAATCCCGCGCGGCGGCGTCGTGGTCGCGCATGAGATCGCCGAGCGCCTGGGCGGCCCGCTCGACGTGCTGATCGTGCGCAAGCTCGGCTATCCGGGGCACGAAGAGGCGGCCTTCGGGGCGCTCGGTGAAGAGGACGCGCTCGTGCCGGAGGCGCTCGCGCACCTTGGTCCCCGGGACCGCGGATACGAGGTGGTGCAGGCCGCGATCGCCGAGAAGCAGCGCGAGGTTGAGGAGCAGATTCGCCTCTACCGGGGCGAGCGGCCCCGCAGGTCCGCCGCGGGCGCCACCGCGGTGGTGGTCGACGACGGGATCGCCACCGGCTACACGTTCGCGGCCGCGCTGGCGATCGTCCGCCGCGACAGGCCGCAGCGCCTGATCGCGGCGATCCCGGTTGCCACGGCGGATGGCGCTGAGCTCGTCTCGCGCTACTGCGACGAGGTCCGGCTCCTGCGCGCCGCGAAGCACGGGCGGTTCTTCGCGGTCAGCCTGCACTACGACAGCTTCGGGCAGGTCGGCGACGATGAGGTGGTCGCATTGCTCGCGCAGCAGGGCCGATAGAACGCGTACCTGCAGTGGTCAGTTTCCAGAACCTGCGATGCGGTGGTGGGTGGGGCCGGGGGGTCTGCTCCGCTCGGGCGGTCTTTGAAAACCGGCATGTAGGGGGTGGGGTTGTGGGGCGGCTTGGAGTTCATGAGGAACCGTGCCGTTTGCCCGGTGGGTCGGGCGGAAGGGTCGATTAAAGGCTCTTGTGCCGGAAGGCGTGACGGGCCCCGTCAGAGCAATCCTGTCTTGGTGCTGTAGGAGGACTAAAAGTCGGCTTTGCTCCCGGGCACCCGCACGACTTTTCCAACCGGTATCGCTCAACCCGCACGACTTGGCCGTTCCGTTGCAACCGCCGACGGCCCGACCCTCGACCCCTTACCCAGCCTGACTTTTTCGTCGCGCGCCAACCGCCCGGGCGAACGTGTCCGATAACACCGGTTGGTGCTCGGGACGGCGGGCTGACCCGCTACAACCCCGACCTGCCCGGCGTTCCGGCGGATATCCTTCTGGCGTGGACCCGCACCGGAAGCGCACGATCCGCCTCGCGGTCGCGCTGGGCGTCGCCGTGCTGCTCGCCGGTGCTCTGATCTACACCTCGTTCAGCGCCGCCACGGAGGCCCAGCAGCCGTCGCAGCTCCTGAAGTCCGGGGAGCAGGGCAAGTCCTACGAGCTGACCGGCACGGTCGCGGCCGGCTCGGTCCGGCGCGACGGCGATGTGCTGCTGTTCCGCGTCCGCGACCGCAAAGGGGGCGCCTCGGTGCCGGTGCGCTACCAGGGAGCGGTGCCCGATCCCTTCCGGGAAGGGCGCGAGGTGATCGTGAAAGGGGCGCTCGAGGACGGGCAGTTCGTCGGCGAGCGCGACAGCCTCGTCACCAAATGCCCCTCCAAGTTCAAGAAGAAGGATCCGGCCACGACCTCTCAGTAGGGGTCGCCTCGGTCCGGAGGGGCCGGGCGCTCCAGCTAGAATCTTCGACTCGTGTACACGCTCTTCTCGGTCACACAGGTCCTAATCTCGATCGTCCTGATCTTCCTCGTGCTCCTGCACTCGGGCAAGGACACGGGACTCTCCGGTGCCTTCGGCATCGGGGGCGCGGGTGCTGGGCCCTTCGGCGGGGGCTCGCTCGTCGAGCGCAACCTCAACCGCTGGACGGTCGTGTTCGGGGTGCTGCTCGTGGCCAACACGATCATCCTCCTGAAGATCTAAAGCGCCGGCCGAGGGTGCGCCTACGGCGCCGGCCAGGTCAGTCGAGGGTTCTGGTTTTCTGAGGCCGCCCAGGGCGATGCCCGCCGCGACGGCCACGAACTGCAGGCCGGCCGCCACCAGCAGCGCGCCGCGCGCCTCGAACGCCACCACCACCGGTCCGGCAAGCGCCGCGCCGAGCGAGAACGCGCCCGACCTTCAGGCTCGCGGCGGTCGTGAAGATCTGCCCGAGAAGCTGGGGCGGGGTCCACTGCTGCCGGGCCGCGAACGTAGCGGACAGATTCGGACCGTCCACGACGCCGGCGAGCGCGATCAGGAGAAGCGCGGCCGGCAAGCGTTGCGGCCAGCGGCCAGAGCAGCATCAGGCAGCCCACACCGAAGATCGCGACCAGCACCACCCGCTGCGGCGGCCAGCGGATGTGGAGCCGCATCAGCGTCATCGCGCCCACGGCCGATCCGAAGGCGAACGCCGCCCACAGATAGCCCGCCACGCTTCGATCGGTGCCGAGGTCGTTCAGGGCGAAGAACGGGAACGCCACGGTCAGCAGGCCGATGCCGCCGAGGTTCAGCGCGCCGGCGACCGTGACGGCGCGGAGTGGCGGCGTGACGGCGACGTGCCGCAGCCCCTCGCGCGCGATCTCGACGAGCGAGCGGCCGGGATGCCGCGCGATCGGGGAGTCCATGGCGGGGATGCGCGCGATCAGGGCGATTGCCGCGAGCGTCAGCCCGGCCTCCACGAGCAGCGACGTGGCCGGACCGGCGACGCGCGGAGATCGTCCCGGCGAGCGCCGGTCCGCCGATCACGGCGAAGTTGAAGCTCGTCGCCTCGAGGGCGTTCGCCTGCGCGAGCAGCTCGTCCGGCACGATCACCGGGATCAGGCTCGTGAAGCCGCCGAACGAGAGCGGCCAGGTCGATCCCGCGACCAGCGCGACGAGCGGGAGCGTCCAGTTCGGAGCGTTGCCCGCGAGCACCACGATGCCGACCAGCGTGGATGCCGCGAGCACCTGGTCGAGCATCATCACGCTCCGCCGGCGTCCGCTTCGATCGAGCCATGCGCCCAGCAGCGGTCCAGTGACGATGCTGGGCAGCGTCACGGCCGCCACCGTCGCCCCGGCCAGGCCGGGGCTGTCCGTGCGCTCGAGCACGAGCAGCACGACGCCGACCGAGAACATGTCGTCGGCGAGACGCGTGATGGTGGCCGTCGCCCAGAACAGCGGGTAGCCGGGTTGGCGACGTAGCCGGCCGAGGGTCGACGCGGTCATTTGAAGATCCTGCCATACGGGGACTCGTCGCCTGTGTCTAGAGACCCCCGACCGACTCGAGTTCCTTTTGGAGTGAGGGCAGGTACTGCTGGATCACGTGGTCGGGGCGGCCGTGGAGCTCGTTCCGCTTGCGCAGTCCCCTGAGCTTCAGCTCGGGCCTGAGCTTGCCGCCACCCGCCTGTGGACGGTCGAACTTCGCCATCGCCTCCTGTTCGGACTTGGAGAAGTAGTGGTTGATCCGCAGGAGGTCGAAGGTGAGCTCACCGGGTCGGATCCAGGTCTCCAGGGGCTGGTGATGCTCGTCGACCGTTGGTGCACCGCCCTCGAACTCGAACCAGTGCTCGTTCAGGCGGAGCTTGACGCGCGAGGGGTCGACGATCGACTTCACGGAGCGGTTCGGCTCGGGGAGGTGGAGACGCGAGTCGAAGTTCGCCAGCACCAGCCCTTCCGGCCTGGTCTCGTGCCCGGCGGTGCCCATCCACGCCCTGCTGACGCCCACGCCGGGGTGCTGCTCGTAGTCGCGCAGGACGTCCGGGAGCAGGCGGCCCGTGGGAGAGAAGAGGAACTCGTCCACGTCCAGGAACGCGATCCAGCGTGCCTCGTGGCCGTGGCGCGCAAGGCAGTGGTCGTAGGCCGAGCCCTGACCGGGGAAGACGGGCCACTCGTGTAGCGTCACGGAGCCGTCGTCGATGAACGGCGCGAGCGCCTCGCGGTGCTCGTCATCGGAGGCGTTGTCGTAGAGGAACAGGCGATCGACGCCGACCACGCGGTGAAACGCGACCCACTCGCGGAGGTTCTGAGCCTCCCACCTGTAGATCGCGCAGACGCCCAGGTAGTGCTTGCCCGAGTCGGCCAATGGAGCATGGATTATCGTGTCCATCCCAGGGCCGCGTCGAAGGGGGTTTCATGGACTTCAAGTTGAGCGCAAGAACCGAGGAGTTGCAGGAGCAGCTGCTCGACTTCATGGACGAGCACGTCTATCCGAACGAGGAGATCTACCTGCGCCAGGTCCAGGAATCGGGCGACCCGTTCTTCCACCCGCCGATCATGGAGGAGATGAAGGAGGAGGCCCGGCGGCGCGGCCTCTGGAACCTCTTTCTCCCCAACGAGCGCTTCGGGGCGGGCCTGACGAACCTCGAATACGCGCCGCTCGCCGAGATCACCGGCCGCAGCCATATCGCGCCCGAGGCGCTCAACTGCGCGGCGCCGGACACCGGCAACATGGAGATCCTCGCCGAGTTCGGCACGCCCGAGCAGCAGCGCGATTGGCTGGAGCCGCTGCTCGAAGGCGAGATCCGCTCGTGCTTCGCGATGACGGAGCCCGAGGTCGCCAGCTCCGACGCCACGAACATGCAGGCGCGCATCGAGCGCGACGGCGACGACTACGTCATCAACGCGCACAAGTGGTGGACCAGCGGCGCCGCCAGCCAGCGCTGCAAGATCTCGATCCTGATGGGCGTCACCGATCCTGACGCGGACGCCTACCACCAGCACAGCATGATCCTGGTGCCGTTGGAGACGCCCGGCGTGAACATCATCCGGACGCTGCCGGTGTTCGGCTACAACACCGGGCACGGAGGTCACTGCGAGGTCGTTTTCGAGGACGTGCGCGTGCCGGCCACGAACATGCTCGGCGGCGAGGGGGCCGGATTTGCGATCGCCCAGGCCCGGCTCGGCCCGGGCCGCATCCATCACTGCATGCGTGCGATCGGGATGGCCGAGCGCGCTTTCGATCTCATGTGCGAGCGCGCCTGGCAGCGCGCTCCTTTCGGCAAGCCGCTTTCGAGGCAGGGGGTCGTGCGGAACTGGATCGCGGAGTCGCGGATCGAGATCGAGCAGGCACGACTGCTCACGCTCAAGACCGCCTGGCTGATGGACACCGCCGGCAACAAGGGCGCGCGGATCGAGATCTCCGCGATCAAGGTGTCCGCTCCAGAGGTTGCGCTCGGTGTGATCGACCGCGCGATCCAGGTGCACGGCGGCGGTGGGGTCAGCGATGACTTCCCGCTCGCCGCGATGTATGCGGCGGCGCGCACGTTGCGGATCGCCGACGGGCCCGACGAAGTGCACAAGATGTCGATCGCCCGGCGTGAGCTGCATCGCTACCAGCCGCAGGAGGAGCCGGTCCCGAGCTGAGGACCCGACGATGAGGGCCGTTGTAACGGGCGCCGCCCGCGGGATCGGCGCCGCGATCGCGGCAGCGGCTGCGTGAAGACGGCCTCGAGGTCGTCACGATCGACCGGGCGGAGGGCTGCCGACCACCGCCTCGACCTTGCGGCCGACCCGCTGCCCGAGCTGGGCGACGTCGACGTCTGCGTGTCGAACGCGGCGATCACCGACACGATCGCGCCCGCCCACCGGATGACGCCGGAGCAGTGGCAGCGCGACATCGACGTGAACCTGACGGGCGCGTTCCGTGTCGTGCAGGCCTGCCTGGGAGGGATGCGCGACCGCAGCTTCGGCCGCGTGATCGTGATCTCGAGCGGCGCCGCGAGAGGGGGACTCCCCGGACAGGTCGCCTACGCCGCCAGCAAGGCGGGACTGATCGGGATGGTGAAGACGATCGCCGCCGAGAACGCCGGCCGGGGCATCACGGCGAACGCGATCCTGCCCGGGATGGTGGCCACCGAGAAGGTGCAGGCGATGCCGGCGGAGGTGCTCGACGCGATCACCGCGAACCTCCCGGCCGGGCGCATGGCGATCCCGGACGAGGTCGCGGCGCTGGTGGCGTTCCTGGCGTCGGAGGACGCCGGCTACGTCACCGGCCAGGAGATCGGGATCGACGGCGGCTTCGGCCTGAACACATTCACGCTCGGCCGTCAGGAACGCGGTTAGCTAGAAGCCTGCGCGCTCTCTTCCCCGGCGCTGATCGTGGCAGATGCCGAACTTCCGGGTCAAGGTCCCGCTGGTCACCTCTTGACCCCCGCGAGCCTGAGTGCCTTCGCGCGATCGTGGTAGCTCACGTAGCCCATGCACTTGCCTTGCTTGAAGGTGAGAACGTGCGCCACCGGGACTTGGACATCGGCGCCGCTCTCGCGACCACGGGCGTAGGTATGAAGGAGAGCAACGACCGTGTCCCCTCCTGCGTCGATGAACTCTTCCGGCTCGTGACGAAAGCCGATCCAGTCCTCTTGCAGGGAGGCCATGTACTCGCGCACTCCGTCGTGGCCGCGAATCGGGTTCCCACCGAGTGTCGCGAGGTGAGGATGCCACGTGACCTCCGGATCGCAGTCCGCCAGCACGGCGTCCACGTCCCCCCGGTTGCGCGCGTCGTATATCCGCTCTGCGATGGTGACGTTCTCGCGAGACATCGCGCGGTCAGTATCTCCGATCCGGCGCAGGGCTAGCGGGCGGCCCGGTACCGCTCCGAATGTTGTGCGGACACCGCCTGAAGTTCAGGCCGGTGTCCTTCTCACCCCGCCGGCGCGTAGCGGTGATGCAGCATGATGTCGTTGCCGTCCGGGTCGGTGAAGAACGCCATGTGGCATACCCCCGTGTCCAGGATGTCGCCGGTGAACTCAACGCCTTTGCCCTCGAGCTCGGCGCGGGCGGCAGCGACGTCGTCGACGTGCAGGGCGGGGTGGGCGTTCTTCTGCGGCGCGAACTGCATCCCGAACCGTGCCGGTTCCCAGATGCTGAAGCAGGTATCGCCTGCCCAGACCTCGGTATGGGTGCCGTCATCGGGACGGAGTCCGAGGGTGTCGACGTAGAACCTGCGGGAGCGCTCGGCGTCTTGTGACGGAATGCCGACGAAGTCGACCTTGCTGATCATGATCGTCTCCTGTTTGTGTCGTGGTCCGATCCGTACCGCTCCCAATGCCGCGCCGGGATGTCGGCCGGGTCCTTGTACCAGTACCAGGTGCACGGATCGTGGTCGAAGTCCTCGGGCGGGTCGCTCGGGTAGACGGGGTAGCCGATCCAGCGCATCGGAAGAATCTCGTTCATGAACGAGCAGTGGGTGCAGTAGAGGGGGAAGCCGGCGCGCCCGTAGCTCCAGTCGTGCGCTTCATCGGTGACGCCGAAACCCTCCGGGCCGTACCGCCGCATGCGCCACAGTCGCTGGCCCGATCCGCAGGGGTTCATCGTGAAGGTGAACTTCTCGTCGTCCTCGGTGATCGCGAACGCGCCCGGCTCGGGCCCCGTGCCGCTGCCGGAGTGCGCACGCCAGTTCGCCGCCAGCGCGAGCACCATCCACCTGCGGTCCTGCCGCGCGATCGCTTCGACGTGACCCTGCCATCCGCGCTCGAGCCCGTACTCCCAGGCCTCTTCGACGCCGTCGTCGCCGAGCCGCTCCTTGATGTAGCTGATCAGCCCCGCGACGCCCTCGACCATGATGTCGTGCAGCAGGCGCCATTCGGTCTTCATCTCCTCGCACAGCGCTCGCGCGCCGTCCGCGTCGCCACGGTCGATCGCCTCGATCGCACGATCCATCGTCGGCCGGGCCATCTCCGCCAGTTGCTCGTCTGAGAACCACCGCTCGCTCACTTCGCCTCCCTCGGGCTCGATTTCGGAGGTAGTCTTCACCAATGGCGTCGATCTGCGAGCACCTCGACCAGATCAACGAGGTGACCCCGAGCGACACAGCGGCTGCACGCAGTGCATGGCCGCCGGCGACCGGTGGATGCACCTGCGGCTCTGCCTCACGTGCGGCGAGGTGGGCTGCTGCGACTCGTCCCCGAACCGCCACGCCAGCCGGCACGCGGCCGAGCACGGCCACCCGATCGTGCTGTCGTTCGAGCCCGGCGAGGACTGGTCGTGGTGCTACGTGGACAACGCCGCGTTCGTGGTGGACGATCTACCGGTAGCCGTCACGCAGCACGACTGAGGGCAGGGCCGGGCGCGCCAAAGCCCGCAATTTGGCCATTGCGGCCTTTTGCGGCCTTTCTTGATTCCCCGCCTTGTTTTCGCACGATCGTTCGTGTTATATTGCCGCCTGCCGTGAGGGTGAGGAATCGAGAGGGATTCGAGGGATTCGTCGGTGAGGTCGACGGTCCGGCCGTCGACGGGCGCCGTGCGCGAGGGGACCGCACCCGCCGCGCGATCCTCGACGAGGCCGTCCAGATCGCATCCGCCGAGGGGCTCGAGGGTCTTTCCATCGGCCGCCTGGCGGAAGCGCTCGGGGTGAGCAAGAGCGGGCTCTTCGCCCACTTCGGCTCCAAGGTCGACCTCCAGGTCGAGACTGTCCGAGCGGCGCGCGACGTGTTCATGGAAGAGGTTCTTGGTGCCGCGAGCGTCGAGGGCGGGATTCAGGAGATCTTCTCGCTGACGGACGCCTGGCTCGATTACATGGAGCGTGAGGTCTTCCGAGGCGGTTGCTTCCTCGTGGCGGCTTCGGTCGAGTTCGACAGCCGGCCGGGACCCGTTCGCGACGAGATCGCCGGGTTCGTGAGCGAGTGGCTGATGGCACTCGAGACCGCGATCGTGGACGCGCAGGAGGCCGGCCACGTCTCGCTCGAAGTCGACGCACAGCAGCTCGCGTTCGAGCTGCACTCTCTCTGCATGGGAGCCAACTGGGCGTTTCAGCTCTACCACGACGGCGCGGCTTTCGAGCGCGCGCGGTCGGCGATCCGGCGGCGCCTGTCGGGCGCCCCTCCCCTCGAGATCGAGGTCGACGAAGGGGCCGCTCGCCGTACCCTCCGCGACCAGATCGCGAAGCTGGAGCGCGAGCTGGCGACGCTCTTCCCGGCGGCTCGACCGGGCGACGAGCTCGACTGGCAAGTTCGTGCGCCCGGCGGGCCGCGTGTGCTCGACGTCGGCGATCTCGAGGAACTTCGCGACGACCTGGCCGAGCGCGTCGAGGAGATCAGGCGAGCATTTCGCCAACGGGCGGACGGCGAGGAGGAGAACCGCGCCCGGCTCGAGGCGATCGCGGCGGACCCCGCGGCACACAAATGGCAGCGCCTCTCCAACCAGGACATCGGAGAGCCCGGCTGCAAGCACTATCACGCGACGCCGAGACTCGGCTTGGTCGGGATGCTGATGGGCTGGTGGCGCGTAAAGGTCTCGAGCGGGTGCCCATAGCTGTGCCGACATCCGGGGGGACGGGGGCATGATCAGGACCGCTGCCGACCGGGCATTCCTGCCCGCCAAGAACCTGTTCGAGCAGGTCGGCGACATGATGATCCTGACCGGCAAGACGATCGTCTCGGCGATCCGCCCGCCCTACCCCTACGGGGGCGAGTTCATGAGCCAGTTCCTGTTCGCGCTGAGGCTCTGCTGGTTCCCGCTTCTGATCAGTACGGTGGCCTTCGGCTACGGCGCCCCGGGCCTGCAGGCGGCCAACTTCCTGACCCTGTTCGGGGCCCTCGACCGGCTCGGCGGCTTCTTCGTATTGGCCAGCATCCGCGAGTTCGCGCCCTGGGTGGACTCGATGATCGTGGCGGGCGTGGCCGGCACCGCCGTGACCGCCGACCTCGGCGCGCGCAAGATCCGCGAGGAGCTCGACGCGCTCCAGGTGCTGGGCGTGGACCCGGTCAAGAACCTGGTCGTGCCGCGCTTTTTCGCGCTGATGCTGGTGACCGGCCTGCTCGACGTCTACGCGCTGATCTTCGGCATCTTCGGGGGCGTGCTGGCGGAGCTCGTCTACCACCAGTCGCTGGCCGGCTTTTGGGCCACCTTCTTCGCCAACGCGTCGGTCACCGACCTGTGGGGCAGCATCGTGAAGACCACGATCTTCGGCGCGATCATCGCGATCGTGTGCTGCTACAAGGGCATGACCGCCTCCGGCGGGGCGGCCGGCGTCGGTCGAGCCGTGAACGAGGCCGTGGTGATCGCCTTCTCGGGCATCTGGGCCTTCAACTACGTGTTCACCCAGACCCTGCTCGCCACCCACCCCGAGATCCTGGTGATCCGCTGATGCCGATCGGCTGGCTCACCGTCCCGCGTGACATCATCGCCTCGCTGGGCGACATCATCCGCTTTTGCGGCGCGGCCTTCGGCGACATCTTCAACGGCAGGGTGTTCCGGTTTTTCGGCGAGGCCCTGCGCCAGGCCGGGATCCTGATCTTGGGCTCGGCCCTCGTGATCTGGGGGATGGTGTTCATCTTGGGCCTGCAGTGCGGGATCGAGGGCGCCTACTTCAACCGCTCCGTGGGCGCGCCCGCCTACGCGGGCGTGTTCGCGGCCTGGTGCGATCTGCGCGAGATGGTGCCCTACATGTTCGGCTACATCATGGCCGCCAAGGTCGGCACCGGGATCGTGGCCGAGCTCGGCGCGATGCGCATCAACGAGGAGATCGACGCGCTCGAGGTGATGGGCGTGAAGCCGATCACGTTCCTGGCCGCGACCCGCCTGCTGGCGGCCTGGATGGTGCTGCCCTTCATCTACATCTCGGCCGTCGGGGTGGGCTTTTTGGCCTCCTACCTGGCGGTCGTGAAGCAGATCGGCGAGGTCTCCTCGGGCGGCTACTTCCTGATCTTCTGGATGTTCCAGAACCCGCCCGACCTGCTGTTTTCCGTGATCAAGGGCATGACGATGGCGACCGCGATCGTGGCGGTCGGCTGCTACTACGGCTACACCGCCTCGGGCGGCCCCGTGGGGGTGGGCCAGGCGACCGCCAAGTCGATGATCCTCAACATGGTGCTCGTGCACCTGATCGGGATGCTCGGCTCGCAGGTGTTCTGGGGAGCCAATCCGCGGGCACCTATCGGGGGATAGGTGCGCCTTGGGTCAGAGGGACCAGTGCGCCTGAAGCCAGGCACGCTGACCGGCCGGCTCCACAACGCCGTGTAAGAAATCGTGCAATTTGCGGCCTTGCAATGAGTCTTGCAAGGCCCTAGGCTTACGCCTTGCCGAGTCCAGCGTCGCGGAGACGCAGGGCAGGGGCTTGGTCAACGGTCTTAGGGGAACCGTTATCTCCAAGATGCCGTGACCGGCCCGCGTGCCGGCAGAAAGCCGGCCCAGCCCCGAAAAACAAGGAGGTGACTCGGACTGGCAGCGCGAGCGCGGACACTTCACTTCTCTATCTCGTTCCGTCTTCCCATGGGGCTTTTCATGGGCCTTTCCGTGTGCCTGCTCACGGCGCTGCTGTTGTGCGCTCCTCAACGCGCATGGGCTGGCGAAGCCGAGCTGATGGACCTCGTGCAGGACGTGCGATCCGCATCGGGCTACCGCTATGCGGCTCGGGACGACCGCGGAAACCCGCTCGACACGCTGAAGATCATCGACAACCCCGCCGGCGGCTACGTGGGCGTCTACCACATCACCTTCGCCGGGGTGCACTACGTGAAGGTCGGGACCTCGAGCGACCTCCTCAACTGGAAGACCAGGACGGTGCTCGCGCACTACGGGTCACAGCCGACCATCACGCGCTTGTCGGACGACGGCTTCCTGCTCGTATACGAGCAGGAGACCGGATGCGTCGGGGCCGGTGCGCCGCTGACGAACCCAAACGGCCGTTGCCTGCGGTTCCTTCACTATCCGGACGTCACGGCCCTGCTCAGGGGTCGTTCCGATGCTTCGTACCAGGTGAAGCGCAAGCTCTCGGCATGCGCTGAGGGCACGCCAAACATCTACGTGGCCCACCTCAACCCGGACCTGAGCCACTCCACGATCAGGGTCGGGTTCCATTACTTCCGCAAGTGCAATGTCGACCGGCAGGCCTTGGGAACCCTCACGAACTTCAACACCTGGAAGGCCGAGGTCCCCCAAGCGCCCAACGCCTCCCTGCAGGCACTCGGCGCGGCGGGTCACATCGGCGACCGGGACGCGATCGGCTTCGACGGAGTCACCTACCGGATGATCGAGGGCCAGCTCGTCAAAGGCGACTTCGCCTCCTGGCGGAACTTCCTGTACAGCGCGCCATACGGCGCCAAGCTCCTCAGCCTGCGCACGCACCGCGGCAGCACCGCGTTCGCCAATCCCACCGCCACGTGGGTCAACGCGCCGGGCGGCGGCAAGGCAGTCGTGTTCACGCAGTTCATACCACTGAGCGGGGCGGCGCTCGGCGAGGCCGGCACGCTCATCTACTACAGGAAGATGCCGGCCACGGACCCGGTGGTCGCAGCCGCCGGGGACATTGCCTGCAGTCCCGCCTCGGCCAGCTTCAACAGCGGCCTCGGCACCGCGAGCTCGTGCCGCCAGAAGTACACCGCCGACATCGTGGCCGGCACCGAGGTCGCGGGAGTGCTGCCGCTGGGGGACGTCCAGTACGAGCAGGGCTCGCTCTCGCAGTTCTTGGGCTCGTATGACCTCTCGTGGGGCGCGTTCAAGGACATCACTTACCCAGCCGTCGGCAATCACGAGTTCGGCACCTCCGGCGCGGCAGGCTATTTCGACTACTTCAACGGCGTCGGCAATCTCGATGGTCCCGCGGGTGAACGCGGCAAGGGGTACTACAGCTACGACATCGGCGCCTGGCACCTGATCGCCCTCAACTCCAACTGCAGCGCCTCCAGCAGCTGCAGAACGGGCCAACCGCAGGAGACTTGGCTCCGAGCAGACCTCGCGGCGCACCCCACGGCCTGCACGCTTGCGTACTGGCATCACCCACGCTTCTCGTCCGGGCAGCACGGCGACACCGCGCTCATGCAGGACCTCTGGAAAGCGCTCTACGACGCAAATGCCGACCTGGTGCTGACCGGCCACGATCACCTGTACGAGCGGTTCGGTCCCCAGACGGAGATCGGCGCCGCCGATCCGGAACGGGGGATTCGCTCATTCGTGGTCGGTACGGGCGGCAGGAGCCACTATGGCTTCGGTATTCCAAAGCCCAACAGCGAGGTGCGCAACTCCGACACGTTCGGAGTTCTGAAGCTGACCCTCCACGCAAACTCCTTCGACTGGGCGTTCGTGCCCGAAGCGGGTAAGACCTTCACGGACTTCGGCTCCGCAGCCTGCCACTAGCACTAGGCAACGCGCACCGGAAGCTTCTAGGCTCTCCGGACATGGCTCAGACTCACATGGAGCGGCTCAGCCCGGTCGACGTCTCGTTCCTCGACCAGGAGAAGCACGGCTCGCACATGCACATCGGCGCGGTGATGATCTTCGAAGGGCCGCCGCCGCCCTACGAGCAGCTGCGGGCTCACATCGAGTCACGGCTGCACCTCGTGCCCCGCTACCGGCAGAAGCTCGCCTATCCGCGGTTCCAGATGGGACGGCCGCTGTGGGTCGACGATCCGCGCTTCAACCTCGAGTACCACGTTCGGCACACCGCGCTGCCGAGCCCGGGCAGCGTCGAGCAGCTGCGCCTCCTGGTGGGCCGGATCTTCTCCCAGCGGCTCGATCGCTCGAAGCCGCTCTGGGAGCTTTGGCTCGTGCAGGGACTCGAAGGCAACCGGTTCGCCCTGATCAACAAGACCCACCATTCGCTCGTGGACGGCGTCTCCGGCGTGGACATCACGACGGTGCTGTTCGACACCTCCCCGACGCCGACCCCGGTGGGCGCGGAGAGCTGGACTCCGAGCGTCGAGCCGTCTGATGCGCAGCTGGTCGCGGCCGGGGTGAAGGGTCTCGTGACGCTGCCCGCGCGCGCCGCCCATCGCGCGATCGACGCGGCGCGCCATCCCGGCGAGACCGCCTCCGAGGTCCGCGAAGCGGCGGAGGGGCTCGGCTCGGTCGCGTGGAAGCTTTGCGAACCCGCCGCCCACCACTCCGCTGAACGTGCCGATCGGCCCCCACCGCCGGGTGCTGTGGATCCGCTTCCCGCTGGCGGACCTGAAGGAGATCAAGAACAAGCTCGGGGGCACGGTCAACGACGTGTTCCTGGCGACGGTGTCGGGCGCGCTGGCGCGCTGGCTGCGCAGGCGGGGCGTGCGCACGGAAGGCCTCGAGCTTCGCGGCATCGTCCCCGTCTCGATTCGCGCGGACGAGCAGCGAGGCGCGCTGGGCAACCGGATCACGGCGATGCTCGGCCCGCTTCCCGTCTACGCCACCGACCCGGTGGAGCGGCTGCGGATCGTCTCCCGTGCGATGAAGGGGCTCAAGGAGTCCAAGCAGGCGGTCGGAGCGGAGACGCTCACGCGCCTACAGGACTTCGCTCCGCCCACGATCCTCGCCCAGGCATCACGCCTCAACTTCTCGACCCGCGCGTACAACCTGCTCGTCACGAACGTGCCGGGCCCCCAGTTTCCGCTCTACCTGATCGGCCGGGAGATGGAAGAGCTGGCGCCGGTGCCTTTTCTTGCTCCTGAGCGCGCACTCGCGGTCGCGATCGTGAGCTACAACGGCAACGTGGACATCGGCCTCATCGGCGACTACGACGCGATGTCGGACCTGGACGACTTCGGCCGGGACGTCGAGGCGTCGGTCGAGGAGCTGCTCGCCGCTGCGCGCGCCGCCGCCCCGCCCAGGGAAGCTTCGACCCCGGCCCGGGCCTAGACTGGTGTTCAAGACCGTCGCGGTGGGCACCGATGGGTCGCCGACGGCGGGCGAGGCGGTCAAGGCGGCCGCCGAGATCGCACGACGGTTCGAGGCCCGCCTGGTGCTGATGAGCGCCTACCGTGGATCGGGCGAGGGGCCCACCGAGCCCGGCGACGAGAGCGAGTGGGCGTTCAACCCGGTCGCCCGCCTGCGCGAGATCCTCAGCAGGCAGGAGGAGGAGCTCCGCCGGCAGGGGATTGCGAGCAGCACGCTGATGGACGAGGGCAATCCCGCCGACGTGCTGGTGCGGCTGGCCGGGGAGTGCGGGGCAGACCTGCTCGTGATCGGAAACAGGGGCATGCAGCGTCGGGTGCTCGGCAGCGTTCCGAACACGGTGACGCACCGCGCGCCTTGCGCCGTGCTGGTAGTGAAGACGACCTGAGGGGCGGGTGGGGCAGTGCGAACGCGACGGAGCCCAGCTAGGCCGGCGCGGCAGCGTCAACGTCCACGTGCCGCCTGAGCCATGCCTCGATCTGGCTTTCCGGGGCCGCTCCGACCAGCCGGTCGAGCTCCTGGCGGTCGCGCAGCAGCACAAGCAGGGGAATGCCCTGGACGCCGTAGCGGGCGCCGATATCGGGAGCGGTGTCGACGTTGAGCTTCACGACCTTCAGGCGCCCGGCGTGCGCTGTTGCGAGTCGCTCCAACGACGGTGTGACCATCCGGCATGGCCCACACCAGGGCGCCCAGAAGTCGATCACGACCGGCACCGAGGCCGCAATCTCGGCCTCGAAGGTCTGGGGGTCCGCGTCGACGATCCACGGCAGCAGGTGATGGCAGACGGCGCATCGCGGCACCCCGTTCGGATCCGGCCGTACGCGGTTCTTCTTGCCGCAGTTGGGACACGTCATGATCGACCCCGCCATCACATGCGGAGATAGGCTCCTCGACGCCTGCGATCAAGCACGGCGAGCGCGGGGTCAACAGTGGGGCCGTCCGCGGGAACGCCGGAGGAGAGTCGGCTGCCGCGGACGGCCCCGGTGATTCGCTCGGAGCCTCGACTGGTGGGTGGCTGTCCGCTTCGAAAGCGGGTTCGGCCGCCATGATCTGGCCGGTAGGAACGGCCGGAGCCGCGAGGCGCCGCGCACACCGTTCCCTAGGACCGCGGTGGTCTTTTTCAAACTGAAGCGCTGCCGCCACCAGGCGTTCATCCTGAGCCCCTCGCCGGAGGCATCGAGGCTTATGCAGCTTCTGGGAGAGGTTGTTCCAGCGTCGCCTCTGGTGACGCGGAGACGCGTAGCTTCTCGAGCGCGCCCTCCTCGATCTGACGCACCCGCTCTGCACTCAGGTCGAGCCGCCCGGCGACCTCACGAAGAGTCTGGCGGTGACCCTCAAGGCCGAAGCGGGCTCTCAGGATCGCCTGCTCGCGCTCACACAGCTTGCTCGGCAGGTTGCGCAACCCCTCGACCTCGAGCCGGCGGTCGACACGCTCGTATGCGTCCTCGGCGAACGGATCCGCGATCAGCTCGCCGAACAGCGCGTCGGTGCTGTCGTCCTCGCCGACCGGCTCCTCGATCCCGCGTGGCGCCAGCTCGACCGCCAGCAGGTTCTCGACCTGGTCTCGCGTCAGCCCGGTGCACTCCGCCAGGTTCATGCTCGAGGGCTCGCAGCTGTGGGCCTGCAGATGCTCCCGTCGGGCGTCCTTGACCCGCGCGAGCTGGCGCAGGGCGCGGTCCGACAGGACGACCGGGCGGGTGAGCTCGGACACCAGCTTCTGCATCGCCTGTCGCACCCACCACGATGCATACGCCCAGAACGGCGTGCCCCGTGCGGGGTCGTAGCGCTCGAGCGCGCTGAGCAGGCCGACGACACCCTCCTGCATCAGCTCGTGGCGATCGACCGCGCGGGAGCCGCGGTAGATGCGGGCCACGCTCCCTATCAGGGGCATGAAGGCCTCGACCAGTCGGTCACGCGCTTTCGGGTCCCCTTGCTCCGCCGCCAGCACCAGCTCGCGTTCGGCGCTTGGAGGAAGCCGCCTTCGCTGTCCCGGCCGCCCGCCCACAATCTCGGCGGGGCTGACTGTGGCGCCGTCCGGCGTCATCGCCGGTCGGCCCCCTTGACTGCGATCTCGCGCGACCGTTCCTCGGCCGGCGGCTGAACCGGGATCCAGGATGGAGCGAGCAACACGATGCTTAGGCTGCCCAGATGGGCACGCACTATGGCTCCTGACCTAATAGGTCGGTAAAGAGGGGTTCCGCCACGACGATGCCCGCTCTCACCACTTGTCAAACCGTGGGACCGGACCTACTGGCGAAGCTGAGCAACACCGGAATCAGACACGGGGCCTCCGCCGGGCGCACCGCGGGGAGAGTCCTCTACGCGCAAGGTGGGGGTGGTCGACGGTGAGAAGGCGATGATCGACGCAATCGATGTGACGGTCGACGTAGACATGCCGTCCGAGCAGATCGAGGCCGTCCGGCAGGACCTCGCATCGCTCGACCGCTACACCGACGAGCCGATCCTGGGCGCCCGGTTGACGCTGCGGCGCGGGCCCGGGCGGTCGAGGGAGCGGTATGTCGCCGACGCAAGCGTGCTGACCGGTCCAACTGCCGAGCGCGCCCGCGTGCTCGCCGCCCACGTCGGCGCGCCGAGTCCCGCGCAGGCCACTGAGGAGGCGGTCGAGCGCTTGCAGCGCCAGCTGCGTCGCGTGGTGGGGGCCGAGGTCGCCGAGCGCAACGAGCCCGACGAGATCCGCAAGGCGATCGACTCGCTGCCGCTGGAGCCCACGCATCGGCCCGAAGCGGACCTCAAGCCGCCCGCGGAGCGTCAGATCGTCCGCCGCCGCACGTATGCCGATCACCCGGAGGCAACGCTCGAAGCAGCGGCCGACATGCTGGACCTCGATGAGGAGTTCCACCTATTCGACCATGTCCGCACGAGCGAAGACGTCGTCGTGCATCGCCGGGACGACGCCCGCATCGGCCTCATCCACCCTCGCGGCAGCGTGCTCGCGGATGAGACGGACGACATCGTGGTCGCAGAGCCCAACCGCTATTCCGATCCTCTGACCCTCGATCAAGCGCGCGCCGAGGAGGACATCGTGAATCACCGCTTCCTGTACTTCATCGACGCCGCCGACGGCCGCGGCAAGGTGCTCTACCTGCGTCATGACGGGGACTACGGCCTCGTCGAGCCGGAGTAGTCCGATGGAGCGCG
Organism: uncultured Solirubrobacterales bacterium; assembly: GCA_963759145.1. GTDB lineage: Bacteria > Actinomycetota > Thermoleophilia > Solirubrobacterales > JBBDJG01 > JBBQKG01. The sequence continues at coordinate 99,521 of CAVWYB010000047.1, forward strand.
CAGCCGTGACACTGACCGACCGGGAGGTCGACCAGGCGCTTGCCGGCGAGCGCGGGTGGCGCCGTCAAGACGATGAGCTGGTCCGGGAGCTGAAGCTGCGCGACTTCGACGAGGCGCTCGGCTTCGTGGAGCGCGTAGCGCAGCTCGTGAACGACTACGGTCGCCGCCCGGACATGTGCATCTCCGAGTTCAACCGTGTCCGCCTGATGATCTCGAATCTGCACCACGCAGGTTTCACGCAGGCGGAGTTGCGGCTGGCGGCCAAGGTCAACGCCGCGATCGAGGAGCACCATCCGGACGCATGGGCGCAGGAGGGCTAGGCGCGCGTGGACCCGCTCAGCCTGCTCTGGCTCTTCTTCATCCTGGCCTCGCTTCAGCCGGCGTTCCAGCGGCAGTACCTGATTGGGCAGCGCCGGCGCGCCCTGAACGCGATCGCCCGGAAGCGCGAGGCGACGGTGATGACCCTGATCCATCGCCAGGAGTCGATGTCGCTGCTGGGCTTCCCGCTGGTGCGGTACATCGACATCGACGACGCGGAAGGCGTGCTCCGAGCCATCAACGAGACGCCCCCCGGCCGCGCGATCGAGATCATCCTCCACACTCCGGGCGGGCTTGTGATCGCCGCCCAGCAGATCGCCTCCGGGCTCGCGGACCACGACGGCCACGTGACGGCGGTGATCCCGCACTACGCGATGAGCGGGGGCACCCTGATCGCGCTTGCGGCGGACGAGATCCGGGTGGACGCCCACGCGGCCCTCGGTCCCGTCGACCCACAGCTGGGCCAGTACCCGGCTGCCTCCCTGGTCGAGGTCGCGAACCGGCCCGGCGACCACGAGGACCAGACGCTGATCATGGCGGACGTCGCGCGGAAGGCGATCGTGCAAGTCGAGAGCTTCACTCGGCGGCTCCTGGAGCACCACATGGCGCCGGAGCACGCGGCCGAGGTGGCGCGCCTCTTGTCGACCGGAGTGTGGACCCATGACCACCCGCTGCAGGCGGCGGAGCTGCAGACGCTCGGGCTGCCCGTGCAGGTCGGCGTGCCGGAGCCGGAGCGTCAGGTGATGGACCTCTACCCCCAGCCGCGCGGCCGCACGCCCGCGGTCGAGTACGTCCCGGCCTCGCCCGCTCCTTCCCTGCCCAATCGCAGGGAGGTTCCGCGGACCGCGCGGCGGCAGTGAGGCGAGGCGGTGGTCCGGGCGTCGGTGCGACCTACTCCATGCCATGAGGCGACCACCACGAAATGATCGGCGAGACACAGAGCCCCGGAACCCTCGTCTGTACGCACCTAACGGCTATCCGCCCTGTCGTGCCGCGGACGCCGCAGGGATGCGAGGAGTGCCTGAAGATCGGCTCCCCCTGGGTACACCTGCGTCTGTGCCTCACGTGCGGCCACGTCGGCTGCTGCGACAGCTCGCCGAACCGGCACGCGCGGCGGCACGCATACGCGGAGACCCACCCGATCGTCCAGTCCTTCCAGCCGGGCGAAGACTGGCGCTGGTGCTTTTTCGACGAGACCTTCGTCTAGTGCTAGTGGGCCGCTAGACCGTGGCCGCGGAGCCGGCGACACTCGCCGAGACGCGCGACAACGGGGCGTTCCCCCGCCTCACCGACGAACAGATCGGCATGCTCTCGCAGGCACGGCGAGCGCCGTCACACGAACGAGGGCGAGGTGCTCTTCCGCGAGGGGGACAGGAACTACGACTTCTTCGTGATCCTGGCGGGGAAGGTGGCAGTGGTCTCCGGATACGGGGGAGAGGAGACGCTGATCGCGGTCCACGGCCCCGGCCGTTTCCTGGGTGAGCTGGGCTTGCTGACCGGGCAGGCCGCGCTCTTCACGGCGGTCGTGCGCGAGCCGGGGGAGGTCCTCCAGATCCCCGCCGCGCGCCTGCGCGAACTGATCTCCCAGGACTCGCTGCTGGGCGACCTGATACTGCGCGCCTACCTGCTGCGCCGCGAGAGGCTGATCGGGCTCGGCGTCGGCATCACGATCGCGGGCTCGCGATATTCGCCGGACACGCGGCGGCTGCGGGAGTTCTGCGCGCGCAACCGCCTGCCGCACCGGTGGATCGACCTGGAGGAGGACCGGGAAGCGGAGGAGCTGCTGCGCGGCTTGCACGTGACCCCGGAGGAGACGCCGGTGGTGATCTGGCGCGGGGGAGAGGTGCTTCGCAACCCCACCAACGCGGAGCTGGCGGGCCTGATCGGCCTGCGCGCCTCCATGTCGCCGGACGAGATCGCGGACCTGCTCGTCGTGGGCACCGGTCCTTCGGGGCTCGCGGCCTCTGTCTACGGCGCCTCCGAGGGTCTCGAGACGATCGCGCTGGACGCGGTCGCGACCGGTGGCCAGGCCGGGACCTCTTCGAAGATCGAGAACTACCTCGGCTTCCCGTCCGGCATCTCGGGCGCCGAGCTGGCGGAGCGCGCCACGATCCAGGCCGAGAAGTTCGGCGCTCGGATCAGCGTGCCGGCCGAGGCCAAGTCGCTGACGCAGCAGGACGGCCACTTCGTCGTCGGGCTCGAGGGCGGCGATGCCGTCTCCGCCCGGGTGGTCGTGATCGCGACCGGGGTGCGCTACAGGAAGCTCCCAGTCCCGCGAATCGAGGAGTTCGAGCCGTCGAGCGTCTACTACGCAGCCACGATCATGGAGGCGCGCGTTTGCCAGGGCGACCCGGTTGCGGTGGTCGGCGGCGGCAACTCGGCCGGGCAGGCGACCATGTTCCTTGCGCGGTACGCATCCGCCGTGCACCTGATCGTGCGCGAGGCGGACCTCGCGGAGAACATGTCGCGCTACCTGATCGACCGGATCGAGCGGAGCCCCAACGTGCAGGTTCACCTGCGCACCGAGGTGCGCGAGCTGGTCGGCGAGCACGGGATCCTGGAGCAGGTTGTGGTCGAGGACAACCAGACGCGGGAGCGCAGGACGCTCGATGCACGGATGCTGTTCGTCTTCATCGGCGCCGCGCCCCACACGCAGTGGCTCGGAGACGAGGTGGCGCTCGACGAACGCGGCTTCATCCTCACCGGCCCACAGGCCGCCGGCGGGGCTGCGGAGGACCGCCAGCCGCAGCTCCTGGAGACCAGCCGGCGGGGAGTCTTCGCCGTCGGCGACGTGCGCAGCGGGTCGATCAAACGGGTGGCCTCGGCCGTGGGCGAGGGGTCGATGGCGGTGCGGCTCGCGTACGAGCACCTCCAGGAGCACCTAGTGGCAGCCCAGCTTTGAGAAAGTTGTCGCAAGGCCGCAAGAGTTAGGCTGCCGTGCCGCGCGACGGTCGCCGCTCCTGGTTGATCGACATGGACGGCGTGCTCGTGCACGAGGAGCAGCCGCTGCCCGGGGCCGGTCGGTCGCCCCGGTAGTCGCGTTCCCTGCGCTGGAGCTCCTGCATCTCCCGTGCGTCGACCGCCTCCACGAGCTCGGGCGGGATCGCGAGCGAGTCGACCACCTGCCGGTTGAGCACCCGTGTGCCACCGGTCGCGATCGCGCCGAGGGCCAGCTCCTCTTGACCGGGGACCCCGAGCTTGCGCACGACGAACACGCGGAGCGTCGAGGGGTGCGCTTGCCCATGCGGCGATGCGGCCTAGCGGCATCACCATGGCGCGCCGGGAGACCGACCCTGGGAGTGACCCGGGTGGCCGCCGCGGTGGCGGGAGTACTCCGACCCGCGAGGAGTGAGAAGATCGGGGCCTGACATGCGGGTGATCGATCTCGACACCGGAGACACGCTCCAGGCCGCCAACGACGAGGACCTCGTGCAGGCCATGAAGCGCTTCTACCAGGAACGGGGCGCCCCGATCGACGATGAGGAGGCGGCGCGGCTCGTCTCCGTGCGTGCCTACGACGCGACCGACGCATGACCGCCACAACCAACACCACGGGCATGACCGAGCTCGAGAAGCTCTCCGTCGACACGATCCGGACGCTTTCGATGGACGCGGTCCAGAAGGCGAACTCCGGCCACCCCGGCACGCCGATGGCGCTCGCGCCGATCGGCTACGTGCTGTACACGCGCATCATGCGCCACTCGCCCGAGCATCCGGACTGGCCGAACCGCGATCGCTTCGTGCTGAGCGCCGGCCACGCGTCGATGCTGCTCTACTCGCTGCTCTACCTGACCGGGTACGGGCTCACGCTGGACGACCTCAAGAACTTCCGCCAGCTCGGGTCGCCGACGGCCGGGCACCCCGAGTACCGCCACGCGGCGGGAATCGAGGCGACCACCGGGCCGCTCGGGCAGGGCATCAGCATGTGCACCGGACTGGCGCTCGGCGAGCGCATGCTGAACGCCCGGCTGGGCGACGACGTGATCGACCACTACACGTTCTGCATCGCCTCCGACGGCGACGTCCAGGAGGGCATCTCCTCGGAGGCCGGCTCGCTGTCCGGCCACCTCGAGCTCGGCCGGCTGATCGCCTTCTACGACGACAACCACATCACGATCGAGGGCAAAACGGATCTCGCGTTCTCGGAGAACGTCGGCGAGCGCTACGAGGCCTACGGCTGGCACGTGCAGAACCTGGGCGAGGACCTCGCCCTCGACCGCATCGAGGAGGCCGCCCGCACCGCGATGGGGGTGACCGACGCGCCCTCCCTGATCATCTGCCGCACGCACATCGCGATCGGCTCGCCGCACAAGCAGGACACCCCCGAGGCGCACGGCTCCCCGCTGGGCGACGAGGAGGTGAAGCTCACCAAGCGCGCGCTCGGATGGCCCTCGGAGGAGCCGTTCTACGTGCCGGAAGAGGTGCTGGCGCACTACCGCGAGTGCGTCGAGCGCGGGCGGCGCTGGGTCGAGGAGTGGGAGCAGCGCTCCGGCGGCTGGAGCGGCTTCGAGATGCCCGAGGGGTGGGACGCCGACGTGCCCACGTTCGATCCGAGCGAGGTGCCGATGATCGCCACGCGCAAGGCGGGCAGCGAGGCGCTCCAGTGGGCGGCCAAGGCCGTGCAGCACCTCGTGGGCGGATCGGCGGACCTGGCGCCGTCGACGCTCCAGGTGATCAAGGACGCCGGCAACGTGCGAGGCCGGCGCCTACGACGGGCGCAACCTGCACTTCGGCATCCGCGAGCACAACATGGGAGCAACAGTGAATGGGTTGCTTCTAGCGGCTTCCGGGCCTTCGGCTCGACGTTCCTGATCTTCAGCGACTACATGAAGGGCTCGATCCGCCTGGCCTCGCTGATGCGCATCCCGGCGATGTTCATCTTCACGCACGACTCGATCGGCCTGGGCGAGGACGGCCCCACGCACCAGCCGATCGAGCAGCTGGCGATGCTGCGCGCGCAGCCGAACCTCTACGTGGTGCGTCCCGCGGGCGCGAACGAGACCGCGCAGGCCTATCGCTTCGCGCTCGCGCAGACCGAGACGCCGACCGCGATCGTGCTCACGCGGCAGGGACTGCCGGTCTGGCGCCCGAGTGGCGTGCCCAAGACCGCGGTTGAGCGCGGCGCCTACGTGCTGCGCGAGTCCTTCAAGGGTCGCGACGAGCTGCCCGACCTGATCCTCGTTGCGACCGGCTCCGAGGTGCACCTGTGCAACAACGCCGCGGCCCTCCTGGAGGCCGACGGGATCGCCACGCGACTCGTCTCGATGCCGTGCGTGGAGCGCTTCGACGAGCAGGACGACGCCTATCGCGATCGCGTCCTGCCCCCGGAGGCGCGCGCGCGTGTGTGCGTCGAGGCGCTCAGCCCGCTCGGGTGGCACAAGTACGCGGGCGACGCGGGCGAGGTGATCGGCATGACCACCTTCGGCGCGAGTGCCCCCGCCAAGGACGTCTTCAAGCATTTCGGCTTCACGCCCGAGCGCGTCGCCGAGACCGGCCGGGGCGTCGTCGATCGGTTGAAGTGATGGCCACCCAGCAGGTGAAGGTCAACGAGCGGCTCGCGGCGCTCACGGCGGCGGGGACGAGCATCTGGCTCGACCAGATCGGCCGCAGCCTGATCGCAGTCGGGCGAGCTCGGGCGCCTCGGTCGAGGAGGACTCGCTGCGCGGCGTGACCTCGAACCCGACGATCTTCAACCAGGCGATCCTCGGCTCCGACGACTACGACGACCAGCTCGCGGAGCTCGCCCGCGCCGGCCGGACACGCGCGAGATCTACCAGGAGCTCGCGATCCGGGACATCCAGGAGCGGCTGCGACGTGCTGCGACCTGTCTACGACGCGACCGAGCGGCTACGACGGCTACGTCTCGCTCGAGGTCGACCCCGACCTCGCGTTCGACACCGAGCGCACGATGGAGCAGGCGCGCGAGTACTGGGAGCGCGTCGACCGCCCGAACCTGATGATCAAGATCCCGGGCACGCTCGAGGGCGTCCCGGCGATCGAGGAGATGATCTACGAGGGGCGCAACATCAACGTGACGCTGCTCTTCGCCGTCGAGGCGTACGAGCAGGTCGCCGAGGCCTACATCCGCGGGCTCGAGCGCCGCCACGCCGAGGGCAAGGGCGTCGACGTGCGCTCGGTCGCGTCGTTCTTCGTCTCGCGCGTCGACACCGAGGTCGACAAGCGCCTCGAGGAGCTCGGCCGCACGGACCTGCACGGCCGGGCGGGGCTCGCCAACGCGCGCGCCGCCTACCAGCGCTTCAAGGAGATCTTCCACGGCGAGCGCTTCGCCGCGCTGCGCGGCGGCCGGCGCGCCGGTGCAGCGCCCGCTGTGGGCGTCGACCGGCGTGAAGGACCCCGCCTACCGCGACACGATGTACGTCGACGGGCTCGTCGGGCCCGAGACCGTGAACACGATGCCGATGGCCACGCTGCTGGCCGCCGCCGACCACGCGACGATCAGCGGGCCGACCGCCGAGATGGACCCGAGCCCGATCTACGCGCGCTCGCCGAGGCCGGCATCGACCTCGACGACGTCACCGCCCAGCTGCTGCGCGAGGGCGTCGAGAAGTTCGTCGAGCCGATCGAGAAGCTGCTCGAGGCGATCGAGTCCAAGCGCGAGGCGATCTTCACGTCGCGGCCGCCCATCGATCGAGGCCTCGATCCCCGACGAGCTCGAGCCGCGGATCGCGGCACGCGTCAGGGAGGCGACCGCGGCCGACGTCGCGCGCCGCATCTGGCGGAAGGACGCCGACGCTCTGGGGGCCGGCCGGGCACGCCCGAGGTCGCCGACCGCCTCGGGCTGGCTGACGGTGACGGACCAGATGCGCGAGGCGGCGGACGACCTGCGAGGCGTTCGCGGCCGAGGTGCGCGACGAGGGCATCACCGACGTCGTGCTGCTCGGCATGGGCGGCTCGTCGCTCGCGCCCGAGGTCATCCGCCGCAGCTTCGGCGAGCAGGCGAGGGCTGTCCCGCGCCTGCACGTGCTCGACTCGACCGACGCCGGCGCGATCCGCGCGCTCGAGGCGGCGATCGACCTCGAGCACACGCTCTTCCTCGTCTCGACCAAGTCGGGCGGGACGATCGAGACGATCTCGCTCTTCAAGCACTTCTGGTCGCGCCGCGCGCGACGGCCGCGCGTTCGTCGCGATCACCGATCCCGGCTCGGGCGTCGAGGCGCTCGCGCGCGAGCACGACTTCCGCCGCACCTTCCTCAACGACCCCAACATCGGCGGCCGCTACAGCGCGCTGTCGTTCTTCGGCCTCGTGCCGGCGGCGCTGATGGGCGCCGACATCCAGGGGCTGCTCGACCGCGCCGGCGTGGCCGAGCAGAACTGCCTCACGCTTCGACGCCGCGCGACGCCTACAGCGGCCTGTGGCTCGGGCTGGCGTGGGGCGAGCTCGCGCTCGCCGGGCGCGACAAGCTGACCTACGTGGTCGACCCGCCGCTCGAGAGCTTCGGGCTGTGGGTCGAGCAGCTGATCGCCGAGTCGACCGGCAAGCAGGGCAAGGGCATCGTGCCGGTCGTCGACGAGCCGCTGGGCGAGCCCGGCGTGCTACGGCGACGACCGCGCGTTCGTCTACCTGCGCCACGTGGAGGCGCCCGACGAGCGGGTCGACGCAGGCGGTCGAGGCGCTCGCGCGCGCCGGCCTGCCCGGTGATCACGCGCGCGACCCACGGCCCGACGGACCTCGGGCGCCTCTTCTTCTTCGCCGAGTTCGCGATCGCCGTCGCCGGCTGGGTGCTGGGCATCAACCCGTTCGACCAGCCCAACGTGCAGGAGGCCAAGGAGCAACACGGCGCGCGTGCTCGAGACCGACGCGGACGACCCGCCCGACGCCGACGACGACGCGCTGCGCGCGCTGCTCGACGGCCTCGGCGCCGCCGCACTACCTCGGCGATCATCGGCTTCGTGCAGCCGTCGCCGGCCTTCGACGAGGCGGTCGCCGAGCTTCGCGCGACGGTGCGCGACGCGACGCGTGCCGCGACGACGTTCGGCTACGGCCCGCGCTACCTGCACTCGACCGGACAGCTGCACAAGGGCGGGCCGCCGACCGGCCGCTTCCTGCAGCTGATCCACGACTCCGAGCCCGACATCGAGGTGCCCGGCGCCTCCTACACCTTCAACCGCCTGAAGCACGCGCAGGCGACCGGCGACCTCGAGACGCTGCGCGCGCACGGGCCGTCCGGCCGAGCGGGTGACGCTCACGGGCGACGACCCGGCCGCGGCCCTGCGGGCGCTCACCGACCCGCATCCGGGGGCTTCTCTGACCACCGTCGAGGCGCGGCGCTCGACGTTCGAGAACCCCCTCGTCGAGGGTCTCGAGCGCCTGCCGGTCCACCCCACGAGCCTGGTGATCTTCGGCGCGACGGGCGACCTCTCGCATCGCAAGCTGCTGCCGGCGATCTACAACCTCGCCCACGAGGGCGCGCTGCCCGAGCGCTTCAACCTCGTGGGCATCGCGCGCACCGCCCATGTCCGACGAGCAGTTTCGCGAGATGGCGGCGCGCGCGATCCGCGAGTACTCGCGCCGCGCGCCGGACGAGCAGGTGCTGGAGCGGCTCCTCGAGAGCTCCTCTACGTGTCCGGGCGCGGTCGACGAGGACGCTCTCTACGACGCGCTCGCGGGCGTGCTCGAGGAGTTCGAGGAGCAGGCGGGCAGGCGCCTGAACCGCTGCTTCTACCTGGCGACCGCCCCGCGCTTCTTCCCGGTGATCGTGCGGCAGCTCGGCAAGCCACGGCCTCGAGAAGCACGAGGACGCCGAGGTGCGGGTCGTGATCGAGAAGCCGTTCGGCACCTCGCTCGCCGAGGCCGAGCAGCTCAACCGCGAGCTGCTGTCGGTCTTCACGAGCGCCAGGTGTTCCGCATCGACCACTACCTGGGCAAGGAGACGGTCCAGAACCTGCTGGCGTTCCGCTTCGCCAACGGCATGTTCGAGCCGTGGTGGAACCGCAACTTCATCGACCACGTCCAGATCACGGCGGCCGAGGACGTCGGCGTCGGCTCGCGCGCCGAGTACTACGACACGGTCGGCGCGCTCCGCGACCTGATCCAGAACCACATGCTCCAGCTGCTCTGCCACGTGGCGATGGAGCCGCCGATCGACTTCAGCGCCGAACGAGGTGCGCAACGAGAAGGTCAAGGTGCTGCGCGGCATCCCCACGCCGACGCCCGAGGAGATCCCCAAGATCGCCGTCCGCGCCCAGTACGGGCGCCGGCACCGTCGGGCGGCGAGCCGGTCGCCGGCTACCTCGCAGGAGGCGGGCGTGCCGCCCGGACTCGAACACCGAGACCTACGCCGCGCTGCGCCTCGAGGTCGACAACTGGCGCTGGGCCGGCGTGCCGTTCTACCTGCGGACCGGCAAGCGGCTCGGCGCGCAAGGTCACCGAGATCGCGGTGATGCTGAAGCCGGTGCCGCACCTCGGCTTCAGCCAGGAGGGCTCGGTCGGCGTGCGGCCCGAACTAGCTGGTCCTGACGATCCAGCCCAACGAGGGCGTGTCGCTGTCGCTGGCGGCGAAGATCCCCGGGACGCGGATGCGGATCCGGCCCGGTGAACATGGAGTTCCTCTACGGGACCTCGTTCCTGTCGCAGTCGCCGGAGGCCTACGAGCGGCTGATCATGGACGTCATGCGCGGCGACGCGACGCTCTTCACCCGCAACGACGAGGTCGAGGAGCAGTGGCGCATCTGCGACCCGATCGTGCAGGCCTGGGAGCAGACGCCGGGGCCGCTGCCGCAGTACCCGGCCGGCTCGCAGGGACCGCCCGAGGCGGACGCGCTGATGCTCCCCGGCCAGTCTTGGCGGCGCATCTAGATGTCAACCGCGGTCGCATCGGGGTTCCGGCACACCGTCTGGACCGCGCAGGGCACGACGCCCGGCCGAGATCGAGGCCGCGCTGCGGCGGATGCTGAACGAGCGCCAGACGCAACTGTCGGGCTACGCGCCGGCGCGCGCGCTGAACATGGTGTGCGTCGTCGACAAGCGGGCGAGCGACGAGGTCGCCAACCGCCTGCGCGAAGTCGGCCGCTACCTCGCCTCGCGCACCGTCGATCTGCGCCGTCGAGCCCAAGCGCGACCGGATCGACGCGAGGGCCGAGATCATCTCGCGAGTGCACCGCGGGCGGGCGAGTTCGCGCTGCTGCGCGAGACCGTGACGCTCGAGGTCGGCGAGAAGCACCTGTCGCGCCTCGAGCCGATCGTCGACCCGCTCGGTGGTCACGGACATCGCCACCGTGCTGTGGTGCCCGAGCGAGTACGACGCAGGCGATCGGCGCTGCTGCCGCTGGCCCAGGTCGTGCTGCGTCGACTCGATGGACGGCCCCGAAACTGCACCGGGCTCCGGAGCGCGGTGCAAGCTGCTCGAGTCCGCCTACGTCGTCGACCTCGCCTGGCTGCGCTCGACGCCGTGGCGCGAGCGCGTGGCGGCCACCTTCGACCCGCCCATCTGCGGCCGGACCTGCAGACGATCAGCGCCGTGACGATCCGCCACCATCCGGAGTCGGCGGTCGCCGGCCTGCTGCTGATCGGCTGGCTCGCGTCGCGCCTCGGTTGGAGGCTCGAAGCCGCTCGCGCCGGCGAACGGGCGGCTCGGCGGCACCGCCCGCCGGGGCCGGCAGGACATCCAGCTGACGCTCGAGCCCTCCACGCAGCAGGTGCGCGGCCTGGCCGGCCTGACGCTCGAGACCGCCACCGGCCGCCGGCTGTCGCTCGACCGCGGACCGGGCGGCCTGCGGGCGCACTACCGCAACGACCGGGGCGACGAGCGGAGCTGGACGGTGCTCGGCGCCTCGCGCGGCGAGAGCGGGATCCTGGGCGAGGGCATCCGCCAGGCGCTCCTGCGCGACCCGACCTACGGGCCGGCGGTCTCGGCCGCCAACAAGCTGGTCTAGGGCGTGTTTCCAAAGGGCGCTCTGAAAGCCCTTGGAGAGGAGACCTCAGCCGCCTATGCGTACCGGGCCGAGGAGTAGGCGGCGATCCCGGACGCGTTTGCCTTCGCGTTCGCCGGCCGATACGTTCCGGAGGCGAAGGGGCCGGCGTACCAGATGCCACACGAGGTCGAAATCTCCTCGATGGACCCGAGCCTGTTCGGCTCCGTCCTAGCGCCCGATGAACTAGAGGCGTTTGAACGCGGGGTCGAGGAAGCGCGCCGGCTGCTCGACGGGCGCGTGGTGTGGAACGTCAACTCGACAGCGCATGGCGGCGGTGTGGTC
>CAVWYB010000048.1:0-246402 GCA_963759145.1 uncultured Solirubrobacterales bacterium
AGCTGCTGCGCTCGGACAACTCGATCCTGCGCCAGTCCGAGGAGCACGATTCGGGCTGGGGCAGCGCGTACTACTCCGAGGACGGCGTTCCCGACGTGCGCCGCTTTCCCGACGCGGCGCACGCGGACGAGGCGTTCGACGAGGTCACGAGCGGCCGCGCGCGGCTGATCATGGTGCACGTCCGCCGCGCGACGATCGGCGGCCTGAAGCTCGAGAACACGCACCCGTTCAGCCGCGGCCCCTACACGTACTGCCACAACGGCACGATCCTGAAGGCGGCCGCTGCTCGAGCCGTTCGCCGACACGCCGCCCGCGCGGCGACACCGACTCCGAGCGCTTCTTCAACATGCTGATGACCGGCTTCGACCACGACGACGTGATCGGGTCGCTGCGCCGCGCCGTGGAGACCGTCTGCGACACGTGCCGCTTCTCCGCGCTCAACTTCCTCTTCTGCGACGGCCGCCGCATGTACGCGTACCGCTTCGGCGTGTACCGGCTGTTCTGGCTGGCGCGCGACCTCGACCTCGACGCCGACACGGACACCCACCACCACGTGCACCTCGAGCGCCCGAGCGGCGAGCACATGGTGCTCGCCGCCAGCGAGCGGCTACCGAGGCCGAGCCGTGGATCGAGATGGAGCAGGACGAGCTGCTCGTGTGCGACCCGACGACGCCGAGCATCCGCGCGTCGAGCGCCTGCTGGGCGACCGCGCCGACGACGTCGAGTTCGTGCCGCTCGACTCCGGCGAGCTGAGCGGCGCGGCGCGCGGCGAGTGGGCGGCCAAGCGCGCGGCCTCCGGCTTTTGACTCCTCCCGCGCGCCGCGGCCGGGCCGCAGGCGCCTCGCCCGCGTCGGCCATGAACAACGTCGTCGTCACGCGCGCGCCGTGGACCTGGCGCCTCGTGCGCGGGCCCGATGCGCGCGGTTCTTCGAGCGCGCCGCGCCCGACGTGGGACGAGCGCGTTGCGCCGAGCGACCCGAGGCGCGGCTCGTGCCGCTCACGGCGGCGCTCGACCTCCTCCCCCACCCTCCCGCACGCGTGCTCGACGTCGGGACCGGACGGGCGCCGCGGCGCTGGTCGCCGCCGAGCGCTGGCCGGACGCGGAGGTGCTCGGCATCGACGTGTCGCCCGAAGATGATCGAGGTGGCGCCGCGAAGGCACGGTCCGCGCCGGGCGTCGCGGTTCGTGGTGGCCGACATCGCCGAGCTCGACCCGGGCGAGGGCTACGACCTGGTGATGATGGTGAACATGCCGCCCTTCTTCGCGCCGGCGCGCGCGGTGCTGCGCCCGGGCGGCCACGTGGCCCACATCGCCTCGCGCGGCGCCGGTCACGCCGTTCTACACCCCGCCGAGAAGCTGGCGCGGGGATACGGGCGCCAGGGCCTCGAACGGTCGCCTCCGGGACGGCCGGCCCGGGACCTATTACCTTGCGCGGCGGCCATGAGCGACGACCGCAAGTTCGCGATCCTGATGAACCCGCGCCGCCGCGAGCGGCAAGCCGCTGCGGCTGCTGCCGCGAGGTGCAGCGAGAAGCTCGACGCGGCCGGCGCGGCGTATCGCGTGATCGAGACGCGGGACCTCGCCCACGCCACCCACGCGGCGCGCGACGCGGCGCGAACGGGCGAGGTCGTGGTCGCGCTCGGCGGCGACGGCCTGGTCGGGACGCTCGCGGGCGCGCTGCACGGGTCGGCGGCGCTCGGCGTGCTGCCCGGCGGGCGCGGCAACGACTTCGCGCGCGCGATCGGCATCCCGCAGGACATCCCGCGGCGCCTGCAGGGTGCTCGCTCGACGGCGTGCGGCAAGGCGCTCGACCTCGGCGAGGCGAACGGCAAGTCCTTCGCCTGCATCGCCTCGATGGGCTACGACTCGGAGGCCAACCGGATCGCCAACGAGGCGCGCCTCGTGAGGGGCAACCTCGTCTACGCGTACGCCGCGATCCGCGCGCTGATGGCGTGGAAGCCGGCCCGCTTCACCGTGCGCCTCGACGGGCGCGAGCACGCGCTTCGAGGGCTACACGGTCGCGGCCGCGAACACCGCGCTACTACGGCGGCGGCATGCAGGTGGCGCCCGGCGCCGACCCTGCCGACGGCCTGCTCGAGGTGGTCTTCGTCGAGCAGAGCTCGAAGCGCCGCTTCCTGGCTAACCTGCCGAAGGTGTTCACGGGCAAGCACGTCGAGGTGGACGCGGTCAGCGTGCACCGCGCCCGCGAGGTCGAGATCGCGGCCGACCGGCCCTTCGACGTGTATGCCGACGGCGAGCCGATCACGACGCTGCCCGCGACCGTGCGGCTGGTGCGCGGCGGCGCTGCGCGTGATCGCGCCGCGCGCCGAGTCGATCTTGACGCATGCTGCGCGCCAGAGGTCGCGCTCGCGCGGCGCCGTCGGCGCGCTCTCGCGCGCTGAGCCGCCGCGGCGGCGGCACGAGCCTGCCGGGCAAGCTGCTGCTGCGGATGGAGCCGCGACGCGGTCGCGGCTGCTGGCGCGCAGCTCGACCGCGGCTCGGTGGTCGTGAGCGCGACGAACGGCAAGACGACGACCGCCGGCATGATCGCGCGCGTGCTCGCGCGAGCACGGCCTCACGCGGTGCACAACCGCGCGGGCGCGAACATGCCGGGCGGCGTGGCGACCGCGCTCCTGGAGCAGCCCGCGCGGGCGGATCGACGGCGCGCGACTCGGCCTGTTCGAGGTGGACGAGGCGTGGCTCGGCGACGTCGTGGCCGAGCTCGCGCCGCACACCGTGCGTGCTCGGCAACCTCTTCCGCGACCAGCTCGACCGCTACGGCGAGCTGGAGGTGCTCGCCGACGATGGGGCGCAGCTCGTCGCCGCGCGCGAGCGGCGAAGACCGCGTTCGTGCTGAACGCCGACGACCCGCTGGTCGCCGACCTCGGGCGCGACGGCGACGGGACCGCGCGCGCGAGCGCGTCACCTACTTCGGGCTCGAGGACCGCGCGCACGCGCTGCGCGCAGCTCGAGCACGCCTTCGACGCCAAGCACTGCCGGCGCTGCGGCACCGCCTACCGCTACTCGGCCGCCTACCTCGGCCACCTCGGCGACTACGCCTGCCCGAACTGCGGCAACGCGCGCCCGCAGCCGCAGGTCGTCGGCCGCGCGGGTCGAGCTGCAGGGCATGTCGGGCTCGCGCGTGTCACGCTCGCGACGCCGCGCGGGCGACGCTCGAGTCGCCCTGCCGCTCCCCGGCCTCTACAACGTCTACAACGCGCTCGCGGCGACCGCCTGCTGCCTCGAGCTCGGGATCGCGCTCGAGGAGATCGGGCGCGGGCTCGAGTCGTTCGCCGCCGCGTTCGGCCGCGCGGAGCAGATCGCCGTCGGCGACCGCGAGCTCTCGATCCTGCTGATCAAGAACCCCGCGGGCGCGAACGAGGTCTTCCGCACGCTCGCGGCCGGCCGGCGACGCCGGCGCTCGACCTGCTGGATCGTGCTCAACGACGGCATCGCCGACGGGCGCGACATCTCGTGGATCTGGGACGCCGACTTCGAGATGCTCGCGGCGCGCGCGTCGCGCGTCGTGTGCTCCGGCACGCGGGCCGAGGAGCTCGCGCTGCGGCTCAAGTACGCGGGCGTCGCGCGCCGAGCGGCTGGAGGTCGTGCCCGCGCCTCGAGCGCGGCGCTCGACCGCGCGCTCGCGGCCGGCGACGGACGCCCGCTGTACGCGCTGCCCACCTACACCGCGCTGCTCGAGCTGCGCGAGCTGCTCGCCGCCCGCGGCCACGCGCCGCCGTTCTGGGAATGAACCGCCGCACCAGAGCCGGAGATCGGCCGGCCGTCTGGCACGACGTCGAGTGCGGCTCCTACGACGCCGACCTCGCGCTCTGGCACGAGCTGCGCCGGCGCGGACGCGAGCGGCGACCGTGAGGTGCTCGACCTCGGCTGCGGCACCGGCCGCGTGGCGCTCGCACCTCGCCGCCGCGGGCCAAGCGTGACGGCGCTCGACCTCGACCGGCGCTCGCTGCAGGAGCTCGATCGCCGCGCGCCGCAGCGAGCGCTCGACGTCGAGTGCGGTGGTCGCGGACGCGCGCGACTTCGACCTCGGCCGGCGGTTCGACCTCGTGCTCGCGCCGATGCAGCTCGTGCAGCTCCTCCGGGTCGCGGCGAGCGCATCGCGCGATGCTGCAGGGTGCGTGCGGCACCTGCGCCCGGGCGGCCTCTTCGCAGCCGCGCTGCTGGACCTGGACGGGGAGCGTCGGCGACGACTACGACCCGCCGCCACCCGACATGCGCGAGGTCGACGGCTGGGTCTACTCGAGCCAGTCGGTCGCGGTCCGCCTGCTCGACGGCGGCCGCGATCGCGATCGACCGGCACCGGCGCGCCGTGTCGCCCCGACGGAGAGCTCGCCGAGAGCTGTCACAGCGTGCGGCTCGAGCTCGTCGCGCCCGACGAGCTCGAGCAGGAGATGCGGGCGGCCGGCATCGACCCCGACCGGGCGCCGGCAGCATCCCGCCCACCGAGGACCACGTCGGCAGCATCGTCGTGATCTGCGGAGCACGCCGAGGCGATGGCTGACCGCGAGCTGCGGGTGCTCTGGCTCTATCCGGACCACATGAACATCTACGCCGACCGCGGCAACATCGCGGTGCTCGAGCGCCGCTGCGCGCTGGCGCGGCATCGAGTTCGAGCTCGCGACGGCCGGGCCCGGCGACGACGATCGACCCGGACGCGCACGACCTCCTCTACATCGGCGGCGGCCAGGACCGCGACCAGGCGCTGGTCGCGCGCGACCTCGTCGAGACCAAGCGCGAGGCGATCGCGGCGGCGCTCGACGCGCGGAGCCGCGATGCTCGCCGTGTGCGGCGGCTACCAGCTGCTCGGCCACTCCTACGAGCTGCCGGACGGCGAGTCGCTGCCCGGGCCTCGGCCTCGTCGACCTGCGCACGGTGCGCGAGCCGGGCCCGCGGCTGATCGGCAACGTCGTGATCGAGGCCGACCTCGGCGACGGCGCCGCAGCGCATCGCCGGCTTCGAGAACCACGGCGGCCGCACCTACCTCGGCGCCGGCGAGCAGCCGCTCGGGCGGGTCGTGTCCGGGCTTCGGCAACAACGGCAAGGACGGCTGCGAGGGCGTGCGGCGCGGCCGGCTGATCGGCACCTACCTCCACGGGCCGCTGCTGCCCAAGAACGCCTGGCTCGCCGACGTCCTGATCGGCTGGGCGCTCGAGGCGCGCTACGGGCAGGTCCCGCGCTCGCCGCGCTCGACGACACGCTCGAGCGCCGCGCGCACGAAAGCGCCGTGCGGGCGGCCGGGCGCCAGCAACGGTAGAGTCGCCGCGATGGCGACCGCGACCGTGGAGAAGCTCGCAGGCGGGCGGCCTGACGCTCGGCCTACCGCGAGCTCGGATCGGGACCGCCGGTGCTGCTGCTGCACGGCTGGCCGACGTCGTCGTTCCTCTGGCGGGACGTGATGCCGCCGATCGCGCAGGCAGAACCGGGCGATCGCGCTGGACCTCCCGGGCTTCGGCGGCTCGGACAAGCCGCTCGGCGTGCGCTACGACTTCGAGTTCTTCGAGCGGCGCGATCGACGACTTCCTGGCGGCGCTCGAGATCGACGAGGTGGCGATCGCCGTCCACGACCTCGGCGGCCCGGTGGGCCTGCACTGGGCGCTCCACCGGCCGGAGCGCGTGACGAGCGTGGCGCTGCTGAACACGCTCGTCTATCCGGAGTTCTCGGAGGCGGTGCTGGCCTTCATCCGCGCGTGCACGGAGCCCAGCATGCGCAAGTTCACTCACGAGCCCGGAGGGACTCGAGGCCGCCATGCGGCTCGGGCTGGCCGGCGACGAAGGCCTCTCCGAGGAAGCGCTCGCGGGAGTGCGCGAGCCGTTCGGCGCCGAGGAGTCACGCGAGGCGCTCGCCGACGCCGGGATCGGCCTCGAGCCCGAGGGCTTCGTCGACATCGCCCGCCTGCTGCCCTCGCTGCGCGTGCCGGTGCGCGTCGTGTACGGCGAGCAGGACCGCATCCTTCCCGACGTCGCCGAGACGATGGCGCGCGTGCAGCAAGACGTCCCGCACGCCGTGGTGACGGCGCTGCCCGACTGCGGGCACTTCCTCCAGGAGGAGGCCCCCAGGAGATCGGCGAGCTGCTCGCCGAGTTCTTCGCCGCGCCCCGCCGTAGGCCGGCTAGCCGACGCCGGTGGAGCCGAAGCCGGCCTCGGCGCGGGCGGTGTCGTCGAGAGCGGAGACCTCCTCGAACTCGAGTGGCTCGGCGCGCACGACCACCAGCTGGGCGATGCGATCTCCCACCGCGACCTCGAACGGCTCACGCCGGTCGGTGTTGAGCAGCAGCACCCGGATCTCCCCCCGGTAGCCGGAGTCGATCAGGCCGGGGGCGTTGGTGAGCGCGATCCCGTGCCTGGCGGCGAGCCCTGAGCGCGGGAGCACGAGCCCGGCGTGGCCCTCCGGGATCGCGACCGCGATGCCCGTGCCGACGCTGGCGCGCTCGCCCGGATCGAGGCGTGCGCCCTCCGCCGCGCGCAGGTCGTAGCCGGCATCGTGCTCGTGCGCGCGCTCCGGCTCGCGCGCCTGAGGCACGAGGCGCTGGAAGCGGACCCTCAAGCCGGCGGGCGCCCGTTCAGCTCGATACGGGCGGAGGCGCGCGGCGATCCCCGCCGGCACGCGTGCACGCACCCGCACGCCCTCGGGCGTGTCCTCGCGCTCGAGGTCGCCGGCCACCTCGTGCAGCTCCGAGAGCACCCCGCCGTTCTCGAACGGGACGAGCAGCTCGACCGCCTGCAGGCGGTCGCGGAAGGCGGCCTCGATCCGCTCCTTCAGGGCCTCGATGCCCTCCCCGGTGACGGCCGAGACCAGCACCGCGTCGCGGTGGCGAAGCTCCAGCATCCGGCGCTCGTCCTCGTCGAGCAGGTCGATCTTGTTCAGCACCAGGAGCCGCGGGCTCGCGCCCGCGCCGATCTCGTCCAGCACCTCGTCGACCGCCCGCAACATCGCCTCGAGCTCCTCCTCGGGCGCGGAGGCATCGACGACGTGGAGGATCAGGTCGGCGTTCGTCGTTTCTTCGAGCGTCGCCTTGAACGCTTCCACGAGCTGGTGGGGAAGCTTCCGGATGAAGCCGACCGTGTCGGTGACCAGGTAGTCGCGGCCGTCGTGGCGGAACGAGCGCGTGGTCGGGTCGAGCGTGTGGAAGAGCCTCTCTCCCACCCCCACGCCGGCATCCGTGAGCGCGTTGTGCAGCGTCGACTTGCCCGCGTTCGTATATCCCGCGAGCGCGATCGTCGGCAGCTCCGAGCGCTCACGGCGGCTGCGACCGAGCACGCGGGCGCGCTCTGAGCGCTCGAGCCGGCGCTTCAGCTGCGCGATCCGGTCGCGCGCGAGCCGGCGGTCGGTCTCGATCTGCGACTCGCCCGGGCCGCGGGTCCCGATCCCGCCGCCGAGCCGTTCGAGGTGGGTCCACAGGCCGCGCATGCGCGCGAGGTTGTACTGCGAGCTGTGCGAGCTCGACCTGGAGCTTGCCCTCGGCCGAGGCGGCGTGGTCGGCGAAGATGTCGAGGATGATCGCGCTGCGGTCGATCACGGGCAGGCCGGTCGCCTGCTCGAGGTTGCGCTCCTGCCGCGGCGCGAGCTCGTCGTCGCAGGCGATCACGTTGGCGCCGGACTGCTCGATCGCCTCCTTCACCTCCGCGAGCTTGCCCTTGCCGAGGTAGTTGTTCGGGTCCGCATGCGGGCGCCGCTGGATCAGCTCGCCCGCGACCGCCACACCCGCAGTTCGCAGCAGTTCCTTCAGCTCCGCGAGATCGTCGCGCTCCTCGGCTCCCCGGGCGGGCGGGAGCACCGCGACGCAGAACGCCCGCTGGCGCGCGCGCGGGTTGACGATGCCGGCGCTCTGCTCCCCGTAGCGGGTCTGCTTCGCGCGGTCATGGCGGCGTTTGGTGCGATCCACTACGGGAATTTTAGGGGCGGAGCCGCTGCGCCCCGAGAACCTACGGGAGGAAGAGTGAGATCACCTGTTTCTCGGCGACCTCGCCGCTCTCCGCCTTCATCACGAAGTTCGAGGTGATCAAGCCCGTGGCCCCCGCGAACCGGCCCGTGCCCTCCTCGACGCGCCAAATGACAGAGCCCTGCAGCAGCCCCTCCTCCGGACTCGGCCCGAGATAGCCCTCGCCGAGCGTCGTGAAGCTGATCCGCCGGTGCCACCGTCGAACGTCATCGTCCCCTGCTCGTCGAAGGATGTCTCGCCGGTCATGGTGACCTTCGTGTCGAACTCGGCCTGCGCGGGCGCATCGCCCTCGAGCGCCCTGATCTGCGTGCTCTCGCCGTGCACTGTCAGCGCCGGCGGGTCCCCCTCGGGCGCGCGTGGCCTGATCGGCGAACTCGGCGAACATCAGGAGGCGCGGCACGCGGTCACCCTATCCGTTCACCACGTCGGGGCCGCTGGGCCAGTCGTTTCTGGGGCCGTCAGGGAAGGTCCAGTGGCGGGCGCGATATCGCGGGGATGTCGTCCGTGATATCGGATCGTGCGTCGGTTCGCCGCTACCTGCGATGCGGTGGTGGGTGGGGCCGAGGGGTCTGCTGCGCTCGGGCGGCCTTTTAAGACCCGCATGTAGGGGATGGGGTTGTGGGGCTGCTCCAAGTTCATGAGGAACCGTGCCGTTTGCTCGGTGGGTCTCGCGGAAGGGTTGATTAAGGGCTCTCGTGCCGGAAGACGTGAGGGGGCCACTTCAGAGCAATCCTGTCTTGTAGCTGTAGGAGGACTAAAAGTCAGGATTGCTCCCGGGCACCCGCACGACTCTTCCAACCGGTATCGCTTAACCCGCACAACTTGGCCCTTGCGTTACAACCGCGACGGCCCGACCCTCGACCCCTTACCCAGCCTGACTTTTTTCGTCGCGCGGCAAACCGCCCGGGCGAACGTGTCCGATAGGACCGGTTGGTGCTCGGGACGGCGGCGGGCTGACCCGCTACCTGATATCGCCGGTGATATCACGCTTGATCAGGCAGTACAGGCTCCGCCCGCTGCGTGCGCGGAACGGGTTAGGATCGAACCGACAGGAATCGCCGGCGCCCCGGCCGGCCTAAAGACTCGCCCGCATCCTCTCGATCGCCTCCGAGAGGCGCTCGTCGGGCACCGTCAGCGAGATCCGGAAGAAGCCCTCGCCGTTCGGCCCGTACGCCGATCCCGGGCTCACGACCACGCCCGCGCGCTCGAGCACCTCCTCCGCGAACGAGGCCGACGTCTGGCCCTCGGGCACCGGCGCCCAGATGTAGATCGTGCCCTTCGGCGGCTCGAGCTCGATCCCGATCTCGGCCAGCGCTCCCAAGCACGAGGTCGCGGCGCCGGGCGTAGAGCGCGCACATCTCGCGAACGTTGTCCTGCGGCCCGGTGAGCGCCTCCACCGCGGCCAGCTGGACCGCCTCGAAGAGGCCCGAGTCGACGTTGGTCTTCAGCTGCCAGTAGCGCGCGATCGCGTCGGGGTTGCCGACGATCGCCCCGCAGCGCCAGCCGGTCATGTTGTACGACTTCGACAGCGAGAACACCTCGACGCCGACGTCCATCGCGCCGGGCGTCGCGAGGAAGCTCGGCGCCGTGTAGCCGTCGAAGGTGAGCTCGGAGTAGGCGTTGTCGTGCACCACCAGCACGTCGTGCCGGCGCGCAAACGCGACCACCTCGTCGAAGAACCCCTCCGGCGACCACCGCGCCCGTCGGGTTGTTCGGGTAGTTCAGGAACATCAGGCGCGCCTCCCGAGCCGGTCCTCGGGGATCGCGCCGAGGTCGGGCACGAAGCCACGCTCCGGCAGCAGCGGCATCAGCACCGGCTCGGCGCCGACGAGCAGCGGCCCGCCGGTGTAGACGGGGTAGCCGGGATCGGCGGCCAGCGCCACGTCGCCCTCGTCGAGGAACGCGAAGTTGAGGTTGAAGATGCACTCCTTGCCGCCGATCGCGGGAATCACCTGCGTCTCCGGGTCGAGCGTCACGCCGAAGCGCTCCCGGTAGAAGCGTCGCGACCGCCTCGCGGAACTCGGCGCGGCCGCGGTTCGACGGGTACTGGTGCGTGCCGGGATCCCGGACGGCCTCGGTCATCGCGTCGCACGATGTGCTCGGGCGTCGGCATGTCGGGGTCGCCGATCCCGAGCGAGATCACGTCCACGCCCGCGGCCTTCTTCTGCTCGATCTTGCGCTCGAGCTCGGCGAACAGGTAGGGGGGGATCCGGCTCAGACGCTCGGTGGTCCTCAATTCTCCTCCAGCGCTCGCCATGAACTCGTCCGAGAACTCGCCCGCGAACACGGGCTCCGCCCAGCCGGTCAGCGTCACGTCGAGCTGGTCGCTCACCTCGACCTCGAGCTCGCCCGCCGTCGAGCCTCACGGTCACCGGGCGAGCGGGCGCCGCGCAGCACCGCCGCCACCGCGGCGCCGGAGGCGCCCGGTGCCGGACGAGAGCGTCTCCCCCACCCCGCGCTCGAAGATCCGCGCGCGCACCTCGTGCTCGGAGTCGATCCGGATGAAGGCCACGTTGGTGCGGTTCGGGAACAGCTCGCTGCGCTCGATCGGCGGGCCGAGCGCGGCGAGGTCGAGCTGCTCGAGCTCGTCCCCGACCTCGATCACGCACTGCGGGTTGCCGATGCTGACGTGCTGGAACTCGAGCGTGCGCCCGGCGGCCACGAGCTCACCGCGACCGTCCGGGCCGGCCCGAGGGGAAATCGGCCGAGGTGAGGCTCGCCCTGCCCATCGCGACGCTGCACGTGCGCGGGTCGAGGTGATCGTCGGCGTGATCTCGCCCGACGGGGTCTCGATCGAGAAGCTGTCCTCGCTCGTCCAGCCGGCGCGCCGCAGGTAGAGGATCGCCTCCCGCGCGCCGTTGCCGGACAGCTCCGCCTCCGAGCCGTCGGGGTTGAAGATCCGCAGCTCGGCCGCGAAGCGGTCATCCTCGGGACGCGCCAGGAGCAGCACGCCGTCCGCATGACAGCCGAAGTGCGCCTCGCAGATCCTGCGCACGCGCTCAGGCGTCAGCTCGAACGGGAGCGCGTCCCGCTCGACGATGATGTAGTCGTTTCCGAGCGCCTGCCACTTCTCGAATCTCAGGGTCATCGCGAGGGCGCAAGGCTATCGAGCCGCCCCACCAGCTCCGCCGCCGTCTCCCTGGCGCTGAGCGACGTGCGATCGATCGTCTCGACCCCGGCCAGCTTGCGCATCCACGTCAGCTGGCGCTTGACGTAGGCCAGATGGCGGCGCTCGAGCAGCGCCCGCGCCTCGCGGCAGGTCGATCTCGCCCGCCAGGTGCGCGGCGACCTCCTTGAAGCCGATCGCCTTGCGCGCCGTGCGCGACGCGCCCCGCTCGATCGCCGTCTCGACCTCCGAGAGCGACCTCGCGCTCGACCATCGCGGCCGGCGCGCTCGCGGATGCGCTCCTCGATCGCCTCGCGCTCCATCACGATCCCGAAGAGCGCGGCCGGGCGCCGGAGATCGGTCGACCAGAGCTGCTCGGACGTCGCGATACGGCTGCTCCCCCATCCGCTCGAGCTCGAGTGCCCGCACGATCCGCTTGCGGTCGTTCGGGTGAATCCGCCTCGGCGCTCTGCGGGCGCAGCCGCCCATGGAGGCGCGCCGCGCCGACCTCGGCCAGCTCGCGCTCGATCTCCTCGCGCAGGCCCGGTGCCGGAGGCGGCTTCAGGTCGAGCTCCGTGAGCGCCGCGCGCAGGTAGAGGCCCGTGCCGCCGACCACGATCGGCTCGCCTGCCGGCCTCCGCCAGCGCGTCGATCTCGCCGTGGGCGTGCTCGGCGAACTCGGCGACGCTGAACTCCCGGTCGACCGGCACGAACGAGATCAGCCGGTGCTCGAGGCGCGCCAGCTCGGCGGGCGACGGCTTGGCGGTGAGCGTGTCGAGGCCCTCGTAGACCTGGATCGCGTCCGCCGACACCGCGACGGGGTCCTCGCCACGCGCGCGCAGGAGGGCCGCCACCTCGACGGCGATCTCGGTCTTGCCGACCCCGGTCGGCCCGAAGATCGCGATGACGGGCTCAGGCAAGTGCCGAGACTAGGGCCTCCTCGCCGGCGAGCGTCGTGGAAGTCGCGCTCGTGATCTCGACCCGCGCCAGGTCCCCCGGCTGCGCGATGCCGTCGAAGTTCACGGTCTTGTTGTGGCGCGTGCGACCGCGCAGCCGCGCGGCGTCGGTGCGGCTCGTGCCCTCGACCAGCACCTCCTGCTCGGTGCCGACGAAGCGGCTGCTTCGCTCCAGCGCCCGGCGCTGGACGAGCTCGACGAGCCGCTCCATGCGCTCGCGCTTGACGGCGTGCGGAATCTGCCCTTCGAGGCCGGCGGCCTCCGTGCCCCTGCGGGGCGAGAAGACGAAGGTGAAGGCGGAGTCGTAGCCGACCTCGTCCACGACCTCGAGCGTCTCGCGGAAGTCCTGCTCGGTCTCGCCCGGGAACCCCACGATGATGTCGGTCGTGATCGCGCAGTCCGGGACGTAGTCGCGGATCATCTCGACCCGCTTCATGTAGCGGTCGCGGTCGTAGGTGCGGCGCATCGCCTTGAGGATGCGGCTGGAGCCCGACTGGAGCGGCAGGTGGATGTGCTCGCACAGGGACGGCAGCTCGGCATGCGCGGCGATCACCTTCTCGCGCATGTCCTTCGGATGCGGGCTCGTGTAGCGCACCCGGTCGATGCCGTCGACTCGATCGACGAGCGCGAGCAGGTCGGCGAAGTCGATGCGCTCCTCGCGCGGCAGGTCGCGGCCGTAGGAGTTCACGTTCTGCCCCAGCAGCGTGACCTCCCTCACGCCGTCGGCGGCGAGCTGCTCGACCTCCTGCACGAGCTCCGAGGGCCGTCTGCTGCGCTCCCGCCCGCGGGTGCTCGGCACGATGCAGTAGGAGCAGACGCAGTTGCAGCCGACCGAGATCTGGACCCAGCCCTGGAACGGACGCTCGCCGCTTCATCGGGAGGTGGCCCGGGAAGCCGTCGAACTCGAAGTAGCCCTGCGCGGCGAGGTCGTCGGACTGCAGGAACTCCCCGAGCTTGTCGATCTGGCCGGGACCGAACGCGACGTCCACGAACGGGAACTGCTCGAAGACGCGCTCCTTCATCGACTGGGACCAGCAGCCGCCCACACCGACCACGCGCGACGGGTCCTCGGACTTCAGGCGCTTGGCCTCGCCGAGGTTGCCGATCAGGCGATTGTCGGCGGACTCGCGGATCGAGCAGGTGTTGAACAGGATCAGGTCGGCGCCTTCGCGATCGCCTGCCTCCTCGTACCCGAGCGCCTCGAGCATGCCCTTCATGCGCTCCGAGTCGTGCTCGTTCATCTGACAGCCGAAGGTGGTGAGGTGATACTTCTTCATCGACGACTGAGACTAGATCATGCAGATCCCGGATAGGTTCGTTTTCGAGTTCGACCAGCGCGTCGAGCCGCGGGTCTCCTACATGATCTGCTCCCAGCCGCGCTCGGGAAGTTCGCTGCTCTGCGAGATGCTCGCGAACACGCTCCACGCGGGCATGCCGGCGGAGTACTTCCGGCCCGACCGGGTGGCGATGCTGAAGCGGCGGTGGGCGGTCGAGACCTTCGACGGATACCTGCGCGCGCTGACGGAGCGGAAGACCAGCCCCAACGGCGTCTTCGGCCTGAAGGTGCACTGGGGGCAGTACCCCGAGGCGGCCGGCGATCGTGATCCGGCGACCCTGTTCGCGGGGCTCGCCCCCGCGATGCGCTTCATCACCGTGCGCCGTGAGGACCACGTCCGCCAGGCGGTCTCCTGGGTGAGGGCGCTTCAAACAGGGAGCTGGTCGACCGTGCTCGGCCCCGAGCAGGCGCCGCCCGTGTTCGATCGGGATGACATCGAGCGCAAGATCGGCCGTCTCGAGAAGGAGGAGGCCGCCTGGGACGCGCTGTTCGAGCGCCACGGCATCTCGCCCTTCCAGCTGTCCTATGAGCAGCTGGTGGAGGCCCCCGAGGACGCCACGCGCACGGTGCTCGAGTTCCTGGGTGTGAAGCTGCCGGACGGCTTTCGCTTCGACCCTCCGCTGATGCAACGCCAGGCCGACGAGCTATCGGAGGAGTGGGTGACGCGTTACCTCACTTCGCGAAGTCCGTCGCGCGGCTCTCGCGGATAACCGTCACCTTGATCTGCCCGGGGTACTCGAGCTCGCGCTCGATGTCCCGCGCGATCTCGTGTGACAGCAGCATCGCCTCGTCGTCGCTGACCACGCCCGGCGCCACCATCACCCGGATCTCGCGGCCGGCCTGCATCGCGTAGACCTTGTCGACGCCGTCGCGGCGCGCGGCGACCTCCTCCAGGTCCTTCAGGCGCTTCACGTAGTGCTCGAGCGACTCGCCGCGCGCGCCCGGACGCGCGCCCGAGAGCGAGTCCGCCGCCTGGACGATCACGGCTTCGACGGTCTGCATCTCGACCTCGTTGTGGTGCGCCTCCATCGCATGCGCGACCGCCTCCGGCTCGCCGTAGCGCCGCGCGAGCTCACCTCCGACGAGGGCGTGCGGGCCCTCGACCTCGTGGCTCACGGCCTTGCCGATGTCGTGCAGGAGCGCGGCCCGGCGCGCCGTCTTGGCGCTCGCGCCGAGCTCGTCGGCCATCATCGCGGCCAGCCGGGCGACCTCGATCGAATGGCTCAGCACGTTCTGGCCGTAGCTCGTGCGGAACTTCAGCCGGCCCAGCAGCTTCACGAGCTCGGGGTGCATCGCGTGCACGTTCGCCTCGAACAGCGCCTGCTCGCCCTGCTCGACGATGTGGTGCTCGATCTCCGAGCGCGCCTGGTAGAAGGCCTCCTCGATCCGGGCCGGATGGATGCGCCCGTCCTGGACCAGCTTCTCGAGGGTCAGCTTCGCGATCTCGCGGCGCACGCCGTCGAAGGCGGACAGCACGACCGCGGAGGGCGTGTCGTCGATGATGAAGTCGACTCCGGTGATGTTCTCGAGCGCGCGGATGTTCCGGCCCTCGCGGCCGATGATGCGGCCCTTCATGTCGTCGGACGGAAGCTGCACGACCGACACCGTGGTCTCCGCCGCGTGGCCCGCCGCAAGCCGCTGCATGGCGGCCGAGAGGATGCTGCGCGCGCGTCGCGCGGAATCGCGGC
This sequence comes from uncultured Solirubrobacterales bacterium, assembly GCA_963759145.1. Classification (GTDB taxonomy): domain Bacteria; phylum Actinomycetota; class Thermoleophilia; order Solirubrobacterales; family JBBDJG01; genus JBBQKG01. The sequence continues at coordinate 15,048 of CAVWYB010000048.1, forward strand.
GCGCCTCTTCCTCGAGCTGCCGCACAGCGCGCGCGACGTCGTGGCGGGCCTCCGCCTCGAGCTCGTGCACCAGCGCCTGCTTGGCCTGGGTACGGCTCATCCCGGCGACGCGCTCGAGCGCGCGCAGATGCTCCTCGCTCGCCCGTTCCAGGTCCTCAGACCTGCGCTCGAGCGCCAGCTCGCGGTCGTTCAGCGACCGCTCGCGCGAGTCGGTCTCGCCCAGGCGGCGTTCCAGCGACTCCTCCCGCTGGAGGATTCGCTCCTCCAGGCGCCCGATCTCCGCCCGGCGCTCGGCGAGCTCCTGCTCGAGCCGCTCACGTAGGCGGACGAGCTCCTCGGCCGTGTCGGCCGCCGGCTGGCTCGGGGCCGGCGCGGTCCGCGCCTGCTTCCTTCCGTCTGGATGGTGTCCGTCGCCCCGCTCTCTGCGCGTCGGGGCGGCTTCGACGTTGCCGTTGTGGGCGGGTTGCAGCGCCCGCACGCGACCACGCGCCATCCAGGCGATGGTCCCGGCGATCACCGCGGCGCCCGCCACGATCAGGATTTCCATGGTGGTTTCTCCCCGGGCGAACCCGCGACGGGCCGTACGGCAACGGATGGAGCCGTGACCGCCGCGAATCCGGTGTCCCGATGCTCAAATGTGCGATCCGAAAGAACATGAGCCGAGCAGCTTGCCCGGCTTCGCGAGACCTTGTCGTCGGATGGCTGCCGGCCGCGGCCGGCTCGATCGGCTGCGCCGTTCAGGCCCTGATCAGAGGAGGTCCCTGAGGCACTTCAGCCGGTAACGTCGATTGCGTTTCAAATCGAGACACAAAGCCGTTCCAATGACTCAAACCAGTCGAAATTAGTGCGAAAGTCTCAACGCGGCCGGACCGCTGTTTGGACAGCCATCGTATTACCGCGCAGGCACTTTCTCAACCGCGTCGAGCGCTGCGTTGCGGGCACGCCCCAGATAGGCCCGGCGCCCGGCGTAGGCGAGCGCGAGGAGCAGCGTCAGCGGCACCAGCGCGGCCAGCCCGACGACCAGCACGCCGAAGGACACCCTGAGCACGTCGAGCGCGCTGCCCAATGCGTCTCCGGCGGACCAGGAACCGCCACCGTCGGCCGCCGGCGCGCCCTCCTCCACCGCCACCGCGATCGACGCGTAGGTGACCCGGTTCTGGAGCCGGCGCAGCGTGGCGCGGGCCGCGTCGATGCGATCGTTGGCGATCCGCAGGCGCGCCCGGATGCTGGCGGTCTCGTTCGGGGTCGTGGCACGCGCGAGCTGGCGCGAGCAGCGCACGCCGCTCGCCCGTGGCGTCGGCCAGCTCCCGCCGCGGATACGAGAACCGGGCCGTGATGTCGTCCGCGCGCTGGGAGCGCGATCGCACGTGGGCGAGCTCCGAGAGGTCCGCGATCGCATCCGTGAGCCTGCTCGCCGGGATACGGAGGTCGATCTTCGCGCGGGCGTTCCGATCGCCCGTCGAGACGGAGGAGTGGAGCACGAAGCCGCCGATAGCGGTCCGCGGTGCGGATCACGCCGTCGGCGACGTCCTCGACCTCGTTGCGGGGGGCCGCGAGGGTGATGGACGCGGCCTGTTCGACCTTCCGGGGCCGCACGGAGGGAGCGGCGGCGCCGCCCGGAGCCGGCGTCTGGCGACACTCAGCGACGGCGACGCTTTTCGCTGCGGGGCGGCTGCGGAGCTCGTCTCCCGGCGGATGCTCGGTTCTCGGCCTTGACTCGCCTTGCTACGGAACTCGTCCCCCACCATCTCCCGAGAACAGGTCCGAGCTCGACGATCGCGACACCCGCGATGAAGACGCGCCGCGCCGGTGGCCGCCACGAGCGGAGTCGAGACGGCGCCGGCGCCGCTCGCGGCGCAGTCGTTCGCTGTCGGCTGCGCAAAGCCCGCCGCGGCGCGCGCGTCGAGCGCCTGGATGAACTCCTCGGGCGGCACGGGGCGCTCGGCCCGCAGGTCCACGCGAGATCGGCCAGCTCGGCGAGCTCCACGTCCACCGGCTCGCCGGCGAGCGCGGCATCGAGGGCGTGCAGCTCGCGCTGCATCTCCGGGTCCATCGGAACGGTCCTACGCAGCCTCATGGCATGCCTTTCTGAGCTTGTCGATAGCGCGGTGCAGCATCGTGCCCGCGTTGGTCTCGCTGGTCCGGAGGACGCGCGCGATCTCGGCGTTGGTGAGCCCGGCGTGGAACTTCAGCGCGATCAGCTCGCGCTCCCGGCCGGGCAGCTTCGCAAGGGCGCTCCGGACCGCCACGCGACGCACGGCCTGGTCCGGATCGCCGGTGTCGTGGTCGGGCGCCTCCACCGCCGGCTCGACGAGCAGCGGCGCGAGTCGCCTGCGCCGGCGGAGCTCGTCGAGCGCCGCGTTGCGGGCGATCCCGAAGAGCCAGGCACGCTCGCTTCCGCGCTCGCGGCGAAAGCTCTTGCGCTTGCGATAGGCCCGCTCGAAGGCCAGCGCGGTCACGTCCTCGGCGGCGCTCCGGTCGCGCATGAGCGTCGCGACATACGCATAGACGTCGTCGCGGCTCGAGCGATAGAGATCCTCGAAGGCGAAGCCGGTCCGCTCCTGGGTGGCCGGCAGCGGTAACGCAAGCGCCTCGTTCACGCCCGTACTACGGACGTGGGCGCGGTTTCATCACAGTTGAAGCTATCGGCGCGCGGGCGGCCGCGGCGCCAGGGTGAATCGCGCTAGGCGGCCTGAGGCACTTGCTCCGGCGCAGCTTCCGCAGACGGCTCCGGGCCTGGCCCTTGGCCGTCTCCTCGACCGTGCCGTTCCCGGAGGGCGATCCCGCCCGCTCGAGGCCGAGCACGGCGTAGATCTTCTCCTCGATCGCGCGCGCGGTGCCGGGGTTCTCGCGCAGGAATCCCTTGGCGTTGTTGCGTCCCTGGCCGAGGCGCTCGCCGTCGTAGCTGAAGAACGCGCCCGACTTCTGGACGATCCCGTGCTCGATCCCGAGGTCGATCAGGCAGCCCTCGGAGGAGATCCCGACGCCGTACTCGATGTCGAACTCGGCCTGGCGGAAGGGCGCCGCGACCTTGTTCTTGACGATCTTGGCCCGTACGCGGTTGCCGACCGCCTCCGTGCCCTCCTTGAGCGTCTCGATCCGGCGGATGTCGATGCGCTGGGACGAATAGAACTTGAGCGCGCGGCCACCGGGCTGGGTCTCCGGCGAGCCGAACATGACCCCGATCTTCTCCCGGATCTGGTTGGTGAAGATGCAGACGGTGTTCGCGCGGTTCAGGTTCCCGGCGAGCTTGCGCAGCGCCTGTGACATCAGGCGCGCCTGGAGGCCGACGGTCTGGTCGCCCATCTGGCCCTCGAGCTCCGCCCGCGGCGTGAGCGCCGCGACCGAGTCGATCGCCACCACGTCGACCGCACCCGAGCGGATCAGGACGTCGGCGATCTCGAGCGCCTGCTCGCCGTGGTCGGGCTGGGACACGAGCAGCTCGTCGACGTCGACGCCGATCCGGCGGGCATAGATCGGGTCGATCGCGTGCTCGGCGTCGATGAAGGCGCAGACGCCGCCCAGCTTCTGGGCCTGGGCGATGATCTCGTAGACGAGCGTCGTCTTCCCCGAGGACTCGGGGCCGAAGATCTCGACGATGCGCCCCCGCGGCACGCCGCCCACGCCCAGCGCGAGGTCGAGCGACAGCGCTCCCGTCGGGATCGCGGCCACCGCGACCGCGAAGGCGTCGTCGCCGAGCCGCATCAGCGAGCCCTGGCCGAACTCCTTCTCGATCTGGCTCATGGCGGCCTTGAGCGCCGCCCCGCGGGCGGGGTCGCGCTCGGCGCCTTTCCCGTTGGCCTTGCCGTTGGCCTCGGCGGCCTTTGCGTGGTCCTTTGCGTGGTCCTTTCCGTTCTTCTCGCTCTTCGATTCGCTCGTCACGCTTGCCTCCCGGGTTCGCCGAAGCACGCTCGCTCAGCTGCTCTCGGACCGACTGAAAGCTACGGGCCTCATCGGACAGACCGATGCTCGGATGTTTACCGGCTGCATGGAGTGCTCGGTAGGAAATCGCCAAGGACCCGGCCCTGGGACCGGGTCCTTCGGCGATATTCAGGTTATGAGCCGCGCGTGTGCCGGCTCTACGCGCGGGGCTCGCAACTCACGGCGTGAACACGCCCTGAACCGCAAACAGCGCGTTGCCCGGCGCGGTAGAGACCACCCCGTCCGGACCGCCGTCGCGCACCTGGATCTGGCCGAGCTCCCAGATTGCGCGCTTGCCGCCGGAGATCGTCCCCGGGACGACCGCGTTGAGGCCGGTCACGAGCGAGCAGGTCGACCCGATCGACGTCGAGGCCGTCGGCGTGCACGGCACCACCACCGGATACGAGATGTCCTGGAGCGTCGCTCCCTCGTCGCCGGCCGGGCCGCTGGCCCTGTCGGTGATCCGCACGGTCGCCGTCTCCTGCAGCTGGCCGGTGTAGTCGCCGAGCCCGACTGTCTGGCGCACGTCCGTGAGCGAGACGGTCAGGATCGCGTCGGCCTCGTCGGCCGGCGTGTTCCGGTCTGGTCGAGCACCGCCTTCATGTTCACGTAGCCGACCGAGTTGGCCTGCTGGCCGTTGGCGTCCGGCGTGCCGACCGTGAGGTTCGGCGAGACCTGGTGCCGGCGGGCCGCAGGACGGGAACGCGAGCGGCGACCCGTGGGTGCTGTTCGGCACCGTGCAGGGCTTGAACGCCGGCACGAGCGCGGCCCGGAAGGGCGTCGCGCCCCGCGGCCGCACGTATGCAGGCTGGAAGTCCCGCGCGAGCTGATAGCCGGCGGGCAGGAACTTCGGCGCCGGCGAGCCGACGACTCCGCCGAGCGATCCGGGCTGCTCGAGCACCGGCAGCCGCAGCTCGAGGTTCTCGACCGTCACGTTCTGCCTGGCCGTTGGAGACTCGCCCGTAGGGTGAGTCCTTCGGCAGCAGCTCCAGCTTCGCGATGTGCCCGTCGGCGAACCGGTAGCCGTTCGGGTGGAGCTGGAACACCTGGCGGACCGGGGTCGGCGCTGATCTCGGGCCGCCAGAGCCCGCGGGCGACCAGCGTCTGGGTGTTGGCGGCCGGGTCGACGTCGAGGAGCCTCGCGGCGATCTGCGAGTTCTCGTTCGGGCAGCGTGATGTCCGCGATCACGGTCGGCGAGCCCATCAGCGTGTAGCCGCCCGCCGGGACCGGGTCGCTCCGGTACGTGGCGGTGTCGGGCTGGTCGGCCGGTGAGGTGGTCGCACACGCGCCGCCGCCGTTGACCGGGTCGAACGTGTTCGCGATCGTCGGCGATCCGGCGGTGGGCAGGATCGTCTTGGGCGCCGCGTCCGTGAAGCTGACCTCACCCGGCGCCAGGTCGGCCCAGTTGTCGGCGTAATACGGCCCGCCCGACGGCGCCGCGTTCGGACACGTCTGGGTGAGCGTGGTCACGCCCTGGAACGGCACGCTGCCCGCGCCCTTCACGTAGTAGTCCATCCAGGCGAACTCGGCCGCCGACAGCAGCGCTCGGTCCGCCGCCTTTATCTGCCCCCGCTGGTGGCCGAAGCTCATCGCCCACAGCGAGATCGGCGTACCGGGGTGCTCGGTGCGCGTGCGGTTGTAGTAGCGCACCGCCTCGTCGACCGGGAACAGGTCGTCCGTCGAATCCGTTCGAGATCAGGATCGGGGCCGGTGGCTGGGAATGGTCGATGTAGTAGGAGGAGTGATGCGTGGTGACCTCGTCGCGGATGTCGGCGAGCGTCGGGTTCGGGTTGCCGGACGGGTCGTCGTACGGCTCGCCGTTGTTGAACGCCGTGTTCCAGTTGATGAGGTCGGCATCGGGATCGGTGCCCGCCGGCGCGTAGAAGCCCACCACCAGCCCGGTCACGTACAGGCCTCCCTCGAGCGACTGCTTCAGCACGCCGGTGCGGCCCTGGTAAGGTGCGTCGTCGACGTAGTCGAGCGTGCCGCCGTTCGGCGACGAGCGAGTACGCGAGGTCGGTCCAGGGGATCTCCGGCGTGGCCGCCGCGATCCGCATCGGCGTCCCGCCGGGGCTCTGCCATGGCACGAGCGAGCCGTTGGGGAGCATCTTGCGGTCCTTGAGCGCTGCCAGCGACATCGACAGGCCGCCTCCGTAGGAGCCGCCGATCGCGCCGATCTTGTTGTAGGACGTGCGGCCCTCGTCGGCCAGCAGGCCGGCGAACTCCTGGGCGTCGCGCACCTCGTAGCGCGTGTCCATCAGGCGCACGTAGCCGTTCTGGCAGCCGGCCGGGTCGGCGTTGCGCGAGGCCGTGTTGCCGCAGGACTGGCCGAAGCCACGGGTCGTCATGCTGAACGTCGCGTAGCCCCTGTCGAGGAACGGCTGCATCGATGCAAGCGAGAGCTTCGAGCCCCCGTAGCCGTGGAAGAGCATGATCATCGGGTAGGGCCCGTCCGGCCCGCTCGCGGGCTCGGGCGGGAATGCGACGCGCACGTCGATCGGCACGCCATCGAAGGTCTTGACCGTCGAGCGTGGCTGCGCCGGCGCGAAAGTGGTCTGATCGCACAGCCTCACGCCGCTCCCCTGCGTGACGCACGGAATCGGGGTCGGCGTGTTGCTGAAGACGTTCGTGATGGCCGCATCGGCGGCCGGCGCGAACATCAGAAATGCGCACGCCGCGGCGATTGCCACGGCGTAGCGCAGTGAGGCGTTGCCCCTGCTGCACGAACTCGAGCTCATTTGGTTCCCTCCGCTCTCCCGGCTGACACTGAAAAGGTCGCCGATCCGTGGCGATACCTCTCGAGGGAGGAAACCAGGACATCCGTGTCAGGCGTTGCCGACCCTAACAATCGGACCCGTCCTGAGTCAAGGCTGTCTCGGAAGCCCCGGTCAGGGAATGAACAGGCCCTGAGCGGCGAACGGCTCCTCGCCGTCACGAGTCGATGCGATGCCGTCGGCGCCGCCGTCGTAGACCCGCACCGCCTCGAGCTCCCAGACTGCACGGCTCCCCTCCGCCACCGTGCCGGGCGTGATGCGCATTCACGCTCGTCACGGTCGCGCAGGTCGAGCCCTCGTCGGTCGTGGGCGTCGCGGCGCAGCCGAGCGGGGCGCGCAGCGCCGTGTCCACGACCGTTGCGGCTTCCATCGCGGCGCCGCCGCTACCGCGATCGGTGATGCGCACCAGGACCCTGCCTTCGAGCTCGCCGGTGTAGTCGCCGAGGTCGCCGTCACGTCGCACGTCCGTGAGCGACGCGGCCAGCCGCACGTCGCTCTGCGAGCCAGGCGTGTTCGGATCGTCCGGGACGGGCCGCAGATCGACGAAGCCGACCGAGGCAGCGCCCTGCCGTTTGCCTCCGGGGTGCCGATCGTGACGGGCTGCGAGCGCCGCACGGGCGGTGCGCACGAGCCGAACGAGAGCGGGGCGCCATGGGTCCGCCCCGGAGCCATGCACTCCGAGAAGGCCGGCACGAGCGCCACATGCACGGGCGTCGCCCCCTTCGGCCGGGGATACCCCGACACCAGGAAGTCGGCCGCCAGCGCAAATCCCGGTGGCAGGACCTTGGCGGCGGGGCTCTGCACGAGCCCCCCGAGCGATCCGGGCGCCTCCAGCACCGGCAGGCGCAGGCGTGCGTTGGAGATCCTGATCTCCGCCTGTCCGTTCGACACCTGCCCGTAGGAAGGATGGTCGTTCGGCAGGAGCTCGAGCTTGACCACATGGCCCGGTGCGAACCGGTACCCGTTCGGGTGCAGCTGGAAGACCTGCTGCACCGGGCCGCTCGCGACCAGCGGCCGCCACAGGCCGCGCGCGACCAGCGTCTCGGTGTCCGGGCCGGGGTCCACGTCGAGCAGGCGCGCCGCGATCTGCGACGTCGCTCCCCGCGAGGTGATGTCGGCCACCAGCGTGGCCGAGCCGAGCAGCGTGAATCCGCTCGCCGGAACCGGTTGGCCGCGGTAGGTCGCGGTGCCCGCCTGGTCGGTCGCCGGCACCGCGGCGCAGGCGCCGTCTCCCGTGACCGGATCGAACGTCTGCGCCACCGTGGGGGACCCGGCGCCGGGCGCGATCCGCTCGGTCGCGGGGGCCTCGATGCGGACCTCACCGCGGCGCCGCCTCTGCCCAGCTCAGCGCGTAGTACGGCCCTCCGGAGGCGCGTCGGGCGGGCACGTCTGCGTGCGGGTCTCCACCCCCAGGAACGGCTGCTGCCCGACTCCCTTCACGTAGTGGTCCATCCATTCGGCCTGCCTCGCCGTCATCGCGCCTACGTCGGCCAGCTTGGACTGGCCCCGCCCGTGGCCCAGGTCCGCCAGGAAGAGCGAGATCGGTGCGCCGGGATACCGGGTGCGCGTGCGGTTGTAGAAGCGGATCGCCTCGTCGGCCGGGAACAGGTCATCGGCCCACCCGTTCGTGATGTGAATCGGCGCGGGCGGCGCCGAGCCGCCGATGTAATACGCCGAGTGGTACGCCGTCAGCTCTTCCCGCAGGGCTGCCAACTCCGGCAGCGGGTCCCCGGTGGGGCCCTCATAGGGGTCGCCCGCGTTCAGCAGCATGTGCCAGCCGCGCAGGTCGGCGCTCGGGTCGGCGCCCTCCGGTGCGTAGTTGAAGGGAAGGCCGCTGGCGTAGAGGCGGTTCTCCCATGATTGCTTCAGGACGCCTGTCCGGCCCCTGTAGGGCGCATCAGCGACGTAGTCGAGCGTCGTGCCATTCGGGATCAGTGAGGCAGCCAGGTCGGTCCACCCGGTGCGTGGACGCCGCCCCGGCGAGGGCGATTTGGGCGCCCTGGGCGGTCGTCCACGGCACGAAGGAACCGTCGGGGAGCATCTTGCGGTCCTTGAGAACCGCCAGCGCGAGCGCTTTCGCCGCGCCGTAGGAGACGCCCACGGCCCCGATTCGCAGGCGGTCGACGCGCCCGTCGTCGACGAGTCCGGCGGCCAGCTCCTGCGCGTCCCGCACCTCGTAGCGGGTGTCCATCAGGCGGACGTAGCCCTGCGCGCAGCCGTGCGGATCCGCGGCGCGCGCCGCCTGCGGTGCCGCAGGATTCGCCGAATCCGCGCTCGGTCATGGTGAAGATCGCGTAGCCCCGGGCCAGCCACGCCGACATCGCCCGCCAGCGCGAGCTTTCGGTCGGCGTAGCGATGGAACTCCATCACCAGCGGGTACGGGCCGTCCGGGCCCGTCGTGGGCTGCCGAGGGAACGCCACCCGCACGTCGATCGGCACGCCGTCGAAGCTCTTCACGGTGCTGCGCGGCCGCGCGGGCACGAACGTGCTTTCGTCGCAGAGGCGCACGCCGTCGGCCTGCACAGCGCACGGCACCGGTGTGGCCGTGCCGTTGAAGACGGATGGGATGGCCGCGTGCGCGGCTGCGGCGGACGCGAGCCAGGCACACGTCGCGAGGGCGGCCGCAAGCACGCACGGGCGGGGGTAGCCGACGCGCATGGGCGCGAGTGTAACCGCGGCCCACGGCCGCCGAAAGGCCTACCGAAGAGCCGCGAGCAGCGCCTACGGGACGAAGATCCCCTGGCGCTCGAACAGCGTGTTGTCGCCCGTGGTCGCAGCCTGGCCGTCCGCACCGCCGTCGAAAACCTCGATCGCGCCGAGCTCCCAGATCGCGCGCTTGTCCGCGAGCACCACGCCGGGCAGGATCGCGTTGAACGTCGACGAGAGCGCGCAGCTGCTGCCGATCCCGGTATTGCTGGTCGCCGCGCACGGGACCGCGAACCGGAACGGGTTGGACTGCGCGGTCGCGGGCTCGCTCTGAGATGGGCCGTTGAAGCGGTCCGTGATCTGAGTGACCTGCTCGACGCTCAGCTCTCCGACATAGTCGGCCAGGGTGCCCTGCCTGCGCACATCGGTCAAGGAGACGTCCACGCGCACGTCGGACGGGCTCACGCGATAGAGGACCGACCCGATCGAGTTCGCCGGCAGGCCGTTCGAGTCGCCCGTGCCGACCGTGAGCTGGTTCGACGCCGGCACCGGTGGGTGACAGGACGCGAACGCGAGCGGCGCGCCGTGCTGGCGGTTGGCGCTGGTGCACGGCCGGTACGCGGGTGTGAGCGAGACGCGGAACGGCGTTGCGCCCCGCGGCCGCACGTAGCTCGGCAGCTCGACGGTCGCCGGCGGTCCGACGTTGCCCTGCTCGTCCACGGCGCGGATCGCGATGTACCTGGCCGGATCCGGGGGCAGTGGCATCGACTGGGTCGTGCCGGGCGCCGCGGGCGCGGGCGCCCCGGTGACCGGGTCCCCGCCGGCGAAGTTGCCACCGTCGATCGGCGTGTTCGACTGCACCACCTCGTAGTGGTCGGCGGTGCCGCAGAGCAGGTCGTCGCCGGGGGCCTTCCAGGTGAGCGTGGGCGCGCTCGGGTCGAGCGCGAAGCTCTCGGGCCGGCCCGGCAGCGTCGCGTCGCGGCGGTAGTCGCCTGAGTTGGCCAGGTCGTGGTGGAAATGCGGCCACGAGCCCGGTGAGCAGGCCGGCGCGTCGGTCGCGTAGGCCAGCACGGTGCCCGCCCGCGTCAACCCGAGCACGGCCTTGCGCGCGGAGCGTCGGTGTCGTGCGTGCCGAACGAGCCGACGGTCGGGTTGGCGACCGTCCAGTCGGCGGTCAGCTTCGGCCACTTGGGCGCGAGCGGCGTGCCCGCGGCGTTGAAGCCGTAGAGATCGAGGGACGCCGTCCCGCCCACCACCTCCTCGCCGGGGAGCCCGTCGACGTCCGCCACCGAGGGCCCGGACAGGAACGACAGGTCGTTCACGGGCGAGGGCCACCCGGGCCGGAACTGGCCGGTGGTCGGTGTCGTAGCTCGACACGAAGTCCTGGCCGGGCTGATACTCGTTCACGGCCAGGTCCAGCGCGCGGATCGCCCCGGCGGCGGGCACCACGAGCTCCGGCGAGCCGCCGGGCGTGAGGTCTCCGAACGCGGGATGGCCGACGGCCGGAATCGCCGGCGTGTCGTACTTCCCGGTGCCGGCGGCGAAGTCGGTCTGCATCGCGTTGTCCTGGGGCGTGCCCTGGGTGTCGGGCGACTGGCCGTAGCAAGAGCTTCCGTCGACGTTGAACACGTAGGCCGGGCCCGCCGCCGAGATCGCGGCGACCTTGGCCCCGCCGCCGCCGGTGGTGCAGTCGACCGGGGCCGATCATGGGGGAGCCCGTCATGCCCTCGCCCACCACGGGCAGGAGCTCGCTTGTTGATGAACGCGAGCTTCTTCGGCCAGCCGGGCAGGTACGGGCTCGGGCCGCCGAGGTTGGGCCGCCGGGCTCGCCCTCCGGCTTCGATCGCGAACAGGCGCGTGTTGGCGAACTCGAGCTGGCCGCTCGCCGCGAGCGCCGACAGGGACGCGGTGTTGAGGTTGCCGAGGTTCACGCCGCCGTCGGCGCTCGGCTCGTACTCCTCGTTCGTGCCGACCACGACCTCCGGCTTGCCGTCGCCGGTGATGTCGCCGACCGCCGGCGTGGTGATGATCGCGCCCTGGTTCCAATCGGCGCCGATCCCGCTCGCGAACGTGGGTGCATGGGTCTGCGGGTCGACCGCGGTGATCTTGGAGCGGTCGATCACGAGCACCGGGTAGCCGTCGACCGGCGTCCCGCCCGCATGCCACGCGTACACGTGGCGGTCCATGTTCGCGGCGACGATCTCGAGGCTGCCCCCGTCGCCGTCGAGGTCCGCGACCACGGGCGAGCCGATGAAGCCGTGCTGCGTCCGGTACCGGGGCCCGCGCCGCACGTTGACGAACGGCTGGAGCGGCTTGCCGGAGTACGTCGATCTCGGCCTCGCGCTTGAAGCGCAGGCCGCCGCCCGCGTTCCAGACGTAGAGCTTGCCGGTCATGTCCGCCGCGATCACCTCGAGCGAGCCCCGTCACGATCGAGGTCCGCGACCGCCGTGGAGGCCAGGATCGCGGCATGCGAGGCGCTAGCCTGGACCTGCGCCGCTGGTGAAGGCGTGCCCGCCGGTGTGGAGCGGCAGCGGCGTCCGAGCGGTTGGGCCAGCCGGGCAGCTCGCTGCCGTCGCGGCCGCATCGCGTGCACGAACCCGTCCGAGGTGCCGAAGATCAGCTCGTTGTCGTTGTCGCCGTCGAGGTCGGCGAGCGCCGGCGAGGAGGCGCCGTCGCCCGGCAGCGTGTTTCGGGAAGCCCGGCAGCATGTCCTGGTCGCGGTGCAGGTACATGTTGCGCCGGTCCTGCCCGGTCATCGCGAAGCCGTCGCTGCTCGGTCGTGACGACCAGCGCGCACGACGAAGCCGAACGGCTCGGTGTTCGGGCGCCCGTTGAAGTTGGGCGGCCCGGGCGACGGCTCGGGGCCGTTGAAGGCGCCCGCGGTGGCAGGGAAGCGCGCCTTCAGCGCGGCGACGTCGACGTTCGCGAGCACGCCGTCGAACGCGGACGAGTGGTTGCGCGCCGTCGCACCAGTTCGAGGAGACCAGCTGGAAGTCGCCCGGCGGGATGTCGGTGGTGAAGCCGTTGTTGGGCTCCGAGCCCGGCGCCACGTAGACCTGGCAGCTGTAAGGGCGTCCGCGCGCGTACACCTGCCCGCGCACCGGGAACGTCGGCCTGGTTCGGGTCGACGTGCGCGTACCAGTCCGGCGAGGTGATCTCGGCCTCGGGCGGGATCGTGCGCGTTGTCGACGGCGTCGATCGCACTTGACCATGTTCACGCGCCCGTACCCGTAGAACTCGTCGAAGCCCTTGCGCGCCGGATAGCTGCGGCTGGTGGCGAGCGGCGAGACCACCGGGCGGTTGGCGGCCGCGTCGGCGCTCAGCCGGTTCGGGTCGGTGCAGCCCGGCGTGGGCAGCGGGTAGCAGGCGGTCTCCGGCTGGGTGGCGAAGTTCAGGTCGTCCACCTGCTCGACGTTCTCGAGCGTGCCCGAGGCCATGATCTGGCGCACCTCGTTGACGCTCAGCACGCAGGGGTCGCCGTTCGACGAGCTCGCAGTTCGGGATGCGTGCCCAGGTCGCCGCGGTCGTGGGCGTTGAGCGCGGCGCTGTAGATGAGGCCGGCGAGGCCCGAGCCGACGCCCGGTGGCGTCCGAGGAGCAGCTCGTGCTCGGGATCGCGATCGTGATCTTCGTGGAGAAGTTGGTGCAGCCGTTGAACTGGACGTAGGAGAAGCCCGGCGTGAACGTCGTCGTACTTCGTGATCGAGTTCACGACGATCGTGTGCGCGTAGTTCGAGGGCCAGTTGTGGTGCTGCGCGGCTTCGTCGGCGGCGGACGCGATCACGGCCACGCCGTGCGTCGTAGGCGTAGTCGACCGCCTGCTCGCCGAGCTGCCGAGTGGTTGAGCGTGCCGAGCGCCTCCTGGATCACGAGCACGCCGTTGTCGACGCCGTAGATCACGGCCTGCGCGAAGGCGTTGACGTCCGCCACGAACGAGTCGCCCACCCGCATCGGGATGAACATGCAGTTCGGGCACGAGCCGGCGTTGTTGCCGTTGTTGGTCTCCGACGACGAGCCCTGGGCCTCGCCGGTGCCGTGGCCGTACTGCACGTCGTCGTAGGCGTCGTTGTCGTTGTCGAGGAAGTCCCAGCCCGCGATGTCGTCCACGAAGCCGTTGCCGTCGGCGTCGTTCCCGTTGGAGAACGCGATCAGCAGGTCCTGCGGGGTCATCATGCCCGCCGGGCCGACGCGCCGCGGATCGCTCAGGTCGACGCGCGAGTCGCCGGCGTAGTCGGTGACGTCGAACACGCTGTCGCTGTTGCAGTCGTACTGCGTGCAGCCCTGCGGGCAGCGGCAGCTCACCGCTGTTCAGGTGCGTCTTGCGGCGCAGGTCGAGCATCGCGCCGGCGTCGTTCCACTTGATGCCGGAGTCGAGCACGGCGATCACGACGTCGGGCCGGCCGGTGGTGGTCTGCCAGGCGGTCGCGGCGGCCGGGCTCGGGTCCACGACGCGCGCGCCGCGGACGCCGAAGAGCTCGCGCGCGATTGCCGGTGTGCGGGCTGCCGGCCTCGGGCGTGGCCGCGTACTTCCAGTCGTTGTCGTCGCCGCTCAGGTCGTTGGGCGTGACGCCGGGACCGACCTTGTACTCAGGTCCGGTGCCGTACGGGAAATCGGCATACGCGGGCACCGCCGATGCGAGCAGCATCGCGAGCAGCATCAGACCCAGCTTCCGAGACAGTCCCCCCACAGGTATCCCCCCTACTGAGCTTCCCCCGAAGTCCGCGCGCAACTCTACTGCATGGGGGTAGGGCGATCCGGAGTTGGGCCGCTGCCGAAGGTTCAAAAAAGCGGCGCTGACCAGGGAAGGCTTGATACGGAAGCTGCCGTTTGTCGCTGAACCCGGACGGATCGGCGATTCGTGGTGACGGAGCTGCACAACTCGCCACTCGGCCCGTTAGAGGGGGTGTGCAGTGCATGTATGCAATGCAAACACAGCCACGTGCTTTGGCCGGGGGGTGTGGCGGGTTGTACATGTGCGCCGGACCGCCCCCTGCGTCACGCACTCGGATTTAGTGGCATATCCCAATAAAATCCGAGTGGCCTGAAATCAACCCGCGCAGGACTGCAACATGGCGCACCACGGACGCACGACCCGCTCACAGAACCCAACTCCCTCAGTGCCGGTTTTCGTCCCTCACAGGCCGCCCCGTCAGCTCCATCCCCGCCATCGCGTCGTACACCGCGCCCCGCGGCGTCAGCGTCGAGCGGTACAGCGTCGCGCGCTCGGGGACGAACGGGCGCGTCAGCTCCTCCGGCAGCGCGGGCGGCTCATCCAGCCGCGGCAGCGCCCGATTGCGCCTGCCCCTCGCAAGCGTGACGTGGGCCCAGAACGGTCGCTTCTCGGGTTCGTAGAGCCCGGCGGCGTGGAGCCGCTCCGACAGCCGGCCCTGCCACGCACCGAGCGCGCCGCCGGCGTCCTCGAGCCCCAGCGCGTAGAGGCGCGGGCGGCGCGGCGGCACGCCGCCGATCCCCGACGCCCGCAGCTCGAAGCCGCCGGCCGGCTCGCCGAAGCACAGGTCCGCGATCCGCTCCACGTCGCGCTCGTACTGGTATCCGAGGAACACGAGCGTGACATGCAGGGATCCACCGGCCACGAGCCGCGCGTCCGGCACCCCCCCGAGCACGCGCTCGCGCCAATCGATCAGCGGCTCGAGCACGGCCCGCGGGAGCTCGAGCGCCACGAACAGCCGCAGGCGCGGGCTCTTCAGGCGCTCCGGCAAGGGCCTCTCCGAGTGGCCCCGCTAGACAGGCGCGGGCTGGCCGGCAAGCAGCCGCCGCAGCAGATGTAGCGCGACGGTCGTGGAGCGGTCGCGCACGTCGCCTCGCGCCCCCGGCAGGTCGAGCGCCCGCGTGATCTTGTCGCCGCCCTTTTCGATCACGCTGAAGCAGACCCGCCCGACCGGCTTGTCCGGCGTGCCGCCGTCCGGCCCGGCGACCCCGGTCAGCCCGATCCCGAAGTCGGCCCCAAAGCGGTCGATCGCGCCCGTCGCGAGCGCTTCGGCCACCTCCTCCGACACCGCCCCGTGGCGCTCGATCAAATCCGGCTCGACCCCGAGGAGGTTGATCTTGGCCTCGTTCGAGTAGGCCACGACCCCGCCCGCGAAGTTGCGTGACGAGCCGGGTCGGTCGGTCAGGCGGGTCGAGAGCAGGCCGCCGGTGCACGATTCGCCGACCGCCACCGTGCGGTCGCCGAGCAGCCGCGTGACCTGCTCCTCGATAGAGGATCCGTCCACCGAGAAGAGCGCGTGCTGGTGTCTCCCCTCGATCAGCTCGGCGAGGGCGTCCGAGGCCGCGTCGGTGCCCGCGTCCGAGCGAACCACCACCTCCAGCTCACCTCTGCGCAGGCACGTGGTGACCTCGAGCCCGTCCAGGCCGATCTCCTCGTCGGCCATGCGCAGCGTCTCGGCGATCTCGGACTCCGGGATGCCGAAGAGGCGCAGCATCCGGTAGCGGTACCGAGGCGCCTGTGCGACCAGCGCCTTGAACGGCTCCGTCTCGACCGCCTGGGCCCAGCTGCCCTGCAGCTCGCGGGGCGGTCCCGGCAGCACCACCACGACCTGCCCGTCGGCGGGCACCACGAGACCCGGGGCCGTGCCGACCGGGTCGAGCGCGATCGCGCCCTCGGGAACCATCGCCTGCTTGCGGTTCGCGATCCGCAGCGCCTCCTCGTCGATGTTCCATCGGCGCGCGAAGCGCTCGATGATCTGCCCGATCCGGCGCTCGAGGTCCTCGTCCAGGCGCAGCGGCCGTCCCGCGAAGGCGGCCACCACCTCGGCCGTCAGATCGTCGGCCGTGGGGCCGAGGCCGCCGCTCGTCACGATCAGCTGCGCGCCCTCGGCCCGCATGAACCGCAATGCCGATTCGAGGTCGTGCGGCCGGTCACCCGTGATCAGTACATGCGCGAGCTCCACGCCGAGCTCGGCGAGGCGATCTGCCAGCCATGGGCCGTTGCGGTCGCGGACGCGGCCGGCGAGCACCTCCGTGCCCGTGATCACGAATCCGGCTCTGACCGTCAGACGATCACCCGCACGTGGGCGCCTCGCTCGCCGGGAGGATGTCCGCGCCCGACGGCTTCACGACGTACCCGACCGGCTCGGCGCGGTCCGGCGTGTCGCGCAGCTTGCCGTTGATCCGGAGGTCCCCCCCGCCGTTTCCGACCGTGACCTTGAAGGATGCCGACGTGAACGGCCCCTCGCGCGCGCCCGCAGCGAGCGTCAGGGCGTCCACGCGCGGGCGGTCGCGGGCATCGACGACGCACACCCATACGGGACGGCTCGCTACCACTTCTAGCTTCACCTTTCGCGAGGCAGGGGTCGGCGCCGGAGCCCCGGCCGCCTTGCGCTGCTTGCCGCCGTCGGCGTCCTTGGCGGTCGCCCCGGAGCGGTCGGCGGAGCCGTCCTTGCTGTCGTCGCCCGCGGTCAGCCCGAGCACCAGCAGGAAGACCACGAGCGCGAGTGCGACCGCCCCCGCCGCGGCCAGGCGCGACGGCGGCCCGGCACGCCGCACACGGGTACGGATCCGCTGCTCGTGCGAGAACGCCGGCAGCTCGAGCTCCTCTGGCTCCTCGAACCGGGCGGCGTACTCGTCCACGAGCAGATGGGCATCCAGCCCGAGGTACTGCGCGTACGTGCGCAGGAAGGTCTTGACGTAGGTGGGACCCGGGAGGACGCCCCACTCCTCGTTCTCGATCGCGCGCAGGTACTTCGCGCGGATCTTGGTCGCCGCCTCGACCGTGGTGATGTCGATCTTCTTGCGGATGCGCGTTTCGCGCAGGGTCGAGCCGATCTCTGCCATCGTGGGTGCAGGAGAAAGTTACCTCGCCGGAGCCAACACGCCGCCTCTTCGGGCCGGGTGGGCAGGACCGCCCGCGTGGAGCATGGTTCAGCCGCGTCGCCGTCTGAGCACCACGAGGTCATACAGGTTGGCGACGCCTCCCTTGACGTAGTCGGCGATCTCGAGCACGTCGGGACAGGTCGCGAGCAGCTCCTCGGTGGTCTGGATCTCCTGGTCGCCGGTCGAAAACGGGCGCGCGAGCTCGCCCAACACGGAGACGGCGAGGTAGCCCCCCTCGGAAAGTGCGTTCCCGACGCCCTCCAGGAACGCCCGCTGCTCGTCGGGTGACATGGACGAGAGCACGGCATGGGCGATCACGAGGTCGGCGGACTCCGGCGCCGCGGCGGCGATCTCACCGGGCACGACGGTTTCGACGGCCGCGGTCGGGACGAGCCGCCGTAGCGCGGCTGTGAGCGTCGTCCCCTCGGGCCCGCATTCCAGAATCGACTTGAACGAGTCGAGTGCATGGCGCCGCACGAGCGGCCGCAGCAGCTCGTAGACGATCGTGACGTCCCGACTCGACTCCGCACCCGGGACGTGCAGCGCCCGGATCAGCCCAACGGGAAAGATCTCGTGTTGGATCACCAGGTCGAAGCGGATCGCGGCGTCGGCCGGCAATGCGCACTCGATGTCGAACGAGAAACCGGACACCGCCGCATGCGGGATGTGCGGGAACATCTCCCCGACCTCCGGGCTCGGGACGGGAGCAGCGGTGGCGAGGATCAGGCGGCCCGTCCGCAGCTCGTAGTTGACCAGGTGCGCCGGGTCGATGGCCCAGCCCGCCAGCTCGAGGCGGGCGCCGTCGAAGCGGAACCGTTCCAGGGCTCCCCTGATCGGCTGGTCGTGGAGGTTCTCGGGCACCGCCTCGCAGGGGTAGCTGCTGAGCCCGCTGAGGCGCGCGGAGCAGAGTCGATGCCAGCCGTCGATGTGCCGGGCCGGGAGCGGGCCCTCCCCGTCCACCTCATAGAGGTGCAGCGGCGGCTCGCGCGGCCAGTCGTTGACGGTCACCCGCACAGGATTGGCATCGGGCGGCGGCTCCGGGCTCTCGGCGCCCGCCCGGCGCAGCCAATCCAGGTCGCGATACCTGCGCGCCACCCGCTCGACCGCCTGATCGTGCTCCGCCAACTGCCACAGCGCCCCGGGGTCGTGGCCCTGATCGACGTAGTGGCGCACGAGGTAGTCGAAGTACACGTTGCCGTCGCCGACGACGCCGGTCTTGGCGTACTGCACGTAGCCCTTCGTGAACAGGAACCAGTAGACCCAGCCCTCGGATCCGAGGTTCTTGATCTCGCGACTCCTCGCGAGCGTGTCGACGTCGATCTCCATGCGATCGATCGCCTCCATCAGCTCGTCCAGCGAGTCGAACCTGAACATCATGAAGAACCGCTGCTGCACGGCCTGCCTGGGCGGCCTCGTCAGGTCCAGGTCGAGGAGCCGGGGAGCCGCCCGCGTTCCCGGCCTGGCGGCGATCGCAGCCTTCATCACGTTCGGCGCCGCCGCCGTGCCGGCGTCCTTCAGGCGCCTGCAGCAGCGTCGGCTCGTCCTTCGCGAAGGCGACCACCGCGCGCCGGTCGCCCTCGCCCCCGAGGCGCACGTCCCAGTCCGACTCGCCGAGGATCGCGAAATGCGGGAAGTGACGGCCGACGACGCGCACGTAGTAGTCCTCGAGGTTGTCGTCGAGCCTGTGGGTCTCGAGCAGCAGGAGCTCGTCCGTGATCTGCGCTAGCTGGTCCAGCACCGGCTCGACGTACACGAAGACCGAGAACGCGAGCACGATGTCGTAGTGGTCGCGATAGACCGACGGATCGGTGATGTCGCGCGCTTGGTAGGAGACCCGCGTGACCTGGCCATAGGCGTCGATCGCAGTGGCGAGCTCGACGAAGAACGGGTCGTACTCGAAGCCGTCCACGAGCGCGGCTCCCCTCGCCCGCGCGCCGCGGCTGAGCTCGCCCAGGTTCGAGCCGAGGTCCAGCACCTTCTTCTCGGCGAAGTCGACCTGGTCGAGGAACGCGTCCCGGACCGAGCGCACGCCCGCGACTTCGAGATCGCCGAGCCGGACCGATTGGTAGCGGTTCTCGGTGTTGATGCCGTCCTTGGACGACTCGCTCACGTAGTAGAGCTCGAGATAGCGCGCGATCAGCTCTCGCAGCTCGCCCTTGAGGCTGGGGACCTCCACAGGAGGATTATGTAGCGATCAAGCCTCGGCGCCCTCTTGTACCGGCTCCGACCGGCTCTCGAGGACGCGTCCCACGTCGGCCTCGGAGATCAGGACCTGACGCGGCTTGGAGCCCTCGTAACCGGAGATCACGCCGCGCCGCTCGAGCATGTCGATCAGGCGCCCGGCGCGCGTGTAGCCGACGCGCAGGCGGCGCTGGATCATCGAGACCGACGCGGTCTGCGTCTGCGCCACCAGGTGAATCGCCTCCTCGAGCAGGTCGTCCTCGTCGGGTGAGAGGTCTCCCTCGGATTCCTCGATCCGCTCCCGGCTCTCGAGCAGCTCGGGGTCGTAGGCGGGCTCGCCCTGGGCACGCCAGCGGTCGGTGACGCGCGCGATCTCGTCCTCGGTGATGTAGGCGCCCTGGATGCGCTGAAGCTTGGAGGAGCCGACGGGCCGGAACAGCATGTCTCCCTGCCCCAGCAGGGTCTCGGCGCCGCCCTGGTCGAGGATCACCCGCGAGTCGTGCTGGGAGGAGACCGCGAAGGCGATCCGCGCGGGGACGTTCACCTTGATCGTGCCGGTGATGATGTCGACGGACGGCCGCTGGGTCGCAAGCACGAGGTGGATGCCGACCGCACGTGACTTCTGCGCGAGCCGGATGATCGAGTCCTCGACCTCTGCGGGCGCCACCATCATCAGGTCCGCGAGCTCGTCGATCACGCACAGGATGTACGGCAGCGGCGGGTCCTTCGCGGCGGCGCGCACCTTGTTCAGCTCGATGATGTTGCGGGCCCGCACCTCCTGCATGACCTCGTAGCGGCTCTCCATCTCGCGGATCAGGTTGGCCAGCACGTTCGCGGCCATGCGGGGCACGGTCACGACCGGCGTGAGCAGGTGCGGGATGTCCTCGTAGTGGTTCAGCTCGACGCGCTTGGGGTCGACCAGCACCATCCGGACCTCGTTCGGGCGAGGCGCGCAGCAGGATCGACGAGAGCATCGTGTTCACGCAGCCGGACTTTCCCGAGCCCGTCGTGCCCGCGACCAGCACGTGCGGCATCCGTGCGAGGTCCGTCCAGACGGCGTTGCCGGCGATGTCCTTCCCGAGCCATACGGACAGCGGCGAGTGACTCGGGGCCTTGCCGCGCCCGCCCTCGGCCCCCAGGTCGCGTCGGAAGATGTCGCCCAGGTACACCATCCGGTGACGCTTGTTGGGCACCTCGACGCCGACGGCCTGCTTGCCGGGGATCGGCGCGAGGATGCGGATGTCGGTCGAGGCGAGCGCGTATGCGAGGTCGTCCTTCAGCTGGGTCACCTTGGAGACCTTCGTGCCGGGCGCCAGGCGCAGCTCGTGACGCGTGACCCGCGGTCCGGTCACGCGTGCCCACCACCTGCGCGTCGATGCCGAAGTGCCCCAGCGTCTCGACGAGCAGCTTGGCGACCTGCTCCTGGTTCGACGCGTCGGGGCTCTGGCTGCCGGAGCGAGCGCTTCAGCAGCGACGGCTCGGGCACGCGGTAATCGAGCTCGTCGGACTCGGTCACGGCCGAGCGGCGGTTGCCCATCGGCGTCAGCTCGAGCTCTTCCGTGGGCTCGTCGGCGTCCTCGGGCGGCGCGGCGGCCTCGTCCCTTGGTCGTCTCCTTGGTCGCCACATCGTGCTCGATGTGTACGAGCGGGTCCGGCTCCTCGGCTTCGAGCGCCTCGTCCTCGGCCGCGAAGGAGTCCTGGGCCACGGCGGGTCCTGCTCGTGCAGCGCGCGCACCTCGGGCTCGCCGTCCGGCTCGTCGTAGTAGGCGGCCCGGTTCGCGTCGTCGCGCGCGGAGCGCGCGCTCGTCGAGCCAGCCGCTGGCGCAGGCCCGACCCTCCGCGCGAGACCAGCTCGCGGGCGCGGTGGATCAAGCCGGCGGCGGAGGCGCCGGTCGTGAGCAGCAGGCCGGCGGCGAGCACGAACACGAACACGAGATGGGCGCCCGCCGCGGAGAAAAGCGAGGAGATCGCCCAGTAGAGCGCCTCCCCCACCAGGCCGCCGCGGTCCATGAAGACGTCCGGGTCGAAGAAGTCTCGCCGGCCGTGGCAGCTCCGGACCGAGCCCGAGGCTCCCGGCGGCGAAGCCCAGCATCAGCGCAGACGCGAGCACTGCGACGCCGAGCTTGCGGTGACGCGTCCTCGCCCTCGCCGCGCTGGAGGATCAGGGCGGCCGCCGGCGCCCAGCAGCACGAGCGGCATCAGGTAGGCGACGGCGCCGAAGAAGAACCGCAGGGCCTCGGAGAGCACGTGGCCGACGCGACCCCCGTCCCAGCCGAAGTAGAACACGAAGGCGAAGAAGCGCGCCGATGCCCACCAACCCGAGCCCGAGCGCGTCACGGCGCGATTGGTCCAGCTCGGAGATCCGCGGCAGGCGGAACGAGCGGCACCTTCGAGCCGAGGGCGCCTTGCGCCTGCTCTGCTTCCTCTTCTTGGGGCGGGTTCTTGCGGGCGGCCATCGTCACGATCGGCCGGCGATCGGCCGGCCGACGGATGACTTCGACGCGCGGCGCCGCGCCCCTGCCGGCTGGACTAGGCTCCGACGGCCATGAAGAGCGCGGTCGTTACGGGGGCGGGACGCGGCATGGGACGCGAGATCGCTCGTCTGCCTGGTGGCCCGCGGCTACGAGGTGCTCGTCACCGACATCGAGCTCGAAGGCGCGCGGGAGACCGCCGCGCTGCTCGGCGGTCGGCACTGGCCGATGGCGCTCGACGTCCGCGACCCGGACGCACACCGCGCCGCCGCCGGCGCTGCCGCGGAGCGCGGCCAGCTCGAGGTCTGGGTCAACAACGCCGGCATCCTCCGCACCGAAAAGGCTTGGGAGCACACGGACGAGGAAGTTCGGATGATCGTCGAGGCGAACCTGCTCGGCGTCATGTGGGGCTCCCGCGCAGCCGTCGAGGCGATGCGCGAGACCGGCGGGCACATCATCAACATGGCGTCGATGTCCTCGTTCGGGCCGGCGCCGGGGCTCGCGGTGTACGGCGCCACCAAGCACGCGGTGCACGGGTTCAGCATGTCGTTGCAGGGCGACCTCCAGCTCGCCGGGGTGCCGATCCGCGTCCACGCGGTCTGCCCGGACGGCGTCGACACGGGCATGGTGCGCGAGCGCCAGGCAGAACCGGACTCGGCGATCATCTTCTCCGCGCCGAAGCTGCTGCGAGCCGGCGGACGTCGCCGAGAAGGCCGTGGCGCTGCTGGACAGCGACAAGATCGTGCTCGCGATACCGCGCAACCGTGCCTGGCAGGCGCGCACGATGGCCGGCTTCCCCCGGGCCGGGCTCAAGATGCTGGCGCTGCTGCGCAAGGTCGGCGAGCGCCGCCGACAGAAGTCCTCGGTGTAACTAGACCTCGACGACGATCGGCAGCACCATCGGGCGCCGGCGCAGGCGGTCGTAGATGAATGCGGCCACGTCCTCGCGCAGGTGCTCCTGGAGCAGCGTGATCTCGCGCACCTCGTCCTTCGCCGCGTGCGCGAGCGAGCTTTCGACGGTCTCCCGGATCTCCTCGACCACGCCGTCGGCCTCGGCCAGGAACGGGACGCCGCGCCAGATCACCTCGGGGTCCGCGAGCGGCCGGCCGTCCTGGCCGGAGATCGTCGCGACCACGATGAAGATCCCGTCGGCCGACAGCGCGCGCCGGTCGCGGAGCGCGACGTCCTCGATGTCGCCGACCTCGACGCCATCCACGAACACCATGCCCGACTCCTGCTCCTCGCCGAAGCGGGCGCCCTGCTCGTCGATCTCGAGCGGGAGCCCGTTCTTCCCGCGGAAGATCGGCCTCGGGCGGTATGCCCACCGACTCCGCCAGCCGCCCGTGCAGGTACAGCCGCTTGTGGTCGCCGTGGATCGGCATCACGTACTGCGGCTCGGTCAGGTTCAGCATCAGCTTCAGCTCCTCGGTCCAGCCGTGGCCGGAGGCGTGCACCGGCTCGTCCTGCGCCGTGATCACGGTCGCGCCGATCTGGTAGAGGCGATCGACCGTCTCGTTCACCGCGCGCTCGTTGCCCGGGATCGGCGTGGCCGAGAAGATCACGGTGTCGCCGGAGTGCAGCTTCACCTGAGGATGCTCTCCGTGCGCCATCCGGCGAAGCGCGGAGAGCGGCTCGCCCTGGCTCCCGGTCGTGAGCAGCACGAGCTTCTCGTCGGGAAAGCTCTCGACCTCCTTGGGCGACACCAGGAGACCCTCCGGCACCTGGGCGTGGCCGAGCTGGCGTGAGATGTTGAGGTTCTTCCGCATCGAGCGGCCCACCACGGCCACGCGCCGGTCGAGCGCGACGGCGGCGTCGATCACCTGCTGCAGCCGGTGCACGTTGGAGGCGAACGAGGTGATCACGATGCGGCCCTCGGCGCGCGAGAAGACCTCCTTCAGCACCGGGCCGACGGTCGCCTCCGACGGCGCCGTGCCGCTCCGGTCGGCGTTCGTCGAGTCGCCGCAGAGCAACAGCACGCCCTCCCGCCCCAGCTCCGCGAGCCGTGCCGCGTCCGTGGGCGGGCCGTCCACCGGTGTCTGGTCGAACTTGTAGTCGCCGGTGATGATCGTCGTGCCCAGCTCGCAGGTGGCGGCCAGCGCGCATGCGTCCGGGATCGAATGGGCGACGTGCACGAGCTCGAGGTCGAACGGGCCCGCCTCGACGTGCTCGCCCACCGGCAGGTCCACGAACTTCACGTTCTCGAGGCGGTGCTCCTCGATCTTGGAGCGGGCCATCGCGATCGTGAGCGGGCCGCCGTAGATCGGTGGCCGTATCTGCGGCCCGAACTCGCGCAGGACCCAGGGCAGCGCGCCCACGTGGTCCTCGTGACCGTGCGTCAGCACGATCGCCTCGATCGCCTCGGCGCGGTCGAGCAGGTAGCCGAAGTCGGGCAGCACGAGATCGATGCCGAGCATCTCGGTGGTCGGGAACATGAGCCCGGTGTCGACCACGACGATCCGCCCGTCGTACTCGAGGACGGTCATGTTCTTTCCGATCTCGCCCAGCCCGCCGAGCGGCAGGACACGGAGGGTTCCGGCCAAGATCTCTACGCGGCCGAAGCCACCAGCCCGTGGGTTTCCAGCATCCTGCTCACGCGGGGCAGCTCTTCCTCGGTCAGGTCGGCGATCGGGAGCCGGCAGCCGCCCGCCTCGAGGCCGAGCAGGTTCAGCGCCGCCTTCACCGGCGCCGGGCTGGCCGTGAAGAACAGCGTCTCGTACACGTCCGCGAGCTCGTCGTCGATCGCGCGCGCACGCTCGTCGTCACCGGCGACCCCGGCCTCGTACATCTCCTTCATGCGAGAGCCCACCAGGTGCGAGGAGACGCAGATCCCGCCGGCGCCGCCGATCTCGGCGAACGAGCGCAGGAGGTTGTCGTCTCCCGCATAGAGGTCGAGGCCCGCGTCGTCGACGATCGACCGCGCCTGCGCGAGGTCGTCGTTCGCCTGCTTCACGCCCACGATGTTCGAGACCTCGCGCGAGCTCGGCCAGCAGATCGGGCTCCAGGTTGATCACGCAGCGCGCCGGGATGTTGTAGACCAGCATCGGCTTGTCGGTGGCGGCGGCGACCGCTTCGAAGTGCGCCTTCAGGCCGCGGCGGCTCGGCTTGTTGTAGTACGGCGTGACCACGAGCACACCGTCCGCCCCGCGCTCGGTGGCGGCCCGCGTGAGGTGGACCGAGTGGGCCGTGTCGTTCGAGCCCGTCCCGGCCAGCACGGTGGCCTCGCCGCCGACCTCGTCGATCACGACGTCGAGCACGCGGAGCTTCTCGTCGTCGGCGAGCGTGGGCGACTCGCCGGTGGTGCCGGACACCACGAGGCCGTCGGAGCCGTGCTCGATCAGATGGCGGGCGAGCCGGCGCGTGGCACCCTCGTTGACCGACAGGTCGGCGTCGAGAGGGCGTCACCATCGCGGTCAGGATCGCCCCGAGGCCTGCGGAGGAAGGCATCCCGCGATTATGCCACTGGCGCGCGCCGGCGTCGGTTAGGCTCCTGGCGAGGGCTACGACAGGAGAGGCTGATGGCTAATGACTTGATGTTCAGGCCGGCGGTCGAGCTGGCGGCGATGGTGCGCGACGGCGAGGTCAGCTCGCGAGAGCTGGTGGAGACCGCCTACGAGGCGATCCAGCGCCGTAACGGCGAGCTGAACGCGTTCGTGACGCTCTGCGAGGAGCGTGCGCTCGCCGAGGCGGATGCGATCCAGGCCGGTGACGACCGGCCGCTGGCCGGCGTTCCGATCGCGGTGAAGGACCTGGTTGCGCTGACCGCGGGCGTCCGTACCGCGATGGGCTGCAACGCGATGGGCGATTGGGTGCCCGAAGAGGACACCGCCCTGGTGCGGCGGCTGCGGTCGGCCGGCGCGATCATCGTCGGCAAGACGAACACGCCCGAGCTGGGCATCCTGCCGGTCACCGAGCCCGACCGCTTCGGGCCCGCTCGCAACCCTTGGGACCCGTCACGCACGACCGGTGGCTCCTCGGGCGGCAGTGCCGGCGCGGTCGCGTCCGGCATGGTCCCGATCGCCCACGCGAACGACGGAGGTGGCTCGATCCGGATCCCGGCGTCGTGCTGCGGCCTCGTCGGGCTCAAGGCCACGCGCGGGCGCGTCTCGCTCGCACCGCTCGGCGAGTTCGTCGGCGGCATCGCGATCGAGGGAGTCGTCAGCCATACGGTGCTCGACACCGCCGCCGCCCTCGACATCCTTGCGGGCTACGAGCCGGGAGACCCGTACTGGGCGCCGGACGCCGTCCGCGCCGTTCGCCGACGCCGTCGATCGGGAGCCGGGCCAGCTTCGCATCGCCTTCTCCGCCGATTCGCCCAACGGCGTGCCGGTCGACCCCGACTGCGTCGCAGCCACGCGCGAGACCGCGGAGCTGCTCGAGTCGCTCGGGCACACGGTGTTCGAGGCGCCGGCGCTCTCGGACGAGGGCTACATCGACAACTTCCTCAAGATCTGGATCACCGGCGTTGCCGGGAACGTGCTCGAGCTCGGCAACCTTCGCGGACGCCCCGTCGAGGCGTCGGAGCTCGAGCCGCTCACCGCGCAGATGGTCGAGATGGCCGGTTCGATCACCGGCGCCGACTATCTCGTGTCGCTCGAATACCTGCGCGGCCTGTCACGCCGTGTGATCTCGATGTGGAGTGAGATCGACGTGCTGCTCACCCCGACGCTCGCCAAGCCGCCGATCGAGATCGGCGCCCTGCGGCCCAAGGAGGGCGAGCAGCCCATCGAGATGCTGAACAAGGCCGCCGAATGGGTGCCGTTCACGCCTGTCTGGAACGTCACGGGCCAGCCGGCGATCTCGCTGCCGCTGCACCGATGAGCCGGAGGCCGGGCTGCCGATCGGCGTGCAGCTCGTGGGGGCGCCCGCGGCCGAGGAGCTCCTGATCTCGCTCTCGGCGCAGCTCGAGGAAGCGCGGCCGTGGGCGGACCGGCGGCCGGAGCTGGTGGCGGCATGAGCGAGCCGCTCATCAAGCAGCCCGTCACCGAGATGGCCCGCGCGGTACGCGCGGGCGAGGTGAGTCCGGTCGAGCTCGTCCAGGCGCACATCGACCGCGCGGAGGCGGTGAACCCGGCCCTGAACGCAATCGTCCTGCCGCGCTTCGAGGAGGCGCTCGAGGAAGCGCGCGCGGCCGAGCGGGCGCTCTCGAACGGAGGCGAACCCGGGCCACTGCACGGCGTTCCGTACACCGCGAAGGAATGCATCGAGGTTGCGGGGATGCCCTGCTGCGATGCCGCGAAGATCTTCGAGGGCAACGTCTCCACGCAGGACGCGGTGGTGGTCGAGAGCCTGCGCGACGCGGGCGCGATCCTGCTCGGCAAGACCAACATCCCCGAGTTCGCGTTCCACTACGACTCGAACAACCTCGTCTACGGCGCCACCCTCAATCCGCACGACCGCTCCCGCTCGGTGGGCGGGTCGTCGGGCGGCGAGGGCGCCGCGCTCGCATCGGGCATGAGCGCTTTCGGAGTCGGCTCCGACTACGGCGGCTCGATCCGGGTGCCGTGCCACTTCTGCGGGGTCGTCGGCATCAAGCCGGGGCGTGACGTCGTCCCCTACACCGGCCACTTCCCGCCCCAGCACCCGGTCAGCATCACGCGCTGGAGCATGATCGGGCCGATGGCGCGCCACGTGGAGGATCTGGAGCTGCTGCTGCCGATCTTCGCGCGGCCGAACCTGGCGCGGGCGTCCGGACATCATGCCGCGCAGCTTCGAGCGGCGGACGCGGCCGGCCTGCCGGTGGCGATCTTCGAGGACGACGGGCTTGCGCCGGTGGACGACGCTTGCCGCCGCGCCGTGCAGATGGCCGGCGATGCCCTGCGCGAGGACGGCCACGAGGTAGTCGAGGAGCGGCCACCGCTCCAGGCCGAGGTCCGTGAGGCGTTCTTCGCGGTCGCGCTCGCCGAGACCGCCGCGATGCTGCGGCCGTTCATCGGCGACCGGGTCGGCGAGCTCTCTCCGCAGATCGCCCGGGTGATCGACCGCCACCGAGGAGGCCGACCTGGGCACTCGCCCACTACCTCGGGCCGGATGGTCCAGATCGCCGAGCTCGAGCACGTCGTGTACGAGTGGCTCGAGCGCCACCCGATCGCGATCTCGCCCGATTGCCTCGATCCCGGCGTTCCCGGTCGGCACCGAGACGCTCACGATCGACGGCCAGGACTACGAGGAGATCGACCTGTTCTCGCTCTCCACCTATGGCAACGCGATGGCGCTGCCGGCCGCCGCCGTGCCGGTGACGCGTTCCGAGGAAGGGCTGCCCGTAGCCGTCCAGGTGATGGGCCGCCGGGGTCACGAGATGGAGGTGCTGGCGGTCGCGAGGAAGCTCGAGCGGGCCTTCGGCGGCTGGATGGACCCGGACTATGCCTGCGGAGGCGGCAGGCGCGGCTCACGCGTGACGCACGACGACGCCGAAGTCGTCCGGACGGCGTGGGCGGCGCTCAGTCGGCGCGACGTTCAGGGATTCCTGGACTGCCTCGACCAGGACGTCGAGGCCATTCCCTTTGGTGCGGCCATGGAGGGCCGCATGTACCGTGACCACGAGGGCGTGCTCGAATGGATCGAGCGGGAAATCTGGGCGACCTACGAGACGTTCGAGGTGTACCCGGACGAGATCCGCGACGTAGGCGGCCGGCTCCTGGCCTTGGGACACTGGATCGCGCGCGGCAAGGAGAGCGGCGTGGAGCTCGACATCCGGGCATCGTGGGTCGTGGACGTGCGTGGCGGGAAGATCGTACGCTGGCAGACCTACACGGACCGCAAGGAGGCCCTGAAAGAGGTCGGCCTGAAGGAATACCGGTTAGGCCGACCAGATCCGGTCGAACAGGTACTGATCGAACGGCACGAGCCGGCCCTCGGCGAGCTGCCCGTCGCGAACCCGGAAGACGCCCACGGTCTCCCATTCGACCACCGAGCCACCGAGCTCGGCGGTCCCGCCGGCGAGCTGGACCACGAGGTCGCCACTCGCCAGGACGTCGTGGACCTGGATCTTGAAGGTCGCCTGCGCAAGGTCCCGGCGGCGCTCGAAATAGTCCATCACCGCCTCGATGCCCCGATGGTCGCCGGCGAGCGGGTTGCGCCCCGGCACGTGCCAGACCACGTCGTCGGCAAGCATCTCTCGCAGCGGCTCTGCGTCACCGCCGGCATAGAAGCGGCGCTGCCGCTCGTGGAACTCCCGGACCAGCTCCTCGCTCGTCAGAGCAGGTGCTCCAGCCCGACCACCAGCCCGTCGAGCTCACCCACCCGCCGCACGGCCAGGAGCACCCCGGGCATGAACGACTCCCGCGCGATCGAGTCATGGCGGATCGTCAGCGTCTGCCCCAGTCCCCCGAAGACCACCGCCTGATGGGCCACCAGTCCCGGTAGCCGCACGCTGTGGATGATCGGCTGGTCGCCGCCCGTCTCCTGCGCGATCAGCTCCGCGGTGCGCTTCGCGGTTCCCGAGGGCGCATCGAGCTTCTGGTCGTGATGCAGCTCGATGATCTCGCAGTCCGGCATGTGGCGGGCGACGAGCTTCGAGGCCTCCATCAAGAGCACCGCGCCGATCGCGAAGTTCGGGGCGATGAAGCAGTTTCCGTCCGATTGCTCGGCGGCCTCCCCCACCTTCCGCAACTGCTCGTCGGTCATGCCGGTGGCGCCCACCACGACATGTATGCCCCGGTCCAGGCAGAGCATCGTGTTCTCGTAGACCGCGCCGGGGATCGAGAAGTCCACGACCACGTCGGGATGAGACGCCTTCAGCGCGTCGAGCAGGGTCGTTCCGAGCGCCGGATCCGCCTGCGCCGGCCAGCTCCATGTCATCGGCGCCGTCGACCGCCTCGCAGACGGTCCGCCCCATCCGGCCGTCCGCCCCGGAGACGACTACGCGGATCAAGGAATCAGGCTGCGACGCCGACCGGCTCGAGCGCCTCGCGGAAGACGGCCCTCGTCGCGACCGATCGCGGCGGCGGACATCTGCGTCGGCGGGTACAGCACGTGCGCCAGCTCGGAGAGCTGATCGGCATCGACCGCGTCGAGGCGCGCGATCGTCTCGTCGAGCGTCAGGAGCGGCGTGTCCATCAGGATCGACCGGCCGAGCCGGTTCATGCGGCTCGCGGTCGACTCCATCGACAGCGCGAGCCGGCCTTTGACGTGCTCGCGCGCCCGGTTCAGCTCGTCGTCGGCCACCGGGTCGGTGCAGATGCGGTCGAGCTCCGTGCCGATCACCTCGAGAGCCTTGCCGACGTTGTCCTCGCGGGTGCCGACGTAGATCCCGATCTGCCCGGTGTCCGTGTACTGGCTCGACCAGGAGTAGATCGCGTAAGCGAGCCCGCGCTTCTCCCTGATCTCCTGGAAGAGGCGCGACGACGTCGACCCGCCGAGGATCGCGTCGAGGATCGCGAGCGCGAACCGGCGGTCGTCGTTGCGGGGGATGCCCGGCCCGCCGAGACAGATGTGGTACTGCTCGGTGTCCTTGGAGTGGAACGTGACGCGCGGCGCCACGCCGGCCGGTGCGTGCGCGCGGGCCGTGTCGGCAGACACGCCGTTGGGGCCGGCATTGCCGTTCATCTGCATCCATTGCCGGCTGAGCTCCTCGATCTGCTCGTGCTGCAGGTTGCCCGCGGCCGAGATCACGATCGAGCCCGGGCGGTAGCGCTGCGCGTGGTAGCGACGACACGTCACCGGCCGTCAGCCCGGCGATCACCTCACCCCGGCCGATCACGGGCCGGCCGAGCGGATGGTCGCCGAACACGGCGGTCGAGAGCACGTCGTGGACCTTGTCCTGCGGCTCGTCCTCGTACATCGCGATCTCTTCGAGCACCACGTCCCGCTCGGACTCGAGATCCACGTATGTGGAGCGCAGGAACATGTCGCTCATCACCTTGAACGCGTTCTCGAGGTGCTCGTCGAGGAAGTGCGCGTGCAGGACCGTCGCCTCCTTGCTGGTGGCGGCGTTCACCTCGGCTCCGAAGCCGTCGAACACCTGGGCGATCTGCTCGGCGGTCAGCTCCTTCGTGCCCTTGAACAGCATGTGCTCGAGGAAGTGGGAGATGCCGGCCTGCTCATACGGCTCGTCTCTGGACCCGACCCGGGCCCAGAACCCGACCGCGACCGACCGCACGGAGGGCAGCGTCTCGCTGACCACCTGGACGCCCGAGTCGAGCGTCGTGAGCGTGTGCTCCTCGAGCATCGGTCTCGGCTCTTAGTCCCGGCTGCGGGAGCCGCCGCGGTCGCGGTCACGGTCGCGTCCACCGCGACCTCCACGCCCGCCGCGGTCGCGGTCACGGTCGCCGCGGCCTCCGCCGCGCGGCCGCCCGCCGTTACCCGTGCCCATCGCCGACAGCTCCTCGACCGACTTTCCCTCGATCGCGGGGTCGTCCGCGAGGCGCAGTCCGATCCGGCCACGCTGCTTGTCCAGCTCGACCACCCGCACCGTCAGCTCGTCGCCCTTGTTGACGACGTCCTCGACCGTCTCCGGCCGCTCGCCCGGCTTGATGTTCGAGATGTGGATCAGCCCGTCGGTGCCCTTCGCCAGCTCCACGAAAGCGCCGAAGGTGGTCGTCTTCACGACCTTGCCGGTGAAGATCTCACCGAGCTCGACGTCCTTCGTCAGCTGCCGGATCGCCTCGATGCAGGCATCGCCCTTCTCGCCGTCGACCGCATAGACGAGCACCATGCCGTCGTCGTCGACGTCGATCTGGGCCTCGAACTCCTCGGAGAGGGCGCGGATCGTCTCACCGCCCTTGCCGATCACCTTGCCGATCATGTCGGGGTCGATCTGGATCGACGTGATGCGCGGCGCGTACGGGCTGAGCTCGGCGCGGGTCTCGGAGAGCGCCTCCTGCATCTTGTCCAGGATGAACAGCCGGCCCTTCTGGGCCTGCTCGAGCGCCGTGCGCAGGATGTCGAACGTGACGCCCGAGATCTTGATGTCCATCTGGAGCGCGGTGATCCCGTCGGGCGTGCCGGCGACCTTGAAGTCCATGTCGCCGAGGTGGTCCTCGACGCCGGCGATGTCGGAGAGCACGATGTAGTCGTCGCCCTCCTTCACCAGGCCCATCGCGATCCCGGCCACCGGCTTGGCGATCTTCACGCCCGCATCCATCAGCGAGAGCGTCGAGCCGCACACCGAGGCCATCGACGAGGAGCCGTTGGACTCGAGGATGTCGGAGACCACCCGGATCGTGTAGGGGAAGTCCTCCTGGGAGGGGATCATCGGCAGCAGCGCACGCTCGGCGAGCGCGCCGTGGCCGATGTCGCGGCGCTTCGGGCCGCGCATGAAGCCGGCCTCCCCGACCGAGAACGGCGGGAAGTTGTAGTGGTGGAAGTACCGCTTCGCGGTCTCCAGGCCGAGCGTGTCGAGCCGCTGCTCCTCCCGGCTGGTGCCGAGCGTCGCGACCGTGTAGGCCTGGGTCTGCCCGCGCGTGAAGAGCGCGGAGCCGTGCGTGCGGGGCGCGATCCCGACCTCGGCCGTGACCTGCCGGATCTCGTCCGCGCCGCGGCCGTCCGGGCGGCGCTTGTCGACCGCGATCCGCCGCCGGATGATGTCCTTCTCGAGCTTGTCGAAAGCGCGCTGCACAGCCGCCCGGCGCTCCGGGTCGACCGCCTCCGCGGCGGCGTCGCTCGCGACCGCGTACTTCTCGAGCACGTCCTCCTCGACCGCCTTGGTCGCGTCCTGGCGCTCGAGCTTGTCCTCGACCTGGGTGGCCTGGTCGAGCTGCTCGCCGTGCGAGTCGCGGATCTGGCTCGTAGAGGCTCTCGTCCACGACCAGCGGCTCGAACTCCTTCTTCGGCTTGCCGAACCGCTCCATGAGGTCGCGCTGGGCGGCACACAGCTTGCGGATCTCCTCGTGGGCGATGTCGAGCGCGTCGAGCAGCTCGCCCTCGGTGATCTCGCTCGCGCCCGCCTCCACCATCAGGAGCGCCTCGTCGGTGCCCGCCACGACCAGGTCCAGCTCGGACTCGGGGATGTCGGGCTCGGCCGGGTTGACCACGAACTTGCCCTCGAGCTTGCCGATGCGCACGGCCGCCATCTGCGTCGGGAACGGGATGTCCGACACCGCCAGGGCGGCGGAGGCGCCGTTCATGGCGAGGATGTCGTAGGGCACCACGTGGTCCACGCACATCGGCGTGGCCACGATCTGCGTCTCGCGGGTCCAGCCCTTGGGGAATAGCGGCCGGATCGGCCGGTCGATCATGCGCGCGGTGAGGATGCCCTTCTCAGAGGGACGTCCTTCGCGCTTGAAGAAGCTGCCGGGGATCTTGCCCGCGGCGTACATCCGCTCCTCGACGTCGACCGTCAGGGGAAGAAAGTCCACGTCGCGGGGGTTGCCCGCCGTCGCGGTACAGAGGACCATCGTGTCGCCGGCCCTTACTACTACGGCGCCGCTCGCCTGCTTGGCCAGCTTGCCGGTCTCGAAGCTGATCTCGACGCCTGCGATCTCGACCGAGGCGCGGCCCACGTCTTCAGAGGTCATTGAGGTTCCTTTCGGCAGCCTCCGGTTGGCTGCGGGGGTCTTTACTCGTCTCCGGAAGTTGGCCGAATCGTAGCAGCGGGTTTTCCGCCCGCCCGGGCCGCCGCCGATTGCCGCCGGGGAGCTTAGCGCCGCA
Source organism: uncultured Solirubrobacterales bacterium (assembly GCA_963759145.1). Lineage (GTDB taxonomy): Bacteria > Actinomycetota > Thermoleophilia > Solirubrobacterales > JBBDJG01 > JBBQKG01. Next base: position 48,462 of record CAVWYB010000048.1, read on the forward strand.
GGCCGAGCTCTTGGACGAGGCCGCGGTAGCGGTCCACGTCGCGGCGGTTCAGGTAGTTCAGCAGGCGCCGCCGCTGGCCGACCAGCATCAGCAGGCCGCGCCGTGAGTGGTGGTCCTTCTTGTGCTCGCGCAGGTGCTCGGTGAGCTCGTTGATGCGCGCCGTGAGCAGGGCCACCTGGACCTCGGGCGAGCCGGTGTCGTTGTCACCGCGCCCGAACTTCTGGATCACGTCCTGCTTTGCCTCTTTGGTGAGTGGCATCGGCGGAAAACCGTAGCAGAGCCACTAATGACCATCGCGCCAGGCACGCAGCCGTTCCTGCACCCACCCGCGCCGCTCCGGGAAACGTTCGGAGGTGATCGTCAGCCAGGCGATGCCCTGTAGCTCCCGTGTCGCCAGGAACGGCTCGAGCTCTTCCCTGCTCGGGCGCCCTCCATATGCGCGGAGCACCGTCTCCTCGCCGATCGCCGAACCACGCATCAGGCAGGCGAGATCCCAACCGACCGGTCCGCGGCACGTGTCCTCGAAGTCCGACCACAGCGCGCCCTCTCGCGTCACCAGCACATTGCCCACATGTGCATCCCCGTGCAGGGGTTGCGGTTGGCCGGCGGCCCCGGCCAACAGTGGCGCCAGCCGCGCGTGCCCCGCCCGCAGCTCCTCGAGCTCGCCGGCGGAGAGCAGCGCATGTGCCTCCGCGTAGTCGAGCATCCTCACCACCTCGGCGAGTGCGGGCTCCAGGTATGGAAGCTCGCCCGGATAGTCGCGCAGCGCATCGTGGAGGCTCGCGAGCCCCGTCGCGACCTCGCTCATCTCGGGCGGGGTGGCGGTCTCCTGCTCGACGTAGCGCCAGAACGTCAGATCGAAGCCGTCATGCGAATGTGGGCCGGGAGGCAGCTCCTCGCTGGGCGCGACGACCGGCACGCCACGGGACGCCAGGTGCCCGGCCACCGCGAGCTCCCGGGCGAGCCACTCGACGGGTTGCGGGCGCACCAACGCGGTGGTCGTCGCCACCCGGGCCACGACGGGCGCCGGCGCGAGATGCACGAGCACGTTGCTGTCGTCGGCCAGCAGCACCGGTGTCCCGGCCCGCAAGCCGTGCGCCCGGGCGACGGCCAGGGCAGCCTCGACCGCACGGGCGGTCAGGCCGGCTTCGCTCCTGCCACCAGGCGGCGAACCTCCTCGACGTCCTTGTGCATCTGCTCGACGAGGGCCTCCGCGGAGTCGAAGCGCTCCTCGCCCCGAAGCCGGGCCAGGAAGGCGAGCTGCAGCGTGCGGCCGTAGAGATCGCCCTCGAAGTCGATCAGGTGCGCTTCGACCTTCAGCTCTCCCGCCTCCTCGAACGTCGGCCGCACGCCGATGCTGACCGCCGCCGCGACCTCCTCGCCGTCGTCCAGCGTTGCGCGCGCCGCGTAGATCCCGATGGCCGGGACGACCACCTCGTCCGCCGGCTCCAGGTTCGCGGTCGGCATGTCCAGCCCACTCCCGCGCCCGGCTCCCTCGACCACCGTGCCCGCCAGCATGAACGGAGCCCCCAAGAGCTCGGCGGCGTCCGCGACCGCGCCCGCAGAGACGAGGTCCCGGATGCGGCTCGAGGACACGGTCTGCCCCCCGTTCTCGATCAGCGGGATCACCTCGGTCTCGAACTCCGGGCGACCGCGCAGGTAGTCCGCGTCACCGGCGGCGCCGTGCCCGAACCGGAAGTTCGCGCCCACGCTCACCCGTCGCGCCCCGAGGCGGCCGATCAGCACGTCCCGACAGAACGCATCGGGCTCGACCATCGACAACTCATGGGTGAACGGGATCACGATCATCTCGTCCATGCCGAGCTGCTCGATCAGCTCCGCCTTCACGTCGGTGGTGGTCAGGAGCTTCGTGGGCTCGTCGGGCCTCAGGATCTGGAGTGGATGAGGGTCGAATGTGACGACGCTCGCGCGCGTGCCGTGCTCGCGGGCCCAATCGCGGCGCGGACTCGATCACGCGCCGGTGGCCGCGGTGCACGCCGTCGAACGTGCCCATCGCGACGGCGCCGGCCTTCGGGGGCGTCGGGGACGGCGTCGAGGCGATGGACCCTCAAGGGTCTCCCGACATCACCGTGACGGGCTTCAGCTGTCCGTCCCGGCGCTCGGCCACCGCGACCAGCTCGCCGCCGGCCGTGAGCCGGACGTTGGGGCCTCCGGGCTCTTGTCCGTTTTCCACGCCGTTCTCGACCGCCCGCCCGGTGCGGGCAAGCCGTTCCTCGTCCGGGTCGAGGGCCCGCTCGGGCAGGAACGACAGTGCCTCGACGAGCGGCACGAGGTTGCCCTCGTCGGCCGCAGACAGCCGGAAAGCGCCGATCGCCGTCCGCTCGAGCGCCTCGCAGTAGGCGCCGGCGCCGGTCGCCTCGCCGAGGTCCGCGACCAGCTGGCGCACATAGGTGCCGCTCGAGCACTCGACCGCCAGGTCGAGCCGCTGGGCCTGCTCGTCGAAGGACTCGATGTCGAGGCGCGCTCACGGCCACCCGGCGAACGGGCGTCTCGAAGTCCTCGCCGCGCCGCGCCTTCATATACAGGCGCTCGCCGCCGACCTTCACGGCCGACGTGAGCGGGACGCGCTGGTCGATCTCCCCGACGAGCGTGGCCGCTGCCGCGCGGACGGCGTCCTCGCCGGCCCGCCCGCCGGTTTCCTCGATGCGGCCCGTGGGATCGCCGGTGTCCGAGGTGGCCCCCAGCTGCGCGGTGGTCCGGTAGGTCTTCGGCAGCGACATGAAGAACCGCTGGAAACGCGGTGGCCTGGCCGACCAGCACCAGCAGCAGGCCCGTCGCGAAGGGATCGAGGGTGCCCGCGTGGCCCACCTTCGCACCCCGCGCGAGCGGAAGCCGGCGCACGTGGTCCACGACGTCGTGCGAGGTCACGCCGGCGGGCTTGGCTACCAGCAGGACGCCGCTGGCACTGCGGGACGGATGCCATCGCGCCAAGGCTACTTATCGTGGCGCGCTACAGCTGGGCTGCGATCTCGGCCCGGATGAAGTCGATCAGCTCGGTGCCGCTCTTCTCGGTGGAGAAGCCGGCGGCCTGGCGGTGGCCTCCGCCGCCTTCCTTGCGCGCGATCACGCTCACGTCGACGTCGTCGGTGGACGCCCTCAGGCTCACCTTGCTGACGCCCTCGCGGCCCTCCTTCAGCTGCTCGCGGATCAGCGCCGCGACCATCGTGTCCTCGACCGCGCGGATGTGGTCCACGATGCCCTCGGAGTAGTTCTCGTCGGCGCCCGTCTCCTCGTAGTCGGTGCGCTTGATGTAGGAGACGGTCAGGCGCTCATCCTCGAAGCGCTCAACGCGCGACAGCACGCGGGCGAGCAGCTGCAGCTTCGCGAGCGGCACGTTCTCGTAGAGGCGGCGGAACTCCTCGTGCACGTCCACGCCGTGGGCGATCAGATCCGCGGCCATCCGATGCGCCGCAGGGGTCGTGTTCTGATACTGGAACTTGCCCGTGTCGGTAACGAGCCCGACGTACAGGGCCTCCGCGATCTCCTGCGTGAGCTCGACCCCGAGGTCCTCGATCAGCTCGTAGATGATCTCGGCGGTGCACGACGCGCCGCCGACCACGAGGTTTGCGGTCCCGAACTCGGTGTTGTCGTGGTGGTGGTCGATGTTCACGATGTGCGCGCCGTCGCGGCGGAGGAAGCTGACGGGCATCCGGTCGATGTTCCCGCAGTCGAGGAACACGATCGTGCGCTCCTCGGCGTCGGCCGGTAGCTCGTGTTCGACGTCGCCGAGCGGCAGCGTGCGGTACTCGTATGGGAGCGGGAAGTCCTCGCTGGACAGGAACATCACGTTGTCCTTGCCCATCAGCTCCAGGATCTCGTGCATCGCGACGAGCGATCCGAGCGCGTCGCCGTCGGGATTCTCGTGGGTGGTCAGCAGGAACTTCTCGCCGACCCGCAGCTCATCGACCACCTGTTCGCGGTCGGTCGTGGAGGTGGCGGCGGAAGTTGGGGTCAGGTCGGCCTTCACGAGCTCGTCCCTGGGTCGCGCAGCAGCTCGTTGATGCGCATCACCCGCTCGGTGCTCGGGTCGTACTGGAACTCGAGCGTCGGCGTGTGCTTCAGCCGCAGCTGCGAGGCGACCCGCGACTGCAGGTAGCCGTGCGAGGACGACAGGCCGGCGAGCGAGTCGTCGCGCTGCTTTTCGTCGCCCAGGACGCTGACGAAGACGCGCGCATGCCGGAGGTCCGGGCTGGTGTCGACCGCGGTCACGGTCACGAACCCGACGCGCGGGTCCTTCAGCTCCGTGGTGATGGCCTCGCTCAAGACCTCACGCACCGCTTCGTTGACTCGACGGATTCTGTCGCTGGGCATTGGAAGGGATCGGAAAGACCTCCGGATGGGACGGGACGATTTCGACTATATACGCGTTGTTTGGGCGCCCCGCGCCGAATCCCTGCCGCACGGTGGAGGGAAAACCTGGAGATTGCAGGGCACCAACCGACCGGATCAGGCGTCGATGTCCGTGAACGAGACGAGCCTCCGCTCGACCCGTACGCCCTCGGGGTAACGGGAGAGCAGGTACCGCTCGACCCCGTCCACCACCCGCTCGAGCTCACCGGCCGAGCCCGACACGAGCCCCGCCGCGAGCGTCGCGCGCTGCCAGAGATCGTGGCTGTCAACCTCCGCCACGCTTGCGCCGAAGCGCCGCGTGAGTGCCGCCCGCACCGACAACAGCTCCTTTCGCTTTCCCTTGAGGCTGTTGTTGTCCGGCAGGTACAGGTGAATCGTGAGCGCGGCCAGAAACGCCACGCCGGCGTTACTCCAGCTCGCGCTCGACCTGGCGCGTCTCGTATGCCTCGATCACGTCGCCTTCCTTCACGTCCTGGAAGTTCTCGATCGTGATGCCGCATTCGAATCCCTCCTCGACTTCGCGCACATCGTCCTTGAAGCGCTTGAGCGATGCGATCTTGCCGTCGTAGACGATCGTCCCCTCGCGCACGAGCCGGATGTTCGCCGTGCGCACGATCCGGCCCTGGGTGACGTGGCAGCCCGCGATCGTCCCGATCCGGGATGCGCGGAAGATCTGGCGCACCTCCGCCATGCCCAGCGACTCCTCCACCTGCTCGGGAGCCAGCATGCCCTGCATCGCGGCGCGCAGCTCGTCGGTGATCTTGTAGATCACCGTGTAGCTCCGCACGTCCACGCCCTCCTTGTCGGCGAGCGTCTTCGCCTCCGGCAGCGGCCGCACGTTGAAGCCGATGATGACCGCGCCCGACGCCGCCGCAAGCATCACGTCGGACTGGTTGATCCCGCCGACGCCGGTGTGGAGCACGTTGAGCGGGACCTCGGCGTGGGAAAGCTTCGCGATCTCGTCCTGGATCGCCTCGAGCGAGCCGGCGACGTCCGCCTTCAGCACCAGGTTGAGCTCGACCGCCTGCCCCTCGCGCGCCCGCTCGAACACGTCCTCGAGGCTGACCGAAGCGCCTCTGCGGCGTGCGAGCTGCTCGGTCTTGAGCCGGATCGCCCGCTCGCTGGCGAGGTGCCGTGCCTCGCGATCGTTCCCGACCGCCCGCACCGCCTCGCCCGCGTCCGGGACGCTGTCGAAGCCCAGGATCACGACCGGCTCGCCGGGCTCCGCCTGCTTGACCCGGTTGCCCATGAAGTCGTGCATGGCGCGCACACGGCCCCAGTGGGCGCCCGCCACCAGCGCATCGCCCATCTTGAGCGTCCCGCGCAGCACGATCACGGTGGCCACGGGCCCGCGGCCCGGGTCCAGCCTGGACTCGATCACGGTGCCGCTCGCGGCCGCATGCTTGTTGGCCTTCAGGTCCTCGACCTCGGCCACCAGCAGGATCATCTCGACGAGGTTGTCGAGGCCGTCTCTGGTCTTGGCGGAGACGTCGGCGAAGATGGTCTCGCCGCCCCAGTCCTCGGGCGTGAACCCCTGCGAGGCGAGCTCACCGCGTACGCGGTTGGGGTCCGCGTTCTCCTTGTCGATCTTGTTCACCGCGATCACGATCGGGACGCCGGCCGCCTTCGCGTGGTCGATCGCCTCCGTGGTCTGCGGCATCACGCCGTCGTCGGCCGCGACCACGATCACGGCGATGTCCGTGACCTTTGCGCCGCGCGCGCGCATCGCGGTGAAAGCTTCGTGTCCGGGAGTGTCGAGGAACGTCACGACCTTGCCGTCGTGATGGACCTGGTATGCGCCGATGTGCTGGGTGATGCCGCCCGCCTCGCCCGCCACGACCTCGGTCTCCCGGATCGCGTCGAGCAGCGACGTCTTGCCGTGATCGACATGGCCCATGATCGTGACCACCGGCGGCCGGAACTCGAGGTCCTCGTCAGCGTCCTCGAACGTCTCCTCGGCCTCTTCCTCGGCCGCGCGAACGACCTCCACCTTCTTGTCGAACTCGTCGGCGATCACACCGATCGCCTCGTCCGAGAGGGTTTGGGTGATCGACGCCATCTCGCCCATCGACATCAGCTTCTTGAGTACTTCGGAAACCTGCAGGCCGAGATGCTCTGCGACGTCGCGGACCGTTGCGCCCGAGGGAACCTTGACCGTGGGCTGCTCGACGACGACGGTCGGCCGCTCTCCCGGCTCGGGCGGCGGAGCGCCGCGGCCGCGGCTGCGGCGGCGTCGCTGCTGCGGCATCGGTGCGGGTGCCTGACGGCGAGAAGCCTGGGAGTCGATCACGACGCGGCGGCGGCGTCCGCCGGTGCCGCCCGGTGTCCGCTCGCGTGCAGCCATCGCGCGCCGCGGAGGGGCGCCGTCTCCGGAGCGCCCGCCGCCCTGAGGCGGGCGGGAGCCCGGACGGTCTGAGCCGGGCTGGCGAGCCTGTGGCTGCTGGCCTTGTGACTGCTGGCCCTGAGGTCGTGGTGCGGCTTTTGCCTGTCCCTTCGGCTGCTCGGACTGCTGCGGCGGCTGTTGCCGTTGAGGCTGCGGTGGCGCCTTCTCCGCGGCAGCTGGGGGTGGCGCCGGGGCGCCGTTGGGGGTCGGCTTCGCGCCGTCCCCGGAAAGTACCTTGACGGCTTCGGCCTCGTCGACCGTCGAGGCAGCCGCCTTTACGTCGATGCCGGCCGCCTGGAGGGCAGCCAAAAGCTCTTTGCTGGAGACTCCCTTCTCCTTGGCGATCTCATAGACGCGCTTTTTCGCCATAGGCGTGAGCTAGCGCTCCTCCCCGCTCGCGGCGGCCTCTGGTTGTGCCTCTGGAGTTGGCTCGGGTGTCGGCTCGGTCTGCTCGGCAGTGCCGTCGGCCTCCGCGGCTTCGGCGGAAGGTCCGTCGGTGGGAGGCTCCTCGGCGACGGCCTCCTCGGCGACGACCTCCTCGGCGGCGGCTTCTTCGACGGGGGCCTCCTCGACGGGGGCCTCCTCCGAGGGCGCCTCGGCGGCCGGCGTCTCCCCACGCAGCTCCGCTTCGGCCATCTCCTGATGGGCGGGAAGGCCGCAGTACCGCGAGCCGGGCAGCGCCGCGTTCGGGCAGCGCTTGCCGGAGCTCAAGATCGCGTGGCAGCGGCCCGTCACGTCCTCCTCCGGCTCGATCCCGAGCTCGGCCTCTTCCTCGGCGAACTCCGTCTCGGACTTGATGTCCACCCGCCATCCGGTCAGCCGCGCAGCGAGCCGCGCGTTCTGGCCTTCCTTGCCGATCGCGAGCGAGAGCTGATCGTCGGGCACGACCACCACGGCCTGCTTGTTGTCGTCATCGACGAGCACCTCGCGCACGCGCGCCGGCGACAGCGCCTTCGCGACGAAGCGGGCGGGCTCCTCGTTGAACGGGATGATGTCGATCTTCTCGCCGCGCAGCTCGGATACGACCATGCGCACCCGCGAGCCGCGGGGACCCACGCAGGCGCCGACCGGGTCGACCCCGTCGGCGTGCGACACGACCGCGATCTTCGAGCGATAGCCGGGCTCCCTGGCGACGTTGACGATCTCGACGAGGCCGTCGGCGACCTCCGGGACCTCCAGCTCGAACAGCTTCTTGATCAGCTCGGGGTTGCGGCGCGAGACGATGATGCTCGGGCCCTTGGTGCTGGACGAAACCTCGGTGATCACGGCCTTGACGCGCGCGCCGTGGTCGTAGCGCTCGCTGTCCACCTGCTCCGACTTCGGCAGCAGCGCCTCGACCCGCTCGCGCAGCTGCACGAGCGTGTAGCGGGAGTCCGACTGCTGGATGATGCCGGTGATCATCTCGCCGACCCGGTCGCGGTACTCCTCGAACATCATGTCGCGCTCGGCTTCGCGGATCCGCTGCAGGATCACCTGCTTGGCGGTCTGGGCGGCGATCCGCCCGAAGTTGGTGGGCGTGACGTCGCGGCTGGTGATCTGATCCTCGTACTCGGCGAGCCGCTCGGGGTCGATTTCCGGCTCCTCCGGCTCGCGCATCTCGCCCGTCTCCGGATCGATCGTCTGCTCGGACTCGATCGCCTCCTTGACGAGCTGCTCCTCGAGCTCCGGCGGCAGGATCAGCTCGAACACCCTGAAGTCGGCGGTCCGGCGGTCCATGTCCACGCGCGCGTACTTGGCCGCGCCGGGCTGCTTCTTGTATGCGGAGAGGAGCGCGTCCTCGAGGGCGCGCATGAGCCTCTCCGACGAGATGCCCTTCTCCTTCTCCAGTGTCTGGACGGCCTCTACGATCTCCTTGCTCACTTCTGCCTCCCAGTCTTGCCGGTGGGGGCCTGTGCGACCAGGTTCGAGCGCCGGATGCGTTCGTGCGGGACCATCACCGTGCCCCACTCGCCCGCGAGCGAGACCCCGCGGTCGTCGGCGCCGATCAGCTCGCCCTTGAAGTCGTTGCGCCCTTCGATCGCCTCGCGGGTCCTGATCCGGACCCGGCGGCCCATGAACCGCTGGTAGTGCTCGGGCTTCGTCAACGGGCGCTCCGGCCCGGGTGACGACACCTCGACCGTGTAATCGCGCAGCAGGTCACGCAGATGATGCGTCACACGCGCGCACAACTCGAGATCGACGCCGCCGTCGCGGTCGAGGAAGATCCTCAAGGCTGGGGAACGCCCGCCGCCGATCCTCTCGACGGCCAGCACCTCGACGCCGGGCTCGAGCCCGGCAAGGCGCTGTTCGACCTCCGCCTGAATGTCGGCTGGATCGTCGCTTCTCAATCGCTCATCTGTTGGTGAAAGTTTCAACAATTCTCGTAAAAAAAGTGGGCTGGAGGCCCACTTCGAAAGAGCGGCTGGCGCCGCAGGTCTCCCGGACGTGTCAGTTGGCGAGTATAGCGGCGGAAATCACGCTCGCCGGAGGGCCCTAGACCTCCAGCAAGAGCGTGACCGGGCCCTCATTGACGAGCGCCACCGACATGCGCGCGCCGAAGCGGCCCCGCTCCACATGCACGCCGTGCGACTCGAGCTCTCGGCAGAACTCCTCGTAGAGCCGCTCGGCCCGATCGGGCTCGGCCGCCGCCGTAAAGCTCGGTCGCAGGCCGCGTCGCGTGTCCCCGTACAGCGTGAACTGGCTGATGCAGAGCGCGCCCGCCCCGAGGTCGAGCAGCGAGCGGTCCATGCGGCCGTCCTCACCGTCGAACACCCGCAGCCGGGAGAGCTTGTCGGCCAGCCTGCGAGCCTGATCGGGGCCGTCCTCGGCGCCCACGCCGAGCAGCACCACGAGGCCGGCCCCGATCTCACCGACGACCTCGCCGTCGACGGTCACGGAGGCCGAGCTGACGCGTTGGATCAGGGCCCGCATGGGGCGTTACGCGGTGGTGGGTTTCGCAGGGGGCAAGGTGGGCTCGAAAACCTATGGCCTCGCCGTCCTGACTTTTCCCGACAGCGTGAGGAAAAGTCAGGACAGCGCCCGGTTTTTAGAACCACTGGGGCGCGTCCGAGCGAGAGCGCCGGGTTCCGGCCCCTACTCCGCGCGCACCCGATCCCGGTAGATCCTGTAGTCGGTGCGGTCCGGGCGCATGCCGAATGCGAGCGACAGGTGCCGGCGCGCACCACGGCGGTCGCCGAGCTTCTCGAACGACCGGCCGAGGCAGAAGTGGGCGTAGTCGTTGGCCGGGCTGCGCTCGACCACGGCCGAGAACTCGTCCGCGGCGCGGCGGTAGCGGCCACTGCGGAAGTACGCGCGCCCGAGCGCCTCGCGGATCGAGGTCTTGTCCGGCTCGAGGCGCTTGGCCTTCTCGAGCGAGACCGCGGCCTGCTCCCAATGACTCTCCGCCAACAGCGACACGCCTCGCTGGAAGAGCGCGTAGGCGTCGTCCGACGCGGGGTCGGGCGGCAGCTGCTCAGCGGTCATGCGCGGCTCCCCGAGCGCGCCCGCAGCGCCTGGACGAAGTCGAGCACGGCCGCTGCGACCGCGGGCTTCGAGGCCTTCGGCACGTGGGTCTCGGTTCCGGGCGCGATGATCGTGACCTCGTTCTCCTCGGAGTCGAAGCCAATCTCGGCGCGCGCGATGTCGTTCACGACGATCGCGTCGAGGGCCTTGCGAGCGAGCTTCGACCGTGCCCGCCCGACGCCCTCCGGGCCGTGCTCGGCGGCGAACCCGATCAGCGACTGGCCGGGGCGGCGAAGCGATGCCGCCTCCGCCAGCACGTCGTCCGTGCGCACGAGGTGCAGGTCGAGCGCTTCGCGCTCCTCCTTCGAGATCTTTCGGTCCTCGCTATGGGCCGGGCGGTAGTCCGCGACCGCGGCCGCCATCAGCAGGACGTCGCACGAGGGGAAGCGCTCGAGCGTCGCCTGCCTCAGCTCCTCGGCGGTCTGGACCGCGACCACCTCGACCCCGGGGGCGGGCGGCAACGAGGCGTTGGCAGCCACCACCGTCACGGCGGCGCCACGGCGCGCAGCCTCGGCCGCGAGCGCGAACCCCATGCGTCCGCTGGAGCGGTTCCCGATGAAGCGCACGGCGTCGATCGGCTCGCGCGTGCCGCCCGCGGTGACCAGCACCCGCAACCCGTCGAGCGGTCGCGGCGCGCCCGTGCCGGCGGCCAGCTCGACCGCGGCCAGGAGCTCGGCCGGCTCCGCCAGCCGGCCCACCCCCCACTCTCCGCGCGACGCCAGCGGCCCCGGTGCCCGGCGCCACTACGTGGACTCCGCGAGCGCGAAGCGTCTCCAGGTTCGCCTGGGTGGCAGGGTGCTCGTACATGCGGTTGTTCATCGCGGGCGCGAGCACCACCGGGCTCGCGCAGGCCAGATAGGCCGCGGTCAGCATGTTGTCCGCGCTGCCCGTGGCGAGCTTCGCGATCGTGTTCGCGCTCGCGGGCGCGATGCAGTAGACGTCGCAGCGCGAGGCGAGCTCCAGGTGCCCGATCGGCTCGTGGTCGGGTGCAGCCTCTCCCGGGTAGGCGCCCCGGGCGGGGTCGCGCTCGAATTCACCCACCAGCACGGGTGCGCCCACGATGCCCTCGAACGTGGCCCGCCCCACGAACTCGAGCGAGGCGGGCGTCTGCAGGACTCGCACACCGTGGCCCGCCTTGGTCGCAAGCCGCGCCAGCTCCACCGCCTTGTAGGCGGAGATGCCGCCGCTGACACCGAGCAGGATGCGTGCCATCAGCTGACCGCCAGGCCGCCGGGCGTCAGACGCGGTAGCGCGAGTTGATCTTGCCCTGAGCGACTTCCTCGAGGGCGATCGTCAGGTAGTTCTTGGAGGGCGTTTCCACCATCGGCGGGGGAAACTCCTCGAAAACTCCCTCACCGAGCGTGTGGTAGTAGTTGTTGATCTGGCGCGCCCGCTTCGCCGCCACGATGACCGCCGCATAGTGCGAGTCAACGTGTTCGAGCAGGCTGTCGATGCGCGGATAAATCAAGAGTTTGCTCCTATTCGGCCGGCTGGGCCCCCTCTCCAGGGGCCGACTTGCTTCCAGACAACTCTACATCAGGCCCCTTCGTTCTCCCGAAGGGCCTCCGCCGTCGAGCCCGCGCCGGCGATTTGCCGCACCAGCCCGACGAGCTCGCCGGTCGCCCGCTCGAGGTCGTCGTTGACGATCACGTGCCCGAACTCCTCCCGGGCCGCGAGCTCCTCCTCGGCCGCCGACAGGCGGCGGTCGATCTGCTCGGGCCGATCCGTCGCCCGGCCCTCGAGCCGCTCCCGCAGCGCCCCGGGCGAAGGAGGGGCGATGAACACCTGGACCGCCTCCGGCATCGCCTCGCGCACCTGGCGGGCGCCCTGGACCTCGATCTCGAGCACGACGCTGCGACCCGCAGCCAGCCGGGGCTCGACCTCCGACGCGAGGGGTCCCGTACCGATTGCCCGCGTACGTGGCGTGCTCGAGCAGCTCCCCTGCACCGGCGAGGCGCTCGAACTCCTCCTCCGAGAGGAAGTGGTAGTCGACGCCGTTCAGCTCACCCGGCCGAGGTGGTCGCGTCGTGGCCGACACGGACAGCTCCAGGTCGGGGACCTGCTCGAGCAGGCGGCGGATCAAGGTTCCCTTGCCGACACCGGACGGGCCGGTGATGACGAACAGGCGACCGGCCGGCAAGGAGTCGGAGTCCGGCGGCTGCGTTACTTGCGGAAGTGGCTGACCAGCTCCGCGCGCTGGCGCTGGGACAGGCCGCCGATCGTCTTGCTCGGCGAGATCCGGCACTGGGCGAGGATCTTGTTGACCTTGACGTGCCCGTACTTCGGCACCGCCAGGAGCAGGTCCGAGACCTTCGCGCTGAGGATGTAGTCCGGCGGAGACAGCAGCAGGACGTTGACGTTGGAGCGCCCCGCGCGGAGGTCCTTCTTCAGCTGCGCCCTCTTCGTCCGGATCCGGTTGGCCTCGTTGAGGGCATCCATCCGTTGCGTCAAGGAGCGCGCAGGCGCAGCCGACGGGGACTTGGTGGCGGCGGGCATGGGCGGCGATTATACGCACGGCAAAGCGGCGTGCAAGACGACGCGAGAAAAAAGTTCCGCAAATAAATCGTAAACCCGGCTCGACCTCTCGAAGAGGTCTAGACGCGTTTAGACAGGTTCACTTTTGACCTGCATTTGAGGCGCTTTTTTGGGCGCCGCGTGCGCCTCCGCCCGCGTCGTCCGTGCGCGACGCGCCACGCTCCGCCAACAGCTGTTCGAGTTCGTCGCGCACGCGCAAAGCCGCAGCAGGGTCACGAAAGTTCTCGGTTCCGACCGCTACCGCGGACGCGCCGGCGGCCAGGAAGTCGAACGCGTCGCGGCCCGACCGGATCCCCCCCATCCCCACCACCGGCAGCTCGGTCCGGGTGGTCACGGCGTGGACCTGCTCGAGTGCAACCGCGCGCACGGCGGGTCCGGAGAGGCCGCCGCTGCCGGCGCCGAGCCACGGCCGGCCGGTGCCCGGATCGATCGCCACGCTTCTGAGCGTGTTGATCAGCGAGAGCGCATCCGCCCCACCCCGCTCCGCCGCTTCGGCGACCGCGCCGACGTCGGACACGTTGGGAGTCAGCTTGACGATCAGGGTCTTCGGCGTGACCGGCCGGAGCCGCTGCAGAAGCGCCAGCGTCTCGAGTGGCTCGGCGCCCATCACGCAACCCGACTTGACGTTCGGGCAGGAGACGTTCAGCTCGAGCGCCGCGACCGCAGGCTCCGCGGCGACCGTCTCGACCAGCCGGGCGAACTCCTCGTGGCTGAACCCCGCCACGCTCACGACCAGCGGCACCGGAAGCGTTGCCAGCACCGGCAGGTCGTGGGCCAGAAAACCCTCCAGGCCCTTGTTCGGGAGGCCGATCGAGTTGATCATGCCGGCCGGCGCCTCCCACAGCCGCGGGGGCGGGTTGCCGCTCCGCGGCTCGACCGTGATCGTCTTCGAGACGAAGGCCGAGAAGGGAAAGTGCTCACGCAGCTCCGGTCCGAACGTGCGCAGGGCGGCGATCGCGTCGAAGGTCCCCGATCCGTTCAGGACCGGGTGCTCCAGCTCGAGACCGGCGATCTCCGTCGCGAGCGCCGGCATCAGTGATTCAGCCATGCCTCATCCAGGTCGGAGGCGCGCAGCACCGGGCCGTCCACGCAGATCCGCCGGTAGCCCGTCCGGGTCCGGACCACGCACCCGAAGCACGCCCCGAAGCCGCAGGCCATCGCCTCCTCGAGCGCCAGCTCCGCCGGCACGGCCCATTCCGAGCAAAGGCTTCGGACGCTCTCCAGCATCGCGCGGCGGGCCGCAGGCGTACACGGCCGGGTCGGCCGGGCGGCGAGCTCACGGGCGAGCAGCTCGGTGACGAGCCCGTGATGGCCCGCCGAGCCGTCATCGGTCGCGAGCGCCACGTCGGATCCGGCCAGCTCAGCCGCCGCGGCATAGGCGCTGGACCGGAATCCCGCCAGCACGAGCGGCTCCCGCCCGGCCTCCCGAAGCGACTCGGCGAGGATCACGAGCGGCGCCAACCCGACGCCTCCGCCGACGAGCACCGGTCGCACCGTCTCCTCGGGGAGCGGTGAAGCCGATGCCGAGCGGACCCACGAGCCAGAGACCGTCGCCCGGCTCGAGCTCCGCGAGCAGGGCGGTGCCCGGGCCGATCGCGTCCACGAGGAAGCCGAGCCGCTCGCCGCGCACCCGGCAGACGGAGAAGGCGCGGGCGAGGTGTGGACGCCCGTCCTCCCCACCCCAGTGCCGCTCCGCCGCGAGCATGTAGAACTGGCCCGGGAGCGGCGCCGGTCCACTCTGGGTCCGCCGCCTCCACCAGGCGGTAGAGACCCGCCCGCTCGTTCGACACGACCTCGCAGCGCCGGCGGCCGAAAGGGGCCGTCACACGCTGCTCTGCCGTGCCGTTCCCTTCGGACGCGTGCGCCCTCATGCCGCCGTCGGCTCCACTTCCTCGGGAGGCGCAGGCGAGCCTTCGGGCTGCCGGTGGAGCTCCTGGAGCGAGCGCACCGTCTGTGCGGGCCTCAGGCGAGGCGCCCATCGCCCGCACCGCCGCGGAGGCGCCCGTCATGGTCGTGATGCATGGAATGCCGCGCTCGACGGCGGCGCGCCGGATCTCCCAGCCGTCGGTGCGGGCGCCCCGGCCGGCCGGTGTGTTGATCACGATGTCGATGTCGCCGCCGCAGGATGTGGTCGCCGACGTGGGGCGAGCCCTCGCCGATCTTGTTGAGCTGCTCGACGGGGATGCCCATCGCCCGGATCGCCTGCGCGGTCCCGCTGGTGGCAAGCAGCCGGAAGCCGAGGTCGTGGAGCCGCTCGGCGAGCTGGGTGGCGGCGGGCTTGTCGCTGTCGCACACGGTGATGAACACGGTGCCCTCGGAGGGCAGCTCGACGCCGGCGGCAGCCTGCGCCTTCCCGAACGCCGTCGGGAAGTCCTCGGCGATGCCCATCACCTCGCCCGTCGACTTCATCTCGGGACCCAGCAGGGCGTCCGCACCCTGGAGTCGCTTGAACGGCAGCACCGCCTCCTTCACGCTCACATGCCCGAGCTCGCGCTGTTCGGGAAGGTCCTGGTCCCGCAGCCGTTCGCCCAGGATGAGCCGGCAGGCCACTTTCGCCAGCGGCAGCCCGATCGCCTTCGAGACGAACGGCACCGTGCGCGAGGCGCGCGGGTTCGCCTCGATCACGCGCAGCCGCTTGTTCTCGACGATTGCGAACTGCACGTTCAAAAGACCCACGACGCCGAGCTCGAGCGCGAGCGCAGTGGTCTGGCGGCGGATCTCGTCCAGCATCTCTCCGCCCAGGCTGAGGGGCGGCAGCACGCAGGCCGAGTCACCGGAATGGACTCCGGCCTCCTCGACGTGCTGCATGATCCCCGCCACGTAGACGTCCTCGCCGTCGGCGAGCGCGTCCACGTCGATCTCGATCGCGTTCTCCAGGAACCGGTCGATCAGGAGCGGGTACATGCGGGCGGCCTTACCGGTCATGCTCGCCGCCGACGCGGTCGACGTAGTCGGCGAGGTCGGCTTCCGAATAGCAGAGCTCCATCGCCCGCCCACCGAGCACGTAGGAGGGGCGGACCAGCAGCGGGAACCCGAGACGCCGCCCGACGGCGAGCGCCTCCTGCTCGTCGCGGGCGATGCCGTAGGGCGGATGCGCGATGCCGAGCCGGCCGAGCAGCTCGCCGAATCGCTCGCGGTCCTCGGCCAGGTCGATCGCCTCGACCGGCGTGCCGAGCAGCCTCACCCCCGCCTCCTTCAGGTCGGCCGCGATCCGCAGGGGCGTCTGGCCTCCGAACTGCGCGATCACGCCCTTCGGGCCGCTCGACGTCGATCACCTCGAGCACGTCCTCCACCGTGAGCGGCTCGAAGTAGAGCCGGTCGGACGTGTCGTAGTCGGTCGAGACCGTCTCCGGGTTGCAGTTGATCATCACCGCGTCCCGGCCCATCTCGTGCACGGTCATCGCGGCGTGGACGCAGCAGTAGTCGAACTCGATCCCCTGGCCGATCCGGTTCGGGCCGGATCCCAGGATCACGACGCTCGGGCGCGAGCCGCGACGCACCTCCGCCGCCCGGTCGCCGAGCGTGCCGCGCTCGTAGGACGAGTAGTAGTAGGGAGTCTCGGCCTCGAACTCGGCGCCGCAGGTATCGACGGACCGGAACACCGGCTGCAGGCCGGCGCCGATGCGCTCCGCCCGCGAGACTCCGGCCTGCTCGTCCGAGAGGCCGAGGTCCTTCTTGCGCGCGAGCGACGTCCCCGGCGCGGCCTCGCCTTCGACCACCTCCGCCAGCTGGTCGAGGAACCAGGGATGGATCGCGGTGCGCCCGTGGAGCTCGTCCACCGGCACCCGGCGGCGGAGCGCCTCGAACAGCAGCTCGTAGCGATCGTGTGAGGGCTGCTGGAGCCGGTCCAGCAGCTCGCCGGTGTCCTCGGGAGGCCTGGGCACGGAGTCGAGCTCGCGCGATCGCATCGCCTTCATGAACGCCTGCTTGAACGTCCTCCCGATCGCCATCACCTCGCCCACGCTCTTCATCTGCGTGGTGAGCCCCCCTCGGCGAACGGGAACTTCTCGAACGCGAAGCGCGGGATCTTGACGACCGCGTAGTCGATCGTCGGCTCGAAGGAGGCGGGCGTGCGCCGCGTGATGTCGTTCGGGATCTCCTCGAGCGCGTACCCGACCGCGAGCCGCGCGGCGATCTTCGCGATCGGGAACCCGGTGGCCTTGGAGGCCAGCGCCGAGGAGCGCGAGACGCGCGGGTTCATCTCGATCACGACCACCTCGCCGGTCTCCGGGCTGACCGCGAACTGGATGTTGGACCCGCCGGTCTCGACGCCGACCGCGCGGATCACCGTGAGCGCCTGGTCGCGGAGCTCCTGGTAGGCCCGGTCGGAGAGCGTCTGCTGCGGCGCGACCGTGACGCTGTCCCCGGTGTGCACGCCCATCGGGTCGATGTTCTCGATCGAGCACACGACCAGCGCGTTGTCGTTGTGGTCCCGCATCACCTCGAGCTCGAACTCGCCCCAGCCGAGCAGCGACTGCTCGAGCAGGATCTGGTTGATGGGGCTCGCGTTGAGGCCCTCCGAGACCCGCTCGGCGAACTCGGCGCGGGTGTAGGCGATGCCGCCGCCGTGACCGCCCAGGGTGAACGCCGGGCGCACGATCGCGGGCAGCCCGATCCCGTCGACCACGCGCTCGGCCTCCGCGATCGAGTGCACGATCGCCGAGCGGGGCACCTGAAGCCCCGCGGCGCGCATCGTGTCGCGGAAGAGCTCCCGGTCCTCAGCGCGCTGGATCGCCTCGTAGTTCACCCCGACCAGCTCGACGCCGTGGCGCTCGAGCGTGCCGTCGTCGTGCAGCGCCTTGGCGAGGTTGAGTGCGGTCTGGCCCGCCGAGCGTCGGCAGCAGCGCCTCGGGTCGCTCCTTCGCGATCACGGCCGCCACCATCTCGGGCGTGAGCGGCTCGACGTAGGTGGCGGTCGCGAACTCGGGGTCGGTCATGATCGTGGCCGGGTTCGAGTTGACGAGCACGACCTCGTAGCCCTCCTCCTGCAGGACCTTGCACGCCTGTACGCCCGAGTAGTCGAACTCGGCCGCCTGGCCGATCACGATCGGCCCGGAGCCGATGATCAGGACCTTCTGGATGTCGGTGCGCCGGGGCACTGCTAGTCGGCTGCGCCGGCCATCTCGACGAACCGGTCGAACAGGTGCACCGCGTCGTGCGGGCCGGGACCGGCCTCGGGGTGGTACTGCACGCAGGCGGCCGGCACGTCGCGCAGCACCAGTCCCTCGACGGTCCGGTCGTAGAGGTTCACGTGTGAGAGCTCGGCCGTCCCGAAGTCCGTCTCCCAGCGCACCGGCTCGTCGTGCTCGATCGCGCGCGCGCCGCCCGGGCCGAGCACCGCGAAGCCATGGTTCTGCGCGGTGATCTCGATCTTGCCGGACTCGAGGTCCTTGACCGGATGGTTCGCGCCCCGATGGCCGAACTGCAACTTGAACGTCTCGAGCCCGACCGCGCGGCAGAGCAGCTGGTGCCCGAGGCAGATGCCCCAGACCGGGACCTTCCCGACCAGCTCGCGCACGTTGCCCACCACGTGGTCGAGGGCGGCGGGGTCGCCCGGGCCGTTCGCCAGGAACACGGCGTCGGGCTCCTGCGCGAGCACCTGCTCCGGCGTGCTGGTGCACGGCATCAACACCAGGCGGCAGCCTCTTTGCCGCAGGTTGTTCACGATCGAACGTTTGATGCCGGTGTCGAGCGCGACCACCCTGGGCCCGGCCGCGTCGGCGTCGAGCACGATCGGCTCCTCGGGCGACACCTCGCCGGCGAGGTCGCGTCCCGACATCGACGGCTCGGCGTCGATCAGGTCGCGCGCCTCGCGTTCGCTCAGCTCACCGGGGAAGACGCCGCCCCGCATCGCGCCCCGGTCGCGGATGTGGCGCACGAGCGCCCGTGTGTCGACGCCGCCGATCCCCGGCACGCCCTCGGCTGCGAGCCAGTCGAGCCAACCGCTGGCTCCCGGCCGGCCGCTCGTTTCGCGCCTCGCGCATGATCACCGCGCGGGCGTGGATCCGTGGTCGATTCGACGGCCTCGTCCGCGACGCCGTAGTTCCCGATCAGCGGGTAGGTGAAGGTGATGATCTGCGCGCCGTAGGAAGGATCGGTGACGGCCTCCTGATAGCCGGTCATGGCCGTGTTGAACACCACCTCGCCGACCGCGTGGCCAAGCGCTCCCACGACCCCGTCCAGACGCGTCCCGTCTTCAAGGAGAACGGAGCCGTCCGCCCGAGACGGACG
Organism: uncultured Solirubrobacterales bacterium; assembly: GCA_963759145.1. GTDB lineage: Bacteria > Actinomycetota > Thermoleophilia > Solirubrobacterales > JBBDJG01 > JBBQKG01. Next base: position 67,483 of record CAVWYB010000048.1, read on the forward strand.
ATCTGCTTGACGCGCTCACTTGATCAGCCTCTGGATCTCCTTGAACTCCGGCGTGCCGGCCTCGCGCAGGAGCTCGAACAGGGCGGTCTCGACGCTCGTGAGCGTCGCCCCGCTGCGCTCCATCTTGTGCACTCCGAGCTCGCGGTTCTCCTCTGTCCTCGAGGTGACCGCATCCGCCACGACGTGCACCTCGCGCCCCGTGGCGAGCAGGTCCTCGGCCGTCTGGTTGACGCACACATGCGCTTCGATCCCGCATACGACGAGCTGATCGCGCGTGTCCGGGAGCGCAGCCGGGAAGCCGTCCGCGGCGACCGCGCTGAAGCTGGTCTTCTCGAGCCGCTCGACGCCGGCCAGATGCTCGGCCACCTCGGCCACGGTTTGGCCCAGCCCCCGCGGGTACTGCTCCGTCACGATCACGGGGAGGCCGAGGATCCGTGCGCCCTGGACCAGCACCCCGACGTTCGCGGCGACCCGGTCGAAGTCGAGCACCGCCGGCCGGAACGCCTCCTGCACGTCGATCACCGCCAGCGCCGCTCGGCCGCGGTCGAGCTTCACCGCCGCCCTCCGGGACCCGCCAGCAGCGAGTCCTTCGCAAGCCTGATCGAGAAGGCGCGCTCGCGATAGGCGACGGCGCCCGCCGCCACGGTCATCAGCACCTTGCCGCGCACCTCGCGGCCGGCGAAGCAGGAGTTCTCGGAGCGGCTCTCGTAACCAGCCTCACCGACCGTCCATGCCGCGTCCAGGTCGACGAGGCAGAAGTTGGCGCGGGCGCCCGGCGCGAGCGTCGGCGCCACCAGGCCGTACGGCCCACCGCCCGCCGTCATGCGCTCGACGAGCAGGGGCAGCTCGAGGACGCCCCCCAGCACCAGCTCGGTGTAGAGCGCCGGAAAGGCGGTCTCGAGCCCGGTGACGCCCATCGGCGCCTGCTCGAACGGGGCCTCCTTCTCCTCTCGGGAGTGGGGCGCGTGGTCGGTCGCGATGCAGTCGATCGAGCCCGAGCGCAGCCCGGCGATCAGTGCCTGGCGGTCGCGCTCGCTGCGGAGCGGCGGGTTCATCTTGAAGCGCGGGTCGAGCGAGCGCACGTCTTCGTCGGTGAGCGTCAGGTGATGCGGCGTGACCTCGCAGGTGAGCTCGATCCCAGCCGCCTTCGCGCGCTCGACCGCCACCACCGACTCGGCCGCGGAGACATGGAGCACGTGGATCCGCCCGCCTTCGTATTGCGCGATCCCCGCGTCGCGCTCGATCATCGTGCTCTCCGAGATCGACGGGATTCCGGCCAGTCCGAGCAACGCCGACACCGCGCCCTCGTGCATCGCCCCGTCGCCGGAGAGGGAGCGGTCCTCCTCGTGGAGCGCGAGCGGGGCGCCGGCGAGGCGCTGGTACTGGAGCGCCTGCTGAAGCCGGCGCGCGTCCGTGACCGGCATGCCGTCGTCGCTGAAGCCGGCGGCGCCCTCGGCCGCGAGCTCGACCATCTCGGTCAGCTCCGCGCCGCCCAGCTGCTTCGTGATCGCGGCCAGGAAGCCGACCGGGACCACCGCCTCGACCCCGGCGCGCTGCTGGAGCGAGCGCAGCACCGCCGCGTTGTCCACCACCGGGTCGGTGTTCGGCATCGCGAGCACGCAGCAAAAGCCGCCCGCCGCCGCGGCCCGCGTGCCCGACTCGAGATCCTCCTCGTCCTCGCGGCCGGGCGTGCGCAGGTGCACGTGAGGGTCCACGAAGCCGGGAAACAGGTGCAGTCCCTCGCCGTCGATCGTCTCGGTCACGTCGTCGGGATCGAGGGTCCCGGGCGGGGCCAGCTCGGCCACCAAGCCGTCGCGCACGAGCACGTCGTGGGGCCCATCGACGCCTGCCCGCGGGTCGAGTATGCGAGCGCCCTTGACCACGAGCGCGGCGGGCGCGCTCGTGCGGGCCGACAGGCGCAGCCTCACGCCGGCTGCTCCACCGTGGTCAGCGGCGAGCCGGTCCGCGGCGGCTCACCGGGCGCTGCGGAGAGCAGGTCATAGAGGATCGCCATGCGCACGACCACTCCGCTCGCGACCTGGTCGGCGATCAGCGTCTGGGGCGAGTCGATCACCTCAGCGGACAGCTCGACCCCGCGGTTCACGGGGCCTGGGTGCATGAGCAGCTGTCGCGGCTGCAGGCGGCGCGAGTCGATCTGGAAGCAAGACACGTACTCGCGGATCGATGGAACGAAGGTCTGGTTGCTCTCGTCCCTGCTCATGCGCTCGTGCTGCATCCGGAGCGCGTAGATGACGTCGGCCTCGCCGAGGCGCTCCAGGTCGTAGGCGATCTCGCAGCCAAGCGTCTCGAAGTCGCGCGGGATCAGAGTCGGCGGGCCCGCGACCGTCACCCTTGCGCCCATGCGGGCGAACGCGAGCGCGTTCGACCGGGCCACCCGGCTGTGCATCACGTCTCCGACGATCCAGATCTCCCGGCCCTCGAGCGTGTTCACGTGGCGCATGAGCGTGAAGAGGTCGAGCAGCGCCTGGCTGGGATGCTCGTGCTTGCCGTCGCCCGCGTTCACGACCGATGCGGACGAGTTGCGCGCCACGATCTCGGCCGATCCGGCCCACGGCGAGCGGATCACGATCGCGGCCGGGTCGTAGGCCGACAGCGTCGCGACCGTGTCCTTCAGGGACTCGCCCTTCTCGACCGCCGAGCCCGCAGAGCGGATGCTGATCAGGTCTGCGGAAAGCCGCTTCGCGGCAAGCTCGAAGGAAGAGCTGGTGCGGGTGCTGGCCTCGTAGAAGAGATTCACGACGGTGCGGCCCCGAAGCGTCGGGACCTTCTTGATGTCCCGGTCCGCGACGGCGGCGAAGCTGTCGGCGACCTCGAGGATGCGCTCGATATCGCTCCGCTGCAGGTCGGCTATCGAAAGAAGGTGTTTCATGGACCCTCCCGGGACCCGGCGGTCGGCTGCCGACTGGCGGCATTTGTTCGATTTCGACTTCGTCCACGCCGTCGATCTCCTCGAGGCGCACGTACACGCGCTCGGTGCGCGAGGTCGGCAGGTTCTTGCCGACGTAGTCGGGCCGGATCGGAAGCTCACGGTGACCGCGGTCGACGAGCACCGCGAGCTGCACGCAGGCCGGGCGACCGTAGTCGAAGAGCGCCTCGATCCCGGCCCGCGCCGTCCGCCCCGTGTACAGCACGTCGTCCACGAGCACGACCGTCGTCTCGGCGAGGGGAAACTCGATCCGGGACGAGTGCACGACCGGCTGGGCGGCCGGCGGGCGGGCGCCGAGGTCGTCCCGGTAGAAGCTGATGTCGATCTCGCCGAGCGGCACGGGCCGGTCGAGCAGCTCCTCGATCAGCTGCCGAAGGCGGCCGGCGATCAGCGCCCCGCGGGTGTGGATACCCACGATCGCGACGGGATCGTCGCCGTTACGCTCGATGATCTCGTGCGCGACTCGCACGAGCGTACGTCTGAGATCCTCGCGATCGAGGACTGCGGTGCTCAAGGCTGCGTGCCCCTTCCTGGCCTCGCTGGACCTGGTTAAAGGAACCGACGATGCGAGTCTAACACCGGGTCGGACGCGTTCGCTCGCGGTGATCGCGGAGGCTCATCGCGACCGGCTCTCCCCGCTCCCGGTAGGGCACCTCGATCACGTCGAAGTCCCGCGGCACCACAACCCGGTCGAAGACCTCCTGCGCCTCCTTCTCGATCACCGGCGCGAAGTACCGCGACGAGAGGTGCGTGAGGGCGAGCATCGAGACGTCCGCCTCCCGGGCCACCTCGGCGGCCTGGCGCGCGGTCGAGTGCCCGGTCTGGCGTGCCCGCTCGACCTCATCGTCGGCGAACGTGCTGTCGTGCACGAGCAGCTCCGCGCGATGGGCGATCGCGACCGTGGCATCGCACGGCTCCGTGTCGCCCGTGAACACCAGCTTGCGCCCCGGCCGGGACTCGCCCATGACCTCCTCGGGACGCACGGAGCGGCCGTCCACCTCCACCGGCTGCCCGCGCTGAAGCTGCCCGAACCGAGGCCCCGGCTCGACACCGAGCTCGGCCGCCCGCGCGGGATCGAACCGGCCGGGACGCTCGTCCTCGACCAGCGCATAGCCGAGCGCCTCCGTGCGGTGCGCGACCGAGTACGCGCCGATCCGGTACCCGTCCAGCTCGACGGCCTCGTTCGCGGCGAGCTCGACGAGGCGCACGTCGTAGGTGAGCTTTCCGTAGATGCGGCGCAGGTCGCTCATCAGCGCGTGCAGGCCGCGGGGACCGTGGATCGTGAGCGGCGCGGTGCGGCCGCGCAGCGCGAACGTCTTCATCATTCCGGGCAGGCCGAGGAAGTGGTCGGCGTGGAAGTGCGTCAGAAAGACGGGCTCGACGTCCGGCAGGCCGATCGAGCGCAGCAGCTGGCGCTGAGTGCCCTCGCCGCAGTCGATCAGCAGCCTGTCGCCGCCCCGCCGGACCAGGATGCTGGTGGGTGCCCGCTGGACGGTCGGCATCGAGCCGGCCGTGCCGAGGAAGAGGACGGAGAGGTCCATCGCCGCGCGTATCTTCGCCCAACGTCCGGGCGCGACCGGCCGCGCCTCCGGAGGGCGCTATGGGGAGATCTGAATCGGGACCCTCACGAGGTCGCGGTCGAGCCCGATCCCACAGGACATGTCGTGGTGGAAATGGGTGTAGTAGAGGTACATCGTCGAGTCGGTGAGCCTGTAGTTGCGGTCCGTGCTGTCGTGGTCGATCAACGACGGATACGCAACAGCGTCGGGGTCTCCGCACTGATGGCTGGCCAGGCTCGGCCGCTCGATCATCAACTCGCGCATCGACCAGTGGATGAGGTCATCCGAGGTGGAGAGATAGAGGCCGAACACGTTCTTGCTCTGCGCCGGATCGAACTTTGCTGCGCTGCCGGTCAGCACGTACTTGCCGAGGGCGGTGTTGTACGTCAGGGACCGCGTCATCGAGAGGATCTCGTTGGGGGAGATTGGCTCGCACATGTGTGTCCGTTGCGGCTCCGTGTTCTCGTAGAAGTTGTTCCTGAACCGAAGGCCGAAGCTTGCCCCGTCCCAGCCGCGCCAGCTGGACGGGTCGGCGATGTCGTCCGTACGCATCACGCAGGCGCCGATGTCCTGGTCGCCGATCGTGCCGCTCAGCACGATCGAGTAGTAGTAGTTGCCCTTCTTGATCGGGTTGGTCGGCGAGAACAGCCCGGTGCGGACGTCATCGATCGTCGGCCGTGGCGGCACGGTCGCGACGAGATTGTCAGGGGATGGCGGTACGGAGTACGTGTTGCCGTCGTCATGCGACACCGCGTACGTGATGGCGCCCGAGCCGCATCTGCGATTTCCAAGCGCGGCCGGGCACGCGCCGGGGATGGCCCAGCCATGCCACTCGTTGTGGACGAGGCCGTATACATCCCGCCCGTTCTCCGTGTAGAGCGCGTTGAGGACGTTGGTCTCGTTGTAGTGGGCGGGGTTTGGGTCGCCTATGAGGGGATACGGCTGAGCTGCAGTCACGCGTGAGGCTGTTGAACGTGGGTCCGGTCAGCCGCCGGCCACCGCCGCTGACGCCACTGACCTGGATGCGCTCGGTCGAGTCCCTGATCGCCTGGGTCGGGCCGTCCGGCAGGTCGAAGTCGTCGCACCGCATGGTCGTGTAATCGAAGACGACCTCCTCCGGGCCGGTGACGTTGATGGTCACGGCAGCTGCGCCGGGGCAAAAGCCGCAGAGCGATGCAAGCAGCGCGCCCACCAGCACCAGCGCCCCCCGGATCGGTTGTGTCATCTCACCCCTTCCCCTCGGCTGGGACGTTACCACCGGAATGCCGGCGTCAGGCGGGCTTGCGCCGGAACATCGCGTCCACGAACTCGACGCCGCCGCGGCCGCGTTTGAGGCCGTCGAGCAGGTCGTAGACGGCGAAACCGTGGCGGTCCATCAGGGCGATGAACTCGGCAAACGAAGCGCCACCGGCGAAGGGCCGGGTGATCGACACCTCCGCGATCACGAACTGGGTCTCGGCGAGCAGCCCGGCGGCGCCCTCGATCACGTGGTGCTCATAGCCCTCGGCGTCGATCTTCAGCCCGAACGGGCCCTGCCAGCCGCGCTCGGACCGGAGTGAGTCCAGGGTCGTCACCTCGACCTCGCGCCGCTCCAGCGCCTCGTGCCCCTCGGCGGGCCGCCACTCGTTGACCAGCAGCGAGCTCTCGTAGAGCATCGCGGGGTTTACGTGGATCTCCGCCCGGCCGGGGGCCGCCCCCACCGCACCGAGCACGTATTCGCCCCCGCGCCGCCTGGAGATCCGCTGGAGATCCTGCTCGAACTCACCGAGCGGCTCGATCAGCACGAGGTGCGCGTCCGGGAAGGCGTCGTAGAGGTTCGGCGTGCCGTGGGCGACTCCGACGTCGATCACGGTCGCCGGCGAGAACTCGGGCTTGCGCAGGTTCTCAGGGCGCCAGCCGGTGTCCCGGCGGTACTCCTCGTTGTCGGCCCGGCGGCCGACCCGCCAGATCATGAAGGCGAAGTCGTCGGGCGCGCTCACGCGCGGCGAGTGTAAAACAAACGTCTGCCTCAGCCGAGGCGCCGTCGGCAACTATCATCGGCCACCGAGCGCGCATAGCTCAGTGGATAGAGCGCTGGCCTCCGGAGCCAGAGGTCGCAGGTTCGAATCCTGCTGCGCGCGTACCTTTTCTTGACCGCCTTGGTTACCCCCGGGTAAGTTAATTCGTGGAGCCGCGCCCGATCGCGGCCGCAACGGAGGGGGTCAGAGAGGTGAAGCGCACGGACGCTGGGGCAAAGCGGCGCAGGATCGCGCCGGTTCTACTGCTGGCGGCGCTGAGCGCACTCGCCGGCGTGCTCCCGCCCACCTCGGCGGGCCAGGACCCGAACACGTGGAGCGGCACGTGGGTCAACTCCGCGCCCGACGGCAGCTTCTGGGTCTTCAGTCAGAGCGGCGCAACCGTCGGCGGGGTGTGGAAGGGCAACGCGTCTTCCGGGACCCTCTCGGGAACCGTCTCGGGGAGCAACCTGAGTGGCACGTTCGTCAACAACGAGCAGAGCCTTTCGGCGAGCTTCTCGATCACGCTGGCCGCCGACGGGCACTCGTTCAGCGGCACCTTCACGGTCGTCGGCGGATCGACGGGGCAATGGAGATCGGCCTGCTCGGGCGGCGCCTGCCTTGCCAACGCGGCCCCGGCGCCCGCCGCCACCCGGCGGACCGCCGCCGCCGGCGCCATCAACGTCACCCAAGGTGCTGGCCGCGGCCGCGGCCTGGGGGCAAATGGGGCCGGCGACCGCGCTGGACCCCGGCAGCCAAGCGATCGCCCCCTCACCGCCGATCGCGCCGAATCAGCGCGGAGCGACCGTGACATTGAGCGGCGACGTCTCGGGAGAAACGGCAATCGTGATCGGTGAACCCACGCGCGAGCAGCGCCGAAAGCGAATTACTGGCGGTGACTGTGTTCGCGCGTTTGTGGGACTTGCCAAGAGGGTCCAGGAGCAGCGTTGGGAGCAGCTCTCCTACTACAACCCCAACCTCCCGGTCCAAAAGCAGATCGCGGAACAGGAATGGTTTTGGGAGGCCACCTACTTCTTGATCGCGTGCCTCGACTTCGTGAAGGAGAGCGAGAAGGCGGCGACTCCGACCGCTCTGAAGTCCGGGGCAGGTGCCGCTGCGGCCGCGTGCGGGATCCGCGCGCGCCCGTTGAGCATTCGGGTCAACCGGGCCGCGAAAACGCTCAGCTACCGCACGCGGCGGGCGTCCCGCCGCAAACCTGGACGGCGGCTTCGCGTCTCCTGCCGACGGGCTAAAGACGGCAAGCTGACGGTCCGGATCCGCACACGCTCGCGGCGCACGAAGCTGCGCAAGGTGCTGGGACCGCGGCTCGTGGTCGGCCTGCACCGCACTGCCGGCGCGAGCGGCACGACCAACGTGCAGACGACGTTCAAGCGCTAGCCCCTTCGCGGGCTAACGCGCGGAGAGCCGCCGCTTGAACTCCGTGAAGGCCTCGCCGACGTGGTCGAAGGCCTCCCAGGAGCGGAGCTTCTGGTCCTCGGCCCTGGAGATGCCGAACACGCCCTTGTCGACGACGCGACCGTCCTCCCGCACGCTGTAACGGCCGAAGATCAGCGCGAAATCGCCCTGCTCGAGGATCGTGTAGACCCGGAAGTCGAACTCCGGCACCTCGTAGATGTCCTTCTCGAGATACTGGCGGAGCTCGTCGTGGCCCCGGTAGGAGCGGCGGCGCCCGAACGGGATCAGCAGCCCGTCCGGATGCCAACCTTCGAGCACACTGTCGATGTCCCCCCCGCGAAAGGCCTCGTAGTTGCGGAGGATGATGTCCTCGGTCTTTCCCACGGCGGCAGGGTACTCAGCGTCAAAGAGCGCGTTCGCGCAACTCCTCGTAGAGCGCTTCGACGTCGGCCGGCACCGCCTCGCCCTCGGCCGGCGCGGTGCGCAGCTCGTCCGTGAAGAACGGCTCGCCGGCGGTCGCGGGCCCCAGTCCGAGGGCCTCGCCCGCCTCCCGCAGCTTCACATCCAGCGTGCCGGGTTCCTCGTCGAAGCACACCACCGGGAACGCCTCACGGTCGTGGAGCGCGATCAGGCGTTCGTTGTAGGTCAGCCATAGCTCCATGCCGTGGTCGAGCGGCAGATTGTTGCGGCGCTGCAGCGACTGTGCGACCCGCAACGGGTGGCGGAAGATCGCCACCGGCTGAAGGTCGGGCACCAGCTCGCGCCAGCCTTCGAGGGTCAGCAGCGTGCGTGGGTCCTTGAAGCCCCACACGGGCTGCTCGGCGTGCTCGGCGAGGATCGCGCGGGCGCGCTCGAGGTGGTCGGGCCGCCACTCGACCGCCGCGGGCGGGTGGTCCCAGGATCCCCCGCTCGCCTCCAGGATCTCGCCCTGCAGGTCCATGATCGTGAAGCTCTCGCGGTTGCCGCGCTTGTTCCACGGCGCTGCCGTGTTGACGTCGCCGAGGAACAACCCCTGCTGCTCGAGCGAGCCCGCCAGGCAACTCGTGCCGCTGCGGTGCATCCCGAGCACCGAGATCACGCGCTCCGGACGGGCGCCGTCAGCCACGCTCGTATCCGAACCGCTCGAGCGCCGGCGCCGCGATCTGCTCGAGCTCCTGGACCAACGCCGGATCCGCCTCGCGCCACCGGCCGAGCGTCGGGGGAGGCTGGACCTCGTCGGCCAGCTCCTCCGGATCGCCCTCCAGCTCGAGAAAGCGGAGCACGCCGGCGATCACCGGCTCAGGCTCGGCGCAGAGATCCTCGAAGCGGATCCGCAGGTAGCGCTCGCCGAGCTCGGTCTCGGCGGCCTCCGCGGCCTTCAGGTTCACGGCGTTCCAGAGCTCGATCGAGCGCGTCGGCGCGTCAGGCTTCTCCGACTCGGACCCGAGAAACGTGTCGGCGTGCTTTCGAGGCTGGTTCTGGTTCTTCGAGAAGGCGAGGTCGCGACCGTCCCGGACCAGGTGCAGCAGCCGCAGGCCGGGCAGCGCCCGGGCGAGGAACGGCACGAGGAAGATGCTGCGCGGCTCCTTCCAGCCCCAGGCGCGCCCGTCGGCGCCCTCGCGGTGGCGCTCGAGCAGCGGGCCGAGCTCAGCGCGCATCTCCGCCTCGACGTCCGGCTCCCCAGCCGTGCGTCTGCTGGATGTACGGGTTGATCCAGCGGTCGTAGTACGCCGCGATCTCGAGCGAGTCCTCCGCCGGGTTCAGGTTCGTGCCGATGAAGAGGCCGGCGCGACGCGCGACGCGCGCGACGACTCGTGTGCCCGACCCGCCGGTCGCGCCCATGATGCTCGGGGGAGAGGCGGTCGGATCCGAACCCATGCTCAGGCGTCGAATCATAGGCACGAATAGAATCGCTCGATGACGGACGTGCCGAGCGCACTGGTGGAGAGCCTCAAAAACGGTCGCATCGACGCGTGCGAGCTGATCGCCGCGCCGGAGCGCTTCGGCGAGCTCGGGAGGACGGCGGAAGCGATGACCATCGCGGAGCTCGTGGCGCTGGAGCCGCTGATCGAGGACGGCGACGTGGAGCCCCGACTCCTGGCGCCGGGTCGGGCTCGATCCTGGAATCACGCTCGGCGCGCTGGACGCCGGCGACCGTGAATGGCTGGCGGACGTACTGCGGTTCTGGCGCACCAAGCCCCGTCAGGTGATCGAGACGACGTCGCCCGACGACTGGATCCACACGCGCGGCACCGCCAACTACTACACGACGGGCCGCACGACGATCCGCAGGGTGCGCCAGGCGATGCTCCAGACGCGCAAGGCCGAGGTCCGCCGGATCCTCGACTTCGGGTCGGGCTACGGGCGCATCCTGCGCCAGTTCAAGGCCGCCTTCCCTGAAGCGCAGCTCGCCGCCTGCGACATCCTGCCCGAGGCGGTCGACTTCTGCGCGCAGACGTTCGGCGCGGAGCCAATCTACGCGGCGGACGACCCCGGTGATACCAGCCTCGAAGGTCAGCTTCGACATGATCTGGCTGGGGTCCCTCTTCACGCATCTCGATGCGGCGCGCTGGAAGAGCCTGCTCGATCTGCTCGAGGGCGTGCTCGAGCCCGAAGGGCTGCTGCTGTTCACGACGCAGGGGCGGTTCATCCGCGACCAGATCGCCGAGCGCAGCTGGCTGGACGCCTCCGGCGAGCCGATCTGGGTCAACTGGGGCGTCAGCGAAGACCAGCTCGACCAGGTGGTCGCCGACTACGACGCCGGCGGCTTCGGATACCTGGAGTGGGACGCGCTCGACCGCCAGTACGGCACCTCGATCGCGACTCCCGCCTGGGTGATGGAGCAGCTCCAGACCAGGCCCGGATTCGAGATCATCGGCTACTGGGAGCGGGGCTGGCGCCCGCAGGACCTCGTCTCCTGCGTAGGGCGCGGAACGGCCGAAAGCCGCAAATAGCGGGTTTTTCCGTTCACCCCGCCCGAAGCAGGTTTAGAAGGGGTTTCGCTGGGCAACAAGGCCCGTACAACCTCTCAGTGCGCCTCTGTACCCGCAGGGGCGACCATCCGTCTTGAAGCGCCCGGTCTTGCACCGGGCGCTTTGAGTTGAGGGACGCCTATCCGGCGTCGAGCGCGGCCACCAGGGCCACGATCGTCACGACCGTGCCGACCACGTGAATCGCCAGCGCGACCAGCAGCTCGGTGGTGCCGCCGCCGGCCAGCACCGCGCCGATGCCGGCGGCGCTCGCGATCACGGCCGCGGAGAATGTGACGAGGAGGCCCATCGCGCCGGAATACTACGACACGGACCCCACGCGATCCTGCCCGAGCGGGGTGCGTTCGAGGCTCGTCCAGCAGGGCCTCGAGCGAGTCGAAGACGACCTCCGCGCCCGCCTCCCGAAGCTCCTGCTCCGAGAAGCCGCCGGTCAGCAACGCGACGGTCGGCACGCCGGCCCGCTTGGCCGCCTCGCAGTCCCAGGTCGAGTCGCCGACCATCACCGCGTCTCCCCCGCCCGCCTTCTCGATCGCGGCCGCGACCAGGTCGGGGTGCGGCTTGGTCTTTTCGACGTCGGCCGAGGTCGTCCAGCCGTCGACCGCATCGCGCGCGTCCAGCAGGTCGAGGTAGTGGTCGACCTCGTGCTGCTTGGCGGAGCTCGCGAGCACGACCGCGTGCCCGCGCTCGCGCAGCGTGTCGATCAGCCTCCGCGCGGCGGCGAACGGCCGCACCTCCTCGATCAGCTCCATGTAGAGGTCGCCCTCCACCTCCCTGATCGCGTCGCCGCGCTCCCGGTCGAGCTCCTCGCCGCAGAGCGACGAGACCAGCTGGTCGCCCGCCCATGCCGATGTGCCGATGGATCCGCCACAGCGGCAGCACGAGCTCGTGTCGCAGGAAGGCCCGGTACCAGGCGAGCGTGTGGTGGTAGTTGGTGTCGACGAGGGTGCCGTCGACGTCGAGGATCGCGGCCGGAAGCGCGCATTCGCGGGGTGTACCCGTTTTGAGCGTCCGGACGCTCGGGTAACAGACGGCACTCGACGAAAGGAAGTGCGGACCTGAAGCCCGTCCACGTCGGCTGCTCGGGCTGGAACTACCGCGCACTGGCGCGAGGTCGTCTATCCCGAAGGGCCTGCCGCGCGGCGCTGGCTCGAGCACTACGCGACCGCTCTTCGACACCGTCGAGGTCAACAACACCTTCTACCGGCTGCCGAAGCGCGGCGGCCGTCGAGGGCTGGGCCGAGCAGACGCCCGCCGGACTTCGTCTTCGCGGTCAAGGCGAGCCGCTACCTGACCCACATCAAGCGGCTGGCGGACATGGGCGCAGGCGTCGAGCGCTTCTACGAGCGGATCGAGCCGCTGATCGACGGCGGGCAAGCTCGGCCCGGTGCTGTGGCAGCTGCCCGCCAACTTCCGCCGCGACGACGAGCGGCTCGCGGCCGCGCTGGCGCGAGCTGCCGCGCGGGCGCCACTGCTTCGAGTTCCGCCACGAGAGCTGGTTCTGCGCGGAGGTCTACGAGCTGCTGCGCCGCACGGACGTGGCGCTCGTGATCGGCGACACGCCGCGAGCGCCGCTTCCAGACCCACGAGCTGACGGCCGACTGGACCTTCGTGCGCTTCCACTACGGCTCGCGCGGGCGCAACGGCAACTACTCGCGACCGCGAGCTCGAGACCTGGGCGGCAGCGGATCGCGCGCTGGCGCCGGCAGGTCGAGGTGTTCGCCTACTTCAACAACGACTGGAACGGCTATGCCGTCCGCAACGCGCTCGACGCTGAAGCGGCTCTGAGCGGACTACGCTCAAGCGCCGGGCAGCTTCTGCTTCAGCTTCGAGCACGGGCTCGAACAGGTCGCCGTGCTCGTCGACCCGCTCGAGCACGTCGTCGGCCTCGAACACGAGCCGCTCCGGGCTGCCCGGTCTCGAGCGCCTCCTCGACCTCCTCCCAGCGTGACCGGCGTCGAGACGGTCGGCCGCTCGCGCGCGCGCAGCGAGTAGACGCACACGGTCGTCTTGTAGTCGTCGTTCTGGCTCCAGTCGACGAGCACCTTGCCCTTGCGCAGCTCCTTCTTCATGCTCGACACGACCAGGTCGGGATGCTGCTTCTCGAGCAGCCGCGCGAGCGCGTGCGCGAACGGCTTCGTGTCGTCGTAGGTGACCGGCGTGTTGAGCGGCACGTAGATCTGCAGGCCCTTCGAGCCGGAGGTCTTCGGGAAGCACTCGAGGCCGAGCTCCTCGAGCAGCGTCGCGCAGCCAGACGCCACCTGCGCGCACTCGAGCGATCGCGGCCGGCTCGCCGGGGTCGAGGTCGAACACCATCATCGTCGGGCCGCTCGACGTCCTTCGCCAGCGAGAGCGACGTGTGCAGCTCCAGGTCGGCGAGGTTCGCGAGCCAGACCAGCGTCGGCAGGTCGTTCGCGAGGCAGAAGTTGATCGTCTTGCCGCTTGTTCTGGACCGGCGACCGTCTGGACCCAGTCCGGCCGGTGGGACGGGCACTGCTTCTCGTAGAAGTACTGGCCCTCGACGCCGTCGGGATAGCGCTTCAGCGTGAGCGGGCGGTCGCGCAGGTGCGGCAGCAGGGCCGGCGCGACCCGCGTGTAGTAGTCGATCACCTGGCCCTTGGTGAAGCCGACGGCCGGGTAGAAGACCTTGTCGAGGTTCGAGAGCTTGAGCCGGCGGCCCTCGACCTCGACCTCGACGGCCTTGGCGGCCTGGCGTCACGCGCTTGCGTCTTGGCCCTGGGCTTCTTCGCGGGGCGCGCTTCGCGGCGGCGCGCTTCTTGGCGGCCGCCGCCTTCGCGGCGCGGCTTCTTCGCGGGGCCTTGCGTCGGCGCCGTCTTCTTGCGCCGTTCGCGCTCGCGCGGCTTGCCAGCTTCTGCTTGCCGCCCTTGCGCGGCCGCCAGGCTCGCCTCGAGCGCGGCCATCAGGTCCGGCACCGCGGCGGGCTCCTCGGGCTCGGCGCTGGACCGCGATCTCCTCGCCCGCGGCCTTGCGCTCGATCAGCTCGAGCACCCGCTCGCGGTACTCGTCGCGGTACTTGGCCGGGCTCGAAGTCGGTCGCCAGCGACTCGATCAGCTGGCGCGCCATGTCGACCTCGCGCTCGGTCGCCTGCACGTCCTCGTCCGGGCAGCTCGTCGATCTGCTCCGGGTCGATCAGCTCGTCGGCGAACAGCATCGTCTCCATCGTCAGCACGTCGCCGTCGCCGGGCCGGATCGCGGTCAGGTACTCCTTCGAGCGGATCACGACCCGCGCGATCGCGACCTTGTTCGTCTCGCTCAGCGCCTCCAGCAGCAGCTTGTAGGCCTTGGCCGCGCCGGTGTCGGGCGCCAGGTAGTACGGGTGCTCGTAGTAGAGCGGGTCGATCTCGTCGAGGTCGACGAAGTCCTCGATGTCGATCGTGCGCGTCTTCTTGGGGTCGAGCGCCTCGAGCTCCTCGGGCGTGATCACGACGTAGCGGTCCGGGCTGATCTCGTAGCCCTTGACGATCTGCTCGAAGGGGACCTCCTCGTCCTCGTCCGCGCAGACCCGCTTCATGCTGGATGCGGGCGTCGTCCTTCGTCGTGCAGCTGGTTGAAGCGCACGGTCTTCTTCGAGACCGCGCTGTAGAGCTTCACGGGCACGTTCACCAGCCCGAAGCTGATCGCGCCTCTCCAGATCGATCTAGCCATCGTCTCTCCTCGCTCTAGCTCGGGCCATGTTCATTGCCTCCTTCCCTCAAATATGACATCCCTTGCGGTCTTTGTCGTCCCGGAGGCCTTTGAAAGAAGGCTGCCGCAACGTCCGTGTCTTCGTCCAGTCCCCGAACTCGACCTCGGCGACCAGCTCGGGCTCGACGAAAACGGTCGCCTTGGGCGGCTGGCGGCCCTCGAACGGGCTCTTGTCGGTGCGCAGCGGCTTCAGCAGCTCGGCGCATCAGCTCCGCAGCGTCTGCTCCGTGAAGCCGGTGCCGACGTTGCCGGCGTAGCGCAGCTGCCCGTCGTCGTAGTAGCCGACCGCCAGCGAGCCGAGCGTCGTCGCTGCGGCCGCCCTCGCCCGGCAGCCAGCCGCCGATCACGAACTCCTGGCTGCAGGTGGTTCTTGATCTTGAGCCAGCGCGCCGCTGCGGCTGCCCGGGCTCGTAGCGGCTGTCGAGCCGCTTGGCGACGACGCCCTCGAGGCCCTGCTCGTCGCTGGCCTCGAGCATCGCCTCGCCGTCGCCGACGTGGTAGCCGGCGTGCTGCCAGTGCGCCGTTCAGGTCGAGCTCCTCGAGCAGCGCGCGGCGCTCGGTGTAGGGCAGCGGCATCGTCGAGTGTCCGTCGAGGTAGAGCAGGTCGAAGATCATGTAGACGACCGGCGTGTCCGCCACTCGTCGCCTGATCGCGCTCTCGGACGTCGACGTGCATGCGCGGCTGCAGGCGCTCGAAGCTCGGCCGGCCCTGCTCGTCGAGGGCGACGATCTCGCCGTCGAGCACGGCTCGCCGGGAGCCGAGCGCGCGGCCCAGCTCGCGCAGCTCCGGGTACTGCCTGGTGACGTCGCGCAGGTTGCGGCTCTCGAGGCGCACGCGCCCGCCCTCGACGTAGGAGATCGCCCGCACGCCGTCCCACTTGATCTCGAAGCCCCAGTCCTCGTCGTCTGCGGGGCAGCGTCGGCGAGGCGCGCCATCATCGGCATGACGTGCTCCGGCATCGGCTCCTCGCCCGGGTCGGCCGGCGGGTCCATGCGGTGGATCATCCAGTTCTTGCCCTTCGGTCTGGAACAGCGCGTACTTGCCCTGCAGGCGCTCGCCGTGGAAGGTCACGATCACCTCGTCGTCGCGGCACTTGTCGCGGCTCGTAGGTGCCCTGTCCCAGATCTTCACCTTGCCGGCGCCGTACTCGCCCTGCGGGATCTCGCCCGCGAAGTCGATGTAGTCGAGCGGGTGGTCCTCGACGTGCACGGCGAGGTGGTTGCGCTTCGGGTCCGTCGGGATGCCCTTCGGGATCGCCCACGAGACGAGCACGCCGTCGCGCTCGAGGCGCAGGTCCCAGTGCAGGTTGCGGGCGTGGTGCTCCTGGACGACGAACGCGGTCGCCGCTCTTGCGCTTGCGCCGCCCGCCCGCCGGCTCGCGGCCGGTCGTCTTCCGAAGTCGCGCTTGCGCTTGTATTCGCTGAGCTTCTCGAGCCATCGGATCTGCAGCTTCGATCCCTGCCTCCGGTGCTTCTACCCGACGACCGTGACCTTGCCCGTCGTGGCAGCTGACCGCGCCATCCAGCGAGCTGGTCGGCTCGTCACCGGCGCCGATCACGTGGGCGACGACGCGGCCCCGGCCGTCGATGAAGAACGTCTCCGGGATGCCGGTCGCGCCATAGCTGTTCGCGACCTCCCGCCCGGGCTCGCGCACGCTCGGATAGGTGACGCCGTACTCGCGGATGAACGTCGCGGCCGTCGTCGCGCAGGTCCTGGATGTCGAGTCCGAGGAACAGCACGCCCTTCGGGCCCATGCGTGCGCCAGCCGTCCTCGAGCGCGCTTCGCCTCCTCCCGGCACGGCGTGCACCAGGAGGCCCACAGGTTCAGGACCACGGGCACGCCGCGCAGCTCGGCAGGGAGAGGCGCTCGTCCGCGAGCGCGGCGCCCAGCTGGCGCTCGATGCGCGGCGGCAGCGTGCCCCGCTCGAGCACCTCGAGCGAGAACGAAGGGCGCGTCGCGGCGCCGACCCGGACGCGAGCGCCTCGTCGATGCGGTCGTCGGTGCCCTTGGACGTCAGGCCGTAGGCGAGCAGCGCGAGGAACGCGCCGCGACCAGCGTCGCGATCGCTGACCCAGCGTGCCCGACGCTGGAGGTCGGCCGAGGCTGCGTTGGCGAGCCTGCATCCGACCCGAAGGACTGACGAACTCCGGTCCTGCGGTCGTCCGCCGTGACCGCGCGGATACAATCGGCGAGTCATCAGATGACCGCCGACGAGCCTTTCGATGCCGATCGCCTTCCGACCACGACTGCCTCGCACGGCGCGCGCGCGCGCCGCGGTGCCGTGGTCGCGCCGGCGGCTGAGCGCACCCAGCCACAGATAGAGAGGCTCTCCTACGGGGAGCTCGAGTGGATCCACATCGAGGAGCCCGGGCCGCTCGAGCGCGCCTGGCTCGCCGAGCACTACGACTTCCACCCGCTGGACCTCGAGGACGTCATGTCCCGCAACCAGCGGCCGAAGATCGACGAGTACCCGGACTACCTGTTCATCGTCCTGCACTTCCCGGTCTTCGACAAGCAGGTCGGGCGGCTGAACGCGGGCGAGCTCGACCTGTTCGTCGGGCCCGACTACATCATCACGCTCCCGAACCAGCCGCTGAAGCCGGTCGAGTACCTGTTCGAGCGCTGCCGCGACGAGCGAGGAGATGCGCGAGCAGCTCTTCTCGAAGGGCTCCGGCTACCTGCTCTACCAGATCGTGGACCAGTGCTTCGACTACTGCTTCCCGATGCTGCGCAAGATCGGGAACAAGCTCGAGCAGCTCGAGGAGGACATCTTCAGCGGCCGCTCCGAGGAGATCGTGCGCGACATCTCCAACGTCAAGCAGGAGATCATCAACTTCCGCAAGATCATCCGGCCCGAGCGGACCGTGCTGCGCGACCTCGAGCGCACCAAGCAGCGCTACATGCGCGAGGACCTGGAGGTCTACTTCGACGACATCGTCGACGCCTCCGAGCGGATCTGGGACATGCTCGAGAACTACAAGGAGGTCGTCGAGGCGCTCGAGGACACGAACGAGTCGGTGATCTCGCACCGCGTCAACGACGTCCTGCGCGTGCTCACCGCGATCAGCGTGGTCGTCCTGCCGCTCACGTTCCTCGCGAGCCTGTGGGGCATGAACGTCGGCGTCCCCGGCGAGGGCAGCATCGCCGCCTTCTGGATCATCGTGGGCGTGATGGTGGCGATGCTCGCCGGGATGGTCGGGTACTTCCGCCACCGCGGCTGGCTGTAGCGACATGTCCGCCTATCGCAAGCAGGCCGTGATCGACGCTCCCGTGGAGGCGATCTGGGAGCTGGTGGGCGATCCTCGCCGGCACCCGGAGTGGTGGCCCAAGATCATCGAGATCGACCGGCCGCCGCTTCGATCAGGGTGACGAGTACGTGCTGGTCGCACGCGGCGGCATGGGCGGCTCGACAGAGGCGAAGTGGTTGATCGAGCAGAAGGACGACCTCCGTGAGATCCACCTTCGCATGCCAGCTCACGGGCACCTACGCCAGATGGCACATGACGAGCGCGCAGGGCGGCACCTTCGTGGACCTGGAGATGGGGATGGATCCGACGGCGCTGAGCTACAAGGTCTTCGACTCGACGCTCGGTCCACGCTACTTCAGGCGCTGGGCCGATCAATCGCTGGAGGCGCTGGGCGAGGCCAGCACAGCTTCAGACGCCGGCGGCGGCGCGGCGGCGAGCCGCGCGTAGCCAGTCCCTGCGGATCGCGTTGCTGCCGAAGCGCACCACGGTCCAGTAGCGGGCGAAGGCGCGGCGGGCGTGCTCGTCCGTGAGGTGGATCCGGGTTTCGGTGCGAAGCAGCGAGCCCTCCGGCGCGGGGGTCGCGGACAGGTCCATCACGACCTTCGCCCAGCCGGGCTCGTCGAAGGCGGCGAACTCGTCGGCCGGCACGTTCCGGCCCTCGCCGGTCGGCTTCCACGGGCGGCCGACGTAGCCGAAGGCGGCGTATCCGTCGTGCGCCTCGACCCAGCGTCGGTGAACCCCGGCTCGCGAAGCAGCTGGTCCCAGAAGGCGCGCGTCGAGCCCCAGCGCGGGAGGCGCCTGCTTGATGATCAGCCCGGGTAGCCCGCGCAGGGTGACCAGCAGCGCGGAGAGGCGCATCTCGTTGACGGTCACGGCCAGCGCGGCCTCGAAGGCCCGGTCGGGCGGCGCCGGCGACGTGCGTCTCCACGGCCTCCGAGTAATCCACGCTCGCCAGCGAACTCGATCTGTGTGCAGAGACCGCAACGCCCACGAGCAGCTACCCCTTCGAGACCACCGTAATCCGACGTTCTAGAATCGGCGTTCTAGAATAACGCGATAAGCGCAATGGCGAGACCCCTCCTCCATCACCCCGACACGATCCTCGACGCGGCTCGCGACCTGGTCGCGGAAGGCGGGCGGAAGGCCGCCACCGTGACCGCGATCGCGCGCGCCAGCCGCGCTCCCAGCGGCAGCCTCTACCACCGCTTCGGAAGCCAGGACCGCATCCTTCTGGAGGCCTGGCTCAGGGCGGTGCGCCGGTTCCAGGACGGCTTCCTCGACGGCGCTCACGGGCCGCCCGCCCAAGGAGGCGGCGGTCGCGGCGGCCCTCTGGACTCCCCGTTTCGCCGCCGAGCATCCGCGCGGACGCGGCGCTGCTCCTCCAGTACCGCCGCGAGGACCTGCTGCGGGCGCCGATCACCGACCTCGACCTGATCGACGAGGTCGAGGGCATCAACGAGCCGGTGGAGAAGCGCGCTCCGGCGGCTCGCCGGGCTCCTGTACGGCGGGGTGCGGCCGAGCCGGCTATGAAGCCTTGCTGCTGGCGGTGGTCGACGTTCCGTACGGAGCGGTGCGACGCCATCTGGGGCGCGGCAAGCCGCTGCCCGAGGCGCTCCCCGCCCAGGTGGAGGCGGCGGTCAGAGCGGCGCTCGACTGCCGGCCCCTGAACGGCCCCGCCGGCGAGGACCCCGGCTAGCCGCCGGCGACAGCCGGCAAGATCGTGATCTCGTCGCCGTCGCTGACCGGCGTGTCGAGGCCGTTGCCGAACCGGATGTCCTCGCCGCCCACGTAGACGTTGACGAAGCGGCGCAGCTCGCCGTTCTCGGTGATGCGGTCGCGCAGGCCGTCGAAGCGCTCGTAGAGCGCCTCCAGCGCCTCGCCGACCGAGGCGCCCTCGACCTCGGTCTCGGCCTCGTTCCCCGTCAGGGTGCGCAGCTGCGCGGGGATCTTGACCGTCACGGCCATCAGCCGACGAGCACCGACTCCGAGAAGCTCGCGGCGGTCGGCTTCACCCGCTGGACCTTCACGACGTCGCGCACGGCGTCGAGGGTCTTGAGGCCCTCGCCGGTGATCACCAGCACCACGCGCTCGTCGGGCGCCGATGTCGCCGCGCTCGGCCAGCTTGGCCAGCACCGCCGTCGTCACGCCGCCGGCTGTCTCGGTGAAGATGCCGGTCGTCTCGGCCAGCAGCTTGATGCCGTCGACGATCTCCTCGTCCGTGACGGCGTCGATCGCGCCGCCGGTGCGGCGCGCCAGGTCGAGCGCGAACACGCCGTCCGCGGGGTTCCCGATCGCCAGCGACTTCGCGATCGTCTCGGGCTTCACGGGCCGGCAGATCTCGCTGCCTTCGGCGAACGCCTGCGCGACCGGCGAGCAGCCTTCGGCCTGGGCGCCGTTGAAGATGGGCAGCTCGCCCTCGAGGAGCCCGACCTCGAGCCACTCCTCGAAGCCCCGCGCGATCCGGGTGAAGAGCGAGCCCGAGGCGACCGGGACCACGACCCGGTCGGGCAGCTCGAAGCCGAGCTGCTCGGCGATCTCGAAGCCGAGCGTCTTCGAGCCCTCGGCGTAGTAGGGACGGAGGTTCACGTTCACGAACGCCCACGGATGCTCCGCGGAGAGCTCGGTGCAGAGCCGGTTGACGTCGTCGTAGTTGCCGTCCACCGCGACCAGGTTGGTGCCGTAGACGCCGGTCGCGAGGATCTTCTGCTCCTCGAGGTCGGCCGGCACGAACACGTAGGAGTCGAGGCCCGCCGCCGCCGCGTGCGCGGCGACCGCGTTCGCGAGATTGCCGGTGGAGGCACAGGCGACGACCTCGTATCCGAGCTCCTTCGCCTTCGCGACCGCGACGTTCACGACCCGGTCCTTGAACGAATGCGTGGGGTTGGCGGCGTCGTTCTTGACGTAGACCT
Source organism: uncultured Solirubrobacterales bacterium (assembly GCA_963759145.1). Taxonomy (GTDB): domain Bacteria; phylum Actinomycetota; class Thermoleophilia; order Solirubrobacterales; family JBBDJG01; genus JBBQKG01. Next base: position 88,230 of record CAVWYB010000048.1, read on the forward strand.
CGCCGACGCCGAGCCGCTCGGCGAGCCGGTCGGAGCGGATCAGCGGCGTGAAGCCGGCCTCCAGCGCGGTCTGCGGCCGGCGCGTGAACGGCAGGAAGTCCGAGTAGCGCCAGATCGAGGGCGGTCCGGCCTGGATCTTGCGCCGCAGCGCGGCGGGGTCGTCGAGCTCGGAGTGGTCGTAGCTGACCTCGAGCGGCCCGAAGCACTGGTCGCACACGTAGCTCGCGTCGAGCTCATATGTCGAGTGGCACTCCTTACATTTCAGAGCTTCTGCGGGCATCTTTGTCTCCCTAAATAAAAGAACCTCTGCCCGGGTGTGGCAGAGGTCTCATTGGGAGATGATCCCTCTCCCACATCTCCCAGGCTTTGACATGGAGCCTGCTGGAATTGGCACCGTTTCTCGCTTGCGCGCGCTCTGCTGGAGAGATCGCTCGCTCAGAATGGTTGCCGGGGTTTCATAGGGCCAGTCCCTCCACCCCTCTGGATGCGTGAGCTATGTGACCGGGCATTATACGCACAGGTCCGACGAAACCGCATTCAGCCGCTCCATTAGGATGCGACGGCTTTGTGCGCTGAGCGACTGTGGGCGCCCTGGAGGCTCCAGTACATCAAGGGCGAGAAGGCGGACGAGTGCATCTTCTGCTCGAAGCCGAAGCTCGACGACGAATCCGCGCTGATCGTCCGCCGCGGCGAGCATTGTTTCGTGATGCTGAACGCCTTTCCCTACACGAGCGGGCACGTGATGGTGGCCCCGTACGAGCACATCGCCGACCTCGAGCGGCTCGACCGAGCCCACCGCCGGTGAGCTGATGGCGCTCACGCAGGAGTCGATCAAGGCGATTCGCGCCGCGTATGGCCCGGAGGGGTTCAACGTGGGCGCGAACCTCGGCACGGTGGCCGGCGCCGGCGTCGCCGATCACGTACACGTCCACGTGGTGCCCCGCTGGGAAGGCGACACCAACTTCATGTCGGTGATCGGCGAGGTGCGCGTGCTGCCGGAGTCGCTCGAGGACACGCAACGCTCCCTGAAGGAGGCCTTCGCGAACCTATGAGCGTCGACCCCGGCATCTTCAAGGCCTACGACGTCCGGGGCCTCTACCCGGACCAGATCGACGAGGACGTCGCCTACCGGGTCGGCCGCGCCTATGCCCGCGTGCTGCCGCAGCTGCAGGGTCGCTCGCCGGAGGGAGGCTCCCGGATCGTGCTCGGGCACGACATGCGCCTGCACTCCCCCGCGCTCGCCGAGGCGCTCACCCGCGGCCTCGTCGACGAGGGCTGCGAGGTCCTCCATATCGGCATGGTCGGTACCGAGATGGTCTACTACGCGCTCGGCTCGCGGGAGCTGGACGGCGGCGTGTCGGTGACCGCCTCGCACAACCCCAAGGCCTGGGCCGGCTTCAAGCTGCTGCGCGAGGGCGCGCTCGCGCTGTCCGGCGACAGCGGCATCCCCGAGGTGCAGCGCGAGGCGGATTCGGGAGATTTCTCGAGCCCCTCGGGCCAGGGATCCGTCGAGCGGACCGACATCTACCAGCAGTTCCAGCGCCACGTGCTCGGCTTCATCGACCCGGAGGCGATCCGGCCGATGCAGCTGGTGCTCGACGGCGGGCAACGGCATGGCCGGGCCCATGATCGGCCCGATCATCGACGGCTTCCCGGTGAGCGCGGAGCGGCTCTACTTCGAGCCGAACGGCGAGTTTCCCGGGCACGAGCCGAACCCGCTCCTGCCCGAGAACCGCAAGCTGATCATCGACACGGTGCTGGAGAAGGGCGCCGAGCTCGGCATCGCGTGGGACGGAGACGGCGACCGCTGCTTCTTCGTCGACGACCACGGCGAGTTCGTGCCCGGCGACTTCATGACGGCGCTGCTCGCCCAGGCGATCCTCGCCAAGGAGCCGGGCGCCACGATCCTCTACGACGTGCGCGCCAGCAGAGCCGTCAAGGACACGGTCGAGGCCGCGGGCGGCAAGGCGCTCGTGAACCGCGTCGGCCACGCCTTCTTCAAGACCCGCATGCGCGAGACGGGTGCGGTGTTCGGCGGCGAGGTGTCCGGCCACTACTACTTCCGCAACTTCTGGTGCGCCGACTCGGGCGTGATCCCGGCGCTCCTGGTGCTCGAGCTCCTCTCGGTCCAGGCAGAAGAGGATGTCCGAGCTGCTGGTGCCCTACCGGAGCAAGTACTTCATCTCGGGCGAGATCAACTCCGAGGTATCGGACCAGGACGCGAAGATGCGCGAGCTCGCGGAGCGCTACTCGGACTGCGACGTGAGCTGGCTCGACGGCGTCTCGGTCGACTGCGGCTCGTGGCACTTCAACGTGCGCCCGTCCAACACCGAGCCGCTGCTACGGCTCAACCTCGAGGCCTTCTCGCAGGAGGAGATGGAGGCCCGCACCGAGGAGATCCTCAGCATCATCCGGTCGTGAACGAGACCTCATCCGGCGCCGCGGCCCTGGCTCGGGCAGCCGAAGCCGGCATCCACGTCCTGCGGATCCCGACGCCCTTCGCGGTCGGGCGCGTGAACGCCTACCTGATCGAGGACGATCCGCTCACGCTCGTCGACTCGGGCCCGAACTCCGGCCGCGCGCTGGACGAGCTCCATCACCAGCTGGCCGAGCATGGCCACTCGATCGACGACATCGAGCTGATCGTGCTCACGCACCAGCACATGGACCATCTCGGCCTGGTGGACATCATCGCGAGCCACTCGGGCGCCGAGGTGGCGGCGCTCGACAAGCTCTCCGGGTTCGTGGAGGACTTCTCCGCGGCGGCCGCCCGGGACGACGAGTTCGCGACCGCGGTGATGCTCCGCAACGGCATCTCCGAGGACGTGGTCCAGGCGCTCCGCCAGGTTTCCTCCGCGTTTCGCGCCTGGGGCGGCAAGGCGAACGTGACGCGCCCGCTCTCCGACGGCGAGGTGCTGAGCTCGGCAACCGAGAGCTGCGCGTGCTGCACCGGCCGGGGCACAGCCCCTCGGACACCGTGTTCTGGGACGAGCATCGCCAGATCCTGATCGCCGCCGACCATCTGATCAAGCACATCTCGTCCAATCCGCTGATCTCGCGGCCGCTGGGCGACGCAGAGGTCTCCCCACGTGAGCGGCCGCAGGCGCTCGTCACGTACCTCGAGTCGCTGCGCAAGACCCGGGAGATGCCGGCCGAGATCGTGCTTTCGGGTCACGGCGAGCCGATCACCGACCACGTCGCCCTGATCGACGAGCGGTTCGAGATGCACCGCCGCCGGGCGGAGAAGATCCACGGTCTGATCGCGGAACAGCCGCGTACCGGCTATGAGCTCGCCCAGGCGCTCTTCGGAGACATCGCCGTGACCCAGGCCTACCTGACCCTCTCCGAGGTGCTCGGCCACGTCGACCTCTTGCTGAACGACGGACGCGTGCGCGAGGTCGAGCGTGACGGCGTCGCCTACTTCGAGGCGACCTAGTCCGCGTCAACGCGCGCTGTAACCTGCTCAGCCTCCGGGGGTTGTCCCTTCCGGTACCTCGCCAATGAGCTCAACGATCACCCGCGCGGTCGACGCCGAACTCGAGCGGTTCGCGACCGCCGTCCCGCTCGAACCGCGCGCCGGCGCGTCGAAGCTGCGCATGTTCCTGATCGTGAACCCGAGGGCGACGACGGTCTCGAGCCGCCTGAAGAACCTCGTGGTCTACGCGCTCCGCGGCCGCTACGACGTGCACGCGGTCGAGACGGAGGGGCGCAATCATGCGACCGCGCTGACGCGCGAGGCCGTCCTCGACGAATACGACCTGGTGGTCGCGTTCGGGGGCGACGGCACCTTGAACGAGGCCGCCAACGGCCTCGCCAACTCGCAGGTGCCGATGACGATCCTGCCGGGCGGCTGCACGAACGTCTTCTGCCGCATGCTCGGCATCCCGACCGACATCGTGGACGCGACGGAGCACCTGCTCCAGCTCGCGGACGCGCCCGTCGCGCGGTCCATCGACCTCGGGCGGGTGAACGACCGCTACTTCGTGTTCTCGAGCGGCGCCGGCCTGGACGCCGACGCAACGCGATGGGTCGACGAGCGCCAGGCGATCAAGGCTCGCGGCCGGGTCCTGACGTTCGGATATGCCGCCACCGCGGCGTTCTTTCGCGACTACCGCGGCCGGCCACCGCGCCTGTGCCTGGAGGCGGCCGGGGAGCGCGTCGACGGCGTGAGCGCGTTCGCCCAGAACTCGCGCCCGTTCACCTACGCCCGCTCGAAGCCCCTGCAGGTGTGCGAGGACGTCGCCCTCGACAGCGGCACGATCTCGACGATGGTGATGGAGCGCGCGGGCATGCGCGAGGTGCCCGGCGCGCTGTGGCGCCTCTTCCGGGAAGGCAAGAGCCTCGCCGAGCACCCGAAGGCGCGCAGCTTCACGCGGCTCACGGAAGCCCGCGTCACGTCGCTCGAGCAGGACGGCGTGCCGATGCCGTTCCCGCTCGAGGTGGACGGCGACTACCTCGGCGAGCACACCGAGGCCGTGTACGGCATCGCCCCGGGCGCGCTGCGCGTCGTCAGCTAACCGTTTCCGCTCACACAGCGGCCGTGCGCGTTCGGCGCCGCCGCCGTATTTCTGCCGGAAAGCCTCTTCACCCAGGAAGTCGCGCTCGGCCTTGCAGAACTGGGCGGCGTTCTTGAAGTCCTCGCGCTTCGGGGCGGGGATGGGCTGCCAGTCCGCGTCGAAGTCGAAGTTGCCGAGACCGACGCGGGTCGTGATCTGAGTCCTGTCCGCGCCCGTCGCGTTCATGGACCAGATGCGCCAGCCCTCGTCGGATCGCGTGCTCGTGAACGCAATCCGCGTGCCGTCGGGAGACCAGGCCGGCCAGCGGTCGATGAACCCGGTCGGCCGCCCATCGCCCGTCAACTGCGTGAGGTTCGCGCCGTTGCGGTCGATCGCCCAGATCTTGCTGCCACCCTCGTGGGGCTGCCGGTCGCTGTGAAACACGATCCGCCGGCCGTCCGGCGACCAGTCCGGAGCACGCTCGTCGCTCGCATTGCGGGTGAGGTTCGTCTGCCCGCTGCCGTCGGCATTCATCTTCCACAACAGGAAGAACTCCGAAGGCAGCGAATCCGGGAGCGCCCGGCTGCTGACAAAGGCGATCTCGGTTCCGTCCGGCGACCAGGCCGGATCCAAATCGGACCGCCCACCGGAAGTGAGCTGCGTCAAACCGCTGCCGTCGACGCCGATCGTAAATACGTCGTAGGCGAAGCTGTCGCAGGCATCGCTGTGACACTGCTCCGCTCCACCGGGAATGTTGGCGAACGCGATTCGCTTGCCATCCGGCGACCACGACGGATCGGTGGCGTTGAATCCGGTGTTGGGAATCTGCGTCAGACCACTCCCGTCGGCATTCATGATGTACAGGAAGCTGCCACAGCCGCAGCCCGAGTGGTCCGTTCTCGCGAACACGATCTGCTTGCCGTCCGGCGACCACGCGGGATCGTGATCGTTCCCGGCATCATTGCCGGGCAACTCAGGGCCGTTGGTGAGCCTGACCAGCCCCGTCCCGTCGGGGTTCATCGCGTAGATGGAGCGGCCCTTGGAATCGGGCGCATAGATGTTGTCACGGTCGCTCGAGAACACGATCTTGCCGTTCTTCCCCGGAAATGCCCCGTTCGCGGGCGCCACGACGCCGAAACACCACGCCGCCGCCAGCGCAGCAACTGCGAACCATCTCGACCACATGATCCCCTCCCCCTTCGCCTGTGCGAAGGGTACCGCTCCTAGCCGCCCGGGATGACCCGGTAAGCGTCGAATACCGAGTCGACGTTGCGCAGTCGCGCGACGCAGTTCTTCAGCGAGGTGGTGTCGCCGACCTCGACCACGAAGCGGTTCTTGACCATCGGGTGATCGACCATGCAACGCGCCTCGAGGATGTTGATGCCGGCCTCGGCGAACGTACGGGAGAGGTCTTCCAACAGCCGGGTGCGGTCCCACGCGTCGACCTGCAGCTCGACCCGGAACGACGTGTCGTTGACGCCCTCCCAGGAGACCTGCGTGAAGCGCTCGGGGTCGCGCATCAGCTGCACGACGTTCTTGCAGTCGGTGCGGTGGATGGTGATGCCGCGGCCGAGCGAGATATAGCCGACGATCTCGTCGCCCGGCACCGGCCGGCAGCACTTCGCAAGCCGCACCATGACGTCGTCGATGCCCTCGACGCGGATGCCGTAGCCGGTCGCCGTGCCCTCCGGGCGCGCACGCTCGTCCTTGCCGCTGACGAGGTCCTCGCCGGGGCGCTCCTCGGCGACCGCCTCGCCCTGCTTGAGCCGCTGGAGCAGCTTGTTCGTGACGACCCGTGAAGAGATCTTCGCCTGCCCCAGCGCGACGTAGAAGTCGTCCGCCTTGCGAAAGCCCATCTCGCGGATCACGTCCGCAAGCAGCGGCGAGCCCGTGATCTTCTGGGCCGGCAGCCCCTGCTTGCGCAGCGTGTCCTGCAGCAGCTCGCGGCCGCGGTGCTCGGCGTCCTCGCGGCGCTCGCGCGTGAACCACGCGCGGATCTTGTTGCGCGCCCGGGAGGTCTTCACGAGCGAGAGCCAGTCTCGCGAAGGCCCGCGCTCCTGCTTCGAGGTGAGGATCTCGACGATGTCGCCCGACTGCAGCCGGTAGTGCAGCGGCGTGATCTTGCCGTTCACCTTGGCCCCCACGCAGCGGTGGCCGACGTCGGTGTGGACCGCGTAGGCGAAGTCGAGCGGGGTCGAGCCCGCCGCCAGCGACTTCACTTCGCCCTTGGGCGTGAACACGAAGACCTCGTCCTCGAAGAGGTCGATCTTGAGCGTCTCCATGAACTCGCGCGGGTCCTGCAGGTCCTCCTGCCAGTCGAGCAGGTGCCGCAGCCACGGCGGCTTGGTCGTCCCACCGGCGTCGATGTCACCGTCCTTCGGCGGCGCGACGCTGCGACCGTCCCGGCGTCCGGCCGCCGAGCGCTTGTAGATCCAGTGGGCCGCGACGCCGTACTCGGCCGTGAAGTGCATCTGCCGCGTGCGGATCTGGATCTCCAGCGGCCGGCCCTCCGGCCCGATCACGGTCGTGTGCAATGCCTGGTAGAGGTTGAACTTGGGCATCGCGACGTAGTCCTTGAACCGGCCCGGCAGCGGCTTCCACAGCGAGTGGATGATTCCGATCGCGCCGTAGCAGTCCTTGACCGAGTCCACGATCACCCGCATCGCGGTGAGGTCGTAGATCTCGTTGAACTCGCGGCCCTTCTTGGTCATCTTGGCGTAGATCGAGTAGAAGTGCTTGGCACGCCCTGAGACGTCCGCGTCGATGCCGACCGCCTCGAGCTCCTGCTTCAGGTAGCGACCGGCGCGCTCGACGTAGCCCTCGCGCTCGGTGCGCTGCTGGCTGACGAGCGACTTGATCTCGCTGTACTTGCGCGGGTGGAGGGACGAGAAGGCGAGGTCCTCCAGCTCCCACTTGATCGAGTGGATGCCGAGGCGATGCGCAAGCGGCGCGAAGATGTCGAGCGTCTCCTTCGCCTTCTCGATCTGCTTCTGCTTGGGAAGCCCCTCGAGCGTGCGCATGTTGTGCAGGCGGTCGGCCAGCTTGATCAGGATCACCCTGATGTCGGTGGCCATCGCGACCATCATCTTGCGGTAGTTCTCCGCCTGCTGCTCGTCGCGGCTCTGGAACGTGATGCCGGTCAGCTTGGTCACCCCGTCGACGAGCTGGCACACCTCTTCGCCGAAGGCCGACTCGACGTCGTCCAGGCAGGCGCTCGTGTCCTCGACCGTGTCGTGCAGCAGGGCCGCGCAGATCGTGGCCGTGTCGAGGCGCATGCCCGCGCAGATCTTCGCGACGCCCGACCGGGTGGGTGATGAAGTCCTCGCCCGACTTGCGCTGCTGATCGGCATGGCGCTCGCACGAGAAGCGGAAGGCCTCGGCGACCCTGGCCTTGTCGACCGGCTCGATCGCGTCGTCCGCATGCTCGGTGATCAGCGCGAACAGGTCCATCAGGAGCTCGCGCTCCTGGTCGGGCAGGTCCCCGGCGAGCTCCGCGTCCGTGGGCGGCGCCGGCGGTGCTTCGTCGATCACGCCGACGCGCACGTGCGCGTCGGGCAATCTCGCCGCGCCGTCGCTCGCGTCCGGCGTTACGCCGCTTGCTGGACCGTTGGGAGGCGCCGTTGCCCTCGCCTGCGACGCCGTCGTCCGTGCGCCCGTCTGTGGTGTCCACTCGTTCAGAAATTTGAGGCCCTCTTCGCAGATGCGGGAGTAAGCGCGAAACGCGCTCGAGCGCTCCAGCTCGACCCGCTCTTCACTGGTGATCGTGCACTTAACGGTAGCGCTTGAGCGCTCCACGGCGACGAGGCCGAGCTCGGTCAGGACGCGCAGGCTCCGGGCGGCGTGAGCGGGGCTTCTCGGATGCGCGCCGTCGCCCGCGAGCAGGGTCTCCAGCGCGGCGCCCTGGAGCGTTCCGCCGGCAGCCGCGAGCCCGCGATAGAGCGCGGAAAGCGAGGCGCGCAGCGAGAACTCGTGCTCGAGCACCTTGCGGGAGAAGTCGAGCTCGGCCTCGCCCCAGCCCAGGTGCAGGAAGCTCTCGCCGCCGCCGGCGGGCGTGCCCTCCGAGAGCAGCTGCTCGACATGCGGAAACGGCGGAGGATCGAGGACGAAGACGTGCCTGAATCGAGACGGCAGAGACTGAAGGCCGGGCTCGCGGCTCGAGCGCACCGTGCTCGGCCAGGCACAACGCACCGCCGACGCCGACCGGCTCGGCCACCTCATCGCGGGCGCACCGCGCCGAGACGGAGGTCAGCGTGGACCTCGCGAAGCGCTCCGGCGCTAGCTCGCGGGCAAACAGGGCGCGGCGACGGGACACGTCGGCGCAGGCGACCAGCAGCGGCTCGCCGGTGCTCAGCAGCTCCGAGAGCGTGCCGAGCACGCCTCCGCCCCGGCGGTCGAGGACCGTCCTCGCGCTGTCTCCGCGCGGCGTGACCACCGGGCGCTCGAGCGGCGCGTCGAGCTCATGGAACACGGCGTCCCACCAGCGCTCCGAGCGAGCGCGGCACGTGCACTCCGAGCACCCGCCCGCACCGTCGCGATCCGGCTCCGGCAGGGAGTGGACTGCGTTGACCACGAGTCGGGGCTCGACCGCGCCCGCCCACTCGTTGATCTCGAGCCGGGCGGTGATGTCGTGGCGCGCCGTCGTGGAGCCGTCGCCGACCGCATCGCCCAAGCTGTCCCCCACTCCGAAGGCGACCGCGCGGGCGCGCACGCCCGCGGAGGCGATCGTGAAACGCGCGTGCTTGCCCTCCCCCATCGGCCGCAGCTCGCCCAGACGGGCGCCCGGCAGCAACAGCCGCACGGCCGGGTTGCCCATCCCGAACGGCCTCATCGCCTGCAGCTGCTCGGCCAGCTCGAGGCCGACGGCATCGCCCGGCACGATCGCGTCGACGTGCTCGGTGCGCGCGAGATCCTCCGGTCGCAGCGCGGCGCCGGCGTGCGCGAGGAGCGCGGCCCGGAACGGAGCCAGCTGCTCTTCGGTGAGCTCCACCCCGGCCGCCATGCGGTGGCCGCCGAAGCGCTCGAGGTGCTCGGAGGCGCTCGCGAGGCCGGCGTGCAGGTCGTAGGCCGAGATGCTGCGCGCCGAGCCGCGGCCCCGGCCGGCGGCCATCCCGATCAGCACGAAGGGTCGGTGATAGCGCTCGACGAGGCGCGAGGCGACGATCCCGACGACGCCCGGGTGCCATCCCTCGCCGGCGAGCACGTGGACGGGATCGGCGAGCCGCTCGGGCGCCGACGCGAGCTGCTCCTCGGCCTCGAGCAGGATCCCGGTCTCGACCGCCTGCCGCTCGCTGTTCACGGCGTCGAGCTCGCGCGCGATCTCGCGCGCACGCTCCTCGTCGTCGGTCAGCACCAACTCGAGGCCGGCGTCGGCGCGGTAGAGGCGGCCCGCTGCGTTGATCCGCGGCGCGAGCCCGAAGCCGAGCGTCTGCTCCGTGACACTCTGCGGATCCACCCCCGCGACGCGCATGAGCTCGCGCAGGCCGGGCCGGCGGGCGCCGTGGAGGGCACGCAGGCCGCGCCGCACCAGCGACCTGTTCTCACCGCGAAGGGGCACCAGGTCCGCCACCGTGGCGAGCGCCACGATGTCGAGCTCGCGCTCGAGCAGGGCCGGATCCCGCCCCGCGCGCGCGAAGAGCGCCTCGGCGAGCTTGAAGGCGACGCCCGTCGCGCAGAGCTCCTCACAGGGATAGCCGCAGACGACCGGGTGCACGATCGGGCAGGCCGGCAGCTCGTCGCCCGGCCGGTGGTGGTCGGTCACGACCACGTCCATGCCGATGCGAGCGGGCGAACGCCACCTCCTCGACCGCGCCGATCCCGCAGTCCACGGTCACGAGCAGCCCGGCGCCCCGAGCGCGCAGTTCCTCGACCGTGCGCCGCGAGAGGCCGTAGCCGTCCTCCGAACGGCTCGGCAGCCGCGGCCGCACCTCGGCCCCGAGGTCGCGCAGCGCGGTCACGAGCACCGCCGTCGAGCAGACGCCGTCCACGTCGTAGTCGCCGTGCACGGCGATCGGGTGGCCGCGCTCGACGTGGGAGAGAATCAGACCGACCGCCTCTTCCATGCCCGCGAAGGCGAACGCGTCGTGGGACTCGGTCGCGTCGAGAAATGCGCGCGCGGCGGCCGGATCGCGCGAGCCCGCGCCGGACGAGCACGGTCGCGATCGTCTCGCTCAGACCGAGCTCCCGCGCGAGCACGAGCGCGTCCGCGTACGAATAGGGAGCCGCATTCCAGCGGCCGTCACAGCTGACAGTCACCGGCCGATGCTAGGAAGGCCGGTGGACGGAACGGCGCGAGCGGCGCGCTACCGGTCGTGCAGCAGGGCGGGGTCTTCTCGGCGCAGGCCGATGAAGTACGAGACCCCGAGCCCGAGGATCGCGCCGGGGATCGCCTCCAGGGCGGTCGCCAGGCTGGCGTCGTCGATCTCGCCGCCGGCGAGCGCCAGGCCCACCACCACCGACCCGACGACCGCGAAGGCGAACGCCCCCACGATGCCGCCCCAGAAGTGGTCCGGGACGAAGATCGCGAAGTGCCAGATCGCGATGCCCATCATGACCCAGGCGAGCAGATTCATGGTGTCTAGCGGCTCCTTCCGTGCTTGCGCCGGCTGCGCTGGCGCGCACGCTTCTTGCGATCGGCACGCTCGGCCCGCACGGCGTCAACCGCGCGCTTGCGCGCGGCGTCCTCGGGCGGCCGCCCGCCGCCCGGCACCGTGGCCGGCTCCTGCGACTCTTCGTCGCCCTCCACGCTGTCGTCGCCGTCGTATCCGTCGCCGGCCTCCGCGACCGGTTCGGCTCGGGCTCGGGCTCAGGCTCGGGTTTTCGCGTTCGTCGCCGTCCACCGTCGCGCCCGTCTTCTTCGACCGGGGCAGACGCGCCGACCGGGACCGGCGTTTCCTCGGCGGGCATGTCGGTCGTCGCCACGCCCTCGCGCGTGGTGGCCGCGTAGGCCGGCACAGTGCCGAACTGCTCGAGGATGCGATGGCGGCGCTGGACGTACGTCGGTTCTCGTTCCTTCCACTCGGTCAGCACCGGGCTCGCGATGAAGATCGAGGAGTACGTACCCGAGGCGATACCGACCAGCAGCGCGAACGCGAAGTCCTTGAGGGTGTCGCCGCCGAAGATCAGCAGCGCCGTGATCGGCAGCAGCTCGCAGAAGGAGGTCGCCAGCGAGCGGGTCAGGACCTCGCTCATCGAGCGGTTGACGATCTGCGTGAAGGCGGCGCGCGGCATGCGCGGCGCGTTCTCCCGGATCCGGTCGAACACGATCACGGTGTCGTAGAGCGAGAAGCCGAGAATCGTCAACAGGGCCGCGACGGTCGACGTGGTCACCTCCCTGCCCACCAGCGAATAGACGCCGGCCGTGATCAAGAGGTCGTGGAAGAGCGCGATCAGCACCGGCACGGCGAACTTCGGCTCGAACCGGAATGCCACGTAGGCCATGATCAGCAGCAGCGAGGCGACGATCGCGATCGCGGCGCTGCGCGCCACCGTCTCGCCGAACGTCGGGCCCACGCTCTCGCTCGAGAAGCCCTCGGAGGTGACGCCGAACTCCGCGCGAATCGTGTCCTCGAGTCTCTTGACGCCGCCCGGGCCCAGCTCCCCGGTGGAGACCTGGACCGCATTGGGACCCAGCTCGCGGTTCGAGATCTCCTGGATCTTGGCGTCGGACAGGCCGAGCGGCGCGATCGCGTTGCGGACCTGCTCGACGCTTGCATCGCGCTGCAGGTCGGCGGTGACGCGCGTGCCGCTCTTGAAGTCGATGCCGAAGTTGAGGCCCTTGGTGGCGACCGCGATCGAGCCGATCGTGAGGATCACGCCCGACATCGCGAAGAAGTACCGGCTCTTGCCCATGAAGTCGAACTTCCAGCGGAAATGCCGCTCCGTCGCGCCGAGCATCGCCTTGCTGCGGAGCAGGCGCGAGCGCCCCATCGACGCGAGCACGGCCTGGGTGAAGAGGACGGCCGTGAACAGCGAGACGAGCGTCCCGACACCCAGCGTGAACGCGAAGCCCTTGACGCCGGCGGTGGCGAGGATGAACAGGATGAACGCGGTGATCAGCGTGACGACGTTCGCGTCGATGATCGTCGCGATGCCGCGCGTGTAGCCGGTCGCGATCGCCGACATCGCGGAGCGCCCGGCGCGTAACTCTTCCTTGATGCGCTCGAAGATGACGATGTTCGTATCCGCCGCGACTCCGATCGTGAGGATCAGTCCCGCGATGCCGGGCAGCGTGAGCGTGATCGGGATCAGCTTGATCAGCCCGAAGAACAGGATCGCGTAGGTGATGAGCGCAAACACCGCGATCGCGCCCAGCAGGCGGTAGTAGAAGAGCAGGAAGAGCACCACCAGGCCGAATCCGACGATGCCCGCGATGAGCCCTTCGTGCAGGGCCTGCTTTCCGAGCGACGCGGAGACCTGGACCTCGCTGATCGGCTTCAGGGTGATGGGCAGCGCGCCGGTCTTGAGCACGTCGGCGAGGTCCTGCGCCTCGGCCGTGTTGAAGCCGCCGGAGATCTGGGCGCCGGTGCGGCCGTCGATGCCGTCGGGGTTCTCGCGGTAGTCGATGAACGGGCGCGAGACGACCTTCTGGTCGAGCACGATCGCGAAGGTCTGGAAGGAGTTCTCGACCGGCTGCCCGGGAACCTGCTTCAGCTGGCCCCGCTCGGCGAGCCGCTTCGTGACGTCGTGGAAGGCGTTACGCCCCTTGCCGGTGAACTCGAACGTGACGATCGGCTCGTTGGTCGTCGGGTCGTAGTTCTGCTCCGGGTTCTTGAGGTCCGTGCCCCGCAGCTCGGAGTTGTCGCGCAGGACGAACCAGCGGTCGTACGGTCTGTCGTCGGGGTAGCCCTCCGGCCGCTCGCCCTCGACCACGATCGTCCCGGCCGGCACCTTGAACAGCTTGTAGCCCTTCGGGACCTTGCCGTTGTACTGCGAGAGCGCGTCGCTGCGCAGCGCATCCGGTCCCTCGGCGAGCTGTCGGTTGGCCTTGAAGAGGTAGTACTGGCCCTTGGTCGAGTTGTTGTCGTCCACGACCTCCGGCTGCTTGGAGGCCTTGTCGACCGCCTCGTAGAGCCCGTTGATCGGCGTGCGCGGGTTGCCGATCACGTTCTTCTCCCAGTCGTAGAAATACAGCTGGGCGGTCGTGCCGACCTGCTTCTTGGCCCGGTTCAGGTCCTTGACGCCCGGGAGGCCGACCGAGATCTGCTTCGAGCCGAGGCGCTGGATCTCGGGCTCCGCGACGCCGAGCTGGTCGACGCGCTCGCGGATGATGTCGATCGCGCGGTCGATCGCCTCCGGCGTCACCTCGCTCTGCGGGGTCGGCTCGCCCTGGTAGACGAGCTCGATGCCGCCCTTGAGGTCGAGGCCCAGGCGGGTCTCCTTGACATAGATGACGACAGCCGACGCGGCCAGGAAGCCGAGCATCAGCAGGATCACGAAGAGGTTGCGGCGGCGGGAGGTCATCTCTCGTCCCGGAGGGATTCTAGACGGGGGGCCAGCTGACGATCAGCGCTTGGGAGTCAATACGAGGAGCAGGCCGCCGTCTTCGTCGTAGGCCGGAAACACGTCGGCCGTGGCCTCGGCGGGCAGGTCGCCCTCCGCCGCCACGCGCACCGAGCGCCCGAGCACCCGGACGCCCCATTCGAGCGTCGTGTCGATCGGGTCGTCTCCGTCGGCGAACCGCAGTCCCAGCACGTCCTTCACCGGGCGGCCGACGGTCGACTCGTCCCGGAGGCCGGTCAGCTCGAAGCTGCCGCGCCCGCAGCCGATCACGCGCGCTTCGCTGTCGCAGACGAAGAAGGCCGCGTTCGGGTCCGGGTAGTAGTCGTCGAGCAGCTCGAAGAGAAAGCCGAACCCGCATTTCTGGCAACCCCGGGGCGCCGTGCTGAATCCCGCCGTGCGCTCGGCGGGAGTGCTCCGGGTTCCGCAATTGGGGCAAATGAAGATGGGCACGCTTCGAGTTTAGATAGCGCTGGAAAAACCGCCGCAGTACCGCGACCGCGTCCCTGCCGGGGACGGGTTCGGATTCCTTTCCGACTCTTATCGTGCGCCGGCCCGGAATGATGAGTCGTGCGACTCGATGGGCAAGAGCAATGGGCAAGGCAGCAAGCGCATGCGAGACGCGCTAGAACAGGCTGCCGCTGCGGTCGGGCGGCTCGAGGCCGAGGTGCTCGTAGGCACGGGCGGTGGCGACGCGGCCCCGCGGGGTGCGCTTGATCAGGCCGCGCTGCAGGAGATAAGGCTCGTAGACGTCCTCGATCGTGTCCTGCTCCTCGCCCACCGAGACCGCGAGCGTCGAGAGCCCAACCGGCCCGCCCTCGAACTTCTCCACGATCGTGCGCAGGATCTCCCGGTCCAGGCGCTCGAGGCCTTCGGCGTCGACCTCGAGCAGCTCGAGCGCGTCGGCGGCCACGTCCTCGCTGATCGCGCCGCTGGATCGCACCTCGGCGAAGTCCCGCACGCGCTTGAGCAGGCGGTTGGCGACACGCGGAGTGCCCCGCGCCCGTGACGCGATCGCCTCCGCGCCCGCGTCGTCGATCTGCACGCCCAGGATCGCAGCCGAGCGCCGGACGATCTCGGCCAGCTCACCGGGCGGATAGTGCTCGAGCCGGTGGGAGAGCCCGAAACGCTCCCGCAGCGGCGTCGTCAGGAGCCCGGTGCGCGTGGTCGCGCCGACGAGCGTGAACGGCGGCAGGTCGAGCGTCACGGTCCGTGCGCCGGCGCCCTGCCCGAGCACGATCGGCAGGCGCCGGTCCTCCATCGCGGGATAGAGCGTCTCCTCGACCGCGCGCGCGAGGCGATGGACCTCGTCGATGAAGAACACCGATCCGGGCTCGAGCGCGGTCAGGAACGCGGCCACGTCCCCCTTGCGCTCGAGCGCCGGCCCCGCCGTCTGCACGAGCGGCACGTCGAGCTCCCGGGCGGTGATGTGGGCGAGCGAGGTCTTGCCGAGGCCCGGCGGTCCTGCCAGCAGGAGATGGTCGAGCGGCTCGCCGCGGCGGCGGGCCGCTTCGATGAAGAGCGCGAGCTGGCCTTTGAGCTGCTCCTGCCCGACGAAGTCGTCGAGCGTGCGCGGGCGCAGCGTGCGATCGAACTCCTCCTCGCCCGGCTTCGTCGCCGGCACCTGCATGCTGACGTCCGCGGGGCCCGGCGGGCTCATGCCGCCTTCACGGCCTCACGCAGCGCGGCCTGGATCAGCTCCTCGGGCGTGGAGTCTTCGCCGACCGCCGCGATCGCGGCCACCAGCATGCCATCCGCCTCGGCGGGGTCGTACCCGAGCCCGACCAGCCCGTCGTGCGCCAGGGCGCGCGGCGAGTCGAGCGCCGCCGGCTCGCTCTGCGTCTCGCCCTGGAGCTCGTCCGCGATCGCGTCGCGGAGCTCGACGATCACGCGCTCGGCCGTCTTTCGCCCGATGCCGGGCACGACCTGGAAGCGCTTGGCGTCGCCCGCCGCGATCGCCTTGCGCAGCTCTCCGACGCTCGAGCCGGAAAGCGCCGTGAGCGCCATCTTCGGGCCGATCCCGCTGACCGAGATCAGCCGCAGGAACAACTCGCGCTCGGCCTCGGTGGCGAAGCCGAAGAGCTGGATCCCGTCGTCCTTCAGGATCAGGTGGGACAGCAGGTTCGCGCTCTGCCCCGCGGCCGGGACCTGATCGAGGGTCTTCGCGGAGACGCTCAGGCGATACCCGACCCCGCCGCAGTCGATCACGACGTGATCGGGCCGCCGCGCCTGCACGGTGCCGGAGACGGAAGCGATCATGTGTTCGGGATTGTGGACGCGGAGGCGGATGCCTCCAGGGGCATCCGACTCGCATGGCAGATCGCAAGCGCGAGCGCGTCCGCGGCGTGGTCGGACTCCGGCGGGTCCCGGAGCGCCAGCAGCGCGGCCACCATCCGCTGGACCTGGTCCTTGCCGGCACGGCCGCTGCCGCACACGGCGAGCTTCACCGCCTGTGGCGTATACGGGAAGCAGGGAATGCCGACCGCACCGGCGGTCGCCAGCACGGCGCCACGCGCCTGGCCGACCGCGAATGCGGTCCTCACGTTGCGTCCGAAGAAGATGTCCTCGACCGCGAGCGCCGATGGATGGTGAGCTTCGATCAGCTCCTCGAGGCACGAGGCGATCGAGGCCAGGCGCCGCTCGAGCGGCTCGTCGGCCCTGGTCGAGATCACGCCGCCCGCCGAGCGAGACGAGTGTGCTGCCGCACCGCTCCACGAGCCCGAACCCGGTCGAGGCAGTGCCCGGGTCTATGCCGAGGACGACCGCGCCCTGGCCGTTGGGTGGGTCAGGCGGGCGGGTGTGGCTGGGTGAGGCTCCCATCCGAGTCGTGTTCTGCATGGGCGGCGTGGTTCCCGCCTGCCGAAGGCGACTCCCAGCGTTCACCCTCCTGCATGCGGCCCAATCCGAGCCACATGAAGCTGATCATCATCGAGATCAGCTCGGACACGTCCCCGTCGCGGTTGCGAAGCCACCAGTCCCCGAGGGCGTAGAAGCCGCCGACGACCATCTCGGCGAGCTGCTCGAGGTTGCGCCGCTCGAGTCCTGCGCGCGTCTGCGGGGGCTCCATCTCCATCAGGCCCACCATCGCCGCGACGGCACCGCGACGCAGCGCGGCCTGCTGCTGGGCGACCTCGGGGTCGGTCACGTCCCGCACGAACATCTGAAACGCCTCGGGCTTCTCCGTCACGAACGCGAAGCCGGCCTGGGCACCCCGCTCGAGGCGTTTCGCGCCGCCCGCGCCCGGCTCCGATGCCGCCGCGACGATGCGGTCGAGCATCTCGAGCGCCGCGCGGTTCATGAGCTCCCCGTAGAGCTCCTGTTTGCTGCGGAAATGCTCGTAGATGAGCGCCTTCGAGATGCCCGCCGCGCCCGCCACGTCGTCGATGCGGACCGTGTCGTAGCCGCGCTGGCCGAAGACCATGTTGCCCGCGTCGAGGATGCTTTCGCGCCGTTCCTCGGCACGCAGTCGGCGCCTGCGCTTGTTGGTTCCCGGGGCTGTCTCGGCTTTGCTCATGCGTTCAGTTTCACACAGTCAGAAGCGGCTCAGATGCAGTTGCCTGTCCGTGGCCTTCCGCTTTCAGAATAGGACACCCCCGTCTCAGTTGGACTTTGTCAGTTTCAGCACTTGACACTGACTACGGGGTTAGTTAGTGCTGGCGCCGCCTCTCACGGATGGGATCTTCAGGGGTCCGCGGGGATTGCGGACGGACGCGACAGGGAGCTATAGGCGAGGAGCCCAGCAGCAAGCCGCTCCTCGCCTTGGCTCGCTGCTCAGGCCGCAGTTGCTTCCTGGCCCGCTTTTCAGGCCGCAGTTGCTTCTTCCAAGACCTCGGCGTTGATGTCGAAGTTCGCGTGGACCTGGTCCACGTCGTCCTGCTCGTCCAGCGCGTCGAGCAGCTTCAGGAGCTTGCGGGCATCGTGCGGTCCCAGCTCCACCACGGTCCTCGGCACCATCGTCTGCTCGGTCGACTGGACCTCGACGCCGGCCTGTTCGAGCGCCTCGCTCACCGCGCGCAGCTGCGCGGGCTCACAGGTGATCCTGATCGAGTCGCCTTCCTCGACCATGTCCTCGGCGCCCGCGTCGATCGCCGGCATCAGATCGTCCTCGCTCCAGCGGCCGGCGTCCACCAGCAGGACGCCCCGCTTGTCGAACATCCACGACACCGATCCCGGTTCGCCGAGACTCGCGTCCGCGCGGGTGAAGATGTGGCGGATGTCCGCCGCCGTGCGATTGCGGTTGTCCGTCAGGCATTCGATCAGGATCGCGACACCGCCGGGGCCATAGCCCTCGTAGGTGACGGTCTCGATCGCGGCCGCGTCGCCCCCGGCGCCCGACCCACGCGCGATCGCCCGCTCGATGTTCTCCTTGGGCATCCGGAGCGCCTTGGCCTTCTCGATCGCATTTGCGAGCGCTGCGTTGCCGTCGGGATCCCCACCGCCGTCGCGGGCGGCCACCGTGATCGCTCGGGCGAGCTTCGTGAAGAGCTGACCCCGCCGGGCGTCCGCGGCGCCCTTCTTGCGCTTGATCTGCGCCCATTTGGAGTGACCGGCCATCGTGGTGATTCTAGGGAGGGGTCCAGGGGGTGAGTCCTTGCCTGTTCCGGTTTGAGCCCGTATGTCGTGCCGAAACCGGAACGCGTGGTCGGCGGCGTTTCGGGCCAACTCCCTTACCTGCCCGGTTTTCAGGGCGCCACGGCGGTCGCGCCCTATTCCCCCCAGCGGAAGCCCGTCTCGCTCGGCTCCGGTGGAAGCGGGCTGGCGGGCAGGCCCGACGGGCGGGTCGGGCACGTTGTAGCCGCCGGGCGCGACGTCGTTCGGCGTGTCCGGGTGGAACAGCGAGGCCAGGTACTGGATCTGCCCGCGACCGGGGCCGAGCTCGAACTGACCCCCGCCGTAGGCCCCGATGCCGCGCTCGGCCAGGTAGTCGTAGCCGTCCATCAGCGCCCGCAGGCTGCCGAAGCGCGAGGGCTTGACGTTCACCATCTTGGGCGGGAACGGCAGCGACTCGATGTCGGCGATCGAGTGGATCGGCGCGTCCCAGGTGATGCGGTCCTCGTGCCGGCTCGAGCACCGCGCGGGTCTCGTCGGTGAGCGCCGGGTCCTCGATCCACGCCTCCGGAAACGCCTCCACGACGCGGCGGTAGAGGTCCGGGTCCGGCGGCTGGTCCACGACCGTGCCCTCGTAGAAGCCCTTGAAGTCGACCGAGTCGATCGCGCCGGTGTCGACCAGCTCCGCGATCAGGTCGTCGCTCCAGTCGCTCGTCGGGTCGAGCTTGAAGCGCAGCGTCGGGTACGCGTCGAGGCGGCTTGCGCACCGGCTCGATCGTGGGCGGCTTGCCGAGCCGCAGCGACATCACGAACGTGACCGGCCGCGCCTCGCGCCCGAGCGCTTCGGCCAGCGAGCGGCCGGCCTGGCGGAGCGCGAGGTCGAGCGCCGCGCTCTCGAACGCCCAGCGGCGGTAGAGGCGCGACACGTCGCGCACGGGCTCGGCCGGGAACAGGTCGAGCTCGCCGACCCTCGCGCTGAAGCTGTCGAGCGTGCACGTGCCGGCGAGCGGAAGGATCGGCCCGGCCTCCTGCAGGGCGACGTGGTCGAGCGCGTCGTAGGTGACGTCCTCCCCCACCCCCTCCTGCCCGCCGCCGCGCAGCCGCATGACCGTCGTCAGGCGCGTGAAGTCGCTCGAGACCTCGAGCTCGAGCGGCTCGAGCTCGTACGACTCGATCTCGAGCGGCAGGTCGGCGAGCTTCGCGTAGGTGCTCACGAGACGGCGCGACCAGCCGCGCGCGCCTGCACGCCCACCCGCAGCGCCCCCGCCGCCTCCTGCATCGCGAGCCGCCCGAACCGCGTCGAGCCCACGGCGTTGGCGAAGCCGTGGATGAGGCCCGGGTGGCGCCGCAGCGCGACCGGCACGCCGGCCTCGCGCAGCCGTCGCGCGTACTCCTCGCCCTCGTCGCGCAGCGGGTCGAAGCCGGCCGTCGCGATGTAGGTCGGCGGCAGGCCGGAGAGGTCCTCGGCGAGCAGCGGCGACGCGCGCGGGTCGCGCGCGGCGGCCTCATCCGGCAGGTAGTGCGCCGCGGTACCAGTCCATGTGCTCCTCGGTCAGCACGAAGCCCTCGCGCGAAGAGCCGGTACGAGGGCCGCTTCTCGGAGAGGTCGGTGACCGGGTAGATGATCAGCGTGAAGGCGGGCACCGGCCCGCCCTCCGCGACCGCGAGCTGTGACGACGACGGCGGCCAGATTGCCGCCCGCGCTGTCGCCGCCGACCGCGACCGCGTGCGGGTCTGCGCCCAGCTCCGCGGCGTTCTCGCGCGCCGAACCGGAAGCCGCCAGCGCGTCCTCGACCGCTGCCGGGAACGGATGCTCGGGCGCGAGCCGGTAGTCGATCGACAGCACGAGCACGCCCGCCTCCCGCGCGAGGAAGCGGCAGGCGTTGTCGTGGGTGTCGAGATCGCACACGACCCAGCCGCCGCCGTGGAAGAAGACGAGCAGCGGCGGCCGCGCCGCGGCTCGCGTGCGGGACGTACAGCCGCGCCCGCGATCGGGCCGGCCGGGCCGGGCAGCGACAGCTCCTCCGTGCGCGCCACGTCGAACCTGCTCGCCCGCGAACACGTGCGCCTCACGGCGCGCGCTCGGCGCGCGCCTCGGCCACGGAGTCGATCTGCGCGGAGGCGGGACGCGGAGCCGCGGTCCAGCAGCTCGCAGCAGCAGCTGCACCTCCGGGTCGAGCTCCTGGCCGTCGATCTCGATCGGCCGACCTGCCAGCGGCGCTGCACGAGGCCGGGGCAGCGCGCTCGAGCGCCGCGGACCAGTTTCCGCGCCGATCACGCGCATCGCGTGGGCGTCAAGCCGACAGCGTACTCAGGCGCTCGGGGCGCACCGCCGCCATGCCGCTCGGCCCGCCGCTGCTGCCGGACCGTCAGGAGCATCAGGAACAGTGTCGCGAAGAAGATCATCGTCGCGATGATGTTGATCTGCGGGGGTACCGCGACGCGCGCCGCCCCCCACACGAACAGCGGGAACGTCACCGTCGAGCCGGCATTGAAGTTCGTGATCACGAAGTCGTCGATCGAGAGGGCGAACGCGAGCAGCGCCGCCGCGAACACGCCCGGCGCGATCAGCGGCAGGGTCACGCGCATGAACGTCTGCAAGCCGTTTGCGCCCAGGTCCTGCGCCGCCTCCTCGAGATGCCGGTCGAAGCCGATCAGCCGCGACCGCACCGTCACGACCACGAAGCTGATGTTGAACATGATGTGCGCGATCACGATCGTCGTGAAGCCGGTCGCGAAGCCGAGCGTCAGGAACAGCGACAGGAGCGACGCGCCGAGCACGACCTCCGGTGTCGCCAGCGGCAGGAAGATGAAGAAGTTGGTCGGTGCGCGCCCGCGGAACTGGTAGCGGACGAGCGCCAGCGCCATCATCGTGCCGAGGATCGTCGCGAACACCGTCGAGATGGCGGCGATCTTGATCGAGTTCCCGAGCGCCTCCGTGAGCCCCGGCACGTCGAACGGGTGCTTCCAGTGCTCGAGCGTGAAGCCCTGCCAGACGAAGTTGAACCGGCCCTGCGTATCGTTGAAGGAGAACAGGACGATCACCGCGATCGGCGCGAGCAGGTAGATCAGCGCGAGCGCCGCGTAGAGGTTCAGCGACTGGTCCAGCAGCCAGCGCCCCGACCGCATGCAACCGCGGATGCCTGATCGGCCGGACCTCCGCGCGCAGGCTCGCGGCTTCCATCAGCGCGCCTCCGCTCCCATCAGCGACTCGGTGCCGACGAACCGCGCCCAGACGAGCACGAGCACGAGGATCGCCGCCATCAGGACGAACGACAGCGCGGCCGCCGTCGGATAGTCGGTCAGCTCCAGAAACCGGCTCTGGATCACGTTGCCGATCATCGCCTGGCGCGGCGTGCCGAGCAGCTCGGCGTTGATGAAGTCACCGGCCGCGGGGATGAACGTGAGCAGGCCGCCCGCCACGATGCCCGGCAGCGACAGCGGCAGCGTGACCCGCGTGAACACCGCCCGCCGCGTCCCGTAGAGGTCGTAACCGGCCTCGAGCATCCGGTGGTCGATCCGCTCGAGGCTCGCGTAGAGCGGCAGGATCATGAACGGCAGGAAGTTGTAGGTGATGCCGGCGATCACGGCGCCCGTGGTCGCCAGCACGCGGCCGTCGTCGCCGATCACGCCGATCGTTTGCAGCATGTCCACGACGATGCCCGTCGTCGTCGAGGATCGTCTGCCAGGAGAGCGTGCGGATCAGGTAGGTGACGAAGAACGGCACGATCACGAGGAGCAGCAGCGCGTTCTTCCACTTGCCGCCCCGGAAGGCGATCGCGTAGGCGAGCGGGTAGCCGATCAGCGAACGCGATCAGCGTGGCCGCGCCCGCGTACAGGAACGAGCGGAAGAGCTGCGTGTCGTAGTTCGAGAGCGCGTCGGTGTAGGTCTGGAAGTGCCAGGTGAACTGGTAGCCCGTGTCGATCGATCCCGTCTCGAGCGAGATCCGCGCCATGTAGTAGAGCGGGACCGCGAAGAACAGCAGCAAGAACGCGAGCCCGGGCGCCAGCAGCAGGTACGGCAGGAGCCCCCTGCCGTCTCTGCAGCCACGCCGCCAAGGTCGCTACCTAGGCGCCGATCGCACGCTGGAAGGCGGCGTCGATCTGCGCCTCCTCGTCCGGCGGGAACGTCTTGAAGTTGTGCGCCTGCGAGAGGTCCGGGAAGATCAGCGGGTTCTCCGCGAGCTCGGGATCGCTCTTCGCCAAGACCTCCTTGGCGCCCTTGACCGGCGGCACGTAGTTGACGTAGGCCGTGATCTTCGCCTGGATCTCCGGGTCGTAGACGAAGTCCATGAACTTCTCCGCCGTGAACGCGTGCGGCGCCCCGACCGGGATCTGCATGGTGTCCGTGAACACCATGAACCCCTCCTCGGGGTGCTTGTACTTCGACGTTCGGGTTCTCGGCCGCCAGCTGCGCCGGCGTCGCCGGACCAGCCCAGGATCGCGATCGAGTCGCCCTTCAGGAGGTCGCGCGACGTAGTCGTTGCCGGTGAAGCGCCGGATCTGCCCGTCCTTGGAGGCCTTCTCGATCTTGTCGATCGCGTTCATGACCTGATCGAGGGTCGCCTTCTCCGGGTTCGACGCCATCCGCCAGCAGCACCGAGCCGACCGTGTCGCGCATCTCGCTGAGCATCGTGACCTTGCCCTTGAACTTCGGGTCGAAGAGGTCGTTGACGCTCGTGATGTCGCCGCCGGTCTTGTCCTTGCGGTAGATCAGCAGCACCTGACCCGTCTGCCACGGCACGGAGTACTCGCGCTTCGGGTCGAAGTCGGGCGCTCGCGACCGCCGGGTCGATGTTCTTGACGACGTTCGGCATCGCCGACTTGTCGAGCTTCTGCACGTAGCCGAGGCGCTTCATGCGCGCGCAGAGCCAGTCGGTGACGACGTGCAGGTCGCGCCCGCCGGAGTTGCCCTGCGCGTACTGCTGGCGCACCTTGCCGAAGAACTCGATGTTGTCGTTGATCTCCTCGGTGTACTTGACCTTCGTGCCGTACTTCTTCTGGAAGTCGTTGAGGGTCGGATGGCGCTTGCCGTCCACGTCGATGTAGTAGCGGCCAGTTCGAGAAGTTCAGCGTCTCGGCGATCGTGCCCTTGGGGATCGCGCTGGCGTCCTCCTTCCCCTGCCGCTTCGTCCACCGTCGCCGCCGCAGGCCGCCAGGAAGCCCGGCGAAGCTCAGGCCCGAGCGCCCCCGCCCCGGCCTCGCTTGCAGCAGCCGCCGCCGGGTGAGGTCGTGCGGCCAGCAGCTCTTCGATGAAACGCTCGATGTCGCGATCGGTCACTTGCTTCTCTCCTCTGTGGTCGCCGCCGGCTGAGCCGGCGATCGTGTCGCTGTCAGTGAATCGTCATCTCTTTCGCCTTGCTCAGGCGCCGGTCCCTCGGCCTCGCGACCACGTGCATGTGCTCGGTCGCCCAGGCGAGCCGCACGGGCACGCCGGCGGCCGGCAGGCGCTGGCGCTCGGCCTCGTCGGCGTTCGGGACCAGCACCGTCATCGCCACGCCGTCCGGCAGCCGCACGACGAACTGGGTCGCCGTGCCGAGGTAGAGGGAGCTCTCGACGATGCCCTCGACGCTCGGCACGATCGCCGTCCGCGGGCTCGTCGGCGCGCTCGATTCGCAGCTTCTCCGGGCGCACGACCGCGTGGCACCGCTCGCCCGACGCCCAGGCCGCCCACGCCCGTCGGCGCGAATCTGCACGCCGCTGTCGAGCTGCAGCTCGCCGACGCTGCCGTTGGCGGACACGACCGCCGCCGGCATCAGGTTCGAGACGCCGATGAAGCCGGCCACGAACGTCGTGCGCGGGCGCTCGTAGACCTCCTCGGGCGACGTCGAGCTGCTCGATCACGCCGTGGTTCATGACCGCGATCCGGTCGGACATCGTGAGCGCCTCCTCCTGGTCGTGCGTCACGTAGATGAACGTGATGCCGACCTCGCGCTGGATGCTCTTGAGCTCGATCTGGAGGCCCTTGCGGAGCTTGAGGTCGAGCGCGCCCAGCGGCTCGTCGAGCAGCAGCACCGCGGGCCGGTTGACCAGCGCGCGGGCGAGCGCGACCCGCTGCTGCTGGCCGCCGGAGAGCTGGCGCGGCTTGCGCTTCGCCTCGGCGCGACAGCCCGACGAGCTCGAGCTCGTCCGCGACGCGCCGGCGCACCTCGTCCTTTGGCAACGCCCTTGCGGCGCAGCCCGAACGCGACGTTGTCCTCGACGCTCAGGTGCGGGAAGAGCGCATAGCTCTGGAAGACGGTGTTCGTCGGGCGCCGGAACGGCGGCAGGCCGCCGACGTTCGCGCCGTCGAGCAGGATCCGGCCCGCGGTCGGCTCCTCGAAGCCCGCGACCATCCGCAGCGTGGTCGTCTTGCCGCACCCGCTCGGGCCCGAGCAGGGTGAAGAACTCGCCGCGCTCGAACGTCGAGGTCGAGGTCGCGCACGGCCGTGAAGTCGCCGAAGCGCTTGGTGACGTCCTGCAAACTCGACGCTCGGCCGTTCGCCGTCCGCCCGGCCGAGGACCGTCGCCTGGCGTACTCAACTTCTGCGTCTCCCCTCGACAATCCACGAAAAGGCTAACGGTTTGGCCTTGTCGTTACTCCCATACGGTTATATCGTTAGCCGATTCAGGCTAGTCTTTTCGAAGCGGCCCGTAAAGGTCCGCAGGAGAGGAGACACATGGCTGGCAAAGTGCTCGAAGAGACAACTCCGCTCGGTGCCTGCGGGATCCGGCAGCGCTCTGCAGGAGCTGGCCAAGCGCCACCTCTGGATGCACTTCACGCGCATGGGCGTCCTACGACGGACCACGAGGTGCCCGTGCATCGTGCGCGGCGAGGGCTGCTACGTCTACGACGAGCACGGCAAGCGCTACCTGGACGGGCTCTCGGCGCTCTTCTGCGTGAACGCCGGCCACGGCCGCGCCGAGCTCGGCGATGCGGCCGCGGCGCAGGCGCAAGGAGCTCGGCTTCTACACCAACTGGAGCTACGCGCACCCGCGCGCGATCGAGCTCGCAGCCCGCATCGCGTCGCTCGCCCCGGGCGACCTCAACCGCGTGTTCTTCACCTCCGGCGGCTCGGAGGCGGTCGAGTCCGCCTGGAAGCTGGCGCGCAACTACCACCGGCTGCGCGGCGAGGGACAGCGCACCAAGCTGATCGCGCGCGAGCTCGCCTATCACGGCACGACGCTCGGCGCGCTCGCGGCGACCGGGCCTGACCGGGCTGCGCGCGCCGTTCGAGCCGCTGACGCCCGGCGGCTGCCACGTGCCGAACACGAACAGCTACCGCTGGCCGCGCGGACCGCGACCCGCTCTGGGCGGCGGACGCGATCGAGGAGCGCATCCTGTTCGAGGGCCCCGAGACGGTCGCGGCCGTGATCCTCGAGCCCGTCCAGAACGCCGGCGGCTGCTTCTCCGCCGCAGGAGGGCTACTTCCAGCGCGTGCGCGAGATCTGCGACCGCCACGGCGTCCTGCTGATCTCCGACGAGGTGATCTGCTCGTGGGGCCGGCTCGGCACACTACTTCGGCTCGCGAGCGCTACGGCTACCAGCCCGACATCATCACGACCGCGAAGGGCCTGACCTCGGCCTACGTGCCGATGGGCGCGATGATCGTCTCGGACCGGATCGCCGAGCCGTTCATGGAGGACAAGGCGATGTTCGCGCACGGCTTCACGTTCGGCGGGCACCCGGTCGCCTGCGCGGTCGCGCTCGCGAACCTCGACATCTTCGAGCGCGAGGGCCTCTGCGGGCACGTGCTGCGCGAAGGAGGGCGAGTTCCGCGCGCGCGCTCGAAGGCCTGCGCGACATCCCGATCGTCGGCGACGTGCGCGGCGCCGGCTTCTTCCACGCGATCGAGCTGGTCAAGGACCGGGAGACCAAGGAGACCTTCAACGACGAGGAGTCGGAGGACCTGCTGCGCGGCTTCCTGTCCGGGCGAGCTGTACAGCAGGGGCTGATCTGCCGCGCCGACGACCGCGGCGACCCCGTCATCCAGCTCGCGCCGCCGCTGATCGCGGACACCGAGCAGTTCGAGGAGATCGAGTCCGATCCTGCGCTCGCGTTCTGACCGAGGCATGGGAGCGGGTGGTCGCGACTAGTGACCGCGCAGCGTGAGCGCGTAGGCGACGATGCTCGTCCGGTCACAGGAGCCTGCGTGCTGACGCAACTCTGGAGACTGGTCGCTCGCTGGCCGGCGAGCGAGAGCCGCGCGACGCGCCGATCCGCTGGGTCCACATCACCGAGCTGCTCGACCCCACGCCCTGGCTCTCGGGCGGCGAGCTGCTGCTCACGACCGGGCATGCAGCTGCACGACCGCCGCCAAGCAGCGGCAGTTCGTGCGCCGGCTCAGCGCACCACCACCTCGCCGGGCTCGGGTTCGGCACCGGCTTCGAGCACGACCAGATCCCGACGCGCTCGTCGCGGAGGCGCGCAGGCTCGACTTCCCGCTGTTCGAGGTTCCCTACGAGATGCCGTTCATCGCGATCACCGAGAAGGCGTTCGCGCGGCTCGTCAACGAGCAGTACGAGACTGCTCCAGCGCGGCATCGCGTTCCACAAGCGGCTCGAGCAGCTCGTGCTCGAGGAGCGCGGCCTCGAAGAGGTCGACGCGCGCGCTCGCGGCCGCGATCGGCGGCGCGGTCGCCGTGCTCGACCGCAGCGGCGACGGTCGATGGCGGTCTGCGAGTTCCGGCGCAAGCTGCCGAGGACCGCGCTGCGACGCGATCGGCGACGAGATCGCTCGAGCGCACGAACGGCCGGCAAGCCGGTGACGTTCGCGCCCGACCACGCGAGCGTCGCCGGGCGCGGCGCTCGCGCTGCCGGTCGCGGCCGGACAGCCGCGAGGGCCCGCAGGCCTGGCTCGTCGCCGTGCGCGACTCCGGCGGCCTCGCGCGACTTCGAGCGACTGATCCTCCAGCAGGCGGTGACGGTCGTGGCGCTCGAGCTGATGCGCCGGCGCGTCGTGCGCGACACCGAGCGCCGGCTGGCGGGAGACGTGCTCGAGGAGGCGCTGTCGGGCAGCCTCGACGACCGACGAGCTCGCAGGCCGCCTGCGCCCGTTCGGCGTCGGCGAGCAGGCCGCCGTGCTGCTGTTCGAGCTCGACCGACCCGCGCGGCGCGGAGGCGACGCTCGAGCGGCATGCTGTCCGAGGCCGGCGTCGGCGCGCTGGTCGCCGCGCGCGGAGAGCTGCTGTGCGCGGTGGTCGACGCGACGGCGTGGGACCCGATCGCGCTCGCCGAGCACGCCCGCGAGCTGCTCGCGGAGCGCCACGGCGAGGTGCGCGCGGCCGCCAGCCGGCGTCGCGCCGGTCGAGCGCGCTGCGCCGCAGCTTCCACGAGGCGCGCTGCGCGCTCGAGGTCGCGGCGCTTCGCGAACGGCGACGCGCCCGAAGGTCGCCTCCTACCGCGACCTCGGGCGCGTTCCAGTTCCTGCTCTCGGTGCAGGACGACGAGGCGCTGCGCATGTACTGCGAGAGCGTGCTCGGCGCCGATCGAGGACGGCGAGGGCGAGTACGGCGGCGAGCTGCTGCGGTCGCTCGAGGCGTTCCTCGAGCACAACGGCCAGTGGGAGGGCGCGGCGCGCGAGCTCTACTGCCACCGCCACACGCTTCGCTACCGCATCCGGCGCGTCGAGGAGCTGACCGGCCGCGACCTGTCGAGCGCCCGCGACCGGATCGAGTTCTGGCTCGCGCTGCGGGCCAGGGAGCTCGTGCGATGAGCCCGACCGCGAGGACGCTGACGGTCGCCGTGCTCGGCGCCGGCGGCACGATCGCTCCCGCGCTCGTCCGCGACCTGGCCGAGTCGCGAGGAGGTGGCGACGATGCGCCTGCTCGACCTCGACCGGCGAGCGCGCCGCGGCCGTCGGCGGCCGCACACGGGCTCGGCAAGGCGGAGGCGGTCGCGCTCGACGCTCGCTCGGGCGACTGGCCGCGGCGCTCGAGGGCTGCGACGTGCTCGTCAACTGCGCGAGCTACCGGCGTGAACCTCGACGCGATGCGCGCCTGCCTGAAGGCCGGCTGCCACTACCTCGACCTCGGCGGGCTCTACTGGATGACGGGCAAGCAGCTCGAGCTCAACGACGAGTTCGAGCAGCGCCGGGCCTGCTCGCCCTGCTCGGCATCGGATCGAGCCCGGGCAAGACCAACGTGATGGCGGCGCGCGCGGTGCGGGAGCTCGCCGCGCCGTCGAGCGCGCTGCACGTGAGCGCCGCCGGCCGCGACCTCGACCCGCCGCGCGGGCCTCAGCGTCCCCTACGCGCTTGCAGACCTTGATCGACGAGCTGACGATGCGTCCGGTCGTGCTGCGTGACGGGGAGCCGGTCGAGATCGAGCCGCTGTCGCCGGGCGGCGAAGTCGACTTCGGCGAGCCGATCGGCGAGGCGGAGACGATCCACACGCTCCACTCGGAGCTGCGCACCTTCGGCGACAGCTTCGGCTGTCGCGAGGCGAGCTTCCGGCTCTCGCTGCCGGAAGCGCTGCTCGCGCGCTGCGTGGAGCTCTCGAACGCGCCGCCCGCGGAGCGCGAGCGGGCGGACGGCGGAGACACTCCCGCCGTCGCCGAGAACGGTCTCGACGCACGTCGTCGAGGCGCTCGGCGACGGCCGGCGAGTGCGGGTGCGCGGCCGTCACCACGGCCGGCCGAGCGCTGGGGCCTCGGCGGCGGCGTCGTGTCGACCGGCGCGCCGGCCGCAGCGGCGGTCCGGCTGCTCGCGCGCGGCCGGATCGAGGCGCGCGGCGCGCTGCCGCCCGAGCGCTGCGTCGATCCCGACGACCTGTTCCCCGAGCTCGAGAGCGCGCGACTGCGAGTTCCGACGTTCGAGAGTCGAGCGAGCTCGAGCCGAAGGCGGAGCGCTCATGAAGGTCGGGGTTCCGACCGAGATCAAGGCGGACGAGTACCGCGTCGCGCTCGACGCCCGCCGGCGTGCGCGAGCTGACCGAGCCGCGGCCACGAGGTGCTGATCCAGGCCGGCGCCGGCGAGGGCAGCGCGATGCCGGACGTCGCACTTCGAGGCGCAGGGCGCGCGCATCGTGCCCGACGCGGCGGCGGTGTTCGGCGAGGCCGAGCATGATCCTGAAGGTGAAGGAGCCGCAGCCCGAGGAGGTCGGGCTGCTGCGCCCGGGCCAGGTGCTGTTCACCTACCTCCACCTCGCGCCGAACCCCGAGCTGGCGCGCGGCGCTCTGCGAGTCGGGCGCGACCTGCATCGCCTACGAGACCGTCGAGGACGCCGACGGCAAGCCTGCCGCTGCTCGCGCCGATGAGCGAGATCGCCGGCAAGATCGCCACGCAGGCGGGCGCCTTCATGCTCGAGAAGCCGATGGGCGGCCGCGGCATCCTGCTCGGCGGCGTGCCGGGCGTGGCGGCCGCGACCGTGATGATCATCGGCGGCGGCGTCGTCGGCATGAACGCCGCCTTCATCGCGATCGGCATGGAGGCGGACGTGTTCGTCTACGACATCTCGATCGACCGCCTGCGCGGTCTCGACATCGCGCTCAACGGCCGCGTGCTCGACCGTCTACTCCTCGACGCTCGTCGATCGAGGAGATGCTGCCGCGCGCGGACCTGGTGATCGGCGCCGTGCTGGTCCACGGCGCGCGCGCGCCGCGCGCTGATCAACCGCGAGCAGCTCTCGCTGATGAAGCCGCGGCGCGGTGCTCGTCGACGTCTCGATCGACCAGGGCGGCTGCTTCGAGACCTCGCGCCCGACGACGCACAGCAGACCCGACCTACGAGGTCGACGCGATCACCCACTACTGCGTCGCGAACATGCCGGGCGCGGTGCCGATCACCTCGACCTACGCGCTCACGAACGCGACCCTCCCCTACGTGCTGGCGCTCGCCGAGCCACGGCGTCGAGGGCGCGATCGCGCGCGACCCCGGCCTGCGGCTCGGCGTCAACGTCGCGGGCGGCGCGATCACCAACGCCGCCGTCGCCGAGGGCGTCGGGCTGCCGTTCACTCCGGTCGACGAGGCGCTCGGCGCCGGCGGCATCGCAGCGCCTGACCTGACAACCGACTCGAGACACGAGGAGGAGCACGATGGCGACCACCACCCAGACCAAGTAGAGATCCAGAACTTCATCGACGGCGAGGAGCGCCCGCCGGCCGACGGCGCAGACCGAGGCGGTCGTCAACCCCGCGACCGGCGAGCAGATCGCGACCGCGCCGCTCTCCGGCGAGCAGGACGTCGACGCCGCCGTGCAGGCCGCCGAAGCGGGCGTTCCAGGAGTGGTCCGAGACGCCGCCGGGCGAGCGCGCGCTGGCGCTGCTGCGGATCGCCGACGCGATCGAGGAGCACGGCCGACGAGCTCTCCCGCGCTCGAGTCGCTGAACGTCGGCAAGCCGATCGAGGCGATGCGCGAGGAGATGCCGTTCATGGTCGACAACCTGCGCTTCTTCGCGGGCGCGGCCCGCTGCCTCGAGGGCCGCGCGGCCGGCGAGTACATGACGGGGCTACACGTCGATGATCCGGCGCGAGCCGGTCGGCGTCGTCGGCCAGGTCGCGCCCTGGAACTACCCGCTGATGATGGCGATCTGGAAGATCGGCCCGGCGCTGGCCGCCGGCAACACGGTCGTGCTGAAGCCCTCCGAGCAGACGCCGATGACGGCCGCGCGCCTCGCGCGAGATCGCCGCCGAGCACCTGCCGAAGGGCGTGCTCAACGTGATCTTCGGCCACGGCGAGCCGGCCGGCGCGGGCCTCGTCCGCCACCCGGACGTCGCGATGGTGTCGCTCACCGGCGACGTCGCGACCGGCAAGGAGGTCGCGCGCGCGGCGGCGGACACCCTCAAGCGCGTGCACCTCGAGCTGGGCGGCAAGGCGCCGGTGATCGTGTTCGACGACGCCGACCTCGAAGCCGTCGTCGAGGGCGTGAAGGTCGCCGGCTACTTCAACGCCGGCCAGGACTGCACGGCCGCGACGCGCGTGCTGGCGGGGCCGAAGATCCACGACGACTTCGTCAGCGGCCTCGGCGAGGCGGCGCAGGTCGCTGAAGATGGGCGACCCGCTTCGACAGCGAGACCGAGCTCGGGCCCGCTCGTCTCCGAGTCGCAGCGCGAGCGCGTGACGCGGCTTCCTCGGCCGCGCGCCCGGCCACGCCGAGACCGTGACCGGCGGCAAGGCAGCCGAAGGGCGCCGGCTTCTTCCTCGAGCCGACCGTCGTCGCCGGCCTGCAGCAGGACGACGAGATGATCCAGCGCGAGGTCTTCGGCCCGGTCGTGACCGTCCAGCGCTTCTCCTCCGACGAGGAGGCGATCGAGTGGGCGAACGGCGTCGACTACGGCCTGGCGGCGAGCGTCTGGACCCGCGACGTCGGGCGCGCGATGAACGCCGCCCGCGTGCTGCGCTTCGGCACCGTCTGGGTCAACGACCACATCCCGCTCGTCTCGGAGATGCCGCACGGCGGCTTCAAGCAGTCCGGCTACGGCAAGGACATGTCGATCTACTCGCTCGAGGACTACACCGAGATCAAGCACGTGATGGTGAACCTCGGCGCACTAGCGCTGCCCGGCGGCGTGTCGGGTTACTTCACGAAGCAGCTGGACGTCGCGAGCGCTCGGCGTGCTTCGCAGGAGGCCGTGCAGTTGCGTCCAGGACGACAGCGCCGGGCTCGACTGTCAGGCGGCGACGACGATCGGCTGCTGACGCTCGAGTGCGGACGAAGCTCGGCCGCTCGGCGCTGCTCGACCTGTCCAACCCGATCGGGCGCGACATGCTCGAGGCCCAGATGCGCTCGAGCGACGGCTTGAGCCGACTCGTCCAGCGCTCATCGCCTCGGCGCTCGATCGAAGCTCTCAGTCCGATCGTCGACGACGTTGCCATGCGGAGCTACCGAGGCGTCAGCTCCGCGGTAGCGCGGCTGGATACGTCCGTGCGATGCGCTCGTCAGCTACAGCTCCGACCGCGGCGTGCGCGCCGGCGTCCTGCGCGATGGTCGCGTCGTCGACGCATGGGACGCGCTCGACTCCGGCGCGACGCGCCGAGCGTGCGCGAGCTGCTCGAGCAGGGCGTGCTCGGACGGCTGGCCGCCGACGCGACGGCGAGGGCGTGCCGCTCGACGAGGTCGCAGCTCGACGTTCCGGTGCCCGACCCCGACAAGATCATCTGCATCGGGCTCAACTACCGCTCGCACGCCGCGGAGGCCGGGCATCGAGCCGCCGGCCGCGCCGACGTTCTTCGCGAAGTTCCGCAACGCGCTCGTGCCGTCGGGCGCCGAGGTCGCCGCTGCCCGCCGCGAGCGAGAAGGTCGACTACGAGGCCGAGGTCGCGTTCGTGATCGGCCGCCGCTGCAGCGAACGTCGCCGAGGCCGACGCGCTCGACTACGTCGCCGGCTACACGCTCCTGAACGACCTCTCCGCGCGCGACCTCCAGTTCGCGACGCCGCAGTGGATGCCGGGCAAGGTCTTCGACGGCTCGGCGCCGTGCGGCCCCGCGCTCGTCACGCCGGACGAGGCCGGTGCCGCACGACGCGATCGAGATCGAGCTGACGCTGAACGGCGAGACGATGCAGTCGGCGTCGACCGCCGACCTGATCTTCTCGGTGCCGGCGCTGCGTGGCGCACCTCTCGAGCCTGATGACGCTCGAGCCCGGCGACATCGTCTCGACCGGCACGCCCTCGGGCGTCGGCAGCGTGCGCGAGCCGCGCGTGTGGCTGAAGGCCGGCGACGAGATCGTCGATCAGCTCGCCGACGCTCGGCCGGCTCGAGACGACGATCGCCGGTAGCTGCCGCGGAGCTAGAAGCCCTCGGGGTGCCGGAGCTTGTAGCCGCGGCTCGAGCGCGCGGACGTGCGCCAGCGCGGACCGCGCTCGCCCGGTCCCGAGGTGTCGAAGCGCAGGCCGGCGATCACGACGAAGGCGTGGCCGGGGTTCGTGTAGACGGTGATCCACTGGCCCGCGCCCGCGCTCGCCCCAGCGCATGAAGGCGGTCGAGTGAAGCGGGCTGTCGAGCAGCCCGCCGCCGTGAAGCGCGTAGCTGACCGAGCCGGAGCAGTCGTAGCCGCGTCGAGCGGAAGCTGCGGTGGCCGCCGCCGTAGCGGTAGGGCTTGCGCGTGATCCGGTTGGCCGCGTAGATCGCGTGCTTGACGGCCTCGGGCGCGCTCGCCGGCGGGATCGCCGTGCGCTCGTCCGCGGAGAGCTGCGCGACCGCGCCGCGGACGTGGAGCGGGCGGCGAGTCCGCCGGCACGCCCGGAGCCATCGGCGGGCGGCGGCAGGCTCGGGACGGCGGCAGCGGACGTACCGGCGCCGCCGCTGTCGTGCGAGTCGGCAAGCGCGGAGCGGCAGCGACGACCGCAGCAACGCACGAACAGGCCGGCCAAGAGCGTGGCCAGCCAGCGTATTTCCGTATCCAGCGCGTGTGACGGCGCAAACCGTTCTCCTTCGTCGGCCTACGGGGTTAGCTGACGGGCTGGCGCTAAAGGAGCCTGCGCCTCCACCGAACGTGGATTAGCCCCAACAACTTGGGTCCCCCGTTCCCCGCGTCACGCGGGGATTAGGCAATTGCTCGGTTAGAGCGCGGCAGTCTAGAGCAAACTCCGACGGATGCACGGCTCGTGCAAGTACCAAGTCGCAACGTCTCAAAACGTATGGCCCCATGCCGAATCTGGACGTGTCCGAGTCGCACGAGCTGCCCCGGCTGCCGCGACACTGCAGCCTTCGCTGGAGATTCACACGACGACGCGTTCGCCGCGATCGGACTGCGCAGCTGGCGAGCCTAGACCGCGAACTTGCCGTCGACCTGCAGCTCCTCGCCGTCGACCGTGATCCGCCCGCCCCGGCGCAGGTCGCAGACCATGTCCCAGTGCACGGCGGAGTCGTTCGTGCCCGCCGGTCTCCGGATACGACATGCCGACCGCGAGGTGGACCGTGCCGCCGATCTTCTCGTCGAGCAGGATCTCCTTGGTGAAGCGGTCGATGCCGTAGTTGGTGCCGATCCCGAGCTCGCCGAGGCGGCGCGCGCCCTCGTCGGTGTCGAGCGTCTCGATCAGGAACTCCTCGTTGCGCTCGGCGGAGGCGTCGACGACCTTGCCGTCCTCGAAGCGCAGCTTCACGCCGGCGACCTCGCGCCCGCCGTAGACGGCCGGGTAGCTGAAGGTCACCTCGCCGTTGGCCGAGTCCTCGACGGGCCCGGTGAAGAACTCGCCGTCGGGCATGTTGTGCCTGCCGTCGGCGGCGATGAACGTGCGGCCGGAGACGTTCAGCGCAGGTCGGTGCCCGGGCCCTCGATGTGGACCTCCTCCTTGCCGGTGATCCAGTCCGCGAGCCGCCGGGTCTCGTCCGACTGCTCGCCGCCAGGCCGCGACCGGGTCGGGCTGGTCGCACAGGCAGGCGCGGTAGTAGAAGTCCTCGTAGTCGGCGAGCGACATGTCCGCCTCGGCCGCGTAGGCCTGCGTCGGGAAGAGCGTCAGGCTCCAGCGGAACTCGCCCGCCGCGCTGCGCTTCATCATCGTCTCCATCAGCGGCTTGGTCGCCGTCTGGCGCCGCGTCTGGCGCGCCGGGTCGACGCCCGACAGCGCGCGCGTGTTGGTCGTCGGCCATCAGCCGGAGGCGGACGTCGGCCTCCTCGGCGGCCCACTGCGCGGGCGGCGAGACCCAGTCGAGCTGCGCGTCGGTGGCGAGCTTGAAGAAGGCGGCGGCCTGGCCCTCCATCATCAGCTCGACGATCGGAAGGCCGCCCGCCTGCAGCACCTGCTCGTAGACGGCCAGGAGCCAGCGGCTCGGCGGCGGTCTCGCCCTGGATCAGGCAGACGTCGCCCTCCTTCACGTCGCTCGAGTACTCGACGAGGATCCGGGCGAGCGCCTCGGCGCGCTGGTCTCTCATGCATGCACTCGGTCGCTCCGTCTGCCCGCTCGGCCGCCATGCGCCAGGAACAGCGCGTGCAGGCGCAGGTCGTCGGTCAGCTCCGGGATGGAAGGCGGCGACCAGCACGTTCCGCTCGCGCGCGACGACCGGGTGGCCGTCGAGCTCGGCCAGCACCTCGACGTCCGGCCCCGCGCGCTCGATCCACGGCGCCCGGATGAAGACCGCGCGCAGCGGCTCGTCGCCGAGCCCGTCGACGGCACGTCCGCCTCGAAGCTGCGGACCTGCCGCCCGAACGCGTTGCGCCGCGCCTCGATGTCCATCAGCCCGAGGTGGTTGCGGTCGAGCACGATCAGCCCGGCGCAGGTGCCGAGCACCGGCACGCCCGCTCGCCGGCGAACTCCGCGAGCGGCTGCTCGAAGCCCGTAGGCCTCGATGCCCTATCTGGATCGTCGTGCTCTCGCCGCCGGGGATCACGAGCCCGTCGAGCTCGTCGAGCTGCTCCGGGCGGCGCACCTCGACCGCCTCGGCGCCGAGCCGCTCGAGCGCCGCGCGCGTGCGCCTCGAAGTCGCCCTGGATCGCCAGCACGCCGATCCGCAGCGGCCGACGCCGGCGGCCGTCCGGCGGAGGTGTGCCTCGGCGCCTACCAGCCACGATGCTGGAGCAGGCTCTGCTCGTCGAGCTCGCTGACGTCGAGACCCGACATCGCCTCGCCCAGCGCCTCCGAGGCCTCGGCGATCGCCGCGGGATCCTCGAAGTGCGTGGTCGCCTGGACGATCGCGCGCGCGCGCGCGGGCGGGTCCTCGGACTTGAAGATGCCCGAGCCGACGAACACGCCCTCGGCGCCGAGCTGCATCATCAGCGCGGCGTCCGCCGGCGTCGCGATTCCGCCGGCGGAGAAGTTCACGACCGGCAGCTTGCCGGCCTCGGCGACGCTGCTGGACGAGCTCGAGCGGCGCGCGAAGCTCCTTGCCGCGGTCGGCAGCACCTCCTCGTCGAGCGATCCGAGCCGGCGGATGCCCTCTCTGATCGCGCGCATGTGGCGGACCGCCTCGACGACGTTGCCGGTGCCGGCCTCGCCCTTGGTGCGGATCATCGCCGCGCCCTCGGCGATCCGGCGAAGCGCCTCGCCGAGGTCGGTCGCGCCGCACACGAACGGCACGTTGAACTTCCACTTGTCGATGTGGTTCGCCTCGTCGGCGGGCGTCAGCACCTCGGACTCGTCGATGTAGTCGACCTCGAGCGCCTCCAGCACCTGCGCCTCGACGAAGTGGCCGATCCGCGCCTTCGCCATCACCGGGATCGTGACCGCCTCCTGGATCTCCCGGATCTTGGCGGTGGCTGGCCATGCGCGCGACGCCGCCCTGCGCGCGGATGTCGGCGGGCACGCGCTCGAGCGCCATCACCGCGCAGGCGCCCGCCTCCTCGGCGATGCGCGCCTGCTCGGCGTCGGTGACGTCCATGATCACGCCGCCCTTGAGCATCTCCGCCAGCCCGCTCTTGACGCGGAAGGTCGCTTCCTCGCGCATAGGCTGAGTTTACCCAGCGCGGATTTTCGACTCGACGCCGGTTACTTCAGCTTGAACGCGCGGATCCGCTCCTGGTACTCGCCTCGTCGTCCGAGTACACGGCGTACGCGAGCGCCTGGATCAGCGACAGCAGCGCCGTGTGCGAGCGCGTGTAGGAAGGGCTGTTCGACGAGTAGTAGAGGCAGTGGTCGGCCAGCTTCGTCAGCTCGGAGATGCTCGCGTCGCTGATCGCCACCGTCGCCGAGTCCCGCTTGCGCGCCAGCTTCACTGCGCGCAGCACGAGCGCGTGCGGCCGGCCGCTCGAGAAGCCGATCACGAGCGTGTCCTCGTCGATCCGGGCGAGCCGTGCGAGCGCCTCCTGGCTGGCCGAGGCGACGACCTCGGCGCGCAGCTCGAGCAGCGCCAGCAGGTGCCGCAGGTAGCTGGCGAAGAACGCCATCTGATCGACGCCGACCAGCACGACCCGGTCCGTGCGGGCGATCAGGCCGGATACCTCCTGCACGTCCTCGAGCGCGACCTTGCGGGCGCTCTCGTCGAGGTTGACCAGGTCGGTCGCGAGCGCGGTCTCGAACTCGCTGCTCCCGAGCGTGAGCAGCGCCGACTCGGACTGCTCGGTGCCGCCGCCGGGGGCATGCGTGCGACGCTTGTACTCGTCGCGGGCAGCCTCCTGAAGCTCGGGAAAGCCCTCGAACCCGAGCGCCTGCGAGAAGCGCACGACGGTCGAGCTCGACGTGTCGGCACGCCGCGCCAGCTCCTCGGCGGTCTGGAAAGCGGCCTCCTCGAGATGGTCGACGATGTAGCGGGCGACGTCCTTCTGTGACCGAGAGAACTCCTCGAAGCGCTCGCGGATGTAACCCGACAACGTAAGTCCCTTGGGAATCGGCTGCGAACCGTTTTCGACCGCAGCCGGGGCGGAATCGCCGGAGGCGCGGGTTGGGGTGCCGGTGGTTGTCTTCATGGCGCATTGAGTTCGACGCCCTTCGGCGGCTCCCTGCCGAGGGACGTTGCGGAGCAGACGCCGGCGCGCTGCCCGGGCTGCTACACGGCGTAGCGCCGCTGCGCCGCGATCGTGCCCGCCTCCCAGCACCAGTCCCGGAGCAGAGCTTCCTGCTCCTCCTCCTCGCGTGCCCTCCACACCGTGGCCAGGTAGCGCGTCACCAGACCGCGGTACGAGCGCCTGTGCACGAGCTCGCAGCCATCGGCTAACGGGGCGATCTCGAACGTCAGCTCTGCGTTCACTGCCCGCCGCCAGCGAACGCTGAGCGTCATGCGGCGCTCCTGGTCCAGCGCGACGGTCCGGCACCGCAGGTGGTGCTCGTCGAACAGCAGGAGCACCACCGGCCGCCCTGCCAGGTGGCCGGGATCCTCTCCGATGTCGTCGGCATCGTAGGTCGCGACTTCGCGCGGGGACAACCGACCATTGATATCCCCGCAGCGCGTGCCAGGCATCGCGAGGCGACGCGGCGCACGAGGTCTGCGCGACCAGGGTGTTCATGCGGGAACGACCCGCAGGGAAGCCCAGAGGTACCAGCTGGCGACCGACCGCCAGGGGCGCCAGGGGCGCGCGAGCTTGACGAGCCGCTCTGGTCGCGGCAGCTTGCGAAGCCCGTAGGCGAGCATCGCCGCCCGGCGGATCCCGAGGTCGCCGACGGGCAGCACGTCCGGCCGGCCCAGGTGGAAGATCAGGTACATGTCGACGGTCCACTGGCCCACGCCCTTGACCTCGAGCAGCCTGCGCCCCACCTCCTGGTCGGGGACGTCCTCGATGTCGCCCAGATCGAGGGCGCCCGACTCGAGCCGATCGGCGAGGTCGCGGAGGAACACGACCTTCGCGCGCGAGAGCCCCGCGGCTGCGCGCAGGGCGTCTGGATCGTCCGCCAGCAGCTGCGCCGGCGTCGGGGTGCGCCCCCGTAGCGGTCGGTCAGGCGCCCGTAGATGCTGCGCGCCGCCGAGACCGAGAGCTGCTGTCCCACGATCGCCCGCACCAGCGCGCCGTAGTGGTCGTGCGCGGGGCCGCCCCGATCCGTGCGGGCGCCCAGCATGCAGGGGCCGACCCGCTCGATGATCTCGGCCATCACCGGGTCCGCCGCGCGGAGGTGCTCGACCGCCTCGCTGTGGTCGGGGTCTGCCACGTCGGCGAGCCTAATAGAGCGACTTCAACTTTTTTTCCAGACCAGCGCAAGTTTCCGTGCAAGCCCTCGTCTTTGTGGACGAAGGATCAGGCGGCGCGCATGCCCTTTTCTTGGCCGGGCAGCGCGCAGTGTCTGTGGATTCGATAGGCAGGGGGCGCTGGGACGCACGGACGACCACTGGCGCCCAGGGCCTCTCGGGGGCAGGGGGCGCTGAGAGCAAGGAAGACCGCTCAGCGCCCATCGCCTTGCCCTGGGTGTGCGGGTGTGAAGAGCGGCACCTGGATACTTCAGGGCGATGTCGCAGGCAAACGTGGACCTCGCCCGCCGCGGCTATGAGGCGCTCGCCAAGCGGACGCCTCGAGGACGTCCTGGCGATCATGCACCCGGAGATCTCGGTCGAGGTCTACACCGGCCGTCCGGATCTACCGGAGACGAGGATGCTGCATGGGCATGCCGGCTTCCTCGAGAACCTGACCGGGATGACGGAGGTGTTCGAGGACATCCGCATCGAGCCCGAGGAGTTCATCGACCTGGGCGAACAGCTCGTCGTGTCGGTCCGCACCGCAGGTCACGGCCGGGCCAGCGGGATCAGGATCGAGAACCGGATCGCCCACGTCTGGACGATCCGCGACGGGAAGGCGACCCGCTTCCGGGTCTACGGAACGCGGCAGGAGGCCCTCGGCGCGCTGGGCCTGTCGGAAGAGGACATCAAGCGCCTCTAGAAGAACGCTCGCCAGCCTACCGTTCTCTTACCGCGTTTCTCTCGGCCTGGATCTTGAAGATCGGATGCTTGGGCGCGATCCGCTGGAGCTCGTCCTCCGGAGAATCCGCACCGGCACCGTCGAAGAACACGCCCACCTCCCACTTCCAGCGACGCAGATAAGCGCGGAGGACCGGCGACTTGTCGGCGTCCGGGATCTCGGTGGCGGTGAACGGCTCGCCTCGACGCCCCACCAGCAGCCGTCCCGATCCGCTGGCACGCAGGTTGCGCACCCACTGCGTGTTGCCGCGCGGCGCCACGAGGTAGCGCTCGGCCGTCGAGCGTCAGCGGGTTGACCGGGGTGCGCCGAGGCTCACCGCTCTTGCGCCCCGGGACCTCGAGCACCCGCGATCCCGCGATGCTGATGCCCCACCGCGTCAGCCTCGCCACGATGCGGATTGAACACGTGCTGGGTGAACCAGCCCGCGCGCCGGTAGTGGGGCGTGGCCGTCAAGCCGGCACGCCCCGGGGCAGCTTGGCGCCCTCCTGGCTGTCGAGCGGGAACCAGGGCTGTGCCGACTCGGACCAGACGTGCATCTGCGGCTCGAGCCAGGACGTGTCCTTCAGAGTGCCCGCCTTGATGAAGGCCGCCGCGGGCATCGCGTCGGACAGGCTCACGATCGGCGAGCCGCACTCCCGGCAGAATTGGCGGGAGACCTCCTGGCCCGTATCGGTCCCCACGGTCGTGAACGACCCGAGGCTGTCTCCTTCGATCTGCAGCGCCTCCCTTGGCACCGCGACGATGATCGAGAACGTGGTGCCGGTCTGCTTCTGGCAGTCCGTGCAGTGACACACAGCCGTCGCGACCGGCTCGGCGGCGCAGCTGTAGGTGACCTTTCCGCATAGGCAGCTTCCGTCCAGCTTGGCCATGAGCCCTCCTCTAAGTGTCGTCGTCGGACGCTTTTGCGACGAACTCTTGCAGCTTCTGCCGGCCGCCCGAAGGGAGCGGTTCGCCGTCGCAGAGCAGCAGCGCCTCGAAGTCGTACTCGAGCAGCCGCGCGGCTGAGCGGTGCAGCTGCTCCATGTCGTCGATCACCTTGTCGGGATAGGTCGAGAGCTCTCCCGCGGGGACGCCGATCACGACGTCGCCGACCACGAGCGCGCGGCTGCGTGGCAGGTGGAAGGCGATCTCGCCGGGCGACTTGCCGGGCACGTGCACGATCTGCACGTCGCCGGGCAGCCGCTCGTCGCCGCGGACGGTGCCGTCGGCGCCGGCCTCGAGCTGATCGGCGTCCGCCTCGTGCGCCCACACGCTCACGCCATAGCGCTCGCGGAAGGTGGCCGCGGCGCGGCTGTGGTTGCGGTTCGTGATCCACACGCCGGCGAACGGCTCCAGCAGGTCGACCGCGCCCCAGCCGTCCTCGCCGGCTCCGGGGGATCGATCAGCGAGCGTGCCCTCCTCGGTCGCGACCGCGTAGCCGTTGAACGCGTAGCCCTTGTCGGGCATGAACACGCTCCAGGTCTGGACGTCGGGGACGATCTCCTTCATGCCGCAGCCGTGAGGCTACCGCCCGGAGCGCCGCAGCCGTTTCCCGCGCCGCGTCGGGTAGTGTGACGGCAGTGGCGAATGCTCCGAAAATTCCACGGAGACGCGGTACGCGGCGTTCGACAAGACCACCAAGGAGGCCGCCGCTGTCGTAGCCGCAGCGGGAGCCGCCGTGGTGGGAGCCAAGCTCGCGCGGGACAAGCTTTCGGATGACTCGGACCCCGAGCGCGCATTCCGCCTCTACGAGGAAGAGGCCGTGCCCGACGGGATCCGCCGCATCGCCCGCGGCCAGCTCGACTCGGCGGCGGAAGAGCTGCAAGGAGCTTCGAGCCGGAAGCTGGGCGAAGCCGTCCACGACGCGCGGAAGCGCCTGAAGCGCCTGCGCGCCTCCGTTCGCGTGGCCCGCGGTGCGCTCGGCGATGACGGCTACCGGAGGGCGAACGCCGGCTTCCGGAAGACCGGCCAGATGCTGTCGGGCGTGAGAGATGCGAGGGTCCTCGTCGATACGCTCGACGGCCTCGTCGATCGCTTCGGCAAAGAGCTCTCGCCGGAGGCGATTGCGCCGCTCCGCGCCCGCCTCGAACGTGAGCACAAGCAGGCGCTCAAGTCTTTGAAGGACGATGACGGCGCGGTCGACCTGGTCGTCAGGAAGCTGAACAACGCCAGAGGCCGCACGGCGCACTGGACTTTCGAGACCGACGGCTTCGCGGCACTCGAGCCGGGGCTCCGGCAGATCTACCGCCGCGGGCGGCGGGCGATGCGCAAGGCCGGCCGGGATCCCACCACGGCGAATCTCCACGAGCTGCGCAAGCGCGTGAAAGACCTCTGGTACGCCCTGCAGATCGTGTACCCCGCCGCCCCGAAGGCGACCACGAAGCTGGCGAAGCGCGCGCACCGGCTGTCGGATCTGCTGGGCGACGACCACGACCTCGCCGTCCTCCGCGACTACGTCGAGGCACACCCGGAGCTGCTCGAGCCTTCAGTCCGCACCGCGCTTCTGGCGCTCATCGACCGGCGGCGGCGGGCCTTGCAGCGCGACGGCCTGCGGTTGGCCAAACAGGTCTACAAGCGTCCGCCCAAGCGCTTCGTGCGAGCGCTCGAGCAGGGCTGGAAGAAGCGGGTGCCCGCACCCGCGCAGCAGCAGGCTGCCGCGGCGGCCTGAGCCGGCTCTCAGAGCGTGTCGAGCGGGACGCCGACGATCTTCAGCCGGCGCGACAGGCCGTCCACCGCGAACTCCCGGATCTCTCCGGCGCCCGCGCCGAGCGCCTCCCAGTCGGTGCCGCCCCGATCCGGCGGCGTGAGCGAGGTCGCGACCGCCGGCAGGAGGTTGCGCAGCGTCTCGCGCACCCGGTCCCCCAGCGCACGATTGGATTCCACGGCTTCGCGGAGGTACCAGGTGCCATAGGCGAGGTGCCGCCGCTCGTCCGCCGCGATGTGGCTGTAGCCGGCGACGAACCCGGGCAGCAGGCCCTCGCGCTCGAGGTACTGGGTGATGAAGTGGAATGCCGTCACCCCCAGCGTTCCCTCGATGACCATGTGGTAGGTGGTCACGAAGTCCACCTTGGCGGCCGCGTCCGCGGGATCGCGGGCGAGCCGCTCGTGGGCGCCCACGAGACCCTCGTCGAAGATGGTTCGGAACGCGTCGCTGAGCTGCTCGCGCGCACGGGCCACGTGCGCGCCGATCGTCTCGGGGGCGGCGATCACCTCGTTCTGGAACCGGTTGTAGAACTGGAGGTGTCGCACTTCGTCGACCTGCTGGGTGGCCAGGAAGCTGCCCTCCTCCTCGCTGTCGTAGGCCATCACCAGCGACGCGAACTTGGTCGCGATGCGCTCTTCGGCGACCAGCAGCGACGAGAGCGCCCAGAGGATCAGGCCGCGGTCATCGTCGCCGAGCGTCCGCCAGTCGTCCCGATCGCGCGAGAGGTCGATGTCCCACGGATTCCATTGAGCACCCTCCCACTGCTCGTAGAGAGTCTGCGGATCGTGCAGCGAGGACTTGCCGTTCGAGGACACTGCGGCCTCAGCCGCTGCTCGGCTTGCGAGCGCGGATGATCGCCGAGCCGGCGTGCTCGTGCACACGGTGGGTCTCGCGGATCTCGATCTCGTCGAAGCCGGCCCCGGCAAGCGCCTCGCGTGAACTCGCGACGTGTGAGCGCGCCCGCGATGCAGCCGGTCCAGGCGGCCATGTCGCGGCGGGTCTCCGCATCCATGTCCACGTCGGCGATCACGTCCGAGACAGCGAAGCGCCCGCCCGGCCGCAGCACGCGCGCGGCCTCCCGGATCACCCGCTGCTTGTCCGCGGAGAGGTTGATCACGCAGTTCGAGATGATCGACGTCGACGCTTGCGTCCGCCAGCGGCAGCTCCTCGATGTAGCCCTTGAGGAACTCAGCGTTCGCGACGCCGGCCTCGCGCGCGTTGGCGCGCGCCAGCTCCAGCATCTCGTCGGTCATGTCGAGCCCGATCGCCTTGCCGCTCGGCCCCACGCGCCGGGCGGAGATCAGCACGTCCGCACCCGCGCCCGAGCCGAGGTCCAGGACCGTCTCGCCCTCGTGCAGGTCGGCGACGGCGGTGGGCACGCCGCAGCCGAGGGAAGCCTGCACGGCGGTCGGCTGCGCCGCGACGTCGGCCTCGGCATAGAGGGCGCCGCCGAAGCCTGCTCCGTACGCGTCGCCGCGCGAACTCCGTGCCGCAGCAGGAGGATCGGCGGTCTCCGCAGCAGCCGCAGAGTCCTCCTGGTTGGCGGCGGCCCTGGCGGCGGCCGCATAGCGCTCGCGGACGGAATCACGGATCTCGGTCATCTCAGCCATGCGGAAAGCTCCTTCAGCGTGTCGGGGATCACGTAGTAGTAGGCCCACAGCCCCTGTCGCTCCGAGCCCACGATGCCGGCATCCCGCAGCACCTTCAGGTGGTGCGAGACCGTCGGCTGCGAGAGATCGAAGAGCGGCACGAGCTCGCACACGCAGACCTTGCCGGCGTGCTTTCTCAAGACGTCCACCAGCTGCAGGCGGACCGGATCGCCCAGTGCCTTCGCGACGGCCGCCATGCGCTCGGCCCGCTGGCGCTCGACGTCGGGATA
This sequence comes from uncultured Solirubrobacterales bacterium, assembly GCA_963759145.1. GTDB lineage: Bacteria > Actinomycetota > Thermoleophilia > Solirubrobacterales > JBBDJG01 > JBBQKG01. Next base: position 132,525 of record CAVWYB010000048.1, read on the forward strand.
GACCACGGGCTCGCAGCAACGTTCGCCGGCGGGGCGCTTTTGCTTGGGCGCGAGCTTCAGCTCAACAGCCATCGATCGATTTATATCGATCTAATCGATGGTTGTCAATACAGGCTCGCGCACAGGCTCGCCGCGCACGAGCTGGTAGGCAAACGCGCCGAGCGCCGCGCCGGCGACCGGCCCGACCAGGTAGATCCAGATGTCGTGCCACTCCCCTGCCGCCAGCGCCGGCCCAAGCGAGCGCGCCGGGTTCATCGATGCGCCGGTCACCGGCCCGCCGAAGAGCGCGTCGAGGCCGACCGTGCCGCCGATCGCGATCGCGGCGGCTGCGCCGACCGCCCGCGTGTCGGTCGCGACGGCCATGATCACGAACATCAGGAAGGCGGTCAGCACGACCTCGTAGACGACCGCGCTGCCGGCGCCCACGCTCGGGAGCGTCGCGCCGAGCTGGGCGGGCTTGTCGGTCCAGACCGCCAGCAGCGCGAGCGCGCCGGCCGTCGCACCCGCCACCTGGGCGCCCACGTAGGCGAGCGCGTCACGCGGCGGGAAAGTGGCGAGTGAGCGTGAAGGCGATCGTGACCGCCGGGTTGATGTGCGCGCCCGACAGATGCCCGGTCGCGTAGACCATCACCATGATGATCAGCCCGAAGACGATCGCGACTCCCACCGATCCCGAGCGCTCCGTCGTAGCGGGCGTCGGCCACGATCGCGCCGCAGCCGGCGAACACCAGGGCGAAGCGGCGATCCCCTCGGCCGCGGCGCGGCGTCCGAGTGCGAGCGAGCGATCCATCGGCTATGCTCATGCCGCGCGACGAGCTTCTCGGCGTACTCGCGCAGGCAGCCCGGCGGCGGCGACCTCGCGGGCCACCGCCTCGGCGTCGTAGGCGACCCGCTCGATCGACGCGACGGCTTCTGCCTGCGGGCCGGCCTCGAGCAGCGCGAATGCTGCTCGCGGATCGCCGTCCTTCGGCTTGCCCACGGAGCCGCAGTTGACGAACAGCACGCCGCCGTAGGAATGGATCCAGGGCTTGTGGGTGTGGCCGAAGACCAGCACGTCGCAGTCGGCCAGCGCCGCGATCCGCTCGAACGTCCTCTGGGGCTTGTCCTCGAACAGGTACTCGTTGACCTTGCGCGGCGAGCCGTGGACGAGACGCACGCGCCGGCCGCCGAGCGAAAAGCGCAGGTCGAACGGCAGTCCGCGCATGAAGTCCTTGGCGGGCCTGTCGGTGTGGGCGAGCGTCCATTCGACCGAGCGCTGCCCGAGCTCCCGGTCGTGCTGGGTGACGTAGGCGCAGCCGCAGTCGTGCTCGTCCCGCGCGATCGCGTGGTCGTAGTTGCCGTAGATCGTCGGGATCGCCCGCTCCTGGATCGAGCGCGCACACCTCGTTCGGATGCGGGCCGTAGCCGACCAGGTCGCCGCCGCAGTAGACGGCTTCGATTCCGAGCTCATCGATGCGCGCGAGCGCCGCCTGGAGCGCCGGCAGGTTCGCGTGGATGTCGGTGATCACGGCCACGCGCTCGTGCGCGGGGATGTTGTCGCTCATGGCTCGAGCGGGACGTGGGGCTTGAAGCCGGGCAGCAGCTCGTCGAGGAGCCGGAGCACGCGGTGCGCGACGTCGTAGCGGAGGCGACGCCCCTGCCGGCGGGTCATCAGGGCCGGATCCGGTACGTCCCAGTCCTCGTAGCGCTTGCCTTCGACGATCGGGCAGGCGTCGCCGCACCCCATCGAGACGACCACGTCGGCGAGCCCGATCACCTCGGCGCTGAGCGGCTTTGGAAGGGTCTTCGCCGGCCCGATCCCGATCTCGGCAAGCACGTCCTGGATCACCGGCTCGACACACTCGGTCGGCTGTGTGCCCGCCGACCACACACCGACCTCACCGCCCGAGAAGGCGTCGAGCAGAGCGGCTGCGAGCTGGCTGCGCCCGGCGTTGTGCGAACACACGAAAAGCACCTGTGGGCGCGCGCCGCGGTCGGCCCCGCCTGGCGAATGCCAGTGCTCGCAGACGCTCGCGGCAGAGGCGCTCGACCAGCAGCGTGAGGAACTCACGGACCGCGGCGTGGCCGTGCAGCGAGTCGAAGCTCTCCTCGACATAGCGGGCCACGGTCTCGGGGGAGAAGACACCGCGATACTCGGTGGTCAACTCGCGGATCGTGCGGTCCAAGCGCGAGCGCACGACCGGAGCGACACCCGCTCGCGTCAACTCACTTCGGCCACGGCCACGCCGCGATCATAAAGATCGACAACCATCAGTTCAATCGATCTTTGTAGATTGATGTTCGTCGATCAGGGTCTGTTTCATTCGCTGTCACAAGCCGGCACTACCGATCTCGTCAAAGGGTTGAAACCGACGAGAGGAGTGTCATGAAGGTCTTTGTCGCCGGCGCCACAGGCGCCCTGGGAAAGCAGCTCGTCCCGCGGCTCGTATCAGCCGGTCACGAGGTGGCCGGAATGACCCGCAGCGCCTCCAAGCGGGACGCCGTCCGGGATCTGGGCGCCACGCCGGTGGTGGCCGATGCGCTCGACCCCGATCAGGTTGCCGCCGCGGTCGCCGAGTCGCAGTCCCGAGGTGATCGTGCACCAGTTGACCGCCTTGGCGGGCTCGCTCGACATGCGGCACTTCGATCGCGACTTCGAGCTGACCAACCGGCTGCGCACGGAGGGCACCGACCATCTGCTGGCCGCCGGGCGGGCCGTGGGCGTGAGCCGGTTCGTGGCCCAAAGCTATGCCGGCTGGCCGTTCGCACGCAGCGGCGGGCTCGGTGAAGACCGAGGATGACCCGCTCGACCCCACGCCGGTGGAGCGCGATGCGCCGCACTCTCGACGCGATTCGCCACCTCGAGGACGCGGTCACGGGAGCTGACTGGACCGTGGGCGTCGTGCTCCGCTACGGGGGCTTCTATGGCCCGGGCACCTCGCTCGGTCCGGACGGCGAGCACCTCGAGTTGATCCGCAAACGGAGGTTCCCGGTGGTCGGCAGCGGTGCCGGCGTGTGGTCGTTCATCCACATCGAGGATGCCGCCGAGGCGACCGTGGCCGCGGTCGAGCACGTGGGCACGGCATCTACAACATCGTCGATGACGAGCCCGCCGCGGTGGCGGAGTGGCTGCCGGCTGCCGCCGCGGCCCTCGGCGCCAAGCCGCCCCGGCATGTTCCGCGCCTGCTCGGCCGCGTGGTGGCCGGCGAGGCGGCGACCGTCATGATGACCGAGATACGAGGAGCATCGAACGCCAAGGCCAAGCGGGAGCTGGGCTGGCAGCCGCGTCACCCCAGCTGGCGCGAGGGCTTTGCGCAGGAGGCCGCGTGACCACCTCGCATGAGGAACTTCTGGACGAGCTGCGACCGGCGGCGTTTGCGATCGCCTACCGGATGCTCGGTAGCGTGGCCGAGGCCGAGGACGTGGTGCAGGAGACGCTGCTGCGCGTTCACGGCGCGCTCGAGGAGGGGCAGCGGATCTCCTCCCCGCGCGCATATGCGGCGACCGTGGCCACGCGGCTCGCGATCGACCAGCTGCGCTCCGCGCGGGCTCGCCGCGAGAGCTACGTGGGCGAGTGGCTGCCCGAGCCGCTCGTCGCGGACTCGGCCGACGACCCGGCGCGCCACGCCGAGATGGCGGACTCGCTGTCCCTCGCCTTCCTGGTGCTGCTGGAGAGCCTGTCCCCGGAGCAGCGCGCCGTGCTGCTCCTGCGCGACGTGTTCGACTACGGGTTCGACGAGATCGCCGAGATAGTCGGCAAGTGCGAGGACAACACCCGCCAGCTGGCGACCCGCGCGCGCCGGCACGTGGAGGAGCGGCGAGCGCGCTTCGACGCGTCCCGCGCGCAGCGCGACGAGCTGGCGCGGCGCTTCTTTGCGGCCGCCGAGCAGGGGGATCTCGCGGGCGCTGGAGGAGCTGCTCGCGGAGGACGTCGTGCTGCACGGCGACGGCGGTGGCAAGGTGCCGGCGCTTGCCCGCTCGCTGCACGGCCGCAGCCGTGTCGCACGCACGCTGCTTGGCCTGGACGCGGCAGGGCGCCCGCATCCCGGGCGCGAGCATCCGCCAGGTCGTGGTCAACGGCCAGCCCGGCGCGCTGCTGCTGGTCGGGGACGACAAGGTGATCGGCGTCTGGGCGCTCGACATCGCCGACGGACAGGTGCAGGGCATCAGCTCGATCGTGAACCCGGACAAGCTTCGTCACGTCGGCCCGGTCGCCGATCTGCGGACACTTCTTGAAACAGCGAAAGTCGAGCTGAGCCGAGCGGCCCGGGCGCGGCTACGCGCCGATGTCGTCTTCGAGGGACGCCGCGATGCTCGGTCTCCCCCCACGCCGATCCTTCGGACTGTGACTTGTGGGCCGCCCAGCAGTAGAGCTGCAGCTCCTCCTCCTGATCGGCGGAGAAGCCCCGCCGCCCGCGCCCCTGGACCCGCTCGTCGAGGTGGTCCAGGAGCTCGCCGTACGTCGCGCCAAAGCCGGCGAGCGCTCGGAGCTCGCCCTGGGCCGCACCCATCTTCTGCGCGGTCGCCATGCCGGTTATCGACGATACGCCTGTGACCGCATAATGGGATGCTCCGCGACGAATCGTTCGCATCTAGCGGCTTATTGGCTTCAGCGTTGCCATGAGAATCAGGGAACATGCTCGGCGATGGGCACCGGAGCCACGATCGCGATCGGGGCGACGATCGGGTTGGTACTCGGCGTCGTCGTCAGCGTAAGCACCGACGTCCCGGCCGCGCCCGAGGTCGGGTTGGTCCTGGGCGCGTTGGCCGGCTGGCTTTGGGGCCGCCGCAGCGCCACGCGGCCAAGCTAGTACCTACGGGTCGAAGTAACGTTCGCACTCCGACCCAGGAGGTCCACGTGCCTGTCGCCGATGTCGCCCGCCAGATGCTCGACACGTACCCACACGAGGTCAACGTCGATCGTCAGCTCCTGGTGCGATGTATCGAGGCTTGCTCCGAATGCGCCGAGTCGTGCACGCAATGCGCCGACGCCTGCCTGAGCGAAGAGTCCGTCCAGGAGCTCATCAAGTCCATTCGGCTGAACCTCGACTGTGCGGACGTGTGCGCGACGGCGGGACGGGTCGTCAGCCGTCAGACCGGATACGACGCGAACGTCGTCAGGGCCGTGCTGCAGGCGTGCATCGCCATATGCCGAAGTTGCGGCGACGAGTGCCGAACATCCACGCGGAGCACGGGATGGAGCACTGCCGGGTCTGCGCCGGCGTGTGCCGTGGCTGCGAGCAGGCGTGCCGCGAGCTGCTCGACGCGATCAGCTGATCTCTGTCGTCGTCACCCGAGACAGATGAGTGAGCTGCCGGGGAGGAACGGCTCTGAACCGGTTCCGACGACGAGCTTGCCGTGAGCGGCCGCCGGCGGACAGGTGCTCGGATCTCCGAGCCCGACCTTGGTAGCACCTTCCCGCAAGTGCTCGCTTACGAGGGAGGAGCAGACAGGAGGCGCCAGGCCAACTGGTCCTTCTTGTCACAGAGGACCCAAGGCAGGGAGCGTCAAGGAAAGGCGCTCCATGTCGGTCCCGCCACGCGTGCTGTTTTGGTCGGCCGTTTCTGTGAGACGCGCTAGGGGGCGGTTTCACGACGACGCTCTCAAGGAAAAGTGGCGAATCGCCGCTGGTTTGCACCGGCAAGCGGACCCGGCAAGACCCCGACGGGACACACGAAGCCGGGGCCTTGCCAACCGGGGGGTGTGACAGCCTCCCTGCCGGTTTCGGACACGACGGCCGAGCGGGCCGAAATCTTCCCGAGTCGCCTGAAATTTCTTTCCGGTTGCGCTTCGCGGCCGGCTTCGGCCCGTTCGGCTTCAGCGGGAACTCATAGAGCCCCTCGAACCCCTGAGGGATTAAATCGGCCTCTTCGTTCGGCCTCGGCGGCGTCCTTGTCCATCTCCCTCAGGACCTTGATGCTTGCCACCTGAGCCGTAGGCGGGCCATTGCGGGCCAGGTTCTCCAGGATCCGCCTCGCCTCCGTTTCGTCCAGCTGCTTCTCAGTCATGCGCTTCCTCCGGATTCCTGGGACTCCGACTACAGGCGGAATTCCTTACGGTTTTCTTTACGCGAACCTGCTCGGCGGTAGTTGCAGCTCTCGCGCTGACGCCGGCACCCTCCCACTCCCCCTTGCCTCGCCTTCCTGCCTAGGGGGATACTGCGCGGGCGATGTCGCAGGAGAACGTGGAGCTGATGCGAGCCTATTTCGACGCGTGGAACGCGACCGGCGACGTTGATCTGTCCGTGTTCGACCCGGGCCTGATCTACCACCCCCGCGCAGACGAGCCGGACCCAAGCCCGCACGTTGGCCGTGATGCCTACGAGCAGCTTGTGCGCGGATTCATAGAGTCGTTTTCCGAGATCAAGTACGACCTGCTCGAGGTACGTGAGGCGGGGGACTACGTAGTCGCCTCGACGGTGATCCGATGTCGTGTACGCGACAGCGGGATCAGCGTCAACGACGCTTACGTGTTCGTGACCAGAGTCCGAGATGGTCTCGTCGTTGAAGGCTGGGAGTACCGAACGATGAAAGAAGCCCTCGAAGCCGTGGGGCTGTCGGACCAAGACGCTCACGCCGACTCCTGAGCCTGCGGGATACTGCGCGGGCGATGTCGCAGGAGAACATCGACCGAATCCGCGCAGGCTACGAGACGTTCAATCGGACTGGCGAGTACGACGTCGATCTCTTCGCTCCCGACTTCGAGCTGCATTCCACCATCATCGACGCTATGGGCGTCTTCCACGGACGGGACGCGCTTCGCAGTGTGCTGCGTGAGCTGCAAGAGGCCTTCGAGCAGCTCAGCTACGAAGCAGAGAAGTTTCTCGTGGCACCGCGGGGTGAGATCATCGTCTTCATCTGCGCACGCGGTCGTGGCCGAGGTAGCCGTGTGGAGACCGACACGCGCATGGCGCACGTGTGGACTTACCGCGATGACATAGCCGTTCGCCTAGTCGTCTACGAGGACCGGGTCAAGGCCCTCAAAGCCGTCGGGCTCTCGGAGCAAGACATGTCCGCCTGACTCAGCGCATAGCGTTGATGTCACTCCGGAATCACCCTCGCACTATTTTCACGGCACCATCGGCGCAACTCTTCGATCTCGAAGAGAACCAGCCGGCCGCGGCGTATTGCTCGGCGGTAAGCGATGCCAGAGGGCTTGCTTCGCACCCTCCCCTGGGCGACACTGCGCAAGCGATGTCGCAGGAGAACGTGGAAGTGGTACGGCGCCTCTATGAGGCGGTAACGGTCCAGCCTCGCGACTTGGATACGGTCGGAGACCTGTGCGACCCCGACATTTCCATCCAGATGAGGACGGAGATTCCCGAAGGGCCGATCATCTTCCGCGGCATTGAAGGAGCTAGGGAGGTCTGGGACACGCTGGACGCGACTTTCGACGATTACCGAGTCGAGCCGGTCGAAACTATGGCGGGGCACGACTACGTTGTGGTTCATTGCCGCCAGAGCGGTCGGTTCGCGGCGGGTGGGATGAGGGTGGAAGGGGACATCTTCCACGTCTGGCGGTTTCGCGACGGAAGGGCCGTCGAGATGCGTCACTACTCCACTCGTTCTGAAGCCCTCGAAGCCGCAGGTCTGTCGGAGTAGGCGATGTCGCAGGAGAACGTGGAGATTGTGAGGAGGCTTGCCGATGCTTTGAAGCGCGGTGATTCCGCCGCTGCCCTCTCCGTCCTCGATGTTGATGTGGAGTGGCATGACCAGGCCGCGATACCCGGTGCCGACGTGCATCGCGGTCGAGAGGCTGTAAGCCGCCACTTCGAGCAGTGGTTCGACGCCTGGGGGGAGATCGAGTACACGACCGAGGAGCTTCTCGACAGCGGCGACTGCGTCGTCGCGGTGATTCGCCGGCGCGGGAAGGGCAAGGGCAGCGGCGTCGAGGTGTCCGACCAGGTGATACACGTCTATACGGTCCGCAGCGAGAACATTGTCCGCTTCGAGGGCTTTTCCGATAGAGACGCCGCCCTGGCAGCGGCGGGGCTGTCGGAGTAGGCGGTGTCGCAGGAGGACTTGGAGCTTGTGCGCGATCACTTCGCGGCGACGAACGCGGGTGACTTCGCGCGGGCACTGGGTTACTACGCCGATGAGGTCGAGTTGGTGGTTCCCGACGACGCCTTCCTTGAAAGCGGCACGTTCAAGGGCAGGGACGCGGTGGGGCGATGGTTCGGAAACTGGTTCCGTGCCTTCCAGCGGGGCTATCACTTCGATTTGGAGGAAGCACGCGATCTGGGCGACGTCGTGCTCGTCGTAGCCAAGCACTCCGGTCGCGGAAGAACCAGTGGAGCAGAGGTTCGCGCGAGGATGGCGTACCTGTACGGGGTTCGGGACGGGAAGATCGCCCATATCGAGCTCTACCCCGGTAGCTCCGAAGCCCTCGAAGCGATTGGGCGGTCGGAGTAGGCGGGGTCGCGTGATGCTCTGTCGCGTCCGCGTGAAGCGAGAGCGCAGCCGCGGCCAACGCTAAGCACCTTCATCCATCGCACCCTATGACGCTCGCGCCTGCACGCGTGTGCTCCCTGGTGGATGCGGGTTTCCGCCGAGGGTCTAGCTCTCGCGCCCATCGAGGTGATGGCATGAAGTGCCCGTGCCCTTCAGTTGCTTCCGCTTTTCGCGCTGCCAGTAGCTCCCTGTCCGGTGCGGCACGGGAGCACTGCTTATGCGACGCATGGAACGACTTGCCACCGTCTTTGAGGGTTTTCACACAAACGCCCCCAAAGGAGTAGTGTCGGACGGGACTAGTCCTGCGGCCAGAACGCTCAGCCCAAGCCCGAATGCCACCGACGGCGCAATGTGTCGCCACGAGGCGGGGAGGCGGGGGCCACTGGGTTTTGACCGCAGGGCTGGTGCGGTACTTCTACGGCGTTACGCCACCGGCCGGTGGCTTCGTCTCAATCGGATTGAGCGCTCGGAGGTTCTAGCCCTCTACCTTCCGCGCGGACCCAAGAGAGGACGAGAAGGAAGACGATGTGGTGACAACAAAGGAGCACGACAGCGCGGTGCAGTGGCTCGACGCGGGGCTGGTCGAGCAGGACCGGCTGACCGAGCGTTACGACGCCGCCATCGGCACGTCGAGCGAGTTGAGCGCCTACGTGCGGCTCCGGGCCGCGGGCGCTGAGGTAGCAGCTCGGGGGGCCTGGCTTCACTGGATCGACGACGAGGCCTACCGAGGACTCAACGCGGGACCGTTTGAACTGCTCGCCGAGCGCTCCGACCGCGTCGCGCGGCCGTGGGAGCACACGGTGGCTGTCTCGCCTGATGGATCGCGCCGAACCGAGCGCAGCGACGCTGGCTCATCGCAAGAAGTGGAGTACCAGTGAGCGGCCCCCGGCTGTCTCCGCTCGACAGCTCGTTCCTCGCAGTCGAAAGCTCGACTGCTCACATGCATGTCGGCTGGGCGGCTCTCTTCGCGCCGCCGGACAACGGGCCCGTGCCGAGCTTCGCAAAGCTGCGCGGGCACATCGGGCGCCGGCTCGACCGTGCCCCGCGCTACCGCCAGAAACTCGCGCAGGTGCCCTTCGCCGTTCACAACCCGGTCTGGGTAGACGACGACCGCTTCGACTTGAGGCGTCACGTTCACCGTGCGGCCTCCCCGGATATCAGCGAGGTGATCGATGAGGCGATGTCGGCTTCGCTCGACCAGGAGATTCCCCTGTGGCAGCTCTGGATCGCGGACAACCTCTCCGACGGGCGGATCGGCGTAGTCGGTAAGGCGCACCACTGCATGGTCGACGGCATCGCCGCCGTCGAACTGGCGGCGCTGCTGCTCGACCCAACAGTGAGTCCAGCGTCTTCACACAGGGACCGCTGGAAGGCCGCGCCTGTACCGGGCGCGGTGAAGCTGCTCACGCAGGGTCTCCGTGATCGGGTACTCGATCCGCTCGCGCTGTTCGGCACAGCTTTCGAGATCGTGCGCTCGCGGGGCCGCATCCTCGGCCTCCCGGAAGACTTGATGCGCGCGCTCCGTGCGCTCGGGCACTCGGTTGGTGCCCCCGCTCCGCCGTCGATGCTCAATGGGCCGATCTCGGCCTCGCGGCATCTCGCTTTCCTGAAGCGGCCGCTCGATGACCTCAAGCGGATCGCGAGCCACGATTCCGCGGTCAAGATCAACGACGTGGTACTCGCCGCCGCCTGTGGAGGCATGCGCCGCTTTTTGATCAGGCACGGCGAGCGGCCGATCAAGCTCAAAGCGATGGTGCCGGTGAACCTACGCGACCTCGACGAGGCAGGTGAGCTTGGCAACCGCATCTCTTTCCTGTTCGTGGATCTCCCCTGTGACGAGCCGGACCCGATCCTTCGCCTGTGCGCGATCAACACCGCGATGAGCGATCGAAAGGCGGGCGGTGAGCCGCAGGGCGGGGAATCCGTGCTCGTGGCGGTCGCCCACGCCCCACATCTCCTCCAGCACATCGTCTCGCGCATGATGGCGAGCCCGCGAGCTTTCAATCTGGTCGTATCGAATATCCCCGGCCCCAGCGAGCCGCTCTACATGCTCGGGTGTGGGCTCGAGGAGGTCTACCCGGTCGTGCCCCTTGCCGATCGACACGCAATCTCTATCGGCCTGACCACGATTGGGGACGGAGCTTTCTTCGGCATCTACGCCGATCCTGAGTCTCTTCCGGATATCGAGCTGCTGGCCACGTTCATCGATGAATCAATCGATGAGTTGCTCACCGCAACCTCTGCCCGCAGCCGAGCCGGCGACAGCGCGGGCAGCAACGGCAGCGCGCCGTCGCCATCACTCCAGCCTTAGCCCGGGGCTTGCTACCACGTGAGGGGCACTGAGCATGGCCAGCGCTTCCCGCCGCTGGATCCATCCCTCTCGCAATGACCAGGCAAGCAGCCATGATGCGAATCTTCCTGGCCCACTCGCGGTGGCGGTTGTCCCTGTGGGGTGCGCAAACTCGATCGGGCACCTACGAGCGAAACATCGTCGCCAACCCACGGGCCAGCCCGGCGGCTGGCACCTCCGTAGGGTCGCGCGGTCTCGCCCCCCGCTTCACATCCGTCGCCTGGATCGGGTCCGGCTCCATGCCGACCTGACCATCCTCGCCAAGCTGTCCTGCGCCCTCGCCAGAGCGCGCGCAATACCGCTCACGGCGTAGGAGTAAGGTCAAGGACCAATGCGCGGTCCGCTCTACTACATCCCTCGCTTCATTCGCCACTACAAGGATCGGCGTCAGCTCGGCCAGTCGATCGGCCAGTCTCTAAAGAGTGCTCGTGTACGAATGCGGGGCTACCGATGAGCACGCCGAGTTTCGCCAATCGTTTCGCCACACGTCCTAGGAAGGCTCACGCCTTCGACGAAGTGTTCAGCTCGGTGGAAGCAGCTCAGAGCGCCGAGATGAATCTGAACTCCCTCCGGCGTGAGCGTCGAGAACATGGTGTAGGTGGGCATGTCTCCTCCTCGGGGTCGGTAAAGCGCCGGCCCGGTTATAGAGATAATCGCCCGGCTACGGGGCGAACGGCCTCGCGCTGCCGACCCGGCGACTTCACCTGACGAGCCGAGCGGCGCACGCTTGAACGAGCGCGTTCCGCCGGCTGAGCGTCCGGGGGCTTGAGCGGGTCCAGCTACACGCTGAGCTGATTAGACGGCGTAGAGGAACGTGTAGACCGCCGTCATGCCCTCCTGGGTCCACTGCGCCAGGCAATAACGGCAGGTGCCGCCCTTCTCGTCGGGGACGTCAATCGTTTTGGGTGGCCGGCCCTCCACCGGCTCCACCTCGACCGCCTTGCCTTGCATAGGCCCGTTCTCTAGGAACGCCTGCACGGCGGCAGCATACGGCGGCTGAAGGGTGCCCAAACCCTGTTCTGTCCTTGTGTGATCCAACCGTGGGGCTGCCACGGCCAGGCCTGAGGCACAAACTAGGGTTGCCCCCACCCAGTTACTCCTCCTTGGGCGCTAGATCGTCAGTCCGCGCGCAGGGCCGGCGTTCAGTCCGCGAATGTCGCCTCGCGCTTCTCTAGGAACGCGCTCGCTCGAGCCTGCACGCGTGTGCTCCTTGGTGGATGCGAGTTTCTGACGGCCTTGCCCTCGTACCCGTTCGTGGCGGAGGGATGAAGCGCCGGGGCTGGACCGCGTGCAGCCGATCCCTGTTGGGTCAAGGTGCGGTCGCCGCGCCCGTGAGCGCGTGGACCCGGCAGCAGCAGATCGTCACCGGGTTGTCCCTGGCCCCGCTGTAAAGGGATACTGCGCGGGCGATGTCGCAGGAGAACGTGGAGATCGTGCGGCGGATATATGCGGCCCTGGACCTGAGTGTGCCGGGCTCCGTCAGCACCGTCAGCATGCCGACGGAGCCATTCGGGACGTTGTTCGATTCTCAGATCGAATGGAACTTGCCGCGTGAGTTTCCCGACCTGGCCGAGCCGTACTACGGATACGAAGGCGCTAAGCAGTATCGACGCGCGATCGCGGAAGTCCTGGACGATTATCGAATGGTGCCCGAGCGCTTCATCGATGCGGGCGACGATCGTGTGCTGGTGTTCTCGCGCGAAGGAGGACGCGGCAAGGGCAGCGGCGCAGAGGTGTTTACACATCTGACCGCCCACATTTGGACACTGAAGGATGGCAAGGCCGTTCGGATGCAGAGCATTTGGGAGAGGGCGGATGCCCTCGAAGCCATGGGGCTGTCGGAGCAAGACGTTCAGGCCGACTCCTGAGCCTGCGGGATACTGCGCGGGCGATGTCGCAGGAGAATCAAGGGGATCGCGACGTGAATGTGCCTGATCAGTGGCCCTCCCAGTGGCCACCACCGACAGCGGAACGCGTTGTCGTCGTGGCCCGGCTCAGGAAAGGCGCTCGCGATCAGGCGACCGAGCTGATAGCGGTGGGACCGCCGTTCGAGCCTGGAGCGCTGGGTTTTGAGCGCCACGCCGTATTTCTCTCCTCCGAAGAGGTCGTGTTCCTCTTTGAAGGTCCGTCGGCGGCCCGCCGGCTTGCCGACATGATCGACGACATGGTGACCTCGGCATCCTTCGGCGCCTGGGCGCGCCTCCTCAAGGGAACGCCCCGAATCGCTCACGAACATTATTTCTGGAAGCTGTCGGAGCAAGACGCTCACGCCGACTCGTGAGCCCTCAGTTCTCGCTCGCCTTCGGCCTGCTGCTCGGGCCTCGGCGTTTTAGACAGGGCTTCGCCCGCTAGCGCGGCGCCCGAGCCGCCACGGCCCACGTCGACGACGGAGCGACGACCGCCCCTCCGTCCACGACGAAGTCCGAAAGAGCGGCGCGCAGGTCGGCGGCGATCTTCGGCCTGATCTCGTCCACGCGATGGCCCCACATGCGCAGCACCTCGGCTGCGGGGCCGAGCGCCAGGTTGAACGCGACCGCCTGCTCGAGGTCGTTGCCGATCTTGTACGGGAGGTCCTGGCGGGCGAGGCGGATGTCCTCGTAGCCGGCGTGCACGAGCACGTCGGTCACGGTGTCGGCGTTCGCCATCGAGAACGGACCCGGGCCGCAGCGCGGCGCGTCGGACTCCTCGGGCTCCTCGAGGTACTCGACGACGACCAACTCGGCCCGCTGCATGAACTCGTTGTCGAGCTTTCGCCGCCAGACGACCATGTTCAGCAGGCCGCCGGGCACCAGCGCCTCGCGCACGTTGCGAAGCGCCGCCACGGGGTTGGCGCAGAACATCGTCCCGAACCGCGAGAACGCGTAGTCGAAGGTCTCGTCGAACTTCGTCAGCTCGATGTCGCGGGTCGCGTAGCTGACGTTCTCGAGCCCGGCCTCGGTCGCCTCCTCGATCGCGGTCTGAATCATCCTCTCCGCGACGTCCACCCCGTGCGCGTGGCCCGTGGGGCCGACGAGCTCCGCCAGGCGGACAGTCGTGTCGCCGAGCCCGCAGCCGATGTCGAGCACGCGGTCGCCCTCGCGCGGGGGGTTCGCAGTGAGCGCCCGCTCCCCGTGCTCGCGGAGCCCCTCGGCCACGATGTCGCGGTACTCGATCCAGATGTCGAAGAGCGGGCCGTTCCATGCCTCGGTCGCCTCGACGTTGTCCTCGAACACCCGGGCCGCTTCTGCCACGATCACGAAGTCTAGATCCGTCTCGTCCGGTTTCAACCTGTCCGTTCCTGAGCGCCGTTGGGCGCAGATGTGGACACTCCGCGATGGCAAGTCTTCGCCGACGTACTCCATCTCCGTCTCCATCCGCGCCGGAGCGGCCCGGCCTTTCAGTGTGACTGACACCGACGGATGCTTGAGGAATGGGCTGGCGTGCATCCCTTCGACCTGCTCGACGTAGAGCCGAAGCAGCTCGACCTCTTCGGCATTGAACGGCATGAAGGTTTCCGACCAGTCCGGCTCGACGCTCGCCGGAGCCTCCGCCTGTTCCCACTTTGTTCTCACATCGTCGTTTTCCATCTTCGGCCAGCCGCGTAGAGGTCACCGAAAACCGCTTGGTATCGGGCGATCTTCGAAGTGGGCCGGGATGGATTCGAACCATCGACCGACGGGTTATGAGCCCGCTGCTCTGACCGCTGAGCTACCGGCCCGCTCCCGCCCAGCCTAGCGAGCGTGATGGTCGCCGCTCAGCCGACGAGCGCGAGCACGCGCGCGGCGGTCCCGGCATCGGGCGCCAGCACGATCGCGGTGTCGGTCCCTGCTCCGGTCATCGCGATCACGCCGCCCCGGCTAGACCACAAACGCGCTTCGCCCTCGGCGCCCGAGCGTTCGTGCGCGCAGCCCCTTCGGGAACGCCGCCCCGAGCGCGCGTTCGGCGTCCCGCCGGTCGCTTCGCGTGTCCCACCTCAAGAGCATCACGCCCACGTCGCGGTCCACGCACGGCGCCGCGCAACCCTGAGCGGAACCGCGGCGCCAGAGCTCGAAGCGCCCTCCGCCCCACCCTGCCGCGGCTTGCCTGTCCGGGGAGCGGCCGACAATCGCGAACAGCTCGCGCAGGTCGAGCTCGCTGACGCTCGAGGTGCCGAGCTGCTGCCAACCCGCCCCGAGCGCCAGGCCGAGGTCCGGCATCCGTGGCGTCGCCGCGCGCTCGTCCACCGCGTACTTGTGGGCGTGGATCACCTGCTCCACCGTGCTCGGCCGCCGGAAGCGGATCACGTTGTCGAGCGCCTTCCAGCTCCCGGACTCGTCGCGAAACGCCTCCACGAACTCGAGGCCCTGCACGTAGGGGAATACAAGTGTGTCCTCGACGTACCGGGGGAGCCCGGTGTCGGTGTCCGCTGCGCCCAACAGCGCGAGCGCGTCGTTGATGCCGAAGTACCGCACCGCGTACTCGGCCATCACGAGCGTCGCCGTTCCCTCTGCGAGCGCCGTTTCTGCCAGCGCCGCGTCGTCGTTCACGGCGGCGCGCGTGCGTAGCCCGAAGCGCTGGTCCTCGAGCGCGTGCACGAGCTCGTGTGCGAGCGTGATCTCCAGGAGCGGACGGCTGGCCTGGCGGTCGCGAACGACCACGAGCCGCTTGCGGCTGTCGTCGTAGAAGCCGAGCACCTGCTCGCGCTCGACCGCCGTGAACGCCTTCGCCAGCGATTCCCCCGCGGGGATCAGCCCCAGCAGCTTGAGTGCTTCCTCGTCCGCCGCTCGCGAGCTTCCCGTGTCCTCCACGGTTCCCTCGTGCTGCAGGCGGATCGCCTCCTCCCGGTCTACGAAGAGCGGCTCCACCGGCCGCTCGAACCGCAGGTGCCGGATGCGCTCCACCCGCCGGGCGATGCGCCGCACCTCCGCGGCCGTGAGAGATGCCGGCGGCGCCGGTGAGGCGGCCCGCGGCTCGCGGTAGGGCTCCTCCCGATCCAGCACCAACGCGAGGGCGATCACCGCGAGCACCGCGGCGAGCACGCCCCGCTGGAACGTCAGCGAAGGGCCTTCCGGACGGCGTCCTCCAGCTCGGACACGCCGAACGCGCCCTGAAGCTGAGCCGCCACCCTGCCGCGCCGGTTGATCGTGAAGAGGAACGGCTCGTTGCAGAGCAGCGAGTTGCCGCGCCCCGAGCAAAGGCCCCACGACACCACCTGCGGCCGCACCCCCTTGTTCAGGTCGTTGTCCCGGTAGATCTCCATGTGGATGAAGTCCGCCTCGTCGCCGTACTTGGACTTCACCTGCTCGGTGACGTCCGCGACAGGTCCGCAGACCCGGCTCTGACAGAGCGCCGGTGTCGCGAACAGCAGCACAACCGGGCGTTGCCGTTTCAGCGCATCGACCAGGTCGACCTCGTGCATGGTGCTGGGCGGAACGCGTGTGTCGATCGAAGCCACGTCGCCGTGTGCGGATTCGACGGTCGGCGTGTGCACCGAGACCGCCTTGCTGCCGACGGCCGGCGCCGATGCTGACGCACGCACGGTCACCTGTGCCGGCGAGGTCGCCACGAATTTGCGGTCGAGCTTCGTCACCGCCGACACCACATATGAGCCGGCAGACCGAAATGGGATCTCCGCCACGTACACGCCGTGCGCCGAACTCGAGTCCTGAGCACTTGTCTGGCTCTGGAACTGAGGCTTCACGTCGATCGGCTCGTACCGGGCCGGGTACGGACCTGTCGCGGTCTCGTCGAGCCCCCGGGAGACGTAGAGGACGACGTCGAGCGCGCCGATCTGCCGGTTGCCCGTGTCGATCAGCGCGAAGCCGAAGCGGTTCTTGCCGGGCTCGAGCACCGGGGTGCTCTGGGCAAGCTCCGGGCCCTGCAGCATCGGGCTCACCACGTCCCGGAAGCTGCGTTGCTGCACCTCCGGAAAGTCCCTCGCGTTCGCGGGCGGCGGAGGCTCGACCGTGGCCTCGGACCCGTTGCCACCGCACCCGCCGGCGGCGACCGCGGCCAGCGCCACGGCGACTGCCGCAAGGGGGATGCGCAGCCGCTTCGCTGCCGTGCAGGCGATTCCCATCCCACCGGGCAAGGTAGCGGAGGCCGGTGCGGGACAAGCCGGTTGGCATATCGTTCCCGGCATGAGGCTCCCGCTCGCGAGCAAGGTCGAGACGGTCGTCGTCCTCACGCAACGTGGCCTGGTGCGGCCGGTGCGGCCCGATCGCCTCCTCAAGATGGGCCTCGCCTTCCACCGCTGGGGAGTCAGCGTCGCGTCCGCTTACGCCGTCAACGCGATTTCGCGCGCCGATCAGGCTGCGGTCGTGGACGATGATCGCTCCCTCACGTATGCCGAGCTCGACGAGCGCACGAACGCGCTGGCCAACGAGCTCACGAAGCTCGGGGTCGGCGAGCACGACCGCCTCGCGGTGCTCTGCCGGAACGGGCACGAGTTCGTCGAGTCGATCGTGGCGGCGGCCAAGCTCGGCGCCGACGTGCTGCCTGTGAACACCTCCTTCGCCGCCGGCGAGCTCGAGGCTGTGATGTCACGCGAGCAGCCGCCGGTGCTGATCCACGACGCCGACTTCGACCAGATCGTGCGCGACGCAAACCTCGAGGCCTCGCTCCCCCGTGTGCTCGCACGGGTGGAGGGCGATCCCGACGCAGTCACGCTCGGGCAGCTGATCGAGCGGGGATCGCGCGAGCCGCCGGAGTCGCCCGCCGACGAAGGCCGCACGGTGATCCTGACCTCCGGCACGACCGGCACGCCGAAAGGTGCTCGGCTCGCCCGGCCCGGCGGGCTCGAGCCGCTCGCACAGCTGCTGCGGGTGGTTCCGCTCCAGGCCGGCTCCGCCTACCTGATCCCGGCTCCGCTGTTCCACGCACACGGATACGGGCAGCTGATCCTGGGAGCGTCACTCGGCTGCACGGTGGTGCTGCCTCGCCGCTTCGACCCCGAGCGCACGCTGGCGCTGATCGAGCGGCACCGCGTCGAGTCGATGGCGGCCGTGCCGGTGATGCTGAAGCGGATCATGGATCTGCCCGCCGCCACCCGGCGCCGTTTCGACGTCACCTCGCTGAACGCGGTCGTGTGCAGCGGCTCGTCTCTCGACCCCGGCCTCGCCCGCGCGTTCATGGACGAGTTCGGCCCGGTGATCTACAACCTCTACGGGTCGACCGAGATGGCGTGGGCGACGATCGCGACGCCGCAGGACCTGCTGCAGGCCCCCGGGACGGTCGGTCGGCCGCCGCCGCACACGCGGGTCGAGATCCTCGGCGAGGACGGCGGGCGGCTCCCCACGGGCGAGACGGGCAGGATCTTCGTCGGCCACGAGATGCTCTTCGAGGGCTACACGGATGGACGCGCAGGCCGCGAGCGGATCGAGGGCATGCTGACCGCCGGCGACCTCGGCCATGTGGACGCCGACGGACGGCTCTTCGTGGACGCGCGCGAGGACGACATGATCATCTCCGGCGGGGAGAACCTCTATCCGGGCGAGATCGAGCATGCGCTCAGCGCGCACCCGGACGTCGCCGAAGTCGCGGTCGTCGGGGCGGAGGACGAGGACTTCGGCGAGCGGCCCGTCGCGTTCGTGGTGCTCGAGCCCGGCAGGACGCTCAGCGCCGAGGACGTGGATGCCTTCGCCCGCAAGCACCTCTCGCGATTCAAGGTCCCCCGCGACGTCGTGATCCTCGAGGAGTTGCCCCGCAACGCACTGGGCAAGGTGCTTCGTAGAGAATTGCGACCGCCCACGCACGAGGGAAGGAGACAGATTGGCTGACAAGGCGGCGTTGATCACCGGCGGCTCGAGCGGAATCGGCCTCGCGGTCGCGCGCGCTCTCGGAGAGGACGGGTACGGCGTGACGATCTCCGCGCGGCGGCCGGACAAGCTCGAACAGGCCGCGGCGGAGCTGCGCGATGCCGGCATTGACGTCCTGCACGTGGCAGCGAACATGGTCCAGGAAGAGGACATCCAGCGCATGCTGGAGGCGCACCGCGAGCGCTTCGGCCGCCTCGACGTGCTCATGAACAATGCGGGGCTCGGAGTCGGCGGCCTGATCGAGGCGGCCGAGACGAAGAAGCTCGACATGCAGCTCGCCGTCAATCTGCGGGCGGTCTACCTGACGACGCGCGATGCGATCCCGATGCTGAAGGAGGCCGCAAAGTCCTCCTCCAACGGCGGCGCGATGATCTTCAACACGGCCTCGATCGCCGGCAAGCAGCCACAGGGGTGGCTCGCCGCCTACTCGGCCACGAAAGCAGCCGTGATCGCGCTGACCGAGGCGACCGGCAAGGAGCTGGCCAACGACGGCGTGCGGTGCACGGCGATCTGTCCCGGCTTTGTCGACACACCGATGACCGACTGGGCGCGCAGCCAGGGCGTTCCGGGGGAGGACATGATCCGGCCGGAGGACATCGCGGAGATCGTGCGCTGCCTGATCCGCCTCTCCCCCGCCGCAATCGTGCCCGAGGTCATGATCGTGCGCCCGCAGGAGCTGGCGGGGGCCGGCGCCGGGCCCTAGGCGGGGCTGGTTTCGGGCCGCCGTCCTGACTTTTCCTTGTGTGGTGAGGAAAAGTCAGGACAGCGCCTGAAGCCGAGGCGCGTACGAGCGCCCGGCGAGCTCTTCTTCGTGCTCCGCGGCGGCCGTGTCCGCGGCCGGCTCCTCGGCTGCGGCCTCGCCACCCCGGCCGTGGAGCTGGCGCAGCGCGGCCGCGACCGCCTCGCGATAGCCGTCCCAGCGACGGAACGGGCGCAGCCAGGCGGCGCTCGGTTCGTGCTTGCGCTCTGGCGGCGTGCGTCCGGACTCGGGCGGGATGCCGGTCGCGAGCGCGGACACCTCCGCCCGCATCTCCTCCTCGCGCCAGATGCTCGCCTCGATCTGAGCCACGAGCGTTGTCAGCTCACGCTGGCTGGCCTTGCGGGCGCGCCGGCCTGCGCCGGTGAAGCGGTCCCACGCGCGGGCGAAGCTGCGGAAGTCGGTGCGGCCGCCGCACCGGTGCGCGGCCAGCATCGGGCAGACGCCACCGCTGCGGTCGCTGTATGCGCCCACGATGATGCGGTCGTAGCGCTGCAGGCCCTGGAGCATCGCCACACGAGTGTCATACGGAAGGCAATCGACAACGTGCCGTAGCCGCTCGGTGTCTCTGCGTTTCGCTCTCCCGATCAAGTTCGTCCCTGCTGTTTCCTAGATAAGCTGCCCGCCGCGGGCCGGGTTCGAAATCGTACCTGTGCTCAGACGTTGTATCGGACGAGCGGGGGTTTTCAAGGGTGCCGACACAGACTTTTCATACGTATAGGCCGCCTGCGGCAAGGCTGCAAACGTGAAGCTCGGACTTTTCGCCGGCTACTGGGGAATGGGCCTCTCGGGAGACGAACAGCTCGAGATGGCGAAGGAGGCCGACAAGCTCGGCTACGACTCGATCTGGGCCGCCGAGGCCTACGGCTCCGACGCCGCCACCGTGCTGGCCTGGATGTCCGCGCACGTCGATCGCGCCAAGCTCGCCTCGGGCATCTTCCAGATGCCGGCCCGCACGCCGGCGATGACGGCGATGACCGCGGCGACGCTCGACAACATGACGAACGGCCGCTTCATCCTCGGGCTGGGCATCTCGGGCCCACAGGTCGTCGAGGGCTGGCACGGCCAGCCGTTCGACAAGCCGCTGGCCCGCGCGCGGGAGTACGTCGAGATCGTGCGGAAGGCGCTGGCGCGCGAGACCCTCACCTATGACGGCGAGTTCTACAAGCTGCCGCGGCCCGGTGGCCCGGGCAAACCGCTCAAGCTGATCATCAGGCCCGTCCAGGAACGCATCCCGATCTATCTCGCCGCGATCGGGCCGAAGAACACCGCGCTCGCCGCCGAGATCGCGGACGGATGGCTGCCGACCCTCTTCGCGCCCGAGCACGTGGACGCATTTCGCCCATCGCTCGAAGAAGGCGCCGCGCGAGGCGGGCGCTCGCTCGACGATCTCGAGATCACGCCCCAGGTGTCGATGGGCATCTACGACGACGTCGCGCACGCGCGCAACTTCATGCGCCCGTACATGGCGCTCTACATCGGCGGCATGGGTTCGCGCGAGCGGAACTTCTACAACCAGCTCGTGACGCGCTACGGCTATGGCGACGCCGCCAAGGAGATCCAGGAGCTCTACCTCTCCGGCCGCCAGGCCGACGCGATGGCGGCAATCCCGGACGACCTGATCGACAAGGTGGCCCTCACCGGGCCAAAGGAGAAGGTCGCCGAACGGCTGGACGCCTACCGCGATGCCGGCGTGAAGACCCTGCTCGTGACCCCCGCGGCCGCATCCCAGGAGGACCGGCTGCGGATGATCAGGGACCTCGCCGAAATCGCTGCGTGAGCGCTGCTGCAGCTGAGCGGCTGCGAATCCTGATCGGCGCCTTCGGTGACCCCGGACACGCCTTCCCCGCGATCGCGGTCGGCAAGGAGCTGGTCCGCCGGGGCCACGACGTGACGGTCGAGACCTGGACGCGCTGGCGTCCCGATGTCGAGCGCGAGGGCATGCGGTTCGCGCCCGCGCCCGAGTACCAGGTGTTCCCCACACGCGAACGGCCGCTGAAGCCGTACGTGGCCGCCGCGCGCGCCGCGATCGAGACGCGGCCCCGCATGCGGGAGCTTTCTCCGCACGTGGTCGTGAACGACGTGCTGACGCTCGCGCCTGCGCTCGCCGCCGAGCTCGAGGGACGCCCGCGGGCCACGCTCGTCCCTCACTTCTACCCACCGTCGGCGCCCGGCCTCCCGCCCTACGGCCTCGGCGCGATGCCCGCCCGCTCGCGGGCAGGGCGGGCCGCCTGGCGGCACGCCCGGCGCCAGTTCGACAAGGGCGTCGAGCGCGGACGGCGCGAGCTGAACGAGACGCGGCGCCGGGTCGGCCTGCCCGAGCTGGCCCGGCAGTACGGCGGCATCAGCGAGGACCTGTGCCTGGTCGCGACCTTTCCGCAGCTCGAGTATCCGCGGGCCTGGCCGCACGGCGTGCACGTGACGGGTCCGGTGGCCTGGGAGCCGCCCACCGATCAGGTCGAAGTGCCCCCCGGCGATGCTCCCCTGGTGCTGATCGCGCCGAGCACCTCGCAGGATCGCGAGGAGCGGCTTCTACGGGCGGCGCTCGCAGGTCTCGCGGGCCTGCCGGTGCGGGTGCTCGCGGCCCGCAACCGCCATCCGGGGCGACCGGGCGCGGGGTGGTCCCCGGCGGTGCCGGCCAACACCCGTGTGGTCGACTGGGTCTCCTACTCGCAGGTGATGCCGCAGTCGGCGATCGTGGTCTGCCACGGCGGGCATGGGACGATGGCCCGCGCGCTCGCTTCCGGGGCCGCCGTCGTGACGGTGCCGGCCTCGGGTGACATGGGTGAGAACGGCGTCCGGGCCCAGTGGGCGGGGGCGGGACTCAATCTGCCCGCTCGATTCCTCTCCCCCGCCACGCTTCGCTGGGCTGTGCAGTCCGTGCTGGAGCGGCCGAACTTGGCCGCGCGGGCCCGGGAGCTGAGCGCGTGGGCCGCCGAGAACGACGGCGGCGCCAACGCCGCCGTGCTCATCGAGCGGTTCGCTACTCGAGCTTCCCGATCTTGAAGATCTTGGTCCCGCAGTCAGGGCAGGTGCCCTGGATCGCAGGCCGGCCGTTCTTCATCGTGACCTGCTTCGGGTCCTGGATCTCGACCTTTTTCTTCTCTTTCACGCAGTAACCCTCGGGCACTGGCGTCACCTCACTTGGTGTGTCGGATGGCGGCGAGAAGCCCTTCTCGACGCCCTCGCGGCGTTGGTTACAAAGCGAACGTAGTGCATTTCGCGGACGAAATGCGCCGTCAGGGCGCGATTTCGGCTCTCCGAAGCGACCCAGCAGTCACCTGGATTCAGGGGACGAAGACCCCCTGGCGAGCAAAAAGCGTGTTGTCCGCGGTCGCGCCCTCGCCGTCCGGGCCGCCGTCGTAGACCTCCAGCGGGCCGAGCTCCCAGACCGCCCGTTCCCCCTCGCGCACGAGCCCGGGGACGAGCGCGTTCATGGCCGTGGCAAGCGTGCAGGTCGGCGCCCACGGACGGATCGCCGTGGCGGAGCACGACACGTCAGCGGACAGCGGAACGTCCTGCATCGTGGCGTCGTCGCGCCCGGTGCCCGCTGGGACCGTTCCGCCGGTCGGTCAGGCGCAGCGTGGCGGTCTCGCGGATCTCGCCCGTGTAGTCGGCGAGCGTGCCGGACCGCCTTACGTCGCTGAGGCTGACCGAGAGCCCCACGTCCGCCTCGTTCGCGGGTGTGCTCTCGTCTCCGACGGTGACGTTGAACTGGACGAAGCCGACCGAGTTCGCGCCCCGTCCGTTGGCGTCGGGCGTGCCGAACGTGAGGAAGCTCGATCGTGGCGCGGGCGGACTGCAGGAGCCGAATGCAAGTGGCGCGCCGTGGGTCCGGTTCGGCGCCGTGCACTGCGCATAGGCGGGCACGAGGGACGCGCGGAAGGGCGTCGCTCCCCTCGGTCGCGGGTAGTGGCGGCGCGGGTCCGGCACCAGCAGCTCGACGTTCCGGTCCTGGGCGGTCCCCTCGCCCGACCCGCCGCCCTTCTGCGGGTCGTTGTAGGCGAACTCGCGGTTGAGCGACGCCAGCTGGTTCACGCTCAGGCCGCTCGCGGCCGTGCCGGGCGCCGGTGTCGCGGTGGCCGCCGCGCTGTCGAGCACGGTGTTGAAGAGCGAAAGCGTGCCGTCGTGGTTGTCCATGATCTCGAGCAGCCGGCTCTGCGCGGGCCAGTCGGCCTCGGCCGCGTTCTTGACGTTCCAGAAGCCGCCGCTGCCGTCGGGACGCGAGTAGGAGAGGACCTGGTGCACGTGCGAGTGCCCGGCGACGAACGCGATCACGTGCGGGTAGCGAAGCAGCAGCTCGGACAGCGTTTCGGTCGTGTCGCCCGGCGGGCGCTGGCCCGGCTCGCCGAGGTGGATCGGAGACGAGACGCGGGGGTCAACGTCACAGCCCGGGTTCTCATCGTGCCCGTGGCCGTCGTCGGTGCCCGTGCAGGGCGGCGCCGACTCGTCCGGCTCGTTGTTGTCGAGGCTGTTGATCGCGTGGTGCCCGAAGAGCACGATCAGCTGGTTGTTGGCGGTCGCCTCCTGCAGCTCGCTCTCGAGCCACCGGAACTGCGGATCGTCGAGGTTGCCGGCGGAGGAGCGGTCGCTGATCACGCCTCCCTCGCCGACCGTGTTGAGCGAGATGAAGCGCAAGCCGGGCTTCGGGCTCCAGGCGTAGTAGGCGGCGGCCCCGTTCGAGGCGGCGTTTTCGGCGGGATCCACGAAGGCGAACCCGTGGCCGTCCTGCTGGCTCGAGAACGGCGGCGAGTGGAGTGCCTTGTATTGCGCCGTGCTCACGAACTGCCTCTGTTCGTCCGGCGGCACCAGCGCGACCTTGGTGGGATCGCTCGCCAGCAGCTGCGACAGCGCGGTCGGGTTCAGGTCCGCCAGGCCGTTGAACTGCTGCGAGGTCTGAACGGGCTTGATGCATCCGGTGGAAACACTGCTCGAACTCGCGATTCGCGGCCGCGTTGCCCTGAACCAGGCCGTCGTGGTTTCCGAGCGCCACGTAGGAGGGAACCTGGAGGCCCTCTACCGGGAACGGCTGCTGGGCCTTGTCCATCAGCCCCGGATACAGCGGCCAATTGCTGAACGCGCCACGGGGGTCGTCCGGATCGTAGAAGTCCGGGTCAATGCCCTCGACGTAGTCGTCGTAGTCCTGCACGCCCGTGTACTTCGATGCCTCCGTCGGCCCCGGCGTGCCAGGCGGACACTGCGCATAGTCGGCCGGGTTGCTGCTGCCGCTGTTCGGATCGAGCGTGCCGCCGTCCAGCAGGCGCACGACCCAGGCGGCCTCGTTTCGCTGCTGGCTGTCGGCCGAGTCGCCGGTCGTGATCGCGAGCTGCATCTGCGCGCGCGCGCCGTTGCCCTGTGCGACGGGGCTGGCCGGCACGAACTGGTTCACCTGGTGGTTCATCCGGTCGATCATGTGTGGGTGCAGAGCCTCCTGGGGACGCCAGGCCGACTCGGCGAACCCGCTCGGGATCCTGGTCGGCGGTCGGGTCGAGGAACTCGACGCGTGCCGGCGATTCCTCGTCCGCGAGCTGGAAGTCCGTAAGCTGAGAGAAGTAGAGGAGCGACGTGCGCCGCTGGGCCCGGCCGGGCTGTGCGACCGGGGTTGCCGACAGCTCGCGCGTCGCGTAAGGCTCGCCGGGCGCGGTCCTGAGCTTGTAGTAGGCGGCGTTGTCCCGCGCACTCGTGGGCAGGCAGTTGGAGGAGGAAGGGTCCTGCGCGCAGATCGTCTGGTCGACAGTCGTGTGACCCTCGACGTCGCTCGACAGGTGAGTCGCCCACGACCGCACCGTGCCCGCGAGCAGCACGAGTGCCGTGCACAGGCCGACGAGCGACAGCTTCGGCCGCGCTCGCACTCTCCTCAAAAGTCCGCGAAACGACATTCCGGCGATCCCCCCAGCGCCTGGACTAGGCGGCAGCCTAAACGGCCGGTCGGTTTGGCGCAAGCCCGGTGCGGGCACCCGTTGGTACGGGTGGCTATTGCAGTGGACGAGAAGCTCGAGCTAACGCTGGGGGTGGGGCGTGATACGCCGGCGCGCGCTCGCAAGGCGCTCGGCGGCCTCAACGGTTCGCTGGCTGACCTTCGCCAACCGGTGCGGCTGCTCGTCAGCGAGCTCGTCACCAATGCGGTCCTGCACGGAGGGACCGGCTCCGATCGCACGATCCGCGCTGAGGCTGGTAGCGCGCGCCGAGCAGGTGCGCGTCGAGGTCACCGACCAGGGCCCCGGGTTCGAGCCCGGCGCCACCGGCTACCGGGAGGATCCGGTCGGCGGTTTCGGCCTCACGCTGGTCGACGAGCTCGCCGATCGGTGGGGCGTCGACGCCGAGCAGGGCGCCTGCGTCTGGTTCGAGATCGACCGGGCGGAGGGCGCAGAGCGCTCCGAAGAAAAATAGGGGCGCCGGGCAGGAGCCGGATTCGAGACGTCGGAAGGAGGAATTGGTCCCGTGGCCGAACACGTCACGGGACGATCAGAGCAAAACCGATTTTGTGGAGCGGCTATGGGGTACAAATCTGACTTTGCTGGTTTGGTAACACTCAGCGTACCGCGCCTCGACGCCCGGACCAAGCCGGTCTCTTTGGGGCCGAAGAGGCCGGACGGGAGCCGGGTCTACGGAATGACGATCGTGAAGCCGACCGCGTTGGCCGAGGGCCCGGCGGTGACTACCGCAAGCTGCGCCGCGTCGCATCCGCCGCCGCTCGAGTCGACCGCCGCCGAGAGACTCCCGAGGGCGCCCGTGGAGAGGGCCAGGTCGACCGTCACGACGGGTGACGTCGAGCTGACATCGATGGCGTCGTCCAGCGAAAGGCAATAGTGGTCGTCCGAAGGACGGGCGACGTCGGTGATGCCGACCGTACGGCCGCCGACCAACGCCGGCGCGCCGGCGTTGACGCTGCCGAAAGCGCGAACGAATCCGCGCGGCCCCTGCGGCCCGGCTTCCCCCGGTGCCCCGGCGCCCCCGGGTCCCCGGGCGCCGTCCCGGGTGCTCCCGGAGCACCTGGAGTGCCGCTCGCGCCGTCCGGTCCGGCCGGACCGGTCGCGCCGCGTAGCCCGCGCTCGCCGTCGGCACCCTGGGGTCCGTCGAGGCCCTCTGAGCCACGCGGTCCCTGCGGTCCCATCGGCCCGGCCTTCTTCGTGTACGCGAGCGCCTGCTTTGAACTGGAATCTGCCCGCTTCGCGATCCGGAGCGCCTGCTTTGCGACCTTGACCGCCGCGGCCGGGGTCACCTTCGGCAACCCGAACGCAGGAGCGACCGATCCCGCGACGATCAGCGCGGCACACACGAGTGCGAGTGCAAGCAGCCGGTTCGGTCTCGAGATCGGTCGCATTCCTGGGGCCTCCCTGCCCGAAGTGCTCAGGAGTCCGGCTTAGCCGGAGACTCCCTGCGCCTGGGCGCTGCCGACCTTGATTGCCAGGATCTTGGTGTCGGACGCACTCCAGGTTACCGGCGCTCGTCCGGCATGAGAGCGAGATCGCACCGGCCTGGGTGAACGTGTGCGCGAGCTGGAGGTTGTGCGCCTCGCCCGTGCCGTTCGCGCGCAGACCGCGGTTGGACTCGTCGAGACCCGACTCCGCCGACAGGCGGCAACGCGAGGAGTCCTGCTGATCGCTCTGCATGTCCGCCTTCGCGAACACGACGTACGATCCCGGCGCAACCGAGAGACTCGCCACGGCCGTGTAGCTCTGAGAGGGGGCGACACCCGCCGGGCCCGCGTCCCGCGAAGCCTGGAAGGCCGCCGAGGTGAGCGGAGCCGCCGCCGCCGAAGCGAGCAGTCCCTTCTTCAGGTCCTTCGCCTGGAGCGAGTAGTTCTTGATGTCCTTGGTTGTGACCGAGTTGTTCTTGATGTTCTTGCCGGTGATCACGACCTTTGCAGCGGTCGCGGTCCCGCCACAAAGGGCGATGAACAGCGCGACGCTCGCGATCACGTTGGCGTACGAAAGCCTGAAGCGGCCCTTGAGACGCATGCGAATGCCTCCTGGATGGGGTAGTCCTCCGTGACAGGGGGGAGATGGCCAAGACCTGGCTGCGCGGCCAGGCCTAATCGAATATAGGACGGTTACGCGAATCGCGCCACACGCATTTCGCGCGCCGCGGGTTGGTTCCCGCTAGAGGTAGCCGGCGCGGCGAAACCAGACCAGCAGCGCGATCGCCGAGGCGACCAGCGATCCGACGCCGAACGCCGAGGAAGGCGCCGAACGAGTCGATGTGGCGCACCATCCAGCCGAAGTTCTGGCCGAAGAAGCCCGTGACGAAAGTGAGCGGGAGGAAGATCGTGGCGATCGTGGCCAATTGCTTGGTCGCATCGTTCAGCCGGTTGGACACGGTCGACAGATACACGTCCATCGCGCCGCTGAGCAGATCGCGGTTCGAGTCGATCTGCTCCGAGATGCGAATCAGGTGGTCATAGACGTCGCGAAAGTAATCGTGGCTGGAGGGCTCGAGCCCGGGTAGCTGCGTGAGGTCGTCCATGGCCCGGGCGAAGAGGTCGCGCTGCGGCACGACGACCCGTCGCATCGCAACCACGTCGCGCTTCAAGCCGGAAGATCCTCTGGAGCTGCTCGTCGGTGGGCTCGAGCACGATCTGGCTCTCGATCGTGTCGATCTGCTCGTCGACGGCGGAGAGGACCGGGAAGAAGGTGTCGGTCAGCTCGTCGAAGATCTTGTAGAGCACGAACTGCTCGCTGCGCTTGGTCGGCTGTTCGAGCGATCTGCGCAACTCGTCGAGCTCCGCGCAGGGCTCTTGGCGGATCGTGACGACGTACGAGCCGCTCAGGAACATGTGGAGCTCGGTGAGCGCGATGCGATCGTCCTCGAGCCGGGCCCCGTAGAAGACGACGAAGGCGTAGCTCCCGTAGCTCTCGAGCTTGGGACGCTGGCCGAACTTCAGGTTGTCTTCGATCGTCAGCGGGTGGAATCCGAAGATCTCGCCGAGCGCGTTCACGTCCTCCTGGCTCGCCGGGTGAAGGTCGAGCCAGAAGTACTCGTCGCGCCGCAGGAGATCCTCGATCTCCGCACGATCCACGGTCGTCAGCACGCGCACGAAGTCGAAGCTACCGGGCGTATAGGACAAGCAGCGGCCGCAAAGCAGACGCCGCAAAGCAAACGGCGCGGGTGCCCTGGGAGATCACCCGCGCCGTCACCGGTCTGAGGCCGACGCACCTCGACGCTTGGCAAAAGCGTATGGGCCGGTTGGCGGATGCGCCACTTTCGGGGCGCTCAGATTGCGCACTTTGCACCAAAAAAGGCGACGGCGCGACCACCCAGGGCTGGTCGCGCTGCCGCCTCGTCGTGCTGCGTCGTCGCAGATTTCCGTACCGGCCGAACCTAAACGCCAGCGGCACGGAGCGCTACTTAGTTCTATGCAAGGAGCGCCCAAAAGATTTGGGCCGCCCTTGAACTGAGACGGCGCCGTCCCGCGGGTGCGAGACGGCGCCGAATTGCCTCAAGACTCGTCAACCCAGGAGCCCGAGGTGGGGCGATCATCGCACAGCCGGATGACCCCCGTACCGGGTCCGGAGAGGCCTCCTCTATTGCTCTTCGTCGGTCTTTTGATCGTCGTCGTCCGGCGCGTTTGGTCCGCCGGACTCGGCATACTGCACGGCCGATGGCGGCCTCGAACGAATTCGAGTGGCACCGGGAGGTCGCGGCCGAGCTGGAGCGGCGAGTCGGCAACCGCGACTTCTTCCTGTGGCTGAACGTCACCGGCAGGCGGCGCGGCGAGCCGATCGACTATGACGCGATCGCCCGCGAGATCGAGACGTGGCTGCGGGGACTCGACCCCGAAAAGCACTCGCCCCAGGAGCCCGGCCTCCAGTCGGTCGGACCCACGCTCGACCTCGAGGTGCGCGCGATTCCGAAGAAGCCGGCTGCACGGGGCTCTGTACCACTGGTGGCGAACCCCGTGCCCGCCGTCGGCTACTGGGAATAGCGGCTACGCGCTCCCGGCCGCCTCGGCCCGCCTCTCGGCGGATTCCTCGACCCGTGGCAGGAACCCCAACAGCGCGAGCGCTTCGTCGTCACTGAGCGTTCCCATACCACAGGAAGCGCGCTCAGCCGCCGCCGTGCCCTTCGTCGGAATACGACCTTGGTCCCGCTTGATCCAGTCCTCGTTGGGCTCGATCTCCTTGGCCATGATGCCCCCCTTGTCCCTAAAGCGACAACGCCGCCTCGAATGAGTGAGGCGGCGCTGTCAGATCCATATAGCCCTATGCATTCAACTCCGTGGGCTAATTCGAGAGTAGACGCAAAACGCCCGCCGCGCTTGGAATTTTCGGCGTCGGCCGTTGCTGAAAGCAGAAAGCGCAACGCCGCTCCGGGGTCACGGGGCGACGTTGCTCTCCATGAATTTCCTTGTGCCGCCCCTCCCCTAAGGCGCCACAGCGTGGCAAACGTATCCGCGTCGCGGCGCGCCAACAAGCCCCTACGAATTTCATGACACGCGCTTCCTATTTGACGGTTCATCGACCCTGGGCAGATACTGCGTTTTCAGCCGCCGGGGACGGGATAGCGAGCGCCCGACGGCACGGGACGGGAGGACCTGCTCAGCGAGGCGAGGGCCTTTGCAGCGTCTCCAAGTCAGACGGATTGCCAGGCACAGGGCGGTACGTTCCAGCGGGACCAGGGGCAGGTCACGTGCGTGATCGTGGACGAGGGGAAGAACACCAAGTTCACGGACACGACGACCACGTCCGGTCAGGGAAACGTGAGCAACAAGCAGGAGCAAAGCTCAGAATGCGGTAGGCACCTGTAGTGGGAGAGTGTCCTCCCGGACAGTTCTAGGTGGGAGGACCTGCCAGCGAGGCAAGTGCCTTGCGCGTCTCCGCAGACGAGAGAGAAAAAAAAAAAAAAAAAAAAAAAAAAAAAAAAAAAAAAAAAAAAAAAAAAAAAAAAAATTCTGACCTAAAGGCAAACCGACTCGAAGTGCGGCGCGCGAAGGCGAGCGTGCTGACAGCATCATGGCGGTGTCGGCAGAGAAACGTCGCGATCTCGTAACTCACACCGGCGCCGTCCTCCCCCTTGCTCGCACCGTGGCTTCAGCGCGATACTGCGCGGGCGATGTCGCAGGAGAACGTCGAGATCGCGCGGAGGGGCTACGAAGCGCTCAACCAGGGCGGAGTCGAAGCCATGCTTGCGTTCATTGACCCTGAGTGTGAGATAGAAGTGCCGCCAGATGTCGAGCCCGGAACCACAGACTCTCCGCGGACACGACGGCATCCGACGGTGGTTCGAGTCGGCATATGAAGTGCTGGAAGAGATCCGGATCCAACCCGAGAAGTTCATAGAAGCCGGCGACCGGGTAGTCGTGCCCGTTCGGATGATCGGCAGAGGACGAGGTAGCGGCATCGAGGCCGAGCAGCGTGTCACACAAGTCTGGACACTCCGCAACGGCCGTGTCGTGAAGATGAACTCTTACGCTGATGAGAAGACCGCACGTAAAGCCGTCAAACTGTCGGAATAGGCGGTGTCGCAGGAGAACGTGGAGCGAATCCGTGAGGCGTACCGCCGTGTCAACGAAGGTGGCTTGCTGCGGCGGATTGCTATCCACGATTCGAGAGTGGATGCACCCCAGTGCGACGAGTCGGCGCAGGCGCACGATGAAGGAGGGCACAAGCGACATTCGCGGAGTGGCGCCTTTCGGAAGTATGTGGCTGGAGATCTGGGATGGAGCCAAGACCGCACCAACACATGGACCCTTCGCGACCGCAAGGTGATCCGGCTCAACACCTACTCGACGAAATCCGAGGCCATCGGAACCGCCTACTGGGCTGTCGGAGCAAGACGCTCACGCCGATTCCTGAGCCGCGGCAACGCTTGGGGGCGTTTTTGCGCAGCGCGGCGCGCCCTGTCCGCTGGCGGATGGCTAAAAACCGGCTCTAACCGCTGGCTGCGAGTTCGTCAGCTTCCGCCCTGGTGAGGGCTGCGTCGAGCACCGCGTACTCGGCCTCGTCGATCGCCGCCTCGGCGTAGCGAATCGCAAACACCGCGTCGTCCTCGGCGTTCTCGGCGTTTCTCTCGGCTCGCTCCCTGTCGTGCTCTGCCCTCTTGCGATCGAAGTCCTCACGAATTGCGGCGACGTGTTCGTGCCACGAACGCTGCACGTCGTGCCACCAAGCAGAGACCTTCCCCTTGCCTTCCTCGGCGTCCTTGTGAAGCTGGTCGGCATCGGCCTGCGCCGTTTCACGCGCCTGCTTGACGTCCTGCTCTAGATCGGCCCTGGCCTTGCCCTGCGCGGCTGCGACCCGCTCCTCGGCTTCCTTGGCCCGGGCAGAAAGCTTGGTCAGTTGATCTGCATAGGACGAGCCACCGGGTACGCGGAGCAAAGTGTCACGCAGGTCTGGACGCTCCGCGACGGGCTTGCGGTCAGGATCAACACGTATCTCGATAAGCAAAGTGCCCTCGAAGCCCTTGGGCTGTCGGAGCAAGACGTCACGCGGACCCCTGAGCCGGGGTCTGCCAGCCAGCATCGACATACGTGCATTCGAGCGCGGCCCGTCCCCGTTCGGCGGCGTCTCGGACCAGCTCTCTGCCGGCGAATTCCGCCGCCGACGAAGAAACCCCCGCTTTAGCAGGGTTTCGTGAAGCTCGGGGGGCGGGACTCGAACCCGCAACCTACTGGTTAACAGCCAGCCGCTCTGCCGATTGAGCTACCCCCGATCGGGCTCCCCGACGATCCTGCCGGGGCAGCAGGCGATTGACTCTAGCAGTGGCCGTCACCCCAATCGCGAGGGTGATCGGGCCGGAATTCAGTCCTTCAGGGACTCCTGCAGAGCGCGTGCCATGCGGAACGCCTGGAGGCGTCTCAGGGTCTTGATCTCCATCTGGC
The DNA here is from genome assembly GCA_963759145.1 of uncultured Solirubrobacterales bacterium. Taxonomy (GTDB): domain Bacteria; phylum Actinomycetota; class Thermoleophilia; order Solirubrobacterales; family JBBDJG01; genus JBBQKG01. The sequence goes on from CAVWYB010000048.1 coordinate 164,656, forward strand.
GGATCCGCTCGCGCGTCACGCCGAACTCGTGGCCGACCTGCTCGAGCGTCATCGGCTCGAGGCCGCTCAGCCCGTACCGGAGCTCGATGATCTTCCGCTCGCGGTCGGGCAGGCCGGCGAGCGTCTTTGCGAGGTCCTCCCGCATGATCTTCTCGGCGGCGATCGCCTCCGGCTGGCGGGTGGGGTCGTCCTCGATGAAGTCGGCGAGCGAAGCGTCCGTGTCTCCCATCGGGGCCTCGAGCGAGACGGTCTCGCGGGCAAGCTTCTGCAGCTCCTCGACCTTGTGCGGCGGCAGGTCGAGCAGTTCGCCGATCTCCGTCGGCGTGGGCTCGCGCCCGAGGTCCTGAAGCAGCTGGCGCTGGGTGCGCGTCACGCGGTTGATCGCGTCGACCATGTGCACGGGGATCCTGATCGTGCGAGCCTGGTCGGCGATCGCGCGCGACACCGCCTGGCGAATCCACCAGGTCGCGTACGTCGAGAACTTGAAGCCCTTGCGGTAGTCGAACTTCTCGACCGCCCTGATCAGGCCGAGGTTGCCCTCCTGGATCAGGTCCAGCAGGTTGAGGCCGCGGCCCATGTACCGCTTGGCGACCGATACGACGAGGCGCAGGTTGGCCTCGATCAGCGCGTTCTTGGCATCGTGATCGCCCTTCTCGATCAGCTTCGCAAGCCGCACCTCGTCCTTGGCGCTCAGCAGCGAGACGCCACCGATCTCCTTCAGGTAGGTGCGAACCGAATCGGTGCCGGTAGCCGCCTCGGCGGGCTCGCGGGGCTCTGCCGCCGGGTCGTCGAATCGAAAGGCGTGCTCGGCGGAGCTCAAGCGCCTTCGCTCCCGACCGGGGCCTCTTCGGCCGTCAGCTGCGCGATCGTCCCGGTGACCCGGCTGCGCTCTTGCGACAGCTCCCACTGCCGCTCGAGGTCCTCTTCGTCGGCGGCTCGCTTGATCGCTGCTTCAAGCTTGCGCTGCTCGAGCTGGAGGAAGCCGATCTCGAGGCCCGCCACGCTGGCGGGTTCGCTCGAGGCCCGGACGACGATCTCGCTGACGGCCTTCGCGAGGACCTGGTCCTCGCGGCTGAGGCCTGCAGTCGGAGAGTCGAAGTGCTCGTTGAGCCACGCGCGCACACGGCGAAGCACGTCCGAAGACAGGTGCTCGTCAGAGATGCGCTCGAGGTATTCGCGACCGCGCTCGCCACTCGAGACGCACATCGCGAGGAACTTCCGCTCCGCCCGCTCTCCGCGCGCAACCGTGCCGGCCTCCGCCGGCCTCGGCCGCTGACCCTGCCGCTCGAACCGCGGCTGGTGGAGTAGCGGTGTGAGGTGGTGCTCCGAGAGCTGGAGCCTGTCCGCCACCTGGCGGACCTGCTCGTCACGCTCGGCTGAGGGGCCGACGCCTGCGAACACGGGCCGGAGACCGGCAATCAGCCGGTCCTTTGCGGCCGCCGAACTCACATCGGCGCCTTCCATCACGCTCTCAACCTGGAACTGCAAGAACGAGATCGCCTCCCCTGCTTTAGTAGCGAAGCTGTCCGGACCTTCCTCCAGCAGGAGGTCACAGGGGTCCTTATCGTCCGGCAGCCGTACGACCTTGAGATCGAGGCCCCGGCCTGCAGAAGCGCGCTGCACGCGCAGCATCGCCTCCTGCCCGGAGCGGTCGGCGTCGAACGCCAGCAACACCACGCGCGCCAGGCGCGCGAGCTCGGCGACCTGCTCCTCGGTGAGCGCGGTCCCCATCGAGGCAACGACGTTCTCGATCCCGCCCTGGTGGAGCGCGATCACGTCCGTATACCCCTCCACGACGATCACCTCGCCCTTGCGCGTCGCATCCGCGCGCGCGAGGTCGAGGCCGAAGAGCGACCTGCCCTTCCGGTAGACCGCCGTCTCGGAGGTGTTGACGTACTTCGGCAGCTGGGCCTCGCGCATCGCGCGGGCGCCGAAGCCGAGCACGCGCCCGCGCGCGTCGCGCAGGGGAAACATGATCCGCCCCCGGAAGCGGTCGTACAACCCGCCCTGGCGCCCGCGCTGCGCGAGACCCGCGGCGACCAGCTCCTGCTCCGTGAAGCCGGAACGCAGCGCGCTGACCAGCACACGGTCCCAGGCGCTCGGGGCGTAGCCGACGCCGTACTGCTCGAGCGCCTCCCGGTGGAGGCCGCGGCTTTCGAGGTAGGCACGCGCCTTGGCGGCCTCCTCGGATTCCCACAGATAGCGCGGGTAGAACTCGGCCACCTTGCGAAGCAGCTCGTAGAGACGGTCGCGCTCCCGCCGGCGCTCGGCGTCGCGCGGGTCGCCCGTCTCGTGCGCCAGCTCCACGCCGTAGCGGTCGCCGAGCTGCTCGACCGCGTCACGGAACTCGAGTCCATCCTTCTCCTGCAGGAACGTGAAGGCGTCACCGCCCACCTGGCAGCCGAAGCAGTAGTAGAGCTTCTCGCCGGGGTCTACGGAAAAGGACGGCGTGCGCTCGTCGTGAAACGGGCAGAGGCCCACGAAGCGCCCGCCCTGGCGACGGAGCTCGGTGTAGCCCTGGATCACCTCGACGATGTCGGTCGCCGCGCGGACCCGCTCGATCGAGTCGACGGAGATCCGGCTCATGAACTGTTGCGGCTCATGACCGGAACTCTCTCGGGACCGTCAGCTCCTCGAACTTGCGGATGCAGAAGCGGTCCGTCATGCCGGCGATGTAATCGGTGACTCGTGTGGCGAGATCGTCGTCATCGGTTCCCGCGACCGGATCGATCGCCTCGGGCTTAGCCAGATAGTGCTCGAAGAGCCTCTCGATCACGCCGGTCACGCGTCCCTGTTCCCGCAGCGCACCCGCGCCGAGGTAGACGCGATCGAACATGAACTTCCTCAAGGCGCTCATCGCGCCGCCCACCGTCTCGCTCTGCACGATGTCGCCGGCGGCGAGCGAATGCTCGACGAGATCGTGGACGAGCAGGTCGATGCGGCCGCTGCCGGTGTCGCCCAGCACCGCGATCTCATCCTGCGGCAGGTCACCCTCGGCCAGCACGCCGGCGCGAAGCGCATCGTCGATGTCGTGGTTGATGTAGGCGATCCGGTCCACCAGCCGCACGATCTTGCCCTCCAGCGTGGCCGGCTCGCCCGGTCCGGTGTGGTGCAGGATCCCGTCGCGCACCTGCTCGGTGAGGTTGAGTCCCCGCCCGTCCCGCTCGAGCTGCTCCACCACTCGGAGCGACTGCTCGTTGTGGCGGAACCGGCGGCCGAAGCGGGCGTGCAGGACCTGGTCGAGCGCCTGCTCGCCGGTGTGTCCGAACGGCGGATGGCCGAGATCGTGGCCGAGCCCGATCGCCTCGGTGAGGTCCTCGTTCAGCCGCAGGGCGCGCGCGACGGTCCGTGAGATCCCGCAGGCCTCGAGCGTATGCGTCAGGCGGGTGCGGTAATGATCGCCCTCGGGAGCGATGAATACCTGCGTCTTGTGCGTCAGCCGGCGGAAGCTCTTCGAGTGGACGATCCGGTCGCGATCGCGTTGAAAGGGCGTGCGCAGAAGGCACGCCTCCTCTTCCCGCTCGCGCCGCGCAGGGTACGATTGAGTCGCGAGCGGTGAGAGCCGCTCCATCTCCAGCGCGCGGATCCGGGCCTCGAAAGATGAGGCGACGTCCCCCTCGGCGAGCGCGTGATCAAGGTCTGCCGCATGCGCTTCCATCAGGCGATTGTGGCACGGAACACGGCGCTCGCTCGTCGCGCATGACGCTCTTCGCGAACCTTTCGGGCTCGATCGATCATGAATGACGGAGAAATGATCCTCATCACCGGCGCCTTCCTGGCGGGAGGCCTGATTGCCTCGTTCGTGGCCGTGCGGGTGCGTGTGCCGGCGCTGGTGCTGTTTCTCGGAATCGGGATGGCGGTTGGCTCGGACGGCACCGGGTGGATCGACTTCAACGACTACGAGCTCGCACGGACCGTGGGCGTCATCGCCCTTGCGCTGATCCTGTTCGAGGGAGGCCTTGGAGCCGGCTGGGACGAGATCCGGCCGGTCCTGCGGCCCTCGCTCAGCCTCGCCTTCCTCGGAACGCTGGCGACGGCGGTGATCGCCGGGCTCACCGCCTCCTGGCTGTTCGACTTCTCGGCGCTCGAAGGCCTGCTGCTCGGCTCGATCCTCGCCGCCACGGACGGCGCGGCCGTCTTCTCGGTGTTGCGCGGATCCACGCTGAATCGGAGGCTCGCGCGCACGCTCGAGGGTGAAGCGGGCCTGAACGACCCCGTCGCAGTGCTGCTCGTGATCGGCTTCATCGACTGGATCCAGAGACCGAATTACGGCCCGATCGACATGGTGGGCCTGTTCGTGGCCGAGCTGGGGATCGGCACGGCCGTGGGGCTGCTGGTTGGATGGCTGGGCGTGGAGGCTTTCAGGCGTGCGCAGATGGTGAGCTCCGGCCTCTACCCCGTCGCTTCACTGACGATCGCCGCGCTCGCGTTCGGGGTGGCCGACATCCTCGGCGGCTCTGGATTCCTGGCCGTGTACCTGGCCGGCCTCAGCCTCGGAAGCGCACGGATCCCCGCCCGCCGCACGGTCGCGGCGTTCCACGACGGGCTCGCCTGGATCGCCCAGATCGGGATGTTCTTCGTGCTGGGGCTCCTGGTGTTTCCCGGCGAGCTGGGGGCCGTGGCGCTCGAGGGCACGGTGCTCGCGCTCGTACTGGTCTTCGTGGCCCGGCCCGTGGCGGTGTTCGTAGCGACCGCTTTCGAGCGCTTCAGCCTGGCCGAGAAGCTCACCCTGGGCTGGGCCGGCCTGCGCGGTGCGGTGCCGGTGGTGCTCGCGACGTTCCCGGTGATCGAGGGCACGCCGCACAGCCAGGACTTCTTCAACATCGTCTTCTTCGCGGTCCTGTTTTCCACGGTGCTGCAGGGATCGACCTTCGAGGTGATCGCACAGCGCCTCGGTGTGACGACCGCGCAGCCCGCGCTGCCGCGGCCGCTGATCGAGACGGGCACGATCCGCGGGCTCGGCGCGGAGGTCGTCGAGTTCCCGGTTCGTGCGGACGACGCGATCGCGGGGGCGGCCGTGCGCGACCTCGGGTTGCCGCGCGATGCATTGCTGAACGTGATCGTGCGCGGCGAGGAGGCGATCCCGCCGCGGGGGTCGACCCGCATCCAGGCCGGCGACCGCCTGCACCTGCTGATCCGGCAGGAGGTGTCGGCGTTCGTGATCGAGCTGACGGAACGGTGGCGAACCGAGCCGATCGCGCCACCTGTGCGAACCAGGCGCACAGTCAGCGCCCGCCGCCCGATCCTGACCGTGCGCCCGGGCTCGGTCGAGGACGGCGACGCGGCGCGTCCGGATGCCGTCGACGGCGTCGAGGTGGTGCTTCAGATGCGAACCCGACGCGACATCCCCGGCGCGCTCGTGCTGCTCGAGGACGGTCGCTATGCGATCACCGGCCCGCTGGTCGCGATCGGCCCGCCCGGCCTGCTCCAGCGCCACATCCGCCGCCAGCTGCACCAGGCTCAGACGGACACCGAGCGCGCCTGGTGGCAGGAGGTGGCAGGGGCGGTCATCTCGTCTTCGATGTAGGCCCGATTCGGTCCAGGAACTGGACCAGCGCGCGTGTCGTCTCTTCGGGGGCGTCCTCCCAGACGAAGTGCCCCGCTTCTTCCACGATCACGAGCTCCGACTCCGGCAACTCCTCGTGGAAGCGGTGCGCAAGCTCAATGCCGGCGAAGGAATCCTGCGCGCCCCACATGACCAACGCCGGAACGCCGAGCGCCGCGAGTCGTCCTTCGTAGGGGATCAGCTTCTCGAAGTCGCCCGAGCGGTACAGCTCCAGGATGCCGCGACGCCGAATCGGGTCGGCGTAAGCCCGCCAGTACTGATCGAGCGCGTCATCGGTCATCCCTGTCGACAACGACTTCAGCGCCGCCCCGAGCCCCTCGCGCGTGAACGATTCGATGAACTGCTCGCCAACCTCGGGGGTGCGCATGGTCTTCGCCATGTCGTGCCATTCCCGGTCCGCGAAGAAGCCGCCGTCGGAGACGACCAGCGCGTTGACCGCGCCCGGGTTGTCGCACGCCCACATGAGCGCGATGGCCACCCCCCAGTCATGCGTCACCAGCGCGACCGGACCGAGGCCGAGCTGGCGCACGAAGCGATCCAGCGCCTCCGCGTGACGCTCCCAGGTAGCCGGCGGATCCGGCTCGGAGTCGCCGAAACCGGGGAGGTCGGGCGCAATCGCCCGCCAGCCGGCGTCGGCGAGCGTGGGCATGACGTGGCGCCACATGTACGAGGACTCGGGCACGCCGTGAACCAGCAAAGCCACCGGCGCGGAGGGATCGCCCGCCGCCCGGTATGCGAGCCCGGACGCACTCTTGGTGGTGGTCACGCCACCGATCGTATCCGGCGCTCTGTGAGCTCGCGGTAGAGCGAGAGCGTCTCATCGGCGTTGCGGCCCCACGAGAAGTGCTCCGCGGCGGTCCGCCGCGCTGCCTCTCCTCGCCGCTCTCGCTCCGCGGGGTCCGACACGAGCGCCTCGATCGCGCGCGCGAGGGCGCTCACGTCGCCCGACGGCACCAGCACCATGCCCTCCCCGGCGGCAGCGATGTCCTCCGCCCCGGTGCCCTCGCCGCCGATCGCGGGCAGCCCCGCGGCCATCGCCTCCACGTGCGCGACCCCGAAGGCGTCGTGGACGCTGGGCATCACGTGCACGTGGCAGCGCGCCAGCTCCGCGAGCGCCGCCTCTTGTGGCATCCCGCCCAGGAACACGACGCGATCGCCGCACGCCCAGCGAGTGCGCGAGCTCCTCCAGGGCGTGGCGGTCGGGGCCCTTGCCGATCAGCTCGTACCGCAGGCTTCGATGGCGGCCGGCGAGCGCGGCGAGCGCGCGAATCACGTTCGCCTGGTTCTTGTGCGGCTCCAAATGCGCGACGGTCACGAGCGTCGTGTCGCGATGCCGTTCGGTGGGCGCCGGCGCCGTCTCCGCACCAGGATGGATCACCCGCAGCCGCGGGAGCGGGCCAGTGAGCTCCTCGATCCCGCGCTTCGTGACCTCGCTGTTGGCGATCACCGCGTCGGCCGCCTCCAGGACGCGCGCGACCACCGCGCGGCCGCGGGCGCTGCGCGCCGCGGTATAGGAGAGGTCACCGCCGTGCACCGACACCACGAGCGGCACGTCGTGACCGCGGCTGATCCACCTGCAGCACAGCGTCGCCCGCGGGTACGGCGTAGTGAGCGTGCACGAGATCAGGGCTGCCACTGTCGGTCAAGCGCGCGGCGTACCGACCGCGCCGCCCAGTGCCCCCAGGTCGCATAGCTGAGCGGGCGCGGCGGCGAGAAGAAACGCACGTAGCGCACGGGCACCCCGTCGAGCACGGTCGGGCCCTCCGGATGGACGAAGGTCCGAGCCCAATTTGCGAGCGGGCCGAGGTTCGGCAGGGCGCGCACGTCCTCGCGTGAAGGCAGCGGGCGATCGAGCGACGACGACGCGCAGGTCCACGCCCCGCTCGCGCACGCCGGCGGCCTGGCGGTGGGCCCAGATGCCCCAGGCCGGATCGGACGATCGCGGGTAGTACTCCGCGACGACGGCGACGCGCACTACGCGTGCGCCGGTCGCAATCGCGGCCTGGGCGGCCGCCACGCGGGCGGTCGGGATCCGGTAGGGCGAGCAGCTCACGTAGTCGAGCCCGACCTCGTGAAAGAAGGCGATGCTGTCGGGCTCGCCGCCGTGCTCGCCGCAGATGCCGAGCTTGATGTCCTCGTTTGCCGCGCGGCCCTTCTCCACCGCGATCTGCACGAGCCCACCGACGCCCGGCACGTCGAGCGTCTCGAATGGGCTGCGGTCGATGATCCTGCGCTCCAGGTACGTGGGCAGGAAGCTGCCCTCGGCGTCGTCGCGCGACAGGCCCAGGCCCGTCTGCGTGAGGTCGTTCGTGCCGAAGCTGAAGAAGTCGGCGTGCGCGCGCGATCCGGTCTGCCACCAGACAGGCCCGCGGCAGCTCGATCATCGTGCCGACCTTGACGGCGAGCCCCTCGCCCGTCTCGCCCACCACCCGGTCGATGTCGGCGCGCAGCACGGCCAGCTCCCGCTCCCAGTCGACCAGCGGGATCATGATCTCGACCTCGGGTGCGCTCGCGCCTCGGTCCTGCACCGCCCGCGCGGCTCGCAGGATCGCGCGCACCTGCATCTCGTAGATCTCGGGGTACAGGATCCCGAGCCGGCAGCCGCGCGTGCCCAGCATCGGGTTCGTCTCCTCCAGCTCCGCGAGGCGCGCGATCTCGGCCTCGTCGGTTAGATCCTCTCTGTTCGGCAGGAACTCGTGCAGGGGCGGGTCGAGCAGCCGGATCGTCACGGGCAGGCCGGCCATCGCCTCGAACAGGCCTTCGAAGTCTTCCTGCTGCAGCGGCAGCAGCTCGTCGAGCGCGGCTCGGCGGTCCTCCTCCTCGCGCGCCATGATCATCGCCCTCATCTTCGGCACGCGGTCGGCCTGCTGGAACATGTGCTCGGTCCGGCACAGGCCGATGCCCTCGGCGCCGAAGCCGCGCGCCCGTGCCGCGTCCTCCCGGTTGTCCGCGTTTGCACGAACGCCGAGCGTGCGGAACTCGTCGGCCCAGGTCAGGATCGTCTCGAACTGCGCCTCGATCCGCGGTGGCACGAGCGGCACGTCGTCGGTCGTGACCTCGCCCGTGGTGCCGTTGATCGCGATCCGGTCACCTCCATGCAGGACCCGCCCGTCGACCGACACGGTGCCGGCCTCCTCGTCGATCAGGAGGTCGGATGCCCCCGCCACGCACGGCCGTCCCATGCCCCGCGCCACCAGCGCCGCGTGCGAGGCCTTGCCGCCCTCCGAGGTGAGGATGCCCTTCGACGCGTGGAAGCCGGCCACGTCCTCGGCCTCGGTGAAGGGGCGCACCAGGATCACGTCCTGCTTGCGGGCGGCGTGCCGCTTCGCCTCGTCGGCGGTGAACACGATCGCGCCCTTGGCGGCGCCGGGAGACGCCGGCACGCCGCGCGCGATCACCTCGTACTCCTGGCCCGGGTCGAACGTCGGATGCATCAGCGCGTCAAGCTTGTCCGCGTCGATTCGCTGCAGCGCCTCCTCCTTGGCGATCAGCCCCTCGGAGACCATGTCCACAGCCACGCGCACGGCCGCCTGGGCGGGGCGCTTGGCGCTGCGCGTCTGCAACATGTACAGCACTCCCTCCTCGATCGTGAATTCGACGTCCTGCATGTCGCGGTAGTGCTGCTCGAGCGTGCGCATGATCGCGAGAAGGTCCTGCGTGCGCCGCCGGCATCACGTCCTCGAGCTCGGCGAGGTCACGGGTGTTGCGGACCCCCGAGACGACGTCCTCTCCCTGCGCGTTCTGCAGGAAGTCCCCGGAGGGCTCGGGCGCGCCGGTGGTCTCGTCGCGGCTGAACGCCACACCCGACGCCGAGTCGTCTCCCTTGTTGCCGAACACCATCTGCTGGACGTTGACGGCCGTGCCCCATTCGTCGGGGATTTGGTTGATCCTCCGGTACTCGACCGCCCGTCGGCCGTTCCAGGAATCGAACACCGCCCGGATCGCCTGGCGCAGCTGCTCGCGCGGGTCCTGCGGAAACTCCTCGCCCGTCTCCCGCTCGAAGATGCGCTTGAACTCGTCCGCGAGCCCGCGCAGGTCGGCAGCGTCCAGCTCAGTGTCGAGCTCGCACGCCTCGCGCTGCCTTCGTTGCCTTGATCGCGGACTCGAAATGCTCGCCCGGGATGTCGCGTACGACGTTCCCGAACATCTGCACGAAGCGCCGGTAGGAGTCCCACCCGAAGCGCTCGTTCGAGGTCCTCGCGATGAGGCCCTCGACCGAGTCGTCGTTCAGGCCGAGGTTGAGGACCGTGTCCATCATGCCCGGCATCGACTCGCGCGCGCCTGACCGAACCGAGACCAGCAGCGGGTCCTCGGCGTCGCCGAGCCGCTTCCCGGCCTGCTGCTCGAGGCGCTCGACCGCTTCGGAGACCTGATCCTCGAGGCCGTCCGGGAACGCCCCGTCGCCCGCCATGTACGCGACGCAGGCCTCGGTCGTGATCGTGAAGCCGGCCGGCACGCGCACGGGCGGGCCGATCCTGGTCATCTCGGCGATGCCCGCACCCTTGCCGCCGAGCAGGTCGCGCATCTCGCGCGAGCCCTCGGAGAACTCGTACACGTACTTCGTACCGGCGGCGGTGGTCGCGCTCAAGGCGCAACCGATTCTATGTCGTCGGTTTGCACTGTCACGGCGCATTACCAGCGCAAGAACAAAACCGGGCACCGCCGGCAAACCACAGCCACCCTCGAAGAGCGGGCTCGAGTGGCGAGTTTGCCGGTCGTCCCCGCGGATGGCCGCGGCCCCTCAGGCGACGCTGCGGAGCCGCACCTGCGCGTGGTGCTCGAGCGTCTCGGTCACGGCCCGGTCCACCTGCGCGGGCGTCGGAGGCGCGGCCGGGGCGTCTTTCAGGGACGCGCCGAGGGCCGAGATCATGAAGCTGAGCGAGGTGGTGTCGAGCCGAAACCCGCCCGCCTGCGGACACTCGGCGCACACCACGCCGCCGAGCGATGCGGCGAACGAGAGGCCCGACGACGGCCGCGCCCGGCGATCTCCGCACCGCAGGCGGCGCACGACGACAGCTCCGGCACGAAGCCGGCCGTCAGCAGCAGCTTCAGCCGGAAGGCGAGCAGGTTGGCGGCTCCGGCCGCGTCTCGTCGGCGTCGAGCACCTGGAGCTCGTGGCAGAGCAGGTTGTAGGCGGCCGGGTTCGGGGCCTGCTCGCCGAACAGGCGGTGGACGGTCTCGCAGGCGGCCCCCGCGGCGCTCAGCGAGGCGCCGCGCGAGCGCAGCCGCGGGTACCACTCGATCGCCTCGGCCTGGGTCACGGTGTCGAGGTCGCCACGGCCCTTGTACATGACGAGCCGCACGCGAAAGAAGGGCTCGAGGCGACCGCCGAAACGCGACTTCGTGCGCCGCACGCCCTTGACCACCGCGCCCACACGGCCGTGCGTGGACGTGTAGAGGTGGATGATCCGGTCCGCCTCGCGCAGCCGAAACGAACGCAGCACGATCGCCTCGGTCTTGTAGTAGCCCGCCATCTTCGAGTTCTCCGGGTCGCCAAAACGGGCACTCCCAAAGCACCGCCAACGGCGGGGAGAGCGCCTGAAGTCGCGTCTACACTCTCCCGCACCGCCCGGATGGATCCCCAGACGAACGGAAAGCCCGAGATCACGGTCTATACGACCGATCCCTGCGCCCGGTGCATCAGGGCCAAGGACCTGCTGCGCCTGCGCCGCCTCGAGTTCGTCGAGGTGAACCTGGCCAAGGATCCCGTCGGCCGTCGCCGGCTCGCGGAGTGCACGGGCTTGATGACATTTCCCCAGATCGTGATCGACGGCCGCCCGATCGGCGGGCTGCAGGAGCTTCAGCAGGCCGACGAGGAAGGCCTGCTCGAGAGCCTTGCGGCTTAGATATTCGCCTTACGCTCCGCGGCGGCGGCGCTGTCGCTGTTCGCGATCCCGCCGCTTGCGGGCGGGCCCGTGATCACCGATCCGCTGACCGCCAACCTCGACGACGACCCGCTGCTCGAGCAGGTGATCCCGCAGGAGGTCTGCCTGCCGCCGGGCGCCGCGGCGGTGCCTCCGTGCGCGCCCGATCAGTTCACGCAGCGACAGGTCGTGATCGCGGACTCCTGCAACGGCACGCCCTACACCCGCGTGGTCTCGCGCTCAGCACGAGGCCGTCATCAAGCTGGTGGTCTCCAACTTCCAGGACATCACGCCCCGTCCCGAGATCTTCTTCGACCTCCGCAGCGGCGCCGGGCGCACGCGCCGGCGAGATCCGGATCGTGAGCTGGCAGGAGGGGCCGACGCCCGGCTGCCAGGAGCCGCGCACGCTGTTCCGCTATCCGTCGAAGTACACGCGCGGGCGAGTTCCCCGCAGGGCCAAGGTCCCGTCGACACGTTCGACGCGACCCTGCGCAACGTGAGCAAGAGCCATGCGGGCAAGGAGCTCCGCCTGCGGGAGACCTACGTGGATCGCAACGACGCGCTCTGCTGCCCGAGCTTCGAGCGCATCACGCTCTTCGGCTACAACGCCGGCATGGACCTCTACGTGAAGTTCCGGACGACCGTCAAGCGGATCCGGAAGAAGTAGCGACCGTCAGAGATCCCGCAGGGCGGGAATGCCGGCGATGGAGGTCGCCTGCCGGCAGGCGTCCCGGATCGCCTCCGACGTGAGCGCCGCGCCGATGACGCCGACGATCAACGGGTCCACGCGCGGGCGCCGTGCCGCTCGCCATCACGAACACCACGTCGCCGTCGGCCGCGGAGTGCACCGGGTCGACGGCGCGCGCCATGCCCGCGTGGGCCATCTTCGCGACGATGCCACAGTCGGTCTTCGACAGCGCGGCGTCCGTCGCGAGGCAGACGAGCGTCGTGTTCTCGATCGGCTCGCCGCGCCGGTACTGCGGCGGCTCGATCAAGCCGCGTGCGTAGCTGCCGAGTGGTGCCGATGAAGCCGCCGTCGTCGCCGCGTGTGCCCGCCAGCACCGTTCCATCCTCGGCGATCACGTCGCCGACGGCGTTCACCACGGCGAGCGCGGTCAGTTTCGCTCCCTGAGGCATGTGCTGGGCCGAGAGGCCGACACCGCCCTTGACGGCGAACTCGCGGCCGCGCAGCTTGCCAACCGCGGCGCCGGTCCCGGCCCCCACGCTGCCGAGCTCGGGTTCGGTTGACGCTGCCTCGCAGGCGGCTTCGCCTTCCGCGGGTCCGGGCCGCCGGGTAGGGTCACCGCTCAGGAGGTCGTAGACGACCGCCGCCGGCACGAGCGGCACGAGCCCGCCCGGCGTGTCGTATCCACGGCCCGCTCGCTCGAGCCAGCGCACGACGCCGTCGGCCGCGGCGAGGCCGAACGCGCTTCCGCCGGTCAGCAGGACCGCGTGGATGCGGCCCGGGTTCGCCAGCGGGTCGAGCAGGTCGATCTCGCGTGTGCCCGGACCGCCGCCCCTGACGTCGGCGGACGCGACCGCGCCCGTCTGGCGGCGGCAGCACGACCGTGCACCCCGTCGCCGCGTCGCGATCGGTCCAGTGCCCGACCGTGAATCCCTCGGGCAGGCTCACGGGCTGACGATGCGCCTCCGGCGCGGCGCCGGCTGGCAGTGGCGGCAGACGTAGGTGCCCCGCCCGGCGGCGACCATCTTCACGACCGGCCGGCCGCAGCGCACGCACGGCTCGCCCTCGCGAAGATGGATGAGGAACTCGTCCTGCATCGAGCCGCGCGCGCCGTTCGCGTCGCGGTAGTTGTCGATCGAGGCGCCCTGGCGCGCGATTCCGGCCTCGAGCGCCTCGACGATGCCGGCGTGCAGGCGCTCGACCTCCGCGCGGCGGAGCCGGCCGGCGGGTCGCAGCGGATGGATCGCGTGCGCGGAACAGCGCTTCGTCGGCGTAGATGTTTCCCGACCCCGGCTACGCGGCGCTGGTCGAGCAGGAACGCCTTCACCGGCGCCTTGCGACCGCGCGCGGCGCGCGCGCAGCACCTCGGGCGTGAAGCTCGGCTCGAGCGGCTCGGGGCCGATCCGCTCGCCGAGGTACCGCTCGAGCTCGTCGCGGCCGTCGATCACGACGCCCGTGCCGAACCGGCGCTGGTCCACGAACAGCAGGCGGTTGCCGTCGTCGAGCACGAGCCGCACGCGCAGGTGCGCGCGTCCCGGCTGATCGTCCTCCGCTGCGACCCACAGGAAGTTGCCGGTCATGCGCAGGTGCATGACGAGGAAGCGCTCGCCGTCGAGCTCCATGACCAGGTACTTGCCGCGGCGCCGCAGCGCGTCGATGCGCTCGCCGCGCAGCTCGACCTCGACCTCCTCCGGCGCGCGCGGCGCGCTCCAGAGCGGGTCGAGCACCTCCGCCTCCACGATCGTGCGCCCCGCCACGCGCGGCGCGAGCTGGCGGCGAATCGTCTCTACCTCGGGGAGCTCGGGCACGCCCTAAGCGTAGCGCCCGAGCCGGGTTAGGGAATGAACAAGCCCTGGCCCGCGGGAAGACGCTGGTGTCGCCGCTCGTCGTCGGCGTCGCCGTCCGCGCCGCCGTCGTCGCACGCGCACGCGGTCGAGCTGCCAGACCGACGCGCAGGCCCTCTGTGATGGTGCCCGGGCAGCAGCGTCTCGGCGGTTGTCGAGGTGGAGCAGGCGGAGCCCAGGGTCGTTGAGCCTGCGGTACCAACGTGCACGGGCGACGGTCGAAGTGCGTATCAAAGTCCTCAACCGTGGCCGCACCGGGCCCGCCGCGGGCTGGGGAGTCGATTGCTTGTCGGTGATCCGCAGAGAACACCACCGCATCCGAAGCTCACCCGGTGTAGTCGGGGGTTCAGGTGCCTACGTTCAGGGCTCCAGACGTGGGTTCGCATCGTTGCAACGAACTCGATGTCGGACCACGACAGCTACATCGGCTTCGTCGGGGGGCGTCGTGGGGTTGCCCGGTCAAGCGTCTTCATGATGAAGGTAGCCGCTGACAATGCGACCGGGGCGCCGTTCACGTCGGGCGTCGCCACGGTCAGGTGGAGTGAGTCTGAGGACCGGCTGCGGCTGCAAGAGGGATGCGACGCCAGCGGCGGCGCCGTGCGTGCGGTTCGGGGAACGCGCACGGTCGCATACGCCGGAACGAGCGAGAAGCGCGCCGGGCTCGCGCCCTTGGGACGGGGATAGGAGTTGACGGGAATGGGCTGCCAAGAGGCGCGGCTCCAGCTCCGGTCAGGAACGTTCGCGAGCCCGGTGCCGTCCGCATTCGCGGTCTCGGATGAGCGCCGCCGTGACTGAACGCGATCTTCGTGCCGTCGGGCGACCAGACGCGCGGAATGACCGTCCCGTGAACGAGCTGCCTGTCCTGCAGCCCGTCCGGATTCGATGCGTGTCAGAGAGGCAGATCGACCGTCCTCGATCAAGAGGACAGATCGTTGCGCGTCGGGCGACCACGACGGGATCCACATCTGCCGAAGGTCGAGCCGGCGCCCGGGTCCGGACGAGTCCGCCGAAGGATGCGTCCAGCCTCGCAGACGCCGGAGTCGGTCCGGTCGCTTCCAGTCCCGAGACGACCCTGGCTCGTCAGGGGACCGACGACAGCGAGCGCCGTCGTCGGCCCGCGCTTCACGTCCGATTGATCGCATCCGATGCCGTCGTCGCCGTCCTCGCAGCAGCGCCACCGCGATCTGGGCGCCGGTCCGGTGACCAGATCGGGCATCGGGCCACAGACAGGGACTGGTGTCGCGTTCGAGCCCGTCGGCGTTCATGATCCACGATCGGCCGAGAATCACGAAGTCGGGTCACGCGGTGCTCGCTGGACGGGGAACACGTAGGTCGTCGAACGGCGATCTTGCATGGCCGTCGGGCGACCACGCAGGCTCCGCAGCATCTGTACGTCGACCGCGTTGTTGGTCAGCTGCACCGACCCGCTGCCGTCGGGGTTGATCGTCCAGATCGCTGTCGCCGTCCTGACCGGACGAAGGCGATCTTGCCGTTCTGACCCGGGAACTGCCGCTTCGAGCCGTCGTCGCGGCGAGCGCAAGCGCGACCAGGAGCACGACCAGCCAGGCACCGCGCTTCAACTCACCGTCCCTCCTCCCGTCGGCAGTCAGGCGGAACCTAGGCTCGAAGCTCGGAATCGAGCCTGCTCAGCGGCGCGACCGGGGGTGCGCCCTGAAGTACGCGTCCTTCAGGTGCTGGCTGGAGAGGTGCGTGTAGAGCTGCGTCGTGGAGACGTCCGCGTGGCCCAGCATCTCCTGCACGGAGCGCAGGTCGCAGCCCCCGGCGAGCAGGTGGGTGGCGAAGCTGTGGCGGAGCGTGTGCGGGCTCATCTTGCCTGCCAGCCCGGCCGTGCGCGCATGGCGGCCGATGACCTTGTACAGGCCCTGGCGGGTCAGCGCCGCCGCCGCGGAAGTTGACGAACAGGCGCCGCTCCTCGCGCGCGCCCACGAGCGCCGGCCGCCCGCGCCGCAGGTAGACCTCGACCGCCTTCACGGCCTCGCGGCCGACCGGGACGATGCCGCTCCTTCGAGCCCTTGCCGCGCACCCGCGCGACGCCGTCCTCCAGGTCGAGGTGGCCGGGCTCGAGCGTCGATCGCCTCCGACGCGCGCAGCCCGCACGCGTACATCAGCTCGAGCAGCGCACGGTCGCGCAGGGCGATCGGCTCGGTGCCCTTCGGCTGGTCGAGCAGCCGCTGCACCTCGGCCCGCCCCAGCACGTGGGGCAGCTTCTGGCTCTTGCGGGGCGTGGACAGGCCGGCCGTCGGATCGGACTCCCGCACGCCCTCCCGGCGCAGGTGCCGGTAGAACGAGCGCAGGCAGGCCGCCTTGCGCTGGATCGTCGCGGTCGCAACCGCGACGCCTCCGTCACCGACGGCGAGACCGGTGAGGAAGTCGCCGACGTCCCGCGGGCCGGCCTCCTCGGCACCGCGTGCCTCGCTTCTCCAGGAACGCCCCGAACTGCAGCAGGTCCGAGCGATACGACTGCAGCGTGTTCGGCGAGACGCCGCGCTCGAGCTCGAGGTAGGCGAGGAAGTCCAGCATCAGCCCTTCGAAGCTGCCGGTCGCGGTCGTCACGAGACCGCTTTCTGTCCCGCCGCGTCGCGCTCCTCTAATGCCTCAGCAGGTTCGGCAGCTCGAACGCCCTGAACCAGAGCAGCGTGACAAGGCTCTTGCTGTCGCGGCACTCGCGGATCAGATCGTCGAGGCGCTCGAGCGGCTCCGTGACGACCTCGATGCGCTCGTTCTCCTCCGCCTCGAGCGGGTCGTCGGTGAGATCGGTCGCGAGGTATGCGTGGATCTCCTCGTCCGTGAACCCGGGACTCGCGTAGAAGCTCGTCAGGAACTTCCACTCCGCGGCCGCCTTGCCGATCTCCTCGCCCAGCTCCCGCTTCGCCGTCTCGAGCACTTCGCCTCCGTTCAGCTTGCCCGCCGGCAGCTCGAGCAGGCTCTGCTCGCCGACCGCCTCGCGGGGCTGGCGCACGAGCCAGATCTGCTCCCCGTCGTAGGGCAGCATCACGACCGCCCCCGGATGCTCGACGACCTCGCGCTGGACGACCTCGCCGTCGTCGTGGCGGAACTTCCTGATCTTGACCGTGCCGATGTGTCCCTTCCAGATCTCCTCTTCGCCGACGGGCTCGAAGCTCACTCGGTTCCTCCTTCCGTTCGTGCGAGCGCCGCTCCGCCGGCCAGCCCGGCGAGGAAGAACTCACGATCCTCTGTCGCGGAACGCCCCATCGTCGTCGCCGGAAGGCCGCTCCGGAGGTATGCCGTCGAGCAGTCTGCTCGACGTCCACCTCGACCGCTTCGTGACCACCACTGCCGAGCGCCGCCCGCAACGCCGCGCGTGGCCTCGCCGTCCGAGGCCGGCACCGCGACCTCGACCGGCCGCAGGAGCAGCTCCAGCACGGTCGCCGTGTGGTGGCTGAGGCCGCGATGGCGCTCGCGACGGTCCGCGGACGACAGCCGCGGCGCCAGCACCACGCGACAGCCGAGCGCCAGCGCGGCATGCGCGCTCGACAGCGCGGCGAGGCCGCCGTGACCGAGCGCCGACGCGGAACCGAGGATCCCGGGGCCAGGACCGACGAGCGCGAAGTCCCACCCCAGGCGCCGCGCGCCCGCGTCGAGCGCGCCCTCGACCGTGATCGCGTCGTGGCGGCCGCCGAAGCAGGGCCCGGCCGTGACGTGGTCGGCGATCAGTGTCGCGCCCGAGCAGCTCGTCGACCACGTCGGAGAGCGCCCCCGGCAGCGCTCCGCCGCCCGTCTGGACATAGCCGACCCGCGCTCCGCGGGCGCGCGCGGCGATCGCGAAGGCAGCGCACGGGAGCTGGCCGTGCAGCGCGAGCACGCCCACCGGCATCGCGAGCGGGCGCTCGAGCCGCTCGAGCCCTTCCTCGACGGGCGACACGGCGTGCTGGAGAGACGTGTAGTTGAGCTTCATCACGTGGGCATCCTGCCCATCGCCCTCAGCTGTCGTGCAAGGGGCCTGCATGAACGATGTCAAAGCCGCCGCTGCCGAGCCCGAGATCCGCGGCTTCGACGTTGACGATCACCTCGTCGCCCTCGGCCAGCGGCCCGGTCAGGCCGGGATAGGCGATCGCCGGCCGCGTCTCGCCCTCCAGGTCGACCGTGAAGCGGATCACCCGGTCGTTCGCCTCCTCGACGGAGACGACCCGTCCCCGCCGCAGCTTCAGCATCTAGTGGCCCCTCAGACCTCCGCCGCGCGCGAACGAGCAGGCGCCTGGTCACGGCCAGCATCGTGTCGAGCGCCGCGGCGCTCACGCGCTCGTCGGCCGTGTGGTTGGCCTCCGTGCCGTTGGCCACGTTCAGGCAGCGAAAGCCCTTGGCGGCGAACGCATTGACGTCGCTGCCACCGCCCGTGACCGTGTGCACTGGCGTCACGCCGCGGTCACGCAGCGCGGCCTCGGCCGCCATCACCATCGGCTCCGCGGGCGCGATGCGGTAAGCGCGGAACTGCTCCTCCACCGACAGGTCGACGTCGGTCTCCGTGTCGCTCGCCGCCCATGTGAGCGTGTCGACCATCTCGCGCATGCCCGCGCTTGCCTTCGCGTCGTCGAGGCTGCGGACCTCCGCCTCGAGCCGGCAGCGCTCGGCGACCACGTTGGTCGCGGTGCCGCCCTCGATCAGGCCGACGTTCGCGGTCGTCTCCTCGTCGATCCGGCCGAGCTTCATCGCACCGATCGCACGTGCGGCGGCGACGATCGCGTTGCGGCCCGCCTCGGGCCGAAGGCCGGAATGCGCCGCGCGGCCCGAGGAACTCGCCGATCACGCGGTAGTAGGTCGGAGCCGCCAGGATCAACTCGCCGATCGGGGACGCGTGGTCGAAGCGTAGCCGAACTCCGCCTCGCAGGCGCTGGTGACGTCGAATGCGTGCGCGCCGCGCAGGCCGATCTCCTCGCAGGTCGTGAAGACGAGCTCGACGCCCACCGGCGCGGGCGCCGACACGCACTCGCGGGCGATCTCGAGCAGCACCGCGATCGCGGCCTTGTTGTCGGCGCCGAGGATCGCCTCGCGGCGATTGCGGTAGACGCCCGTCCACGAGCTCGACCTCGATGCGGTCCGTGAGCGGCACCGTGTCCACGTGGGCGCACAGCATCACGGTGCGCGCAGGCGCCGGGAGCCGGGATGCGCGCGTAGAGGTTGCCGCAGGCGGCACCGGTCTCGGCGGCGGTCGAGTCCTCCTCGACCGCGAGCCCCAGCGCCTCGAGCTGCGACCGGACGAATCGCGCTGCCTCCGCCTCGCGACCGCTCGGGCTCTCGATCTCGCACAGCGCCACGAACGTGTCCGCCAACGGCGAGCGCTCCTGCGGGCCGGCCGGGCCCGTCACGTCTACCGCGTGGGCGCCGGGTCCGAGCCCTGGAACCGGCCGGTGCGCTGCGGCTCGTCCGTCGGCTGCTCGGCCGCCGCCTCGCCGCCGCTCCGCTCGCGCGCCCGCGCGAGCGCGGCGCCGACGAACTCGCGGAAGAGCGGCTCGGGGCGGTTCGGTCGCGACTTGAACTCGGGGTGGTACTGCGAGGCGACGAAGAAGGGGTGGTCGGGCAGCTCGATCACCTCGACCAGGCGGTCGTCCGGCGACGTGCCGCTGAACACGAGTCCCGCGTCCTCGAGCCGCCGTCGCAGCAGGTTGTTGACCTCATAGCGATGACGGTGGCGCTGGTAGATCACCGGCTCGTCATAGACCGCACGCGCACGCGTGTCCGCGTGCAGCTTCACCGGGTCGGCGCCAAGCCGCATCGTGCCGCCCATGTCGTCGACCTCCTTCTGCTCCGGCAGCAGGTCGACCACCGGGTAGGGCGTCTCGGGATCGAACTCAGCCGAGTTCGCGCCGGCCATGCCGACCACGTGGCGCGCGAAATCGACGACCGCGAGCTGCATGCCGAGGCAGATGCCGAGGAACGGAATGCCGCGCTCGCGCGCGATCCGCGCGGCGTTGATCTTGCCCTCGATGCCGCGCACGCCGAAGCCGCCGGGGATCAGGATGCCGTCCGCGTCGCTCGAGCAGGTCCGCGCCCTCCTGCTCGTCGAGCGTCTCCGAGTCGGCCCAGAAGACCTCGATCTTGGTCGCCGTGATGGAAGCCGGCGTGGCGGAGTGCCTCGACCACCGACAGGTATGCGTCCGCCAGCTTGACGTACTTGCCGACGAGCGCGATCCGGACCGTCTCGCGCGCCGCGGCGCCGCGGCGCACGATCTCCTCCCAGTCGCCGAGCTCGCGGAGCCGGCGCCTCGAGCCCGAAGTGGTCGAGGATCAGGTCGTCGACGCCCTCGGCCCTGAACATCAGCGGCACCTTGTAGATGTCGTCCACGTCGCGGGCCGAGATCACCGCGTCCACCGGCAGGCTCGCGAAGAGCGCGATCTTCTCGCGGATTTCGCGCGAGAGCGCCTCCTCGGAGCGGCACACGACCATGTCCGGCTGGATCCCGATCCGGCGGAGCTCGTTCACCGAGTGCTGCGTGGGCTTCGTCTTCAGCTCGCCCGGCGTGCCCGATGAAGGGCACGAGCGTGAGGTGCACGAAGATGCACCGGTCCCGGCCGAGCTCGGTCTGCAGCTGGCGGATCGCCTCCAGGAACGGCAGGGACTCGATGTCGCCGACGGTCCCGCCGATCTCGGTGATCACGAAGTCGAGGTCCTGCGACTCGGCGACCAGCTTCACGCGCTGCTTGATCTCGTCGGTGACGTGCGGGATCACCTGCACCGTGCCGCCGAGGAAGTCCCCGCGGCGCTCCTTGCGGATCACCGAGTAGTAGACGCCGCCGGCCGTCACGTTCGAGGTCCGGGACGTGTTCTCGTCCGTGAAGCGCTCGTAGTGGCCGAGGTCGAGGTCCGTCTCGGCGCCGTCCTCGGTGACGAACACCTCGCCGTGCTGGAACGGGCTCATCGTGCCGGGGTCGACGTTGATGTACGGGTCGAACTTCTGGATCTGGACCCGCTTGCCGCGGCTCACCAGCAGGCGGCCGATCGAGGCCGCCGAGATGCCCTTCCCGAGCGACGAGACCACGCCGCCGGTGACGAAGATGTAGCGCGGAGATCTGACGTTGGAGCGGTCGGCCATCAGGTTGATCGCACGGTACCGGCGTGTTCGGATGGCTGGCTCAAATGATCGGAGGCCGCGGTCGGCCTCCCGAGCGAGTCTAGACGACGAAGCAATGCATTCCCTTCGACGAGCGCGCTGATCGAGCGAAACTCGCCGTAAAGAGTGAGAAGCGCGAGCACCCCCAGCGCGATCGCCTCGCCCGTCGGGCCGAGCGCCAGGATCAGCCAGAAGCCCGCGACGGCGCCGAGCACGTTCGAGCCGGTGTCACCGAGCATCGCGCGCTCGCGCAGGTCGTAGGGAAGCAGCACCAGCGCCGGCCCGATGAAGAGCCCGAGCGCGCGCAGCGCGTAGGTGTCCCACGATCCGAGCGTCAGGATCGACGCCGAAGGCGACGAACACCTTGCCCGCCCGTCCGGGCCGAAGGTCCAGCAGGTTGAAGAGATGCGTGCTCAACACGAGCAGGCCGACGCCCACCAGGTACTCGCCGGCGGCTCGCCCCTCGCCCGACAGCACGTATAGAGCGAGGCCGAGCGTGCCCGCGGCCTTCAGCAGGCCGGTGCTGAAGGTGCCTCTTGCCGCGGCCCGCGCGTGCCCGCGAAGGCCGCGCGGCGCGTCGGGGTCGGCCGCCGCGCCCGCCGGCCGGCGGCCTCCCAGCAGGTCGTCGAGCAGCCCCAGGACGGCCACGCCGATCACGAACACGAGCGCGGCTCCCACCTCCGGCGCAAGCGTGTCCACGTCCGCGAGCTCCTCGAGCGCCGCGAGCGGCCCGAGCGCCAGCACCGCCGCCAGCACGATCAGCGTCCCGGAGGCCGCCGGCAGCGACGACGCCGCGATAGTTCTCGCGCACGACCCCGGCCCGCTCGAGCCGCGCGAGCAGCGCGGGCGCCAGCAGCGCGGCAAGCGCGAGCGAGAGGGCGAGCGGCAGCCATTGCCGTGATCAGCGGTCGGCGCGCGGCGCCCTGTCGGGCGCCTTCGGAAGCAGCCGCTCCGCCGAGTCCTTGATGCCGTACTTGCCGGTCGCGCCCCGGCGAAGACCCAGACGAGCGCGGTCTTCCCGGCCGTGAGGTCGAGGTCGTCCACGCTCGCGATGCCGTGGTCCGCCATGAAGCCGACCTGAGAGGGGTCGGTGCCGGTCGTCTCGGCGCCCGACGAGCGCCAGCTTCGGTCGTCCTGCAGCCCCGCGAGCAGTCCGGACTCGAAGCGGTCCTGCGCCTGCTTCTCCTCGCCTTCGAGACCGTCTCGGTCGCGCACGTAGACGACCCCGTCGAGGCCCCTGTACTCGCCACGCGAGCTCGAGAACAGGTCGTGCCGGACGATCGACCAGATTGCCGCCGTTGACGAGCTGCCTGTCCGATCCGGGTCCCGAACCGCTCGAGCTGCGTCGTCGCGAGCGGTCGAGCCGCGCGAGCTTCGTGTCCTTCATCTCCGAGGCGAGCCGCTCGAGCGGCAGCGGCGCCTTGATCACGCTCACCGAGTCGAGGTCGGCGCCGGCGGGCTCGATCGCGTCCGAGACCTCCGAGGCGTAGCCGCCGGGCAGCTCGCCCATCGCCACGATCCCCACGTGCCACCCGGCAGCAGGTCCTTGACCAGCGGCTCGTAGGTCTCCTGCTCGTACTCGTCACGGATCGACAACTCGCGCCGCAGGTCGCGGTTGCGCGACCGCGCGCTGTCGAGGTCACCGCGAAGCGACCTCTCGAGGTCCTTGCTGGCCCCCGACACGACGCCGTTCTCGCCGATCGCGACGCCGAGCAGCACGCCGATCCCCAGCGCGAGGAACACCGCGCCCAGCGACATCGCGTGATATCGGAAGTTGAACAAGCGGCTAAGCCACGAGGGGCACCTAGGTGCCCTGGAAGAGCACTTGCGAGCTTCAGCCAGAGGAGCTCGATCAGCCGCTCCATCGCAGGTGAGCTCAGCACCACGATCACGAACGTCACGAACGCCGCGAGCACGATCACCATCATCAGCCGGCGGCTCGGCCCCTGGGGATAGAGCCGGCTGACGCCCTTGGTGTCGACGAGCACCTCGCCGACCCGCAGCCGGGTCAGGAAGGTCGAGGACATGCCGGCGCGGTCCTTGTCGAGGAACTCGATCAGGTTGAAGTGGGATCCGACGCTCACGATCAGGCGGGCGCCGCGCTCGTAGGCGAGCAGCATCGCGACGTCCTGGCTCGTGCCCGCCGCCGGCAGCACCTTGTGCTCCAGGCCGAGGCGCTCGAGCCGCTCGCGCCCCGGCGCGCTCCCGTCCCGGTACGCGTGCACGACCAGCTCCGCGCCGCAGCGCAGGACCTTGTCCGAGGCCGAGTCCATGTCGCCGATGATCAGGTGAGGCTTGAGCCCCGCCTCGAGCAGCGCGTCCCCGCCCCCGTCGACCCCCACGAGCACGGGGCGCAGGTCGCGGACGTACGGGCGGATCGCGCGCAGGTCTCGCCGGTAGTCGGTGCCGCGAACCACGATCAACGCGTGGCGATCGCGGAAGTCGGTCCGCAGATCCGGAATCTTCAGCTTGCCGACCAGCAGGTCGCGCTCGTCGCGGATGTGGGTCAGCGTGTTCTCGGCGAAGTCCTGGATCGCCTCGCCGATCCGCTCCTGCTGCGACGCTTGCACCGCGGCGAGCTCGTCGAGCGTGCGCACCTCGCCCTCCGCGACCACGCCCTTCGGGCCGAGCACGGTGCCGCCGCGCACGATCACCATGTCGCCGTCGCTCAGCTCCTCGAACAGCGGCGAGCCGACCGCGTCCACGAGATGCACGCCGGCCCGCGACGAGGATCAGCGGACCCGGGTTGGGATACCGCGCTGCTGGTCGAGGGGGCGACGTTCACGACTGCCTCTGACGCCGCACTCGACGAGGTCCTCGGCGGCCATCCGGTCGAGATCGCGGTGATCGATGATCGCGACGTCGTCGGGGCCGAGCCGCTTCACGAGGTCCTTCGTGCGCCGCCCGAGGCGCGCCTTGCCGCGCACCTCGAGCGGCGAGCGTGCGTAGGCTGGCGCCGGGACGTCTCGGCCTGCGGGGCCTCCGTCGCGCGCGTTGTCGTGTTCGGGGGCAAAGCTCGTCTGGCCGGCCTCGGCGTACAGGGGTTCTGGGCAGGCTGGCCAGTGGGCCGCGGCCGGTGCGGGATTCTACGCCGCCTCGAGCAGCCTTTCGGCGTGCCGGCGCGCGGCGAGGTCGTCGGAGTCGGCCCCGAGCATGCGGCACAGCTCGCCGACCACCTCCCGGCGCTCGAGCCGCTCGACCTGCGCGCGCGTCTCGCCCGTCGCGCCGATTCCTTCACGACGCGGAAGTGCCGGCGCCCTGCGAGGCCACCTGCGGCAGGTGCGTGATGCAGAGCGCCTGCCGCTCCTCGCGCGAGCGCGCGCAGCTTCTCGCCCACGATGCGCGCGGTCGCGCCGCCGAGGCCGGCATCGACCTCGTCGAAGACCACCGTGCCCGCGCCCCCTGCGCCGGCCGCGACCGTCATGAGCGCGAGCATCACGCGCGAGAGCTCGCCGCCGGAGGCGATCTCCCGCAGCGGCCCGGGCGGCACGCCGGGGTTCGGCGCGATCAGGAACTCGACGTCGTCGCCGCCGGTGGCCGCGTACCGCGCGAGCGGATCGCCTTCGGCGCCGGAGCGCCCGGTCACGCGCACCTCGAAGCGCGCATCCTCCATCGCGACCTCCTCGAGCTCCGCGGCAACGGCCTCCGCGAGGCCGCCGGCGCCGCGTCCACGCGCCTCGGCGAGCTCCGATGCCAGCTGCTCCACGCTCCTCGCTCGTGGCCACGAGCTCGTGCTCGAGGCGGCGCCGTCTCGGCACCGGCGTTCACGAGCCGGTCGCGCTCGGCGCGGCACCGCTCCGCGTGTTCGAGCACGGACGCGACGGAGCCGCCGTGCTTGCGCTCGAGACGCGCATACAGCTCGAGCCGCTCTTCCACCTGCGCGAGACGCTCCGGGTCCGCCTCGAGCCCGCCGAGATACCCGCGCACCTCGCCGGCCATGTCCTGCAGCTCATATAAGAGCGAGCCGGCGCGCTCCGCGAGCGTCAGCAGGCCGGGGTCGTCGGCGCTCGCCCGGGCGAGCTCTGCCTCGACGCGGCCGAGCTGCGAGGCCGCTCCCTCCACGCCGTAGTCGCCCTCCTGGTCGATGCGCGGCCATCGCGGCCTCGGCCGCCGCCCGCAGGGTCTCGACCGAAGCAAGCCGTGACCGCTCCCGGTCCAGGTCCGCCTTCTCCTCCTCGGTGGGAGCGACGGCGTCGATCTCCTCGATCTCGAACTCGAGCAGGTCGAGGTCGCGATCCCGCATGCCCAGGCGCTCCCGCAGGTCCTCGAGCTCCCGCCCGATCGCGCGCCCGCGGCGCAGGGCCTGCTCGAAGCGCCTGCGCCGCGCCAGCTGCTCGCTCGCCGCAGTAGGCGTCGAGGATCTCCAGCTGAGCCGAGGCGAGAACCAGTCGCGGTGCTCGTGCTGGCCGAAGAACGCGAGCAGGCGCGCTCCGACCGCGGCGAGCTCGGCGGCTGTCACCGAGCGGCCCTGGAGGTACGCGCGCGTCCGCCCCGCCGCCGTCACGCGCCGGGCCAGCACGAGCTCGTCGGAGTCGAGCGGCAGCCGCTCGCGCCAGCGCGGCAAGCTCGGGATCGCCGGCAATCGCCTCGGGCACCGTGAAGACGCCCTCGACATAGGCCTCCTCGGCGCCCGGGCGGACGATGCTCCGGCGCGGCTTGCCGCCGAGCAGCAGATCGAGTGCGTGCGCCAGCATCGTCTTGCCGGCGCCGGTCTCGCCGGTGATCACGTTCAGGCCCGGACCGAGCACCAGCTCGGCCGACTCGATCAGCAGGAGGTTCTGGACGCGCAGCTCGGAGAGCACGCAGCGCAGCTAACCAGCCAAACCCGACGGACCTCCAGCCGTCTACGTCGAGAGGGCGCCTCGCGGGGCGCCCTCTCGCGTCCTGGACCTCCCGCGCGCCCCGCGCCGCAGCTCACCTCTTGACGACGACCTTGCCCTTCATGCCGGCGGCCCGGTGCCCGTCGACCGGGCAGTAGAAGGTGTACCTGCCAGCCTTGAGCCTCACGGAGAAGCTCGCCTGCTTGCCGGCGCCGAGCGTGCGAGTCTTCTTCTCGATGCCCTTGCCCTCGACCTCGAGCGCATGGGGCACGCCGGAGCCCGACGGATTGATGAACGTGAACGTGGCCTTTCCGGGCTTCGCGTTCACGGTCTTCTTGGTGAACTTGAGCGCGCCGTCCGGGTCCGCGCGCAGGGTGAGCTTCTGGCCGCCCGCCGCGCTGCCCGTGGCCACGATCGCAAGCGCCGCCACGAGCCCGGCGCCGGCGAGCAGCACCGCGGCAAGCCTCCTCCGTCGTCTTCCGAGCATCAGAACCTCCTTGAAGTGGGCCGTCTGGTCTTTTAGGACTCCTTTGTGCGGCGGATCTTCCATCCGGAGCGCGCGGAGCACCGGTCCACGTTATGAGGTGAGCTGGATCAGCTTCTCGCGAAACCGCCGGTAGAAGCTCGAGCCCGGCAGCTGCGCCAGGCCGACGACGTCCGGCTTGAACGTCAGCTCGACCACCTTCGCGCTCTCGAGCTCGCCTGTCCGCATCCCGTCCACGACGATGTCGATGGGCTCGCTGCCCTCGTTCACCACGCGCAGCACGTCCTCCGGCGCGGCCACCAGCGCGCGCGCGCTCAGCGCGTGCGGCGCGATCAGGCTGACCGTGTAGGCCTTCACCCCCCAGGCCAGGATCGGGCCGCCGACCGACAGGTTGTAGCCGGTCGAGCCGGCCGGCGTGGCCGCGATCAGGCCGTCGCAGGGCACCCGCTCGCCGATGTCGTCGCCCGCGATCGAGTAGCTGATCTGCGCCATGTTCAGATGCGAGCGGCGCTGGAACGAGACCTCGTTGATGCCGAACAGCTCGGGGTCGCCGCCGTCGAGCACGATCGCCGGCAGCGGCAGGACGTCGAAGCGACCGGTGAGAGCACGCTCGACCGCCGACGTCGAGCTCGCCGCGGTCGGCGGTGGCGAGAAATCCGATCCGGCCGAAGTTGATCGCGAACACCGGCACGCCCGTGCCCGCGTTGGCGCGCAGCGCCCGCAGCGTCGCGCCGTCGCCGCCCAGCACGATCGTGACGTCCGGGCGGACGTCCTCGCCGCGGCTCCAGCACGAGCTCCACGCCGAAGCGCTCCGCCGCGCGGCGCAAGACCTCGATGCCCTCGCGCGGTCTCCTCGCGCCGGTTGTGCGTGAAGACCGTCGCGACCCGGATCGTGCGGGTGGTCTCCGGAGCGCTCATCGGCCGCCTCGGCGGCTCGGCTGCCAGCGCCGCACGAGGTCGTCGAATCCCTCGCGCGCGCCGTCGGTGCACCAGACGAAGCTCTCGCGATTGCCCGCCGGGCCGGGCAGGCCCGAATCGACAGTAACCGCGGACCGAGAGGCCGAGCGCGCGGGCCGCCTCGCCCGCGCTCACCAGCGCCTCGAGCCGGTCCTCGGGCCTGCGGACGACCCCGCCCTTCCCGACGCGGTCCGCGCCCGAGCTGGAACTGCGGCTTCACGAGCGCCAGCAGGTCGAAGCGCGCCGCAGCGCAGCGCGCCACGGCCGGCAGCACCTTCTCGAGCCCGATGAAGGAGACGTCGACGGTGATCAGGTCGGGCGCGAAGGGCAGCGCCGCGGGCTCCAGCGAGCGCGCATTGGTGCGCTCGAGCACGCGTCACGCGCGGATCCTGGCGAAGCTTCCAGTGCAGCTCCCCGTAGGCGACGTCGAGCGCCACCACGCGCGCGGCGCCGCCCTGCAGCAGGCAGTCGGTGAAGCCGCCGGTCGAGGCTCCCACGTCGAGGCACAGCCGCCCTGCCGGCGAGATCCCGAAGGAGGCCAGCGCCCGCTCGAGCTTCAGCCCTCCGCGCGAGACGTAGGGCGAGCCGCGCTCGACCTCGAGCTCGACCTCATCGGCGACGAGCATGCCTGGCTTCGCCGCCCGCTCGCGGCCCCGGCCCGAGCCGTACCTCGCCCGGCGATCACGGAGGCCGACGCCTTGCTTCGCGACTCGAAGAGGCCACGCTCCACGAGCAAGGTATCCAGGCGTTTTCTGGCCGCCATGCCTAAAAGGTACCCGCGCGCCGAACCTCGAGCGTGGCGATCTCTGTGATCACGTTCACATAAGAACACGTGTTCGACGGCTAAAACTAACCGCGGATATGACGCTACTGAGACTCATACCGATTCACGTGCATGCAGTGCTCGAGACGATTCTTGCTCCGGTCTTGATCGTCGCGCCTTTCGCGTTCGGGTTCAGCGCCTCGGCGCTGGTCGCCTCGGTCGTGCTCGGCGTGCTCGTGATGGGCGCCGCGCTCAGCACGAGCGCGGCGCTAGCCGGCCAGGATGGCGGGCTGCGGGTCTCGGCTCACGCGAGCCTCGATATTGGCTTCGCGGCAGCCGCGGCAGTTTGCTCGTTCGCCTTCGGGTTCACCGGGGACCCGGTCGCGGGCCTCTTCTTCGGGGCCGTCGCCGTCCTCATGAGCTTTCTGGCAACGACCACGCGTTACAGCACCCTCCCCGCTTAACGCCAGGAATTCTTCCGCGCACATATCCACATATAGGAATCTCTCCTCCCCAAGGGCGCCTCGCGAAAGCGGGGCGCTCCCCTTTTAGGCACCGGTTTTCGTAGCTGACGAGCGCCGTTGCGGCGCCTCAAGTCGGTCTCCGGCCGGGCCGATGAGATCCCATGACGTCTCGTGCCCGAAGCGGCCTCGCGCTGCTTGGCGTGCTTGCGGCCGCGGCCGTGTTTGCGCCTCCGGCAGCCGGCCAGGAAGCGGGCGGCGCAGCTCCAAAGGCGAACCTGCTGGTCGCGCCGGACGTCCAGCAGAACCTGCCCCCCGTCAGCCCGAGGGAGGCGGTCCGGATCGCGGACCGCACACCCCAGGTTCGCAGCGAGCGCAGCCGGCACCCGGACCTGCGCCCGGACAACATCACCCTCTTCAAGGGCAGCGGGAACTGGGGCATCAGCTACCTCTCGGGGCGCGACAAGCTGGCCGACATCACCGTCGACGGCCGGACCGGCAAGGTGGTCGAAGCCTGGCAGGGCACCCAGGCGGCCTGGGTGATGGCGCGCGGCCACCACGGCTACTTCGGCGAACGGTTCGACGCCTGGTACATCTGGCTGCCGCTCTGCCTGCTGTTCGTGGCGCCGTTCTTCGACCCGCGCCGGCCGTTCCGGATGCTCCATCTCGACCTGCTGGTGCTCGTGGGCGGGTTCGGCGTGTCGCACTTCTTCTTCAACAAGGGCGAGATCGGTACCTCGGTCCCGCTCGTCTATCCGGTGCTCGCATACCTCCTGGTGCGGATGCTGGTGGCCGGCTTTCGCCCTCGCCGCACCCGCGAGCGGCTCGTCCCGCTCGCGCCCGCCGTCTTCTTCGTGATCGCGATCCTGGCTCTGGTCGGCTTCCGGGTCGGACTCGACCTCGCGGACGGGAAGGTGGGCGACGTCGGCTACGCGAGCGCCGTCGGCGCCTGGCGGATCGACCACGGGCAGCCCCTCTACGTCGACAGCGGCGAGGACGACCAGCACTTCGACACCTACGGGCCGGTCAACTACCTCGCCTACTTCCCCTTCACGAAGGTCATGCCTCCATCGCAGAAGGAGGTGAACGAGCCGGACGACTACGACCTGCCCGCCGCTCGGGCCGCGACGCTCGCGTTCGACCTCCTGACCGTGCTCGGGCTCTTCCTGCTCGGCGGCCGCCTGCGTCGCGGAACGGGAAGGCCGGATGCTCGGCCTCGCGCTCGCCTACGGATGGGTGAGCTACCCCTACACCCTCTTCCCGCTCATGAGCAACACCAACGACACGCTCGTGTCGATGCTCGTCGTCTTCGCGCTGCTCGCGATCACATCGGCGCCGGCGCGCGGCGCGCTCACCGCGCTCGCGGCGGCGGCGAAGTTCGCGCCGATCGCGCTCGCGCCGCTCTTCGCGACCGGCCGGGGCGAATCGCGCACCCGGTCGTGGGCCTGGTTCAGCATCGCGTTCGCGACGATCGTGCTCGCGCTGGTGCTGCCGTTCATTCCGGCGAAGGGCGGATTCGACACCTTCTGGAGCCAGACCATCGGGTTCCAGTTCACGCGCGAGTCGCCGTTCAGCATCTGGGGCCAGAATCCCGGCCTCGACGGGCTGCTGACCTTCGTGAAGCTGGGCGCGGCGGCGCTCGCGGTGGCGGTCGCGTTCGTACCGCGGCGTCGCTCCACCGCCCAGGTCGCAGCGCTCGGCGCCGCCGTCCTGATCGCGACCCAGGTGGTCGCGATCCACTGGTTCTACCTCTACATCGACTGGTTCCTGCCGTTCGCGCTGGTCGCGCTCTTCTGCGAGTACCGGACCGCGCGTGGTCGGGAGCAGCGGCCCGATCCCGCCACGGTCGAGATCGCCCCCACGCCGCTCGAGGGCGACCGCGAGCTCGCGGGCGTCACGTAGCGGCGGCGCGGGGCGGTAGCGCGTCGCACAAAAAAAGCGGCTAGGTAGGGATGGGGTTCGGGGGGCGCCTGAGCCCATGAGCAGCCGCGCCGTTTCGGTCGCGCCGCGAATGAGAGGGTCAACTAAGAGCCCTCGTGTCCTAAGACGTGATGAGGCTCTCCGAGCAAACCGATTTTGTGCGGGCTATAGGCCGTACAAAAGGACTTTGCTCCGGAGCACCCGCACGACTTTTCCAACCGGTATCGAGAAACCCGCACAGCTTGGCCCTTCCGTGACACCCACAACCGCCTGACCCTCACCCCTTACCCAGCCGGTTTTTTTCGAGGTGCAAACCCCGACCGACCGCGCGCCCTAAAGCCGCTCGGCCCGCACCCCGTCGCTACGCGCCAGGGTGCCCTCGACACGCTCCGCGACGCGCTCGGCGGTGAAGCCGATTTCCTCGTGCAGCAGCGCCGGCTTGCCGTGCGTGACGTAGCGGTCCGGGATCCCCACGCGCAGGACCTGGGGCAGCCGCGCGCCCAGATCGGACAGGTGCTCGATCACGGCGGCGCCGAACCCGCCCGGAAGCACGTTCTCCTCGACCGTCACGAGCAGCTCGTGACCGGACGCGAGGGCCGTCAGGAGCTCTCCGTCGAGCGGCTTCGCGAACCGAGCGTCGCAGACGGTCGGGTCGTAGCCCGAGGCACGGAGCACCTCCGCCGTCGAGAGCGCCAGCTGCACGCCGGTCCCGTAGCCGATCAGCGCGACGCGCTCCCCCTGCACGAGCGTCTCGCCGGTGCCGATCCCGATCTCGGTGGGCTTGCGGGGAAGCTTCACGCCCACGCCGGCGCCCCGCGGGTAGCGGATCGCGACCGGCCCGCCGTCGTAGGCGAGCGCCGTGCGGAGCATGTTCACGAGCATCGCCTCGTCGCGCGGCGCCATCAACACGATGTTCGGAAGCGGGCGCAGATAGGAGATGTCGTAGGCGCCGTGGTGCGTGGGGCCGTCGTCGCCGACGAGCCCCGCCCGGTCCATGCAGAACACCACGTTCAGCTCCTGCAGGCAGACGTCGTGCACGATCTGGTCGTACGCGCGCTGGAGGAAGGTCGAATAGATGCCGCACACCGGCTTCATGCCCTCGATCGCAAGGCCCGCGGCGAACAGCACCGCATGCTGCTCGGCGATCCCCACGTCGTAGTACTGGTCGGGCAGGTCCCGGCAGAGCATCGAGAGGCCGGTGCCGCCCGCCATCGCCGCGGTGATGCCGATCACACGCGGGTCCCTGCGGGCCTCCTCGACCAGCGCGGACCCGAAGACCTCGGTGTACTGCGGGGGGCCGGGCTTCGAGGGAGTGGGTGACTTCTTGGCCGCGCGGCCGCCCTTCACGCTTCCGGGCTTGGCCGCGTGCCACTTCTCCATGCCCTCGAGGCCGCCCTCCTCCGCCGGTGCGAAGCCCTTGCCTTTGACGGTCGCGACGTGCACGACGATCGGCCGGTCGGCGCCGAGCGCCTGGCGCAGGGCCCGCCGGATCTCCTTCACGTTGTGGCCGTCGATCACGCCCACGTAGGCGAGGTCGAGCTCCTCGAAGAAGAGGCCCGGGGCCCAGAAGGCCTTGAGCGACTCCTTCAGCTGCGGCCCGAGCCGCTCGATCTGGCGACCGATGCCGGCCGGCAGGCGTGTGAGCCCGGCCTCCAGGGCCTCGCGCGCCTGGTATCCGCGCGGGTTGAGCCGGAGCCGGTTGAAGTAGCGGGACAGCGCGCCGACGTTCGGCGAGATCGACATGCCGTTGTCGTTCAGCACGATCACGATCGGGGTGTCGAGGCCCCCCGCGTTGTGCAGCGCCTCGAACGCCACGCCGCCCGTCATCGCGCCGTCGCCGACGACCGCGACCACGCGCCCATCGGGATAGTCCGGTGAGGCGATCCCGAGCTGCTCGCGCTTTCGCATCGCCTCCTTGATCCCGACCGCGTAGCTCGCCGCGGTCGAGGCGTGGCCCGCGCCCATGATGTCGTGCTCGGATTCGGCGCGGGACAGGAACGGCGCGAGGCCGCCGTAGTGGCGGATGCTCGGCAGCTCGTCGCGCCGGCCGGTCAGGACCTTGTGCGGATAGGCCTGGTGGCCGACGTCCCAGAGGATCTTGTCGCGGGGCGAGTCGAGCACGCTGTGCAGCGCGACCGCGAGCTCGCAGGCGCCGAGGTTGGCGCCGAAGTGACCGCCGATCTCCCCCACCGTGTCGATGATGTACTCGCGCACCTCCTGCGCGAGCTGCTGGAGCTCGTCGTCGCTCATGTCGATGAGGTCGTCGGGCCCGTTGACCCGCTCGAGCAGTCGCGTCTCCTCGTCCTTCTTCCGCTTCGCGGCCATCAGGCGTCCCTGCGATGCATGAAGTCGGTGAGCAGCTCGAGGTCGCCGACGTCGCCGGCGAGCGACTCCCGCGCCGAGTCGAGCGCCTCGCGTGCCCGCGCGTGCGAAGCGCCGGCAAGGGCGCGGGCCCGCTCGAGGCCGAAAACGCTCACATACGTGCGCTTGCCGAGTCGCTCGTCGGAGCCGCCGGTCTTGCCGGTCTGCTCCTCGGCGCCGGTCACGTCGAGGATGTCGTCCACGATCTGGAACAGGACGCCCAGCTCGCCGGCAAACCGGCCAAGCGCGAGCTGCGCCTCCTCGGAGGCGCCGAGCAGGATCGGCGCGACCGTCACGCTGGCGCCGATCAGGCGCCCGGTCTTGAGCTCGTGCATGTGACGGAGGCCTTCCGCGTCGAGGTCTGCGGCGCCCGCGACGTCGACGTACTGCCCCCCGACCATGCCGTCCACGCCGATCGCGTCGGAGATCTCACGCAGCGCGGACAGCACCCGCGCCGGCTCGCCGGGCTGCCGATGGAGGACCAGGCTGTACGCCTCCGCGAAGAGGCCGTCGCCGGCCAGGATCGCGACGTTCTCGCCGAACGCCACGTGGCATGTGGGCCGGCCGCGGCGGAGCTCGTCGTCGTCCATCGCGGGGAGGTCGTCGTGGATCAGGGAGTAGGTGTGGATGAGCTCGATCGCGGCCGCCGTCGGCAGCACCTCGGCCGGGTCCCGCCCGAGCGCCCGCGCGGCCGCCAGGGTCAGGACGGGCCGGATGCGCTTGCCGCCCGCAAGCAGCGAATAGCGCATCGCCTCGTCGAGGCCCGCAATCGCGCGCTCGTCCGAGAACCGAAGGCCGCCGAGGAACTCGTCCACCAGCGCCCGCAGGTCGTCGGGATAGGCCGGCGCGGGCCGCTGGGCACCCGGTTGCGTCTCGACCGTCAAAGCAGCTCCTCCTGCCCGGGAGCGGCGTCCTGAGGCGCCCCGCGGGCGCTGCGGTCGAGCTCGACCGCCGCCTCCGCCGCGAGCTCGGCGCACTCGCCGGCGAGCCGCTTCGCCTCCTCGGGCTCGACGTCGTCGGCCCGAAGCCGCACGGCCGCCTCCTCGAGGCGGCGCGAGAGCACTTCCAGCCGCTCGGTCGCCTCGAGCGTCATGCGGGCCGCCTATCGCCACCGGATAGACGCTTCATCACGCCTCCCAGTATGCCGTTTACGAAGGTCGGGGCATCCGCACCGCAGTACATCTTGGCCGTCTCCACGGCCTCGTCGATCGCGACCTCGTCGGGAATGTCCGGGCGGTGCAGCATCTCCAGGAGAGCGATCCGCAGGATCGCCCGCTCGAGGGGGGCGATCCGGTCGATGCTCCACCCCACCGCGTTGTCCGAGATCAGCCGGTCGAGCTCCTCCCGATGCTCCTCGACGCCTTCCACCAGCTCCCGGGCGAAGGGCGTGAGCTCCTCCTCGGGCTTGGCCTGGCCGGTCACGTCACGCTGATAGGAGGTGAACGTCGCCGCGCGCCGCTCGTCGGTCCGGCTCACGCGGTCCTTCCTGGAGACACCCGCGCGAACCTAGACGCGGGAGACGTATTCGCGCGTGCGGGTATCGACGCGCACGCGGTCGCCGGTGTTCACGAAGAGCGGCACCTGGACCACCACGCCCGATTCGAGCGTCGCGGGCTTGTTGCCCCCACCCGAGGCGGTGTCGCCCCGCACGCCGGGATCGGTCTGCTTCACGGTCAGCTCCACGGCGCTCGGCACCTGCACGTCCGTCGGCCGCCCGTCCACGAACAGGACCTCGACCTCGTCGTTCGGCAGCATCCAGTCGAGCGAATCGCCGGCGGTCGACTTCGGCAGCGAGATCTGCTCGTAGTCGCCCGTGTCCATCAGCACGATCTCGTCTCCGGACTCGTACAGATACTGCATCTTGCGCGCCTCGGTATGGATCGAGCGCAGCTTCTCTCCGGCCCGGAAGGTCTTGTCGATCACCGCTCCGGTGCCGACGTTCCTGAGCTTGCTCCGCACGAAAGCGGGGCCCTTGCCCGGCTTGACGTGCTGGAACTCGATGATCCGGAAGACCTGGCCGTCGACCTCGATGTGGCTGCCGTTCTTGAAGTTGTTGGTGGAGATCACGGCGTACAGGCTAGCTAGGGCTTCGCTTCGGGATTCGAGCTGGCGTCCGACCGGGCCTGCGGGACAGCCGCCAAGATGCTCTCGACCGCTTCGTCCGCGCTTTCCGAGACGCCGATCGTCCTCGGGATGTCCATGATCTCGACCGCCTGAGCGATCGTCGCCCCGTGCGGAACGACAAGCCGCAGCTGCTGTCCGCGATCCTTGAGCCTGGTGCGGAGATCGAAGATCGTGTGGAGCGCGGCGCTGTCCAGATACTCGACATCCGTCAGGTCGAGGACCAGTCCAAGCGCATCGTTCGAGATCCTCCCCGCGACCGCGGACCCGATCTCGGCGGCGTTGGACATGTCGATCTCGCCCCGGACCCTCGCGAGGAGCACCCCCTCCGCGAGCGTCGTGTCCAGATCGGCCAGGCTCATGCGCGCAGCCGGCGTCTCATGATCACCTCGGTACCGCTATCGGTCGGCCTGACCTCGACCTCGTCCATGGAAGCCTTCATGACGCCGAGCCCCCTCCCCCGGTGCTGGCCGCGGGCAGGCCGCCACCGCCCGGAGTCTCGCACGACCAGCCACACGACGTCGTCCTCCGCCCAAGCCTCGAGCTCGAACCAGGCGGGTTGCGGCGAGTAGGCATGCTCGATCGCGTTCGCGCATGCCTCGCCGCACGCGAGCGTGATCGCTCGGACGTCCTCCGCGGTCGGGTCGAGCGGATGGATCCAACGGCGAACAACCTGCCTGACGCTGCGCAAGCGCCGGCGGCTCGGCGGGGAACCGCATCGACACCTCTACGGGAATCTTCGCAGTTCCGCAGCGCCACGAACGCGACGTCGTCGTCCATTCCCTCCGGCGAGACCAGCGCACCGGCGACCTGCGCGCACAGCCCCTCCGCGGACGCTGCTCCGCGCGCCGCGGCGACGAGCCGGTCGAACCCGCGTGCATGGACTCGCCCACGGACCTCCACCAGCCCGTCGGTGTACAGCATCACCATCTCCTCGGCCGCGAGCCTGTGGTTGTCTCGGCGAACTGGGGATGCCGCACCACACCGAGCGGCGGTCCTGGATCGACCCGGAGGAAGTGGGGATCGCCCGAAGGAGGGACGATCAGTGGCGGCGGATGGCCGGCGCTCGCGATCGATGAGCCTGGCCGTCGCCGAGTCGAAGACGGCATACGCCGCGGTCGCCATCCCGCGTACCCTGATCGTCTGCAGCAGGCGGTTGACGCGCTCCAGCACCGCACCCGGCTCCATGCCCTCGACGGCGTATGCCCGCACGGCGGTGCGAAGCTGGCCCATGAGCGCGGCGGCCCGCGCACCGTGGCCGACCACATCGCCGATCGCGAGGCCGAGCAGGCCGCGGTGGAGGTCGATCACGTCGTACCAGTCGCCTCCCACCTCGTCCCGTGCGGCGAAGTAGCGCGCGCCAACTGACACGCCGCTCACCTGCGGAAGGTCGGGTGGCAGAAGGCTTCGCTGAAGCGCCAATGCGAGGCGGTGCTCGCGCTCGAACGCCTGGAACAGGCGCGCTCGCTCGATTCCGGGGGCCATCCGGGCCGCGGCCAGCTGCAGCAACGCGGCGTCGTCGTTGGTGAACTCACGTGGCCGCAGGGTCCCGACGTGGAGCACTCCGATCAGCTCCGCCTCCACGATCAGGGGCACGCCGAGCAGTGATCGAATCCCCTTCTCCCGCAGAATCGGGTTGAGGATCTCGGCATGGTTGACATCGGCGATGTAGATCGCCGCGCGCTCCGCCGCGATGCGTCCCGCGAAACCCCGGCCGATCGGGATCCGGACGCCGCGTTCCACCTCCTCCTCGATGCCCACGGCGGCGCGGGCCTCGAGATATTCCCGCCGCTCGTCGATCAGCAGGATCGCGACGGTATCGACGTGCAGGATGTCCCGGATCCGGTGGAGCAGCTCCGACAGGAGCGAGTCGAGATCGAGGTCGGACAGCGCCGGGTCGCCCAACCGGTAGAGGTCGACGAGCTTCTCCGGCGCAAGCCGCTCCGGCGCATCCCCGCCGATCCCGAGGAAGACGTGGCCCTCGGCCGGGCCTGAGCCGGCCTCGATCTGCTCGCCGCCCTGGTTCAAGGCAAGGTCTACTTTACGGCGTGCCGGCCCGGTCCAGGACCTAAGCCGGGCGCGGGGCGGGCGCCCGGCTCGGCACCGGGCGCCCGCAGTTCCCGCAGATCAGGTGGTCGCCGGGCCGGCTCGCGCGGGGGTCCGCGCCTCCGGCCGAGGCGAGGCCGGCGCCAAGGCCGGCGACCCCGATCAGCAGGTGGAGGATGTTGTCCTCGGTGTTGACGGGGATGATGCTGAGGATCGAGTCGCCGCTACCGATGACGAAGCCCCAGATCGCCACCACGACGTAGACGGCCCCGAGCGCGAGCGCGTACTGCCTCGCGGCATACGCCCCGGCGCCGAACGCCAGCAGCCCCAGCGCCCCGGTCAGGATGTGCACGACGTTGTGCCATCCGTTCACGTCGAGGATGCCGAAGACCGCGTCCACGTCGCCGGGAGAGCCGAAGTCGGACGAGTAGAAGAACCCGATGATCCCCGCCACCACGAGGGTGGCGCCGACCAACCCGGCGTACAGCCTGGCTGGGCTCGAGTGCTCCATGGCCCTTTGCTCCTTTCGCACAGATAGTGCCTATTGCCACTAATCGTCTAACCCAGCCGAAAACCGGTGGTTACGCAGGGCTTTTGCGTGCTTGACGACTACAGGCTGACTACGGGCCGGCGGCCCGATCGGATCAACCCGAGACGGTGATGAGGTCCTTCGAGGTGGGCGTCAGGATCTCGCAACCGTCCTCCGTCACCACCACGAGGTCCTCGATCCGGACCCCGAAGCGGCCGGGTACGTAGACGCCGGGTTCGACGGTCACGCACTGCCGCGCGACGAGCTCGCTCTCGACCCGCGGGCTCAGCCGAGGCTCCTCGTGAACCTCGAGGCCCACGCCGTGCCCGAGCCCGTGGCCGAACTGCTCACCGTAGCCCGCCTCGTCGATGATGCGGCGAGCCAGCGCGTCCACTTCGCGCGTGTTCGCGCCGGCGCGGATCCCGGCGAGACCGGCCTCCTGCGCCTCCCGGACGAGCTCGGTAGACCGCGACCGCCTCGTCCTCGAGCTCTCCGGTGGCGAACGTGCGCGTGCAATCCGAGCAGTAGCCCTCGACGACGCAGCCGAGGTCCACGATCACGAGCGTGTCGCGCGGGATCTCGGCGTCGCCCGGCTCGGCGTGCGGGAGCGCGCCGTTGGCACCGGCCGCGACGATCGGCGGAAACGACAGCCCGTCGGCGCCGATCTCCTTCGCCCTGACCTCGAGCGCCAGCGCGACCTCGCGCTCGGTGCGCCCGACGAGGCCGTGCTCGGTCGATCAGCCATTGGTACAGGTCGGCCGCGAGCGTCGGCCGCGCGGCGCATCAGCTCGATCTCGTCGTCGTCCTTGACCGCCCGCAGCTGCTCGACGAGGCCGCCGGCCGGCACCAGCTCGGCGGCGTCGCCGGCGAGCTCCGCGAGCCGCCTGTGCGCGCGGACCGTGAGGTGCGCGTCGTCGAAGCCCGACCCGCAGCCGTCCCTGCCCGGACGCCGTTCTTCGACGACCTTCGCCGCCAGCTCGAGGATGTCGGCCTGCGCCCTTCGGACCTCGTAGTCGGTCAGCTGCGGCCGGACCCGCTCGTAGTAGCGGAAGTCGGTGCCGAAGACCCGCAGGCCCGGACCGATCAGCACGATCCCGTTCGTGCCGCTGAAGCCGGTGAGATAGCGGACGTTCACGAGGTTGCTGACGACCAGCAGGTCGAGCTCGGCCGCCTCGACCAGCGCCGTCAGGCGATCGGCCGCGCTGCGCCCGGGAGCTCATGCGGCCGGCGGCTCCCCGACGTCCAGCTTGCGCGCCAGCAGCTGGAGCGCCTCGAGGTAGCCGTCCGCGCCCTTCCCCTGCGACGCGGCCGATCACCAGATCCGAGATCACGGAGTGCCGGCGCCACTCCTCCCGCGAGTCGACGTCGGAGAGATGCACCTCGACGGCCGGGCAAGCCGGCGATCTCGAGCGCGTCGCGGATCGCATAGCTGTAGTGGGTCCATGCGCCGGGGTTCAGGATCAGCGCGTCCGCGAGCTCCGGCGCCTGGTGCAGCCGCTCCACGTACTCGTGCCTCGGCGTTGGTCTGGAAGAACATCGCCTCGAGGCCGAGGTCGCGCGCCCAGTGCCGGATGCGCACCTCGAGCTCGATCAGAGTGAGCGTCCCGTAGTGCGCCGGGTCGCGCTTGCCGAGCATGTCGAGGTTGACTCCGTGCATCACCTCGATCCGGTTCTTGACGATCACGGCGCCCCCCGGATCTCGTCGATCGCGCGCCCGAACGCCGCGAGCGGTACCTCGGCTCCGATCTCGACTTCCCCGGGCGCACGCAGCAGCACGAGGTTGCGGCGGTCGCCGCGCCGCTTCTTGTCGCGGCCGGCGTGCTCGAGCAGCACGCTCCGTCGAGGGCCCTTCGAACTGAGTCGGCAGGCCGTGGCGCTCGAGCAGCTCCTGCACCTCGCTCGCCGCACGGCCGGGTCGAGCCCCGCGAAGCGCTCGGAGAGCCGCATCGCGACGCGCAGGCCCGAGCGCCACCGCCTCGCCGTGGCGGTAGCGCTCGTAACCGGTCGCCGACTCGAGCGCGTGCGCGAACGTGTGGCCGAGGTTGAGCGAGGCCCGCACGCCCGTGGTCGCGCTCGTCCGCGCCGACCACGCTCTGCTTGAGGCGGGCGCAGCCGACGATGACCCGGGTCGCCAGCTCGAGATCCGTGTCGAGCGCCGTGCGCAGCGGCGGCATGCCGCGCACGTCCTCCCACAGGCGCCCTCCCGCGATCAGGCCCGTCTTCAGGACCTCGGCGAAGCCGGCCTGCAGCTCCGCTTCCGGAAGCGTGGCGAGCAGTGCGCGGGTCGGTGATCACGGCGGCCGGCTGGTGAAACGCGCCGACGTAGTTCTTGCCTTCCGGGAGGTCGACGCCGGTCTTGCCGCCGTAGGCGGAGTCGACCTGCGCGACCACCGTGGTCGGGACCTGCACCACCGGCACGCCGCGCTGGTAGGTGGCGGCGCAGAACCCCGCGAGGTCTCCGGCGACGCCGCCGCCGAGCGCGACGACCGTGTCCGAGCGCTGCATGCCCGCGGCCGCCAGCGCGCGCAGTACCCGCTCCGCCTCGGCGAGCGTCTTGCTGCGCTCGCCCGGCGGGATCCCGACCGAGCCGGCGACCTCGACTCGCTCCGAGCAGCGCCGCGCCGCAGGCCGTCGCCGTGGAGCTCCTCGGCGCGCTCGTCCGCGACCACGAACGCGCGCCCCCGCTCGGGGCCACAGCGTGCCGGCCAGGTCCAGCGCGCCGGTGCCGACGAACGCGGGATACCCCTCGCCCGCGTCGGACCACGCCAGGCGAACGTCCGCGACCTCCTCGTAGAGGGGCACGCGGCGCGCGTACAGCTCGAAGAACCGCTCGCGGTCCTGGGCCAGCGGGCGATCCGTTCCCGACGCCCGGTCCCATGCCGTCTCGGCGTCGACCTCCACGTACACGACGGTGTGCTCGCGGAGCGCGCTCCGCACCTCCTCGGAGCTCGACCGCCCCGCCCCCGAGCGGCACGAACGCCGGCCCCGGCCGCTCGAGCAGCTCGAGCACGAGCTCGCGCTCGCGCTCGCGGAACGCCGCCTCGCCCTCGCGGTCGAAGAAGCTCGCGATCGGCTCGCCCAGCCGCTCCTCGAGCAGCGCGTCGGCGTCGAGTGCCTCGCGCCCGGCCCGGCGCGCGAGCTTGCGCGTGGCCCGCGACTTGCCGGCGCCCATGAAGCCGACCAAGACCAGCTTCGTCCCGCCTTCGCCGCCGGCGGGCGGAGCTGTTGTTGCTCTACCTCCGCCATTCGATCCGCTCTTGTAGTGCTCGACGGCCGCCAGCACGTCCTGCATGCCGTCGCCGCCGAACTTCTCGCGGCAGGCCGCGGCGAGCTCCAGCGCGAGCATCGCCTCGCCCACCACTCCCGCCGCGGGCACCGTGCACGAGTCGGTGCGCTCGCGCAGCGCCTGCGGCCGGCTGCCTTGGTCTCGATGTCCACCGAGCGCAGCGGCTTGGTGAGCGTCGGCAGCGGCTTCATCGCGACCCGCGCGACGACCGGGTCGCCGGTCGTCATGCCGCCCTCGATGCCGCCGGCGCGGTTGGTCTCGCGGAAGTAGCCGCGCGCCTCGTCCCAGAAGATCTCGTCGTGCGCCTGCGAGCCGACGCGGCCGGCGAGGTCGAAGCCGTCGCCGATCTCGACGCCCTTCATCGCGTGGATCGACATCATCGCCTGGGCGATCCGGGCGTCGATGCGCTCGTCCCAGCGCACGTGGGAGCCGAGCCCGGGCAGGACTCCGAATGCGCGCACCTCGAACACCCCGCCGAGGCTCTCGTTGGCCTTGCGGGCGGCGTCGATCTCGGCCACCATCGCGGTCGTCGCCTCGGCGTCGAGGCACCGCACGGGCGACTCGTCGACGCCCGCGAAGTCCTCGCTGCCGGCGGGCTCGCCGCGCGGGCGCCGTCACGCGAGCCGATCTGCAGCACGTGGCTGTGCACGGTGACGCCGAGCTGCCGCAGGAACGCCTTGGCGAGCGCCCCGGCGGCGACGCGGGCCGCCGTCTCGCGGGCGCTGGCGCGCTCGAGCACGTTGCGCACGTCGGTGTGCCCGTACTTGAGCACGCCGGCGAGGTCGGCGTGGCCGGGCCGCGGCAGGTGGACCTCCTCGATCTCCTCCTCGACCGGCCACGGGTTCATGCGCTCGGCCCAGTTGGCGTGGTCGCGGTTCTCGATCAGCAGCGCGACCGGGCTGCCGAGCGTGCGGCCGTGGCGGATGCCCGCCCAGACGGTCGCGCGGTCGGACTCGATCTTCATCCGGCCGCCGCGCCCGTGACCGAGCTGGCGGCGCGCGAGGTCGCGGTCGATGTCCTCGGCGCGATCGACCGCGAGCCCGGCGGGCAGGCCCTCGACGACGGCCACCAGACCGGGGCCGTGGGACTCGCCCGCGGTCGTGAAGCGCAAGGTCGCCATCGACCAACAAGGCTATCTGGCCGATCGGGGCGCCCGGTGGGGCGAGGATCGTGCGCGGGCGCGGCACGGAAAAGCCGGCTGGGTAAGGGGTGAGGGTCGAGCCGGGACGTTTACTACGAGAGGGGCAAGTTGTGCGGGTTTCCCATACCAGTTGGAAAACTCGTGCAGGTGCCGGCACAAACTCGATTTGTACAGGCTGGAGCCCGTCAAAATGGGTTTGCTCGAGCGGCCCGTTACGTCTTCGTCATGAGAGCCGTAATCGACCTCGTCGCCGGCCGATGCGAATCGGCTACGGCTGACGCTGCGCCCACTGCCCTGCCGCCTGCCGCAAACCGGCCGGTACCTAGAGCCCGAGCGCGGAAGCTGTTCTCGACCCGGCGCAGGCGCGACCGGCTCTCGGCGCGCAGGCGGGCGCGCTCGGCCTTCGAGGACTTCGCCTTCTCCGGGCCCTTGGTGCGCCGGACGTCGACACTCAGCAGCTCCAGCGTGTAGCTCGTGATGCCGCCGTCGACGTCGACCGCCTCGATCGACTGCTTGTCGTCCTCCTTCATGTAGAGGAAGGTGCACTCGGTGTCGGTCGGGCTAGCAGTCGCCGTCGCCGAGCGTGGAGGCGTCGGCGGTGACCAGGAACACGGCGGTCTTGCCGTCGTTCTTCACGCCCATGAACACCACGATCGGGTTGTCGGTGCTCGGCAGCGCGCGGAACTCGGTGAGCGTCTTGCTGTCCGGATTGTCGGCCTTGCCGAACCTCACGTCGACCGTGTAGTGGTAG
Organism: uncultured Solirubrobacterales bacterium; assembly: GCA_963759145.1. Taxonomy (GTDB): domain Bacteria; phylum Actinomycetota; class Thermoleophilia; order Solirubrobacterales; family JBBDJG01; genus JBBQKG01. The sequence continues at coordinate 207,343 of CAVWYB010000048.1, forward strand.
TAGAAGGTCTCCGTAGTGGTGCCGCCCGAGCCGGTCGAGCCTCCGCTCTGCTCGGTGCCGCCGGTCGCCGTCGAACCGTCCGTGAGGCTGCCGCTGGTGGCGCCTGAGTCGGTGGGGGCGATGGGCGTCGCGCCGTTCAGGTTCACGGTCGCCGCCCCGGCGTCACCGCCGCGGCTCCGCCACCTGCGCTCAGACCCTGCGGGGTGAACGGGTTCTTCCGCTTGAAGGACCGCAGGCGCTTGCGGATCTGGCTCGACTTCATGCCGTCGGTGGTGACCGCCGGCTGGAAGGCCAGCCCGGGCGAGGCGGCGCCGGTCCCGGTGGGTACGGGCGGCGGAGCTGCCTCCTTGGCGGGCTTCGAGAGCAGGACCGGGATGGCGATCAGCGCCACGACAAGCACGATCGCGACCGGCCAGAGCCGGCGCTCGACGAGCTCGTCCCAGAGGGATCGAAGAGGATTGATGATGCTGTTCACGTTCACGTTGTTCATGGAGTCACCGCGGCTGTAGGGGGTACCGGCGTCGGGGTGCCGGCCGGAAGCGGGCTGCGGAGTCGCCCGGGGTCACGCCGGCTGGGCCGGCGGCCGTGGCGCCCGCGAAGAGGCCCTGGTCGGCCGGAAGCATGTATGTGGTCGCGACGATCGTGACCTTGGTGCGCTTCAGCGCGAAGCCCTGGATCACGATGAGCCGGCCGGAGATCGCGAGCTCGCGGTTGCGCGAGTCGACGAGCCGCGTGACGTTGTGGATCAGGTTCTCGAGGCTGTAGAAGCTGCCCTTGAACTTGTATTGGAACGGCAGCGGCTGCAGCGTGCCGGTCCCTGCGCCCGTGGGCGCGGCCCCGGCGGTGGCCGTGGCGCGGTCGCTCCCGCCGTCCCGGTCGCGCCGGCTGCGCCGGTCGCCCCGGCCGCAGGTGCGCCGGGAGGCGCGGCGGGCTGGTCGACGGAGGTCGCAGCGGCGGCGAGCTTCTCGGCTAGTCGAGCTTCAACTCGATCGAGCGGAAGTCGACGTTCGCCCTGGCCGCGGCGTCGTTCAGCTGAACCAGCAGCGACGGAGTCTCCTCGTCCGCCGGCACGGCCTTGCCGAGCCGTCCGAGGCTCGCGTAGAGCGCCGGGAACTGGACCTGCGCCTGCGCGAACTGAAGCTTCTCCTGCTCCGACTGGGCGAGCGTCTGCTTGGCGGCCACGAGGTCTTTGTCGAGCGTGCTCAGCCGCTCGCGCTTGGGCGAGAGTGCCAGGAACCAGTACCCGGCGACCAGGGCCACCGCCCCGGCGACGAGCAGGATGTAGCGGTCACGCTTGGTCATGTTCATGGCGTGCCTCCCGCCGGCGCGGCGCCGGCCGCTGCGGACGCGTCCTGTGCGGTCGCGGCCGCGCCCTGAGCAGCGCTGATCGCCTGCGCGGCGCTACTCGGGTTGCCGTTTCCGGCGGCGGCCTCGGGCGAGGCGCTGGCAGCTCCGCCGAACACGATCAGCAGCTCGAACTTGGTGATGCGCGCATCGCCCACGCAGTCCTGAACGTCCTCGGTGCGGCCGAGTCGGGGGTCTGCGCCACGGCGGCCCCGCCACCACCCTGCTCCTGCTCGTCCTTGCGCGCGGACTTGGCGAGCTGGACGTCGGTGACGTCGTCGAGGTTCTGCATCCGGGTCATCATGCGCGCGACCGAGTGCTGCGAATACGTGCAGCCGGTGATCGCGAACGCGGGCGCGTTCGCCTTCTGCCGAAGGTTGGTGACGTCCCCGCCGCCGCCGGCGTCCTCGACGTCGATCTCGGGTGAGATCGTGCCGGAGAGGTTCAGCAGCCAGACGTTCTCGGGGATCACGTGCGAGAGCTGGCGCAGCGCACGCTCCCAGTTGAAGCGGTTGGTGACGAGCGCGGCGATCTCGAGGTTGCGCGCCTGCTGGATCTGCGCGAACGTCCCGTAGGGCCGGAGCGCGTCGGCCACCTGCTTGGCGCCCTGCTCCTGCACCTGGACCTTGGAGAGCTCCTCGGTCTTGGTGTTGATCTTGTTGCTCGTGAGGACGAGCGCCAAAACGCACAGCAGGGCGACGCCGAGCACTCCGAAGAGCGCGTAGACACCGACGGGGCTGGTGCCGCGCCTGCCGCCCGTGCCGCGCCTTTGCGCTGGTCGGGCGGGATCAGGTTTACGGGTCTCACGTCGTCACCTCGTCGAGCGCAAGGCCGGTCGCGACCGTCAATGCGGGACCGTCGACACCGTCAAGCGCGCCGGGCTCCACGTCGATCTGACCCATGCTGCGTGCCTCGACCGGCATCCCGAGCTCCTGCTCGAAGAGCGTGTTGAGCCCGGCGATCGCGATCCCCGGACCGGCCATCACGGCGGCCTCGACACGAGGGGCGTCGGGCACGGTCGAGTGGTAGTACTCGATCGAGAGGCGCACCTCGTCCGCGATCCGGCGAGCGCCGTTCTGCAAGACCTCGCGCGACTCGGTGATGATCTCCTGCTCGCCCTCGATGTTCTGAAGGTCACGCTCGAGGCCGACGTAGCGAAGCCATTCGCGGGAGTGGTCGAGCGTCAGGCCCTTCCGCTCGGCGAGCGTCGCGGCCATCGACTCGATGCCGTTGTGGAGCACGCGGTTGAAGACGCAGTTGGTGCCGACCGCGATCGCAAGATTGGTGAGACCGCCGATGTAGCAGTAGACGGTCGCCAGCGACTCCGGGTCCGTGCCCGCCGCGGTGACGCGCTGCCTCGGCGGCGCCTTCGATGGGGCCTCGCCGCGCCTTCGATGCCGAGGCTCGGCCGTCGTCCCGCCACCTGGCCGTGGCCGTTCTCGTGACCGAGGTCGAAACCGGCACCGTCGAGGGCGGGCTCGCCCGTAATCGTCTCGTGGGCGCCCAGCGATCCCTCCGCGTCGTGAGAGTTCTGGCGCGGAATGTGCAGCGCTCGAATCATGGCGAAGGCGGAGAGGTCGACCAGCTCCGGGTTCAGGCCGGCACGTCTGGCGACCGCGAGCAGATGGTTGACGCTGTCGCGACGGGCCCCGACGACCAGTACCCGCATGCGGGGGTGCTCACCGTCGTGTGATCCGCTCCAGCACACGATGTGCCAGCACCGCCTGCTCGAGAGGCATCGGGAGCTCTTCCTGAGCCTGGAACCGGACCGCGGCCTCGAGCTCCTGGTCGTTGTCGATCGCCGGAAGCTCGATCACCCGGACGGCGATCTTCTGGCTGGCGACGCCGAGGCGGACCCGCTTGGGCAGCTCGTGCTCGCGGAAGAACGCGCGCAGCTTGTCGGAGAGGCCGTCGACGTCGACGACCTCGCCCTCGTGGAACAGACCCGGACCGAGGCCCGCCGTCGCCGCCTTGACCAGCCGCGGAGAGCTTCCGCTGCTGAACTCGGCCGCTGCGACGAAACCGGGCTCGATGTCGAGTCCCACAACAGAGCGCGTCTTTGGCTTGAGAAGTCCCATTCCGTGAGAAGGGCGGGCGTTCCGTTTCGAACCCACACGCCCGTCCGCTGCATCTATCGGCGGTGCTCTCGTTCCCCTTTAGAGGTGCAATGCCGGGCTTAACCTCAGCTACTCAGCCGAGGCCGCTCAGGTTGCCGTACCAGTCGATCAGCGCAGGGCCCGTAGAGAAGCCCGACGATGCCGCCGAAGGCCAGGAAGGGCCCGAACGGCACGCCCTGCTTGCGGGCGCTCATGCCGCGTGCGAGCACGATTGCGAGCCCGATCACGGCGCCCGCCGCGAAACCGATGAAGAGAGCCGGCGCCACCGAGGCGCCGAGATACAGGCCCATCACGCCCGCGAGCTTCACGTCCCCCATCCCCATGCCGGCGGGATAGGCGACCGCGGCCACCAGCAGGAAACCTCCCGCGGCGGCGCCGGCGATCAGGTTCTCGGGCAGCCTCCCCGGATCCACGATCGCCCACAGGACCACGGCGGCGATCGCGGAGGCGGCCATCAGACGGTTAGGGATGATGTGATGCTCGAGGTCGGTCTCGGCCGCCGCGACCAGCGTGATCGTCAACGCCAGCGCCGGCAGGAGCGTGTCCTCGAGGCCGATCTTCAGCCCGACGCCGACGAAGAGCAGCGCCGTGAGCGCCTCAACGAGCGGATACCGGACGGAAATCGAAGCGTGGCAATGGCGGCAATGCCCGCGCAGCACGAGCCAGGAGACGACCGGAATGTTGTCGTAGCTCGCGATCTGCGTCCCGCAGCTCGGACAGCGCGAGCGCGGCTTGACGATCGACTCGCGCCGCGGCAGCCGGTAGGCGAGCACGTTCACGAAGCTGCCGATCGCCGCACCGCACGCTCCGAGAAACGCGATCCCCATCAGGGCTGCCTCACCATGTTCCTCACCATGTGCCTCACCAAACGCCGCCCTTGCAGCCGCCCGTCGTTCGCGGGGGCGCAGGTGCGTGAGATCGTTCCGCTGCCGAGCGGGCCACCGTGAAGGTGACCGGGTTCGTGGAGGTCGACGATGTGCTGAGCTCGAACTGGTTCGACGTCGCCTGCTGGATCAGCGAGGCTCGGGAGCGTCCCGCAGCGCCGGCTGGAGGCTCTCGAGCTCGCCGACCGTCGCGCCCTGAGTACGACTTGTGTTCCACGTAGTACGTCTCCATCGCCAGCTGCGCCGTCTTCGCCGCCGACTTCGCCTCGGCGTCATGCGCCTTGTTTTGCTGTCCGGTGAAAGTCGCGATCGCGATCGCCGCAAGCAGCCCGATGATGATCAGGACGACCAGCAGCTCGATCAGCGTGAAGCCGTCCTCTCTCTCAAGTCTGCGGACGGCGGATTTTCGGCAGCACGGCGACATCGAGAACATCATCGGTACGGGGTGGGGTTGCCTTGACATCGGCATGAGCGCCCGGCCGTGGCGTTGCGCGGCGCCTGGCAAATCGCCCGCGAACGACAGAGGGGGCGGGCCCGCAGGCCCGCCCCCTCGCTCACGAAAAGTGAGTTGCCTTTCCTGACTTACCAGGAACCGCCGCTCTGTGCCGAGCAGCCACCCTTGTCCGCCGTGCCGGTCGAGCAGGTACGGCTCGTGGCACCGGTCGAGGACCGGGACAGGGTGAAGGTCGCCGCGTTCGAGTCACGGTTCGACGTGACGACGACCTGGTAGTTGTTCGAGCCCGAGCTCACTGAGAGGCGGGTACCCGCGTCGTTCAGCGTCGGCTCGATGGCCACCAGCGAGGGCTTCGTGCAGTTGGTGTACGCACCGTTGTTGTCGGTGGCACACGTCTCCATCGCCTCGGCCGCAGTCACAGCAGTGGACTTGGCCTCGGCGTCGTTGCCCTTGCTCCTCTGGTTCAGGAACGAGGGAATGGCGATCGCGGCAAGGATGCCGATGATCAGAATGACGACCAGGAGCTCGATAAGGGTGAATCCCCTCTCCTCCTGGGCGCGCTCGCGGAGCTTCCGCAACATGTGGATTCCTCCTGTATCGGGGGCTTGTGGCATGTCCCGTCAGGCCGCGGCTTCACTTCCGCCCAAAGGAGGTTGACTTCTACTCGGCCGACCATCGGCCACTCCCTGTGCTCGCGCCCGCCTTCCGGTAGAAGAAGACCAGCGCCCAACCTGAGCCTGACGCGTCATTAATCGACCCCAGAAGGCATTCCTTTAGGGCTTTGGGCCGGGATGGACGAATCCGCCCGTCCGGCCTGCATGCAATCGATTCAGCGGTCGCGCGGGCCGAGCCGGGTGGCGAGGATCGCGGCCACGATCACCGCCAGCACGAGGATCTTGAGCGGCGCCGACCCGCCGTCGAAAATGCCCCCGACGGTCGGCAGGCTCGGCGACCAGGAGGTGGCCATGCATTGGAGTTCGGGGCTTCAAAGGCCTACTCTCCAGGCGATGGCAGCGACGGTTTCTTTTGAGCTGGGCTTTCAACGTGGTGGCGCTGTTCGTTGCGTCCTGGATCCTGTCGGGAGTGAGCTACGGAGACCAGTGGTGGACCCTGCTGATCGCGGGCGTCGTCTTCACGCTCGTGAACGCATTCGTGAAGCCGATCCTGACAGTCCTGTCGATCCCGTTCATCGTCGTCACGCTGGGGCTCTTCTACTTCCTCATCAACATCCTGATGCTGTATCTCACCGACTGGCTCGTCTCCGACTTCGAGATCGATACGTTCTGGTGGGGCGTGCTCGCGGCGATCATCGTGAGCGTGGTCAACTGGGTTCTCCAACTCGCGTTTCGCGAGTCCGGCGAGCGCGCGGCGCCGGCTTACTGAGCCGCCCCGTGGAGTCAGGGCACGGCCAGGACGCGGCTCGCCGCAGACACCGAGGAGCGCTTCGTACCGCTTCGCCGGCAGCTCGGCGTGACCTCGTTCGGCCTGAACCAGATCGTGCTCCGGCCGGGCGAGCGCGGGCGCATCCACCGCCACGAGCGCCAGGAGGAGGTCTACCTGGTGCTCGAGGGCACCCTCACGCTGCTGGTCGAGCGCGAGGAGTCCGTGCTGGGCCAGGGCGAGCTCGTGCGGGTGGGCCCGGAATCGCGCCGCCAGCTCGTGAACCGCGGCCCGGAGCGCCTGGTGCTGCTGGCGCTGGGCGGCGAGGGCGAGCACGCGGGACGGGACGGCGAGGCGTTCGCCTCGTGGGAGGACGAGCACGGGGCCGCACCGCAGGAGGTCCCGCTGCCGGAGGACCTGCCGGAGGCGGAGCGGGCGTAGGCCGCGGTTCGGGACGCGTTCCGGTTTGAGCCCCTTATACGGGCCCAATCCGCAACGCGTCCACGCCGCTCCGACGCGGCGCAGGCCGCTACCGGATGTTGTCGTAGACCTGGAACAGCGGCAGGTACATCGAGATCACGATGAACCCGACCATCGCGCCGACGACGATGATCATCACCGGCTCGAGGATCGAGGTCAGCGCCTTGACCACGGCCGCGACCTCGTCCTCGTAGAAGTCGGCGACCTTGCCGAGCATCCCGTCGAGGTTTCCCGTCTCCTCGCCGACGCCGACCATGTGGGCGACCATCGTCGGGAACTTGTCGCTCTCGCTGCAGCGGCTCGGCGATCGTGCCTCCGCGCTGGACCGAGTCCTTCACGTCGTCCATCGCCTTCTCGATGTGCCAGTTGCCCGCGGTCTTGCCGGTGATCTCGATCGCCTGGAGGATCGGCACGCCGGCGTGCACGAGGCCGGAGAAGGTCCGCGACCAGCGGGCGAGCGCGATCTTGTGGATCACGTCGCCGATCTTGGCCGGGATCTTCAGCTTCATCGTGTCCCACTGCCGGTGGCCCATCGCGCTCTTCTTCCACTTCTTGAAGCCGACGACCGTGGCCGACCGTGCCGGCGAGCAGCAGGTACCACTGGCCGGTCACGATGTGCGAGGCGGTCACGCTGATCTGCGTGATCATCGGCAGCTTGCCGTTGAAGTCCTTGAAGACGTCCTCGAAGACCGGGATCAGGAACGCGACCAGCGCGAGCATCACGACCAGCGCGAAGATCCCGATCATCATCGGGTAGGCCATCGCCGCGCGCACCTGGCGGCGCAGCGAGTCCGCCTTCTCGAGCTGGTCCGCGACCCGCATCAGCGACTCCTCGAGCATTCCCGCCGTCTCACCGGTGCGCGCCATCGCGATGTAGAGCTGGTTGAAGACGTCCGGGTGCTTCTCGAGCGCGTCGGAGAGCGAGATTCCCGCCTCGATGTCCTGCCGGACCTGGCCGAGGATCTCCTTCAGCTTCTCGTTCTCGGTCTGCTCCTCGAGCACGTGGAACGACGCGCAGGATCGACATACCGGACGCGACCATCGTCGCCAGCTGCCGCGTCATCACGGTCAGCTCGTGCGCCTTGATCCTCTGGAAGCGCTCGAACAGGTCCTTGCTCGTGACGCTCGCCTTCTGCTCGACGATGTCGAGGACGATCAGTCCGCGCTGGCGAAGCTGGTCGGTGACGGCCTGCTTCGAGCCGGCGTCGAGCTCGCCCGCGGGCGGGGACGCCGGCGACGTCAACTGCTTTGAAGGCGTAAGTCGCCATCCTTAGCTCCTCGCCTGTTCCCGTTCGCGCCTAAGCGGCTCGCGCGACTCCCATGCAGCCTGCGCAGCTCTTCCGGCGTGCTCGAGCGCTGACTCGGCGAGCTCGCGCGTGATCTTGCCCGCCCGCACGAGCTGCGCGAGCGCGGCGTCCATCGACTGCATGCCCTGGGCGGCGGAGGTCTGGAGCACCGAGTGGATCTGGTGCGTCTTGCCCTCGCGGATCAGGTTCCGGACCGCAGGCGTGATCGACAGCACCTCGCAGCACGCGACGCGGCCGGAGCCGTCGGCGGTCGGCAGCAGCTGCTGGGTCATGATGCCCTGGAGCGCGACCGAGAGCTGGACGCGCACCTGCTGCTGCTGGTGCGGCGGGAAGACGTCGATGATCCGGTCGATCGTCTGCGCCGTGTCCTGGGTGTGCAGGGTGGCGAAGACGAGGTGGCCGGTCTCGGCCGCGGTCAGCGCGGTCGAGATCGTCTCGAGGTCGCGCATCTCGCCGACGAGGATCACGTCGGGGTCCTGGCGGAGGGCGGCCTTGAGGCCGAGCGAGAAGCTCTGCGCGTCGTTGCCGATCTCGCGCTGGTTCACGATGCAGCTCTTGTGCCGGTGCAGGAACTCGATCGGGTCCTCGATCGTGAGGATGTGCTCGTTGCGGGTGCTGGTTGATCTCGTCGATCATCGCCGCCAGCGAAGTCGACTTGCCCGAACCGGTCGGCCCGGTGACCAGCACGAAGCCGCGCGGCTTCTTGACGAAGTCGTGGACGACGGCCGGCAGCCCGAGCTGCTCGATCGACTTGATCTCGTCGGGATCAGACGGAAGGCGGCGCCGATCGAGGCGCGCTGCATGTAGGCGTTGACCCGGAAGCGGCCCGTGCGCCGGGCACGGAGTAGGAGAAGTCCACCTGCCATTCCTTCTCGAGCCGCTTGCGCTGGTCGTTGGAGAGGATCGCGTAGATCAGGTCCCGGGTGTCCTTCGAGGTCAGCGGCGGGTAGGTCGAGCGCGCGAAGCTCGCCGCGCACGCGGACCATCGGCGGCGACCCGACCGTCATGTGAAGGTCGGAGGCGTTCAGCTCGACCGTCTGCTTGAGGATGTCTGCGAAATCGATTTCCATCTCGGACCTCCTATTCGGCAGGAAGCGCGGAACCCGTTACTCGTGCGACTTCCTGGATCGAGTCGTCGCCCATGCGGACCTTGTCGAGGCCGTCCTGCTGGAGAGTGCGCATGCCCTGCTCGATCGCGACTGCGCCGGATCTGGTCGGCGGAGGCCTGCTCGATCGTCATCTCGCGGATCTCCTCGCTCATCAGCATCGCCTCGTAGATGCCGACCCGGCCCTTGTAGCCGCTGTAGCCGCAGCGCGTGCAGCCGCGTCGGCTTGAAGGCCTCGATGTCGGTCGTGGATGTCGTATTGCGTGAGCGTGCCGGCCGTCAGCACGACCGCGCTCCTTGCAGTGCGTGCAGAGCAGGCGCGCGAGCCGCTGGGAGATCACGCAGTCGAGCGCCGAAGCCGTCAGGAACGGCGCGATGCCCATCTCGGTCAGCCGCGAGATCGCCGTCGGGGCGTCGTTGGTGTGCAGCGTCGAGAGCACGAGGTGACCGGTGAGCGCGGACTCGATCGCGATCTGGGCGGTCTCGCTGGTCGCGGATCTCGCCGACCATGATCACGTCGGGGTCCGAGCGCACGATCGAGCGCAGGCCCGAGGCGAACGTGAGGCCGGCCTTGAGGTTGACCTGGACCTGGGTGAGGCCGGGGATCTGGTACTCGACCGGGTCCTCGATCGTGATGACGTTCCTCTCGGGCGTGTTGATCACGTTCAGCGCCGCGTAGAGGCTCGTGGTCTTGCCGGAGCCGGTCGGGCCGGTCACGAACGTCGCGCCGTAGGACCGCGTGAAGCCGGCGCGGAAGCGCTCGAGCGTGTCGTCCTGCATGCCGAGCTTGTCGAGCCCGATCAGCGCCTGCTCCTTGTCGAGGATCCGCAGCACCATCTTCTCGCCCTTGACCGAGGGGAGCGACGCCATGCGGATGTCGATCGGGTGGCCGCCGACCGTCAGGCCGACGCGGCCGTCCTGGGGCAGCCGCTTCTCGGCGATGTCGAGGCTCGCCATGATCTTCAGGCGCGAGGTGACGCCCGCGCACCATCCGGCGCGGCACCGTGGTGGCGTCGTGCAGCACGCCGTCGACGCGGTAGCGCACGCGCATGTCCTTGCCCTCCGGCTCGAAGTGGATGTCCGAGCGCCCTTCCTCGACGCCCTTGGCGATCACGCCGTTGACGAGCTTGATGACCGGGGCCTCGCCGGCCGACTCGCGGATCTCGGTGACCTCGCCGAGGTCGGCGGCGCTCCTCCTCCTCTTCCTCGATCGCCTCGGCGATCGAGGCGTCGAGCTTGCTCGCGGCATGGAGTGCGGCCTCGATGTCCTCCGCCGAGGCGACCGCGGGCCGGACGTCGAGCCCGGTCATGATCGAGATGTCGTCGACCGCGCGCACGTTGGTCGGGTCGGACATCGCGACCATCAGCGTGTCCTCGTCGATGAAGGCGACCGGAATCGCGCCGTAGCGCTTCGCGGCCTGGGTGGGGATCAGGTTGACCGCGCCGAGGTCGATGTCGAAGGCGCTCAGGTCGAGGTGGTCGAGGCCGAAGCGCTCGGCGGTCGCGCGCGCGAGCTGGTCGGTCGTGATGACCTGTTCGGCGAGCAGCACCTGCTCCGGGGTGCGACCGCTGTTGCGGGCCTCGGCGATCGCGGCCTCGACCCGCTCTCGCGGTGCGAAGCCGAGCTCGATGATGTGATCGGTGATGAAGCGGCCGGAGCCGCCGCGGCGGGTGGGAGGGGTCAGGCCCGGTCGCTCGGTCGGCAACTGACCTTCGAAGCGATCGCGACCGTCAGCGGTCGGCCCGGGATCAGCAGAAGCCGGGCTCGAACCGTCGGGCTCCAGATCGGAATCGGGCGCACCGGCGCCGTTGACGGTCGGCTCGACGGCGGCGTCGTCCTCGCCGGCCGGTCCGCTCGGGACCGGTCTCAGGACCGGTGTCTCTGTGTCAGTTTGGGTTTCCGTCCTTTGCGCCACGTCTCATAGCCCCAAGCGGTGCCTCCAGGCCCGTCCAGAGCCGGAAGCTGGCCGCTCCTTGGTGGACCAAGACGTCGAATCCGTCCACGCATACGGCACCTCGCGAGCGCGCATGGCGCGCCAACGGTGTGCCGTCCTGGCGGTAGACGAGGTCCACCACGATTTGCCGATCACCCCCTACATCGGCGGATAGGGGCAGCTCCTTGAAGCCTTCGGTGGGTTCTGACGCGCTGCCGGCTCCATTGCGTCATGCCGACCGACGTGGCGTTGACCACCAGTCCAGCGTCAGCGGCCCGTGGCGCCTCGGTCGCTTCCAAACGTCGTTCGCCGGCCTGCGACAGATCTTGCACGAGCTCGCGCGCGCGCTCGGGGTGCCGGTTCCACACGTAAACCCGCGCTGCGCCTGCCTCCAGCAGGGCGTAGACGACGCCGCGTGCCGCTCCCCCGGCGCCGAGCACCAGCGCCTCCATGCCTTCCGGTGCCTTGGGCGCGCGCTCGCGGAGCGCCGCCAGGAACCCCGCCCCGTCGGTGTTCTCGGCGTCGATCCGGCCCTCCGAGAAGATCAGCGTGTTGGCGGCCCCGGTGGCGCGCGCCACGTCGCTCGCCCGGTCGGCAAGCGCCAGCGCGCGCAGCTTGTGCGGGATCGTCACGTTCGCGCCCACGAACCCGCGTCCCGGCAGCTCACGCACGAACGTCTCGAAGCGCTCGGGCTCGACCGGTAGCAGCTCATAGCGCCAGTCGAGGCCGAGCGCCTCGAAAGCGGCGTTGTGCATGGCCGGCGAGCGGCTGTGCGCGACCGGCCAGCCGAGGACTCCGACTTTCAGCATTTCGTGGGCGAGCGGCCGCCCGCTGCGTCACGTGCCTCGTTGTAGCGCTGCTGGTCCTGCTCGAACTCGGCGAACGTCTCCGAAAACGCGTGCTCCCCGCAGGTTCCCGGCTTGACCACGTAGAAGAGGTACCCGACGCGCGCGGGATGTGCAGCCGCCTCGATCGACGCGAGCCCGGGGTTGCCGATCGGGCCCGGCGGCAGACCCGCCCGGGTGCGCGTGTTGTAGGGCGAGTCGAGCGCCAGCTCGCTCCGCGTGAGCGGTCGGGTCCAGTTACCGGTGGCATAGCGGGTCGTGGCATCGATCCCGAGCGGCTGACCCTCGCGCAGCCGGTTGTAGATGACGGCGGCGACCAGCGGGCGCTCGCGCGCGACCCGGGTCTCGCGCTCCACCATCGAGGCGATCGTGACGCACGTCGAAGACGGTCAGGTTCTTGCGCCTGCGCATACGAGAGGCTCACTCCCGCGAGGTTGTCGCGGAACGCGGCCAGCTGGCGATCGACCAGCGCCGGCGCGCTCGAGGCCCGGCGCAGCTCGTAGGTCGCCGGGAACAGGAATCCCTCGAGAGTTTCCGGGGGCCGCGAGAGCCCGTACTCGCGGTACGGGAGCTGCGCCCCGTTCGCGCTGGCGGCGAGGTAGTCGCCGCGGAGGCCGGCGCGCCCGGCAAGCGGCGCGATCTCCCTGCGGCTCAGCCCCTCCGGAATCGTGAGCTGGATCACGTTCTTCGCCGGGCCCGGCGACCAAGCACGTCGAGCACGTCGCCGTAGGACATGTCTCTCCGCATCGTGTAGGCGCCTGGCTTGAGATCGCTGCTGCGGCCGGCGAGCCGGGCGCGCAGAGAGAACAGGGTGCTGCTCGGCACGACGCCCTCGCGGTCCAGCGTGTCGCCGATCTCGCTCACGCCCGCCTGCTTCGGGATCGTGACCCGGACCCGGTCGCCCCCGTTTCCGGCAAACGGCTGGAACAGCGCCCACACGAACGCCAGCGCGGCGAGCCCGGCCGCGGCCACGGCCAGGCGGCGCAGTCCGCGCGCCCTCATCGGCGGGCGCTCAAGTAGCTCTCGAGCAGGTGGGCCGCGGCTCGTGAGTCCTCGGGCAGCCGGCCGGGCGTCCGGCGCGCGAGCGTCGTCGTGTAGCGCTCGTCATATGTCGTCACCGGGACCGCGAGGCGCTCCTCGAGCAGCGCGCGGCGAACGCACGCGCCTCCGCCGCCTGGCTGCCCTCCTCGCCCGAGAGGGTCACCGGGAGGCCGACCACGACCTCCTCCACCCCGCGCTCGCCCACGAGCCGGACGATCTCGCCGAGCCCGTGCTCGGAGCGCGGGTCGCTCACGGACTGGAGCGGCGTGGCGAGCATGCCGGTCGGATCGCTGAGGGCCACGCCGCATCTGGCGCTGCCGTAGTCCAGCGCGAGCACTCTCACCGGCCGAGCTTCGCCTCGATCGCCTCGCGCGCAGTCTGGAGCGCGTCGTCCAGGCGTTCCGGGTCCTTGCCGCCGGCCTGGGCCATGGTGTCCCGCCCTCCGCCTCCGCCGCCCATCACGGCGGCGGCCTCCTTGACGACGTCCGCGGCAGACAGCCCGCGCTCGACCGCAGACTGCGTGAAGCTCGCGATCAGCTGTGGCCGGCCGCCCGCGGCCGTGCCCAGCACGACGGCGCCGTCTCCCAGAGCGGACTTGACGCGATCCGAGAGCTCGAGCAGCTGGTCGCGGTCCGGGAGGTCGCACCGGGCTGCCACGACCCGCAGGCCGTCGTGCGCCGCCGCCTGGTCGACGAGCTGCGCGGCGAGCTCGTCGAGCTTGCCGGCGCCCCCGGACCTCAGTTCTCGCTCGAGCTCCGCGACGCGCTCGAGCGTCGCCTCGACGGCTTCCGGGGCGCGCTCGGGGCTGGTCCGCAGCCGCGCCGCGACCTCGGTCAGCGCATCGTCGTGTGAGCGGAACAGCTCGATCGCGACCGGTCCCGTGATCGCCTCGATGCGCCGGACGTTGGCGGCGCTGGAGCTCTCGCTCGTGATCTTGAAGATCCCGATCTCGGCCGTCGAAGCAACATGCGTGCCGCCGCAGAGCTCTCGTGAGACGTCCTCGACCTCGATCACCCGCACCTCGTCGCCGTACTTCTCGCCGAACAGGGCCATCGCTCCCATCTTCTCCGCCTCGGTGCGGGTTGTGAGCAGCGCGCGCACGGGGTGCCGCTCGGCGATCCACGCGTTCACCTGGTCCTCCACCCGTCTCAGCTCGTCGCGCGAGAGCGCCTTGCCGTGGGTGAAGTCGAACCGCAGCTTGTCCGGGCGCACCGCCGAGCCCGCCTGGCGCACGTGCGTCCCGAGCGCTTGGCGGAGTGCCGCGTGCAGTAGGTGCGTGGCCGTGTGGTTGCAGGCCGTCGCATGCCGCACCCGCCGGTCGACGACCAGCCGCGCACGCTCGCCCTGCTTGAGCTCGCCCTGCTCGACGGCAACTGCCACCGCCTGGTCGTCGCCCAGCCTGTAGACGTCCTCGATGCGCCCCCGCCCGGACTCGGTCTCGACCGTGCCGGAGTCAGCCACCTGCCCGCCGCCCTCCGCGTAGAAGGGGCTCTCGGGAAATTTCGTGAGCACCACTCCATTGCGTCGCTGGACCGCGGCGATGCTTGTCGTCAACTCGGTCGTCTCATAGCCGACGAACTTCGACTGGAATCCCGCGTCCCGGGAGAAGGCGAGCACGCGCTCGTGGTCTCCCTCGGTGCCGTGTGCCCGGGCGGCGCCGGTGCGAGCCCGTTCGCGCTGCTCCTCCATCAGCTCGCGAAAGCCCTCGTCGTCGACGGCCAGCCCCTCCTCGTGGAGCAGCTCTCTGGTGAGGTCGTACGGGAATCCGAAGGTGTCGTGCAGCTTGAACGCGTCCTCCGCCGGCCACCCACGAGGTGCCCGTCGGCCTTCGCACGATCGACCACCTCGGCGAGCAGCCGCGTCCCCTGCTCGAGCGTGCGGCCGAAGCTCTCCTCCTCGGAGGCGAGCCACTCGTGGATCAGACCCTCCTCGCGCTTCAGCTCCGGGTACGCGAGCCCCATGGTCTCGATCACCCGGTCGGCGAAGCGCTGGAGGAAGGGAGACTCGAGCCCGATCGCGCGTCCCTGCTGGATCGCGCGCCGCATGATGCGGCGCAGGATGTAGCCGCGGTCCTCGTTCGAGGGCACGACGCCGTCCGCGATCAGGAAGGTCATCGCGCGGCTGTGGTCGGCCAGCACCCGGAGCGCACGGGTGGTGGCCGGGTCGGATCCGTAGCGTGCGGCCCGGAGAGCTGCTCCGCCAGCGACGACGAGCGGGCCGAAACTGGTCGGTCTCGTACACCGACGGCACGTCCTGCTGGATCGCCGCCACGCGGTCGAGCCCGGAGCCGGTGTCGATGTTGCGCTGCGGGAGCGGCTCGACCGAGCCGTCGTCCTTCAGCAGGTAGCTGCATGAAGACGAGGTTCCAGAACTCGAGGAAGCGGTCGTTCTCGCCGCCGGGCAGGTCCTCGGGGCTGCCGTAATCGAGCCCCCGGTCGTAGTAGAGCTCCGAGCATGGGCCGCATGGGCCCGACGGGCCCCGCCTGCCAGAAGTTCTCCGAGCGCGGCAGCCGCACGATCCGCTCGTCGGGCACGCCCACCGCGCGCCAGTACTCGATCGCCTCCTCGTCCGGGCCGACGCCGAGCTCGTCGTCGCCCTCGAAGACGGTGATCCAGATCCGCTCGGGATCGAGGCCGAAGCACCTCGGTCGGCGAGCTCCCAGGCCATCTCCACCGCGCCCTGCTTGAAGTAGTCGCCGAACGAGAAGTTGCCGAGCATCTCGAAGAACGTCAGGTGTCGGGCGGTCAGGCCGACCTGGTCGATGTCGGTCGTGCGAAAGCACTTCTGGCACGAGGTGAGCCGCGGATGAGGCGGCGGCTCGAGGCCGAGGAAGTACGGCCGGAACGGCTGCATGCCGGCGGTCGTGAGCAGCACCGAGGGGTCGTAGACCGAGGGCACCAGCGAGGCCGACGGCACGCGCAGGTGATCGCGCTCCTCGAAGAACGAGAGGTACGCCTCGCGGATCTCTGCCGAGCTGCGCGGGACTGCTGCCATGTCGGTGATTCTAGGAAGCTGCGGAGATCGTGCCGTAGCCAAGGATGCGGTCGCCCTCCATGAAGCAGGCGGTCTGGCCCGGCGCGACGCCGTGGACGTCGTCCTCCAGCTCGACCACCACCCGCTCCTGCTCGCGTCCGATCCGGCAGGCGACGGCGCTCGATCGATAGCGGAGCTTCACGCCGTCCACGCGCGAGTCGTCGCGATAGAGCGTCGCGGGACTGACGGCAACGCGGCGGATCGCGAGCTCGGAGCGCGGGCCCACCACCACCCTGTTGGTGGCCGCTTCGGTGGACGTGACATACAAGGGCTCTCCGACGGCGACGCCGAGCCCCTTGCGCTGGCCGACCGTGAACCCCGTGTGGCCGTCGTGCCGGCCGAGCACGCGCCCGGCGCGGTCGACGACGTCGCCCGGCCGCCGCTGCTGGCGCGCCGTGACGCGCGAGGAAGCGCTCGCGGGTGGTGCCCGCGAGGAAGCAGAGGTCCTGGCTTTCGCGCTTCTCGGCCACCGGCAGCCGCGCCTCCCGCGCCAGCGCGCGGACCTCGGGCTTGGTCAGCTCGCCGAGCGGGAACCGGACGCGGTCGAGGTGCCCGGGATCCAGTCCCGCCAGCATGTAGGTCTGGTCCTTGCCGCCGTCCACGGCACGTGCGAGCAGCGGCCCCTCCCCGTCCCGCTCGATCCGCGCGTAGTGACCGGTGACGAGCGCGGCGGCGCCGGTGCGCTCCGCCAGCGCCAGCATCGCGTCGAAGCGCACGAGCCCGTTGCACCGCACGCATGGGTTCGGCGTGCGCCCTTGCTCGTGCTCCGCCAGGAAGTTCTCGACGACGGCGTCCGCGAACCGGTCCTGCATGTCGAGCGTGATGTGCGGAAAGCCCATCGAGTGCGCGAGCGCGCGGGCGCCGACGACCGCCTCCGGAGAGCAGCAGCTCTTGGTGCCGTCCACCCCCTGATCGGCCCACAGCTTGAGCGTCACGGCCACGACCTCGTGCCCGGCCCGGCGGGCGAGCAGCGCGGCGGCGGCACTGTCCACGCCCCCGCTCATCCCGACCAGCACGCGGTCCGGCGCCGGATCGACGCGGACGTCCTCGCATGCCCACGCCTTCGACAGGCCGCGGTGCAGCGCGTCTGCGGCGAGATCGGCCGCGTGGCGCTTGCCGGGCGAGAGCCCGCCGAGCTCGGCCATGATCCGCTCCGGGCCGATCCGCGCCGCCTCGAGCAGGGGCGCATCCTCGGCGAGCAGCGTGCACGCGCTGGCGGCCGCGAGCGTCGCGCCGCAGCCCTCGGCGTCGAAGGAGATCTCGGCCACCCGGCCGGCGTCGGGCCGGATCGCGATCCGCACCAGGTCGCCGCACACATGCCCGCCGGCGCTGCCGACGAGCGCGCCGTCGGGCACCGGCCCGCGGCCATGCGGCTCACGCAATGCTGCTCGAAACTCACGCAGGTGAGTCTAGGGGCGCGCGCGCGGCGGTGCAGTGCGCGCGGCCGCGGCCGGGGAGACAGAAAACCGGCTGGGCAAGGATGGGGCTCGACGGGCTTCCAGGTGTCCCAAGGCACGCGTCGTTTGTGAAGTGGAGCTCACGCAACGGTCGCATTGGTGCCCTTGGCGCGTGATGCGTATGAGCACCTCGGCCAGTGGTGCACTTTTACCGGCTATAGCCCGGACAACCGACCACTGAACAGGGGCCGAGTTACAGATCGGAAAACAGGTACTGGAGATGCCGGGGTAGTCGCGGCTTTCGAGCTTCTTTCGACACATCGCGCGGGCTTCCCGGCCACAACGCTCGACCCTTAACGCCCTTACCAGCCGGTTTGATGCGATGGAGCCGCGCGGAGTCGAGCCCGCGGCCTGTCGTCGAGCGACGGTTGTGCCGTCGAGCCGCGCGTTTCGCGCGGGCGCTCAGCGCCGGAGCGCGTTTCGCACGTACTGCGCGAGCGTCTGGCGGTCGAGGTAGCCGGTGACGACCTCGGCCTCGCCCTTCGGGTTGACGATCACCAGCGACGGCGTCGTGGAGATGCTGGTGGCCGTGCTGATGCGCGTGTAGCGCGAGAGGTTCTTCACGCGGTCTGAGAAGACGGCGACCTTGCCGCCGCGGCGTGGCACCGACTCGAGCGATGCCTTCACGCTGCGATCGTCCACGGCGCGCGGGTTCCAGAAGAGGATCGCGACCACCTTGTGGGCGTCGAGCGCGCGCTTGACGGGCCTGGGGAGCCCGCGCCCCGCGGGACCGGCCTTCGACTGGGGCGCGGCCGGCGTGGCCGGGGTCGGCGCGGCAGACTCCGCCGCGGGCGGCGTCGCCGGCACCGTAGGCTCGGTCGAGCCGGACCGCTTCGTCACGAAGAAGAGACCGGCGACGGCAACGACACCGACGATGGCGTAGAGCACCGGCCTGGGTAGCGTCTCGATGCTCATCGCGAAATCAAAAGGCCCCAGCTTGCCGCTGCCGCCCTTTGGTTGAACCTGTCGAAACAGGTGGGTGTCCACAGGACCCGCCGGTTGACCGGCGTGCCCGATTCGGACTCCCTTCCCAAATGTGTTGGCTCAAACACTGAGCGACTGGCGTACAAGCTCGGGCCTCCTCGAAAATTAGCAGCCTCGCTCAAGGATCGGCAAGGGCCGGATAAACCTTAGGAAGGGGTTGAGCGCGGGCGGTTTCGTGCGAGCTCAGGAGCCGCGGCGGGCCGGCCTGGATGCCGAGCTCGCGCAGCTGCCTGGCGTCGATCGGCGCAGGTGCGCCCGTCATCAGATCGGCACCGGAGGCGGTCTTCGGGAATGCGATCACGTCACGGATCGATTCGCGCACGGCGAGCTGCGCGACCATGCGGTCGAGGCCGAACGCGATTCCCCCGTGCGGCGGGGCGCCGCGCCGCAGGGCTTCGATCAGGAAGCCGAACTTCTCGTCCGCCTCTGCCCGGCCGATCCCGACCGCCTCGAGCACCTGGTACTGCACCTCGGGACGGCTGATGCGGATGCTGCCGCCGCCGATCTCCTGGCCGTTGATCACGATGTCGTACCCGCGGGCGCGCGCGGCCGAGGGATCGGTCCCGAGTAGCTCGATCGAGTCCTCGGTGGGCGATGTGAAGGGATGGTGGAGCGGGTCCCAGCGGCCCTCGTCGTCGTTCCACTCGACCAGCGGGAAGTCCGTGATCCAGACCGGCTTCCAGTCGCCTTCGGCAGTCAGGCCGAAGCGCCGCGCAAGCTCGACGCGCAGTGCGCCGAGCGTCTGGGCCGCCACTCCCGCGTCGTCGGCGACAAGCAGCAGCAGGTCGCCGGGCCGATGCCTCCAGCGCGGTCGTGAGCGCGGCAAGCTCACCCGGTGCAAGAAATTTTGCAACCGGTGACCGCCACCCGGGCGGGTCGCCCTCCTCGACGTAGGCCCAGACGAGTCCGCCGGCACCCTGACCCTGCGCGAACTCGATCAGGCCGTCGAGCTCCGCGCGGGACAGCTCGCGCGCGCCCGCGTTGAGACCCCGCACCACTCCGCCGCGCTCCAGCACGCCGCGGAAGACCTTGAACTCGGTTTCCCGCAACGACTCACCGAGGTCGCGGATCTCGAGGCCGAACCGCAGATCCGGGCGGTCGGTCCCGAAGCGGGCGATCGCCTCGTCGTAGCGAAGCCGTGGGAACGGCGGTCCCAGGTCCACGCCGCCCACGCGGTAGGCGGCCTCCAGCACGCCCTCCGTGGCAGCGATCACGTCCTCCTCCGTCACGAACGACATCTCCATGTCGAGCTGGGTGAACTCCGGCTGGCGGTCGGCGCGGAGGTCCTCGTCGCGGAAGCACCGCGCAATCTGGAAGTAGCGCTCATACCCGGCGATCATCAGAAGCTGCTTGAAGAGCTGCGGCGACTGGGGCAGCGCGTAGAAGCTGCCGCGCTGCAGGCGGCTCGGCACGACGAAGTCGCGTGCGCCCTCGGGCGTCGAGCGCGTCAGGATCGGAGTCTCGATCTCGTAGAAACCCTCGGCGCCCAGGGACTCGCGGATCGCCCGGTTGACGTCGTGCCGCAGTGCGAGCCGGCGCTGCATCGCCTCGCGCCGGAGGTCGAGGTAGCGGTAGCGAAGGCGAAGCGCCTCGTCCACATCGGTGTCCTCCTCGAGCGGAAAGGGCGGCGTCTCCGCCTCGCCCAGCACGTCCACCTCGGTCACGCGGATCTCGACCTCGCCCGTGGGCAGGTCGCGGTTGATGGTCTCCTCCGAGCGTGGCACGACTTCGCCGGCTGCGGATATGACCCACTCGGAGCGCAACTCGTGGGAGCGCGCGTGCGCCTCGGGCGCTTCCTGCGGGTTGAAGACGACCTGGACGATGCCGGTGCGGTCACGGACATCCACGAACACGAGGCCGCCGTGGTCACGACGGCGATGCACCCAGCCGGCCACGCGCACGCGCTCGCCGACGCGGTTGGAGAGGACCTCGCCGCACCAGCTGTCGCGATACTCGTTCGATGAACCGGTCAGGGGCCGGCTCACGTCAGCCGACCCTCGCTCGCCGCACGAGCTCCCGGCGAAGGGCCGAGAGCGAGACTTCCTCTTGCCGGTGTGCGGACATGTCGCGGACGACCGCCGCCTCGCGCGACCACTCCTCCGGTCCGACGATCACGACCCACGGCACGCCCATGCGCGCGGCGTGCTTCATCTGGCTCTTGAGGCTGCGATCGCCGAGGTCCATGGTCGCACCCAGACCCTCCTCGCGGAGCTCCGAGACGGCGCGGAAGACACGCTCCCGCGCAGCGGGCTCGGTGACCGCAAAGAGGAAGCGGGGCTCCCCGCCGTTGCGGGTCGTCTCGGTCGCGGTCGAGCCGCTCGCCTCCATCGCCTGCGCGATGCGCTCGAGGCCGGTGGCCCACCCCACTCCCGGCGTGGGATCGCCGCCGATCTGCTCGATCAGGCGGTCGTACCGCCCGCCGCCGCCGATCCCGCTCTGGGCGCCGAGGTCGTCGGAGCGGAACTCGAACACGGTGCGGGTGTAGTAGTCGAGCCCCCGCACCAGGCGAGGGTCGACCTCGTAGTCGATCCCCGCGCCGTCGAGCAGCCGGCGCACCTCCTCGAAGTGCTGCCGGTCCTCGTCCGAAAGCCGGTCGATCATCTTCGGGGCCGCGTCCGTGACCGCCTGCACCTCCGGGCTGTCCCAGTCGAATGCCCGCATCGGGTTCTGCTCGATCCGCGCGCGCTGCTCGGCGTCGAAGACGTCGGTGCGCAACAGATGCTCGCGCAGCTCGCGGGTGTACTCCTCGCGGCTCTCGGGCGTGCCGATGCTGGTCAGGTGGAGCCGCACGCCGGTGAGACCGAGCCGCGCGTAGAGGTGTCCGAGAAGGTCGATCAGCTCCGCGTCCAGCGCCGGGTCGTCCGAGCCGATCGCCTCGACGCCCACCTGGCTGTGCTGGCGGTACCGCCCGGACTGGGGGGCCTCATAGCGGAACATCGGTCCCTGGTACCACAGCTTCACCGGCTGGGGAAGCTTGTGCATGCCGTGCTCTATATATGCACGGCAGACCGGCGCCGTGCCCTCCGGCCGCAGGGTCAGCGAGCGACCCGACCGGTCCTCGAACGTGTACGTCTCCTTGCTGACGATGTCGGTCGCCTCGCCCACGGTGCGCACGAAGAGCTCCGAGTCCTCGAAGACGGGCGTCTCGATCTGGCCGAAGCCGGCACCCTCCGCCAGGATCCGCGCCTCCGCGACGATGCGCCGGCGGAGGGCCGCTTGCTCGGGCAGCAGGTCATAGGTCCCGCGCGGAACCTGATAGCGCGAAGCCACGGGTTACCGTTCTTCGCCGAAGGCCGTCAGGAACCTCCGGCGGCGAGCTCGGCAAGAAACGGGTTCGTGCGGCGCTCGACACCGAGGCTCGTAATTCCCATGTGCCCTGGATAGACGGTCGTGTCCTCGGGAAGCGACTCGACCAGCGTCCCGATCGACCCGAGCAGCGTCTCCCAATCCCCCCCGGGCAGGTCCACGCGCCCGACAGATCCCTGAAACAGCACGTCGCCCGAGAAGATCGCGCTCTCGCCCGGGATGGAGTACGTGAGATGTCCGGGGCTGTGGCCGGGAGTGAACAGGACATCGATCTCGAAGCCCGCGAGCTGCAGCTTCTCTCCGCCCTTCAAGGTGTGGTCGGCCTCGTAGCTCTCGTATGGGCCGAATCCCGGAAACGGGACGTAGCTCATGATGTCGGCCAGCACCGGGCGCTCGATCTCGCTCACGTACACAGGTGCCCCGGTGGCCTTCGCGACCGGCGCCACCGCCCCGACGTGATCGAAGTGCGTGTGGGTCACGAGGATCGCCTCGACCTTCACCCCCAGCTCCTCGACCGCCGCGAGGATGCGCGGCGCCTCCTCGCCCGGGTCGACGATCAGCGCGCTGTCGGCCCCGTCGCGGCGCAGCACGAAGCAGTTCTCCTGCACGAGTCCGACGGTGAACATGCGTACGTCCATACCGGTGCCGAGTCTAGTGGCCCACTAGTCGGCGGCCTCACGCTGCTGGGTGCGCTCGCGCTCGCGCTTGCGCATGCGATTGCGGTACAGCACGCTGTCGGTCATGTGGAATGCAGGCACGTACAGAAGCGCGGCCAGCAGCGCCAGCGGCAGCGCCGCGGCCGGGTTGGTGCCGAACGCGATCACCATCAGGCCGAAGAGCGCCGCGGCGGCGATCGCGCCGCGCTGAATCGCGGCTCTCCAGGTCGGAGGGCGGCTGAGCTTCTCCTGGCGCCGTTGCTCGGCGGTCGCCCGTGCGTCCCCGCGCGAGCGCGAGCGTGGACGGCGGCCCCGCGGACGGACGGTCCCCGCCTGGGTGCCGCCTTTGTGCTTGCGCCGCCGCGTCTGCCTGCTTCTGGCCATGGTCAGGCCGAGGTTAGTCGCTTCTCCAGGACGTGCACGCGCTCGTCGAAGCCCCTCAGCTCGAGGTCAGCCGGAAACCCCGCGAACGCGGCCTCCGGCGCGAGTCCGACCAGCTCGGCGGCAGCGCAGGTGCACACCCCGGGTGGCGGCTGCCTCACGTGCCGCCCGCACCAGCTCGGCCAGTGGCACGGAGAAAGGATCGTGGACGTTGCACGACACCTGCGCCGTGCCCGCGCTCTCGAGCATCACGCCGATCGCGCGGACGCCGGGCAAACCGCCGCCGGCCTCGCGGATCTCGGCCGCGATCGCCTTGGCGGCTTCGAGATCCGGCTCCGCCAGCTCGAGGTTGAACGCCACCAGCGGCGGCCGGCACGCGACGAGCGTGGCACCGGCGGTCGGGTGCGGCCGGCGCGGCCCGAAGTCCGGCTGCAGCTCTCCCGAGTCGAACCGCTCCGCGAGCGCGCCGACTCCGCCCTCCCGGAAGTACGCGCGTTCGCGGCGGTCCGGGTCGTCCGCCAGCATCCCGTAGAGGAACACCGGCACGTCCAGCTCGCCCGCGAGCCGGTTGGCGATTGCGAGCGCCTCGTCCACGGCGAGCTCCCTGTCCTCGGCTCGCAGATAGACGACGGGCGCGACGTCGATGGCGCCGATGCACGGGTGCGCGCCCTCGTGCGTCCTCATGTCGATCCGGGCCACGGCCTCGCGCGCCCCCGCGACCAGCGCGTCGGCGAGTGCCTGGGGCTCCCCGACCATCGTGAACACGCTCCGGTTGTGGTCGGCATCCGAGTGAACGTCGAGCAGGCTCGCGCCCGAGCCGCCGAGCGCGTGCCCCACCGCGTCGACGGTGTCCCGCCTTCTCCCCTCACTGATGTTCGGTACCGCCTCGAGCAGAGCGGCCGGATCATACGATCCCGGCGCTCGGACGGCCGCTACTCCTCGAGGCCGACCTCGGCAAAGGCCGCGCTGCGGTTCGTGTAGGTGCGAATCCAGGAGACGCGCCCGCCCCGGAACCGCATCACCCATTGCGCCGGCGAGTCCTGGATATAGCCGCCCTCGCCCCGTCCATAGACCCGCCCGAGCGCGAGCACCGCGTCGCCGATCTCGCGGATCTCGGTCGGCGTCACCTCGAGCTCCTTCCAGAACGCCGCGACGTCGTCGTAGTACTTGCGCATGCCGGCATGGCCGACGTAAGGCCGGCCCTCGTTCGCGATGTCGGCGGTGGGCGCGATGAACTCGACCTGCTCGTCCACGACCGCGAGCCCGGCTTCGACGTCACGCCGGTTGAACGCGTCGAACACGGCGCGTGCGAGATCGGTCTTGGTCGGTTCCAAATGTTCGATTGGCAGCGCGATTGGGCTCTGCCTCCCCTGCAGAGTGAGCTTGCGACGCTGTTGGCTTGATCGGCATTCCCGGCACAGACCTTGCACCGGGTCTCTCGGGCCGGTCAGGATTCTACATCCGGGTCCGCTAAACCGATTCCGGCGGGCGGGCCGATATCAAGAGCGCAGCGTGTCACTGACCGGCGAGTCAAAAGCCCCGCGCACAAACCGCCGCGCGCTCGCGGCCCTGATCGTCGCGATCGTGCTCCTGCCGATCGGCGTGGGCGCCGCGCTGATGGAGCACCGGGAGAAGGTCGCCGACGAGAACCGTGCACTTCGTCACGAGGCGCGCGCTCAGGTCGGAGGTGCTCAACAACTACTTCGCGCGCGCGCGCTCGCTCACCCAGCTGCTTTCGTATGACGCCTCGTTCCGGCGGTTCTACGCGTCTCCTGCTTCGAGATCTCAACGACCTAAAGGCAGCGAATGCTTCGTTGAGCTACCTCGAGCACCTGTTTCCAGGAAGCATCGGCGAGGCGTGCTTCATCGACAGCGGCGGAGCCGAGAACGCGCGCGCCGTGAAGGGGAAGATCGCGTCGCCGAAGGACCTGTCGCCCGACGAGAGCGGGAATCCCTTCTTCAAGCCGAGCTTCGAGCTCCGCAGCGGGGACGTCTACCAGGCGAGACCGTACGTGTCTCCGGACACCGCCGAGTGGGTTGATCTCCAATTCGACTCCGATCCCCATGGTGAACGGCAGGAAGCGGGCGATCGTCCACTTCGAGGTGACGATCGAGAGCTTCCGGCGCGCGGCCGCGGAGTCCAGCAGCCGCTTCGACATCGTGGTGGTCGACCGGCGATCCGGCCGGGTGGTGCTCGACAGCCGCTTTCCACAGCGCACGCAGGCGCCGCTGGGACTGCCGAAGGAGGACCGTTTCGCCGGGCTGGCAGGCACCTCCCGCACGGGCGGCACCCTGGTGCTGGACGACCATCGCAGCGCGTACCAACGTCTCGACCAGGGAGACACGAACGCAAACGACTGGATGGTGGTCGCGACCGATCGCGCCGCGGCGGCTTCGCTGCTGGACAGCGTCGGCATCTCGCAACTGGCCCTGCTGGTCGGCGCATTGCTGCTGCTCGGCTTCTCGCTGATGAGCCTGCGCGCTTCGCAGCGCGAGCTGCACAATGCGGCTCTGTGTGACCATCTCACGGGCCTCAACAACCGGCGCCGGCTCGTACTCGACATCACCAAGCGCCTCGGCGACGCGACGCCCGACCGCCCCTTCGTCCTGGTCCTCTTCGACCTGGACGGCTTCAAGGGCTACAACGACGCGTTCGGCCACCTGGCCGGGGACGACCTGCTTCACAGACTCGGTCGCAATCTGGCGGCGAGCATCGATCGCAGAGGCGAGGCCTACCGGATGGGTGGCGACGAGTTCTGCGTGCTCGCCGACCTCGAGGTGGGCGAGGCTCCCGAAGCCGTGGCGCTGGCGGCTGCCGCCGCGCTCTCGGAGCGGGGCGAGGGCTTCAGCATCACGGCGACCTTCGGCTCGGTCGTGCTGCCTGGCGAAGCGTCGAGTGCGACCGAAGCGCTGCGCATGGCGGATCACCGCATGTACGCGCGCAAGAGCTCACGGCGTGCCTCGGCCGAGCGCCAGACGACCGACGTCCTCCTGAAGGTGCTGGCCGAGCGCAGTCCGGAGCTCGGCGCGCACATGGACGGCGTCTCGCAGCTATGCCTGCTGGTCGCCGGCAAGCTCGGGCTGTCCGAGGACAAGACGACGTCGATGTTGCAGGCCGCCTCGCTGCACGACATCGGAAAGCTCGCGATCCCGGACGAGATTCTCAGCAAGCCTGGACCCCTCACGGAGGACGAATGGAGCTTCGTGAGAAAGCACACCTTGATCGGGGAGCGGATTCTGGGCGCCGCGCCGGCGCTCTCGCGCGCGGCGAAGCTGGTCCGCGCCAGTCACGAGCGGTATGACGGCAATGGATATCCGGACGGCCTCGCCGCCGAGGACATTCCGCTCGAGGCCCGCATCATCTGCGCGTGCGACGCCTACGACGCGATGACGTCGGAACGTCCCCATCGGCCGCGAAAGGATCATCACGAGGCGGTCGCGGAGCTCGGCCGCTGCGCCGGCACGCAGTTCGACCCAGATGTCGTACGCACGCTCGTGGAGGTGCTCACGGAGCAGCGAAACGGCGCGGTCGTGGAAGCCGCCGTGGGCTCCGACAACGGCCGGCGAGACTTCGAGAAGGTCACCTAGCGCGACCGATTGCGCTTGCTAGATTGAGACTCCCTCGCCGGAGTAGCTCAGTCGGTTAGAGCAGCGGAATCATAATCCGCGTGTCGGGGGTTCGAGTCCCTCCTCCGGCATCCTGGAATCCCCGCAAACCCCGGGTTTTCACGAGCGCCGAGCCCTTCCGCCGACGGCGCAGGGCAACGAATTGAACAACGCCGTGCAGGGCCCGGGTTGCCTGTTCGCACGAGCGTCGGCGCGCCCAGGAGCGTGCGGATCGTGCCTGCATGTCGTCCGGCCGGGAAGCGTGGGCGGCCATCGAAGCGTCTCGCCATCTGGGAGAGCGCCAGGGATCAGGGGAAGAACCCACCGCAATCATCCACTTTGGCTGATGATCGCTCACCCAGCCGGCACGGAGGATCGTTTCCGTACCCAACCTGAAGGAGTTGCTATGAGTAGCGAGCAGCGCGAGGCGCTCGACGTCCTCCTGCGCGAGGCGCCCCTGGACCTCGGCGGGGAGGTGGCCGAGCAGCGAGTGGTCATCGAGGAGATGATGGCCTCGACCCCGCTGGCCGACGACGTCACGACGAGCGACGCGACACTCGGCGGGATCGAAGCAATCCTCGTCGAGACGTCCGAGACGCGCTCTGATCGTGTGGTCCTGTACCTGCATGGGGGCGCGTACGCGCTCGGATCGGCGCGGGTCGGCGTTGGGCTGGCCTCCGAGGTCGCTCGGCGTGCGAGGGCGCGTGCCTACTCGATCGATTACCGCTTGGCGCCCGAGCATCCCTACCCGGCCGGCGTCGACGATTGCGTCGCGGCCTATCGCGGCCTGCTCGACAGTGGCGTCGACGCGCGGCAGATCGCGATCGTGGGCGAATCGGCCGGAGCGGGGCTGGTAGCCGCGATGCTCGTGAGAGCAAAGGCGGCTGGGCTGCCCAAGCCGGCGTGCGTGGTCCTGATGTCCCCGTGGGTGGACTTGACGCTCACGAGTCCGACGTTGGACACCAAGGCCGACGTCGATCCGCTCCTGTCGGTGAAGGGGCTGCGACGTCGTGCTGACGAGTACGTGACGCCGGCGGATGCCCGGGCGGCGAGCCCGCTGTTCGCCGACCTCTCCGGGCTCGCCCCGATGCTCGTCCAGGCTGGCTCGCACGACATCCTTCTGGGCGATGCCCTGGGTCTGGCTCGACGCGTGGCGGAGTGCGACGGTCGCGTCGAGCTCGCCGTCTGGCCCGATGTGCCGCATGTCTTTCAGAGCTTCGCGAGCATGCTCGACGAAGGCGTCGAGGCGCTCGATGCGCTGGGCGCGTTCGTCGACAGCTGGCTCAGCGCGGTCGATTCCGCGAGGACTGCGTGAGGACTGCTCGAGCACGGCGCAGGTGAGGGCATGCCCGGGGAGCGGCGGCCCGTCGGCCGGTCGCAGGCCCGCGACGTAGATCGCGGCTTGGCGGCGCGCGATCGCATCCAGTCGGGAGCGCTCGACAGCGGCTGAGCCAGCAGCGCGCCCATCAGGATGATGTCGGTGGAGGTGACGTCCCCCCGGACGGCTCCCTGAAGCTTCACGGCCGCGCATGAGTCGCGCTACACCAGCCGGCAGAAGCGTTTTGGCCGCGGCGCCGGACTGCCCAGGACCGGGCTGCCACGACACCGCCGTAGACCGCCGACGGCGTAGGCCAGGGCCGGGGCTGGACTCCGATCCCACCATGGGCTAGGTTGCTGTGACTCGTCTCCCGGCCGAGGAGCCAGATGTCTACTTACCTGTATCGCCTCGGGCGCTGGGCGTCTCGACGCCGGTGGATCGTCCTTACTTTCTGGCTCTTGCTGCTCGTCGCGGTGGTGGTGACGTCGCAGGCGGTCAAGAAGGACACAAACGACGCGTTCAACGTCCCGGGCACTGAGTCGCAGCGCGCGCTCGACCTACTGGACCAGAAGTTCCCCGGGAGCGGCGGCGCGACGGCGAGGCTCGTGTTCGCAGCCCCGAAGGGACACACGCTCGACGAGCCGCGGTACGAGAAGGTCGTCGATCCGACGGTCGAGCGCGCCCGGGCGGTGCCGCAGGCCGTCACCACGGGCGAGCAGTTCGTCGAGGGCTTCACGCCGTCGCGCGACCGGACGATCGGCTTCGCCGATCTCCATTTCGCTGTCCCGGTCGAGGATCTGAGCGATTCGACGAAGGAGGCGCTCGAGCGGGTCGCGGAGCCGGCGCGCGAGGCGGGTCTGCAGGTCGAGTTCTCGGGCGGCGTTGTCAGCACGAGCGAGGGCGAGCAGTCGAGCGCTGAGGTGATCGGCGTGGTCGCCTCCTTCGTCGTGCTGTTCATCTCCTTCGGCACGCTGCTCCTTGCGGGGCTGCCGCTGGTGACCGCGATTCTCGGCGTGGCGATCGGGCTGTCGGCTATCTCCGCGCTGACCGCAGTCACTGAGATCAACTCGGTGGCTCCCACACTGGCGACCATGCTCGGCCTGGCGGTGGGGATCGACTATGCGCTGTTCATCGTGTCGCGCCACCGCCAGCAGCTCGCCGACGGGCTGGATCCCGTCGAGTCGGTCGCGCGGGCGACCGCCACGGCCGGCAGCGCGGTCGTGTTCGCCGGAGTGACCGTGCTGATCGCGCTCGTCGGCTTGGTCGTGGTCGGCATCCCGTTCCTGTCGGTAATGGGGCTGGCGGCGGCCGGGACGGTGGCGATCGCCGTGCTGATTGCCGTAACGCTGCTGCCGGCGCTGCTCGGCATCGCCGGCCAGCGCGCCGGTCGCGGCCGGCGACAGAAGGAGGGTCCCACCGCGGGGCGGCGCTGGGCGCAGCTCGTGACGCGGAGGCCGTGGGTCGCGATAGGAGCGGTGATTGCCGTAATCGTCGTGGTGGCGTTGCCGGCACTCGACATGCGCCAGGGCCTGCCGGACGACGGCACGCAGCCGACGGACACGACCGAGCGCAAGTCCTACGATCTCCTGACCAAGGGCTTCGGCCCAGGCTTCACCGGGCCGCTGACGACCGTAATCGACTTCGAGAGCTTCCGGGGCGAGGAGAGCCCGAGGGCGATCGCCGAGGACGCGGCGAGGGCGCTGGCCGAGTTCCCCGGCGTCGCGGCCGCCTCCGAGCCGCTCTTCAACGAGAACGGCGAGGTCGCGATCATCATCGTCACCCCGAGCGGCAGCCCAGCCTCACAGACCACCAAGGACCTCGTCGATCGGATGCGCGACGAGGCCGCCGAGATCCGTCAGGAGTCGGGCATCAACGCGATGGTCACCGGCACGACGGCGATCAACATCGACACGTCCGACAAGCTCACCGCCGCGCTGCCGGTGTTCCTCGTTCTCGTCGTCGGATTGGCGCTGCTCCTCCTGGCCACGGTGTTCCGCTCGATCGCGGTCCCGGTCACGGCCGCCGCGGGGTTCCTGCTCACGATCGCCGCCTCGCTCGGCGCGGTCGTCTGGATCTTCCAAGAGGGGAACTTGGCCGACCTGCTCGGAGTGGCCTCCACCGGACCGATCGTCAGCTTCCTGCCGGTGCTGATGATCGCCATCCTGTTCGGCCTCGCCATGGACTACGAGGTCTTCCTCGTCTCGCGCATGCGAGAGGGCTATGTCCACACGGGGAGGGCGCGCGAAGCGACGATCAACGGCTTCGCGGCGAGCGCTCGGGTGGTCACCGCGGCAGCGCTCATCATGATCGCCGTGTTCTCCAGCTTCATCATCGACGACGCGCTCACCGTCAAGTCGATCGGCTTCGCGCTGGCGTTCGGCGTGCTCGTCGACGCCTTCCTCGTCAGGATGACGCTCGTGCCCGCCGTGATGGCCCTGCTCGACCGGCGTGCGTGGTGGCTTCCACGCTGGCTCAACCGGCGGATGCCGAACCTCGACATCGAGGGGGAGAAGATCCTGCACGAGCTCGAGCCAGCCCCGTCGGCGGAGGGCGAGGCCGCGGCAGGCCCGACGCGGGCGCCGCGCTGACCGACCATGAGCGCGCTGACCGCAGATGGGCTGACCGGCGCTTCGGGGATCTCGTTGCGGTGAACAACCTGACGTTCGAGGTTCCCGACGGGGTTGTGGTCGGGTTCGTAGGTCCGAATGGATCGGGGAAGTCGACGACGATCCGCGTCCTCCTGGGTCTGATCGACGCGAGCGGCGGAACCGGGACGGTTCTGGGCGAGCCGATCCCTCCTCGGTCCTTGCGGGCTTGGCTGCCCAGTCGCTTGACCGGAGGGCACCTCCCCGTACGCGCCCTCGGCGATCTCGCGGTCGGTGCCGCACCCTCCAACCAGGAGCCCCCGCACCAGTACGCCACCAGTCTCCCGCGCCGGATCGGCGACCTCAGACGGACGTCTGAAGATCCAAATGAACCCCGGCAGCGCGAGTAGCATCCACCGTGCATGGAAATGAGTTGGTAGGCGAACGGGAGCCGTGCGTGAAGCTCATCGTCTTTGGAGCCAGCCGAGGTGTGGGGCGCTCGCTGACAGAGTTCGCTCTGGCTGAGGGTCATCGCGTGACCGCCGTCGTCAGGAGCCCGGCCAACCTCGAGCTGAGCCACGAATCCCTGGAGGTCATTGCGGGCGATGTGACAGACGCCGAGAGCGTCCGACGGTGTCTCAGGGGGCATGAAGTGATCTTTTGCACCGTGGGTGCCGATAAGCGCGGCGCGACGACTCTCTACTCGAGCGCAGCCCGCAACATCAGCAGCGCCATGGAAGACCTGGAGGTTCGCAGGCTCGTGTTCTTGTCGAACTTCGGCGTGCTGGGAGAGAAGGGCTCAGGTGCTCGTACCGCAGTGGTCACGTTCCTGGCCAAGCTAACGCTGCGGCCTGTGCTCGAGGACCACCGGCGAGCACTCGACGAGCTGCAGACGCACGACTTTGAGTGGATCGCGGTCCGGCCGATGATTCTCACCGACGGCGCCAGGACCGGGGAGTACCGGGTCATCATGGATGGGCTTCCGAAGGGCGGCGCGCGCATTTCGCGAGGCGACGTGGCCGACTTCATGCTCAAGCAGGTCGCCAGCAACGAGTACGTCAACCGGATTCCGGCGATCGCGTACTAAACGTCGAAGCCTCCGCCACAGCGCTGGCTGAGCTGACGCCTCCTACCGCGTGAACGCGAGAGCGCATCGGGCTATGGCGGCTGGTGCCTACCACTGTGCGTGAAGCCCACAAAAGCAGCAGCCGCTCCGACTGGCGAAGCGAGCGCTCAGTCGCGGTGCGGATCGGCTGCGCGGGCTCAGCTAGTGGCGGCGGCGCGGTTGCGCGCCGGGCGAGCCGGCCCGCCTCGCGTGGCGCCGTTGCGCCGGCTGTCGTTGCGCCGGCCGCCGTTGTGCCCGCGACCGTTGCGGCCGGAGCCCGGCGCCGAGGTCCCGTGCAGGCCGGTGTGGCGGAACTCGCGCCTCAGGTCCAGCTCGCTGGCGATGCCCTCGACGTCGCGCGCCCGGTCGCTGAGGACATAGGTGATGGCGACGCCGCTTCGTCCCGCCCGGGCCGTGCGTCCCACGCGGTGGACGTAGTCGGTGCGGCTTTGCGGCGGGTCGAAGTTGATCACGTGGCTGATGCCGGCCACCGCGTCCGGGTAGATCTTCACCCGCGCCTGCGGGATCAGGCCGGCAAGCAGATAGGAGAAGTGCGGCAGGATCATCGGGTCGCCGTCGCCGTTGGCCACGAACACGGGCATGCCGATCGCGCTCACCCGCTGCAGCTGGCCGTGATCCGGGATGCCCAGTCGCACACGGCGTCGTATTGAGCCTGCCGGGTCGCGCGGTCTACGCTGTGTGGTCGGCTCCTATCCGCCGATGGCCGACACCGTGACGGCCACGATGGCGCCGCCTCACGCGACGTGGGCGGCGTTCGTCGTCCAGGGCCGCTAGGACTTGACCTTTGCAGCGGCGCCCGAAATACGGCTCAAGTTCGAGTGTCTATGCTCGCGCCTAGTCGCTCGTGGCTGCGAGTTCGTCAGCTTCCGCCCTGGTGAGGGCTGCGTCGAGCACCGCGTACTCGGCCTCGTCGATCGCCGCCTCGGCGTAGCGAATCGCAAACACCGCGTCGTCCTCGGCGTTCTCGGCGTTTCTCTCGGCTCGCTCCCTGTCGTGCTCTGCCCTCTTGCGATCGAAGTCCTCACGAATTGAGGCGACGTGTTCGTGCCACGAACGCTGCACGTCGTGCCACCAAGCAGAGACCTTCCCCTTGCCTTCCTCGGCGTCCTTGTGAAGCTGGTCGGCATCGGCCTGCGCCGTTTCACGCGCCCGCTTGACGTCCTGCTCTAGATCGGCCCTGGCCTTGCCCTGCGCGGCTGCGACCCGCTCCTCGGCTTCCTTGGCCCGGGCACCAAGCTTGCTGAGTTGATCTGATGCCGCCATGTCAACCTCCTTGATCTCTTGCAGGCCAGCGCGATCTTCTGGACCGTGCTGCGGGCCGCTTCGGCCCGCGATGCAGCCGCAACCTATACCCATAGTTCGAGGGGCGCAACTTCCAGCATGGGCGACCTGATGGCCGTCACCGCCGGGCCGGCGTCTGCGGCACGACGCTCAGGTGCTTGACTGCGGGAACAGCATTGCCACGCCGGTGATGCTGCGGTGCTGAGGGTCAGCCGGCGAGGCCATCGACGCTACGCGAACGTCTTTTACGCGGTCGGCTACAACGGCCACGGCCTCGCCCAGGCGCCCTATCTTGGAACCCTCCTGGCGTACCGGCTGGCCGGGGATGAGCCACACGACGACCTTCGCGCGGTGTGGCGCGCGCGGCCCCGGTTCGCTCCCGCACCGCTCTTCAGTGCTCCAGCACTGCGGGCGAGGTGGGCGATCGACCGGATCTCGGATCGCTTCTCGAGCCGTCGAGGCTGACGAACTTCGACGTGTCGCTCCTCGCGCAATGGGACAGCGGCTGCTCGGTAAAAGGAGTTCACGGCCTACTCTGTTCTCTGTGCCCTGCGAACAGGCTGAGTTAGCGGCACGATGAAGGCCGCGTGAGGCAGAGCAAGGTAAGTGACCACATTCGTCTTGATACCCGGCGCGGGAACGGATCCTCGCGTCTACGGCGCGACCATCGAAGCGCTGCGCCATCGTGGCCACCATGGCCTGGCCCCGCCGCTTCCGCTTGACGACCAAGACGCGGGCCCCAGTGATCACGCCGATGCAGTCGCCAAGGCGGCTTCGAATGACACGGATGTCGCCGTCGTCGCGCAGTCGCTTGGCGCGTTTGCCGGCCCCCTGGTCGCGCGGCAGTTGGGCGCGACAGCCCTCATCCTGCTCGCGCCCATGATTCCGCGGCCCGGGGAGACCGCCGGGGAATGGTGGAGCAACACCGGGCATGCGGCGGCGATCGCTGAGCTCATCGAGCGCCATGGGCCAATGGCCGAGTGGGACCGGGACGCGATCGCGGAGGTCTTCCTCCACGACGTGGACCCGACCGTTGCTCGCGAGAGTGCCGAGTACCAGGGCGCGCCGGGGGCGGGCATGTTCAGGGAACCTTGGCCACTCGATGGATGGCCGGTCGTACCGACACGCGTCCTGGCACCGCGAGGCGATCGCCTTTTCCCACTCGCGTTCCAGCGTCGCATCGCAAGGGAGCGACTCGGGCTCGAGGTCGATGAGATGGACGGCGGGCACCTGCCCATGCTTTCCCGGCCGACCGAACTCGCCGGGCGCCTGATCGAGCTGGCCGGCGAATCCCCTTCGCCACGCCCAGGGGCCGCCCGCTGACACGTGACATACGCCGCCCTAGCTCCGCGTGCTGTCTACCTTCACCGAAGACTCTCGTCGAGTCCGCGACGGTAGCCTCGGCCGGGTGTTCGACCACGTCGGCATCGCCGTCTCGGACCTGGTGGCCTCCGAGCGCTTCTACCGCACCGTCCTGAGCGTCCTGGGCGTCGAGCCCAGCCATGCGGACGCCGAGCTGGTCGAGTGGGACGACTGGGACATCGCGCCGACGGACCCCGAGCACCCGGTGACCCGCGGGCTCCACGTCGGCTTCCGCGCCCGCGACCGCGCGCAGGTCGACGCGTTCTGGCAGGCCGGGATCGACGCGGGATACCGCGACGACGGCGCGCCCGGGCCGCGTAAGCAGTACGGCCCGACCTACTACGGCGGGTTCCTGCTCGACCCGGACGGCAACAGCGTCGAGGCCGTCCACGGCGACCGCGAGGACGCCGTGCCCGACGGCCGTGTCGACCACCTGTGGATCCGCGTCCGGCACCCGCAGGCCTCCCGGCGCTTCTACACGACTATCGCCCCGCACGCCGGGCTCCGCCTGGCGCACGACGAGCCCGGCCGCGTGCAGCTGTCCGGCCCGGACTACAGCTTCTCGCTCGTCCGGGACGAGCGGCCGGTCACGGAGCACGTCCACCTCGCGTTCCCCGCGCGCGAGGACGCCACGGTGCGCGCGTTCCACGCCGCCGCGCTCGCGGCGGGCTACGAGGACCACGGCGCGCCGGGCGAGCGCGCGGTCTACCACCCGGGCTACTACGGTGCCTTCGTGCTCGACCCGGACGGGCACAACGTCGAGGTCGTCAACCACAACCGGGGCTGAGCCGCGACCGGGCGAACGCCAGCTGCTGCCTGTCGCGCGTTGCGACAGCATCGTAACTGGGAAGTCAGGGGGACTCGGCGCGTGCGTCCTGCTCCGACAGGCCGGCGGCTTCGAGAGCCTCGGCACGGTCCGAGTACTCCTCGCAGCGAGCGGCCCTTTCCCCACGGATGAGCCATACCTGCCAACCCTCCATCCTCACTTCAACTCCGCTGCCTCGGCCCCGTCCGTTCATGGCGAGGCCGACGAACACATAGTCGCCCGCGTCCAGGAACTCCGTCGGGCCGAAGTCGAAGTTGTCCCAGGCTTCCGACCAGCGCTCGAAGTAGCGGCGCAAGGCGTCGTGCCCATGGACCGATCCACCTTCCTCGGCCGGCAGGTACTCGGATTCCTGATGACAGAACGGCAGCATCCCTTCTACCCCGGCGTCATTCCAGCCTCGAAAGATCGCCCTAACGATTTCCACGTTCTGCTCAGAAATAAGCCCTCACCTGCCCTTCAGGATGGGCGATTTCATCCGTCGTATGTGACGACTGACAGGTCGATGGCCTCTCCAGCGACATCGCCGGTGCATTATCCATCGCCGGCTTCCGCCTTTCGCGCTTTCGCCGTCGGCGCGAGCGGTGATGCGCGATCCTGTGACGATGGAGCTGCTTGCGACGACCGGTCACGCGTTCGTAAAGGTCGGTGCGCGCACGCGCCTCCAAGGCTCGGGCGCGCAGTGTATGGCGCTCGACGGGGACACGGTGTACGTCGGGTGTCGGGGAGGCGGACTGAAGCGCAGCGCTGACGGCGGCGAGACCTTCGAGGACATGCCGTTGCCGGAGCCAGAGGTGTTCAGCGTCGCGGTGAGCACGGCGGACGGCGCGGTGTACGCGGGAACGGAACCCAGCCGGCTGTTCCGCAGCCGCGACGGCGGCCAGAGCTGGGAGGAGCTCGTGGCGCTCCAGGAGATCCCGTCGCGACCGGACTGGAGCTTCCCGCCCCGGCCGTGGACCTCGCACGTTCGCTGGATCGCGCCGAGCCCGCACGATCCCGAGGTGGTGCTGGTGGGCATCGAGCTGGGCGGGCTGATGCGCACCGAAGACGGCGGCGCCTCCTTCAGCGATCATCGCCCCGACGCCGCCCGCGACGTGCACTCTCTGGCTTGGCATCCCAGCGCTCCGGGCCGCGCCTACGAGGCCGGCGGCGACGGCGCTGCCTGGAGCCGCGACGGCGGCCGCAGCTGGGACAAAGCGGATGCAGGGCGAGACCGCCGCTACGCCTGGGCCCTGGCGGTCGACTCGGCCGATCCGGACCGTTGGTTCATCTCGGCTGCCCCCGGCCCTTTCCAGGCGCATGGAAGCGGCCCGTCTGACTCTGCGATCTACCGCTGGGAGGGCTACGGCCCCTGGAAGGTGATCGAGGGTCCGCTCGACTCCCACGTCTACGCGCTCGCGACCGGACAGGGCCAGCTCTTCGCCGGTCTGGGCGACGGCACGCTGCTACAGAGTGAGGACGGCGGTGAGAGCTGGAGCGAGCTTGGCGAGCGGATCGGCGGGATCACAGCGCTGGCCGTGAAGTGAGCTATCCAGAGACATGATCCGACCCCGAACAAGCGAGGAGCCGCGATGTCAGGACCATTCATCTTCATTGCGACGAACAGGCTCAAGGAAGGGAAGCTCGAGGACGAGCGCGACCGGGTGCCCGGGCTGGTGGAGTTCATTCAGGAGAACGAACCGCGACTGCTTGCGTTCAACGAGTACGCGAACGAAGAAGGCACCGAAGTGGGTGTTGTCCAGGTTCACCGTGACGCCGAATCGATGGAGTCTCACATGAAGACAGTTGCCGAAAAGAGCTGCGCGCGCGTATGCCGAAACGCTGGAGGCGACCACGAGCATCCAGCGTCTACGGCACGCCCAGCGAGGCCGTACTGGAGATGATGAGTCGGCAGGCCGGAGCCGGTGTGCCGCTGGTTGTAAAGCGCCATCACCTCGGCGGGTTCACCCGCACGCCGACCGACTAGCGGCACGCGGAATCGATAGCGCGCCTAGGGCCGCCCGATCACGCAAACCGCGGGAACCGGGCGCAGGTCCTTGACCAGCACTTGGTTCACGGAGAAGTCGGCCAGCCGGATCCTCTCGCTCAGCCGGTCCGCCAGGTCGCGAGCTCGGCCCGGCTGCGTGTGGCGAGCGTCCCAGAAGAGATAGAACGCTCCATCGGGGCCGAGATGCCGCCGGACGATCCCCAGCGCCTCCTTCGGCTGATGCCAGAAGGGCGCGACGTTGAACGCGAAGACCTTGTCGAATCGCTCTTCCCCGAGGTCCGCCTTCTCGAGCGCGGCCGTCTTCAGCACCGCCCTGCCTCCCGCGACGTGCTCGCGATTCCTACGCGCGGCCATCTCAATCATCTTCTTCGAGCGATCGATCCCGGTGATCCGTCCGCTGGTCAGCCGTTCGCAGACCAGCGATACGGCGACGCCGTGTCCGCAGCCGACCTCCAGCACGCGATCGGCCGGCTCGAGCGCCAGGGTGTCCACCGCCCACACAAACCGTTCCGAGGGCTTGCTCGCCATACCCTACGCTCTGCTCTTTCCGAACAAGGGCCGCACGTCGGCGACGTCGTACTCGGCTACCACCGAGACGCTCATCGAGTAGATCAGCATGGCTTCAGACCGCCGGACCGGAGCGACCGATGATGATCGGTGACGAGGTCCACCCTTAGGCTTGACATCGGGCTCTCCTTCGATCTGCAGCGTGCTCTGCCCTTAGTGACCGATCGCGGGACGAGAACTCATCGTTACTAGCGGGTGTATTCCGCAGCCCGACAGAGGTCGGGCTGGCGCGCAAAAATAGACGGTCGTGATCCGCGCAATTGTGCTGGCGGTTCTCCTGCTGACGGCCCCACCTCCGTTCCACTCGTCGATCCGGCCGCTCTCGGCGCCGGTCAAGGCTGAGCTCAAGCAGCGCGGCTTCTGGCACAAGGGCTGTCCGGTTCCGCTGTCGGGGCTCCGTCCTCACCGTGTCGCACCGCGGCTTCGATGGGCGCGACCATACGGCGAGCTCATCGTGAACCGCAACGCGGCCGCTCCGCTCGCGAGGGTCTTTCGCCAGCTCCACCGCCTGCACTTTCCGATCCATCACATGCGCTTGGCGGACGTGTACGGGCCGAAGCGCTCGTGGCCCGCCGATGGTGACGTGAGCGGGTCCTTCTACTGCCGGCAGGCCGCGCCCTCACCCTGCACTGGCGGTCGGGGGACCAACTGGTCGATGCACGCGTACGGGCTGGCGGTTGACCTCAACCCGGTGGAGAACCCCTACGTCGGCTGTGGGCAGACATACGACCGCGCGATGCTGCCCTACCTCAACCGCTCGCGGCATCGCCGTGGGATGGTGACCCGCAGCGTCGTCAGAGCCTTCCGTTCGATCGGGTGGGGCTGGGGCGGAGCTTGGGCGGGTTCGACGAAGGACTACATGCACTTCTCATCCACCGGGCATTAGCCCATCTGATGCGCCCGCCGTACCTTCTCGACCGCCTTCTCGGCCTCCTCGCGGTCGGTAAAGATGTCGAGGCGCACGGGCCGCCCATCTTGCATGGTCCAGAGATCCGCTCCCCGCCGCTCGAGCGTGGCGGAGGTTCCCGAAGGGCGGGCGCGCATCACGATGTGGACGAGCACCCACCCGTCGTGATCGAAAAACTCTTCGGCCTCGAACTCGACCTCGTCGAAGCCTGCGAAAAACTCCCCGTACACCCGACGGGCCCCCTCGCGGCTGGTCGCGGCCCCGCCGTAGGGACCTGACTCGGCGGGTGTCTTGAGCGCAAAGTCAGCAGGCGCGCTCGCCAACGCCCCCTCCCACTCATTGCGGTTGAGCAACTCGTACTCGGCGCGCAGCGTCGCGATGTCTTCAGGCGGCACGCCCGGCAGTATCCCGCAGGCTGCGGCGCCCTCGAACGATTGGCCGCGTCGGGCCGTGCGGCTGATTCCCACCACTATCCCTAAAAGCCCACAAAGGGCATCGCAGTCGAGATCATCCGGACGGAGACCTTCGGCCGCCTCGCGGTCTCAGCCACGGTCGAACTTCCGAGAGGTAGGTGAGAAGGACCACCCCGGAGTCGAACCGCTTCACGTCATCGAGCTCCATCCGGACGGTTCCCCTGTCGCCGAGCACGCTCGTCGACCAGACCCTTCTCGGCGAGGGCGTACGCGAACTCGCCGCTCCCGTGCATGAAAAGGTCACCGTCGACTTCGTCCTTCAGCTTCGGATCGACGTGAGATCCGCCAGTCATCTAGGCTCCAAGTCGGTGCAGA
>CAVWYB010000049.1:0-16068 GCA_963759145.1 uncultured Solirubrobacterales bacterium
CGTGACCGAGCGAGGCGGGCTCCCCGCAACGTGGGCGTCCGGCAGCCATGCCAGCGACACGACGGTACTGCGGCACTAGGCCCTGCGACACTCCCCTGGAGGCGCAGATGGGATTTCCGACCACGGAAGGATCGACGTCTTACCGGCGAAGCGCACCAAGCCATGATCGTCACCGCTCATCAGCAAGCGGACCGCGGTCGCACGGTCGAGGTGGCGCCGCGGGTGCTGGATCTGCGGCGGACGAAGCGGCACCCAGGCGCGCCGACGCTCTGGGTACCCCGTCGCCGGTCGTGAGGCGTCGATCTCGCCGTTTGCGCCCCCCTGGGAAGCGCGGCCCGCCGTCCGCTCGTGACCACCTCGCGCACTCGAATGCAATACAGCAGGTCGCCACCGCAAAGAGCACGAGATGTATGCGATGACGAAATCCCGTTCCCGCATTCGCCATGGTGACCGCGTAACCGAGCGTCGTGAACGAACCAGCGACGATCAGCGGCCAGGTCCGACGGAGCGCTGCCTGTCCGCCAAGTATCACTGAAGCGGCCGTGCAGAACAGAAGTGTCCAGACGATCAACGTGCCGAGCGCGCCGGCTTGCTGTTCGATGTTCTCGACTTGCCACGGAAACGGTCGGAACAGGAAGTCGAACGTACGCCGTAACGCGCCGGAGAGCAGTCCCTCCGGCGTCTGATAATTGACGGGAGCGAGCTGCAACGCAGCATCACCAGCCGCCTCGACATCCTGGAACGTCTGAAGCTGGTCGAGCGCGGTTGCCAGTCGGTCGCGTGCGTAGGTAAGTACCGCAAGGAGGGGCAACATGGCTGCGCCGACGACGAGCATCCCCCGGCGTAGGCCCAAACGGCGCACTGTGAACGCAGCAGCGGCGACGACTAAACCCAATGCGAGGAACCCGCCTGCATAAGGCCGTATCCAGGCCACCAGCACAAGCCCGCCGACTACGGCCGTGGCTGCGCCGCGCCATCGGCTCCGTATCGCCAGGCTAAGGCCGAATATCACCAGGCCTTCTCCCAGAAGCACGAGCGGTTCCTTCTGGAGGATCGTGGAGAAGAGCACCAACGCCGGCTCCAGCGCCAGGATGACTGCGGCGACAAGAGCCGCCCGCGCTCCTGCCAGGTCGTTGACGGCAACGACCACCAGCCCGACACCGATCGTCGCCGCGACGGCCTGCGTCAGACGGAGGCTGAGCGCGCCGGGATCGGCCATCACCTCGAACTGGACAGCGAGAAGGCCGCTGAGCGGATCCGTCCGCCACGTCGCTCGCATGATCTCGCTCGCCGAACCGTGGATCGTCGCGAGATGATGCGCTGCGTCGAGAAACGCAGGGTCGTCGGTTCCTCGAAGGCGGGTGCCGACAGCGCCGGCCGCTGAGAGAGCGAGCGTGCAGGCGACCCGAGCTGCGAGGAGCCCGAAGAAGATCCAGAGCAGCGGGAGCTTCGGTCGACGAACAGCCAGCCTGTTCGCGAGTAAGGCGCAGACCAGAGCGCCGATCAGCACCACGACGACGGCGCAGCCGACGCGATAGAGCTGCGTGTCGATCCTCACTCGGACCCCATGCCGTGGCACCTCGCAAGCTAGCATCGCCGACTTGGCTGAGGCGTCCGACGCGCTCCGAGACGTCGAGCGGCGGACGTACGCGGCCGGCGCATTGGTCGTCGTGCGCTATGGGCTTGCGGGACTCATCAGCCTCGTCGGCAGTGCAGTTCTCATCCGAGATCTCGGTGCCGCCGCGTGGGCGACATTCGCGGTGAGCTACTTCCTCGTAGTCCAACTCGACCAAGCCGTTGGGAGCAGGCTGCTAGGGAGCCTCTTGCGTGGTGCATCGGAGCCGGATCAGGCGACTGTCGCAGCGGCAGCGCGCCTGCTTCAGATCGTTGGCGCGACGTTGCTCGTCGCCTTCACGGGGCTAGGAATCCTGTTGCGCAGCGCTACCGCGCTGCCGGACCTCCAGTGGGCGCTCGCCGCCGTCGGCGTATGTACGTATCTCTACGCGTCCCGGGCGGTTTCGCTGGTCCTCCTCGAACGCCACTTTAGGTTCCGCGTCGTCGTTGCCGCCGAAGTTCTCGAGCATCTCGTGTTCTACACGCTCGCTTGCGCGCTAGCACTGAGCGGCCTGGGCTTGGGAGGCGTGCTCGTCGCGCTCGCGGTACGCGCACTCCCGTCGGCGGTGGTGCTTCGCATCAGTCAGCCGACACCGTTCCTCGGACGCTGGAATCCGGTACATATCAAGCGCCTTACCGCATGGGCGCTGCCGACGCTCGTCGCGGGGTCGACCGCGCTCTGGGAAGGCCTCGTTCCTGTCGCACTACTCGCCGCCGCGCATCCGGTTGAGCTGTCCTTCGTCGTCACATGCGCGACGCTCGTCGGCTATGCAGCAGTCGCACAGTTCGTGATCCAGCGGATCGGTTTGGCGAGCTTCGCAATGGTCCTACGGCGCACTCGGGAGTTCGCCCGCGCTGTGGAGCGAGCCTATGAGGGTTCCGCGGTTCTGCTCGTCACGATGGTGGCACCCATCGTCGCGACCAGTGTCCTTTGGCTTCCCCTCCTCTTTGGACGCGAATGGGAGCGCGCGTCGTCGGTCATGGTGGGGATGGGCCTGGCATACATGTGCAATGGGCCCTTGCATGTATTGACCAGCACGCTCTATGCCCGCGGTGACACCCGGACGGTGCTACGGGTGAACTGGGCCATGTTCGCGTTGTTCGCAGTGTCGGCGGTGCCAGCTACTCACACGTCCCCGTTGCTCGGCATACCGACAACCTATGCGGTGGCCCGGCTGACGGGTCTGATAGCCGTCGCAGTGCTTGTTCGGCGGCACGGCATCCCCCTGAGATGGTGGCGGGGCGTCCTCTGGCTCGTCGCGGGCACGGCCATGGCGGCCGGAGTCATCGCCTCGGGACGCGCCGCCCACTGGGAACTTGGAGCAGGCCTTTTCATGCTCGCGACGCTACTGTGGCTCCCGGTGCTCGTTCGTCACCGTGCATGGCTGGGCCGACTGCTGGGCGGGCGAACGCTCCGGGCCGCCAATGAGGCTTCGCCGACCGAGTGATGACCCGCGGGCAGCCCGTTCGTGACCAGTTCTGGCGCCCGCGCCGGCGGTTCCGCCTCGTGCACCGAGTCATGCCGGCTTATCGAGCGACAGTCGGGCGTGTTGTGAGCCAGCTCTTCTTGCTGGACCTAGTTGAGAGGACGCACAATTTCGACGACGTCCGCTGGCTGGGACAGCCGATCTGGCAGAACGTGCTCGACCTCTGGACGTTCCAGGAGGTGATCAGCCACCTCCGCCCGGGCCTAATCGTCGAGACCGGGACCAATCGTGGAGGCTCCGCGCTCTTCTGTGCGCATCTGTGTGACTTACTCGGGCGCGGCAAGGTCATATCGATCGACATCACGCGAATGCACGACATCGAGCATCCGCGCGCGACCTTCTTGCTCGGGAGCTCGATTGCCGACGATGTGATAGATGCCGTCCGTCGCCGGGTCGACGAGGCAGAGGGCCCGATCATGGTCGTCCTGGACGCGGACCACCGTGCGGCGCACGTGGAAGCCGAATTGGAAGCGTACGCCCCGATGGTAAGCCCCGGTAGCTACGTGCTCGTGCAGGACGGCATCATCGACACCCTGCCAACCGCGCGGTCCGAGCGTCCCGGACCTCTGGTCGCCGTAAGACGTTTCCTTTCCCGCCATCCGGAGTTCGAGGTGGATGACGCGTTGTCTAGGAGGTTCCTGATCACCAGCCATCCGATGGGCTGGCTGAAGCGCCGTGAGTAGGGCTGGCGCCGATCTGGAGCGCGCCCGCATCCTCCAGCTACTCGCCGAGGACATCGTCGGCGGGACGGAGCTCATGGTGACCCAGATGGCTGAGCGTATGACCGAGATCGGCGTGCATGTCGAGATCGCGACATTCTTCCCTCCGGGTCCCCAGGCGCGACGCCTTGAGGCAGCGCGCATCCCAGTCTGGTCCCTAGGCGGAAGCGGACCCGTCCTCGCCTCGCGTCGGCTCGCGAACCTTTTGCGCCGCCGCCCTTATCACGTCCTCGAAGCTCAGGGCTTCAAGATGTCCGTAGCTGGACGGCTGCTCGCTGCGCTGATGCAATCGCCAACCGTGCGGATTTGCAGCGTGCAAGGGCTGCATATAACCGAAGTCGTCGAGCTGGATGAAGCGAAGGGGCGCTTCGCACTCGGCGTAGAACGCGCTCTCACCGGCTTGGTGGATGGCTATGCGGTCAACTCGATGGGAGCCCTAGAGTTGCTCGCGTCGGCAGGGATAGCGCGACACCGTATGCGATACATCCCGAACGCGGTAGATACGGAGTTCTGGAAACCGAGCAGCACAACCGTGCCGCAAGAACCGCCCATCGTCACGTGCGCCGCCCGTTTCGTGGAGCGCAAACGGCAAGAGGACCTCATAGACGCTGCGGACCTGTTGCGACTCCGTGGAATCCCGTTCAGCCTCGTGTTCGCCGGTGAAGGCCCGACGCGCAACCGGTGTGAGGAGGCCGTACGAAATCGTGGCTTACAGGACTGTGTGCGCTTCTCCG
This sequence comes from uncultured Solirubrobacterales bacterium, assembly GCA_963759145.1. Classification (GTDB taxonomy): domain Bacteria; phylum Actinomycetota; class Thermoleophilia; order Solirubrobacterales; family JBBDJG01; genus JBBQKG01. Next base: position 4,555 of record CAVWYB010000049.1, read on the forward strand.
GCGCCCTCGGTCCCGAGGAGCTGCGAACACTGCTGCAGCGCTCGTCGGTGTTCACGCTTGCCTCGGTTTGGGAGGGCATGCCGGCGGCCGTGCTCGAAGCGATGGCCTTGGGTTTGCCGGTGGTCGGTACCAGCGTCAACGGCACGGCGGACGTGGTCATCCATGGACGTACGGGTCTCCTCGTGCCGCCCCGTAGCCCACAGCGCCTCGCGGACGCTCTCACGAGTGTGCTTATCGATCGAGATTGGGGTATGTCTCTGGGCGCGGCAGGACGGCGTGAGGTGGACACCCGCTACGCCTGGGCCAGCATGATTCGTTCGAGGTTGGAGTTCTACGCAGACAGAGCCTCGAGACGCAGCAATGACTTGCCGGGATTGCGCGAGTATGCTCGCTAGAGGGATGGCGGTGCGACGCATGAGCGGCCGGCGGACGGCGATGGTGTTCGTTATTGGAGCGGTCGCTGCTAGTGGCTGCGGCTCCGACGACGACCGCGTGCCCGTTGACCCGCAGCGGTCCGCAAAGGAGGCGGCCGACAAGGCGGTCAAGCAGACCGATGCGGAGATCATCAGCGAAGGAACTGCCGGGCGGGCTGTGCTTGACCATTGGCGTCGCTTGAAGTCGGGAGCGGTGCCGGTCGCAGTGCTTGCGTATGACGCCCGGGTCCGAGAGCGGGTCGGCGTCGCGTCGCTCGCAGGCGCCCTCGCGGATCAACAAATTGCTCTGGCGAACTTCGAACCGGTCGTCACGCGCACCGAGGCGACGCCGAAGGGCGAGCTCGTGACCCTCGACGCATTTCGCGCGGACGCACCTCCGGTTCCGCACACGTATCTTCTTCACCAGGTCGGGGGCGACTGGCTGATCGTGTTCGACACGCTCACCCAGGGCGCTCTCCAAGCGCACGTACAGGCGCGAGTCCAGGGTTCCATCCGGCCCGGTGCCAAGCAGCCCGACCCGCGGGCGGTCGAGGCTGGAAATCTTACGGCTGAGCGCTTTCGTACTGCGACGTTTCCCAAGAGCGAACTCCAGCCGTGATCCACGACATCGGCGGCTGTGGCTGCTCGGCTGCGGAACTGCCGTAACGATGCTTGCAAGCGTGGGCGCTTACGCGATCAGTGCGCCCCTTACCCCGATCTATCGGGCGACTGCGACCCTGATTACCACGGGGCAACCGGTGGATCCGGCCCTCGCGCGGCTCTTGCCCCAGGACGCTCCATGGCCAGGGTTCTTCGATCGGAGCTCTACGCCTGCTGGAGTACTGCTCGCCTCGAGCCCTGTGAGGCGTGCGATCGAACTACGGACGGCGCGGCGGCTCGCAATCGATCCGAGCACCATCCACGCGGCTGTGACGGTGACGGACTCGAACGAGCGGCGTGTGTTTCCACGGTATGCGCAGACGTTTCGCACGATCTCCTTCGAGGCGGCGGCTCCAAAGGCTCGAGTGGCAGCACGGATTGCAAACCAGTACGCGCGTGAGTATGTGACCTATCACCGCCAGCTTGTCGACGAGCGTATCGCCGCGGCCGAGACGCACTCGTCGATCCGCATGGCCGCGAGCCGGAGTTCCGGCGGCGCCTTCGGGTCGGACCGGCACCTGAGGAGGCTCACGCAGCGTCGGGAGCTGATGCGAGCCGCCGCTGCGCTCGAGCTGATGCGTTTCACAACTGCGACACCGGCTCGGATTCCGGACCGCCCAGCGAACCCAGGACCGCTGCGCAACGGGCTTCTGGCAGGACTCCTGGTCATCGCCGCCGGCTGCCTGATCGCCGTCGTCAGAACGGGGCGGCATCAGTGAAGCCTCGGCTGCTACACCTGATCACTCGCTTGTGTGTCGGCGGCGCTCAGCTCACGGTGTTCCACCTGAGCAGAGCGCTCTACGACCGGTACGACGTCTACGTCGCGTGTGGCCCTGACGTCGGCGCCGAGGGCTCGATCTTCGACGAGGTGGCACACGAGTTCCCGCTCACCCTGCTACCGCGCCTGAGGCGCTCACTGCTTCCCGCTGATGATGTCCGCGGTCGTGTCCGACCTTCGCGACCTGTATCGGTCGACACGCCCGGACATCCTTCATACGCATAGCTCCAAGGCAGGGATAGTGGGCCGCTTCGCAGCCCGCGGCATGCCGTTCGCCGTGGTGCACAGCGTTCATGGTTGGGGGCATACGCCGGCTGATCACATGTTGAAGCGCACCGGTTTCGTGGTCGCCGAGCGTTTCGCGGCACGCCACACGGACACGCTGATCGCCGTTTCTCAGGATGTCCGCGATGAGGGTATTCGACTAGGCATCGGCGATCCGAAGAAGTACGCCGTCGTTCCGGAGTACGTTGACTACGCCCCGGTTGAGGCCGACTTCCAGGCAGCACGCGGTCGCGCCCGGCGCGTGCTGCGCCTCCCGGCCGAGGCGCCGGTGATCGGGTGGGTTGGTCGATTCATGCCCCAAAAGGATCCGGCAACCCTGGCCACCGCGGCCGTCCGCTTGCTTCGCGATGACGCTCGTCGCCACATGACCTTCATCGGCGACGGGCCCGCTCGGGCGGCCGTCGAACAGGAGCTCGGGCGCGCCGGTATTTCCAACCGTGCGCACTTCGTCGGGTTTCGGGATGACGTTCGGACTCTCTACTCAGCTTTCGACGTGCTCCTTCATACCAGCCTGTGGGAGGGGCAGCCGCGCGTCGTTCAGGAAGCGATCGCCGAACGTGTGCCGGTCGTCGCCGCCCGCGTTGCCGGCACGCGCGATCTATTCGGGTCGGGTGGGGTTGGGTTTGAAGTGGAGCCCGGCGACGCAGCTGCATTTGCTGCGCAGGCGGATCTGGTGCTTCGAACACCGGACCTGCGTGCGCCCCTACCGGCGGACGCGATTGCGGCTGTTGCCCAGCGCAACGGCAGTGAGGCTTGTCTGGCTGGCCACCTCGAGATTTACGAACGGGTTCTCGGTCCGCATGGCGGTTGATTGTGCGGGTTAGGGCCGGGGCTCGCGGTGGCGAACCGTGATGGTGAGCGTGCGGCCACTTGGGACCGAATCTCGCGTTTCAGTCACGGCGCAAGAGATGCTAAGGACGGGCCAGCGGCCGAGTATGACGTCGCGCAGCGTGCGCGCGACCGGATCGCGATTCCCACGCACTGCCGCTGAGGAGACCGCGATGGAGGACGCCGGACTGTGCCGGCAGAACTAGACGCAACGGTCGAGGCGACCTAGTTGGTTATCTCGCTGACGTGTCATCAAAAGGATCCAGGCCCGAATCATGGCCTTGGAACATGACCTGCTCGACGACCTAGGCGCAATAGCTCGCGGCGCCGGCCATGAGCAGAACCCGCGTCCGCGTCGCTGCGTAGTCAGGATCGGACTCCGTCGCTAGATTGCGGGTCGGCCCATGACGCACACCGGGCAACCAACCCCTCGCAGGATGCTTCTCACGGGCGGCGCGGGCTTCATCGGCTCGCATCTTGACGGACGCGCTGATCGCTCGCGGCGAGCACGTCGTCGTGCTCGACGACTTCTCCACCGGCCGACCCGAGAACCTCGAGCACCTCAGCGGACATGCCGTCGGTGGAGCTCGTCCACGGCAGCGACGCTCGACGCCGAGCTCGTCGACGGCTTGGTCGCGTCGAGCTGACGCCTGCCTCCACCTCGCGTCCGCCGTCGGCGTGCAGCTCATCGTCTCGTCGCCGCTCAGCTCGCTGCTCGGAAACGTCCGCGGCACCGACAACGTGTTCGCGGCGTGCGTTCGCCACGGCAAGCGGCTGCTGTTCACCTCCACGTCCGAGGTCTACGGCAAGAACTGCGCGGAGCCGCTCGGCGAGGACGCCGACCGCATCCTCGGCTCCGCCTACAAGTCACGCTGGGCGTACGCAATGGCAAAGGGCTTCGGGCGAGGCGCTCGCGCACGGCTACTACCGGGACTGCGAGGCGGAGGTGATCGTGGCGCGGCTCTTCAACACGGTCGGTACCGCGGCAGACGCGCCGCCTACGGCATGGTCCTGCCTCGATTCGTCCGGCAGGCGCTCAACGGCGAGGATCTGACCGTGTACGGGAACGGCACGCAGACGCGGTGCTTCACGCACGTGGCCGACACGGTCGAGGCGCTTGCTGCTCCTGCTCGACAACGACGGCGGCGATCGGTCAGCTGTACAACGTCGGCACCCAGGTCGAGACCTCGATCATCGAGCTCGCGCGGCGGGTCATCGAACGGACTGGATCCGACTCGAAGGTGCAGCTCGTGCCCTACGAACGCGCTTACGGCGAGGGGTTCGAGGAGCTTGGGTCGCCGCAAACCGGAGACGCGGGCGATTCGCGAGCTGACGGGCTGGGAGCCCACGCGCACCATCGACGACGCGATCAACGACGTGGTGCTGCACGAACAGAGCCGCAGGGCGATGCAGGAGGGCTCATCGGTTGCCCACTGAGGCGAGGCTGCTGACGGGCCTCGCCATCGCGCTGGCGGTCGTCTACGTCAGCACGCCGTTGGCGATCAAGGTCGCCGATCGCCTGCAGTTCTACGACCATCCGGTCGGCTACAAGGGGCATCGGGCGCCGACTCCCTATCTCGGCGGCGCGGCGGTCATCGCGGGCTTTGTGGTCGCGGTCCTCTTGCTCGGCGTCAGTCCAGAGAAGACGCTCCCCTTGGTCGGCGGCGCGCTGCTGCTGTGGGCGGTGGGAACGGTCGATGACTGGCGGACGCTCCGCCCGCTCACCCGGGTCGTCATCGAAGTCGGGGTGGCACTGGCGCTCTGGACGCTCGGGCTTGGGTGGGACCTGGGTCTTGGCTCGGTCGTGGACGTCGTGGCGACGGCGGTGTGGGTCGTGGCCATCGTCAACGCGTTCAACCTGTTCGACAACATGGACGGGGCCGCGAGCTCGATCGGCGCGGTCGTCGCTGCGGGTCTCGTCGTGTTCGGCCTCGTGCAGGACATGCCGTGGGTCGCCATCACCGCCACCGCGATGTGCGGCGCCTGCCTGGGGTTCCTGCCTCACAACCTGTTCAGGACGCCCGCCCGCATCTTCCTGGGAGACGGCGGCAGCATGCCGATCGGCTTCGTCGCAGCGGCGCTGACGATGGCGAGCGTCTCGACCGCCGCGCCGTCTTGGCAGTCGCTGGCGATGGGCCTGCTGTTCGTCGGCCTGCCCGTGATCGACACGACGCTCGTGCTCATCTCCCGCCGCCGGCGCGGCATCCCGCTGCTCACCGGCGGGCGGGACCACCTCACGCACCGCACGCAGCTGCGGCTGCGGAGCGCCCGTGCCGTCGCGTTCGCGCTGGGCGGCGCCCAGGCCGTCATCTCGGCGATGGCTGTCGTCGCCCTGCAAGGAGGGGCAGAGGTGGTTCTGCCTGCGGTGGTGCTCTATGTAACCGGAGCTGCCGTGGCGATCGCCGTCTTCGACGCCGACTTCGCGCGCTCGGCCACGCCTACGGCGCCTGCGCCTGACGGTGGGCCGAGCCTCCAGCCGCGCGCGGCTTCCTGCGCTCCTGCTGCTCGTTCCCCTCGGCGCCGGCATCGCAGCGAGCCCGTTCTTCGACGGCTACTACAGCTCGCGGATCTGGGTGCCGATCGGTCTCGGCCTCGTCGCCGTGGCGACAGCCGGCTTCATCGCGAGGCCCGCCACGCCTCACCGGCCCAGCGGTGCTGATCGTCGCCGGCTTGGGTGGACTCGCGCTGGTGTCGCTCGCGTCCGCTCAGTGGGCGGGCAACCCTGAGGAGGCGTACGCCGCCGCGGACCGGCTACTCGTCTACCTCCTGCTCGCGTTCGTGCTCCTCGTGGCCGTGCGAACCGACCGTGCGGCCGCCTGGTTGCTCGGCGCGGTGGCTGTGGGCGCCGTGGTCGTGATGGGCTGGACGATCGTGCGGATGCTCGGCTCCGACGCGGATTCAGCCTTCCTCGGTGCGCGACTGCACGAGCCACTCGGCTACATCAACGGCCAGGGTGCGTTCTTCGTCATCGCAACGTGGCTCTTCTTCGCCGCGGCCGAGCAGCGCCGATGGCCGGTGCTCAGCGGCGTGGGCCTCGCGGCGGCCGTGCTGTCGGGATCGCTCGCCGTGCTCTCACAATCCCGTGGCGTCGCGCTGTCGGCGCTGATCGCGACTGGCGTCGGCGCTCGCTCTCGTTCCCGGCCGAGTACGGCGCGTATGGACGCTGGCGGCACTGGGAGCCGCCCTCGCTGTGGCGCTCCCCTCGCTGCTGGCGGTCTACAGCGATGTGCAGGGAGGCCCCGTCGAGCCGGCGGCGGTCAACGACGCCGCTGCGCTACCGCCCTGGTGTGCGCGATCGTCTCCGGCGCGGTCTGGGGCGCGCTGACCCTGGCTGCCTCGCGCATCGAGCAACAGGCGCCCTGGGCCGCGAAATTGGCCGCCGCGGCCGTCGCCGTCGCAACGGCCGTGGCCGTCGGCGCAGCCCTCGCCTCGGCCGGGACCATCCAGCGCACTGTCAGCGAGCAGTACGACGCGTTCGTCCACCTCGCGAGCTGAGCCGTCGCAGGAGACGACCAGCTCCTCCACCCGGCTCGTTACAGGGGCGGGGAACCGGTACGACTACTGGCGCGTCGCGTGGTCGGCGTTCCGCGAGGACCCCGTCGCCGGAGTGGGAGCCGGCAACTACCGCGACACGTACTTCCAGAGGCGAACGACGGCGGAGGACGTCCGTCAGCCGCATTCGATCCAGTTGCAGACGCTCGCGGAGCTCGGCCTGCTCGGCGCGGTCCTGCTCGCAGTCCTGGTCGCCGGGCTCGGCTGGGGTGCCTGGCGCTCCGCGCGCGCCGCCCGGTGCAGCGTGCTCGGGCGGACATTGGCGGTGGCGGCAGTAGGCGCGGCGACGGCGTGGCTGGTGCATACGAGCGTTGACTGGCTCCACCTGATCCCAGGTGTCGCCGCGATGGCGCTGGCTGCAGGCGCGGTCCTCGCGCGTCCCACCGGCGAGTCGAGACGAGAACCCGCACGGGCCCCGCGACGGGCGCGTCGCGTCGCGCTCGTTTCCGCCACCGCGCTCACACTCGTGCTCGCGTGCGTCCTGCTCGCCCGCCAGGGATTGAGCGAGCACTATCTGTCGCAAGCCCAGGCCGCGCTGCCCAACGACCCCGCCAGAGCGCTCACCGAGGCTGACCGTGCGCTGCGGATCGCACCCGACAAGCTCGACGCGTACTACGTGAAGTCGGCGGCGCTGGCGCGCTTCGATAAAGGGCCGGCCGCCGTTGCGACCTTGCGCGAGGCTACGCGCCGCGTCCCGGGCCACTTCGTGACCTGGGCACTGCTCGGCGACCTGACGATGCGGATGGGGGACCGGCGAGAGGCACGGAGGCTCTATGAGCGGGCGCTCGCACTCAACCCGCGCGACCCCACGTTGCAGAGCGTTGGTACGGGATCCGGATCTGGGAGGTTCCGGAGCGTCGGGACGCTGACAGGCGGGGTTGGCAAGGACGCGATACTGGTCGGAAATGCGGCAGGTGGGGATCAGAACAGCTCTGGTGGTGATCGTTGCGCTCACTTGAGCGTGGACGCCGCCCGTGCCCAGGACGGGGTCTTCATCGACCCGGGCTCCCCCAGCGGCAAGGAGTACGAGATCCCGCTCGAGACGGTCCGGCGGGGCGCCCAACCGGGGACCGATCCATCCGCTCCGATCACGCAGGGCGAGCGCAGCGCCGCCCCGTTCGGAGAGGGGATAACCGGCGAAACGCGTGACGAGGACTCCTCGGGCGCCGGTTCCGCTGCCGGGTCCGACAGTGGACGGAAGAGCGGCGGTGCGGACGGCACGGGCGCTCGTGAGCGTGGAGACGGTGCGGCGGGAAGCCCGTCGACGCCGGCAATCGTGGAGGCGGCGGCGAACAACCCCGGCGCTCCGCCTATCTTCGACCGGCAGCACCCTGCTGTACGTCGGAGCCGGTGCACTGGTGCTCGCCCTCGGCGCGGGCGCCGGCGTGCTCATGCGCCGCCGCCGGACCTAGCCTCCCCGGTACGGCCTCGCACTGCGGGCCGCTGCGAGCGCGGCTCTGCGCGTCAGCGATCACACCACTATGCAACTCTGGTCCGCGTCTACCGCGGCGACCGAAACACGCGCTCGCAGTTGCGAAGGACGCGGTCCCGGAAATCGGCCCTTACGACATCACGCCCGGCGCCGCAGTCGACCACGTCTCGCACCCTGTCCCGCGTGAAGATCCGATCGCGCCCACCTTCGCCGAACACCCGGTCACGAGCGCTTCCGGGTCCGAGCCGGTCATCCCCGGACCCGCCGCGGACGATGTCGTCGCCGCTGGCCGTCGTGACGATGTCGTCGCCGGCGTCACCACGAACGATGTCGTCCCCACTGCCGCCGATGCCTCGATCCCCGCCCGGCCCTCCGCGGATGCGGTCGTCGCCGCCCTGACCGCTGAGCCGGTCGCGCCCGCCTTCGCCACGGATCCGGTCGTGCTCCGCTGCCACCGTGTACTCGGTCGTTCCCGTCCTTGCCGGGGACGCAGTAGTAATACGCCGCGCCCCGTGGGCAATTGCCGTCGCCGTTGAGTGAGTCGTCGCCGCCGCCGCCGTCGATCCGGTCGCCGGCGCCGAGCCCGCGCACCCGATCGTCGCCCCCGAGCGCCCTGATGAGATCAGCCCGCTGAGTCCCGACGAGGTTGTCGTCGCCGGACGTGCCAATGATTGTGTCCGCAAGCGCAGTGCCTGTGCCGGCGAGGACAATCGCGCCAGTTGCGAGAAAGCCGCCAGTCGTCCGTCTCATGAAATCCCTCCCCCGAGGGCGATCGCGAGCGATCGCAGAAATAGTCCCACGCGACCGTACCGGTTACTCCGAGATGCGAGGACAAGCGGAAAGTCACATGCCAGACATGGGTCGAGTCCAGTGGGGACTCGTCGCACGCGGCGACATGCGCAGTTCCGCACCTGTCGCGACCTGGGGTGGGCAGGTCTAGCCCTTTCGGTAGGCGGCGTACGACGGCTTTCGCGAGCCATCGCGGCGGAGGAGTCCGCGCTCGACCTGGTCCCCGCCGGGCCGAACCGGATCGTCGTAGAGGCCGAGGTAGCCGAAGCTGTAGATGCGCGACCAGCGGCGCGTCTCGCGGAGGGCTATGCGGATCCACCTGGCTTGCGTCGCTTCCCCGACATAGAAGTTGAACTCGTGGTTTTCGTGCCCTGTCGGCAGTGAGTACTCAGACAGGAAAAGCTTGAGCCGGCGACGAGCCCCGAACGCGCGGTCGAGCCAACCGGCCAGAGTGTCGAGATCGGCGAAGTCCGCGTATCCATTACCGATCGGACGGCCACTCAGTCGCGGCGGGCGTACCGAGAAAGGGTTGTGTCCGTAGAGGTCCATGCGTGGGCGGCGGCCGCCGGGCAGCCGGAGCGCGTTGATCCAGCTCCGAGGTCGTACCGTCCCAGCGGTCCATGTGTTGCCGCCGATGACGACGTTGCGGCGACTCACGCGCTTCAGCGAACCGTAGGCCGCATCGAGCAGCTGCGAGTAGCGGCGCGGACCTCGAAGCGCGCGACCGCGCAAGCGCCCGCCACGGTCCGGGCTCAGCGGTTGGAAGTTGGCCGGCTTCGTGGGCTCGCCCCAGATCATCCATAGCCGGATGCTCGGATAGCGCCGCGAGGCCGCCGCCACGAACTGGGCGAAGTCCTCAGGATCGGTCGGCGCCCAGCGGGGATCGCGTCCGCCGTTCGCCCATCCCGGCGTACCCATGACCATCAACGCGATCCGGATGCCATAGCGCTCGGCGTCGGCGGCGGCGATGTCGAGTTCCGCCGGCCATGAGTAGGCTGGGTCGTTCGGATCGGTCGGCGCGCTCGGCCGCCGCGGGGCCACATCGCTCCACTGCAGCGTCGACTGGTAGATGCCGACTCCCAGGTCGCGGTAGATCGGAAACTGCGACACACCGTCGCGCACTACGGGTCCCCAGATCGCCTTCTTGCGCGAGGGCGAGGCAGCGTCCGATGGCGTGGCCGCGATCACGAAGGTCAGCAGGGTGACAAACACCACGCAGGTCCGAACCGCTGCTTGAACGGGGAGGGCAATCACGCTCACCTGCATCATCGTCGCCGAACGAATGGTCGGAGCAGTGAACAATGTCTGACTTGTGACTTCCGCATTCCCGCGCATCAGGGCCTAACGGCTACCGTAGCGTGGTCATGTTCTGCGATCGCTTGGCGGTCGCCGTTGCGTGGAGGGATTCTATGAGACGGACGACAGGCAGCTTGCTCGCAGTCGCAGCGATCGTTCTCACCGGCGCCGGAGCGGCGTTCGCGGACGTCATCATCGGAACGCGGCACGACGACAACCTGGTTGGCACTCAGCGCGCTGACCTCATAAGGGCGCTGGACGGCGACGATCGCGTAAGTGGTCTCGGCGGGTCCGACCGGATCTATGGGGACAAGGGCGACGACAAGCTCAACGGCGACGGCGAGTGTCCGAAGGACTACGACGTACCCGACAAGGGCAAGGGCAAGGACAAGGGCAAGGGCAAGGGCAAGGACAAGCCGCCGAAGGACAAGCCCTACTACTACTGCGTCCCCGGCAAGGACGGCCACGACAAGGTGGACGGCGACAAGGGCGACGACAAGATTCGAGGCGAGGGAGGTCGCGACCACCTCGACGGTGGCAAGGATGACGATCGCATCCACGGCGGAGATGACCGCGATCGGATTCGGGCGGCGATGACGTCGCAACGGCGATGACGATGAGATCGACATTGACCCGGCAGCGACCGGGACCGCGTGTATGGCGGTGACGGCCGCGACGAGATCTTCACACGGGACGGCTGGCGCGATTCCGTGGACTGCGGCTCCGGCCGCGATGAGGTCCGGGCGGATCGCCGGGACTTCGTGAGCCGCGACTGCGAGCGGGTCTTTCGCTCCGGGCGCCGGTAATCGCGACGCATAGGGAGTCGGTCCAGGAGGACCAACCAGCTTTCCCCGAGCTTGAGGACGGGTTGAGGCGGGTACGCCTCTCTCGTGGCGACACCTAGGCCTGACAAAGCAATCGAGCGCCCGCTCGACGAGATGGTCCAGACCGTGTCCGAGCAGGCAGTCGTGCTGGCGCGCAAGGAGATCGAGCTTGCGCGGCGGGAGCTGACGGAGAAGGCGAAACAGGCGGCCGGCGGGGCTGCCATGCTCGGGGGCGCTGCGCTCCTGGGCACGCTCGCCGCCGGCACGGGCACGGCCGGCATCGTGCTCCTCCTGTCACGCCGTCCAGGGCCTTCCGCCGCGGCGCTCGGCGTGGCAGGCGTATACGCGCTGGGAGGCGCGGGGCTGGCGCAGGAGGGGCTCTCGCGGTTGCGTGCCGCCGGCCCACCCGTTCCCGAGGAGACGGTCGAGAGCGTCAAAGAATCTCGGGTCGAACAGGAAGAAGAAGCGCCCCAAGCCCGCCCCCGAGTAGCGCGCCGGCGGCCCGCCGCCCTCGTGGCGAGCCGCCGATGGGAAGTCAGCTGACGGGAAGACCTTCGACCACACTGGTTGGCGCCGCCGGTGAATGCCTCCAGGCCGCCGACTCGGTTCATGTCCGGGAAATCCGCTGCAGCGAGCGAGTTCGCGCAACCGTATTCC
>CAVWYB010000050.1:0-18606 GCA_963759145.1 uncultured Solirubrobacterales bacterium
GGTGGCCACATCCGGCGCCGCTCCCGCTCGCAGGGATGAGTGAAACCACACTCAGGGTGGATAGCGCGCATCCGCACAAGCTCGCATGCTCGCCTGGTCCCCCCGCCGCACGACAGAAGGAAGGACTCGGCCATGTCCCGCACGCTCGGGCGCCATCTGACACTCGCTGGTCTGATCTCGGCGCTCACCCTGCTTGTCGTGCTGGCCCTAGCGGGCTCAGCGAGCGCCGCCTCGCGCACGGTCACGTTCGACGACGTCCTGCCCGATACCCGGGTGTCGACCGAGTACGAGACCTCGCAGGCGTGACCTTCCCGGACGATCCCGGTACGCGGCCAATGGTCAAGACGTTCGCCGGCAAGGCGCACTCGGGCGACCGCGTGGGCGTCAATACCTGCGAGGGGCTGCCCGGCTGCGGCGAGGTCTTTCGCCGCCACAGCTGCGCGGCGTGCTCACGAAGTCCGCCACCTCGGTGAGCGCGTACGTGGGCTATTGGGACAACCCGCTGTTCCCGAATCCGGGCGAGACCCTGCAGGCGCGCATCCGCGCCTTCAACTCGGACGAGGCCCTCGTCGGCCAGAGCGCGTACGTGACGGTGACGTCTGGCGCGGCACTCACCCAGCAGGTGACCATCACGGCGCCTCCCGGCCAGCGGATCGACTACATCGACGTAACGGCGGATGCCGGGACGACGGCGGCAAGACCCTCGCGATCGACGACGTCTCGATCACCACGCCGGACGGCCCCCTGCCGGCCGACTTCACTCTCAATGCAGGCCAGACCGTCGTGGACGTCCTCACGGGAAGCGAGTTGAGGTCCCGGTCGATCTCAACCGGCTGAACGGGTCGAACGGGAACATGTCATTCGCGGTCTCGGGCATGCCGACAGGGATGACCGCGAGTTTCAATCCGAACCCGCTGACCGGCGCGGCAACGGCACAACGCTCACCCTGAGCGCCGCCGAGGGCGCCGCCCATTCCGACCAGTACACGACGATCACCGTCACGGCCACGCCGGCGGGCGCCGCGGCCGGAAGCAGGCCGCGGACGATCACCAAGCAGGTGCGCATCCGCGAGAACTGCGACAGGACGATGCGCGCGGACTACCTCGACGCGCGCAGCGAGGACTGCATGCGCAAGCGAAACGGCCACTGGGAGGCGACGAACACCACGGTGCGCGTCAACGGGCTGGTGATCCGTCCGGCGGACGACTCCCGTCCGACGCTCGTGGTCGATCCACGCAACAACACCGTGCGGGGCGCGAGCTCACGATGCCGTTCCGGGTCTCGCTGGCCAGCGACCCGGAGGTCCCGATCTACGCGGGCCCGATCAAGTGGGACTACTCGTCCAGCTCCGGTCCGGCCGACGGCCCCCGCAGCGTCATCGGGTTCGACGTCAACAAGATCGAGAAGCTCAAGGGCCTGCCGGTCACCGCGGCCGACCTCTCGTTCCTCAAGAGCGGCAAGGCCAGACTGACGCCGACGCTCAAGCTCGACTTCTGGCCGTTCAACTACTTCGGCGCGGTCACCGCCTCGACCACCTTCACGACCGACAACGACCATGGCGTCGACTTCAGCGGCCTCTACCTGAAGCTGCCGAAGGCAGGCGTGCTCGCGCTCGAGCTCAAGGACGTCGAGCTCAAGTGGGTCCAGGGCAACACCTGGGCGGGCGCCGCGAAGGTCGTGCTGCGGTTCGGCAAGACGTACGAGATCGGCGCCGGCTTCGGGATCAAGAACGGCGACTTCGACTACCTCCGCGGCAGCCTCGCCGGGCTGAACCAGCCGATCGGCGCCGGAGTCTTCCTGCAGAGCATCGGCTTCGGCGTCCAGCGCAACCCGCTCACCCTGGCTGGCACGATCGGCCTGTCCGCCGGCCCGAAGGTGGCGGGTGTGCAGGCGGTCTCGGTGGGCGGTCAGCTCAAGGCCGTCCTCGCCGACCCGTTCATCGCCGAGATCTCGGGCAACGCCAAGGTGGCGAACCGCTTCGAGCTCGGTAGCGCGTTCGTGCGCTACTCCTCGACGGGTCTGTTCGAGTTCGGAGCGCAGGCGAAGTGGAATATCTGGCGACTTGGCCTGAACGGGAGCGTCGACGGATGGGTCGACGGGCTCGACGCCTTCAACGTGGAGGGCGCGATCAGCGCGTGCCTCGACGTCTGGGGCCCGGACCCCTGCGGCAACGCCCGCGCTCTGCTCTCGAGCAGGGGAATCGCGGGCTGTGTCGGGGTGTACGGCTACCACGTCGGCGCCGGCGCGACCTGGGACTTCGACTTCGACGCGTTCACCGGGTGCGACCTGGCGCCTTACCGAGCGGTCAAGCCGGCGCGCGCCGCCGCCGTCGGAGCGCTGAGCCAGACGACGCTTCCGGCCGGGCTGCCGAGCGCGGCCTGGGAGGTCACTGCCGACGGCGGTCCGACGGGCGTGACCCTGACCGGACCCGGCGGGGAGTCGGTGACCGTCTCGCGCGCCATGCCCGTGGTCCAGAACGACAAGTTCTACGCCCAGCTGCGCCAGGACGGGACGACCTTCGTGCTGGTCGACAAGCCGGCGGCCGGCGATTGGACGCTGACCGACGACGGCACGGCGCCGGTGAAGCTCGTGCGCGAGGCCCGCGGACTGCCCAAGGCGGCGGCGCGGGTGACCGTCAAGGGGAAGGGTCGTGCTCGCGTGCTCACCTGGAACGTGCGTCGGATCCCCGGGCAGCGGGTCACCTTCTCGGAGGTCGGCAAGGACGTCCGCAACGCGATCACCACAACGACTGCGGCGCGCGGCTCCGTCCGCTTCCGGCCGGCGGACGGGCCCGCCGGTCGCCGCAAGATCGTCGCGATGGTGCAGCAGGGCGGTCGCCCGCGCGTGAATCTCACGGCCGGGTCCTACCGGGCTCCGGGGACGCTCAAGCCGGGCAAGCCGCGCAAGCTCGAGCTGACGCGCAAGCGCTCGCGCCTCGTCGTGAGTTGGCGACCGAAGCCGCGAGGTTTCCGTCACGCGCTCCACTTCAAGCTGTCCGACGGCAGGCGAGTGGTCCGGATCGTCGGCGCGAACCGCCGCTCGTACACGCTCAAGGGCGTCTCGCGTCGCGTGCGCGGGGCGGTGACCGTGACGGGCCTGACGAGGCTCAATAGCCAGGGCCCGAAGGCGCGCGCGTCGTTCAAGCCGGTGCGCCGGCGCCCGCGCGGCGCCTAGCGGCGGGCGGTCGCCCGATCCGCTCAGCGCCACTCGCTCCAGGGCACGATGCCCGCGTCCGATCGCGCCTCCACCCGCCAGCGGTGTCTGATCCGACTGCGGTGTGACACATGAGCGCGAGCCGGGGGTAAGAGCCGCCCGAGCCGCGTCATGGGGACGCGGTTCTCGAGTAGAGGGAGTGGTTCTCTTGTTGAAGAGACGTTTGTCGTGCGCGCTTGCCGCGACGCTGGTCACCGGTGCGTTTGCCCTGGTGCCCGGTGCCGGCGCGGCGCCGCCCACGGACACGAGCGCACTTACGGATGCCGTGACGGTCGAGGGCGTTCGCGCCCATCAAGCCGAGTTCCAGGCAATCGCCACTGCGAACGGCGGGACTCGCGAGGCGAGCACGCCCGGCTATTTCGAGTCAGCGGACTACGTCGCCGGTCTGATGGAGGACGCCGGCTACGAGGTCACGCGCCAGCCGTTCGAATACAACTACTTCGAGGAGCTCGCGCCCGCGACCCTCGCCGGCACCTCGGCCGGCTTCCCGTTCACCTACGCGGAGGGCGTGGACATCTCCACGATGGACTACTCGGGCTCGGGGCCCTTCTCGGGCGTGGTCCAAGAGGTCGACGTGGTCGTGCCGCTGCCGGCCGGGCAGCCCGACGGCACCTCCAACTCGGGCTGTGAGGCCGCGGACTTCGCCGGGTTCACCGGCGACATCGCGCTGGTTCAGCGCGGCACGTGCGACTTCTCCGTGAAGATCGCGAACGCCGTCGCGGCCGGGGCGGATGCCGTGATCGTCTTCAACGAGGGCAACACGCCGGAGCGCTCCGTTGTGGAGTTCGGGCAGGCGTCGTTCCCGCAGGACGTGCCCGTGCTCGAGATGAGCGCCGAGGACGGAGCGGCGCTCGTCGAGTTCATCCGCACCGAGCGCGCCGCGGGCCGCACGGTCACGCTGCAGGGAAGCGCCACGACCGTCTCCGAGGTTCGTGAGTCCGAGAACGTGATCGCCCAGACCACTGGCGGCCGTACGGACAGGGTCGTTGTGTCGGGAGCCCACCTCGACAGCGTGATCGAGGGGCCCGGTATCAACGACAACGGCTCAGGCTCGGCCGCTCAGCTCGAGACTGCGCTGCAGATGGCGGAGCTCGGAATCGAGCCGCGCAACCAGGTCCGATTCATCTGGTTCGGGGCCGAGGAGGCCGGGCTCGTCGGTTCGCAGTTCTACGTGGACCAGCTCACGACGCGCGAGCTCAAGGACATCGCGGTGATGCTGAACTACGACATGGTCGGCTCGCCCAACGCCGGATGGTTCGTGTACGACGGCGATGCCTCGGACACCGCGTCCACCGGGTCAACCGGCTCGGGCGTCGTTGAGGACGTGTTCGTCGACTACTTCGACTCGATCGGGCGCGTGACCAAGCCGACGGCCTTCGATGGGCGGTCGGACTACGACGCGTTCGTGGCCGCGGGCATCCCCGCCGGCGGACTGTTCACCGGCGCGGAGGACCCAAAGCAGCCGGACGAGGTCGCGATCTGGGGCGGCACCGCGGGCGTCGCATACGACCCGTGCTACCACGCCGCATGCGACACGTTGGCGAACGTGAACCTCACGGCTCTCGACGAGATGTCGGACGCCGTCGCGCACGCGATTCTGACGTTCGCGATGACTACGTCGGCCGTGCAGGGCACGGACAAGGGGAACGGCACGCCTGGCTACGACCCGGCCTTCAAGGGTCACCGAGCCGTCCGCTGACAGGCCGTACTGAAGCAGGTTGGAGAGGGGCGGCTGCGGCCGCCTCTCTTCGTTTCGGAGTGCCGCACTTCGCGGAATCCGGCCGCTAAACTGGACGCTTACCCAACGTAAGTAGGTAACCCAGAATGGCCACTGAGACACTTCTCTCTGATCCCGGTTGACGACTCAGTCGTCTTCCCAAATATGTCCCTTACGCTGGCCATCGACGCCGGCGAAGAGGACCGAATAGTGCTCGTCCCCCGCAAGGGAGACGATTTCGCGAGCGTCGGCACCGTCGCGGCGGTGACCGAGCGCGTACGCCTGCCCGGAGGTGGGCGTGCCGTGATGGTCGACGGTCTCTACCGCGGCCGCATCGGCGCCGCTCAGACGAGTCCGGCGGGTGAATTGCGTGTGCAGGTCGAGTCGCATCCGGACGAAGTGCCGGTCGACGGCCGCACCCGCGAGCTCGAGCGCGAGTACCGCGCGGTCGTCGAGGAGATCCTCGAGCTGCGCGGCGACGACGGTCGCATCTCTGCCTGGGTCCGCTCGATCACCGAGCCCGGCGCCCTGGCGGACACGGGCGGCTACTCGCCCGACTTCAGCTACGAGAACAAGGTCGAGCTGCTGGAGCAGCTCGACGTGACCGAGCGGCTCGCCCGCGCGCTCGAGCTTCAGCGCGAGCGCATGACCGAGCTACAGGTTCGTGCCCGCATCCGCGACGACGTCCAGTCCGGCGCCGAGAAGCAGCAGCGTGAGTACTTCCTGCGCAAGCAGATGGAGTCGATCCAGAAGGAGCTCGGCGAGGACGACGCGTCGGTCGTCGAGGAGTACCGCAAGAAGATCGCCGAAGCCGGCATGCCGGACGAGGTGCGCGAGCAGGCCGAGCGCGAGCTCGGGCGCTTCGAGCGCATGGGCGAGCAGTCGGGCGAGAGCTCGATGATCCGCTCCTACCTCGACTGGCTGATCGCCGTGCCGTGGTCGAAGCGCTCGGACGAGCGGCTCGACCCGGTGCACGCGCGTGAGGTCCTCGACAAGGACCACGCGGGCCTCGAGGACGTCAAGGACCGCATCGTCGAGTACATCGCCGTCCGCAAGCTGCGCGAGGAGCGCGGCATCGCGGAGGACAAGAAGAGCGGCGCCATCCTCACGCTGATCGGGCCGCCCGGCACGGGCAAGACCTCGATCGGCGAGTCGATCGCGCGCGCCACGGGCCGCGAGTTCGTGCGCATGTCGCTCGGCGGCGTCCGTGACGAGGCCGAGATCCGCGGTCACCGGCGGACCTACATCGGCGCGCTGCCGGGCCGGCTCGTCCGTGCCCTGCGCGACGCCGGGACGATGAACCCGGTGATCATGCTCGACGAGGTCGACAAGGTCGGCGCGGATTGGCGCGGCGACCCGAGCGCGGCCCTGCTCGAGGTGCTCGACCCGGCACAGAACCACTCGTTCCGCGACCACTACCTCGACGTTGAGCTCGACCTGTCGGAGGTCGTCTTCATCGCCACGGCCAACGTGGCGGAGACGATTCCGCTGCCGCTGCTCGACCGCATGGAGGTCGTGCGCTTCGACGGCTACACGAGCGAGGAGAAGGTCGCGATCGCGCGTGGCTACCTGTGGCCGCGTCAGCGCGAGCGCAACGGCCTGCGCGAGGACGAGGTGTCGGTCAGCGACGACGTCCTGCGCCAGATCGTGACCGAGTACACGCGCGAGGCGGGCGTCCGCACGCTCGAGCGCACGCTCGGAACGGTGCTGCGTAAGACGGCGACGAAGATCGCCTCGGACAGCGTGACCGTGCCCGTCGAGATCGGCGAGGCGGAGCTGCGTGACGCCCTGGGGCGCCAGCGCTTCTTCCAGGAGTCGGCGGAGCGCACCGCGACCCCCGGCGTGGCAACGGGCCTGGCGGTGACCGGCGCGGGCGGCGACGTCCTCTTCATCGAGGCGACCTCGATGAAGGGCAAGGACGGCCTCGTCCTGACCGGGCAGCTCGGCGACGTCATGAAGGAGTCCGCGCGCATCGCGCTCTCCTACGTGCGTGGCCACGCGGAGGGGCTCGGCATCGACGAGGACGTCTTCGACGGCCGCGAGTTCCATGTGCACATTCCGGCGGGCGCAATCCCGAAGGACGGTCCGAGCGCCGGCATCACGATGACGACGGCGCTTGCGTCGCTCCTGTCGGGGCGGCCGGTCAAGCACACGGTCGGCATGACCGGTGAGATCACGCTGCAGGGTCGCGTGCTCCCGATCGGCGGGCTGAAGCAGAAGGTGCTGGCCGCGCACGCCGCCGGACTCACCGACGTGATCCTGCCCGAGCGCAACCGCGCCGACCTGGACGACGTCCCGGAGGAGGTCCGCGAAGCGATGACCTTCCATCCGGTGATGACAATCGGCGAGGTGCTCGACCTCGCTCTCGAGCCTGCGCCGACCCCCGCGCTCGCCTAGAGCTGGGTTACCACGGGCGCGCCGGTCCCCCCGGACCGGCGCGCCCCGTTGTTTTTGGACCTGCCAGGTGTCGCGGGGGTTCGGGGGCGCGAGACCGGCGACCCCAGCCAAGAACCGGCGTAGGGATGTGCAAGGGTGCGCGCCCGTGCGCACCCTGACCCGTAAGGAGCTCACCGCCGCCCTCGCCGAGCGGCAGCTGCTGCGCGAGCGGGTGCGGCTCGCTCCCGCCGACGCGATCCGGGTCCTCACACCGCTCCAGGCGCAGGATCCGCCTGCGCCCTACATCGCGCTCGCCGCGCGGCTTGACGGCTTCGAGCGCGCCCAGCTCGAGGCGGCGATCGACGCGCGCGCGGTCGTCAAGACGACGATCATGCGCCTCACGCTGCATCTCGCCGCGGCGGCGGAATACCTCGCCTACCACCGGCTCTCGACCTCCGCCCGGATGCGGCGCTGGCGCAAGGAGTTCACCCACCTCGACGAGGACGAGGTCGTCGAGGAGCTCGGGCGCTGGCTCCGGCGGCCGCGCACGAACGCGGAGATCCGGGAGCACCTGCACGCGCGCTACGACGGCGTGGCAGAGACGGACTGGGGGCCGATCTGGTTCGCGCGCAACGTGCTGCCGCTGGTTCAGCTGCCACCGGCGGGCCACTGGAAGGACCCGCGCCGCTCCAGCTTCGTGGTCGACCAACGCCCGCTGCCGTCGGAGGAGGACGCGGCTGCGCTCATCGTCGAGCGCTACCTCGCCGCCTTCGGCCCCGCGTCGCGGCGCGACATGGCGAGCTGGGCCGGTGCCGCGCAGCGGGACTTCGCGGCCGGGCTCGAGCGCCTGACCACCGTGGCCTACCGCGACGAGAAGGACGTCGAGCTCTTCGACCTGCCGGACGCGCCGCTGCCGCCGGCGGTCACGAAGCTGCCCGTGCGCTTCCTCTCGCGCTGGGAGCAGCCCCTGCTCGCCTACGCGGACCGCGACCGCATCATTCCGCCGGAGCTGCAGCCGCTCCGGCTGACGCTCAGCGGGGACCAGACGATCACGGTCGACGGTCGCGTGGCGGCCAGCTGGAAACTCGAGCGCTCGGCGCGGCTGACGCGCGTGCGCGTGATCCCGCATAGGGACATCCCGGGGCGCGCCCATGCCCAGATCCGCGCCGAGGCCAAGCGCACCGCGCGCTTCTGCGTGCCGGCGGTGGAGAAGGTCGAGGTGGCGGGTCTGTAGGGGTGTGCCTATGCTGGGCCGGGTTGCCATCGACGACCGAGACTGGGCCCTTGGTCGAGCGCCCTGACGCTCGCCCGTGCGTGCGCCGCTCTCCCTGAGGAGATACATGACCATCGCAAGCGGCCGGACGTCCGGCCAGCCCGCAGTGATTCCTGCGGGCGCTCCAGGCTTCGACCAGGCCCGCCAGGCCTTCAACCTGGCGGTCGATCAGCGGCCTCAGGAGATCGCCCACCCTGCCGACGCCGCCGATGTGGCGGCGCTCGTGCGCCGCGCGCGCGAGCAGGGCCTGCGGATCGCGGCCCAGCGCACCGGGCACGGTGCCGAGGCGCTCGACTGGGAACGGCCGACGCTGCTCTTGCGCACCGACGCCATGCTGGGCTTTGAGATCGACGCGGACGCGCGCAAGGCGCGGGTGAACGCGGGCGCTCGCTGGGACGACATTGTGGACGACCTCTCCGAGCGGGGCCTCGCTGCCCTGCACGGCTCCGCTCGCGACGTCGGCATAGCCGGCTACTCGCTCGGCGGCGGCCTGGGCTGGCTCGGGCGCAAGCACGGCCTGCAGGCGAACAGCGTCACGGCGATCGAGCTGGTGACCGCGGACGGCGAGCTAGTTCGGACCGATCGCGACAACGAGCCCGAGCTGTTTTGGGCGCTGCGCGGCGGCGGCGGCAACTTCGGCGTTGTCACGGCGCTCGAGTTCGACCTCTATCCGGTCGCCGAGCTCTACGCCGGGGCGCTTCTCTATCCATTCGAGCGCGGCGACGAGGTGCTCCATGCGTGGCGTGAGGTCACCGCGGACGCGCCCGAGGAGATCACCTCCGTGTTCAAGCTGCTGCAGCTTCCGGATCTCCCCGAGATCCCCGATCCGCTGCGTGGCAACTCCTTCGCGGTGGTGACGGCCGCGGTGCTCGGCGGAGAGGCGGACGGCGCCGGTTTCCTCGAGCCGCTGCGACGGCTCGGGCCGGCGATGGACACCTTCGCCACAGTGCCACCCATGGCCCTGTCCTACCTCGCGATGGACCCCGAGGACCCGCTGCCCTACACCACCTCTCATCACCTCATGGGCGAGCTGTCCGCCGAGGCGGTCGACACGCTCATCGAGGTTGGGGGCGCGGGCTCTGGATCGCCCCTTCTGATGATCGAGATGCGCCACCTCGGCGGAGCGCTCGGCCGCTCCCAACCGCACCACGGCGCCTACGCGGCAATGGACGGCGAGTACATCCTGTTCGCGTTGGGCGGCGTCATGTCCCCCGAGGCCGGCCCCGTCATGAAGAACGCGGTGGATCGCGTCGCGACGGTGATGGAGCCCTGGAGGAGCGGCTGGTACCTGAACTTCGTCGAGGAGCAGTTCGACATGTCACGCGTCTTTGACGCGGATGCGTGGCGGCGTCTGCAGGAGGTGAAGGCGAGGGTCGACCCGGACGGGGTCTTCGCGGGCAACCACGAGGTCCCGCTGCCCTGACGGTCAGGACGGCGGGTCGGCAACGATCCGCACGTCCACGCCCGGCAGCCGCCGCATCAGCCGCTCTGGCAGCCACTCCGTCAGGCGCGCCAGGGCACCGCGTGGACGCGGCTGGCCCATGAACACGTAGGTCGTGCCGCGCTCCGCGACGACGCGCGCCGCAGCCTCGACCAGGTCGTCGCCCTCCTCGACGATCAGGTCGGCGCCGAGCAGGGTCGCCATGCGGCGGAGCTCCTCGAGCTGCTGGCGCTCCTCGCCGCGCGGCGGCTCGCCGGGCGGCGCCATGTAAAGCAGGTCGAGGTCGCCGCCGAGCCGCTGGGAAGAGCGCCAGGCCCGGCGCACGAGGCGCTGCGACGACTCGTCGGGCGTGACCAGCGCGAGCACGCGATCCGCCACCGCCTGCGGCGCATCGCCGAAGAGCTTCTGTTCGCGGGTGCCCAGCGCCTCCGCGGGGGTTATGAGCCTGCGCGACTCGACCTCCTCGGCGACCTGGCGCAGCGCCACCTCCCGCAGCGCGGACAGGTTCTCGACCTTGAAGAAGCTGTTCAGCGCAGTCTGGATCCGCTCTTGGGGGTAGACCTTGCCCTCGCGCAGGCGCTGGATCAGCGCCTCGGGGGTCAGGTCCATCAGCACGACCTCGTCGGCCGAGGCGAGCACCGCGTCGGGGAACGTCTCGCGCACGCGCACGCCTGTCAGCTCCGCCACCCGGTCGTTCAGGGACTCGAGGTGCTGGACGTTGACGGTCGAGAAGGCGTCGATGCCGGCGTCGAGGACGTCGTCGATGTCCTCGTAGCGCTTGTGGTGCTCGACGCCGGGCGCGTTCGTGTGCGCGAGCTCGTCGATCAGGCAGAGCTCAGGGGCGCGCTGGAAGATGGCGGGCAGGTCCATCTCGCGGAGCTCGGCACCGCGGTACTCGACCGTGCGGCGCGGGATCGCCTCGAGGCCCTCGGCGAGCGCTGCGGTCTCCGCGCGGCCGTGGGTCTCGAGGATGCCGATGACGACGTCGCGGCCCTCGGCGAGCGCCGCGTGGCCCTCCTGGAGCATGCGGTAGGTCTTGCCGACGCCGGCGGCCATCCCCAGGAAGATCTTGTAGTGGCCGCGTCCCGACTGCGCCATCGGCGCGGAGGCTACGCGCCGAGCACGTTGTGGATCAGGAGATCCAGGAGCTTGATGCCCACGAACGGCGCAATCAGGCCCCCGAGCCCGTAGATCAGCAGGTTCCGCCGCAGCAGGGCAGTGGCGCCCACGGGCCGGTAGCGGACCCCGCGCAGGGCGAGCGGAACCAGCAGCGGGATGATCAGCGCGTTGAAGATGATCGCCGAGAGGATGGCCGACTCGGGCGTCCCGAGGCTCATGATGTTCAGCGACTCCAGCGGGCCGTTCGTCTCCCCAGCCGCGGCGTAGGTCGCAGCGAATATGGCCGGCAGGATGGCGAAGTACTTCGCCACATCGTTGGCCACCGAGAAGGTCGTGAGCGCGCCGCGCGTGATCAGCAGCTGCTTGCCGATCTCGACGATCTCGATGAGCTTCGTCGGGTTCGAGTCGAGGTCGACCATGTTGCCCGCCTCGCGCGCGGCCTGCGTGCCGGTGTTCATCGCGACGCCCACGTCGGCCTGAGCCAGGGCGGGGGCGTCGTTGGTGCCGTCGCCGGCCATGGCCACGAGCCGGCCCTCGCGCTGCTCGTCGCGGATCAGGTCGAGCTTGTTCTCCGGCGTAGCCTCCGCGAGGAAGGTGTCCACTCCCGACTCGTCGGCGATCTTCGCGGCCGTGAGCGGGTTGTCGCCGGTGACCATCACGGTGCGGATGCCCATCGCCCGCAGTTGGTCGAAGCGGTGGCGCATGCCCTCCTTGACCACATCCTTGAGGTAGACCACCCCGAGCACCTGATTGTCGCGCGCCACCGCCAGCGGGGTACCGCCCTCGCGGGCGATGGTCTCCACCGCGCCGTCGAGCTCGGGCGGCGCGTGCCCGCCGTCGTCGGTCACGAACCGGACGATCGCGTCGCCGGCGCCCTTGCGGAGCCGGGCCCCGTCCAGGTCGACCCCGCTCATGCGGGTCTCCGCGGAGAAGGGAACGAAGCGGGCCGAGGGGTCGAAGTGCCGCTCGCGCAGCCCGTACTGCTTGGCGAGGACGACGATCGAGCGGCCTTCGGGGGTCTCGTCGGCGAGGGAGGCGAGCTGAGCCGCCTCGGCCAGGTCCGCCTCCTGCACGCCGGGCATGGTGATGAACTGCGTCGCCTCGCGGTTGCCGAGCGTGATCGTGCCGGTCTTGTCGAGCAGCAGCACGTCGACGTCCCCTGAGGCCTCGACCGAGCGGCCGGAGAGCGCCAGGACGTTGCGGCGCACCAGCCGGTCCATGCCGGCGATCCCGATGGCCGACAGCAGCGCGCCGATAGTGGTGGGGATGAGCGACACGAGCAGCGCGATCAGCGTCGTGATCGAAGCGTTCGTGCCGGCGAACTCGGCGAACGGCCGCAGGGTCACGACCACGACCAGGAAGATGAGCGTGAGTCCTGCGAGCAGGATCCCGAGCGCGATCTCGTTCGGGGTCTTGCGGCGCTCGGCGCCCTCGACCGAGGCGATCATCCGGTCGAGGAAGCTCTCGCCCGGCTCCTGGGTGATCTCGACGACGATCCGGTCGGAGAGCACGCGCGTGCCGCCGGTGACCGCGCTGCGGTCTCCGCCCGACTCGCGGATCACCGGAGCCGACTCGCCTGTGACGGCGGACTCGTCGACCGAGGCGATGCCCTCGATCACGGTGCCGTCGCCGGGAATGAACTCTCCGGCCTCGACCACCACGACGTCTCCGCGCTGGAGCTGCGAGGCGGGCTTCTCGCCGCCGTCGCGCAGCTTGGCCACGGTGTCGCTGCGCATGGATCGCAGGGCTGCGGCCTGGGCCTTGCCGCGGCCCTCGGCGAGCGCCTCCGCCAGGTTGGCGAACACCACGGTCAACCACAACCAGATGGCGACGGTGAACGTGAACCAGGCGGGCTCGTCGCCGCCGCCGAGCGGCTCCCCGCCGAAGGCCTGCTTGAGCCAGGCGAAGGTGGTGATGACCGCGCCGACCTCGACCACGAACATCACGGGGTTGCGGAACTGGACCCGCGGGTCGAGCTTGGCGAAGCTCGCCACGAGCGCCGGGATCAGCGTCTCGCGGGTGAGCAGGCTCTGTGCGCGCTTCTCCATCAGGCGTTCTCCTCGGCGTCAAGGGCCAAATTGAGCTCGAGCACGTTCACGCCGGGCTCGCCCAGCACGCCGAGGCCGCGGCCGTCGGTGTTGTCCTCGATCAGCTCGAGCACGCGCGCTCGCTCGAGGCCACGTTCCTCAGCCACGCGCGCGGCCTGGATCTCGGCGTTGTCCTCCGAGATGTGGGGGTCGACGCCCGAGGCGGCCGTCTGCACGGCGTCCGGAGGGACGTCCTCCGCCGTGAGGCCGGGGTTGAACGCGCGCTCGCGCTTCAGGTAGGTGGCGAGGTTCTCCTCGAAGAGGTCTCGCAAGTCGGCGCTGTTGGGGCCGAGGTTGTTGAAGAAGGTGCCGGCCGGGTTGTAGCCCGTGACCGACGGCCGCGACTGGAAGTAGCGGGGGTCGGCCTCGAGGACGGGATTGCCCTCCTTGTCCTTGACGGGCCGGCCGTTCTCGCGCACCGGGCGCTGGAAGTCCTGCCCGATCAGCCGCGAGCCGACGACCTCGCCGTCACGCTCGATCTGGCTGCCGTCGGCCTTGTTCGGGAACAGCACCTGCGCCACACCGGTGGTGAGGAGCGGGTAGGCCAGCCCGAGCAGGACGGTGAACACGACTACGGCCAGCAGGGAAGTGATCAGATCTCGTCTCATGTCCTAGAACAGTTGGTCGGTGAGCCCCTGCACGATCGGGCCGAGCAGGAAGGCGGGGAAGAAGGTCAGTGCGGCGACGAGCACGATCGTGAAGATCAGGAGGACCACGAACGTCGGCGTGTCGGTGCGGAACGTCCCGGGCCCGAGCGGCGACACCCGCTTGCTGACTAGCGCGCCGGCCACTCCGAGGGCGGCCACAAGGGGCACGAAGCGGCCCACCAGCATCGCCCCTCCGCCCAGCAGGTCGGCGAAGGTGATGCCGAAGGCGCCCACGTTGCCCGGCGCGTTGGGCTGTACGAAGCCCGTATAGCCGGCGAAGGCCGAGCCGTTGTTGTTGGTCTGGGACACGTAGGCGTAGAGCGTTTCCGAGAAGCCCTGCGGGCCGGGGTTGAAGATCGAGGGCGCGCCCCATTTCGTGGCGATGGCCAGCGCCGTCGCGACCAGCACCGTCAGCGGCACGAAAAGCGTGCCGATCATCACGAGCTTCACCTCACGCGACTCGATCTTCTTGCCGAGGTACTCAGGCGTGCGACCGACCATCAGGCCCGCGATGAAGACCGCGAGGACGACGAAGAGCAGCATCCCGTAGAGGCCCGAGCCCACGCCCCCGAACACCACTTCGCCCGTCGACATGTTGAACATCGGCACCAGGCCGCCGATGCCGGTCAGCGAGTCGAAGGCGGCGTTGACCGCCCCGCACGAGGCGACGGTGGTGATCGAGGAGAACAGCGCCGAGCTGGCGAGGCCGAAGCGGACCTCCTTGCCCTCGAAGTTGCCGCCGCTGACGTCGGCCAGGTGCTGCGCCGGAGAGCCGTGCGCCTCGGCCACGTAGAGCACGACCGTGACGGCCACGAACATGAGCGCCATCGCCGAGTAGATCGCCCAGCCCTGCCGGCGGTTGCCGACGAAGCGGCCGAAGACGTAGGTGAGTCCCGCTGGAATCACCAGGATGAGGAGCATCTGGAGGAAGTTGGCGAAGCCGCTGGGGTTCTCGAACGGCATCGCGCTGTTGACGTTGAAGAACCCGCCTCCGTTGGTCCCGAGCAGCTTGATGGCCTCCTGGGAGGCGACCGGCCCGAGCGCGAGCGTCTGCTCGGCGCCCTGCACGGTATGCAGCGTCTCGTAGGGGGAGAGGTTCTGGATCACGCCCTGGGAGACGAGCACGAGTGCCGCGACGAACGAGATCGGCACCAGCACGTACAAGATCGTGCGCGTGAGGTCCTGCCAGAAGTTGCCGAGCGAGGAGCCGCTGCGCGCCGCGAAACCGCGGATGACCGCGATGGCCACCGAGATGCCTACGGCGGCGGAGATGAAGTTCTGGACAGCCAGGCCGGCCATCTGCGAGAAGTACGTCATCGTCGTCTCGCCGCCGTAGTACTGCCAGTTGGTGTTCGAGATGAACGAGGACGTGGTGTTGAACGTCGCGTCCCAGGGGGCCGAGTCGAAGCCTTCGGGATTGAACGGATGGATGCCCTGGGTGCGAAGCACCACGTAGAGGGCGAGCCAGAAGACCGCGGAGAAGACGAGTGCGCTGCGGGCGTACTGCTTCCAGTTCTGCCCTGTCTCGGGTTCGACCCGAATGCCGCGGTACAGCAGCCGCTCCACAGGTCCGAAGACCCGACTCAGCAGGACCCCCTCGCCGCGGTAGACGCGCGCCATGTATCCGCCGACGAGCGGCGTGAGCGCGGTGAGGACCGCCAGGTAGAGGGCGATCTCGAGCCAGCCGCGCGCGGTCACAGGCGCTCACCGCGCAGCAGCGCGTAGAGCAGGTACGCGAAGACAGCCAGCGAGACGAGCAGGCCAAACAACTCGGCGCCGCTCATACCCGCTCGAGCCCCTCGATCAAGGCGAAGAGGATCGCGAAGCAGACGAGTGCGATCCCAACCGAGAGAGCGTCGGAAAGGAGGTCCATCAGCCGAGGAACAGCGCGCCGTGAGCCCGGCGAACGGCGCTGCCGAGGCTCTCCTCGCCCTCCACGTAGAGCGGCGAATCGCCGTATATGAGCAGTAGCTCCACGAGCGCCACGCCGTGCCCGCCCACGCGCTGGTCGGTGTCACGCAGCTCGCGGGCGAGGGTGAGCAGCGCCTCCCGCTCACGCTGGATGGCGGCGCGCCTGAGCGCCACGGCCGCGCCGTACGGGCGAGGGGGCTCGTCGGCCGCGTCGATTACGCGCTCGATGCTCTGCGCGAGCAGGCGGCGGTGGCGCGCCGAGAGAAGTTGCTGCGCGCGGCGTTCGAGCTCGGGGCTCGACGCCGGGCCCTCGCCCGCGGCCAGGCGCCGCAACAGCGCGCCACGCTGCAGGAAGACCCGGGCGCCCAGGAGGAGCGGAGAACGCCTGTGGTTCGTCCGGGGTTCGGAGAAGGTCGTAGACATGAGACGAGCATGGCCCCCGCCCCGTAAAGCCGCCGTCAAGATCCAGGCGCGAGGAATAAAGATGCCGTTAAGGCGGGGCCGAGGGTCAGCGCAGGCGCGTGTCGAGCCCGTCGCCGAAGGGCCCGAGCATCAGCGGAGGCGCGAAATCGAGCACCGCCAGCACGATGATCGTTGCGATCAGGAGGCCGGCGAAGACGGGCGTGTCGGTGCGCAACGTGCCGGCCCCGGGCGGCGAGCGGCGGCGGCAGGCCAGCGCCCCGGCGATGGCCAGCGCGGCGATCATCGGCAGGTAGCGGCCCACGAGCATCGCGATTCCGCCTAGCAGGTCGGCGAAGGTGATGCCGAAGGCGCCGACGTTGCCGGGGGCGTTCGGCTGCACATAGCCGGTGTAGCCCGCGAACGCCGAGCCGTTGTTGAACGCCTGGGACACGTAGGCGTAGAGCGTCTCGGAGAACCCGAGCGGACCGTCGTGAGAACAGCGACGCACGGCCGTACGAGGTCGCGACCCCGAGTGCGACGCAGGCCAGGGTGAAAAGCGGCACGGCCAGAGTGCCCACGAGCACCAGCTTGACCTCGCGAGCGCCGATCTGCTTGCCCAGGTACTCGGGCGTTCGGCCGACCATCAACCCGCCGATGAAGACCGCCAGGAGGACGGTCATCAGCATGCTGGAGAGCCCCGAGCCGATACCGCCGAACACCACTTCGCCGGTCATCATGTTCGCCATCGGCACGGCCGCGCCGAGGCCGGTGAACGCCTCCATCGCCCCGTTGACCGCACCGCTGGCTCCGCCCGTCGTGGCGGCGGCAAAGAGCGCCGTTCCGTCGGTGCCGAAGCGCTGCTCCTTGCCTTCGAGGTTGGGGGCCTCGAGGCCGGCCGCCGCGAGGGCGGGCGAGCCGTGGTGCTCGGCGGTGGAGATCGCCACGACCGAGGCGGTGAGCAGGACGGCCATGACCGCGTAAAGCATCCAGCCCTGGCGCCGTGAGCCCACCATGCGGCCGAAGGTCGAGGTGAGCGCCGCGGGGATCAGCACGATCAACAGCGCCTGCACGAAGCTTGCGAGCCCGGTGGCGTTCTCGAACGGCATCGCCGAGTTGACGTTGAAGAAGCCGCCGCCGACCGACCCCATCGTCTTGATCACCACCTGCGACGCGACCGGTCCCAGCACGAGCGTCTGCTCGCCGCCGGCAAGGGTCCCGATCGTGACTGGCGCGGCGAGCGACTGAACGACGCCCTGTGAGACCAGCACGAACGTCGCAAGCACGGCGATCGGCACCAGCACGTAGAGCAGGGATCGGATCAGGTCGCCCCAGAAGTTCCCGATGCCGGGGCCGCCGCGGCGCGAGAAGCCGCGCACGACGGCGATGGCCGCTGCAAGGCCGACTGCCGCCGACAGGAAGCTGTGCACGGCGATGCCGGCCATCTGCGAGAAGTTCGACAGCGTGGTTTCGCCGGC
The DNA here is from genome assembly GCA_963759145.1 of uncultured Solirubrobacterales bacterium. GTDB lineage: Bacteria > Actinomycetota > Thermoleophilia > Solirubrobacterales > JBBDJG01 > JBBQKG01. The sequence goes on from CAVWYB010000050.1 coordinate 17,662, forward strand.
GTAGAACTGCCAGCTCGTGTTGCTGACGAACGAAGCCGCGGTGTTGAAGGAGACGTCCCACGTGCCGGAGTCAAAGCCCTGCGGGTTCCACGGGTGGATTCCCTGCGTGCGCAGCGTGAGGTAGAGCCCGCCGAAGCAGACGGCGCTGAACACGATCGCCGAGCGGGCGTACTGCTTCCAGTCCTGCTCGTCGGTCGGGTCGATGCGAAGCGCGGCGTGAAGCGCGCGCTCGGGCGGCCCGGCGAGCCGGTCGAGCGCCAGCGGCCGGCGTTCGAACACGCGTTCCAGATAGGAGCCGAGCACCGGAGTGAGTGCCGTGAGCACGCCCAGGAACAGGGCGGCCTGGGCCACCCCGGCTGCCGTCACGATCGTGGCTGGCCGGGCACCTCGATCATCGTCGGCCCGGCGCTGTCAACGCGGGAGAAAGATCCCCGCCGGCGCCATCAAGATTGCGTGAAGGGGTGTTGGCTACGGCCGTCAGGCCCCGAAGCGGTAGCCCACGCCCGGATCCGTAACGATGTAGCGCGGAGAGCCGGCCTCGGGCTCGATCTTGCGCCGCAGGTTGGCTACGTGCACACGCAGGACCTGCGTGTCGTTCTCGTAGCCCGGACCCCACACCTCGCCCAGCAGCGTGCGGTGGGTCATCAGCCGGCCGCGGCTCTGCATCAGGGCGCGCAGAAGGTCGAATTCGGTCGGGGTGAGGTGGACCTCGGCGCCGGCCACCGTCACGCGGTGCGCGGCCAGATCGACCTCGAGATCCTCGGCGGAGAGCAGCGGCTCGTCCGGCGCCGGCCGGGCGGCGCTGCGCCGCAGGGCGCGGTTCAGCCGGGCGGTCAGCTCGCCAGGGCTGAATGGCTTCGTCACGTAGTCGTCCGCGCCCGCGTCGAGCGCCCGGATTTCTCCGACTCCTCGCCGACGGCGGACAGGACGATGATCGGCATGTCG
>CAVWYB010000051.1:0-18322 GCA_963759145.1 uncultured Solirubrobacterales bacterium
CGAGGAGCAACGAAACCGAGCACTTGCGCAAGCCGCTGCGGGCTCCGACAACGGCCGGCGCGACTACGAGTCGGTCACCTAGCGCCGGTCAGTGCGCTTGCTAGATCGAGACTCCCTCGCCGGAGTAGCTCAGTCGGTTAGAGCAGCGGAATCATAATCCGCGTGTCGGGGGTTCGAGTCCCTCCTCCGGCATGTAATCAAGCGGCAAGCGCCGCTCGGTGCTTGGCGCTCGATCCGCGTCCGAGGAGGGACTACCTGACCCTGCCCGGCCACCCGGAGGTGTTCGCCGTCGGCGACATGGTGCGCCTGAAGGACACCGCTCTCCCCGGCGTGGCGCCGGTGGCCATGCAGCAGGGGAGATATGCCGCGCGCGCCGTGCGCAACCGGCTTGCGGGCAAGCCGACCTCGGCGTTCCACTATCGGGACAAAGGCAACCTCGCAACGATCGGCCGTGGCGCCGCGGTCGCGGATATCAAGGGTATGCGACTGAGCGGCTTCGTCGCGTGGTTCATCTGGCTCACCGTGCACCTCTTCTACCTCATCGGCTTTCAGAATCGCCTGCTGGTTTTCATCCGCTGGTCGATGAGCTTCGTGACGCGCGGGCGCGGCGCTCGACTCATCACAGTGCCGCCCGACGCCTGAACGTCGCCCACGCGGCCACGAAGAAGTCCGCGATGAAGATGAGCTTGCCGTCAGGCGGCGACGCCGATCAGGTCGCGGTCGCGCGCTCAGTGAGCCGCCCGATCGACCTCCGGCTTCCCGGTCGTGGTGGTCGGCTGCGATGTCATGTCAGCGCCTCCTCTCTTGTGACTGAGCGGCGGATTCCGAATCTCCCTTAGTCGTCGCATGCGCAGGCTTGTCCCGCTTGCGCGCCAGGGACAGGAGCACGCCGGATCCAGAGACGGCGAGGTACGCCGTGAGCACCGCGACGGCGACCGGTGCGATCTGCAGCGTGCCGATCTGGGTCGTGAGGGCGCCGAGCATGATCAACGAGAACGGGGCGGCGACGAGCGACCCAGGGAGGGCGGCGAACATCGCGGTGAACGCGAGGCCCGCCGGCAGCCCCGGGATCAGCACGTGGGCGGTCATCCCGGCCGTGCCGCCGATGAACAGCATCACGAGGAACGGCCCACCGACGAAGCCGGTGGCCTCACAGAGCGCGAACACGAAGATCTTCGCGAACACGACCGCGATCAACAGACCGGCGCCGAGCGCCGCCCCGTCGTGGATCACGGTCGTGAGCTGATCGCTTCCGGTGAACAGCGTCAGCGGCAGCGCGACGCCGACGAGCCCGAAGGCGATTCCGCCGATGACCGGCCGCAGGACCGTGAACTTCGCGAGCGGAGCCATGAGTTTCGTCATGACCCCGATCGCGACGGCGGTGATCAGCCCGAGCGCGCCGGCGACGAGGCCGAGGGGAACGGCCGCGAGCAACTGCCAGTCCTCATAGCTGTACGAGGGCAGCGCGTAGAGCCCGACGAACGTCGACCCCGCGATCGGAAAGTACACCGCGAACGCGACCGAGGCCGCCAGCAGATTTGCGACCAGCGTGTCGGCGAAGCGTGCCGCCTTCGGCCGCGCAATCTCAAGCGTCAGAATCGACGCCAAGATCGGAGATGACAATAGGCCCCCGTACGCCGCGGACATCCCACTGAGCGTGTTCGTCGCGCGCACGTCCTCGCTGAGCTTCTGCCGCTCCGAGACCCAGGTTCCCAGCCCGCCGCCCATCTTCCCGAGTGCGTCCTCGGGCCCGAGGCTCGCCCCACCCGCCAGCGACACCAGCGAGACGGCAACCGCGCCCGGCACCGTCGAGGGCTCGACCCGCTGTTCCTTGAGCACCTCGACCGTGCCCGCCACCTTGACCGGGACGCGAAAGACGCGCCGCAGCACGCCGACGATCACCCCGGCGCCCGCGGTCACCGCCACCCACCAGAGGCTCCCGTCGAACCATCCGGGGTCTTCGGGAAGCGTGAACCAGAGGTCGGTGCCGCCCTCCACCAATCCCAGAAACGCCAGCGCGACGAAGGCGAGCACTACGCCGAACAAGATGGCGTGCCGCATGATCACCCAGAACCCGGGTGACCGCGTCAGGGCTACGTTGTCTGAGCCTGCATGCGGGTCCTCGCCAGTCGCGTGTGGGCTCATCGCAGTTGTCGGCTAAGCCGACTCGGCGCGCCCGGCACCGTCAGCACCGGGTCGCTCGCCTCGATATCGGCACTCGCACGCACACTCTCGCTCCGGAACATCGTCGTGGGGGCGTTTGCGCATGCTGACCACCGTCCACCCGCTCCCGCTCCCTGGGCAAGCGCATGCTCGGCGCCAGCGTCTACGGTCGATCCAATCGCAAGCGGCCGGCAGACTCACCACCCGATTCGGGTGATTTCCTCACCGGGCCGGTAATGCCAGCCGGGACCTCCTCGGGACGCCGGCAGCTTCAGCTCGACGCTGTCCGGCCCTTGCATGAGCCCAAGCAGCTGATGAAATTTGGCAGTCACCCCTTCCGGATGACGTGCCGTCCGAGCTCCGTGATCTACGGTGGCCTGAAAAGGCGGCCCACCCCGCCATGCAGCGATTGCAGGGGAAGCGGCCCGGTCGGAAAGGAGCAACAAATGAGAGGTGCTGGACGTGCGGTGTTCGCAGCAGTCTTGCTGATACTTGTCGGCACGATCAACATCATCTATGGCATCGGCGCCCTGGACGATGCCAGGATATACGTCAACGACACCAGGTTCATATTCACCAACCTCAACACCATGGGCTGGGTCCTGATCATCCTCGGGGTGGTCCAGCTCACCGGGGGCTTTTCGCTGATCGCCGGCAATACATATGGCCGGGTGATCGGGATCATCGCGGGCAGCTTGGGCGCACTCGGGGCCCTGTTCTCGATCGGTGGGAACAACCCGTGGTGGTCGCTCGCAGTCTTCACCTTGTGCGTGTGGGTCGTGTACGGTCTGATCGTCTTCGGCGAAGACGAGAGCGTGGTACGTGGAGGCGACAGGGCGGCCGGAGGAGTCTGAGCTGACGATGCGGGGGCCCGCCACCGCGGGCTCCCAGCGCTCTCGGTGCGATGAATCTCGAGGCGCTGGTTCTGGGGTTGTTCAGCGGCCTACGGCCCGGGACGAGCCTTGCGGCGGTCCTGGTGTTGCTCGAGCAGCCCAAGCCCCAGCGGCCACTGCTCTTCTTCACCGCAGCAGGCTTTGCCTGGAGCTGGGCGCTCGGGCTGGCAGTGGTCGCGATCTTCCACGGAGCCAACGTGGCTGTCGGTGGGTCGACGTTCACGGCTGTGCTCGACGTCGCCTTCGGTGCGGCTGCGCTCGGGTTCGCGGCAGGCCTGCAAAGAGGCTGGGTTCAACCCACGCGTCGGCGCAGCTCGAGCCCGCCGGCGACAGCCGCGAGCTCGCGGTTCGGCCGGAACCTGCGCAACCCCTCCGCCCGCGACGTGGTCGCCGCCGGGATAGGCACGCATCTACCCGGGCTCGTCTACCTGGCGGCGCTCAACGCGATTGCCTCCGAACGGCCCGGCCCCGTGGACGCCGCCCTGCAGGTCGCGATCTACGACGCCCTCTGGTTCCTGGTCCCCATCGCGTCGCTCGTGCTGGCGGTGGTGCGCCCCGGTGCGGCCCGCGCTTATCTCGACACGGCGACGAACTGGGTCCGTCGCCACGAGCACGCCGTCCTCGTGTCGGGTTCGCTCGTTATCGGCGGCTACCTCGTCGTCAAGGGGACGGTGCGCCTGCTCACCTGAACCGGCCGGCCCCGGCTCACACGGCGCCGCGCTATCGTGCTGGCTTCCAGGCAAACGCAGGTCGGCACTACGGCTCGCTCGCTCGCGGCGGGCGATGATAGGCGATGCGGAGACTCTGATGGCGCGATTCCCGAGACGCCTGCCCGGCCCTCGCGCGGTGCAATCCGTACGCGTCACGGTCGCCTGGCAGAGAGGACGAGTTCGCCGAATCAAGCTTGAGTACGTGCGGCCTCATTTGATCCAGCGCTTGATCAACGCCGTGAGGTGGTAGCCGAGAGGCTTCAGAGTCCTCGTCGGCGGCTCACGCCTTCGGCCGGCGACTGCCCAGGCTACCCGCCCGCCCGTCGTGCCGACGCCGGGCTACACGGCCCTGAGCGCGCGACCCGGAAGCCGAGGTTCCCGGTCGAGCTGTCAGGCGTGCTCGAGCTGCGGCGTCGACGCGGTAGCGGTTGAAATACGAAGCGTGGCAGAGGTACGAGCCGCCGCGCATGACCCGCGCCGTACCGGCCGCCGGTCCTTGTGGATCCTCACGCGGGCTCACGCTGTAGTAGGCCGGGTCGAACCAATCCGCTGTCCACTCCCAGACGTTGCCGGTCATCTGGTACAGCCCATAGCCGTTCGGCTCGAACGCCTTCACCCGTGCCGTACCCGCGCGCCGACTGGGATGCTGACCGCTCGCGCGCCGACGCCTACCGGATCGACCGTGACAACTGGGGCGTAGACGGGACATTTCATCCCTTCCGGGTGAGGCGGCCGGGCCGTGCCACTGGTTGACTGCGCCCATGTTTGCCCGGGCCTTCGGTGTGGCCGTCCTATGCGTGGCGCTTGCGGGGGCGCCGGCCGACGCGTCGGTGAACTACGGGCCGATCTCGCACAAGGGACTCAAGAAGGTGGGGGCGGCTCCGACGGGCCTCAAGCTCGGCCTGCAGATTGGGCTGAATGCAAACAACTCGGGCATTCAGAAGAAGGCGAAGTCGGCGAGCAATCCGACGTCGTCCTCGTATGGGAAGTACCTCTCGCTGTCCGACCTTGCGAGCAAGTACGGAGCGACGTCGTCGGTCCGGAAGGGGGTCGTGAACGCCTTCAAGTCCCAGCACGTGAGCGCCACGGTCGACGTCACGCACCTGCGCGCGAGCGCGACGCTCTCGATCGGCAAGGCGCAGAAGATGTTCGGGACGAAGTGGGCCGACTACCGCACCTCCTCCGGCTCGACCGTGGCGCTGCCCGTGAAAACCCCCAAGCTTCCGAAGGGGCTCAAAGGAAACGTCAACACGATCGCCGGCATGCGCCTAACGGTTGGCGCGCACTCGGCATCGAGCCGCCCGCGCACCGGGCCGGTCGCCAGGGCGGCGGCCGGCGGCCCGTACGCAGGCGGTACCCCGACGCGCACGGGCACCGTGGCGCCGTCGTGTCTCGACACGACGGACCCGGGCGTGCTGGCCCTCTCCAGCGGCCTGTACCCGAACCAGATCCTGACGGCGTACGGGATCGCACCGCTGCACGCGGCGGGCCTCCTCGGTCAGGGCGTACGGCTCGCGATCGTCGGCGAGGGACCGACGCCGTCCTCGGACGTGAACCAGTACCGCAACTGCTTCGGATTCCAGGGTACTTCGCTGAAGATCCACAACGGCTCCGGGATCGAACCGATCCTGGAGAGCTCGCTCGACGCGATGACGGTCTCGATGGTTGCACCAAAGCTCGACCGCTTCGACCTCTGGGTCCATCAGATCAATGAGGACGCCGACGACGGCGACGTGATCGGCTTCCTGAAGATGCTGGCCGCTCCCATCCAGGCGACCAAAAATGGCACGCCCCTTCCCAATGTCGTGTCGGTTTCGTACGGCGTGTGCGAGTCGACCGTGTCTGCGTACTCGGCATCTCGAACTCTGGTCACCCGGCTGCTGGCGGCCGAGGCGGCGATGGGGATCACGGTCGCCATCGCCGCCGGCGACACCGGCTCGTCAGCGTGTGCGCGCGGCGTTCCGCCCAGCCAGCTCACCTCCTCCGAGAAGAAGCCGCAGGTTTCGTGGCCGGCCAGCTCGGGATGGGCGCTCGCCGTCGGCGGCACGAACCTGACGCTCAATGCCGACAACGGCATCACCGCCACGGGCCCATGGAACGACACCGTCTACCCGGCCCCCTACAACGCCACCGCGGGTGGTGGCGGCGGGCAGAGCACGTTTGTGTCCCGAGCCTCCTGGCAGCCCGCCCAGTCGTTTGCGAACTCGAAGTATCGAATGGTGCCCGACGTGGCGGCCTTCGCCGATGAGAGCCCCGGGTATCCGATCGTCTGCTCGAGCGGCGTGCAGGGCTGCCCCAAAACCGCGCAGGCCATCACATTCGTCGGGGGCACGAGCGCCGCGACACCGCTCGTGGCGGGCATGATCGCGCTCTGGGCGCAACAGGCAAAGCAGCAGGGGCTGCCGCGACTGGGCTTCGTGCCTCCGTTCCTCTACGCGCTCGCCAAGAGCAATCCGGGTGCGTTCATCGACATCACCCAGGGCGGCAACGCCCTCTTCGGCGGGTCGTGCTGCCCCGCGAGGCCGGGCTTCGACCTGGCGACCGGGATCGGCTCGCCGGTCGCCAACGCGGTCGCCGGGCTCCTGCCGAAGTAGCGCCCCAATGCCCACTCAACGCTGTTCGCTCCACGGCGAAACGTGCCTGAAGGCTCGAAGCGAGGCTTTCCGCCGGGCCACGCGGCCAAGGTCCCGGCGGGCTCGAGTCCCGATCTGCCCACCTCCGCTGGATTGCTCACGGTGGGATTCGTGCGCCATCCGTGCGCCATTTCGACCGAATTTGGCTCTACAGAGCCAAAGGGTTGAGGAATCATAATCCGCGTGTCGGGGGTTCGAGTCCCTCCTCCGGCATACGTTTCCGTTGCGCCTTTTGGCTCTAGGAAGCTGAAAACGGAGATCGCTCTTCCTGAGCCGGTCGGCCAAATGGGGTCTCGATGGCACACGGATGGCGCACAGATCTCGACTCGCCGGTGCGGTTCAGCGCGCACGCCAAGGCGCCCGCCTTGCTTGGCGAGGTCACGCGATTTCATGTCGCCCGAGATGATTCGCGATCACTTACTCCTCCGATCAGGCGTTCCCGACAGGGAACGCGACTTGTGCTTGGTGGGCTTGTTCACCGCTCCCCGGTAGGGGGATACTGCAACACGATGCCGCAGGAGAACGTGGCGATCGTGCGGGCGGTCTACGAGCGGTGGAGCGAGGGCGACTTCCGTGCCCACGTCGACTTGCTCGATCCGCACGTCGTCTTGGTGCTGGGACCAGACTTCCCCAACGCCGGGATGCATTCCGGCATCGAAGCGGTCGCCGCGTACACCCGGGACTTGCTGGAGCCCTGGACGCACTTCACAATGGAGGCGGAGGAGATCGTCGGGGCGGGAGATAGCGTGCTCGTGGGTGTGCACCAGCGCGGCGTCGGAAGCGGCAGCGGCGTTCCGACCGTCCTCCATTACTTCACGCTCTGGACCTTCCGCGGCAGCAAGGTGATTCACCTTGAGAGCTTTCGGGAGCGTACCGAGGCCCTCGAAGCCGTGGGGCTGTCGGAGCAAGACGCTCACGCCGACTCCTGAGCCTGCGGGATACTGCGCCCGGGCTTCTGAGACTGGCTACCTCACGACCAGTCGCCGCGCGTCCACACCTTGGTGGATGCGGGTTTCTGCGGGCCTTGCCCGCGCTGCGCTGGCCCCGCTGCAGTCGGCATCCTGGAGCGCCGCAGAAAGCGCCCTTAAGAAGGCCGAGAGCGAGCAAGGGCGGCGATCTCGCGCCGAATCGCTACGAGCGCCGCCGGAAGATGCTCGAGCAATCCGTCGAGGGACAGCCGCGGATCGGCCTGAGTCGCAACGAACGCTCCCTCGATCGCAGCCAGCGCAAACCGAGCCAGGTGATCGGCTTGCGCCGAGCCGGGATCGATTCCGAACGCAATGTCCATTTGGTTGCGAAGCCGAGCGAGCGCCAGCTCGCGCACGCGCTCGACCACGACATCCACTTCTCCGTTGCCGCTCACCCGAGGCTGTGTCGCCATGACGATGATCAGGCGCAGGAAGTCCGGACGGCGCTCGAGTCCCTCGGCTATCGATGCCATCAAACCGCGCAGATGCTCGGACTGCGCGCCGCGACGCTCGGTCGGCTCGGGCAGGGCTTCGTGAAATCGCTCTGCGCCCCGCTCCATGACGGCGAGCAGCACACCCTCCTTGGAGCCGAAGTAGTGGTAGATCGAGCTGGCCGGCACGCCCGCCTCCTCGACGAGGCTCGCGACGGTGGCGGCCTCGTATCCGCGCTCGGCCATGATGCGCTCGGCTGCGTCGAGCACGGCTTCGCGTGACCTGGCGCCGCGGCGGTTGGGGATCACATCGGGTCTGATAGCCACAGCCCGAATGGTAGAGATTGGACTTGTCATTACAAAACTTCTCCTGTAGTGTGCGTTCCAATCTGTTCCGAGGGAGGGCCCCGCTCATGACCAAGCTCGACTACGACGTGGCAATAGTCGGCTACGGGCCTGTCGGTCAGACGGCGGCCGCGCTGCTCGGCCGCGGCGGGCACCGGGTCGGTGTCTTCGAGCGGTTCGGCGACCTCTATGATTTGCCCCGCGCGGTCCACTTCGACCACGAGATCATGCGCGTCTGGCAAGCGCTCGGCATCGTCGAAGAGATCGCCCACGATCTGCTTCCGATCCGGGAATACCGCTGGTTCGGCGCCGACGGCGGGCCGATCATGAGCATGCGCGCGCAGACGCCGGCTGCCTCCGGATGGGAACCGAACTACCTCTTCTTCCAGCCGTATCTGGAGAGAGCGCTGGATCGTGTCGCCCAGCGCAGCGCATCGGTCGAGCGGGGCTGGAGCGCAACCAAGATCGTCCAGCATTCCGACCACACAGAGCTCCTGCTGCAACGCGTCCGAGAAGACGAGCCCGGCCGCGTCACTCCGACGGAGGAAACGCAAACCGTGCGGGCGCGCTACGTGATCGGCGCCGACGGCGCGAAGTCGACCGTCAGGGACGCGTTGGGAATCGAATGGGAGGATCTCGGCTTCGCCGCGAATTGGCTCACGCTCGACCTGTGGCCGCATGACATCAGCGCGCTCGAGCATCTCCCGACTACGTGCCAGTGGTGCGATCCGCGCCGCCCGCACATGCACACCCGCAACGGGCGGAGCCATCGACGCTGGGAGTTCATGCTGCTTCCCGGCGAGCGCCCAGAGGACTTCGCGGATCCGGCACGGGTGTGGGAGCTGCTGTCGCCTTGGCTCGGCCCGGACGACGCCGAGCTGACTCGGTACGCCGTCTACGAGTTTCGCGCGCGGGTGGCCGAGACGATGCGCCGCGGACGCGCCTTCCTGGCCGGCGACGCCGCTCATCTCATGCCTCCGTTCCTTGGGCAAGGCCTTTGCTCCGGCATCCGCGATGCCGGCAACCTGGCGTGGAAGCTCGACCTCGTCCTGCGCGGCGAAGCAGGGGAGGATCTATTGGATTCCTACACGGCCGAGCGCAAGCCGCAGTGCGAGTGGATCGTCCGCCTTTCGATGGAGATGGCGCGTGTGTCGTGCGAGCTCGATCCGGCTGCGGCCGCCGAGCGAGACGCGGCGCTCCGCGCCAGTGAAACGCCCCCGGCGATCGGCCTTCCGGGCGTCACGGAGGGGCTCCTTCAAGAGCGCTCAGAGGACGGCCCGAGCGCGCTCGCCGGGAAATTTGCGTGCAGGGAACCGTCTCCGCACCTGCGGGCGAAGGGCGCTTCGACGACGTCGTCGGGCGCGGCTTCGTCTTGCTCACCGCCGAAGGCGATCCTCGCGCCGCATTGGGTGCCGAGGAGCTTGCCTTCCTGGACAACCTGGGTACGCACTTGGTATCGCTCGATCCCGAGCAGGAGGGCGGCGTTCGCGACGTGGACGGCCGGCTGACGTCGTGGCTCACAAGCCACGACGCCGCCGCCGTGATCGTGCGGCCCGACTTCTACGTATTCGGCGCGGTCAGCAGCGCCGAGGATCTCTCGCCGCTGGTAGGTGACCTGCGCCAACAGCTATCGATTTCACAGGAGGTAACGCATGCCTGACACCGGGCAAACCATCCGTCCGAAGTTCCATCACGTGAATCTCAAGACGATCCGGCTTCAGGAGATGATCGGTTGGTATGCGACGGTCGTAGGCGCGGAGGTGCTCTTCGAGTACGACCTCGGCGCCTGGCTTTCGAACGATGAAGCCAACCACCGCATCGCGCTGCTCGCCTTTCCGAACTTCGTCGACGATCCGGAGAGGGAGACGCACACGGGCATGCATCACACCGCGTTCGAGTACGACTCGTTCGACGAGTTGAACGACAGCTACCTGCGCCTCAAGGCGGCGGGGATCGTCCCGGACATCTGCCTCGACCACGGCATGACGTTCTCCTACTACTACTCCGATCCGGACGGCAACCACGTGGAGCTCCAGTGCGACGTCTTCGGCGACTGGACGGAGTCGAGCGATTGGATGCGGAACTCGGTCCAGTTCCAAGAGGACCCGCTCGGCAAGTTCGTCGATCCTGAGAAGGTGGCGGCGGACCGCGCGGGCGGCCTGAGCTTCGAGGAGATTCACGCAAAGGCGATGGACGGCGGCTACGCGCCCGAGACACCACCGGTCGAGTTGCCGCAGTCGCGCTGAGATGCCGGCGGCACCGTTCCACGCCAAGATCGCGGGCCTGCCGCGCGAGTCGATCGCCGACGGCGTCCTCACCCGTACGGCGGTTCGCACCGACGACGCGATCGTCACGTTCAACTGGATCCAGCCGGGACATCCGGAGGTCCCGCCTCATACGCATCCCTACGACCAGCTCGCGCTGATCCTCGCGGGCACGCTCGAGCTCGACCTCGACGGGGACAAGTACACGGTAGGCGCGGGTGAGCTCCTCTACATACCTGCGGGCGTTCCTCACGTCGGACGCGTCGTCGGCGCCGAAGTCGTTTTGAACGTCGACGTATTCGCGCCGATTCGCGAGGACTACCTCTACCTCGCCGCCCACCAGAACGGAAAGGAAGGAGGCCCCCAATGAAGCTCTGCAGATTCGAGGCAAACGGCCGCACGTATCACGGCCTGGTCGAAGGAGCGCAGGTCATCGATCGCGAGCAAGACGATGAATACGCGCTCGACGAGGTCCGGCTGCTTCCGCCGGTCCAACCCCGGAAGTTCTTGGCGATCGGGCTCAACTACGCCGATCACATCGCCGAGAGCGGCATGCAGGCGCCGGAGTTCCCGATCTTCTTCAACAAGCAGGTCACCTGCGTGGTCGGGCCGGGCGATGACGTTCACATGCCGCGCGTATCGAGCCTGCTCGATTACGAGGGCGAGCTCGCGATCGTCATCGGCAAGCGCTGCCGGCACGTGCCGCCCGAGCAGGCCGAAGAGCGTGATCGCCGGCTACACGATCGCCAACGACGTATCCGTCCGCGACTGGCAGATTCGGACGCCGACGATGACGATGGGCAAGTCGTTCGACACCCATGGGCCGCTCGGTCCCTGGATCGTGACGGCCGACGAGCTCGGTGACCCCCACGACCTCGGTATCCGGACATTCGTGAACGGTGATCAACGCCAGGACGGCAACACGCGCGAGATGGTGTTCAACTGCTTCGAGCAGGTCGCCCACCTCTCCGAGGCGTTCACGCTCGAGCCGGGCGACGTGATCGCGACGGGCACGCCGGCGGGCGTGGGCGCCGTCCGCCAGCCCTTCCCGGAGGGGCTCTTGAAGGTCGGCGACGTCGTTCGCGTCGAGATCGACGGCATTGGAACGCTCGAGAACACCGTCGTGCAGGAGCCGGACGGTTACGTCGCGCCCGCCGCCGAGGAGGCCGCCGCATGGGTGGGCTGACGGCTGAGCTGCGGGAATTCCTCGATGTGCACCGGGTCGGCGTACTGGCGACCGTGGTGGAGGACGGTCGGCCGCGACAGTCCCTGGTCTACTACGCGCGCGACGGCGAGCACTTGGTGCTGTCGACGCTCGCCCAACGACTGAAGGCGAAGAACGTCGAGCGATCGGGCTGGGCCTCGCTGTGCGTCATGGGGCACGAGCCGCCATACCCATCGGCAGTGTTCTCCGGCCGCGCCGAGATCCTGACGCAGAACATCGGCGCCGCGACGGCCGCGGTCATGCAGAAGATCACCGGTTCAGCGGAGCCACCCGAGCCACAAACCGACGAGGCACTCGCGGCTGTCGGCCGCGTCGTCATGAAGATCGCGATCGAGCAGATCTCGGCGGTGAACTACATCGAAGCTTCGAAGGACACGGCCACTCGCTGACCTCATCAGGTCCTCCCGACGGATGGATTCGTCTTGAAAGGGCGCTTGGCGTCAAGAGGATCAGGCGGCGCACCGTGCCATCACCGACCCCGGCCAAACCTAGCCGCGTGCCTCAGGCCTGCAAGCAACGCGCCCAGCGCCGCTCAGGAACCCCGGCGCGAGTATCGCGGGTCCAAGCCGCTCCCGCTAATCGCGCAAACGAGCAGCGGCTCCGTGGAGCTTCCTGGCTGCCGCCGGTCGCCCGAACCCCGGTTGAATCTCCGAGATCTCGATCTGAAGGTCGGCAAAACTATCGTGAAGGTCTCGAATCCCATCGGGTATGCCCGTGTGCCCGTGATACACCGTCGCCTCCCCTCCCAGCGCCACCGGAGCGCGCACGCGGGACGTCGGCAATCTGGTCGCTATAAGAGAAGACGTGACAACTGAGCAGCTCAGCCTCGACCCACAGCTCGATCCGGGGCCGCGCGCCCGCGGCGGGTGGCCTGACGGCCTCGTTTATCAGCCCGGCTTCGTCACGGTAGAGGAGGAGGCCCGGCTCATTTCACTCATCGAGTCACTCGAACTTCGCCCTATGAGGATGCGCGGCCAGGATTCGAAGCGCACAGTGCGGCATTTCGGCGTCGCGTACGAGCCCGAGTCCCCGAGCCTTTCTGAGGCGGAACCGATCCCGCCGGCCCTCACATGGCTGCGCGATCGCTGCGCCGCCCTCGCGGAAATAGAGCCGAGCGGGCTCGTTGAAGCCCTCCTCTCCCGGTATCCCGAGGGAGCGGGGATCGGCTGGCACCGCGATGCGCCGAAGTTTGGCCCGAGGGTCGTCGGCGTGTCGCTTGCATCTTCGTGCCGCATGCGGTTTCAGCGCGGACGTGGCGCGAGCCGGGAAGTGTCAGCGGCCGAGCTCGAACCCCGTTCGGCGTACGTCATCGGCGGGACGGCCCGGTCCGCCTGGCAACACTCCATCCCGGCGACGAAGGCGCTTCGGTACTCGATCACGTTCCGGAGCGTACGAGGCTAGGCCGTCCTCTGGCGTTCAATGACGCAACGGCTGGCTGGCCGGACCGTCAACGCGATGCGAGGTTGCCGGCGCCAGCGCCCCCGGCGCCCAAACCGTTAGCTCGTAGCCACCTCGGACCGGAGCAGGCGGCTGGTGCCCATCAGCTTGAAGTCCGATAGGTCGCGAAGCAGTTCGTACCACATGCTGGGCATGCTGGCCGACGGTGGGATTCGTGCGCCATCCGTGCGCCATTTCGAGCGTTTTTGGCTCTACAGAGCCAAAGGCGTGCGGAATCATAATCCGCGTGTCGGGGGTTCGAGTCCCTCCTCCGGCATCGCGTGGATCCGTTTTTCGGCTCAGCTGATGGTCCCCGGCACCGAAGTGCAAAGATGGCGCCGCCGTCTCGCCTCGACCCGAATGGAGGACACAATGTTCGTCACTCCCGCCTCGTTCGACGACCTGGGTGATCACCTGACTCGTGATGCAGCCGAGCAGCTAGCGAGAAACTGGACGACGCTGCTGCTCAACGGCTTGGTGCTGATCGTCGCCGGTGTCCTGATCTGGAGCATCGACTGGAGTGTCGAGAGCCTCTCCACGTTCATCGGAGCGCTGTTCATCTTCGAGGGCATCTGGGCGATGCTGACCGTCGGGATCTCCTACCGCGCCGCGAACTTCCTCACGGGACTGCTCTCCATCGCGGCTGGAGTCGTGATCATCGCCTGGCCGAAACCGAGCCTGATCGTGCTCGGAATCTTCCTCGGCTCCTGGCTGATCGTCGTCGGCACGATCACGATCGCCGGGGCGTTCGCCGCACGCCGGGTGATGCCCGGCTGGTGGATGCTGCTCCTCCTCGGCTTGGTCGAGGTGCCCCTCGGCCTACTGGCCCTCGCGGATCCCGGGGCGACGCTCGCCGCTCTGATCACGGTCGGCGGGATCTGGGCCGTGGTGATCGGGACGATGCGCATCGTGCTCGCGCTCGAGATCCGGCATCTCCCCGATGACATCGACAAGGCCAGGGCGGCGAGCAGCGGGCGAGCCGCCACGACGTGAGCTGATCGTCAGTTTGGCTGCTCTCCGGTGGCGTCCGCCGCGATAGCCGCTTTGTAGTCGAATGGCAAACGTGGAAGACCGTTCGTGGGATCTCGCCGTGCTGACGGCCACCGAGCCCGGGCGGCGAAACCGGCGGACGGTCGACGGCGTCTTTCTGCTCGCGGCCGCGATCGTGATCGGGCTGACCGCGGTCGTCGCATCCTCGACGCCCGATGTCGATGCGGACGTCGCGCGGGCGCTGACGACGCTCTTCGGGTGGGCGAACGGGATCTGGCGCGTCGCATTCGTCGCCCTGCTTGTTCTCGCGCTCGTGGTCGTCGTCGACGTGCTCGTGCGCCGGCGGTGGAGCTTGGCGCGCGACTTGCTGGTGGCGCTGTGCCGCTGGCGGCGGCGGGCCTGGTCCTCGGGGGAGTGGTCGAGTCGGACTGGTTCCCGGTCAAAGGCCACCTCCTGTCGCAGTGGGGCTATCCCGAGCTCCGTCTCGCGGCAGCGACAACGGTCCTCGTCGTCTCCGGCCCGGAGCTCGTCCGCCGGGTTCGCGTGCTCGCGGTGTGGCTCGCTCCTATCGCGGCGCTGGGCACTGTCGTGCTCGGTGCCGCACTCCCGTCTGCGGCGCTGGGCGGACTCGCCGTCGGCATGGCGGCCGGCGCGATCGTGCGGCTGGCTTTCGGCTCCGCGGCCGGGGTTCCGCCGACGGAGACGGTCCGCGCCGCGATGGCCGCGCTCGGGGTCGAAGTCCGCGACCTCGCGCCGAGCGAGCGGCAGCGGATTGGTGCGCCGAGTACGTCGGCCACGATCTCGCCGGCAACCCCTCAAGGTGCGCGTGCTCGGCCGCGACTCACAGGACACACAGCGGCTCGCCCGACGCTGGCGCCTCATGGCGTACAGGGATCCACCCCGGAGCGCTCCCATCGGTCGGCTCGACCAGGTGGAGCATGAGGCGCTGGCGATCTTCATGGCGGACCAGGCCGGGGTCCGCGTGCCCGAGGTGGTGCTCGCCGCACCCGATGCCGACGGCAACGCGCTGCTCGTCACCCGCCAGCCGGACGTCGAGCCGCTCGAGCTTTCACGCGCCGATCAGGTGAGCGACGAAACTGCTCGAAGACCTCTGGAAGCAGGCGGATCGGCTTCACAGGGCGGGCATCTCCCATGGCAGGCTCAATGCGAGCAACGTGCTCGTCACCGACGAGCGGCCCGATGCTCGTCGACCTGTCGGCCGCGACCCTGGCCGCTCCCCAATCGGCGATCGACATCGACGCGGCCGAGCTGGCCGTCGCCTGCACCGTCCTCGTCGGGCCGGAGCGCGCCCTCCGCCACGCCCTCGACGCCGGCTGGAGAGACAACCTCGTGCGCATCCTGCCCTACCTGCAGCGCGCGGCGCTGACGCCGCACCTCCGCGACCTGGCGCGCTCGCACGAGCTGGGTCTCAAGAAGCTTCGCACCGACCTGGCCGCCGCGACAGGCCAGGAGGCGCCCGAGGTGGCGCCGCTTCGTCGCATTCGCCCTCGCGACCTCCTGCTTACCGCGGCCCTCATCGTCGCCGCGTACCTGCTGATCTCCAAGCTGGCCGAGATCGGGTTCGGCACGATCTATCGAGGAGCTGAAGGAGGCCGATCCGGCCTGGGTCGTGGTCGCGCTGCTTCTCGCACAGTCCAGCTTCATCGGCACGGGGGTGTCGGTACGTGGATCGGTCGCGACTCCGCTCCCGCTGCTCCCCTGCGTCCTCCTGCAGTCCGCGATCAAGTTCATCAACCTGACCGTGCCCAGCTCCGCCGGGCGGATCGGGATCGACCTCCGCTTCCTTCAGCGGATGGGGGCATCGGCCCCGCAGGCGGTGGCCGCGGCAGCGCTCGATGACGCCTCGGAGACGATCGTCCAGGCGGTGCTGTTGCTGGTCAGCCTTGCCTTCGTCGGCAAGACCCTGGACACGAGCAAGTTCCATCTCGGCACGCCCAACGGTCGCCTCGTGGCGGCGATCCTCGTCGCTGTCGTCGTGGGCGTGGCGATCGTCCTCGCCGTGCCGAAGCTTCGTGACAAGGTCGTCCCGGCAGTCCGGACGCGCTTTCAGGGTCTTTGGACGGTGGCGCGCGACCGAGCACAAGCGGATGGAGCTCTTCGGAGGGAGCATCGCCTCGGAGCTCCTGTACTCGATCGCGTTGGGCGCGACATGTCTCGCGTACGGCGTCCACCTGGATCTGGCGCAGCTCGATGTTCGTCAACACCGCGGCCTCCGTGCTCTCCAGCCTGATCCCGTCGCCCGGCGGAATCGGTGCGGCCGAGGCGAGCCTCTCCGCTGGACTGATCGCCATGGGCGTCGGCGAGTCGACCGCCTTCGCCGTCGCGATCACCCAGCGCCTGTGCACCTTCTATCTGCCGCCGATCTGGGGGTATGCCTCACTGCGGTGGCTGAATCGCAAGGGCTACCTGTGATGCGCACCCAAGCGTGACGCACTAACTAGTTGAGCTGGCGTTGCCAATCGGCTGGCACCGCTGCCGCCGGCCCTGGCACGGGCTGGTCGGCTGGATGACTGTCCGGTGCGGCTCAGGCGCTCGGCGCCACGGGCACGCGCAGCCCCTGCGATCGGTCTGACACGAGCTCCTCGGTCGGCCAGCGGGTCGCCGCGATGCGCCTGCGCAAGTCGTCGATCTGCTCCATGGAATCTCGATTTGAAACGACCGAGATTTGGTCGCGGTGTCGATAGTGGTGCTCATGACACCCCATTCTTGCCACCTGAACGCGGCGTTAGCTCAGGGCCGTATCTTGCAGGAGTTCTGCCAGGGAGGCGATGTCCATGTCAGTCCTCCCACTCGCGCCCGGGGAGCCGGGTCGTGACCTCCTGGAGCAGCCAGCCGTTCCCGTCCGGATCCTCGAACGAGGCCCCCGAGCCGTAGGTGGCGTGCCCCGGGTCCGGCCCGGCCACGCGTCCCCTGGTCCCAGCGTGGTGAATCAGGCCGTCCTCGCCGTGGAACATCTCGCTCACGTCCACGCCGCGGGCGACGAGCTCCGCGCGCGCCACCTCGATGTCGTCGACGACGAGCACCAAGCGCTCGACCGAGCCCGGTGCGGCGCTCGTGACCCCGGTGCCGAAGTGGATCGAGGCCGACGAGCCAGGCGGCGTCAGCTGGACGATCCGGTAGTCCTCGCCGGTGGCGAGGTCGGCGTCCAGCAGCCAGCCGAGCATCTCGTAGAACGCCTTGGCCCGGTCGACATCCGCGACCGGCAGAACCACGACCTCCAGCTTGAATTCGACCGTGCCGGCGGCGGGGGCCGCCGCCGCGGTGTCGCTTGTCACGTCGGTGCTGCTCATGTGACCTCCTTTGGGTCAGGTTGGTTGGCCGCGCATCGAGGCGCCCTCTCGCTAGCTCCGCCCAGGTCGTCCAGGATCCGGGCCAGGGTCAGTTCCGCTCCCGGCGTCTGGAACCCGCGCTCCATCGCGGCTTTGGTTCTGCTCTGTGCCTCGGGGCTGCGCACGGCCTCGCCGAAGAGGTCGGAGTCGCGACGGAAGTCCCCGGCCGGCGCGAGCGCGATCGCGTTGACCCGCTCTTTGATCATCGCCAGGGTGTAGGCCGGAAAGCCCGCAATCCGATGGGCCAGCGATCTGACGAAGTCGCTGAGCTCGCCGGCGGGCAACGCGCGGTTGATCCAGCCGTATCGCTCGGCGAGCTGCGCGTCGTAGTCCTCGGCGCTCAACAGGGCCTCGAGCGCTCGGTTTCGGCCCATTAGGCGCGTGAGGTGTTGTATGGCGCCGCCGCCCGGGACCAAGCCGAACCCCGCCTCCGGCTGACCGAAGATGGCCGACTCGCTCGCGGCGAAGCGCATGTCGCACGCCAACGCGAACTCGCTGCCGGCGCCGCGAACGCGACCTTCGATCTGCGCGATGGTCACAAGGCGGCTCGCGCTCAGGTAACGAAACAGAAGCGCGATCGACGGCTCGCCGGCGAGCTTCGCAGCCTCCTGTCGGTACTCGCTGACCTGAGTCACATCGACATGGGGGATGAAGTAGTCGGGATTGGCGCTGCTGAACACGAGTACCTTGCACGCGCCGTCTGCCTCGGCACGCTGAATCAGGGAGACGAGGTCACGGACGAGCTCGGGCCCGAGAAGGTTCATCGGCGGCGCTGCGATCTCGGCGAAGAGAACGGCCCCGTCGATGTGCCCCGCAAGCGTCTCGAACGTCCATGAATCCGGTCTCGTGGAGGTGCTCATCACTTTTCGACCTCCTCGTGGGACAGCAAACGGAACGCGGCCGCGGTAGCGGT